>JAFDYD010000009.1:229-211139 GCA_018267615.1 Bacteroidota bacterium | reverse complement strand
CATTTATTAGTTGAACTTAGTAACAATCAATATTCAATGTTCAAGTTTTGATACTCGATGGACGTTGTCGCATTAATACTTGAGCATTGATTGTTGAATATTGATTATTGAATATTTCTACGCCTTACTATCATTTGCCCCATCTTTTTTTGCGCGTTTTTGGCACAGTTATTTCTAATAATTATCGACCAAAATCTGATCCCCCATGAACATCACCAGCTTTTCCCAAAAAAAGATTTTTTCCCTTTTTTTTATTGTTGCTTTATTATCCGGATGTAAAAAGGAACAGTCGAAGGATACGGGTAATCCGGAACATCCAGGTTCTCCAAGCGCTCCTGTTACGCCAAATAATCCTAACTGTTCAGCGACAGTTGCGGATGCAGAAAATATCATGATATTTCCGGCGGATAATCCATGGAACAAAGATATTTCGGGAGAGCCCGTCGATCCATATAGCAGTCAAATCATCGCGAATTTTTCTTCATCACCACTCAAAGCAGATTTTGGCAGTGGCCTTTGGGATGGCGCGCCCATAGGAATTCCTTTTGTAGTTGTTTGTGGTGATCAAACAAAATCCAATGTCACTTTTAGAGCCAACAGTTACGATGGAAATTATGGAGATGAAAGTGATGCAGGTCCTTATGCGATTCCATTGTCTGCACCGATAGAAGGAAATAGTAGCGGAGACAGTCACGTTATTTCTGTTGACAAAGACAACGGGATTCTCTACGAACTTTATAATGCAAGTTTAAATGGGGATCACTGGGAAGCTTCGTCGGGCGCAATCTTCGATTTAAAATCAAATCAATTGCGCAATGCGGGCTGGACATCTGCAGATGCAGCCGGACTTCCAATTTTCCCGGGACTCGTTCGCTATGATGAAATCTTGAAAGGTACAATCGATCATGCAATTCGATTTACATTAACGAAATCGCATGTACAGGCGGGTTATATCGCTCCTGCTACACATAAAGTAAATGGAACTGGCGGACAATATGGTTTACCATTTGGCGCAAGAATCCGTTTGAAAAGTAATGTCGATATCAGCGGCTATTCACCACGTTTGCAAATTATTTTGACTGCATTGAAAAAATATGGTTTGATGCTTGCCGATATAGGAAGCAACATGTATATCAGCGGCGCTCCCGATGAGCGATGGGACAATGACGAATTGCACCAACTGGGAGGCATAACCGCAGATAATTTTGAAGTAGTAAAATTTAATTAAGCAATGTCTGAACCGGGATTTTATACGATTGAACTGATTCTATTGAACACGAAACATCAAACGGGAGATTGAAATGCAAAAAACTTCTCGTTCCGATTTGCCCTCAGGTTTGGCGTCTTACGTTCAATACAATCAGTTAAATCGTTTAAAATCCCAGTTCAGATATTTTCTAATTAAACTACATGCTTGCGTGCAAATAATCCTTCAACTGGCTGATTGTTTCCTGTTGCGTCAAAATTGTTTCGCGAACAAGATCGTTAATTGAAACGATTCCAATAAGGCGTTCGTCTTCGAAGACGGGCAGGTAGCGGATATTTTTATCAGACATCAGTTGCATGCAATATTCAACGGTATCCGATGGTGTTACTCTTGGCAGCTCTTCAGATAGAATTTCCGACACTTTAGTATCGGTAGAAGACTTGCCTTTTAAAATGACTTTTCTGGAATAATCTCTTTCGGTGACAATACCAAGATATTTATCATTGTCTGTCACCATAATGGAACCAATATTCTGGTCGGCCATGATTTTTAATGCATCTAATACAGTCGTGTCTGGTGAAACGGAAGTGACTTTTCTTCCTTTATGTGAAAAAATATCCGAAACTTTTTTCATACAGCAATTTTGGGGAGTGAATCTTTTGGTTGATCGTTCGTTGTAATTTACAACATTTACAAAGAAAATCAAATAAATAACATTTCACATTGCTGTGGATATAAATCGCTTAAAACAATTACTTACAGGTAATTACTTAGAAGGATATGGAAAGTTTTGCCCTTAAAAATAAGGGAATGCCCGGCGTGAAATTAAGTTCCGTTACAGGTGTTGCTTCACCCTTCAACCTCGACGTGGTGGCGAATTGGGCCTCGTTCCACTTTGTATTGAAAAGGTTTTCCGCCGCCAATCCAATTTCATATTTAGGCCTCGTATAGTTAATCGATGCGTCGGTTACCAAATATCCTTTTGCAACGATCGAATTATTTTCATTAGCGGGTCTGTCCTTGATGTATCTGTAGTTAATTCCTCCGTTAAATCCATTTTTGGACCGATAGAAAATTCCTCCGGTGCTCGTAAAAGTAGGAGCGAGGGGAATATAATTTTGTCCCTTGGGTTCACCGATTGATTTTGGATCAGTGAAATTTAAATTCAAGGTTGCAAAAATTTTGTCTGTGAGTTGATATCTCGTAATGATATCAATTCCTCTTCGTCTCGTTTTTCCACTGGGCTCCAGGTTCCCATCATCTCCCACATACACAAATTCCTGCTCGAGGAACAAATACCACGCGGCAACGTTTAAGAACAAACGATTATTTGGTTTGAGAATAAATCCAAGATCGGTTGCATAAGCGGAGGGCAAGATTTCGTGCCCGCTATTAGCAACAACCACACGGGTATCATTGGAATGAAAACCTTTTCCTGTTTTAATATACAATTGCAATTTCGGGTTCAACGTATATTGGATATTTAATTTCGGACTCAATATAGATTTTCCCTGTGCTGGTAATTGAGGACCTAGTTTATCAAGATAATCGAAATGCAGGTAATCGAATCTCAACCCGGCATCAATAAACCATTTCCCGATGCTAGCCTGCTCTTCAATATAACTAAAGGCATTTGCTTCTTTGATTTTTCCAAGCTTTATATAATTCAGGAACTCACGTTTAACCACATGCGCTAATTTACTGCTATCGGTCGCATCATATCTTATTCCCGCTCCATAAATAGAATTTAGTGTCCAGCTTGAAAAAGTATTTTTATGGGAGAATTTAGAAAGATAACCCATCGTGTTTCTGCTTTCTGCCTGGTTGATTTCGTCGCCATTCACCGAATCACTTGCGAAGAATGTAAAATTTGAATACAGGTTAAATATATAATGGGAAAAATAGAATTGATTTTCCCAATTACTATTGCTGGAAAACCGGTGCGATACTACGATGTTTGCGTTTTCTCTTTCCGTATTCCCGCCTTCAGTTGGATCTATTGAACCGAAACGATCAATCAATCCCGCTTGTACCGCTCTTTCCGGAATTTGCCCAGATGCATTCCATTTACTTTTAAAAAAAGATAACGATGATACCAGCTGCGTACGATCTGATATGGCAAGATTGTATTTCCCGAAAATATTGACACGATTAAAATGTTGTTTGTTATCGGTCGGACCATCTGTATAATAGAAATCACCTGCGATATATGCGCTTTGTTTGTCCTTGTCTTTTTTTAATAGGTCAATCATAGCCAGTGTTCTGAAAGTGTTGAAGAGACCACCCTCCACCTGCACACGGCTTTTTTCTATATTATTATAAGTCGAAAAATTTATATATCCGGCAGTATTTAAATTCCCGTGCTGCGTATAATAAGGACCGGCTCCATAATCGATATTATTAATTGTTTCTGGAATGATAAAATGCGAGTCCGCATAACCCTGACCGTGAGCATGCGATACCATATTAACCGGAAGACCATCAACGCTCACTTGTACATCTGTTCCATGATCGCAATCAAAACCACGTAAAAAAATTTGTTCGGCTTTGCCACCGCCAGCATGTTGCGCAATAAATAAACCTGGTACAACACGCATCAATTCCTGCGTATTCCTTACCGGCTTCAGATCCAGGTCGATTTTTCCAAGCGTACTGAATTTTGGAGAATTGCTATTGGATATCACCACCACATCTTTCATGCTGATGATATCATGCTCGAGTGTTGCAAGCACATTTTGATTTTTCTTCACATCAATAGTCGCCGGTTTATAACCTATATAAGAAATGATAAGGGAAGAATTTTCCTCGTTTAGCCTCAATGAGAAGTTTCCATATTGATCGGTAATTGTTTTTGCAATTGGATTATTTGCTTCCTGTACGAATGCCGACTCAAGAGGCTGGCGACTGCCTGCATCTACAACTTTTCCGGTAATCACATGCTGAGATCTGGTTTGAAGAAATCCAGAGAATAAAGTGAATAGCAGCGCTAGTTTTTTGAACATAACTTGTTCTAATTAAGATCGGCGATTTTTAAAACTAAAATATTGCCTTGGTGATCAATGTCATTTCAAATACTTACGCAAATCAATTACAGTTAGATTTTTTCATTTGAGTAAAGAATATAGGATTAGGTAGAATGTTCGCAAACACGTCCCGTAGGGACAATTGATAGGTTCGGAATAGTGTTTTTGATTGTCAGTCGTTCCGTAGGAACATTTGATGATCACCAAACGTTCCGACGGAGCGACTGATTTTATTTTAGATAATTTCCGCCGATCATATGTCACTACGGGACATCGATGCATGACTGGTTTAATTATGCGCTTATTCTACCTAATCCCGTAAAGAATATTTTTTTTCCGAATCTATATGTTTTCAATTATCGTATGTAAGAAAAACATTCATCAAAAAATTACGAAAATGAAATCTAGAAAAATTGTAGTAACAGCTATTGCAGCAGTAGCCATCACGATTGGCGGCATTCTTTTCGCGGCTGATCATAATGATAGTCCAACTGTAAAAAATCAGCCGACGGATATTACAGATGTATATGTGTTCCAGGCAACGGATCCAAACAATCTTGTTTTTGTTGCAAATACACAGGGACTGCTTGCGCCATCTGCAACCGCAGCGGCTGCATTCGATCCGAACACGTTGATTGAAATTAAAATTGATAATAATGGCGACAATGTCGAGGACTTGGTTATTCAGGCAATCTATGCAAATGGTAAGATGAACATCTACGGACCTGTTTCTCCATCAATGACAGGAACAATGAGTAAAGTGGAAGGAGCTATAACCGCATCGGTTGATGTAACTCCATATAGCGCTTCTTCACCAGTAACCGCAACAGGCTCCAATGGAATCAAAGTGTTTGCTGGTCCGCGCGATGATCCTTTTTTCTTCGACCTAGATCAGTTCAAAGCAATCCTTGCAGGTACGGCAACAAGTTTTAATAATCCAGGCACTGACACATTCGCTGGCACTAATGTGATGAGTGTAGTTGTAGAAGTTCCTAAAACACTTTTGAATGCTACGACCGGGAAAATCAATGTTTGGTTAACAACAAACAAAAAGGTTTAACTATATCGATCATTAACCGATAAAAATTTTTTAAGATCAATTCATAAATTAAAATTGTCATGAAACAACAACTCATAAAATATAGCCTCATTTTTTTTGCTTTCGGTATCGGATTTACGGCATGCAAAAAAGATAGTAATAACAACAATAATAATCCTACACTTTATCAGCAGGATGACCAGATGGCCCGGCCTGCAATCAATACAGTTTTTATCAGTGCCGCGAATAAAGATCAATTCAACACAACAGCGCCAAAAGATATGTCCGCAACTTTTGGAGCAGAAATGAAAACAAAATTGCTTGCATTGAATCCTGGCTATACAACGAATTTGCTTGGGTTAACGCCGGATCAGTTTATCGGTGTATTATCAACAGATGTGTTGAATGCGTCCACCACCGGCACAACATCTTTCTACGATGGAACGCACGTGTTGACAGGTCGCGCTCTGAATGATGATGTGATCGATGTGGAACTAACACTGATTTTCGGAGGACCGGACGGTTCAGCAAATCCCGGGTTGACCAGCGATCACGTGAATGCCAACGATGCGGCATTTCTTACAACCTTTCCTTATTTAGCTAATCCTCATTAGTATTCTTATGCGAAGGAGCTAAAACTCCTTCGCTTTTTTATTTTAAATCATCTACTTTTTTCTATGTTCAGTAACACGGAAATATATCAGGATAGAAGTTTGTACCAATCTCGCTGGTTGAAATATTTATCACGCATATTTGGATTGATGATTTTATTTTTTCTCATTGCTCAACCTTTGTTCGCACATGTAGTGATCAATGAACTTGAAAATATGTCGAGGACAGATGCCGCTTTTTTATACCTCCGTCTTGGTTACAAACATATTCTTCCTTTGGGTTTTGATCATATTCTTTTTGTATTAAGCTTGTATCTCCTGAGCCCGAAACTAAAATCAATCATCTGGCAATCCACGGCGTTTACGATTGCGCATTCGGTTACGCTTGGTCTCGCCATGTATCATGTTATCAGCCCCGCGCCAAAGATTATTGAGCCTTTGATCGCCCTGTCTATTATGTATGTTGCTCTTGAAAATATTTTCTCGCCGCGATTAAAACCTGCACGCATCGGCATCGTTTTTTTATTTGGATTGGTTCATGGAATGGGATTTGCCGGCGCCCTGAATCAAATGGGTTTACCACAAAACGCCTATCTTATTTCTCTCATCATGTTTAATGTTGGTGTTGAACTCGGACAACTCACCGTAATTTTATTGGCCTTTTTTCTATTGGGAAAATGGTTTGGCAGAAAACCGTTCTATCGTCCGGTATTTGTCATTCCATTATCAATTATGATTGTTGCAATCGCCGGATACTGGACATTTGAAAGAATTTTTTGAGAGTAAGTCCAACCGCGTTTTGTTTACGTAAGTAATCGAAACATCGCATCATGAAAAGGTTTTTATTATTCCCCGTTATTATTTTTCTCATTTCATCCTGTAATAAAGGTCCGATCGTTAGCGCCTCATTTGCCGACAGCCTTATTAATGCTTATTCTATACAAAATATCTCCAGGTCAAATGACTTGGAAATGCAATTTTGGAAGAACAGGATGGAATCGCAACCAGAAGGATTTATTAACGAACAGAAATATGCAAATACATTACTCACGAGATATAAGATGTCAGGTGATATTAATGATGTAAAAGAGGCCGATAGCATTGTTGTAAAGACAAACGAGCGGTTCAGGAAAACTGAATCAGCAATTAGTTTGAAACTCGCAGGTTATTCCATCATGCAACATAAATTCAAAGAGGCGCGTGCATACATGCAGCATGCAAAAGAAACCGGCTCTCGAAAATATCCGTTATTGCTCACAGCCTTTGATGTTTATTTTGAATCTGGTGATTATGATAGTGCGGCCATGATGCTGAAAATGATCAGGGGAAATATGGATTATAATTACCAATTCAGGCTTTCAAAAATGGAACATCTTAAAGGTGCAGTTGATAGTTCTATTCATGCAATGCTTAAAGCCGCTTCACTCGCGGAGTCGGATGATTATTTAAAGCAGGTCGCATTATCGAATGCCGCTGATTTATATGTGCATGCAGGAGAATTAAAAAAAGCAAATAATTTGTATGTAGAATGTATCCGTCTGAATCCTGCAGACTTTCATAGTATCATGGCGCTTGGATGGATCGCATTGGTTCATGATCACAATGATTCCCTGGCAGAAAAAATATTTTCGTTCGCGCATGCTGCATTAAAATCTCCTGACCCACTACTAAAACTTGCGCAACTCGCCGGTGCCCGCAATGATTCTTCCAAACAAAAAAAATATGCGAATGAATTTGTATCACAAGCTACAAAACCTGTTTACGGAAATATGTATAATAAATATTTGATTGAATTATACACAACAGTTTTAAATAATCCTTCGAAGGCAGAAGATCTGGCAAAAAAAGAACTAGATAACAGGAGCACTCCGCAAACTTATGCATGGTATGCATGGTCGCTTTTTTCAAATGATAAAACCAAAGAAGCGTATCAGGTATATAAATCACATGTGTCAGGCAAACCTCTGGAAGGCCTGGAATTATATTGGATGGGAAAGTTGATGAAAGGAATCGGCAGAGGTTATGATGCGCAACAGTTTTTTGAAGCTGCTTATAAAAATAAATATGATTTTACTCCGTCGACCATAAGAGACCTTGAAAAAGATTTGGAATGATCAATCTGTCGATAAATCGATTTATCAAATTTTAAGAATCGCCGATTTTTTTCGAGCGTAAAAAAAAATCAACCGAAATAATTTTTTTGAATCCAATACTACCGATGATGCGTATATGCTTTGGCTAGCCGATGTCGCATTCCGTTAATCCATCACTCCGTGGAAATAATTTTAATCCTGCATTACGGGAACAATCATTATTTTTTTAATTGTTCATTTTTAAATCAACGTTATGCGAAAAAAACATTTGTTATTCACAGCAATTGCGATCGCGGTTATGTCAGGATCGATTCTGTGGGCGGCTGATCATATAGATGCGCCTGCGGTCACGAATACTCCATCAGACATTACCGATCTTTATGTTTTCCAGGGACAGGATAAAAACAATCTTGTCTTTGTAGCCAACACACAAGGTTTGTTATCTCCAACAGCCACATCTGGGGCACATTTTGATCCAAATACTTTGATCGAATTCAAGATTGATAATAATGGAGATAATATCGAAGATCTTGTGATCCAGGCAATCTACAAGAATGGAAAAATGCACGTGTATGGACCATACAAACCACTTATTACAGGTACAAAAAGTGTGATCGATCCTTCTGAATTTAGCGCGGAAACCAGTGTTACTAAATATGGCGAAGCGGAAAAGATCGAAGGCAATAAAAAAGGTATAAAAGTATTTGCCGGCCCGCGCGACGATCCTTTCTTCTTTGACCTCACACAATTCAAACACATCATTGCTGGCGAAGCGAGTTCTTTTAATAATCCTGGTACAGATGCCTTTGCCGGTACAAATGTTTTAAGTGTAGTGGTGGAAGTTCCAAAAAATCTTTTGGGCGGCAAGGATAAATTGAATGTCTGGCTTACGACGAGGAAGAAAACAGAGATTACTAATTATAAAAATTAATTGTATGAAAAAAAATTCTTTGAATTCATTGTCTCTATTTCTCTTGCAGATGATCGCAATATGCGTAATCGTCGCATCATGCAAAAAAGATCACCAGCGTCCACCTGAACGTGTAGATGTATATGAGCAGGACGACCAGATGGGAAGACCTGCGATCAATACTGTTTTTATTAGCGCCCCTGATAAAGATAAATTCAATACTACGGTCCCCACAGACATGCCCGCTGTGTTTGGTGCGGAGATGAAAGCGAAATTGCTTGCATTAAATCCCGGATACACGACAAATTTATTGGGACTTACTGCTGATCAGTTTATCGGTGTCTTATCCACTGATGTGTTGAATGTTTCCAAAACAGGAGTAACTACATTTTACGATGGAAAGAATGTGCTTACCGGAAGAGCATTATCAGATGATGTTATTGATGTTGAATTGACATTATTATTCGGAGGTCCGGATGGTTCAGCGAACCCGGGCTTGACCAGCGATCATGTAAATGGAAATGATGCAGCATTCATTGCGAGCTTTCCCTATCTCGCGAGACCACATTAATGAATGCTGTCACTTTTTTTTATTCTTTGCGTTTAGAGTGAACCAGATAGATTCGATGTACAACCCCGGTAGCGATGACCGGGGTTTTTTATGCTAAACGCGCAATGCTGAACGCAAAACGCATGCTGCCGCGTTCAGCGTTCGGCGTTTTGCGTTCAGCATTAAGCGTTCAACCTGCTAGAATAATATTCTGATTAAATAAAATATTTTGTATTTAATTCTGTTTATTGTTAATTTTACAGAAAAAAATATGGATAGCGATTTGGATAAAATTGATCTTCACATTCTGCAGCGAATGCAATCCAACGCGCGTATTTCCAATGTTGACCTCGCAAGAGAATTAGAGATGGCGCCGTCGGCTGTGTTGGAAAGGGTGAAGAAGCTGGAACAGCGAAACGTGATCACGCATTACACAACCAATATAAATCCCATTTTGCTTGATCAGAAATTGCTGGCTTTTATTTTTATCAAAGCCACAGATGGATTGGGTTGTTCGACAACGGGACAAGCACTTGCAAAAATTCCAGAAGTGCAGGAAGTCCATCATGTGGCAGGCGAAGATTGTTACCTGGTGAAAGTGCGTACCAATGATTCTGCCTCGTTGGTAACGCTTATGCGAAATAAATTCAGCAAGATTCCAAATATTGTTTCTACTAAAACAACGATTGTGCTTGAAACAGTGAAAGAAGAACAAAAATTAGTAATTCCAAAAAAATGATTTATGTCTGGAGTGCAGCGTAGCCCGGTATCCGGTGCAATGGTGGTAATAGCTTTCAGTATAGTTTATCTTGTATGGGGATCAACTTATTTTTTTATTAAGGTAGCGATCCAGGAAATTCCTCCGATGATCATGGCCGGTATCAGATTTTCTGCAGCAGGATTATTATTAATGACGTGGTGCGTTATAACAGGTGAGAAAATATTTAATAGAAAAAATATTTTTCGTGCTACGATCAGTGGTTTGATGTTGCTTTTAGTTGGTAACGGTGCCGTAGTGCTGGCCGAGAAATATTTATCGAGTTCGCTGGTTGCGGTTATCGCATCGACTTCACCTTTTTGGGTTGTATTATTGGATAGCAGAAACTACAAAACCAATTTTAGCAATAGGAACACCATCGCCGGGTTGATCATTGGGTTTGTCGGCGTCGTCTTGCTCTTCAGCGAAAGTGCGATACATGCTTTATCCACTACTGGAAATAGATGGGAGATTATCTCTCTCGCTATTTTGGTGATTGCCGCGATAGCGTGGGGTGGAGGATCTTTGTTTGTAAAATATTATTCAACAGGAGAATCACAATCCGTAAATGCATCTTGGCAAATGTTATCTGCTGGTATTGCTTTTATACCTGTAAGTATTGTAAGCGGTGAATGGAAGAATTTTCACTGGCAGGAAGTTGGTTCCAACTCATGGTTCGCGTTGCTGTATTTGATTGTCTTTGGTTCGCTCATTGCTTATAGCGCATATACATGGCTGTTAAAAGTGCGGCCTGCTGTGCAGGTTAGCACGCACGGATATGTAAACCCGGTAGTGGCGGTTTTATTAGGAACGATGTTGGCTAATGAGAAAATGACAGTTATGCAAATAGCCGGACTTATATTTATCCTGTTAAGCGTGTTGTTGCTCAATATGGCCAAATATAGAAGCCAGTCAAAGCAACCTGTTATTAAAGTTCAAAAAACGCATAAGGAAAGAATTTTATCAGAAGCGTAAATATTTGGATTGTTTGAATAGTCTTTCAGGATTTAAAATCCTTTCTGTAAATAAATAGCGGGAATAATAATATCAACCCCAGTAAAAAGTATAACGCCAGATGTAATGATGATCGGTACTGGTACCAAAAGCACGCGCCGAATACGGTTAGCGCAGTGCCGATAACTGCGGCCTGCGACCAGGCACGTTTTTGCAATTTCCTGAGATCGCGGGCAAGAAAAAAAATCCATATGGCAATTAATAAGAGTAGCATGCTCGACAGACTTCCGTCAATCATTATGGACGCGGCATGATAACTCGCGATATCGCCGGTGGTTATAGCAATAACAAGATTATTTACATTGATCGCTCTTGACAAGGCGGCAATGATTAACGCAACGCCGACTATAATTGCGCATCTATAAATAATTTTATTCTCTTTCATTTTTAAAAATTGTGCGGATGATGAGAATCATATCATGGTTTATTAATCTCCCAGCGGTATATCCCTTGCCAGCATATTGTCCCGATTTGCAATTTCCCAAGCTGAGTAAAAAACCAATTTTGCTCTGTTTGCAAGCAATTCATAATTGATTTTATCTGGCGTATCTGTCGGCTTGTGATAATCTTTGTTCGATCCGTCATAAAAAAATACAACTGGAACTCCTTTGCTTGCAAAACTATAGTGATCGCTCCGGTAAAAAATTCTCTCAGGATCCTTTGGATCATTGAATTTATAATCCAATTTCAGTTGCGTGAATTTTTTGTTCGTTGACTCTATAATTGGATGCAGGTCGGAACTCAATCGGTTATCTCCGACTACGTAAATATAATTTGCGGTATCGCTTCTTTTGCGAGTAGGATCGATACGTCCAATCATATCGATGTTAAGGTCCGCCGTTGTATTTGCTAATGGATGAGGTGGTGAAGCGGTATAGTATTGCGATCCCCATAATCCTTCCTCTTCTCCCGAATGCGCAAGAAATAAAATACTTCTTCTTGGGCCGGCTCCTGCTGCTTTCGCCTGTGCGAAAGCAGATGCAATTTCGAGAACACTCACTGTGCCTGAACCATCATCATCGGCACCGTAGTAAATAGTTGAATCCTTTTTGCCCAGATGATCATAATGTGCAGATATAATCAGCAATTGATCTTTTAGATCAGTTCCTTCCAGGTATCCCATTACATTGCTGCTTTGAAGTAGTGCAATGGATTTAATGAATTGAAGCACGATATTGGCGTTATAGGATTTCGGTTGTACATGACCGTTCTTTGCCGTATCGTAATCTTTTCCCATGATCGATCTCGCGATTTCTTCTGAAATATAATAGGTGTTTATATAATTTACAGCTTTAAATGGATTGAGATACATAATACTTTTCCGGGAGCTTTCCGGATGCGGAAAATCTTTTTTGATAGATAGCAGGGCAATAGCTCCATGCATTTGTGCGGTGCCTTGTTTCCCATATGGGTTGAATGAATTCTTGTTGAGTTGATCCTGTAGTACATCTGGCTGGTAGCCGTCCAAAACCATGACAATCTTTCCTTTTACATCAAGCCCTTTGTAGTCATCGTGCGCGCCTTCACTGATGCCATAACCTGCAAATACAACCTCACTTCCGAGGATCAACGAAGTGTAATTTGCAGAAAGGCTCGCATCTACGTCTTTATAAATATTAAAATGATGATTGTCGATTGAAATATTCAAAACTTCAAGAGAGTCCTGATAAACAGGAAAACGCATCTGATAACTATCTTTATTCCCTTGCTGCAACTTCAAACTCCTGAAATAATTTTCAATATATGCTGCCGCCTTTCGTTGTCCTTCTGAGCCCGTTTCCCTGCCTTCAAAATCTTTTCCTGCAATAATGTATAATTGCTTTTTCAGTTTATCCGGAGTGATCAGATCTGCAAAAATTTTTGGATCGTTTATTTTTTGACCGCGTGCAAAAAAAACCTGAAGCAAAATCAGCAATAAGAATAATTTCCTCATTAAAGTTCTTTAATTCGAAATATTGAAATAGATAACCCGAATTTAATGCTTAACGAATTGTGAAGCTTTATTGTTACGCGGAAATATGGGAAAATAAAAAAGGTCTGAACCAGGATTTTAAACGATTTTCCTGATTATGCTGAAACTCATTTCAGCATAATCAGGAAAATCGTTTAAAATCCTGGTTCAGATTTCTTCTATTTCATCTTCGCAATATCATCCGGAGTAAGGGGAGCCGGAACTTTATTGCTGATTGGCGGAAGTGCCTGCAGGTATGCAAATATTGATTTTAAATCCTGGTCGGTATATTGGGAAATATTGCGCCATGGCATGGGCGGTAAAATAGGGCGGCCACCATCTTGTCCCAAATGTTTACCAGTTCTGAGTGTTTTTATGAAAATATCTTCTGTCCATGCGCCGAGACCCGTTGCGGAATCCGGTGTAAGGTTTGCGCCATAGGATGCTCCGAATGGTCCGACAAATGATGTCAGGTCCGGACCAATTAATATCCATTCTCCCGGCTTCAACACTTTTTTGTCGATTGGCATATTTGGAGAATTAGCGGGATGACCCGACAATGATTTTGTTGAATCAGGAATAGGTCCCATGGGTGTAAATATTTTTGGCGAATGACAATCGTTGCAGGCAGCGGCGGTAACAATATATTTACCTCTTTCCACCATCTCTGCATGTGATAAAGTCTTTGGCGTCGCAGCAGTATCTGCCTTGGTTGTCGATGCGGGCTGATTACAGCCTGGCGGGAACAATGATGCCGCTGTTAATAATAATGCGGCGGCTGCCGAAGCAACAGGGATTTTTTTCATAATAGTCTGTTTTGAAGGTTAAAAAATTCTTAGTGTGGAAGGAGGGAAGTATCGATGCTTGTCAAAAAAAGCGGCGTGAAAATAAGGTTTTGGATGAGATAAAAAAAATGTCTGAACCAGGATTTTAAACGATTTTACTGATTATACTAAACGCGAAACGTGAAATGTGAACAATTTTCTTTTCACGTTCAGTATAATCAGTAAAATCGATTAAAATCCTGGTTCAGACATTCTCGCTGAGTTCCAGCCAGCGCAATTCTTTTTCATCAAGCAATTTATTCACTTGGATAATGCGCGTTGAATATTGTTGCAATTCTTCAAATGAAGACTGTCCAGCGTTCAGTTTTTCTGTCAAAAGATTTCTTTCCGACTCTAATTCAGGAATTTCTTTTCCCAAAATTTCAAATTCTCTTTGCTCTTTGTAAGAAAGTTGTTTTTTTGTGGCGATGACAGCTTGCTGAGAAGTTTTAGATGATTGCGAAGCGTTATCATCAATCGATTCACGATTGCTCCCGGACTCACGGTCAGGGTTAGCTGCTAAGTCTATCCGGTATTGTGTATAGTTGCCGGGGAAATCCCGTACGGCGCCGTTTCCTTCCATCACAAGCAAATGATCTACGAGCCGGTTCATGAAATAACGGTCGTGCGACACGATGAGCAGGCAGCCCTGGAAATCATTCAAAAAACTTTCTAATACACCTAATGTTGCGAGATCAAGATCATTAGTTGGTTCATCAAGTATTAAAAAATTCGGATTACGGAAGAGAATAGACAATAGATGCAATCTTCTTTTTTCACCGCCGCTCAATTGTGATATGTATGTGTATTGCTGATCGGGAGAAAATAAAAACAGTTGCAGAAATTGCGAAGCGCTCATTGAGCCACCATTTGCCAATGGAAAATTTTCGGCGATGTCTTTCACGAATTCAATTACACGCATGTCTTCCTTGATGTTGAGACCTTGCTGGGAATAATAACCGAACACTATTGTTTCGCCGATATTGATCTTACCACTGTCGGGTTGTTCTATGCCTTGCAAAATGTTGATGAACGTAGATTTTCCAACTCCATTTTTCCCGACTATGCCAACACGTTCGCCTTTTTTGAAAGTGTAATCAAATCCTTTCAGAATAATCTTGTCGCCAAAAGCTTTGTATATTTTTTTTAATTCGGCAATTTTTCCGCCAAGCCTGCTCATCTTCATTTGCAATTCCACTTTTTCATCTTCGATGCGTTGCTTTGCCTTGGATTCAACCAGGTAAAAATTATCCTGCCTGCTTTTGCTTTTAGTTGTCCTTGCTTTTGGTTGTTTGCGCATCCACTCCAATTCTTTTCGATAGGTATTTTTGGCTTTGTCAATGCTGGCGAGTTCGTTTTCGATTCGTGCGGATTTTTTTTCGAGAAAATTTTCATAATCTCCTTTATATGCTACGAGATCACTTCTATCGAGTTCCCATATCTCTTCGCAGACTGCATCCAAAAAATAACGGTCATGCGTAACCAATAATAAGGTGATTTTTTCTTGGTTCAAATAATGCTCCAGCCATTCCACCATCTCTACATCGAGATGGTTGGTTGGTTCATCCATAATGAGCAAAACATGTTTGTGATCAAAGCCAATGTCGATCAGGGTTTTTGCCAGGGCCACACGCTTACGTTGTCCGCCTGAAAGGGTGCCGGCGATTTGCTGTAGATGATGGATATTTAATTTGCCCAATATCTGTTTTACTTTGGCATCGAAATCCCAGGCGCCGAGCTCATCCATCAGGGAGATGGCATGCGATATTTTAGTTTCATTTTCTTCTTCAACAGCCGACTCATAATCTTTTATCGCGTTGATGACGGGATGATTATGATGAAAAATATTTTCAAGAATGGTTTTATTCTCAACAAAAACGGGATCCTGTTCGAACAATGCAACCGTTACATCCTTGTTCACCCATACGGTTCCACTTTCCGCGGTCTCTTTACCAGATAATATTTTCAGGAGTGTTGATTTGCCACTGCCATTGCGGGCAACCAGCGCGATTTTATCGCCCTCTTCAATATGGAAAGAAATATTTTCAAAAAGAGGTTTGATTCCATAAGATTTACTCAATCCTTCTACAGATACATAATGCATGGCGCAAAGATAAGAAGAACGATGTGCGGATGAGAAGTCGATTGGTCGATAAGTCACTTCTCTTTGGAAAAATTTGTTTTAAAATAGACTGAAGATTAGCTAATCAACTTATCGACTGATCGACTTCTCATCTGCACATTGGTAAATCCGCACATTGGTTTTATGCTTGCTTAATAAACTCTACCGCACAATGTATCTTTACTTCATCACTTGCTACAATTTGTCCAGCTTCTGTTGCTGCATGCCAGCGAAGTCCGTATTCTTTGCGGTTCAATTTTCCATTAATGCTGAATCCGGCTCTTGTATTTCCCCATGGATCTTTTACGATACCACCAAACTCGACATCCAGCTTAATAGGTTTCGTTGTGCCCCGGATAGTCAGATCTCCGTACAATTCATAGGAGCCGTCATTGTCGACTGCTTCATATTTCGTAGCAACAAATTTCAACTGTGGATAATTAGCAGCATCAAAAAAATCTTCCGATTTTAAATGCTGGTCACGTTGCTCTGCACCTGTTGATACTGAATCGATGTCAGCAGTGAAAACAACTTTTGCAGTCAGGAAATCTTCACCCTCTGTTTCTACTTCTGCACTATAGTTTTTGAATTCACCGGTTACATTACTAATCATCAGGTGTCTTATCTTAAACTGAATTTCCGAGTGTGTCGGATCGAGTACCCATTTCGTTTTTGCCATATGTTGAATATTTAATGTTTAAACAACGAAATTAAGAAATCTGGAAGAACTTGCAAAAAAGATTATGCATAAGTGTAAGGTTTACTACTTGAATGGGTGGACACGGAATAAATCTAACAGCGTTTGGAAGGCCGGGCAAGGAGAAAAATTTCCGGATGCGGCAGTAAACAAATTTGAGTCGATGGTCAATCGTTTGTTCAAGCCTTCGAACCAAACTCAATTTTTTTTACCATTTGATCTGTAAATTATTTGTCTTTACCGCCAAATAATTTATTGAAAAAACCTTTTTTCTTTTTTGGCGGAGGTTTGTTGTCAGCGTCGGTAACAGTTAGATTACTCACGCCGGCATGATCATTGTTTTTTGTTGCTTCCTTGAGTACCTTTTCTTCTTCGTTGGATAATTTCGAATCCAATGGAATTTTCGGTGAACTGGTATCGAGGTATTGATTTGCATTTCCGTTGCCTTGGTTATCGCCTTCTGCTCCGGGTGGAGGTGTTGTCGGAATATTATTCATATACTCCGTCATCTGGTTCTTCATATCTTCCGGCTGAACAAATTTTGCTTTTTTATTTAGGCCGAGCGTATTATCTGCAAGAGCTTTGGCAAAGAAATATTCCCATATCGGACGTGCAGCTTTTCCGCCTTCTCCCAAGCCACCGTCGAGCCGGATAAAATTATCATCGCAACCAATCCAGACGCCCGCTAATAACTGTGGCGTATAACCGATAAACCATGCATCCGTATTATCGTTGGTAGTGCCTGTTTTTCCTCCCATTTCGGAAAGACCCAAACGATCCCGCAATCCGGCGGCTGTGCCAACGTCTACCGGGCCTTGCATCATGCGACACATTGTGTACGCCGTATTCTGGCTGATTACTTCTTTGCGTTCCGTATCGAAACGTGCAAGCACATTTCCGTTCTTATCTTCGATACGTGAAATATAATAAGGCTTCGTGCTGAAACCACCTGCAGGAAACATGCTATAACCCCACAACATTTCAAACAACGATACATTCACGGCGCCGAGACAAATCGAAGGGTAGGGCTCGAGCTTCGATTGTATGTTTATATTTTTTAAAAAATCGACAAAACGTTTTGGCGTCACTTGTTTCATCACATATGCAGAAGCGCAGTTCAATGAATGCGCCAATGCGGTTGCCATCGTAACGCCTGCGCCATCTCCTTTACAAAGTCCTCTTGCAGGAACTAGTCCGAAGCCAGGGAAATCCTGCGCCTGGTTTTCCAACATTGTTTCGGGGGTAAATCCCACATCTTCGATTGCATCGGCATAGAGCAATGGTTTGATAGAAGAACCCACCTGGCGTTTGGTATTGATATTAGCGTGATCGTATTTGTAAGTTTTGAAATCGATTCCTCCCACCCAGGCTTTCACTGCGCCACTCATCGGATCTACCGCCATGAATGCTGTTTGTATCATCTGGCGATGATATTTAATGGAATCAAGCGGCGTCATAATCGTATCCTTTTCCCTTTTTGAATTCCATGCGAATACTTTCATCTGCACTGGCTGATCAAAAGTTTTTCGAATATCTTTTGCGCTCATTCCTTCGTCTTCCAGATTTTGCCAACGCTCACTGTTACGTATAAACGATTCAAGTGTATTGGCGTGATCTTTCCAAACAAGGCCTTTGCGAATACTGTTTTGTGCGTTCAATGCTTTTTGCAAAAGCGGCAATTGTTTCACCACTGCTTCGTCGGCAAGCAACTGCATACGCGGATTGATGGTTGTATAAATTCTCAATCCATCTTCATACAAATCGTATGGCTCACCCGTAGCAGGATTTTTATGTTCCTTGCACCATTTTTTCAGTTCATCACGGATCACATCTCTGAAATAAGGAGCGAGACCGTTATTCTCGTCGAGCTTCCGGTAATTGGTCAGGTCGATTGGCTTCAGTTTTAATTTTGCTCCTTCGTCGGCACTGACAAAATTTTCCTCTACCATCCGGTTGATTACAGTATTCCTTCTTTCAATTGCACGCTTGGGATCTCTTCTTGGATTATAAATATAATTTCCTTTCAACATGCCAATGAGTACGGCAGCTTCATCAACTGTTAAACGGTCAGGTTCTTTTGAGAAAAAAGTTCTGGACGCATTTCGAATTCCATAGACGTTATCGCTAAACGGAACAGCATTCAGGTATAAAGCAAGTATTTCTTCTTTTGTGAAATTTCTTTCAAGTCGTATTGCAATGATCCATTCCTTCAACTTTTCTATTCCTCGCTTGACACGATTTTTTGAACCCTGTCCCAACATATATTTTGCCAATTGCTGCGTAATGGTGCTGCCTCCACCGTCGCTACCGAATTTTACAACGGCCCGCATCACGCCCCATCCATCAATACCAGAATGCTCATAAAATCTTTTATCTTCTGTAGCAAGCAATGCATTGATTGCATTTTTTGAAATGTCTTTGTACTCTACATTGCTGCGATTGCTCTTGTCCTTATAATATTTTCCCATCAGCGTTCCATCATCACCATACACTTCAGAAGCCAACATGATCGAAGGATTTTCAAGTTCCTTTAGCGAGGGAAGAGATCCAAAAAGACCAAAGTTTATTAGTACGAGGAAAATAATAAATGCAGCGAGACCATATAAGAATACTCTCCAAAAAATTCGAACGGCTTTAGACATATTGTTATTGAATTGAAGGTAGCTGGCCAGCGTTTATACAGCAAAAATCCTACCTAAGAACGTTGGTTTGCCAGATTTCAACAAATTATGAAGAAATTGATAATTTGGCTGATTCGTCCGTTCATTTATCAATTTCTTTATGATTTTTTAAAATGGCGTTAATCATCGGTTTGCTTTTTCAACGCTAAAACTTACCAGGGAAATATACGTTTAAGAATTTTTTATAGTTAACAAGATCTTTATTATTCTTTAACAGTTCCAGGTTATCACCGCTGATGATCAGGAATGAGTATTTGGCGGCCGGTAACCAGGGAATAATTTCTCTTGGCGCTACTTTTTGCGCTTTCTGGGCGTATTCCGAAGCTGCATTCGCATTTTCAAATCCATTGATCACGACCAATTTTGTGGTATCATCCAATACAACATTATTAATCTCAAGCTGCTTATTGTAGTAGGATTCGCGGTTGTATCGATTGAATGCATTCTTGGTTTCATTTACGTAAACGGGATCCACTTTGATCATCAAAATCGCCACTCCGTGTGGTTTGTCAGGCGTATAGGTGAACGAAGAAACAAAACCCGGTATTTTTTTAGTTGCCTGTGCTGAATCTGTTTTTATTTTTGACTTTGTAAGCTGACTGCTGCTGTCAACAATTGGTTTTGTTTTGACATCAACTGCTTTTGGTTGTGGCGGAAGATTATTGAATGCAAGTGCTCTGCTGGTATCGGTTGTAACACTGTCATCATCCCGCGCTCTTTCTATATTCAAATTTGTCAGATAATCTTCGATCTTTTTCCGGCGACTCAAAACATCAAGCATCGTTTTTGCTTTATTTGCCATTGCTGTGCCGCCATATTTTTTTATTATATTATTCAACTCGATTTTTGCCGAACTATCCTCCCGCTGATGAATAAAATAGACAGATTCGATATACAGCAACTGGGGCGACCAATATTTATCGCCATAGAGACTATCGGCTTCTTTTTTTGATGCAAGGGCCTGCTCAAAATTACCCTCGATGAATTGTCCGTAAATCTTTTCATATTGTTTCGTAGCAGCAGACTGCATTGTTTTTTCAGGATTTGCATTTCCCGGATCATTGATGACGCCGATATATTTTCCAGATGGATATTTTTGTTGCAACAAGCGCAATACTCTCGCTGCATTGATTTCGTCATTTATTTTTTTATAGCAGTAGTAAAGATGAAATAGTGTTTCCTCGTAATAACGGGTATTAGGGAATTTGACAAGAAGATTATCATATGCACTGATCGCTGAAAGATAATCAGGCAATAAATCCTGACAAGACCTGCCCAAAACAAATAAGGCGTTCTCGACAGAGTCCATAGACTTCTTCATTTTTTCAGGAGTCAGTGGAACGTTTGCTAATAATGCGGCTGAGGTTATTTCGGTTAATTGCTTTGGAGCATTGGCATCGGATGCATTTGCTTCAATCGGTTGTCCATTGACGGTAGTAACTTTTTGTTTTGTCATCATGGAAGCCACGTTCCAATTGTCTACATTTGGCCGGTTGCCCCATTTGGCCTTGAAATCACTAAAACCTCTTGCTTTGAGCGAATTATTATAGAAATACCAATCTCCGCTGGAAGCATTGTTTGCGAAAAGATCGGTAGGAGCGCTGTTGTTACTGTTGAAAGAAAAATTTTGTCCGCCTTGTTGTTCTTCTTCTGCAAGTCCCTGTTGCTTGCGAAAGAATCTTACCATTTTTTTAATGTAGGCGTTCCTTTCATTCTCAGGCATCATGGCAATTTTCTGGAGACTGTCCTGCCGGTCGATGATATTTAGCGCATCTGAGATTTTCGTCAACGCATTTTTCTTTTCCTGGAATGATTGAAGATTCTCTGCACCTGTAATGTTTGCAATATTTACACTATCGTAGTAATTCCTGGCAGCCTTATATTTTTTTTGTTCGGCTTCGAGATCGCCGAGCAGTATAAATGCTTTGTCGCGCTGGGGACTTCCAGGCATTGCCGACTTCACCGTTTTTAATAAAAAAGTAATCGCTCCCGGTTTGTCGTTCTTCTCCAACTCCATTTCCGCAGCAGCATAATAAATAATGTCCCGATAACTTTCATAGGTTTCTTTTCTCGCCATTCTTTGAAGGGCGTCGATATTTTTTTGAATATAATCATCGCCCGCATCTTTTCCTTTATTTTGCCGGATCGCATTTAATCGCGCATACACATCCATCACGGGATCGTACGTGTGCTGGATAACTCTTTCATAAAAAGTTTTTGCCATTTCGTTTTTACTGGAACGTTCATATAATTGCGCTATCAGGTATTCCCATCGTGCCAATTCCAATCGGCTGGATGCAATACCCAATGCCTTCTCTAAATGCAGCGCGGCGCTATCATACATATTCTGTTTATAAAACCAAAACGCCTGCATTTCTTCCAGGTCGGGTTTCAATCTCGCAGGAAAAAGAGGATCCAGCTTGAGCGTTTGTATCATTGCGGCGGACCGAGCCAACTGATCTCTTGTGATAAAGACCCTGATTTGCCAGATAAGAGATTCATTGCGGCTGGGCGGCAAACTAAAAGTCCGCTTGGCAATATTTCGTTTTTCATTTGTGGAAACACTCATCGCGCTGCCGCCTTCATCGGCATTGGCATTACTTCCTATCATTTTCAGATAACCATCTTCTTCTTTCGGTCCGAATGCATAGTTCACAAATTGAAAAGTGATATACGCGGAATCGAATTCCTTCCGGTAATAATAGGCGCGACCCATTAACATATACAAATTATCTACCCAGTCATTTCGAAGATCATGCACGAGTATCGCAGTATTTACTTTATCGATCACTGAATCCAGGTTTCTTTTGTCTTTCAGTGTCACATCCAGGCTATAGTTATAAAATGGTAGAAGTTTGGTGAAATCGTCACGGTTTTGTGATTTGGCTCTCGCAACAATTTCATTCAGCTTATTATTTGCATTGAAATAATAGTTGTAATGAGTGATGGTATTTTGAATAAAGTGACGTGGTAGTTTGAACTTTGTCTCTTCAGTCTTCTCATAACCCAATTTCCGGTTTTCGTATTTTTCTGGTTTTTTCAAGTCATAGGTGATGCCTTGTTGTGCGAACGAGGAGCTGGCAAAAAATAAAAGGCAGATAATGGATAGTAGAAAACAAGCAGTAGGGGATGAACGACGGGGCATTAACTTATTGTCAATTGCCAATCGTTTAGCGCCTATTAATATATTACTACATCGTTGAGAAGATAGAATACGTTTCACCTCGTCCGTTTAGATTTGCGCTGCAAACTAGTTTCTTAATAACTGATTTTCAAGAAAAATATTTTACAAATGAGAACCATGATTTACTTGATTTGAAAAGATTATCAGGAGAATAGAGAAGTTGCCAGATTGAGACTAAAACTAAGTCCGAGCCCGAGGCCTGGATTTTAGGTCCCACGCAATCAACTAACTCAACTCTCATCATAATCTTTACAAAACAGGTAAATCGTGGTTCTCATTAGCTAAGTTTTGCTATCTTTAAAACCAGCAATCCTCGACTATGGCCAAATTCGATGCCAATTCCACTCTGAAAAGACTACAGAACCGCTATCGGCTTGTAGTGATGAATGATGATACATATGAAGAAGTAGTCACTTTTAAACTGTCAAGGTTAAGTGTTTATGTGTTTCTAAGCACGGTTTTTGTGTTGCTAACCGGCCTCACGGTTGCATTGATTGTTTTCACTCCGTTAAAGCTTTATATCCCCGGTTATGGAGATATTAATAATACTAAGGAGTTGCGTGAACTAAAAATACGTACTGATTCGTTAGAGGAGCAAATGAGGTACCGTGACCAGTATTTTCAGAGTTTGAAGAACGTGTTACAAGGAAATGCGGCGGTGAAAACGGACACAACCTCTCTAAGTATACCGAAGCCTGAAAAAATTAAAGACTAAAATCTGATACCATGTTTAATGCAAAATCCAAATCCGACGCGCTTAGCGAAAAAGCTCCGTCCGGCGGCAGCAGCGCCAGCCTCATTGGCGCAGGTACATCCATGAAAGGTGATATCACCAGCAACGGCGATTTACGTATCGATGGCACATTGGTGGGCAACATCCATTGTACAGCAAAAGTGGTTATCGGCGCTAATGGCGTTGTAGAAGGAGATATTAACGGCCAACAAGCCGACATTATGGGCACTGTTACCGGCACCATCAAAGTAAAGGAACTATTGCAATTAAGAAGCAATTGCACCGTGAATGGAAACCTGCAATCAGCAAAATTGCAGATTGAGCCTTCAGCAAGCTTTAATGGCCAATGCCACATGATTCCCGAAGATATTAAGCCAAGCGGCAGAGCATCGCATGAATCGAAAAAAGAAATCGTTTCATCGTCGTCTCCGTCGATCGCTTTATCATAAATACAAGGAACAAGGAATAAGATTCAAGGAACAAGGAACAAGGTACAAGGTACAAGGAAGAAGGAACAAGGTACAAGGTACAAGGTACAAGGTACAAGGTGTTTCATACCGCACGCCTTGTACCTTGAATCTTGTACCTTGAATCTTGAATCTTGTTCCTTGTGTCTTGTACCTTACCGACTTTATTTTAGCTTTGCGAAAAACTTCGCAAGCATAATGTCAATTCAAGCAGGGCAATCGAAAAAAAGTTTGCAACCGGTTTCCCGTTTTGTAGTCATATTTATTGTACTTACCGTTATCATCTTTCTTCTGAAGAGTTGGGTAAAAGAAAATGATGTCGATTATGTTGTCTTGTTAACCGGCAACACGATATTATTTCTGGCTACCGTATTTTCATTCCTGCTTTACAACAAAGCGCTGCAAAATAATAACCCGAATGTATTTATCAGGTTTATTTATGGCGGTATGTTAATGAAAATGGTTATCTGCCTGGCCGCAGCCGTGATATATATATTGTTGGCGAAGAATAATGTCAGCAAATTCGGATTATTTGGATGTTTTATTTTGTATATCATTTATACATTTGCTGAAGTGAAAATTTTGATGCAATTAAGCAAGCAGCAAAAAAATGTCTAAAAAAGAGGCGCCACTTTCATATCTGCAAAAATTTCTACCCGAAAGATCAGGACAGTTGGTTCTGGATTATCTGCATCAATATAAAATTCATCTCACCATCACGCGTGAAAGAAAAACAATATTGGGTGATTATCGTCACGCTACCGATTTTGAACATCATCGTATAAGCATCAACGGGAATCTCAATAAATATGCTTTTTTGATTACACTGATACATGAGCTCGGACATCTTGTAACTTTTATGCAATATGGCAACAGGGTGCAGTCGCATGGTAAAGAATGGAAATATGCCTACCGAAAAATCCTTGAGCATTTTATTGCTTTAAATATTTTCCCCGAAGATATCCTGCTTGCATTTCAGAAATCCATTCACAATCTTCCGGCGAGCAGTTGCGCCGATGAGGACCTGATGCGCATTTTGAGAAGGTATGATGCAAATATCGAAGGTCTTCTCCTGGTTGAACAGATATCCGAAGGCAGGTTGTTCAGCATCGACAACGGAAAAATTTTTAAAAAGGGGAAGAAAATTCGCAAGCGTTTTCAATGCGAAGAAATTTCTACCGGTAAAGTATACCTGTTCAGTCCCATTTATGAAGTAAAAGCGGTATAAAAAAAATTATCCACAGCGTGCAGCCAAATAAATCTTTTGGATGACTATACAAGTGGCGATGAGCGTGAACCATTTCACGATTCAAATCCTCCGGCCCGTTTTTAATCTTTTAGCCCGGGCAATTCGCGATAAGATGCATGATGTTTAATCAATATCCTTCATCATCCACACATCGCATCCAAAATGGCCTGTGTTTCCTCGAGGACCTTTCAAATACCTGAAGCCAAATTTTTCGTACATACCAACTGCTTTTCGCAGTTCTGGCATCGTTTCCAGGTACACGTGTTTGTAGCCTGATTTTTTTGCAAACGCAATGCATTGCTCTATTAAAAATTTGCCGAGCCCCTTGCCTCTGGCCATCGAAAGCAGGTACATTTTTACCAATTCGCAGGTATCATTTTCCAAACCGGCGGAAGGAAAAATACCGGCGCCACCCATGACGGTTCCATCCATAAGCGCAACATAGTACACACTATTTTTTGCCTGGAATAATTCGTATAAATGATCGGTGGTGTCATCATAATAAACCGTGCCCGGCCTATTGGCTCCGAATTCAGCTAAAGTTTGGCGAACGATTACCGCAAGTGCAGCATTATCGGCAGGTTCAATTTCCCTGATTATTATATTATCCACGTCGCGAAGATAATAAAGCAGGTTTTGCTTTTCCAAAGTTGAATTCCGGAAAATCAAAAACGGTTGTCTAAAACCAGCAATTTTTTAATTCAGTGTTAACTGAGTAAGGCCATTAAACTGTAAAGGATAATAAGAGAAACTACGATAATGGCAAGGAATGGTTTGTGAGCTTGTTTCATAGACGGATTTGTTGGTTTTCATATGGATCAAGAATAACGTTAAGATAGAGAATTTATTTTCAAAATGCAAGAGGGGTTTTGAGGAGGTAGATATAAGGTGTAAGGAATAAGGTACAAGATACAAGGTACAAGACTGAAATTCTAAATCACTTTATGAATTTCAGTCTTGTACCTTGTATCTTGTACCTTATTCCTTACGCCTGCATCCCACGACTCAATCATAAGTCCGAATACTCGGCTGGATGCAGCAACATAATATCTGCATGAGAAACATTGTGTTGGTATTCCGGCATCGCGACTAATTTTTTCCAAACCGGATCGTCTCCAAAACTTTTCCAATGTGCATCGTGCGAAGCCATATTTTCAAATGAGGTCATGTACATGAGATTTGGCATATGTGAACCTGAAACAACTTCGGCATAGAAAACCGCATTAAAGCCAAGCCTCTTGAAAAGCCCGATCTCATCACCATCATTGAACATTTTTACTTTATTATCATATATTTTTTCGCTGGCTCCCTCGTAACTTCGCAGCTCATAAATCTGTTCGCTTTTTGGACCCTTTAATTGTGGTATATCTACACCGGGCATTCCCGTGAAAGCCTGCAGCAATATGGATTCTATGCGTTGATAAGGAGGATCGTCATACACGGCATCGATATAATTTTTGCCGTCGGTGAGATACTGGTTATCTTTTGCAAGGATTTCAGGAAGCTTGGTGAACTGATCCATCGATTTGAAAGGGATCAACACATAAACACGGCGAATGGCAGCTGTATCATTCCCGATTTGTTTGAATACGCCCACTTTGCCGATGCCTGCACGATGCAATGCCGGCAAATATGCCTGCTGAAGGAATTTATCAACACGTTCCTCCTGGTCTTTATCCTTTAACTGGTAAATTTTGATCTGGAAATAGCTCCTCGGAGGTGCAAAACCATAAACATTTGGAGTAGTATTTGCAAATAAAGCAATCAATATCATGACAGATATTGAAAGAAAAACTTTTCGTTTCATAATTGTGCTGGTTTATTATTTGATGAGCGGGATGCTTTTGGGAAGTAAAAGTAATGGATCACCCATAAATGGAATAACTTATCTTTTGAAATAAATTTGGATCGGCTAATGATGAAGAACGCCAAAACCTTGGTAATACTGAGCCCGGGCTTTCCAAAAGACGAATTGGACAGCACCTGCCTGCCGGCCCAACAATCATTTATCCTTGCGCTAAAAAATAATTTTCCATCCTTAAAAATAATTGTCCTTTCTTTTCAATATCCATTTGTAAAAAGGGAATACAACTGGCACGGAATCGAAGTCATTGCGTTTGCCGGCCACGACAGATCCGGCTTTCAGCGCGTAAAAACATGGATCAGTGTTTGGAAAGAAATGCGACGGCGCAAGAAAAATAATAGTATTATCGGGCTGTTTAGCTTTTGGTGTACCGAATGCGCATTGGTGGGAAAGTATTTTGCAAAAAGAAATAATCTCAATCATTATATATGGATATTGGGACAGGATGCTAAAGTAGATAATCACTACATTCGGTGGATAAATCCACGGTCGGAAGAATTGGTAGCCATGTCTGATTTTCTTGCAAAAGAATTTTTGAATAATTATTCCGTCAAACCAAAATTTGTTATTCCGAATGGTATCGATCCGGCGCTTTATGCAAATACCATTTTGACAAGAGATATAGATATTCTAGGCGCTGGTTCATTGATAGGTTTGAAGCAATATGAGATATTCATAGAAGTAGTTGGCGCATTGGCCAAAGAAAACCCTTCGATCAACACGATGATTTGCGGTGATGGCCCGGAGCAAAAAAATCTCCAGGCATTGATCAACCGTCTCGGACTTGAAAAAAATGTGGTGCTCGCAGGAAAAAAATCTCATCCCGAATTATTGGAGTTAATGCAACGATGCAGGATTTTTTTGCATCCATCTTCTTATGAGGGATTCAGTTCCGTATGTCTTGAAGCATTGTACGCAGGTGCGCGTGTGATCAGTTTTTTTAAACCGATGGCCGCCTGGATCAATCACTGGATGATTGTTCATGATAAAAAAGAAATGGCTGAAAAAATTACTGAAATCCTCGATGACCCTGAAATAGATTATAGACCGGTATTGCCTTACCCGATGAAAGACAGCGCCAAGGCTGTCATGAAATTGTTTAATTATAACGATGCGGCCACTTCCTGAATTTTTGCTGCTATTGCTTTAAACGAAAGTGATTTTTCAAACTGTTCCAATACTTTTTTTCGCTGTTCTTCCATATTTATTTCCTGCGATTTTAATAATGCGGATAATAGTGCTTGTTCGTTTCCCGCTTCGTATAATAATCCACATGCTCCCTTATTTGTAATTTTCCGAAATGAAAATATATCTGTTAAGATTGGAATGCAACCGCACGACATCGCTTCACACACTGCAACACCACTGCCTTCATAATATGAACCGGAAATAATGAAATCGGATGCATTATACCAATATAACATTTCTTCGTGCGGAACTTTTCCAACTAAAACAATTGCGTCCTTAGCTAAAGTATTATTCTCTAATATTTTTTTTATCTCTAGCATCAATTCGCTTGTATGAAAGATCATATAAAGTTTTGCATTTCGCTGGTGATCCAGAAAACGCAAAAAACTTTTTACAACCATAACCGGATTTTTATTTGAATCCAGTCGGCCTACCCATAAAAAAATCGGGCCTTCTTCGATACTGACATGGCGACGCGATTGTTTTTTTTCTATTGGGCCAAAAACCGAAGACGCTTCCATGACCTCCCTGATTTTATCTTTTCTTTTTATCACTCCTTTTTTCATCCACGCTTCGCCCATTTCAGCAGATGTAAACAGGTATGCGTCGACACAAGCATCAGCTTTTTTTTGCAGGAACAATTTTTGCCTGAAGCCGGGTTTTTCAGCATGATTTTGTACAATGATTTTTGTTTTGCTCGTCGATGCTTTTTTTAATTGTATCAGTTGTAACGGAAAATGCATGCCATGAACCAACACTATATCGGGATTAAGACTTGCCACATAACGATGCAATTGGAAAGGAAACTTTTCTTGCCATTTCTTTAAACGCAGAAAATGATAGTCCACTTTGTTATGAGAAAAGATGCCTTCGTAATTTATTTGTTCGATGCTAATGACATGATTGTGGTTGCCCAATTCCTCAAGAATGCCGGTATATCCTAGTATTCGTTGTATCCAGTCTTCCGGCCTGTTAAACGATAAATTTGTTCCGTAATTAAGAAAAACAAATTTCATGGAGATAACCGGATATCGAATTAAAAAGTATCAATATCCGCAAAGGTGAATTTAATTTTTTCAAATGATATGCCGGCGCCAAAATCCTGGAACAATACAGGAAAGGAAGGAACGGCGGGATAACGGGCAATGAATAGCCATTGTAATTGAGTATCCGGACTAGAATGAAATAATATTTGTTTGATGCCTAATTTCGCGGCGATTTTTTCAATTCGATTCATGATATTGTCAAAATTTTCGCCATTCAATTCCAGGTCTCCGATGATCAGTTCATTTTTTATTTTGATCCATGCATTGGCTTTGCCAACCCGGATTACCATCGTGTCGCTATATGTTTTGTAACGAAAATATTTTTCATCTCGGTATACGCCCGCATATCCGTCGCCAATCACCGAATTGGGAATACCGGTTTGGGGTAAACGATATTTGTTTATAACAGTTTTGCAATAACGATTGTAAATCGGTTTAAAAAATTTAAATCGGTTTACAAAAGAAACAACTGGAATTGTAGAAACTGGAATCTCGAAACAGTCCATAGATTCAGTCATCTTCCAGCCGAGTTTTGTAACCGCGCCGTGATATGAATTCTGGTTAGGGAATCCGAAAATAAAACGAATGCTATTTTCCCTGCACAATTCAAAAGTAATTTTAGATAATTCCACAAACATCCCCTTATATCTGAATCCCGGGTGCGTCATCGTGTCTCCTGACTGTGCACATAAAATAATTTGATCTTCATATTCCATGAAGTAGGGCATCACACCGTAATAGGCGATTGCAATATTGTCTTTATTGTAAGCGATATATCCGAGCCATTCCACGCCGGTATAAGAAGTGTCGTATTTTTTTTTGAAATAATTTTGTGGCGCAGAAATTCCATAAACAGCCATATACAGTTTCTCCATGTCTTTCAATCTTTCGCTGTTCAGCCGGACGATCGTATATTCTTTGTTCTCAATAACGGGATGCATAACTGCCTTTTATGTTTGCGATCATTTGATTGTTGACGGAGATAAATGGATTTACGGTGAAGCGTTCCCGCATCGATGGATCTATGCGATCTTCTTCTAAAAGAAAATCCGTTGCCAGTAACTGCGTGAACCCGATTTTCTTTGCCGAATCAATAACGGCCCGTGAATAACTTCCATAGGGAAACGCCACCGAGTTAATTCTTTTTCCGGTTATTCGCTCAAGATATTTTTTTGACTGGATCATTTCCGTTTCCACATCGTGGATATCTATTGCAGCAAGATCATTGTGATAATAACCATGACAGCCGATTGTAGCCCATTTCGAGTTTGACAAATAAAAAATTTCCTGCTCTGTCATTTGCAGCCAATAATCTTCTTCAGATTGATTTTTTCTGAATGACACCAATGGATACAAAGTCTCCATCATTTCTTTCTTTATTCCAAAACCCTGCGCACGGATCATTTCTTTTAATTCTTCGCCTGTTTTTACCGACACATACTGATTCGCTCTTCTCTTAACAAAAACTTCATTCCTGAATTCAATTTTCTCCGGGCCATATTTTCCGAGAATCCCGATAAAATCATTCCACAAAATATCGTATCCTGCTTCGCGGATAGACGTAATAAAAAAAGTTGCCGGCACTTTTAGCTGTTCCAATAACGGTAATACATACCTGTAGTTATTCGCATATCCATCGTCGAAACTAATGCAGATATTAAAGCGGTCATCGCTGAAACGTTGCTGGTAGAAATCATCCAGAGAGATAATATTGAAATGCTCTTTATAAAACCGAATATGTTCCCGGAAAGTATTCACCGGTAAAAAAATATTGTTGAATCGAAGCGGGTCATCGATACAGATACCATGGTATAAAACAATCCGCGCGCCTCTTGCTTCGTCAAAAAAAGATTTATTCATCCTCAGCAACGATCTGATATCATTGTTCGTATAATTTATTTTTTGACGAACGGCGGACAAGAAATTCTGTGCTTTTTTCATGAATGATAAGATGCAGTATGGAAAACTGCGATAAGGTTAAATCGATATTCTTGCTAATTTGAATTTCTAATCATTAAAAACATATTAATTGGTCAGCATTATTTTACCAACATTTAACCGGGCATCACTAGTGATGGAAAGCATCCAGAGTGTGCTGGAGCAAAGTTATCGCGACTTCGAGCTGATCATTATCGACGACGGATCAGCCGATGATACAAAAGCCCGCATCAATTCCATACAAGATGATCGCATCAGGTATTACTGGTTTCCGCATAGCGGATATACAGGTCGGTTAAAGAACTTTGCACTTCAGCAAGCGCAGGGCGAATTAATTGCATTCATCGATTCGGATGATATGTGGAAACCCGGAAAACTCGAACAGCAAGTCAGCCTTTTGAATGAAAATCCCTCGATAGGTTTTTCTATCACAGACGTGACCACTTTTAAAGCCGATATTATTTTAATAGATCATTCCTATCAACTGCAGCATACAATACAATGCACCAATATTTTTGAACAGATGAAGGAAAATCGGTTTCTCGTATATCCTTCTACGTTGATACTCAGAAAGAGTTGCTTTGAAACCACCGGTTATTTTGATGAGTCCATGCTTTCCGGCGATTTTCACTTTAATATGCGTCTTGCTTATCATTTCGATGCCGGTATTATTTATGAAACGATGTTATGGCGCCGCGTTCATGATTCCAATATGAGCGAACAAATTCCATTTGAGAATTATGGTGAATTTGTGGATACCTTCGATTTTCTATATAACTCAAAGATGGTTGGAAAAAAATATCAGCGGCAGGCCAGGAGCATTGCTTTCTATAAAATGGGGAAGATGTACGCATCGCTTGGCAACACAAAAAAAGCAAGACATCATTTCCTAGTTTCGCTGAAAAATAAATTATACAATCCTCCTTGTATTTACCATTTACTCAATACCTGGTTTCCCTCAAAAAATGGTACACCTGCGTAAATGAAAGAAAAAATTATTAAATGGATTTTTGGAGAATCTGTAATCAGGGTTTATTCGTCCGTGTCAGTAGCCGATGATATCCGGGAGCATGTGTATTTGCAGCTGAACGATTTTTTCATTGACATCACCGAAAACCAATGGTTGCTTAGCCTGGATCCGGTTGTGATGGGAGTCTGGCTGAAAAATGACATACCCCTGCAAAATAAAAACACGTTCTACAAAATATATTTCACGGACAAAAAATCTGAGAAGGAAAATGTGAAGAGGAATTCTGTCGCCATTATAGAACTGGAATTTTTTGACAAGATAGAAGAACCAAACGGCAGCTTGTTTCTATTGACCGCGATCAAAACCAGGATACACTATATCTCCGCGATCAAAACCTTTTTATTATTTTATAAATTTTATAAGAAACCCGGCTTGTCTTTTGATCAATTCAAGTCGCTGGCTGCGGCTCACAGTTATCCAAGAAAAGTAAGAATCATTTCATTTCGCGAAAATAACTATTATAATATTTTCCCGATGGATCTTCTGGGTGATGTTCGAGACGCAAAAAGATTTGTATTTGGCCTTCGCCACACTAATCAATCACTCCAAAAAATTATTGAATCAAGAAAAATCGTCGTCTCTGAATTTTCATCATCGCACAAAATTTTTGCTTATCAATTGGGGAAACATCATACATCCGGTCCGCCGTCTATGAATTCCCTGCCTTTTAATACCATTCAAACTGAATGGTTCAAATTCTTTATCCCGGAGTGGGTGGAAAGCTACCGCGAGATCAATATTATCAAAACAATAAATCTTGGAAGTCATATGTTGATTTGGGGAGAACCTGTGCATGAAGAAAAGCTGCAGTCAATTTCATCTGAACATTTGTTTCATATACCTTTTTTGCTGCATCTGCACCAGAAGGGGCGTGGCTTTCATTATTCGATAGTGTGATTAAACCCTGTCGGCGGTCGAAGACCCCGACGGCGGTGATGAAATCGATTTTAATTTAAAAATAATTTCGCGGGGACCGCCGTCGGGGTCTTCGACCGCCGACGGGGTGACCAACTTCCCCTTCAGGCAACTATCAACTCCGATCTTCCGTAGTGATTTTCAAGCGTTCAGATGAATAAGCATGAAGAAAGTATTATTATTTAATCCCAGGAGTGCAAATTACAAACCGAGGATACCAAATTCCATTTTGACGATAGCAGCTTCTATCGAAGGACTGTACGATTATGCGATCGTAGACGGTAACCTCGAAATCGATCCATGGGAGAAAATTCATGACTATCTTTCAAAAGGCGGGTTTAAATTTTTCGGATGTACTTCCATGCCCGGACCTCAATTGCAGCAGGCTATTCCTATTTCAAAAAAAATCCGGGAACTATTCCCTGACATTAAAATTATTTGGGGCGGATATTTCCCATCCAATCAGCCAAAATCAGTATTGGATTCTGGCTTTGTCGATTTTATCATTAATGGTCCTGGCGATAAATGTTTTCCGGCATTACTAGGTGCATTGGAAAATGGTGATCCATATAATCAGATCAGCAATCTTATTTACAAATCAAATCAGCAAATCATCAAAACAAGGAAAGATGAGTTGTATGACCAGGATGTACTGCCCCAGCTTCCTTATGAAAAGCTGAATGAGTTTTATCCATTAAGACGTTACCTCGGTAGAACTTATCTCGGAACGAAAACCATTGCGTATCATTCTAGCATGGGTTGTCCATTCAAGTGTTCCTTTTGCGCAGTGGTTCCAATTTATAATGCACGATGGAGTGGTAAATCGGCCGATAAGATTTATAGTGATATCAAACATCTCAAGGATCATTATGGTGGCAACGCTATTGAATTCCATGACAACAATTTTTTTGTTTCAGAAAAACGCACGGTTGCATTTTCCAAACTCATTCAACCTGAAAAAATGATTTGGTGGGGTGAGGGGAGAATCGACACCATCGACAAATATTCTGATGAATCACTCGAGTTGATGCGTGCTTCAGGTTGCAGAATGATTTTTTTTGGTGCAGAAACAGGCAATGATGATATTTTAAAAAAGATGGATAAGGGAGGAACGCAATCAGCTGCGCAAATAAAATCTTTCGCTGCGCGCATGGCAAAATTTGATATTATTCCCGAATATTCATTTGTGTTAGGAACTCCTGCGGAAACGCCGGAGCTCGTGATGAAGCAGATAAATAATGACATCGCATTTATTAAAGAAATCAAATCCATCAACCCGAAAACAGAAATTATTATTTATGTGTATAGCCCCGTTCCTACCGAAGGATCGGACATGTATAATAAAGTACTCGCGACTGGTTTTCGGTTCCCGGAGAAATTAGAAGACTGGATCAGCCCACAATGGCAACAATTTGATTTACGAAAAAATCCCTTGACGCCCTGGCTTACTCCGGAGATGATCAATAAGATAAAAGATTTTGAGACGGTGTTGAATGGTTATTACCCAACCGTGTCTGATCTGCGTCTTGTAAAGTTTAAAAGAAAATTGATTCAATCGCTCGCGTCGGTGAGATACAAAACAGGTATCTATTATAAACCATATGAATTAAAGGCATTGCAAATATTATGGAAATATCGTCAACCTGAAATTGAAGGATTTTAAATCGTTGCATTTTGAATAAACTGTTGAAATATTTTGTCGCAAGAACTTATAAACCTTTGTTGGTAAGATATCTTTCCAAAACGCGAACATATGTTTATAAAGATATCGTGCTTTCCATCCCGAGAGAAGTATTTCATCCAGGTTTCTTTTTTAGTACAAAACTTTTGTTGAGATATATTAGTCAGCTTCCATTAAAACAAAAATCGTTTCTTGAATTGGGCGCGGGCAGCGGACTCATTTCCATATTTGCAGCGAAAAAAGAAGCAATTGTAACGGCTACGGATATCAATCCTGTTGCAATAGAGTTTTTGGAAATCAACAGGCAGTTCAATCATGTAGATGTCGAAATAATACATGCGGACTTATTCGACCAGGTTCCTGTTAAGGAGTTTGATATTATTGCGATCAATCCTCCTTATTACAAAAAGAAGCCGGCATCTTATGCCGAATACGCTTGGTGTTGTGGAGAGCATGGAGAATATTTCGATCGTCTTTTTAAAAGACTACGAAAATATATGCATGATAGATCTTCTGTATTAATGATTCTTTGCGACGGTTGTGACATCGATATGATCCATTCGATGGCGGATCTTGAGCAGTTTGATATGAATTGTGTTTTTGAGAAAAAAAATCTGCTCGAGAATAATTTCATTTTCAAAATCACGCAACGGGAATGAATACTTCTCCATTCAATATTACCAATAATTTGTATGTGCCTGTAAGCAGGAACATGGACAATTATTTCGAGCAACGATATGTCTTGTTAAGATTGAAAGAGCAAAGAATTTACACCGACGAGGAATTATATTTCTTGCCGAATATATCGGCCGAACATCCGCATTTCAGAGAATGGTTGATCAGGAAACAATCCTGCAATCAACTCATCGCGAAACTTGAAAAGAAAAAAGATATCTTGAATATCCTGGAAGTTGGATGCGGTAATGGATGGATGTCACATCAACTATCGCGGATTCCGGGAAGCAGGGTGATTGGTATAGATATCAATATGGTCGAATTGCAGCAGGCTGCCAGAGTATTTAACACAAATTCGAAACTGAAATTTATCTATGGCGATATTCGTTCGGGTCTTATCAATGATCTCAAATTCGATGTGATCATTTTCGCTGCATCCATTCAATATTTTCCATGTCTGCAGGAAATATTGGACGTTTCATTGTCACAATTATATTCAGGTGGGGAAATTCATATTATCGATTCGCATTTTTATAAACCGGAAGAGCAGGATGCCGCGTCTGTTCGTACAAAATCCTATTTCGGCAGCATGGGCTTTCCCGAGATGTCGGCGTATTATTATCATCATTGTATAACTGAGTTGGATGCTTATCCATACAAGGTTCTGAGAAATCCAACTTCGATTAAGAATAAATTTTTTGGAAGAAATCCTTTCTATTGGATATCGTTCGAGAAAAAATAATTTGATACATGTTTGACCAGTCTATATATCACACCGTAAAACGCTACAGGACCTTGCAGACAGGGACCATTTATGCATTGCCGATTGTGATCCTTATGCCGCACAGTGCCTGCAATTGTCAATGTGTAATGTGTGATATTTGGAGGGATAATAGAAATTTAAAACAGCTCACGGAATCAGATATTGGGGGATTGCTTGGCTCACTCAAAAAATTCGGAACAAAACAAGTGGTGATGTCCGGCGGCGAAGCGTTGCTCAATCCGAATTTTTTCAGGTTGTGTGAGATGCTAAAGAAAGAAAAAATAAAAATCACTTTGCTTTCTACGGGGCTCACCATTAAACGCAATGCTGAGCTACTTGTAAAAAATGTGGATGAGATTGTTGTGTCTCTTGATGGTGATGAGAAAACGCACGATGCGATCAGGAATATTCCCGGTGCGTTCCATAAACTGAAAGAAGGCGTTTTACAGATCAGGTCAATTGATATTAATTTCAGGATTAATGCGCGCACGGTGATTCATCGCCTTAATTTTCGACGCTGGCCCGCGATCGTGGATGCAGCAAAAGAAATCGGGTTAAACGGAATTAGTTTTTTACCGGCGGATGTCAGCAGTCACGCGTTTAACCGTGAACAATTATGGGATCAGCCGAAGCAGGAGCAGATATTGCTGAACGAAGAAGAATTACCTGAATTGCAAATGATCATTGAATCCATGCTTGATAATAACAGGCATGATTTCAATACTCGTTTCATCGCCGAGTCGCCGGAAAAAATTCAGAAAATTTACGCGTACTATGCCGCATTTTACGGGATGAACCCGTTCCCATATAAAAAATGCAATGCTCCTTGGGTATCGACAGTAGTCGAAGCTGACGGAACCGTGCGACCTTGTTTTTTTCATGCGCCCATGGGTAATATCCGCAAAGATTCACTATCGAATATCCTTAACAGTGAGGAATCGATACGTTTCCGGAAAACGCTCGATATGGATAAAAATGAAACCTGTATTAAATGTGTGTGCTACCTGAACTTGCCAACCAGGATGAACCCGGCGGCCGGATAATTTTTTTAAATGAGTTCAACAAACACGGAAAATATTTTTAAGATCAAACCGCTACAGCTAATCATTTTGTTTTTGCTGTTGCAGACTTGTATTGCATTTCTCACCGATGGATTTGGTTTTTCATTTGATGAAGCGATGTGGCAATATATCGGGCGCAATTGGTTGCGGCACGGACTCACTCCATATAGCGGAGGCGTGGATAATAAGTCCCCGTTGATATTTGCCGTCTTTGGAATCTCGGATAAATTATTTGGTGTCAATTATTGGTTCCCGCGTTTATTAGGCATCTTATGTCAGTCGACTGGATTATTTTTTGTGTATCGTATTGGAAAACATATTAGCGGGTATAATGCCGGAATGATTGCCCTCACATTATACGGCCTTTCGTTATTATGGAAGAGCAGCGGATCAAAATATGTTTCTTATACGGAAACTTATGCAATCACTTGTATCATCATCTCTTTTTATTGGTGGCTGACAGCGAAATCTGAAATCAATTTTTTTTATAGTGGATTAATCGCGGGACTTGGCGCCGCATTTCGCTTTTCTGCCTTTTTTGGAATTGCAGCGATATTCTTTATATCTGCCAAGAAAAATATTAAATCTTCTTTATTTTTTTCTCTTGGAGTACTTGGCGGTTTTGCGCTTTTCTTAATTTTTATGGTTGTAACAGGAATCAATATCCACGATTTCTTTTTTTATGCTTTATATGACAATTTCGGTGCTGGTAGTCCAACGGATCATTCAGCGCTCTGGCGTGTTGAAAATCTGGTCGATAAATTTTTTTATTCCGAACTCATTTTATTTTACCCGGCAGTATTGGGATATTTTTTTCATACAAAAAAATTAGACGTCTTTGGAATTTGGCTGGTCTGTGAATTTATCGGGATTAATATAATTGGGATTTACGATCGTGCGCATTTGAAAGATTTTTTACCCATATTTTCGATCACAAGTGCAATCTTTATTTGGCACATGGTTGAGAAATATAAAGTTTCTCTGAGGCAAGTGATGATGATTATATGGATCAGTTTTTTTCCGAAAGTTGTAGAGCCATTCGTTGGATTAAAAAAAATATTTAAACCTCCGGCCGATAAATCAGAAAGTTATTGTAAAGATCCCGGTAAGCAAATGGATGAAGATTCTAAAAGAAAACTCGGATTGTGGATCAAAATAAATTCGAAGGAGAATGATAAAGTTTTAATTGCCGGCATGGCAGCGCAGATACAGGTATACGCGGAGAGATTGTCTCCAACTATTTATTTTAATGCAACGCAAACTACAACTGCCAGGAAAAAATTTTGGAATGATATCAACGAAAATAAACCAGCAATGGTGGCAATTCCCATTTTTGCTGATTACGAGAAAAATATTGGAAATGATATGCGTTCACATGTTAGCGATTTGATCTCGAAAAATTATCGACTGGATACATGTATGTATGGGTATAGTATTTATAGGAAAGTGAATTGATGAAATCAAAAAATATGAAGAAGGTTTTATTTACGCATTCTTATTTTTTACGGTTTGATCCAAAACAGTGGGAAACAGGATTGCCTTATCCTCCATTGGGAACATTGTATGCGGCTGCATGCGTACGGGAAGCAGGTTATGAAGTAAATTGTTTTGATACGATGTTTTCGGAACAGCCGGATGAAATAATTTCTCGTCTTGAGCATACGCGGCCAGATTTTTTTGTGATATATGATGATGGGTTTAATTATCTCACAAAGATGTGCCTGACTAATATGCGCGAGGCTGCATTCAAAATGATAAAGCTGGCGAAAAAATATGGATGTAGAGTAATTGTATCGAGTTCTGATTCCACGGATCATTATGAACAGTATATACAACAAGGCGCAGACTTTATTATTCTCGGCGAAGCTGAAGTGACATTACAGGAACTTATCAAGTCTTTTGAATTTGAAAACGATGATTTGCATTCGATCGAGGGATTGGTTTTTAAAAAAGAAGAGGCGCTTGTAAAAACAGCAAAAAGAAATGTGATGAAGGATCTCGATAGTTTACCGATTCCGGCTTGGGATCTTATCGATATTGATCCTTACAGACAATCCTGGATCAGGCATGCTGGTTTTTTTTCGCTGAATATGGCAACGACACGTGGCTGTCCATTTAAATGCAACTGGTGCGCTAAACCAATTTATGGAAATCGTTACAATACACGTTCACCCAAAAAAGTAGTTGAGGAGTTGAAGCTGTTGAAAGATCAATTTCATTTCGAGCATATTTGGTTTTGCGATGATATTTTTGGATTGAAACCGGGATGGGTGCATGAATTCGCGAACCTGGTGGAATCAGAAAATCTTCAATTCAAATTTAAAATACAATGTCGTGCGGATTTATTATTGCAGGAAAACTATATCCGGGATCTCAAGCGTGCAGGATGCGATAATGTATGGATTGGAGCTGAAAGCGGATCTCAAAAAATATTGGATGCGATGGATAAGGGCATCACCATCGATCAGATTCAAATTGCTACCGGTCTCCTGAAAAAAAATAAAATAAAACCTTCTTTCTTTATTCAATTCGGTTATCCCGGAGAAACAAAAGAAGATATTGCGAAGACGATATCGATGATCAACAAATTGTTGCCGCATGAAATCGGAATTTCAGTTTCTTATCCGTTGCCGGGCACTGTTTTTTTTGAGAGCGTAAAAAATGAGCTGAAGCAGAAATCGAACTGGACCGATTCGGATGAACTAGCCGTGATGTTCAAAAACACATATAGTCCTGAATTTTACAAAAGATTGCACCGGTACGTGCACGCACATTTTATCAGGGTAAAGACGATGGCGAATTTTAAGAAGGCAATTTTTTATCCGAAACAAATGCATTTGTCGCAATTGATCAAGATGATCAAGATGCCTTATTATTTCGCCAGTGAATTATTATACAAACAAAAACTTAAATCTGCTTAATCTCATGCTGACGCGGACACCATTCGATATTCTGGCCGAAACATATGATGAGAATTTTGTGCAATCTCAAACCGCGCAATTGCAGCGCGACAAAGTATGGTTTCATCTTGAACCGTTTCTAAAAAGCCGGGGCAGAACCTTGAGGATTTTGGAGATCAATTGCGGAACCGGTGAAGATGCAATTCGCCTTGCAAAAATGGGGCATGAAGTGGTCGGTACAGATGCTTCACCGACAATGATTGCTGTGTCTTCGAAAAAAGCAGAGACTTTGGGTATGGGCAATTTGCGCTTTGTTCAGTGTTCATTTAACGAAATAGGATCAAAATTTTCCAAGCAAAAATTTGATCTTGTTTTTTCAAATTTCGCAGGAATCAACTGCGCGAATAGTTCAGAAATTTCGCAATTGGGAAAGAATTTTTGTACAATGCTTCGGCCCGATGGGCATTTGTTTTTTGTGGTATTGAGTCGTTTTTGCCTTTGGGAACTCTTGTATTATGGTATTCAAATACAGCCCAGGGTTGCCTTTCGCCGATGGAGAAAAAATAATTTATTTGTCATCGAAGGACATAGCATGCCGGTTTATTATTATTCACCTCGCGGCTTCGCAAAATTGTTCAATCCTTATTTTGTGCATGATCGTAGTTATCCAGTCGGTTTGTTTCTTCCCCCGACATATATGGAAAAGTCTTTTGCCGGTCATCAATCATGGCTGAATAAATTGAATAAATGGGAATATGGCCTTGGTAAACGTTCAGCATTTTCCTCCCTTGCTGATCATTACTGTATTATTTTGAAAAAGGAATCTGTTTGAGAATTCACAAATGCTCAATACTTATACTTCTTTTTTTGCGAGACTAAAATATTTTTCGCTGGCATTCGCTTTACTTAATTGCTTTTCGATTTCATTCAGCCTGGCCGCATATTTCGATAATACACTTGCATGAAAAAATGCCGGATTAGGCTTGCAGAAATGTTTGCCGACATTTAATCCCATCCTGTTGCCTTTAATGTTTAGTTTTACTTTTTCTTCCTTTTTCTTCCATCTTTTTTTTGTGACCTGCATGAGGTAATTGTCGAGCCAGTCTCCGAATTTATTATTGAAGAAAAATTCAGCGAGTTTTCTGAATCCAGTATGAAATGTTTTAGTGGGTGGATTTGTTAACGACAATTTATAATTTGGGAAATAGATTCTTGCCCAGTCATTTTCCTTGAAAAACTTTTGCATAGTTCCGTTCCCGCATACAGGGACGAGCGTTAATAGTTCCGTGGCAGTAAAAATATTTTTCTCTTCTATTTGCAGGCCCGCTTCATCTACATAATAGTTCATACAATACCAATGCTGGTGGCCGGTTATAAACGTGAATTTTTTAAAGAGATGTGTAATGGTTCTTGCAATCCATAACCGGTTCGATGTGGTGATGATAAAATAATCTATATCCGATTCTTCATTAGCCACATTCTTAGATAACGAGCCTGAAATGCCTACGCCCTTAATATATGGAAATCTGAAAAGGAATTTGGAGATGCGGCGCGCCGTAGTTAATAGCGTTTGTGCATAATTATTTTCATCGATTCTTTTTTTTAATAACCCGGATTCATTTTTCAGAGAGTAGAAATCATTGAATTTAAAAATTATCCGTTCTGTCGCCAGCCTGGAAAGACTTGTTTTCAAATCATTAGCGTCAACACGCTGGTCTAAGAAGAGAAAGATCTCTTCTTTCGTTAATGGATAGTCGAAAAGATCAAAATAGGCCAATACTTTGAGAATACTTTGTCGTAAATCCATTTCCATAATAATTACTTAAAATATAATAAGAGGTTAGTGGTAATATCAGCCGGTATATTCATCTGTCAGTTATATGTCGGGAAATAAGCAACTGTCACAGTATCCATTCCGTATGCTCTATAAATCAGTACAAACAATTTTTCCAAAAGGTTGCTTTGTTGATTTTTCGGTAATAACAGTTATCGGAAGATGACAATGCGCCAAAGATTAACGAGATGCGCACAGATTCAGATTTTATTTCCATTGCCGATATATCCGTGGCAAAGAAGAAGCGGATTGCTAATATTTATCTCGACGATAAGAAATATTTTTTTGCCTGGAAAAGGATATCCGACATCGTTATCTCGCTCATCGTCATTCTCACCATATTGAGTTGGCTTACCCCACTCTTAGCGATTCTGATATTATTGGATTCTAGGGGACCGGTATTCTTTTTGCAAAAAAGAATTGGCAGAGGCGGAGTTGAGTTTGCTTGTTATAAGTTCAGATCGATGGTGATCAATAAAGATGCGGATATTCTTCAGGCTTCGGCAAAAGATCACAGGATAACATTCATCGGAAATTTTCTTCGACATTCTAATATCGATGAGCTTCCTCAATTTTTAAATGTATTGATGGGTGATATGAGCATTATCGGGCCGAGGCCGCATATGCATGCGGATCATGATAAATTTTCTTCGTTGATCAAAGACTACGAATTCAGAACCATTTTGCGACCCGGCATTACCGGTCTTGCCCAAGTGAGAGGGTTCTCTGGTCCTGCGCCAGATATTGAAAGTATTTTTGGACGATACCAATGGGATGCGTTTTACATACGAAATGCCAGCTTCAAACTTGATCTTCGCATATTAAGAAAAACAATTGCTCAACAATTTGCTTTTTGGTTGAAACCATTGCTGCGTAATATGTAAGGCACAAGGTATAAGTAACAAGGAGCAAGGTACAAGGTACAAGGTACAAGATTCAAGGTACAAGATTCGAATTGCAAAGTGTCTTGTACCTTGAATCTTGTACCTTGAATCTTGTTCCTTGTTTCTTTCCCCCGCACCCTCTTTTCTATTTTTCGTTTTTCCATACTATTATTGCAGCCGTTATGAGAAATGTTATCATCATCGGCGGAGGGATTGTTGGATTGAGCACGGCCCTCTATCTGAAGCGATCCGGCTGCAATGTAACCGTACTGGATAAAAATGATTTTTCCAACAACTGCTCTTATGGAAATGCAGGATATGTTTGCCCCAGTCATTTTATTCCGCTTGCTACTCCCGGAATTGTGAAACAGGGATTCAAATGGATGTTTAATTCTAAAAGTCCTTTCTATGTTCAGCCGCGGTTGAACTGGCCCTTAATAGAATGGGGGCTTCAATTTATCAAGAGTGCAAATAACAAACAGGTTGAAGCCGCGGCAATTCCGTTGCGTGATATTGCTTTACTCAGCCAGCACGAGTACGAATCGTGGACAAAGCTTACTGATTTTAAATTTTCGTATGAGCATAAGGGCTTGATGGAAATATTTCAGACCGAAGAAAAAGCAGAACATGCACATCATGCTTTGGAAAAAGCCCACGAGTTGGGACTAGATGCTATGATGCTGGACAAAGAAGCGCTGCAGAAAATGGAACCACAAACAACCATCAATGCATTGGGTGCTGTTTTATTTAAATGCGATGCACATCTGTATCCGAACCTTTTGATGAAATCACTCATTGATCATTTGAAAAAAAACGGAGTTGTTTTATTATCTAACCAGGAAGTAAAAAAAATCGAGTCTGATCATGAAGCAGTAAAAAAAATTTTTACCGCGGATCAGTCATTTGAAGCGGATGAGATCGTAGTGGCAGCCGGTTCATGGAGTAGGGAGATTGCAAGTTTGCTTGACACAAAATTACCACTAGTGCCCGGACGCGGTTACTCGGTAACGTTAGATGATTCACCGTACAAATTGAATCATCCTGCGGTTTTAATGGAAGGACGAGTGGCCATCACTCCAATGGATGGTAATAAAATACGTTTCGGAGGTACGATGGAAATTACTTCTACAAAAACGCCACCACGAATGAACAGAGTCGTTGGTATTTTAAATGCAGTGAAAAGATATTTCCCCGAATTTAATATCCCCATGCCTGCGCAAGAGAAGGTTTGGTACGGTTATCGCCCTTGTTCCGCGGACGGCCTGCCCTATATCGGCAGAATAAAAAAATATAAAAACGTTATTATAGCAACAGGACATTCCATGTTAGGACTGAGTTTGGGTGCAGGAACGGGCAAATTGGTTGATGAGATAGTACACGATCGAAAAACCAGTATTGATGTGAAGGCTTTTGAAGTGGAAAGATTTGGTTGATGCTAAACACCCGCATTTGAGAAAACCGTCCGGAGCGTAGTCGAAGGATGGAAGGATGGATCGAAGTCAGCCATTATCCCGAGCGAAGTCGAAGGATTACGTGGAGCCGTTAATGAAGTCACACGGTTTCTTTATTTTTGTTTATCTAACCATCGAATTCTAATAATTATTTATGGCAGAAGTCATTGCTGAATTAAGGAACGTTAACATATACCAGAGTAATACCCTCATTCTTGGAAACGTAAATATTTCTTTGAACAAAGCAGAATTTGTGTATCTCGTGGGCAAAACCGGAACCGGGAAATCGAGCCTTCTGAAGACTTTGTATGGCGACCTTCCTTTAAAAGAAGGAGAGGGACAGGTAGTCGGATTTAATTTGCGCGAGATGAACTGGAAAAAAGTTCCGTACCTGCGCCGTAATCTGGGCGTGGTTTTCCAGGATTTTCAATTACTCACCGATAGAAATGTAAGTGACAATCTCAAATTCGTTTTGAGAGCTACAGGATGGAAACACGAAAAATTGATGAACGAAAAGATTGCCGACGTGCTGGATAAAGTGGGCTTGAAATCAAAAGGATTCAAAATGCCTTTTGAAATGAGCGGCGGTGAACAACAGCGCGTCGATATTGCAAGAGCGTTATTAAATTCTCCGAAATTAATTTTGGCGGATGAGCCGACTGGAAATCTTGATCCGGAAACGGCGGATGAAATCATGCAACTCCTCTTCCAGATATCAAAAGATTATGGAACGACTGTTATCATGGCTACGCATGATTATAGAGTCGTTCATAAATTTCCTGCAAGAATGTTGCGTACGGAAAAAGGACGTGTGATCGATAATGCTACCATATCCATTGAATAAGTTGCTGGACATTTTTTTCATTGTCATAATGATTCAGCAATATATTTTTTCTACGTTCGATTTCTTCTTCTTCAAAGGGGCTTTCAAAAATTTCTGAAATGATATCTTTTAATTCATACGGATCAGAACCGATATGACAGATATCTTCGAGTCCGGTGTTTTTGATTGTTTGCTCATTCACTACGCAATGGCGTCCATTAAAAAGTGCATTCAATAATTTCAATTTAATGCCGGTACAGTTGAAGGAAGGCAACACATTCACCTGCGCTTTGCCGATAATATCCTGCATTTCATCCTCCGAAGGATCAGCAACCAGGCATGCACATGAATGTTGTTCAATCATTTTTTCAAGATACGCGGATGGATTTTTTCCGGCAATAACGACTGGCAGCGACAGATCGTTAAAAACTTCTTCCAATAACCAGATCACCGTTTTTTCATTTTCTGCGACTGATAAATTTCCGTGATACAAACAATAACATCCTTTTCCTGTTTGCGACATAACACGATCGAAGGGTAAAAAGACCGGCAGGTAATAGATATTTTTTGCACCAAATTCCTCTTTATAAAAAACGATATCCTGCTCACTCACTGCGATTGTGAGTGCTTTGTCGGCAATACTTTGTTCGTACTGTTTTAGTGTTTTGCTTTCGTGGAGATAATATAATTTTTTAAAGAAAGAAGTGGAAGTTTGATAAAGTTGTTTGTAGTAAAGCCATTCCACATTGTGTAATCGCAATATTATTTTTCTATCGTTGAACCGCGGATCATTGAGCAGGTAGGAGCAATGGATTCCTTCGACCAGTATTGGGTAATCGTCCTGCAAAAGATCATCCAGTAATTCATGGTTCGATCTTGAACAAACGATATAAGGCAGCTTATGCGAAAAACTTTTGTGGCCTAATTTCCTCGAATAATATTTTACTTCTGTACAGTATTTATTTAATTCTTCCTGTTCACCACGTCCATATTCAAAACAATGCAAATGAATTTGCACGCCGGCAGACGAAAGCATTTTTATTTTATAGAAAAGATCGAACACGCCACCGTAATCAGGCGGGTAGGGGACATCGTGACAAACGATATGCAGATGTTTTGTGCTCATCTGTTTAATTAACCTTTTCAGCCGCTACTTGTTTAAATATTTCCAAAACAATTTTGCCTTCGTTTTCCCAATTCAGTTCTTTTTTCGCGATTACCGTGTTTTCTTTCCACAGTTTCATACTATCTGTGTTTTCAAATGCTGATTCTATGCAAGCCGCAATATGATTTGGATCATGATTTTCTATAAATGTTCCGACGCGGTAAAAGTTCACAATTTTTTCTAATTCAACAAGACGACTTACCAACACTGGCAGTCCAGCGTGTAGATAATCGAAAATTTTATTGGGAAGACCATAGCGATGATTCAAATTATCCGGCTTGTCTAGCGAAAGACCGAGATGTGCCTGCCTTGTTATATGCCGGAGCACCTGGAACGGAACTTTTGGAATTACTGTAATGATTTCTTCCAGCTTATGTTCATGAATCATCTCTTCTATCAAAGAAAAAATATCTCCTCCGCCGACAAGTAACAAATGATATTTTTTTGAATCAAGAAATCGCATCGCAAGCACCAATTCTTCAACGCCCCGATGTGGATTGATTCCAGCTCCCTGGAATATCAGCAATTTTTTATTTTGCGGAATCAGCGCATCTATTTTTTTTAACAACTGTGGATCAGCATTTGGACTTTTATCGTGCAGGTAAGGTACATTTCTTACTGTTCTTAGTTCTTTGCCGTAATCCTTTCGATAGAGTTCGCAAAAGGAATCACAGATCGTGTAAATAAATTGAAGGCGCGGAAAAATATAAGATTCGAGTGTCTTCCATATTTTTTTTCTAATTATTTTATTGTCGAGCCCTGCCATCGCCATATAATATTCATGCGTGTCATACACGATCTGCTTTTTTTTCCATCGACCCGCAAAAAAAGTAGCAGCCATCACATCGAGGTCATTTCCGAGAAAAATATCCGCTTTTGTAAAAAGTAATTTTAGAAACAGCCTTGTATTGAACTCAAGAAAGAAAAATATTTTTCGTTGAAATAATAGCGGGATACGAATTGCTTTATAATCTCTTTTTTCGAGAGGCAGGCTTTTCTTTTTTTTTGCGCCAATCAACAAAATTTCATAACCGGCATCGTGCAATGTCTGACACACTTTGTGCACCCGTTGATCTGTTACGAGATCTGATATAACTGTTACAACAATGCGTTTGGCCATTTTTGTTATTTATCCGGGCTAAAATGCAGACACAATGATATCACTGATTTTTTCGGCAGCCTTTCCATCTCCAAAAACATCAATATCGAATGATTTATTTTGTGTAAGAAGGGATTGATATTTCGTAATGATTTCTTCCTTTTTCCCATTTGATTGCATACAATTTCCGTGGGCAAATATTTCCGGCCAAAATGGATTTTGCATGATCACAAGTGTTCTTTTTTGGAAGAAAAAAGATTCGCGGGAAAGACCCCCGCTATCTGTTATTGTTGCGGAACAATGCTGCGTTAATGCCAGCAATTCCATATAACCCATCGGGTCCAGAACTGTAAATGCAATGGGAATTTTATGTTGATCGATCAGCATTTTTGTTTTTGGATGCATCGGAAAAATAACCGGCTCATGTTGATGGATCTCGTTGAGCGCTTGCACAATATTTTGCAGGCTGTTTAAATTTTCCGTGTTCTCAGTGCGGTGAATGGTTGTCAAGACAAAGGGCTGATTCAAGTTGATTGCTGCCGGCAATTTTGCTTTTTTTAAAGCGATGTTTTTAAAAGAAATGCTGGCGTCCAGCATTAGGTCACCGCTGTTATAAACTTTCGAGTGGATTGTATCACCAAAAAATCCCTCTTTCCTTAAATTTTCGACATTCAGATCTGTGCAGCAAAAGTTAAAATTGGAAATACGATCTGTGAGGTAGCGGTTTGCTTCTTCCGGCATGGTTTCGTTGCTGGTTCTTACCCCGGCCTCGATATGTGCAACGAGAATGTTTCGTTTTTTAGCAGCCAGTGCACCCGCAAGCGTTGTATTGGTGTCGCCGTAAACGATTACGCAATCCGGCTTTACAAAATCAATGATGCCGTCTGCTTCTGTCATCATCTTCCCGATCATTTCATTGTGACTTAAATTGTTGATCCCAAGCGAATAATTTGGGATAGGGATATTCAGCTGATCGAAGAATACGTCTGACATGTTCCTGTCGAAATGCTGACCTGAATGCAATATAATGTTCTGTACTTTTTTTGAATCCAAAGCCTTGTACAGTAATGCCAGTTTAATAAATTGAGGCCTGTTGCCAACAATGTGAACAATTTTCATCAAGACTCGTTTATAAAGCCTAAAACCTGGTGGAAGGCATGTTAACCTTTGGTTTTACAGGCATTTGGTTTATTCCGTGTAAAGCTAATTCATTTAAAAAAACGGCAGGTTATTAAAATAATTTTGCTACTTTTGCGACCGAATTAAGAAGAATAATATTTGGATGCCTTTTAAAAAAAATGAGATGCCTTATTTGACAAAAGAGAAAACAGCTAATTTTTTTACTGATTTTGGTGGCAAAACAGCCAATACCGGTTCCATTGAGGGACAGATCGCTTTGCTAACAGAGCGTATCAACCGGATTTCTGAACACCTCCAGGCTAATAAAAAAGATTTTTCCACTCACCGCGGTTTGATGCAACTGGTAGGGAAGAGAAAACGTTTGCTGACTTATTTAAGCAAACATAACCTCCAGGATTATCGCAAACTGATCGAAAAAATCGGCCTCAGAAAATAGTCTACTTTATGTTATTTATATAAAAACATTCCCAACTATAATACTGGTTGGGAATCGTTTTTTGCTACAGGGAGAAATTTAGTCTCATATTATAAACAGAATTGTGAATTGTTACCGTCCCGCAATTCATAATTTTTTAAAAGAATTGCTATATGCTTTCACAACCTATCAGTGTCACCTTCAGCATAAATGATGGTGCGCCAATTACCATAGAAACCGGAAAACTTGCTCGTCAGGCCGATGGTTCCGTTACCGTACGCCAGGGGAATTGTATTTTACTTGCTACAGTCGTTGCAAATAAAGACCCGAAAGAAGGTCAGGATTTTTTCCCGCTATCAGTAGATTACCAGGAAAAATTTGCATCAGCCGGACGTATCCCCGGATCTTTTTTCAAACGCGAAGCAAGATTGAATGATTATGAAATATTGACGAGCCGGTTAGTGGACCGTGCATTAAGGCCACTCTTTCCTGAAGATTATTTGTGTGATGTACAGGTGTTGATCAGCTTAGTATCGAGCGACACTGAAATAATGCCGGACGCACTTGCATGTCTGGCTGCATCAGCGGCATTAGCTGTGTCAGATATTCCCATTAAAGAAATAATTAGCGAAGTCAGAATCGGAAAAGTAAATGGGAAGATGGTGGTGAATCCTTCACGTTCCGATCTTGAAAAATCTGATCTCGAATTCATGATAGCTGCTACTCAAAAAAACCTGATGATGGTGGAAGGTGAAGCAGCAGAATGCAGCGAAGAAGATCTCGTGAATGCTTTACAACTTGCACACGATGCGATTCGTGTTCAAATCAAAGCACAGGAAGAACTCAGGTCAAAAGTAGGAGTGACTGGCAAAAGAGATTATAAAAAGCCTGCACAGAATGAAGAGATACAAGCGAAAGTAAATTCATTTGCAAAAGACAGAGTTTACCAGATCTCGAGAGCAGGTAGTAGCAAGCATGAACGCAGCGATGCTTATGATAAATTAAAAGAAGAATTGGTAGCCAGTTTTGGTGAAGATATTTCTGATGTCGATAAAAAATTGGTGAAAAAGTATTACGAAGATTTGAAATGGGAGGTTGTACGTAATATGATTGTTGATGAACGTGTTCGTTTGGATGGAAGAGGTCTCGACCAGGTGCGTTCACTTGCGATGGAAACGGATCCGCTTCCAACACCTCACGGATCTGCATTATTTACAAGAGGAGAAACACAATCGCTTACAACAGTAACATTAGGAACTCCGCTCGATGAGTTGCTCGTGGAGAGTGCAGCAAAATCTGATTACACGAAATTTATTCTGCATTATAATTTTCCACCTTTTTCTACAGGTGAAGTAAAAATGATGAGAGGTCCGGGCAGAAGAGAAGTTGGTCACGGTAATTTGGCGATGCGTTCATTGAAACAGATGATGCCCGGAAACGATTATCCTTATACAGTTCGTGTCGTCAGTGATATCCTCGAATCCAATGGATCATCTTCGATGGCTACGGTATGTGCGGGTTCTTTGGCATTGATGGACGCTGGTGTTCCTATTGCGAAACACGTAAGTGGTGTGGCAATGGGTTTGATTACACGCACCACAGATGGAAAGTATGCAATATTAACCGACATATTGGGTGATGAAGATCACTTGGGTGATATGGATTTTAAAGTGACTGGCACGCGTGATGGTATTTGCGGTGTGCAGATGGATATTAAAGTGGATGGTTTGAGTATGGATACGATGCGTGAAGCACTTGAGCAGGCACGCAAAGGCCGCATGCTGATTCTTGATGCGATGTACAATTGCATGCCTTCAGCGCGTGAAGAAGTGAAGCCGCATGCACCAAGAATGGTGAAATTATTTATCGACAAAGAATTTATTGGAGCAGTTATCGGGCCACAAGGAAAAGTGATACAGGAAATACAACGCGAAACCGGTGCTACTATAAATATCGAAGAAGTAGGAAACCAGGGTGAAGTAAGTATTTTCAGTCCGGCAAAAGAAGGTTTGGATAAGGCAGTTGCATGGATAAAAGGAATTGTTGCAGTTCCTGAAGTCGGATCAACATATGAATCGAAAGTAAAATCAGTAATGCCATATGGCGCCTTCGTGGAGTTTTTACCGGGGAAGCAGGGATTGTTGCATATCAGTGAAGTGAGTTGGAAGAGATTGGAAACAATGGAAGGTGTGTTGAATGAAGGCGACATGGTAAAAGTAAAATTGATCGGCGTCGATAATAAGACTGGTAAATTTAAATTGAGCCGTAAAGTCCTGATGCCAAAGCCTGAAGGCAAGCCGCAGGAATCACAGGGATCATAATTTTTTTCAATTCTTACTTTTCCAGAGTGGCTTTTCCAAAGTTTAAAACTTTGGAAAAGCCACTCTGGAAAAGTAAGAATTGAAAAATTAATTTTCTTTTCCCGCGCGAAATATTTTAATGCTTGAATTACGTCCAGCTCTCAATATCACCGGTTAGCCAGGAGCAATCAGAAATTTTGATCGCAGCATTAAGTGATATGGGGTTTGATGGTTTCGAAGAAGAAGAAAATATTTTGCACGCTTTCATTCCCGAAAATATTTTCGATCCAGAAAATATAGCTACTACTCTTTCTCCAAAATTTTCTTTCTCCAAAAAAATAATCGCTGAGCAAAACTGGAATGAAGAATGGGAAAAAAATTTTCAACCCATATCTGTCGGAGATTTTTGTTCTGTCCGCGCAGAATTTCATCTCGCCACAAGCAAAACAAAATTTGATATCATCATCACTCCGAAAATGAGTTTCGGAACCGGGCATCATGCTACCACATACATGATGATCGATACGATGAAGAACATTGATTTCAAAGAAAAAACGGTGTTGGATTTCGGAACCGGAACAGGAGTACTTGCCATACTCGCGGAAAAATGCGGAGCTAAATCGGTACTCGCAATTGATAATGACGAATGGAGTATCAGGAATGCAACGGAAAATATTTTGATGAACCGTTGCGGTAGAATTACTGTTGAGAAAAGGGATTCTACGCGCGACGCAGGTGTTTTTGACATTATTTTGGCTAATATCAATAAGAATGTAATTATTGAAAATCTCCCAGATTTACAGCAACATTTATCAGCGGAAGGCGTTTTATTAACAAGTGGTTTTTTGCAGCAGGACCTGTTTGACTTGGAGAAGGAGGCTGAAAAAAACAGTCTGACGATAGTTGCCCCTCCTCAAATGCTCCACAACTGGCTCTCACTGCGATTGAAAAAAATCTAATGTTTTGGGATAAATAATAAGCAGATTTGTAATTAGTTTTTAATTATTTTTGATTTCCAACTAGAACCCTGGTTTAAATGAAGGAAGTGCTATTTATATTGTTAGCCTATCTGATAGGTTCAATTCCTACTGCGGTATGGATTAGCAAATACTTTTTTGGAATCGATATCCGAGAATATGGTAGCGGTAATTCCGGAGCTACGAATACTTTCCGTGTATTGGGCGCAAAATGGGGCAGCATCGTGATGGTTGGGGATGTTTTAAAAGGGATTGCAGCAACCAGTCTTTATATTTTTGTTCCTTATTATTTACACAATGAATGGGACAGAACCAACTTAATGGTTGGACTCGGTCTCGCTGCGGTTGTCGGACATATATTTCCAATCTGGGCAGATTTCCGCGGTGGTAAAGGTGTTGCTACTTTGTTTGGAATGATACTCGCCATTCAGCCACTTGTTGCAGTTTGTTGTGTCGGCGTTTTTTTATTGGTATTGTATCTTACTCGTTTTGTATCGCTGAGTTCAATTTTAGCAAGTGTTGCATTCGCTGTATTGATTCTTTTCATATTTAATGAGAAGGAGCCGTTGTATAGAGCATTTGCAATTGCAGTCGCATTACTCGTTATACTCACTCATCAAAAAAATATCAGCCGTTTATTACGCGGCAGTGAAAGCAAAGTTCCTATTTTGAAATATCGCGACAAAAGAAGACAGCGAAAAATTTCAAATCCCTCTAGTAAATAATTTCAGATTACAATATTGTAGTTTTAATAATCTAAGAGCTCGCACTTAAGTGTTTTCTTTTTTTATCAGTTTTTTTTGTAGCTGTAACTTCATAAGGATAATTAAAATTTCAAACCTTATACTATGGCTACCTCATTACCATCAGCTTCCTCCATTGGAATACTTGCCAACGGAACAGATCAAACAGCAGCACTAAATACCGCTTTTGCCAATGCTAATTATGCTGGAATATTATTTGATTATTCTCCACCTGCATCAGTAACAATAACAGGAACTGTTAACTGCCAGGGTAAAATTATTTCTTTCATCAATGGAAATAAATTAATAGGAAGCGGAACTGTTGGCAATTGTAAAATCGATGCTCCTTATTATTCACAAATTTTCAGTTCATCTCTAACAGTAAATCCAGTTGGCACGAATGGAAAATATTATAGTCTGAAATGGTCGGGTGCAACTGGTGATGGCTCGACAGATGACTACGCAGCTTTGCAACAGGATATCAACAATTGCGTGTACAATGGTATTTGCGAATTGTTTTTGCCATCGGGTGTTTATAGCATCAGCAAGGGATTGCTATTTAGACTGAACAGCACCGGCAGGCCCGGTACTATTGCGGTTTCAAATTTTTTGGGCAACATGAGATTATCAGGTGTCGGCTCAGCGGAAGGAGGTACTAATGGTGGCCTAAGTTGGATTAAATGTGCGAATGCAGCTTCATTTGCAGTAGGCATGCAACGTGTAAAAGGATTTAGAGTTGAAAATATTGCTACTACCGGGGTGAATACCGGACTTCAAAGTTATACCCAGTATCAGATCATTCAGGATCCCAGTACCACATTTTTGAGTAATAGTTCAAGAGACAATTTTTTGTCGCCACATGCAGGCTTTGTTGTAGACCCTTTTGGAGGATCCGCAGTTGGCGCCGGTGATCGATATCCTGATTTCACTTCTTATTATATTGATGAAGGTAATGGAGGATCAACAGATGTTGTAATCAAGGATTGTACTTCCAGAACTTATACAGTTGACTATTGCATGTCGCCACATGGTAGCCCACAAAATTGCGATGCTATCAAAATCGTTGATTGCTGGGGCGACTATGCAAAGTCTGCTGTTTCCACTGGTCAATCTCAAAATAGAAGTGTTTTTATTGAAAATTTTAAATCATGGGGCGCGTGTAAATATATTTTTGATTGCAGGAACTATGGTGATGGAACAAGTTGCCCGCCGGAAGTACTTAGTTGCAACATTGCAGGAGGTAACAGGTATTTATGTACACTTTCCAACTTTGTAAGCAAGGGGCTAATTATTCGTAACGCGCATATAGAATCCCTGGGAAGTTTTGGCGGATCGTTTACCGGTCCAATTGGGACGTTGATTATTGAGGACAGTTGGATTAACATTGTCGGAGGGTTGCCAACCTCCGTTTTTGGTGGAACAACATCTATCAATTCTGCGTTAACTTTATTTCAGGGTGCAACTTTAAAAGTCACGAATAGTTTTTTTTCGCAGTACGGCGCTTCATATCACTTACCAATTGGACTTTATTGCCCGTTGGCAATTTTTGAAAACGTTTCGTTTGATTTTATTCCAATAAACAATTATGCTGCGAATACGACAACATTTAAGGACTGTAGTGTTGGGTTACCGTTCGGCGATGGTTTAATAATTGGAGGAGGTGTGTCGGCCGCGCAACTTCACACAAGTTCTCTTGTTTTTACTTGGGATATGAAGTTATGGATAGGTGTGCCGAGAACTCGAATCAGAAAAAAAATAGTTACAACTGCAGGTGGTATCAAAGATGTAAATGTAATACCACTTAGCAGCGCAGTTACGATCAGTAATATCAATAATGCTAACCTTACAGCGCAATTCACTTTGTCGACTTCTTCAGTCGATTTCAAAAGCCTAGATGTTGGAGATGTATTGTTATTTGGTACTACTGACGAGTTTAGCAATACGGTATCATATGCTTCGTTCGGAGTAGTCAATTCCAAAAATAGCAGTACAGGCGTTGTCGTCATAGGGGGAACATTCGCAGGAATTGCTGCGATCAATTATTCTCTTTCAATTTATAGATATGATTATATCATTCCAATACTTATGCTAGGAAATATTACTTCAGGTAGTAATGTGATTACGGGAGTGTTAATAGAAGGGGGCACGAGTACAAGTATAAACTGGCCAATTACATTACCCCATTTTCCTGCGGGAACAAAAATCGTAAGTTATGGTGCAGGAACAATAACGGTTTCCAATAATGCCACGATAACAGAGAATAACGTTGCAATCATTTCGAGTAATTGGATAGGTGAAGAAGTTGGAGTGCCTAATACTGCCGATCCGTACTTACTAGGGTACAAAAAAGGCGATATTATTTGGAATAACAGGTCAGATTTAAACCCAACAGTCACTTACTGGATGTGTAAAACAAATGGCATAACCAATACATCGAGTCTACCGGTATTTCAAGCATACCCATAATCTGTAGGAAATTGAATGCGTATTGAGATGGTATCAATTTGAGATGGTATCAATATTTTGATCTGATGTGAAAAGAAATTATAGGCGCTCGTTTCAGTCAGAAATGTGCAGTAATCCAAGATCATCGATTTATTTTTCGGTGTTGCACACGCTATTATTTCCAAGCAATGAATTAAAACTATATACTCGCAGGTTCAACGAGTAAAAGAAGCCGCAGTAATTTTTTTTCATAGTATAACAGTAATTGCAAAATAAAAACTCGTTTTTGCTTTCCACGCAATTTTCATTAAACTGCATTAAAGATTATCACTTCGGTAATCGGGATATTCCCACCGCAATCTTACATTTAGCGGCTGAAAAAAGCTTCAATGCAAGCAATAAGTAAGTTATTAGAATCTTTATAAATTTGCACGTTCGTTTGGAATCATCGGGATTAATAACCGCCATGGTATACAAATTGCGTTAACACATAAAATTATAACTGCGTGAAAAAAATAGTGCTACCCATTTTCTTATTTATGATTATATCCGGTTGTACTCACAATGCAATTACCGGAAGAAATCAATTATCACTTTATCCCGAATCCGAAATCCAATCAATGGCGTCGGATCAATACAAGCAGTTTCTAACCGCGAATAAAGTGGTAAGTCAATCCAGCGGGAATAAAGACGCTGAAATGGTCCGCAGGGTGGGGCAGCGCATAGCAAACGCAATCACAATTTATTATACTCAACAAGGTTTGAGTGCTGAATTAGAAGGATACAAATGGGAATATAATCTCGTTGATTCCAAAGAAGTCAATGCATGGTGTATGCCAGGTGGAAAAATTGTAGTGTACACGGGACTTCTCCCCATTACACAAAATGAAACAGCGCTGGCGATTGTGTTGGGGCATGAAATCACACACGCACTCGCCAAACATGGTAATGAGCGCATGAGCCAGGCAATGGTTCAGCAATTAGGAGGTGCTGCGTTATCAGTGGCAGTTGCAAATCAACCGGCAGAAACACAAAGTGTTTTTATGAATGCTTATGGCATCGGTTCAAATGTAGGCGCCTTACTTCCATTTTCACGCAAACAGGAATACGAAGCGGATCGTCTTGGATTGCGATTTGCAGCAATGGCCGGTTACGATCCAAGAGAATCGATTGCTTTTTGGCAAAGAATGAAATCGGCATCAGGAGGTAACAAAACGCCGGAAATATTAAGCACACACCCAATCGATGATAACCGTATAGCAAAACTACAGGAAGAGATGCCGGATGCATTGACCTATTATAAGCCTCAAACTATGCAGAAAAGTCAGTAAAAGAGATGTTGCAAAAGAAAATACACGAATAATTGTCGTTTAAACAGCTATTTTGAGTTTTTCTGGGGTATTTTCTAATTTTTTTGGAATAATGCATAAAATTTTCATCTAAGAATTTTCATGTACCGTTTGATTTTTTTACCTTTGCAGTCCCGCACCGCGTTTCACACAGATTTAACAAAAACATCAAACGCATGTCACAAACTTTATTGGAAAAATTGCAACTAAAAGATGAAAAAAGTCTTTTAATACAAGGACTGCCTTCTTCGATTGAAAAACAATTTACCAAGCTGGCTTTCACAAAAAATGTTACTCCATTGCTTAAAATCAAAAAAATTGATTTTGCACTGGTATTTGCTGTAAATGAAAGTCAGTTGAAAAGTATAATCAGCGAAGTGTTGCCGGCTTTGCACAAGGACGGGAAATTATGGGTGGCTCATCCCAAACTGACAAGCAAAATTGCTACCACATTAAATCGTGAATGTAGTTGGAACTGCATCTGCGAAGCAGGTTTTGAAATCGTGAAGCATGTTCCATTGGATCATGTTTGGAACGCTATCCGCTTCAAAAAAGCAGATCATACCCGCGCGGTGTCAAGATCTGCCGAAGTATCGGTCAGTGATACATTGGTGGATGTTGACTATATGAATTACGTCGTTCATGCACCTGAAGACTTTACACAGGAACTAAAAAGGAGTAAAATCGCTTCTCATTTCTACGATAAATTATCTTCTACCAACAAAAGCGAGTATGTAAGCTGGATCTCAAATGCAAAGAGAGGTGAAACAAGATCCCGCCGGTTAGAAGCCGCGATCGACAAGTTGATTGCGGGTAAGACAAGCCCTGTTGAAATATAAATCGAAAAATCGTTAATCAATTCATCCAGGCTTTCTTTTTTGGAGACAGGTTATTTTACTATTACAGTGCCGATATGCTGCAATAATTCTTTTTCCATATTTTTCAAATGCTGATGAGTTTGGATATATGTCAACTGCTCTTCTGCATTTCCCGACTTTTCAAGATCTTTTTGATTCATTTCCATCAGCCTTTTAATTTTCCGCAACTTCAAATAATTAAGCGTCGACACGACTTCTTCTTTATATAATTCTTCTCTGGTCGGAATCTTACCTTCATAATGATCTTTCCAGTTCGGACTAAGTTCGTATGGAAAATCCATGATGGATACAACGAGCATGCTCAGGTGCTGATCTTCCTGGTAAAGAAAATTCTTTGAAGTAGGTTCCAATCCCTGCCTGTACCAGTTCTTATACGTATCGAGAATTTCTACAAGAGATTTGTTATCGATCATATCCTCATCTGTAAATTCTTCCAGCATAAAATCCGCAACACGTTTTTCATCATCCCACGATTTCAATCCGAATTCCAGCAACGAGCGGATGATTGCTCTTTCCTGCTGCTCATCTTTGTTTAATAGATTGAGTAAATCATGATCCGCATCATCAGGCTGAAACTCAGCTGTATTTTGTTGGCTGATTGCTTCGTTCGCTTGTGCTTTGCTCTCAAACTTCGTAACCCTTTCACGGATAAATTTATTGACAAGTACATGTAGCCCCGCTTCATCAATTTTTAATAAATCGGCACACTGGCGAATATAATCTTGTTGCTTTGTGAAGTCTTCAGCCTTATTGATTTTGGAAATAGTCTCCGCAATCTGATTTACCAGAAGTGCTTTCTTGTTATTATCCTTTCCAAGATCCTTGAGAGAAATTTCAAGTTGAAATAAAACAAAATCTTTTTTATTGGTTGAAACAAAATCACGAAAAGCGGATGCGCCAATTTTATTTACATAGCTGTCGGGATCGTCATTATCCGGAATCAAAACCAGTTGAACATTCAATCCCTCTTCCAATGCCATATCCAATCCACGCTGGGCAGCTTTTACTCCGGCTGCATCACCATCATAAATAATGGTGAGGTTGTTTGTATATTTTTTGATTAAGCGGAGTTGGTCTTGCGTAAGGGATGTGCCGCCGCTTGCGACTACATTCTCAATCCCCGCCTGGTGAAGTGAGATTACGTCGGTATAACCTTCAACCAATAAACACTCATCATGTTTGTCGATTGCATGTCGCGCAAAATAAGAACCGTATAAAATTTTGCTCTTAACATAAATTTCGTTTTCCGGCGTATTGATATATTTCGGCGCACGGTCATTCTTCTTGATGATGCGCGCTCCAAAGCCAACTACTTTGCCAGTTTGATTATGAACCGGGAAAATGATTCGTCCGCGATAATTATCAATTGTTCTTCCATCGCGGATAACAACCAGCCCGCTTTTTTGCAGATACTCTGGGCTATACTGCGCAGCGAGTGCTTCTTTTGCGAACGCATCATAAGCCTCCAGACAATATCCCAATTGAAATTTCATTATTATATCTTCCCTGAATCCTCTTTCTTTCAAATAACTCAAACCAATATCTTGTCCTTCTTCCGAGTTAAATAATTTGTCGGTGAAATATTTTTGAGCAAAACCGTTGAGTATATGAAGGCTCTCGGCCGCCTGTTGTTGCAATTTTAGTTCAGGACTGCTTTCCGTTTCTTCAATTTCAACATTGTATTTAGCGGCAAGCCATTTCAACGCTTCTACATACGAATATTTCTCATTTTCCATGAGAAAACTGATCGTATTGCCACTTCTTCCGCAACCAAAACATTTATAAATTTCCTTTGCAGGAGAAACTGTAAAAGAAGGCGTCTTCTCATTGTGAAAAGGACATAAGCCAAGATAATTAGCGCCACGTTTCTTTAATTTCACAAAGCTGCCGACAATCTCGGTAATATCGATCCTGCTCAGTATTTGCTGTATGGTTTGTTGAGATATCAGTTACTATCGTTTGAGCGTCGAATTTACATCAAAACTATCATGGCGATTGCCATTTTTTTCCACGAAATTATAAGTTGAATTTAGCATTCACGTCCGATAAAAAAGCATCTTTACATCCATTTAATTTTTGCATGAAAGAATTCTTTTTATCAATCGAAAATTTGAATGTCAACCTGGGGGGCCAACAAGTTTTGAACGACATTAGCCTGGATATCAAGCCCGGTGAGCACTGGGCCATTACGGGTGCTGCAGGAAGTGGGAAATCTGTGTTGGCGCATACATTATGCGGCAGATATTTCTTTACAGGAAAATGCGAATTTTCTTTCGGTAATCTTGAGAACTCTCATCATCTCGTAAAAATTGTCGAGCAGCAGCATCGTTTTAAAGACATCACCAATCGAAGCGACTTCTATTACCAGCAGCGGTATAATTCATTTGATGCTGATAGAACAATTACAGTGGAGCAAGCGTTGCTGCCGTATTTTTCGGCAGCCAATACATTAAAAACTGCCTATACAAAAAACGCATTGCTCGAATTGTTCCAGATTGATCGTTTGCTTCAGGAACCTTTGATCCAACTTTCCAATGGTGAAAACAAACGATTGCAATTAGTGACGGCATTGATGCAAAAACAGGAACTACTCATCTTCGATCAGCCTTTTATCGGTCTTGACGTCGCTGGCCAATCATTGTTAAAAAATATTCTGCACGAATTGAGCATAAATGGATTTAATATTTTATTGATTACTTCTCCATATCAAATTCCGGAGTATGTCACTCATATCGCAAACCTTGAGAAAGGTAAATTGATCTCGGCATCACCAAAAAAAGATTTTCAACCCATGGGCGTTTCCGGCGACTCTCTTTTCCTCGTAGAAAAAAGAGATCTGGAAAAAATCAGGCGGGCGGATGCTGATGATTTTAAAGTGGCGATAAAAATGATCGACGTGAATATTACCTACGCCGACAAAAACATATTGCAACATATAAACTGGGAAGTGCGCAAGGGAGAGAAGTGGAGTTTATCAGGGCCGAATGGAGCAGGTAAATCGACATTGCTTAGCCTGATTACTGGAGATAACCCACAAGCATATGCGAACGAAATCTATTTATTTGATAAACGACGAGGGACAGGCGAAACGATTTGGGAGATCAAAAAAAGAATTGGTTATATATCTCCTGAATTGCATTTGTATTTCGATGCCGCCGCTACGGCGTTTCAATGTATCGCGTCCGGACTATTCGATACAATCGGATTGTTCAGGCAACTCAATGCCGAACAGGAAGCGCTTGTTTTGTACTGGCTGAAAATAACCGGGCTGAATGATAAGCGAAATAAATTGTTACATCAGCTTTCGCTCGGTGAACAAAGATTTATTTTATTGGCAAGAGCATTAATTAAAAACCCTCCGCTATTAATTCTAGATGAACCCTGCCAGGGATTGGATGAAATGCATATCGATAGTTTTAAAAAAATCGTCAGTCTTTTTTGCGAAGTGTTCAACACGACCTTAATTTATGTGAGTCATTATAAAAATGAAATACCTGATGTAGTCGATCATTTTTTGCAGATCGATCATGGAATGATTGTAAAATGAAGTGTTGAAACAGTAAACCTATTTTCTTACGTTATATAACGTATACCCATATGCGAAGTGGGGAATTCCTTCCCCGGAATAATAAATAATTTGTTAAGAGATTTTATTCCAAGAAATAAATAGCATAGAAAAAAAACTTATGGCACAGTAGTTGTTTTTCACAACGCAACCTCCATCTCTAGGCGTGTATGATAAAGTGTGTTCTTGAAAATTTGTAAATATTAATTATTAATCTTAAAATTCTCAGTTATGAAAATTTCTAAAATGAGTATGGGAGCGTTGGCTATTGCTACGGCAGCATTATTTTCTTTTAAATCGTTCGTGAATGGAACAGTAAAAGGAACAGTGAGTCCTGCTGAAGGCGCAACGAGAGCATGGATCATTTCATCAAGTGATACATTGAAGACGTCTGTGAACCAGGGTTCATTTGAAATTCCTGATGTAAAACCGGGTACCTACAAGGTAATCATCGAAGCAAAACCACCTTATAAAAATGTGGCGAAAGATGGTATCACGGTAACGGATGGACAAACAACAGAAGTTGGTGAAATAAAACTCGCGCAATAAAATTCATCGGATTATAAAGGTGATTTTGGACAAACGGGCCAGTGTTGAAAACGCTGTCCCGTTTGTTTTTTTGCGCGGATTTTTTCTAATGAATTCCCCATGGTTGGCTCGTTACAGTTCTTCAAACCAGCTCTTCCCACGTTAAGTTTATATGAAAAAACACTCCTAAGTAACTGAAAAATAGCAGTTTGTGTTTTTAAGATTTTTTTTATCTTTTTCCTGCAAATCACCTGATTCCGGATTCAACAAAACATGTAAATTTGTAATGCTTCAGATTTGAAATTATTTCCTTTCGAGAAGCTTTCTAACCCCGATACTAACTTCCCATTTAATTCAGGAATCTACCACTGCCCATTAAATCTATCATTCTAAAAATTTGTGTAGTATGTATTCGTATGCATTGCTTGAAAAGAATTGTTATTATTTGATCCAGGAAAAGGAGAATGATCCGATTAACCTCATTAAGGTGAACCTGGAAACGGATCAGTGTTTATATGTGTCGAGGTACACTGATGGGACGGCTATTGAATGGAAAAAGAAAACAGATCCCATATTCGATATATTGGAATTATTAGGTGATGACAAAGTGAAGGACTGGGAATCTATCTACAACGATAACCAGGGCACGTATAATGTAGAAGAGGACGAAGATTGATTTCAATATGCAAATGTGCAAATTCTTTTAAGTTAAAAACCTGAAGAATTTGCACATTTGCATATTTGTAACTTCGCCCATTAACTAAAATTATTTTCTTCAGCCATCTTCGGTCTCGCATATCGCCATAAACCAAAAGACGTAAGCAGCGTAGCAGATATCACGCTTAGATAGTAAACGAAAAGGTTCACATCCACTGTTTCTTTTTTGAAATTAAGATAATTTGAAATGAATGTAACAATGGATAAGCTGTATTCGAAAATGAATGCCGCGTAAATAAATCCCATGGTTGTTTCAAAAGAAGAATGTTCAATCTTTTGAAAAAAATCTGCAACGCCCCAGACGCTGAAAATTAAAATGATTGAACCACCTACACCAATAATGATTGCGCTGGAATCGAAATTGAATCCTTTCCAAAAAATCATGATACATTCAAAAATGATATAGGAAATCAGCAAGTATAAAAGCATTGTTTTTTTGAAACCAGAACTTGAAAAATATAGAATTAATAAAACAAGGGGCGCATCAATCAGGTTATATATAAGTGTGATTTCGTTGAGCAGGGAAAAATTATTTGCCTGGCCCATCCATTCAGGGAGATTCGTGCTTCCGTTCAGTAGCCAATAAATTGCGATGAGTGTGTAAGCTTTTTCTTTGCTGAGTTTTTTTATCCAAAGCAACAGCAAAGGAGAGAAGCTGAACAATATGGCAATAGCAGCTACATACGGATTAAGAAGGGTAATAAGCCGACTGTTCACGGATAAGTATTTGTCTATATAAGCGAATAAAAAGGCCTTTTTATTATGCTCAAAAACCCCTTGTTTTATACGGAAAATACGCAAGGCCTCAAACGCGGTTTCACAAGCCGCGCATATCGGAAAATACATTGATTTCCGATTGATTTTTATTCACATAAGTGTATAAGTGTTGGAAAATGCTTGTGGTATGGTTTTATTATATTTGCCCGATTTGAAAATTTATGGCTGAAACGAAAAAGAATTTATTTGAATACACGGAAGAGTCGATAAAATCGCTCGACTGGAAAGAACATATCCGCCTGCGCCCTGGAATGTATATTGGAAAATTAGGCGACGGAAGCAGTGCCGACGATGGCATCTATGTGTTGATAAAAGAAGTGATCGATAACTGCATCGATGAGTTTGCGATGGGATATGGCAAACAAATAGATATTACCATTGAAGGAAAAACGGTTTCGATTCGAGATTATGGCCGAGGCATACCGCTTGGAAAAGTTGTAGATGCTGTGAGCAAAATCAACACGGGTGCAAAATATGACAGCAAAGTTTTTCAAAAATCCGTCGGATTAAACGGCGTCGGTACAAAAGCAGTCAATGCGCTGAGTGGTTCTTTCAAAGTGGTTGCATTCCGCGAAGGCAAAGAAAAAACAGCGGAATTCTCAAAAGGCGTTTTACTTAAAGAATATAAGGAGGCAAAAACCGCCGAGCCAAATGGCACACTCGTCACTTTTATTCCCGACGAAACCGTGTTTAAGAATTTCCATTTTATCAATGAATATCTCGATAATCAGATTTGGAATTATTGTTATCTCAATGCCGGACTGGTTATTAATTTCAACGATAAAAAATATGTTTCAAAAAATGGTCTTCTTGATCTGTTGAAACGTCGCACCAACGAAGATGAATTGCGTTACCCGATCATCCATCTCACAGGCGAAGATATTGAAGTCGCAATAGCGCATAACAATGACTATGGCGAAGAGATTTTCAGTTTTGTCAACGGCCAGTTCACAACACAGGGAGGAACACATCACCAGGCGTTTCGCGAAGCGTTTGTTAAAGTGGTGCGTGATTTTTATAAAAAAGATTATGACTCCGCAGACATCAGGCAGAGTATTGTTGCAGCAATTTCAGTGAGAGTAGTAGAACCCGTTTTTGAATCACAGACTAAAACAAAATTAGGTAGCCAGTACGTTGCGGAAGGTGGCGCTACGATGAAAAATTTTGTGTATGATTTTTTTGAAAAAGAATTAGACAATTATCTCCATAAAAATCCTTCTACCGCCGATGCGTTGAAGAAGCGTATTGAACAGAGTGAGAAAGAAAGAAAAGAACTTGCCGGTATAAAGAAACTGGCGAACGAAAGAGCCAAAAAAGCAAATCTTCATAATCGCAAATTGCGCGATTGCCGTTTCCACTACAACGATGAAGCAACCGGAAAGGATAAGGATTCTATTCTCGAAAAACAAAAAGAAAGTACCATCTTTATTACGGAAGGTGATTCCGCCAGTGGATCTATCACGAAAGTTCGGGATGTGGAAATACAGGCCGTATTCAGTTTGCGTGGTAAGCCATTAAACTGTTTCGGTCTCACAAAAAAAGTTGTGTACGAAAACGAAGAATTCAATTTATTACAACATGCGCTGAATATTGAAGACAGTATTGAAGGACTTCGATATAATAATATCGTCATCGCGACTGATGCTGATGTGGATGGTATGCATATTCGTTTATTGCTGATGACATTCTTTCTTCAATTTTTCCCGGACCTTGTAAAAAATGGACATGTATCCATTTTGGAGACACCATTGTTTCGCGTTCGTAACAAACAGGAAACAATTTATTGTTATGATGAATCTGAGAAGCAGGCGGCAATAAAAAAACTAGGCGCTAAACCTGAAATCACGCGGTTCAAAGGATTGGGGGAAATTTCTCCCGATGAATTTGCGCGATTCATTGGTCCCGATATGCGCAAAGAACCCGTTATCATTGAACAGGGAGAACATCTTCAACAAATATTGGAATACTATATGGGGAAGAACAGCCAGGAAAGACAGGAATTTATTATTGATAACTTAAAAGTGGAAAAAGATCTGGTAGAAACCCAGGGTTGATCCGAATCTTTCAAACAATTATTCAAAATTTATTTTCATCATGATTCATATCGTATTTCAACGCAATGATGTTGATGTTTTGGGAAGCGCTATTCAGCTTGATTCGTCATTGCAAGGTGAGATTGTGCAAATTTGTGATGATTTTGCTGTCGGTCCGCTAAAAGATATTTATACCGACGAAGGATGGGAAAATCGTAAGCAATGGTGGAGAGATGTTCTTGCGGGCGGAGATTATGACGGGATTGTAGATGATGGTTCTGTGCCGGATGACCGGAAAACGGTTGCTGATCTCATTAACAAATTACAAAACGATCCTGCCGAAACAATTTGGATATGGGCCGCACAAAATAAACACGATGTAAGCGGTTACTACTGGCTGGTAAGTCAGTTGAAAGATTTCCAGGGAAGGGTATTTATTCTTTACTTAAATAATCTTCCGTTCATCAGCGAAAAAGGAAATATTTTTTATCCTGTCAACCTCTTTCAGATTCCTGCAAGAGAATTTATAAAAGCGAAGAAACTGTCAAGACCAGTTACCACCGGAGAATTTGAGATCGATCCTGATGAATGGACAAAATTATGTAACGAAGATAAAGGTGTTCGTTTATTGGAAGGAGGTAAGAAACTTGTGCAAAGAGATCACGATTTGTATGATGAGGAATTGAAAGGATTTATTACCGGCGAATGGCAAAAAGCGAGCAAGATCATTCATCATTTTTTATCAAAGGCGAAAAATATTACCGGTGATGCATACCTGCTTTGGAGATTGAAATTATTGATTCAATCGGGGGAAGCCGAAGCGCAGGGAGAATTAAAAAACATGAAGGATTTTGAGATCAAATCAAAAGCAGCCGCTCCCGCATCAAATCCGCTGCCTGTATAAAATTTGCGAATGAAAAAGCTAATTTACTATTTAGTATTTTTTTTCATCAGCTCTCCCGTTTTTACCCAAACCATTCCAGAAACCATTGATGAATTGTTGAAAGTCTATTCGAAACAATACGCTTTCAACGGTTCGGTGCTGGTTGCGCAAAAAGGAAATATCATTTTGCAAAAAGGGTATGGTTATAAAAATTGGAGCAGTCACTCATTGAATGACGAAAAAACAATTTTCCAGGTAGGCTCCATCACAAAGCAATTTACCGCAGTTGCTATTTTGCAATTGCAGCAAAAGAAATTGTTGTCAGTTCAGGACAATATCGACAAATATGTTCCCGGTTTTCCCAATGGCGATAAGATTACTATCGAACATTTATTGACGCATACATCCGGCATTCCGAATTACACGAATGATAATGAGTTTATGAAGACCGGCGCTCTTAAAGCGATCACCCCCGAAAAATTGATCGAATTGTTTAAAAATAAACCGTTGGAATTTGCGCCTGGTGAAAAATATAATTATAGCAATTCGGGGTATGTATTATTGGGTTATATTATCGAAAAAATTACAGGCAAATCATATTTTAGTTTTATCAGAGAAAATATTTTGCAACCGCTTCACATGGATCATTCAGGTTTCGACTTCAAGTCCCTGAAAAATACAGACAAGGCAACCGGGTATTTTAAATTGACTGCAAAAACAAATCAGCCCGCTACGATTATTGATTCTTCGGCATCTTATGCAGCAGGTGCATTGTATACAACAGTCGGTGATCTTTTCAAATGGGATCGAGGTTTATATACCGGACAAATTATAGACACCGCATCACTCTCGCAGGCATTCGTTCCGCATAAATCTAATTATGGTTATGGTTGGATAATCGATTCATCATACAATAAAAAAATATTAATGCATGATGGTGGAATTTTTGGCTTCGAAAGTTTTGTCGCGCGAATACCCGAAGACGAAACTTGCATTATATTGTTGGACAATCACCAATGCAATCAGTTGCCAAAAATTGCCGAGGAAATAAATGCCATTATCGACAACCAGCCTTATGAATTTCCTTTATTGAGAAAGGAGATCGATGTCGCTCCGTCGATATTGAAGCAATATGTTGGAGAATATCAATTGGCTCCCAACATCAATTTGTCAATTTATTTGGAAGATGGGCAACTGGTAGCGCAAGTCACCGGGCAAGGTAAAGTTGAATTATATGCTGAACGGGATAATTTCTTTTTTACAAAAATTGTAAAAGCACAATTGGAATTTTTCAAAGATGCTGATGGGAAAGTAACAAGGGTGACTTTATCGCAGGACGGACAACAGGTTCAGGGAAAAAAAATTAAATAACGACGATGAAAAATATCATCAGGCTCGAAGAATTAGGCATGTTCGTACTAGGTATTTATTTATTCTCGCAACTCAATTTTTCCTGGTGGTGGTTCCCGGCTTTATTGCTTGCACCTGACGTCAGTGCAGTAGGGTATTTGGCAGGTAATAAAACAGGCGCCATATGCTACAATTTTTTTCATCACAAAGGCGTCGCGATAGTTGTTTATTTGGCGGGTGTATATTTCAGGAGTGAAGCGCTACAGTTGGCAGGAGTAATATTATTTGCGCACTCATCAATGGACAGGTTATTCGGATATGGATTAAAATATTTTGAAGGATTTAAATCCACGCATCTAGGTAGTATTGGTAATGAAGTTGGCTGAACTTAGATTTTTGGGATGCATTGTATCGGTGGGATAACCGGATTATTTTTATTCAATTTCCCATATATCCTTCTAATCCTAAAAATCCCGGTTCGGACAAAGTATTTTTGTTGCGATATTGTGAACGTATAAATCATAAAAAGAGATCATGGCGAAGAAAAAAAGTTCTGGAGAAGAGATGCAGCAGGCGGCATCCGGTATCATGGGGCAATATAAAACATGGTTCCTGGATTATGCTTCATATGTAATATTGGAAAGAGCGGTGCCCGCCATTGCAGACGGATTAAAACCTGTGCAGCGACGCATCCTGCATGCGATGAAAGAAATGGATGATGGACGTTTTAATAAAGTGGCGAATATCATTGGGCAATCCATGCAATATCATCCGCATGGTGACGCTTCCATTGGAGAAGCTATCGTGAATATGGGTCAAAAAGATTTGCTGATAGAGACGCAGGGAAATTGGGGTGATATCAGGACTGGCGACGACGCAGCGGCAGCAAGATATATTGAAGCACGTCTAAGCAAATTTGCATTGGAAGTAGCATTCAACGCAAAAACTACGGAATGGCAATTGAGTTATGACGGAAGGAAAAATGAACCTGTCACGCTGCCGATGAAATTCCCATTATTGCTCGCGCAGGGAGCGGAAGGAATAGCAGTTGGATTAGCAACAAAAATTTTGCCTCATAATTTTTGTGAACTATGTGATGCATCCATAAAATATTTGCGCAATAAGAAATTCGATCTCTATCCTGATTTTCAAACAAAGGGTATGATCGATGTCACCAATTATAACGATGGCAAACGCGGTGGAAAAGTCAGGATCAGAACACATATTGAGGAGCTGGACAAGAAAACGTTAATCGTCCGCGATGTTCCTTACGGTGTCACCACCACGCAGTTAATCGATTCGATTATTCGTGCGAATGACCAGGGGAAAATCAAAATCAAAAAAGTAACAGACAATACTGCGGCTGAAGTAGAAATACAAATCGATCTCGCGCAAGGAATTTCACCCGATATCGCTATTGATGCCTTGTATGCATTCACTGATTGTGAAGTGTCGGTATCGCCCAATGCGTGTGTAATCGACCAGGAAAGGCCAACGTTCCCCGCAGTACGTGATCTTTTAAAGACATCTGTCGATAATACCCAGGAACTTCTCAAGCGAGAACTTGAAATAAAACTCGCTGAACTTCAGGATAAGCTACATTATACTTCTCTCGAAAAAATATTTTTTGAAGAAAAAATATACAAAGAATTAGAAAAGAAACATGAAACATGGGATAAGGTGTTGGAGGCAATTGCAAAAGCCTTCGAACCTTTCCGAAAGCAACTCAAAAGGAGTATCACACGGGAAGACATCATCAAACTCACGGAAAAGCCTGTACGAAGAATTTACAAACTGGATATCCAGGAATTAAATGACCAGATCAAGGCATTGGAAGGAGAAATAAAACAGGTTAAACACGATTTAAACAACCTGGTTGATTTCACCGTGGCCTATTATGAAAATCTTCTTAAGAAATATGGAAAGGGCCGCGAAAGAAAAACGGAGATCAAGTTATTCGAAGCCATCCAGGCAAAACAGGTCGCTATTGCCAATACGAAAATATATGTAAACCGTGCAGACGGATTTATCGGCACAGGATTGAAGAAAGATGAATTCGTTGCAGATTGTTCTGATCTCGACGATATCATTGCATTTACCAAGGCAGGTAAAATGAAAATTGTAAAAGTTGCGGACAAAATTTTTATTGGAAAAGACATTCTGCATGTCGCCGTCTTTCAAAAAAATGACGAACGAACCACGTACAATATGATTTATTCAGATGGCAAATCTGGTATCAGCTATGCAAAGCGGTTTAACGTAACCGGCGTTACGCGAGACAAAGAATATGATCTCACAAAAGGAGAGGAGAAGAGTAAAGCGCATTATCTATCCGTAAATCCTAACGGTGAAGCAGAGACGGTGAAAGTCATACTGAGCGCGAATTGTTCTGCGCGTATCAAAGAATTTGATTTTTATTTTGAAACTCTGGAGATCAAAGGTCGGGGTAGCATGGGCAACCAGGTTACAAAATATCCAATACGAATTGTAAAATTCAAAGAAGCCGGTAAGGCAACGTTGAGTGGACGCAAGCTATGGTTCGACGATACTTTCGGAAGATTAAACACTGAAGAAAAAGGAGAATATCTTGGAAGTTTTGAGGGTGATGATAAGATTCTTGTAATTTATGAAGATGGCAATTACGAAATCGCAGACCAGGAATTGACGCAGCGTTTTGAAAATGATAAAATATTACTGATCGAAAAATTCAATCCTGAAAAAATCATTACTGCTGTTTATCTCGATAATGAAAAGCTTCAATACAACGTGAAGCGTTTCAAAATTGAAACGACAACATTGCACACAAAATTTTTCTTTATCAAGGATGGTGAAGGCAACCGGTTGGAAACCGTCACTACTGAAGAAGAACCGGTGCTGGTGATACAATCGGGTCGCGGTTCACAGGTCAGAAAGGCAAAAATAAAAATCCCCAAGTTGACGGAAGTGATGGGATGGAAAGCGGTCGGCGCAAAACTCGCCGATTATAATAAAAGCGTGGTGATGGAATGGGAACAGAAAAAGAAAGATAGTCAGCCCGAATTGTTTGAGTAGAGTGACTGGCTTGAGGCAAGGTGTAGGGTGTAGGGTGTAGGGTGTAGGGTATCAGGTATAGGGTATAGGGTATGACATACCTTATAGCCTACACCTACCCTAAGCCTTTCACCCTCGTCAAAAATAGTGTCCCGTCTTTTTCCTGGCAGTAATTTTTATCGCCGGGGCAATTTCATATATGAACACAAACCGTATCGAAAGCGGACAGTTCAGTTTGCAGTCCTCCAATTAAAGTATTGATTCAGAGAAGCATATTATCCGGCATTTTTTTGGGAAACAAATGCTCGGTAATGTTATTGGATGAATCGGAATTCCTGAAATCTAAAAATCATTGTGGCGGTGGCATCTGGCGTATTAATTATTAGGTCGAAGTTGTTTAAAAGAATGTTCATCCAAAAACCAAACACAAAACCTGATTATGTATAAAAACTATTTTAAAATTGCTCTTCGCTTTTTATTTAAGAACAAAACTTACAGCTTCATTAATATCATCGGACTGGCTATTGGTACTTTATGTTGCTTGTACATTTTGTTGTACATAAAAGATCAATACAGTTATGATAAACATCACAAAGATGCCCAAGATATTTATCGCATCAACAGCTTCCTGATTATTGGAAGCGACAAACACGATAATGCGACCGCATCACCTCCCATTGCGCCTGCTATCAAAAGAGATTTTGCTGAAGTGCAGGAATTCACCCGGCTGGTAACTACTATTGGTTTGAAGCGTCATCTTCTTCGATATAAAGAGAAATCTTTTTACGAACAAGATGCAGTGTATGTTGATTCTACTTTTTTCAATGTATTTACTTATCATTTTTTGTATGGCAATCCATCGACTGTCTTGCTGGAACCATATTCGATCATTCTGCAAAAAGGAACAGCCGAAAAATTATTTGGTAAGGATGACCCAACTGGAAAAACAATTGAAATCAGTAATGGATATGGTAAACATGATTACCAGGTTAAGGTGTTGTGGATGAAAGCTTGGGGAAAACGCATATCACCGCAAATATTTTTATTGCCATGAATAGCGGCGGCATCGGCGGGTACGCATACACCAATAATTCGTGGGCAGGCAACAATTTCACATATTCATTTATAAAACTAAATCCAAAAGCAAATGTTGCCGCGCTGGAAAAAAAGTTCCCTGCTTTTCTTGCAAAATACGGACAGCAGCAAATGACAGATCTTGGATTGAAAAAAGTGTTGACATTGCAACCAGTCACTTCAATTCATACGACAACGGGTCACGATGTTGAACTAACAAAATCTACCAGTCCTAATTTCCTCCGGATATTATTTTTGATTGCAGCATTGATACAGATTATTGCCTGCATCAACTTTATGAATCTTTCCACTGCACGGGCATCAAAAAGAGCGAAAGAAGTAGGCGTTAGAAAAGTGATCGGCGCGGCAAGGAAGGATATCATTCGTCAATTTCTGGGTGAATCAATATTATTATCATTTATCGGTGTGTTGGTTGCATTGCCAATGCTCACTATCGCGATTCCATATCTCAATCAAATTACCCATGCAAATATTCAGTTATCGTCACTAAATGATATTAAACTTTGGCTGGCATTGCTCGGACTTGTTTTATTTACCGGCATCATTGCCGGAAGTTATCCTGCATTTTATTTATCAGCTTTCAAGGCAGTGAAAGTAATAAAGGGAAATTTTACCAACCAGATTTCAGCGGCGGGAATTCGTCGTTCATTAGTCGTGTTTCAGTTTGTGTTATCTATTGTACTCATCAGCGGAATCATTGTGATCTATAGCCAGTTGAATTATATAAAAAATATGGATCTCGGATTTGATAAAAATCAGCGTTTGATTTTTAGCTTTTATACAGAGGATAGTCAGAATAAAATTGGAAGCTTTATGAATGATTTGAACCGATTGCCTGGCGTGAAATCGGTGAGTCAATCGAATAATTATCTCAGTCAATTTGTTTTTAATGACCAGGGAGTTTACCTGGCAGGAGGGGATATGGCTCATTCGGTGGACGTGCAAAATATGACAACCGATGAACATTTTGCGGCAGCAAATGGAATTAAGATAATCGCCGGCAGAGATTTCAGACTAAAAGATTCTGCAAAAGTATTGGTGAATGAAACGGTGATAAAACGTCTGGGTATTAAACTCGCTGATGCGCCGGGCACAATGATTTATTCTCAATATGCGCCGGATCCTGTACGATCTTATGAAATAATTGGTGTAATGAAAGATTTTAATTTCAATTCACTGCATAACGAGGTAAATGCTTTTATGTTACTCTATAGCAGTCCGGGCCCATTTATGTCCAATCTGACGGTGGCAACAAATACGGCGAATTATAAATCGTTGCTATCCGACATCGAAAAAATATGGCTTAAAGACATTCCCGGTACTCCGTTCGAATATTCTTTCCTCGACCAGGAAGTTCAGAAACAATATGAAACAGAAATTACGCTTTCGAATATTATCAATGCGTTTACCATCATGGCAATATTGATTTCATGTTTGGGATTATTTGGTCTTGTTGCTTTCAGTGCAGAACAAAGAAATAAAGAGATCGGTGTAAGAAAAGTGCTGGGCGCCAGTGTTACGAGCATCATGACTTTGTTATCAAAGGATTTTTTGAAACTCGTTGTTATATCCATCATCATCGCCGTGCCAATTGGATGGTGGGCAATGCATAAATGGCTGGAAGATTTTGCATACAAAGTTGATCTCGCCTGGTGGATGTTTGCGCTTGCAGGATTTGTGGCGATTTGCATTGCATTATTCACCGTAAGTTTCCAGGCGATAAAAGCAGCGATTGCAAACCCGGTAAAAAGCTTACGATCGGAATAAAAATATGATTTGGGGAGTACAATAACGGCTCCGTTCTTTGGGGCGGAGCAAATGATTTTATAATTTATCGCCCGCAGTTCTTTTCCGCTTGAATTTGATGGTGGCGTTCCCTTTGAAATCACTACTTAAAAAAGTTTCATAACGATTCTCTCCGTCGCTTACAACCATCAATGCAGTATTGGGTGGATATTTCCCGAGATTTTCAGCAAACATGCTGACTTCATTCACTTCTTTTGTGCTGTCAAGTTTTAGGTACAAATTGAAAGCCCTTTCTGTTAGTTCCTGGTGCGCAATTACAAGATCTCCGTTGAGAAAAACAGAAATGCTATCACCATCAATTTCTGCGTTGTCATAAAAACTCAGGCGAATCGAATCTGATTCAACACGTATTTCTTTCTGAAAAACCTGTTTACGTTTTTTGAATTGATCAATAATTTTTGCAAGATCCTGCCTGATCAACGGAACGTTGGTCGTTTTGATCGTATTAGGTGTGTTTGTAGATCCACTAACAACACTCGATGAAATCGGAACGGCAGCGGCAATATTTGTGCTTTCCATTTCAACCGTATCTTTTTTTTCTTTTTCTTTTGCGATTTCTTTTGCTTTGCTCTTTTCCTTTTCTTCTTTTTCTTCTTTTTTGGCAGCGGTGGATGAAGAAGCCATTGCCGTAAATTCATCGGGATGTGGTTTCCAGAATTGCCTGGTCGATGCCATATCCTTAAAAACACTGTCTTCTACTTTTGCTTCCGTGAATAGAGTATAATTCACACGCAAATCCGGGCAGGTGTATTCATATTTTTTATCGCGATAAAAATATCCCGTCAAAGATGTTTTTACTTTTGATACCATCAGTGTTCCATAAAAACTGGTGATGCAGTCAACACTGTTGATGGTAGAATTTGTATTGAAATAAATGATTGGAATGTTGCGGATAACTACCTGGCGTGTTTTGGGATCGTAAGTACCTTTTACAAGGAAACTCTGATATACGTCTTTAAAATAATAACCGAGAAATCCTTTTACTTTATTTCCCTTTTGTGCGATGATTAATTCCGTGAGATAATTGTTTTGCATGCCAGCCATCTCCACATTTGCCTGGCCGTACCAGTAGCCTGTAACTTTCTGGGCTTGAACGGAGTAAAATGCGAACAGGCTTATAATGAGGAGTGATTTTTTCATCATTTAGTCTATAAAAGAAAATATCGAGCCAAACAGTTTTACCAAGATTTCAGTTATGACCGCTGACTCGGAACGTGATTCAAATTTCTGAGTCGTCATCCAAACTATTAACTGTCCTATTTAACGTGCGTTTATAATAATCATTATGTAATAATGGTATTATTTTTTGGAGTAAATGTTAATTAAGAAAGTGAGTTTGAATAATTTGTCTCGACAATGCTGTTAACATTTTGTTGTAAGTGTTTAAACTTATTTGAGGTAACGTTTGATGTCTCGTTGCGTATGCCGATCCTTGATGGTTTCTCTTTTGTCGTACAGTTTTTTACCTCTTCCAAGCCCGATTTCCATTTTGGCAAGCCCTTTTTCATTAAAAAAAATGCGAAGAGGGACAATTGTAAACCCCTTTTCTTTCATTTTCATTTCGAGTTTGCGCAGTTCTCTTTTTGTAAGCAATAATTTTCTGTCATGAACTGCGAGATGATTATTGGTGGTACCAAAACGATATTCTGCGATATGCATATTTTTTACCCACAGTTCTCCCTTTTGAAAAATACAAAAGCTATCCACGAAACTCACTTTGCCATCGCGGATGGATTTTACCTCAGTGCCTGCCAGTACCATGCCGGCATTGTATTTGTCATCAATAAAATAATCATGAAAGGCGGATCTATTTTTTATTTCCATTACTCAATTCGTTCAATGAAGAACTTTTTTTGTTTTTTATCCAGATAAAATAAAAAAGTTTTTTGATTAAAATCAAAAACCGATTCTGCAGCCATAATATCTTTGATATCATCTTTCGCCAGATCTATTTTATCGTATTTTGTTTGCAAATCATTTGATGGCAAAAATTCCAACGAGCTCTTATCGAGCACGGTTTTAAAATAGGTCTCTGTTTCGCCTATTTTTGATGATCTATAGGTCGGGCCGGAATCTGTCCAAGTCGGAACTGATACAGGTCCCGATGGAGCGTTTACGATTGTTCGAGTCATGAATGTATTCGAGGCCCCAAACCTGGTTTGCATTAAATCATGTGCTTCTCCAACTTTTATCACCAGGTATTCATTTTTTGGTACAATCACAAAAGTAAAGTTTGAGCCATTCACCGCTTTAAAAAAGTCTTTTGTTTTTAAGTCTTTTTCAGTTTGCTCTCTGATAGTTTTTTTGAGGTTCCACCCCAAAATTCCAATGATATCACTCTTGCCTTCTTTTCTTTTAATGAGAGCCGAACTGGCAAATGTGATGGCCGAATCACGGGATGCGTGAAACTCTTCGATCAATGAATCGGATAAAATATATTTTAACTGCAACAGTAACTCGTTGCGACAAAAAACTCCCTGTAGAATTTTATCCCTATACACAAAGGAATTGGATTTCACTGCCGAGGCGTCTTCGTTATTATTACAGTAGTAAAAACTTTTCCTGATAAATCTTGACTCACTTGTGAAATTATTTAAGTCTATTTTAAACAGCGTCGTGTATTGCACGTTGCTATCCAAGGTTATTATAATTTGCCCATCCCCTTGTATATACAATTTGGTCGGCTTCATGCAGGAATACAAATCCGCTTCTTTGTTGTTTTTAATAATAACAATATCCTGGAGATTTTCGTCCAGGTTTACATGTAAAATAGAATCTTCAATGCGTAATTCAATTTCTTTGGCTACACTGGAAGAATCGACATATACTTTCAGCTTATGTGTTTTTCGAATCAATGTCAAAAAATACAAATGGCCATTTTCTTCAAAGGCAGTCAGAAATTTTTCTTTTTTTCCGAACTGGATAAAATCGCTGGTGGATGAATTGCTATGATCAAAATCAATATTTTCTACAAATATTTCATCTCCTTTTTGTTTGTGTATATAATTCCTGAATGAATTATTCGTCGAGGTTTGCAAAACCATTTCATATTTCGAACCGTAATAGTTTGCGGTCATTGCATCTTTGCTAACCGAATACTCGCCAATAATTTTAAATAACGAATCCACCAGGTAATAATAAACTTTGTCCCGGTCGGCGAAAGTTATCAACCCATTTGTTTTTGTTTCATTCGCATTGAAATGCGTCGACCAACTTTCATAACTTCCTTTAAATTCTATCTGTTGTGTTCCGGGGCCAAACTCCGTGCTTTGTGATTGACAAAAGCAAGCAGAGCTACACAACCAGAAAATGGCGATGAGAGCATTTTTTTTCATAACATCAGTAAAGGGATGCAAAAAGAAACGGTTTATCAATGCTTCAGTAGGGTCAACACAGTCGCTATTTTTTCTTTTAATTCTTTTCTGTTTACGATGAAATCGAGAAATCCGTGTTCCAACAAAAATTCACTTCGTTGAAAACCTTCGGGCAAATCTTTCTTGATAGTTTCCCTGATTACACGCGGACCTGCAAAGCCAATGAGAGCTCCTGGTTCGGCAATATTCAAATCTCCCAACATGCCGAATGAAGCGGAAATGCCTCCAAAGGATGGATCGGTTAATAAAGATATGTAGGGAATTTTTTCGTCTGTGAGTTGCGATAATTTTCCGGAGACTTTTGCGAGTTGCATCAACGAAAAAGCACTTTCCATCATACGCGCGCCGCCCGATTTACAAATGATCAATAATGGCGCACGATGTTCGATACAATAGTCAATCGCCCTGGCAATTCTTTCACCCATAACACTACCAAGAGATCCACCGATGAATTCAAAGTCCATACACGCAACTACCATATGATGATCTTTCACATCGCCGGATGCAACACGTATGGAGTCGGTAAGATCTGTTTTGCTCCAGGCTTCTTCAAGTCTTTTTTGATATGATTTGAGATCTGTAAAATGAAGGAAGTCTTTCGCACGAATATTTTCATACATAATCTCGTAGTGATTATCATTGAAAAGTATTTCGAAATATTCTTCGCTGCCTATTCGATGATGATGGTTGCATTTTGGACAAACAAATAAATTTTCCCGTAGCTCTGTAACAGTGCAGATATAATTGCAATTGGGGCATTTTGTCCAGAGACCTTCAGGTGTCTCCTTCTTTTCAGCTGTACTGGTCAGAATGCCTTTTTTGATACGTTTGAACCAACTGGTTTTGCTCTCTTCGCTGCTGCCATCCTCGCCCGCCAGATTGGCCTCAAAATCGTCATCTCGTTTCATGCAGAGAAATTTGAGCGGCTAAGATAGGGATTTGCACGGAATTTAACCGAATGGGCCGCAAACAAGGACAATGGCCTGATGGATTGAATGAGGCCGGGAAATATTCAATATTCAACAATCAATGCTCAATATTCAAGTTTTGAAATGCTGTTTTTTCCATTCTCATTTGAGTATTGAACATTGATTGTTGAATATTTTTATCATTTCGCAACGACGAATATTCAACTGATTTGCACGCTTTCTCCACTCGAACAAAAAAAATAATTTTAAAAACCTTTCCTGTATTACTTTTGCACGATATCTCGACAGGTTTCAATTTCTAATATTTGATCTTCGTATGAAATGGTCTGAATTCTTCACTTCTTCGATCGGCAAAAAATTTATTATGGCATTGACGGGCGTTTCGCTCATTGCATTCCTTGTGGTGCATGTGGGAATTAATGCCTGTATATGGGCCGGTGATGGCGGCGATATGTTTAATAAAGCATCGCATTTTATGGGCTCTACCGTAGTGATACGGATACTTGAAGTAGGCCTGTTCGCCGGAATTATTCTGCATATTGTGCAGGGGCTTGTACTGGAAGTACAAAACAGGAGCCGGCGTCAAACAGCCTATGCAGTGAGTCTCGGCAACCGCGGCAGCAAATGGTATCGCCGCAGTATGGGCCTTCTGGGAACATTGCTATTATTGTTCCTTGTAATGCATCTTTCTCATTTTTGGGTTCCATCACGTTTTTCAACCCTCGAAACAATCACCATCGATGGTAAGGAGTATCCGAATCAATATGCCGATATCATCCGCGTGTTTCATGATCCTTTAGTGGTTGTATTATATCTTTTAGGATGTGCATCGCTGTTATACCACCTGCTTCATGGTTTTCAAAGCGCTTTTCGCACGTTGGGTGTAGGTAATAACCGTTATCTGGCTCTGATAAAAATTACAGGATTTTGGTTTTCGATAATTGTATCCATCGGTTTTGCCATGATGCCGATTTCAGTTTACCTGGAATGGATAAGTTGATTGTGTTCAAAAGCAAGAAATGAAAATTCATTTTTTCAATCTTCAAATTTTCAAATTGAATTATGATTAAATCAGGAATTCCTTCGGGCCCGCTAGAACAAAAATGGAATGATTATAAAGGTCACGTGAAGCTGGTGAATCCGGCAAACAAAAGAAAACTTGAAATTATTATTGTTGGAACTGGATTGGCAGGTGCATCTGCTGCAGCTTCATTGGCGGAATTAGGTTACCAGGTAAAAGCATTTTGTTTCCAGGATTCTCCACGTCGTGCGCACAGTATAGCAGCGCAGGGGGGAATCAATGCTGCAAAAAATTATCAGAATGATGGCGACAGTGTATTTCGCTTATTCTATGATACGATCAAAGGCGGCGATTATCGTGCGCGCGAAGCCAATGTGCATCGCTTGGCTGAAGTGAGTGCAAGTATCATTGATCAGTGCGTGGCGCAAGGCGTTCCTTTTGCACGCGAATATGGTGGCTTGCTTAGCAATCGTTCCTTTGGTGGAACACAGGTACAAAGAACATTTTATGCTGCCGGACAAACGGGCCAACAGCTATTGATTGGTGCCTACCAGGCTTTAGAAAGACAGGTTGCACTTGGCAATGTAAAAATGTATGCACGTCACGAAATGCTGGAAGTTGTTTTGATTGATGGAAAAGCGCGGGGCATTATCGTTAGAAATCTTATTACTGGAGCTTTGGAACGTCATTTCGGTCATGCGGTACTGTTATGTACCGGCGGATATGGAAATGTATTTTATTTGTCCACCAATGCCATGGGCTGTAATGTTACTGCTGCATGGAAAGCGCATAAAAAAGGCGCTTATTTTGGAAATCCTTGCTTCACACAAATTCATCCTACCTGCATACCAGTTTCGGGCGACTACCAGTCGAAGCTGACTTTAATGTCTGAATCGTTACGCAACGACGGCCGCATCTGGGTTCCTAAAGAAAAAAATGACAGCAGAAAAGCAACGGATATTCCGGAAGAAGAAAGAGATTATTATTTGGAAAGAAGATATCCTGCATTCGGAAACCTGGTACCAAGAGATGTAGCCAGCCGCGCAGCAAAAGAAAGATGTGACGCAGGCTACGGAGTCGGAACATCCAAACAGGCGGTTTATCTCGATTATGCAGATGCGATTAATCGTTATGGAAAAATTGAATGCGGCAAACATGGAAATGAAAACCCTTCTAAGGAAGAGGTGATTCGTTTGGGAAAAGAAGTGGTGAAAGAAAAATATGGCAATCTCTTCGACATGTATGAAAAGATCACCGGCGAAAATCCGTACGAAGTACCGATGCGCATTTATCCCGCGGTACATTATACAATGGGGGGATTGTGGGTGGATTATGAATTGATGACATCGATCAAAGGTTTGTATTGCCTGGGCGAAGCGAATTTTAGTGATCATGGTGCCAATCGTTTGGGCGCGTCTGCATTGATGCAGGGATTGGCTGATGGATATTTCGTGATTCCATATACGATCGGAAATTATCTCGCCGACGAAATCAGGACAAAAGAAATTCCAACGGATCATCCTGCATTTGTTGAAGCAGAAAAAAATGTTTCTGACAGAATTCTTCAATTAAAAAATATCAACGGCAAACAAACGGTTGAAAGTTTTCACAAGCGTCTTGGAAAAATCATGTGGGACAAATGCGGAATGGCGCGCAATGCACAAGGATTGGGAGAGGCGATAACAGAAATTCAACAATTAAAAAAAGAATTTTGGAGCGATGTCAAAATTCCTGGAGAAATCAATGAGATGAATCCAGAATTGGATAAGGCGAATCGTGTGGCAGATTTTATTGAGTTGGGAGAATTGATGTGTATAGATGCATTGAATCGCAATGAAAGTTGCGGTGGACACTTTCGGGAAGAAATGCAAACTGAAGACGGCGAAGCAAAACGCGACGATGCCAATTACAGTTTTGTTGCAGCCTGGGAATACAAAGGAGATCATAATTGGGAATTACATAAAGAGGACTTGATTTTTGAAGTCGCGAAACCAACACAACGCAGTTATAAATGATGAATGTGGCAAATGTGGAAGTGTGGGAAATGAAGCAATAAAGATTTGTCTAAAATAATTTTGTCCTCTAAAATTAAATTGACCCATTAATATTAATCAACTATTTAAAATAATTTTTCACATTTTTATATTTTCACACTTTCACATTTTACTATGGAACATTACTCAATGAACCTGACTTTAAAAGTTTGGAGACAAAAAAATAAGGATAGCAAAGGGGATTTCGAAACATATAAAGTGGAAAATATTTCTTCGGAAATGTCTTTTCTTGAAATGATGGATGTGTTGAATGATCGCCTTATTCGTGAGGGAAAAGAGCCAATTGCTTTTGATCATGATTGTCGTGAAGGAATTTGTGGCACCTGTTCTATGTATATCAATGGCCGGCCTCATGGTCCATGGCATGCAAATACAACCTGTCAATTACACATGCGCGCATATAAAGATGGGGACACAATTGTCGTTGAGCCATGGAGGGCAAAAGCATTTCCGGTTGTTAAAGATTTGATTGTTGATCGTTCCGCTTTTGATCGCATTATCCAGGCCGGAGGATATATTTCGGTGAATACAGGAAATGCGGTTGATGCAAACTCTTTGCCGATTGAAAAAGAAAAAGCTGATGAATCTTTTGCTGCGGCTGCTTGTATTGGTTGTGGAGCTTGTGTTGCAGCTTGCAAGAATAGTTCAGCGATGCTTTTCGTATCAGCCAAAGTTTCTCATCTCGCTTTATTACCGCAAGGAGCTCCTGAAAGAAAAACACGTGTGTTGAATATGATCGCGCAAATGGATAAAGAAGGATTCGGCGCTTGTACCAATACACAAGCCTGTGAGTCTGTTTGTCCGAAAGAAATTTCGATGACCAATATTGCCAAACTAAATTCTGAATATATTATTTCCGGTTTGACGAGCAGGTAGAACTGCTAGTAGCAAGAGGTTAGTGGCGAGTGGGTTCTTCCCACTAGCTACTAACCACTAGCCGCTAGCTATTGATGTGCGGCAACATTTCCATTTGCATCAAGTTCGAGGAATGGATTGAATGCAAATTCCCAGTAATTATCTTCCACATCTGCGATATATCCACTATAGCCTCCCCAAAATACTTTGCCGGGACGCTTGATAATTTTAACACCTTTTTGTTCGAGGTCATTGAATACATCGTCCACTTCTTTTTCGGATCTGAAATTAATAGCGAATGCCATTCTTTTAAAACCTTCACCGTTGTTGCTAATGCCGATATCCTTAGCGAGCTCTTCCTCCGGGAATAAAGCAAAAATAAAACCATTGACTTTGAAGAACACAATTCCATCACTATCCTTTATAGGAGTCCATTTAAATTTTTCCCTGTAGAAGTTCTTCATCATGTCAAGATCTCTGACTCCGATCGTTATGAAGCTTATGGCTTGTCTCATACTAAAATTTTGTTAAGTGAACGAATTGATATCCCTAAGTTAACATTCTATAATCATGTTATCCCTCCCTTAAATTCAGCGATTCGGGCTTGGTAAAAGACGCTATAGATTGTACCTTTGCGCAGCGAAAAATAGAACACTATGATCAAAGTGAATAACGTGACTTTATCCTTTGGAAAAAGGGTGCTTTTTGATGAGGTAAACCTGACCTTTACCAAGGGTAATTGTTATGGTGTTATCGGTGCGAATGGAGCAGGTAAATCCACTTTTCTTAAGATATTGTCTGGAGAAATCGAACCAAACAAAGGCGCAGTAGAAATTGGTCCGGGCTTGCGTATGGCTGTTCTGAAACAAAACCATTTCGAATTCGACGAATCTTCCGTTTTGCATACGGTTCTGATGGGATATAAAAAAATGTGGGAGGTGATGAAGGAGCGTGATACAATATATGCCAAAGCAGATTTTACTGAAGAAGATGGAATCCGTGCCGGTGAACTGGAAGCAGAATTTGGAGAGATGGGTGGTTATACAGCAGAAAGCGACGCAGCCGCGTTATTGAGTGATCTTGGAGTAATAGAATCTTTTCATAATCTTTTGCTGAAAGAATTACCTGGCGTAATGAAGGTGAGGGTTTTACTTGCGCAGGCTTTGTTTGGCAACCCTGATATATTGTTATTGGATGAGCCGACAAACGATCTCGATGTTGAAACGATCAATTGGCTTGAGAATTTTTTAGCCGATTATGAAAATATAGTGATCGTTGTTTCGCACGATCGACATTTCCTTGACGGCGTGTGCACGCATGTTGCCGATGTGGATCGACAGAAAATAAAAATATTTACGGGTAACTATACATTCTGGTACGAATCGTCACAGTTGATGGCGCGTCAGCTCAGTGATAAAAACAAAAAGACCGAGGACAAACGACAGGCTCTGATCGATTTCATTGCGCGATTTTCTGCCAATGCTTCCAAATCTAAACAGGCTACTTCTCGTAAAAAGGCATTGGAAAAATTAACGATCGAAGAAATTGAACCGTCCAATCGCCGTTATCCCGGTATCATTTTTAAGCAGCAACGAGAGGTCGGTAACCAGATATTGAATGTAGAAAAATTATCTAAGTCTGCCGAAGATGGACGCGTTCTCTTTTCTGATATCAATTTCACTGTCAACAAAGGTGATAAAATTGCATTGGTGAGTAAGGATCATCTTGCTCTTCTCAGTTTTTTTGAAATCATCACTGGTGGTATGAGAGCAGATGGTGGCAAATATGAATGGGGATCGACTATCACTACCGCTTATCTGCCTAATGATAACAGCCAATATTTTTTGGATAAAAATATCACGTTGATGGATTGGCTTCGCCAATTTGTTCCGCCGCATGTAACGGATGTTGATGAACCTTTTCTCCGCGGGTTTTTAGGAAAGATGTTATTTAGTGGAGATGAAGTGATGAAAAAAGTAGGAGTGTTAAGTGGTGGTGAAAAAGTAAGATGTATGCTTAGTCGCATGATGTTGCAGGATCCGAATGTTGTATTGTTGGATGAACCCACAAATCATCTCGACCTTGAATCGATACAGGCGTTTAATGAAAGCATGAGTAATTTCAAAGGAATTGTACTGATCAGTTCGCATGACCATACTTTTTTGCAAACAGTTGCGAATCGTGTTGTTGAATTGACACCAACAGGTTCAATCGATCGCGTCACGTCCTTTGATGAATATCTTGAGGATGCGCGGGTAAAACAATTGCGTGAAGAAATGTATCCGGCAAACAGCAATTTTGTTATCGCGTAATTGCATTCAGGCATACTAGGATTTTATTGCAACAGATCAAGAGAATAATGCTTTCATCTATTCCCTCTTCTTTGCTCCAATTCTATAATTTACTCCGAATTGAAAATTGCCAGTGTAGTTGCCAAAATTGAGCTGGCAAAAAGCCAACCAATTGTCCTTTCCAAAATGAATGGTGTTTGAAATATAAATTGGATTGTACGTAGTATAGTTTGAATAATTTTTTATCGAGCTTAGTCCGACCCCGATTCCAAGTTTGTAGCCAAAGGTTGCACCGCTTTTCCTTCTTTTCGAAATGACTTCTGTGGTAACGCCAATCGTTCCCATCCAGGAGTTTTTATAATTCACCGTTGAAGAGGAATCCGGAAGATTTTTTCTGAACCTAAGATAATCCCCAAATTCATTTTGAGCAGATCCTTCAAGTCCAATCACTCTCCATTCACCACCATTCTTCATAGGCACCAGTGTGCTGAAACCTCCGTTAAACCCATATCCGCCAAAAAACTTGCTTCCTGCTACAAAGTGATTGGTGTTTGTATAATTGGGATCGTAGAAATCACTGGTGGATACTGTGTAAGTGCCAACGGCAACATTTGCTCCATAATGAAGATGAAAATTTCCAAACGTATTTGCCCGATGGATTGATGCACGAAAAGAAGCTACCACATCTTGCCAATCTACATTGGCGCTGCCAACCGTGGCTGAAACATTTACGTATGTTGCTCCACTGAGAGAATCAGACTGTAGTGGAACCGCATGATATGGATTTGCCGTAGATGTAAATGGACTTTGGAAATAAGAATATTCTGAGCAACTGGCCAGCAATATTACGGTCGGGAAAAGCAGGAGTAGTTTTTTCATAATAGTTAGAGAAGGTTGACATGATTCCGTTTTATATCGCTGCAACCAATTATGTTAAAACTTTTAATTATTACCTATTATTGCAACGCGGTTCACCGATTGCTGAAAAATCTGTGAATTATCTTCTAACTTGCTGATTTCGCCTGAATTAATACAATAATTTCTGATTTTACGCATTTTAAGAAAAACCATTCTGTTTGACCTCGAGGCTGCTTATATTCATTCTGATCTTCTGTGGTTTTGTTTTCACGGTAAGGGCTCAACGCCCCCAGCAAAAAAAAACAGCTCCGGTTTTGACTAAACCCGTTTCAAATTTTCATCGAAAATTAATTGCAGTCAAAGCGGCCGCGTATAGTTTCGATTCGCTTAGCATCGTCCCAAAAACTTTTTCAATACTTGGTATTTCTGATAGTGCATATACTCTCGATTATATAAATGCAACGATTATTTGGAAAAGAAAACCAAATCTGGATAGCGTTCTCGTAAGTTATCGTGTGTTCCCGTATAAATTGAATGCAGTTGTAAAGCGACTCGATTATGAGCGTATAGAAAATAATTTTATCATTAAACCAGAAATATATAATAACGGTAACCAGGCTAATGATAATTTTTTCAATTTCGGCAATATCACTTATAATGGAAGCTTTGGACGGGCCATTTCATTTGGAAATAGCCAGGATGCTGTTGTTACATCCAATCTTAATTTACAGTTGAGCGGCTTTCTCGCGGACAGTATTGAAATCGCGGCAGCTATCACCGATAATAATATTCCGATACAGCCAGATGGAACGACGGCTGAGTTGAATGATTTTGACAGAATATTTCTTCAGTTCAAAAAGAAAAACTGGGCGCTGAGCATGGGCGACATAGATCTGCGTCAAAATCAAAATTATTTCCTCAACTTCTATAAACGATTGCGCGGAGCATCTTTCGAAACTACTACGCAGATATCTCCAAATATTACAAACAAAGCATTATTGAGCGGCGCTGTTGCAAAAGGAAAATTTACAAGAAATGTTTTCCAGGGACAGGAGGCAAACCAAGGCCCTTATCGTTTAACCGGCGCCAATAATGAGTTGTATTTTATTGTGCTTGCAGGAACTGAAAAAGTATTTATCGATGGACAATTACTTCAACGCGGCGAAGACCAGGATTATGTAATTAATTACAACACTGCTGAGATCAGGTTCACGCCAAAGAGAATGATTACAAAAGATAGCAGGATTCAGGTTGAGTTCGAATACTCCAATCAATATTTTCTCAATGTGAACCTCTATCTCTACGACGAAGTGAATTTTTCCAATAAGTTGAAGCTGCGCCTCGGAATATATAATAATAGTGATTCGAGAAACTCACCGATTAACCAAACACTCGATCCAAACCAAAGAAAATTCCTGAATCTTTTGGGAGACAGTGTCAACAGGGCATTCTATCCGTTTGCGCCAGTCGATACGCCATCGGCAGGGAAAATACTGTATCAAAAAATGGATACAATCTACCAGGATGCGAATGGATTTTTCAGGCATGATTCAGTTTATGTTTTTTCCAATAACAAACAAGTCACGCTTTACAATTTATCTTTTTCAGATGTAGGGGCCGGAAATGGAGATTATTTACCCTCTCAGAACGGAGCTAACGGTAATGTATATATGTGGATAGCGCCGGTCAATGGACAGAAACAAGGTCAATTTGAAGCAGCGCAGTTCCTGGTTACGCCAAAAACGCAACAGGTATTTACAGCCGGGGCCGATTATGCCATCAACAAAAACACCACGCTGAACGCAGATTTTGCAGGAAGCAGGTATGATGTAAATACACTTTCTAATTTGGATAAGGCTAACGATTATGGTTACGCGACAAAGTTTGTATTGAAAAATTTGCATCCGTTTGCATCTTCGAAACAGGGGACTCAATTAGCAACAAATTTATCATATGAATATGTTGATGCGAGATTTCAACCCATAGAACGCTTACGTCCTGTGGAATTCTTGCGAGACTGGGGTCTTCCGATTGTTCTTGGGCCAGACAATGAAACACTTTATTCCGCAGCATTTCAATTGAGCAACACCAAAAAGACGAACGTGCGATATGAGCTGTCTGGTTATAACCGAAGTACTAATTTTACTGGAATAAGAAATACATTTTCACATTTTGTAGACCTAAAAGGCTGGCGTTTTACAGACCAAATTAGCTTGACGAATGGGAACAGCGCAACCAGCAAAGGTTATTTTCTGCGACCGACGATAGATATATCAAAGACTTTCCCGCATTTGAAAAACTACACGGTCGGTTTAAATTATTCTGTTGAGCGAAATGAAAATCATGATAAGTCTACCGACAATGTATCGAACCTAAGTTATGCTTTTGAAATTCTCCAGGTATATTTAAAATCTCCGGAAAAAAATCTCAATCATTGGGGGCTGACATTTTTCACCAGAAATAATTCCTATCCGTATGGAAAAAGTCTTATCAAAGGTGATCGAAGTCAGAATATAAATTTGTCTGTTGATTTCATGAAAAACAAACATCACCAGTTTCGGTTTAATGGCACGTACAGAAATCTTGAAGTCATCAATTCAAATCTGACTACACAAAAATCTGATCAGAGTTTATTAGGAAGGGCTGAGTATCTTATAAACGTATGGAAGGGAATGCTTACTGGAAATGCGTTGTATGAAGTAGGATCGGGGCAGGAACAAAAAAGAGCGTACTCTTATATTGAGGTCCCGGCTGGTACCGGTCAGTACACATGGATCGATTTGAATAATGACGGCATACAGCAATTGAATGAATTTGTGATCGCACAATTCGCCGATCAGGCGAAATTTATTCGTGTGTTTACTCCAACGAACGAATTTATCAAAGCCAATTATAATACTTTTAACTATAGTGTCAATATTAGTCCGCGTGCATTGATTAATCCAAAAAGTAAAGGATTGAAAAAAATGCTCAGTAATATTTACCTGCAATCTTCTTTACAGCTAAATCAAAAACAGCAGTCGAGTGGGTTTGTGCAATTAAATCCATTCAAGGGCCCTTTGAATGATACCTCGTTGATAACAAGATCTGCAATTTTTGTCAATACATTTTCTTTTAATAAATCAAATCCCAAATGGGGTTTCGACATCAACAATACAAAGAACAGCAACAAAACGTTGTTGACTTACGGATATCAAACGCAGATGTTAAATGAGTGGAATCTCCGATCACGACTAAGCTTGTCGAGATCATTCTTATTGAACGCAGTTTTACGAAAAGGGACAAATCAGCTGTTCACCACTAGTAAAAATTTTGACAACAGTAATTATAATATTAATCAGTATTCGATTGAACCGGACATTAGTTTTACCAGAAAAAGCAGTTTGCGAATTACTTTGGGATATAAATACACTGACAAGAAAAATTCGCCGGATTATGGAGGAGAAAAATATTTATCGAATTCAATCAATACCGATATAAAATATAATATTCTTCTGAATACATCTCTGCAAGGCAAATTCACCTATAGTGATATCAAATATGACGGACTCACGAATTCTACAGTGAGTTATGTGATACTGGACGGACTGCTGCCCGGTAAAAATTATTTATGGAATATTGATCTCACCAAAAAGCTTGGATCAAATCTTGAAATGAGTATTCAATATGAGGGACGCAAGCCAGGTGAAGGGAAGACGATACATACAGGCAGGGCTTCGCTACGTGCGTTATTATAAAATAGGAATTGAAAATTTAGTCGTGGCAATCACGCATTGCCTTAGACGAAAAACAAAAAACCGGAAGATTACTTCCGGCTTTTTATTATATCAATGGTTGTTTATACTAACCGAAGATTCCGCCTTTTTTCAAAGTTCTTGTGCCTTCGCCAATTTTGAAACCGTTGTGGTAGATTTCAATTTTGTAATCACCTTTTACGAAATCTGTATTTTGTTTCCAAGCAAACTGAACTGATTTTGTTTTACCAGCTTCGATATCTACCGGAACTTTTGCAGTGTAAACTTTGTCACCTTCATCGCGGCTTGTGAAAGTTCCTGAACCCAATGCAGGTACAGAAATTGGTTTTCCATCTGGACCAGTGATACAAACATATACATCTGTTTGTCCTGTTTGAGCGATGCGGTTATTTACGTCAAATGCTATTACCAGTTTGTCTACTCTTTTCGCAGAAGTAGTAACTTTTTCTTTACCATTCTTTTTATCGTGAATTGGAGTAACGCTGATATTGGATGCATTCAAAGTAGATGCGATGTCCACTTTCTTTTCAAGATCCTGCTTAGCTGTAGTTGTAGTTTGCAGGTCTGTAGTCAATTTTTCTTTTTCCTGAGTCAACTGAGTTTTATCTGCAGTCAATTGCTGATTTTCTGTAGTTAAACGTGCAACTTCCTGTTCGAGGTTGCTGATCTTATCGTTTAATTCTTTAATCAAATCGTCTGCTTTCTTCTTTTCAGCTTCAGTTAATTTTTCTTTTTTCAGGATGCCACGGATTTGGTTTTTCAACTTTCCGATTTCAGTCTGACGTTCATTCAACGAAGTCTGCATTTTGTTGTTGCTGCCAGTTAATGAATCCAATCTAACCAATGCATCATCAAAATTTTTCTGCAATTGGCCTTTTTCGTCAGTTACTTTAGCAATCTGAGTTTGCTGCTGTTGCTGAACTTGTTCTTGTTTGTTATTATTCCACAACAAATAGCCCCAGGTTCCAAGAAAACCCGCAGCGAGGATACCGATTATAAGGTTTTTAAAATCCTTTCTTGGGGGCTGACTCTGAGGAGTAGCTGATGGATAATTGGTTGTACTCATGGTTTTGTTATTTTGTTTTGATGGTTTAAGTTTTGCCTGTTAGGGTTAGTAAAAGGCTACAGCTCCATGTTATGCGAAATCTATGCCAATTTTTAAAATTGCCTTTAAATCGCGGTTTTCCAGTGATTTAGGGCTTTAAATACGAGGACCGGACTGAACTCATTCTGCCTTATATTGCAGCAAAATTCAAGATTTGACGGTTGAAAAAATTATAAATGATTGGAAAAAGGGAGTCTTCAAACCCATCTATTGGTTCGAAGGAGAGGAAGAATATTATATCAATCAGTTGATGGATTACGCCGAACATTCCATCTTGCCTGAAACTGAAAAGGCCTTTAACCTGACTATTTTTTATGGCAAGGATGCGGATTGGCCGGCAGTGGTCAATGCGTGCCGTCGCTACCCGATGTTCGCTGAAAAGCAGGTGGTATTATTAAAGGAGGCTCAGCAGATGAAAGATATCGACAAGCTCGAGCCGTATATTCAAAACCCCCTAGCCTCAACAATTTTTATCGTTTCTTATAAAGAAAAGAAGGTGGATGGTCGAAGTCGATTGGCTAAGCTGCTAAAAGAAAAAGGCGAATTGCTGTCCACAAAAAAGATGTATGAGAATCAATTGCCGGAATGGACAAGCGATCTTATAAAGTCAAAGGGACACACGATCACCCAAAAAGCATTGATGTTGTTGATTGATCATATTGGTAATGATCTGGCCAGGATCGATAATGAAATTGATAAAATATTGATTAACCTCGGCAACAGAAAGAATATAACGGAGGATGATATCGAACAATATGTAGGCGTCAGCAAGGAGTATAATGTGTTCGAATTGCAAGATGCGCTGTCTCGAAAAGATGTTCCCAAGGCTTTGCGCATCATTCAATATTTTGAAAGTAATCCAAAGGCGGCCCCTATACAACTTATACTTCCTTCACTTTACAATTTTTTTAGCAAGGCTTATATGTTGTTTGGACAATCTGGTAGCGACGAAAAGGCACTCGCTGCAAGTATTGGTGTGAATCCTTATTTTATCCGGGATTATATGGTCGCCGTGAAAAATTACAATTATGCGGGAGTTGAAAACGCACTATTATTATTGCATCAATACAATTTGAAAAGTATCGGTGTCAACAGCGTTGCAACCGATCAGGCTTCTTTGTTAAAGGAAATGGTAATTAAGATGGTGATGTGAGGAGGAATTGGTTGAAATGTTGAACGGTTGATTCTTTGCGGTTTTGCGTCTTTGCGTGAAGATTTTTCACGCAAAGACGCAAAAGCGCAAAGAATCAACCTTTCAACTAATTCCTCGATCTTTTTTCAAAATAAGCCAGACTCTCCCTCTTATCGTTCGCTAATTGTTCTTTCAAGGCATCCAATCCACTGAATTTTTGTTCGCCGCGGAGAAACTTCTTTACATGCACGCGAACTATTTTGCCGTAAATATCTTTATCGAAATTAAAGATGTTCACTTCAATCATTCTTTTCGATCCATCAACAGTGGGGCGAAAACCGATATTCATCATGCCCCGAAAAATTGTGCGACCCTCGATTTTCAATTCTGGATCTTTTATTTCTATCTCCACTGCATATACCCCGTCTCCGGGAATTAATTTTTCATCATTGCCGATATTCAAATTTGCTGTTGGATACCCGATCTTTCTTCCCAATTTATTTCCTTCCACAACTATTCCTTCAAAAAAGAACGGATATCCCAAGAGTTCATTGGCAACTTCCATATTACCGGTTGAAATTGCTTCACGAATACGGGTTGAGCTCACAGAAATAGTATCCAGCAAATGAACAGGAATTTCCCGCAATTCATAATTAAATGTTTCGCAGAGTTCTTCGAGTAGATGGTAATCGCCCTTACGGCCAGCGCCAAAGCGATGATCATAACCGATAATAATAGTATGGGGGTGAAATTTTTTGATCAGGAACTCGCTCACATATTCTTCTGCCGTTAACTTCGAGAAAGCATCTGTAAAAGGAACAACGATGAGATGATCGACACCTTTTTTGGCCAGTAACTCTATTTTCTCGTCGGTTGTGTTGATGAGTTTGATGCCTAACGCACTGTTCACTATTTTTCTTGGATGAGGGTCGAAAGTGATGATCGCCGTCTCACCTTTTATTTTAGCTGCCTCGGTTTTTAGTTGTTCAATCACCTGTTGATGTCCGGTATGAACACCGTCAAAAGTGCCAATGGTGATTACGGCATTATTAAAATTTAGATCATCGGAATTCCTGTGAACCTGCATAGTAAAGTGGAGCAAAAATAAGAGGAACTTCTGATTTGAATGATTAAAATGATTTGCTATGTGGGGATATGCGATTGAATTAATAAAGGGATCTTCTAATTTGAATGATTAACATGATTTACTATGGCTGATGGCTACCGGATGTCGACACATAGCAAATCATTTTAATCATTCAAATCAGAAGTTCCTCTTATTTTCGTGAATCAAATCAACATTCATTCAATGTCTCTTTATTCCGAGCGTGGCGTTTCTGCCCAGAAAGAAGAAGTTCATAAAGCAACCGAAAAACTGGATAAGGGTTTATATCCTCATGCATTTTGCAAAATCTATCCTGATTATCTTGGAAAGGATGAAAAATGGGTGAACCTAATGCATGCGGATGGTGCCGGTACAAAAACCATTCTCGCTTATTTGTATTGGAAAGAGACCGATGATATCAGCGTGTGGGAAGGTATAGCGAAAGATGCTGTGGCTATGAACCTGGATGATCTTTTGTGCGTAGGTATTACCGATAATTTTCTTTTCTCTTCCACCATCGATCGCAATAAAAGAATTATTCCCGGCGGAGTTTTGGAATCTGTTATTAATGGCACACAAAATTTCTTCGACGAATTAAAAAAATTTGGCGTGAATATTCAGTTTCTTGGTGGCGAAACCGCGGATGTAGGTGATGTTGTGAGAACGATAGCCGTGAACGGGACAATGACCGCACGCTGGCCAAAAGAAAAATTAATCACCAATGATAAAATAAGCAGTGGTGATGTAATTGTAGGACTTGCGAGTTTCGGACAAGCCAGTTACGAAACGGAATATAATAGCGGGATTGGCAGTAATGGGTTAACCAGCGCCAGACATGATGTGTTACACAAAACCTATGGCGCGCGTTTTCACGAATCATATGATACCATGTTGGATGATCATGTTGTCTATATCGGTCCACACAAAATGACAGATGAATTGCAAGGTGAATCTTTGTCAGTCGGTAAACTTCTATTAAGTCCCACACGTACATACGCGCCCGTTATGAAAGCGCTTTTTGAAAATCACTTCGACAAAATTCATGGGCTGGTTCATTGCAGCGGCGGTGGACAAACAAAATGCATGAAGTATTTACCAAAAGATTTTCGGGTTGTTAAGGATAATCTGTTCGAGCCTCCTACGATATTCAAACTTATTCAGCAATCTTCGCATGCAGATAACCGTGAGATGTACCAGGTATTTAATATGGGACATCGCATGGAGGTTTTTACAGATTCTTCTTCTGCCGCGGATATAATAAAAGTTTCAAAAGAATTTAATATTGATGCAAAAATTGTTGGAAGAGTAGAGGGTGAAGGGAAAAAAGAATTGGTATTAAAGGTCGGCGCGGAGGAAATTGTTTATTGAAATAAATTGAAATGCCGAATTCAGCAGTTTTCTGATCTGCTAACATTGATTCGGCATTCTGAAAATCATCTGGCCTAACTTTTTTTGTTATCCTTGTCGTTCCAGTCTGTATTTTATCGGTTGCCTTTTATAACAAGTTACGTTCTTTCCATTTTGCATGGCGGGTACCCATTTGCCGCTTTCTCTGATGATCCGGATTGTTTCGGCTCTTAACTCTTCAGGACCGCTTACAATTTTGATATCGCTCACATTTCCTTCCATATCCACTACAAATTGTGCCAGTACGTCGCCCTGAATTTCTTTATTAACTGCTGCATTAGGATAATGAAGGTTTTTGACGAGATAATTTTTCCAGGCGTCTTGTCCACCAGGGAATTCAGGCTCAATTTCTACTTTGGTAAAAATAGGTTGCTTTGGCTGCGGCGTTGTTTTGAATGCAACATCTTTAACGAAAACACTGTCACCATTCTTGAGTTTTACCTTCACTGTTTTCTTATCCTCAAGTACACTAATTTCTTTTATATCTTCCGGTTTAATCATTTCCATCGGAGAAAGTGTATCGCCGCCATGCTGAGAAATATTCGAATTTAGTATTGAAGTATTGGTTTGGCTGAATTTTACAATTCCATCCAAAATATCTTTAGCAATTGTTTCCTGATTTTTTTCGTCGCTGATATATGAAAGATCTTTGGTGTTTGAAATAAATCCGCATTCAACAATGATTGCAGGTATGGAAGAATGAGTCAACACTGCTACGCCGTGATTTACTTTTGTGATTTCATTGGCAACTCCATAATCTTTTTTTATTTCTTCGGATAGGATTGAACCCAGTTTTACATTTTTTCCTGAAAGTTCTGTATCATTATCCGCGATATAAAACGCGAATCCGCTTTCGGTTGAATTAGTCGTATTGTTTAAATGTATCGAAACAAATAGATCCGCTTTGTTTTTAACAGCGATATTGGTTCTGTTTTCCAGCCCTTCTTTAATACTATTTGCGCCACCCGGCAATTCATCTTTTTCTCTTGTCATTACAACATGTACATTATAGTCCTTGGAAAGTTCCTGGATTTTCTTTGAAATTTTCAGGGCGATATCCTTTTCATACACACGACCGTTGTTGGCGCCGGGATCGATGCCTCCATGTCCGGCGTCGATAACGACCGTAATCGTTTTTGCCTTTGGTATGAATAGATTCTTGTGACTTGTTTTAATAGCGAAGGCGCAGAATAAAATAAATAACACAGGCAGGATCATCAATCTGCTTAGGTAATTGTTTTTCGGATTTTTGAATTTTGTGATCATGGTAATACGACGTTTTATTTGGTTATGAAAAAATGGATTGAGCATTTGTGATTGTTTATGACGGATAGATTGCGTGATCAGCAATTCCGCGTATGCATACCTGTTATTGTCCGAGATAGCATATTCATCAGCGAGAAATTCATGAATTGCTTTTATTTCCCTCTTGATGAGATAAATGAAAGGATTGAACCATGTCAGCATTGTTACAAATTCAAGCATCAAAATATCTGCGGAATGTTTTTGACGTACATGATACAATTCGTGACGAAAAATTTGTTGCCCTTCTGCGCTTTCTATATTCAGTTTCCTGTTCCAGAATATCTGTTTGAAAAATGAAAATGGTGTGCCTGGCTCATTGGTTTGAAAAAAATAAATGTCGTTGATATGTTCAACGGGATAGCGTTTAGCGATCTTAATAATGTATGATAACGATCTGAAGAATGATATCAACAGAATAATGATACCTGATGCATAAATACAAAAACCCAGATTTTGCCAGTTCAAAAATATTTGGAGAAAGTTTTTGTGTGCAGTAATTGTAACTGCATCTTCCCAATCGCCGCTGCTCACTCTTAATAAATGGATCGCATTATTATCGCCGATAATACCGGCGAACGGGAGTGGGATTTTTAATAGCGGGAGTATTGCAGCTATGACAGGAATACTCAACAAATAAAATCTGTTATAAAGATGGAATCGCTTGTTTCGCAGAAAAAACCAATAATAGCTATAAAGCAATCCCGATATCAATGTCATTTTGATGATATAGATCAGAAATATCATGGCTAGGAATTTTTGGATGATTTGATTTGTTGAAGCAGCTCTTCTAATTCTTGTTGAGTAAGTTTGTTATCATTCACAAACTGCGACACGAGTTTGGCAGCCGATCCCTCGAAATACCCTTTTACAAGTTGATTGATCGTTTTCTTGCCATAATCCTGTTTGTTAATCTTGGGTTGATAGAGATTGTTTCTTCCCACGACTGAATATTCCACAAAGCCTTTTTCCACCAAGATCTTCAAAATGGTCGCCACAGTATTGGAGTGCGGCTTGGGCTCGGGGCTCGCTTCTATAATATCTTTCAAAAAGCCTTTTCCCAATTTCCAAAGCACCTGCATCAACTGTTCTTCTGCTTTTGTCAGCGATTTCATAATAACTAATTTTTTAGTTGTTCGTCAAATCTATAACTAAAAAATTAGTTTTTCAAAATATTTAGAAAATTTTAAGAGAAATTTTTCTGTTTTTTACTACGAGAAGTGTCTTAGTTGCAGGAAATCCAATATGGGCGCGGATTTTGCCAAGATTAACGTGGAGTCATCAACGTTATTCACAGGTTGTGTATAAACAATGTCCGGAACAGACTTTATTTTTATCTCAAAAGGTTATGAAGTTCGGATTTCGGTTTGTAGTTTTGTAAATGGTTCAGGACGGATTCGAGTAAATACATTCATCTTTACAACTTTCCCCGACCGTTTTTTGTTATACATGTGTTGATTTGTACCCCACAAGCATTTTGTCAACTTTTTATCTTTTAATATGAGGCAACTTAAGATTGCTACACAGATTACGAACCGTGATTCCCAGGCGGTCGAAAAGTATTTGCAGGAAATCTCAAAGATTCCAATGATTACTCCTGAAGAGGAAACTGTATTGGCTCAACGCATCAAGATGGGCGATCAGAAAGCATTGGATAAATTGGCGCAGTCAAATTTGCGCTTTGTGGTTTCTGTTGCAAAACAATATCAGCACCAGGGTTTATCATTGAGTGATTTGATCAACGAGGGCAACCTCGGCTTAATTAAAGCGGCTCAACGCTTTGATGAAACTAAAGGTTTCAAGTTTATTTCTTACGCCGTATGGTGGATTCGCCAGTCCATTCTACAGGCGTTGGCAGAGCAGGGCAGATTAGTCCGCCTGCCTCAAAACAAAATTGGCACTTACAACAAGGCTAACAAAGCTTATATGGCTTTCGAACAGGAACATGAGAGAGAGCCGAGTACAGAAGAGTTAGCAGAATTGCTCGAAATGAGCGAAACGGAAATTAACAACATTTTCCAAAGCAACACACGTCACAGTTCATTGGATGCTCCTGTTCACGAAGCTGAAGATGTGGCTATGGGTGATCTTTTGGAAGGTGGTGACGACACGGATGATGACGTAATGAAAGATTCATTACGCGCAGAAATTCGTCGGGTATTGAAATCATTGAGTCCCCGGGAAGCTGAAATCGTAAATGCGTATTTTGGACTGGATGGAGAAAACGGTGTTACCATTGAACAAATCGGACAGAAGTACGATTTGACAAAGGAACGTATCCGCCAGATCAAAGAAAGAGCTATCAAGCGTTTGCAAAAAGCGCGTTATAGCAGCGCGTTGAAAGCATACCTGGGATAATAATATTTCCTTATTGTATTGAACCCCGCTGATGCGGGGTTTTTTATTGTCTGAACTAGGATTTGTGAGATCAATTGGATTAATGGGATTTCTAAAAATAATTACATCGTGTTTTCTCATTAATCCCATTCATCTCATGCATCCTGGTTCAGACAATTTTCTATCTTTGCACCCGATGAAAACTTTGTGCGCCCTCTGTTTATTTTTTTTTCTTTTTTCCTGCGAAAAAGCGATCAACATTAAACTCGATAATGTTCAGCCGCATCTTGTAGTGGAAGCCACTATTGAAAATGATAAAACACCTGTTGTAGTTCTCACTAAAAGCCTGGATTATTTTAGCCAGATATCAAACGAAATTCTCGCCAACTCTTTTGTTCATGATGCAATCATAAATATATCGGATGGATCTACCCAGGTCCAATTAAAAGAGTATAGCACTCCTTTGCCGGCGAGCGGATATACACTCTATTATTACGGAGTTGATTCCTCCAATTTGTCTCAGTTTATAGGAAAACTGGACCAGGCCTATACATTAAAAATCCAGGTTGATAACGAGGTGTACACTGCTCAGACTACCATTCCCAAACTTGCAAAAAAAATAGATTCATTATGGTGGAAATCTGCACCCAATAATCCGGACACGACCAAGATAGTAGTAAAAGCAAGAGTAGTCGATCCACCGGGCCTGGGTAATTATATCAGGTACTTTACAAGAGTAGGTAATGCGCAATTTTTTCCGGGTTTAAATTCTGTTTTCGATGACCAGATTGTTGATGGTACCACATACGATGTGGATGTAGATCGGGGCGTAAATCGCAACGAGAAAATTAATTTCGATACATATGCTTTTTTTGAGAGGGGAGATACTGTCACAATAAAATTCTGCAATATCGATAAAGCGACATTTGATTTTTGGCGAACAACGGAGTATAATTATCAAAGCGTCGGGAATCCATTTTCAACACCTACACAAGTAATCTCAAATATTTCGAACAATGCACTCGGTTATTTCGGTGGCTATGCTGCGCAATACAAAACGATCATCATACCGAAATAAACCGCCTCTCAAACGCTCTTCATTCACAACTTATCCAGTCGTCGCATAGACGACTTCGATTCTCGTCTTTTACCGTTATTTTTGTCAACTTCAAAAATAAATATGGAAAACAATTCTAGTGAAAGAGTTCATTGTTTAATAATAGGTTCGGGACCGGCCGGTTATACTGCGGCAGTGTATGCCGCGCGAGCTAATCTCAAACCAGTTTTATACCAGGGACTTCAACCGGGCGGCCAGCTTACAATAACAACAGAAGTTGAAAATTATCCAGGATATCCGGATGGTGTGCAAGGACCTGAAATGATGGTTCATTTCGAAAAGCAGGCTGCAAGAATGGGTGCAGATATCCGTTATGGAATTGCTACAAAAGTTGATTTCTCCAAACAACCTTATAAAGTTTGGATTGATGAAACCAAATTGATAGAAGCTGATTCGGTTATTATTTCGACAGGTGCTTCGGCAAAATGGCTTGGACTTGAAAGCGAACAACGTTTGAATGGTTATGGAGTAAGTGCATGCGCGGTTTGTGATGGTTTTTTCTTTCGTGGGAAAGAAGTTGCGATAACCGGTGCGGGAGATACTGCCGCAGAAGAAGCACTTTATCTGGCCAAACTTTGCACCACTGTGCATATGTTCGTGCGCAGAAATGAAATGCGTGCTTCTAAAGTAATGCAGGAAAGAGTTCAGCAAACTCCCAACATCAAAATTTATTGGAACACCGAGCCGATAGAGGTTATGGGAGATGGCAAAGTGAGTGCTGTTCGTGTGCAGAATAATAAAACGAATGAGATAAAAACGGTTCCTATAAGTGGTTTTTTTGTAGCGATCGGTCATCAGCCCAATTCAGATATTTTTAAAGGCTGGATTGATATGGATGAAACCGGTTATATCAAAACGATTCCCGGTACGGCAAAAACAAATCTCGAAGGAATTTTTGCTGCCGGAGATGTTCAGGACAAAATTTATCGCCAGGCGGTAACTGCTGCCGGAAGCGGCTGTATGGCAGCGTTAGATGCGGAAAGATATTTAGGCGCACATTTTCCTCACCAATAATTAATCGTGAGACGTGAAACGACAAACGTGAGATTAGAAATCTTCTCAACACTTTCACGTTTCACGTCTCACGATCTTAATTTCCATATTTTTAACATTTAAGAATATCTTAAAGCAAATATCTGTTCAGAGTTCGCCGAATTGCTTTAATTCGTGTAACTCCAGGTAAAAAGTCTATATGATAACAGTTGAATTGCATAACCTGATTATTCACGGCTATCACGGTGTTTTCGAAGAGGAAAAAAAGGTGATGAATACTTTTGAAGTAAACCTGAGCGTTAAGTTCGAAGAAAGAAAGTCAGATTTTCAACGCCTGGATGATACCATTAGCTATGTAGATTTATACGAGATCGTTAAGCAGAAGACACAGGTACCTGCCCTATTATTGGAAAAACTTTGCCAGGGAATTATTCGCAAGATCAAACATCAATATCCAATCGTCAAAGAAGTAGTTATTTCAATTTATAAACTGCAGGCCCCCATTGAAAATTTTCAGGGTAAAGTTGGTGTTACCATGAGGAAGAAATTTGACGACTGATTAAATCATGATCCGATTTCTATTATTCATATTGTTGATCCTGCCTTTTGAAAGCCAGGCGCAAGATGTTAACTCATTGCTGAAAGAAGCCCAGCAGCAGGAATCGCTCCTCAGGGAAAGTGAAGCTTTTTCCAAATATGCGCAGGTGGTCCGCCTGCAACCTTCCAACCTAGCAGTGCTGTGCAAATGCAGCGAACTATGTACGTATATTGGTGGACGTGAGATAGACAAAGTTAAAAAAACAGATTATTTTCGTGCGGGCAAAACTTATGCTGCGGCTGCATTGAAGATTAATCCAAATAGTTCTGAAGCAAACGTTGTGATGGCTATGGCGATCGGTAGGCTAACATTAATCGCAAGTGGCAAAGATAAAATTGCTTCCGTCAACGATATAAAATTGTATGCCGACAAGGCAATCAAATTGGATCCTGCCAATTTCAAAGCGTATCATGTATTGGGAAAATGGAACTATGAAATAAGTAATCTGAATTTTCTCGAGCGAACATTGGCAAAATTATTTTATGGAGATGTTCCCAAAGCCTCCCTTGGAGATGCAATTGCAGATTATGAAAAAGCCCGCTCTATCAATCCCGGATATATATTAAACTATCTCGAACTCGCGAAAGCTTATTATCGCAACGATCAGAAAAAAAAGGCCATTGATTTACTCGTGTCGATGATGCCATTACCAAATCATGTTTTTGATGATACGCGTATTAAAAATGAGGGGAATAGGTTGTTGAAGGAATGGAGATGAACTTCTGATGGAAGCGGAGTTGGTGCATAGCGCGAGCCGCTCTGATTTAGATGATTTACTATGTAAGATTCCAATGAAAAATAAGCCCTGCTTACTGATTTACTTTTCAGTTCTCCAGTAAAATCGCTCAACGAGCTCTCACATAGTAAATCATATTAATCATACGAATTTCGAACTCAAACAAACTCCGCTTCCATCAGAAGTTCTTGTTCTTCCATCTTCCACTCTTTATATAAAAGAATGCCATCGTAAACAAAAAAATCCAATATAGCCATTCAGACATCCATCCATATAAAATGGGGAGATTCCAATATCCGAGCACGAGATAAACGTAAATGCAATAGAAAACAATCGTAATAAATTCGATTGCGAGATTCACTTTCGTGTTGCCGGTACCTGTCACAGCATTCAACCAAATTGTGCCAATCGACATTAATATCAACGCCAGTGAAACAACTCTTAGGATAGGAATTGCATGTTCAATAAAATCCTCATCCTGTCCATAAACCGATAATGCGGTGTGAGGAAAAATATTCAAAACAAGCGCAATGATAAAACAGCATGTTACGCTGAGTTTTACAATTTTGTTGATTAGTTTGATAACCTCGTCGCTTTTCCCCTGGCCAATGATATTGCTCACCATCATATTCGTCGTGGATGCAAAGGCCCATGTAAGCGCGCCAAAGCAACCGAAAATATTTCGCATGGCATTGCTGATTGCAAGGTCACGCTGGCCATGATGTTCAATCAGGATATAAAAAAATTCCCAACTGATAATACTGATTGCGTACTGCATAACTAGCGGTGATGACTGTACGAAAATCAGCCGGATATTTTTTGCATCAAATTCAAAATGCTTAGACAATTTTAGTTGTCGGCTAACTCCTTTGAAATGGATTACAATATAAACAACAAGCATACCCGTTGCTTCTGCAATAACCGATGCGACCGCCGCTCCGTTAAACCCCATTTTTGGCAACCCAAGTCTGCCTTTAATGAGGCCATAATCCAGTATAATATTTGCAACCGTCTCTGCAAATGTTCCGTAAATAAGAAATTTGCTTTGATTAGTTCCTATCAGCACAGCATTTCCTAATTGATATATGTATAAAAAAATAAGTCCCCACATCCGTATCCTGAGAAATTCAACAACCTTACTTGTGCTGCCGGGATCCGATAATGTGTGTGAAAATATCCATGGCGCGAGAAAATAAGTGATAACGATACCGGCCACAGACAGCAATACAACGATGCGGAGACCCTGCGAAAAAAGTTTTCCAATTTCGTCGATCCGGTTTTCGCCTGCACGTCGCGCGATGATCGCCTGCAATCCATTATTTACACCATTTCCCACTACCGCAAAAATCAGGTAAAACACACCTGTAATTCCTGCAAGCGCCAATGAACTTTGATCAAGATTTCCGAGAAATATATTGTTTGTAACGAAATTGATTTGAGGTACCAGAATAGCAAATGCAATAGGTAACGCAAGCCCTAAAATCTGTTTATTTGAAACAGTAACCTGGTAATTTTTTTCCTGAGCAATAGTCATTTTTAAAAAGGGAGTGCAAGGTACGGGGAATAGTTGAAAGGTTGATTAGTTGAAAAGTCGATTAGTTGAAAAGTCGATTGGTCGATAAGTCGAGCAAACTAGGCTACAAATAAAATCCAATCGATGCGCCATACTGGACTTATCGACCAATCGACTTTTCAACTAATCGACTAATCAACAAACCAACCTTTCAACTCACTCAACTTCCCGCATTATTTTGTATTATTGCGGCCTGACTCTATATGTTGAAACCAGATTTTTATATTCATAATAGCAATGCTGCCACCGAAGATTACACGCAGTGTAGATTGCTTATTGAGGTGAATAGCCATTCAATTGGATATGTGCTATTGAATGTGCGAGGCATGCGCCCGGTAACCATCAAATATTTTCAATGGAACTCTTCAAAAAACAGTTCTTTGGAAGAAATCTTACGTGAACTAGTATACGAAGATGAGATATTGACGATGGCCGACGTAAATGAAACATTTCTTGTTTACAATTTTCCTGAAAGCAATCTTGTTCCGGAAATTTTCTTTGATGCTGATACCAATAAGCCGCTGACGGATTTGATTTATGGGGATCTGGGTAAGGATCTTATCGTAAATGAAAAAATTCCCTGGTGGGAGTTGCACAATGTTTACAGGATACCTGCAGGCGTGCATCGACTGCTCCAACAAAAATTTTACAACGGAAAGTATTGGCATTTCTACAGCCTGCAATTGAAATGTCATAAAATGTTTAACGCAAAAGAAGAAGGGCAGTATCTGAAAGTCTTTTTCTATTCCGACAAGATGATCGTGCTTGTTTGCAAACATGGGCAACTACAATTGATGCAAACTTTCGGATATCATGATTCAAAAGATGTAGCATATAATCTACTCAATTGTTGTCATCAATTGAATATGAGCCAGGATGAAATTGTTTTGGAATTGAGTGGGCTGATCGAAAAACAATCTGAGTTGTATAGTGAGCTGCAGAAATATTTTCTGAACGTGACTTTCGACCATATGGAAGACAGCATTAAAATAACCGATGAGTTAAGAGAATATCCGCTTCATTATTTTTCGTCGCTATTGAAAATGGCTATATGCGTATAATTGGTGGAACATTAGGAGGCAGGAAAATTAACCCACCTGCAAAAATGCCTCACACCAGACCTACTACAGATATTGCAAAGGAGGGATTATTCAACATACTCGAGAATAATATTAATATCGAAGGTGCAAAGACGTTGGATATTTTTGGGGGAACCGGAAGTATCAGTTACGAACTTGCGTCCAGGGGGGCTGCCGATCTTACTATCATTGAGAAAGATTTTGCGATGTATGAATTCATCAAAAGAAATATTAAAGATCTTAACCTGCCTCAATGCAAAGTGATAAGATCCGATGTTTTTAAATTTTTACGAAACTGTACAGATAAATTTGATTTTATTTTTGCGGGGCCGCCTTATGCATTGGAAAATATCGATGATATTCCCAAGATAATTGCCAAACAGCAACTGCTCGATGCAAAAGGATGGTTCGTGCTGGAACATACACCACGTAATAGTTATAAAGGCTATCCGATGTTTGTTACGGAGCGCAATTATGGCACGACGGTGTTTTCGATTTTTGTAAATAAGTAAGAAGCGAGTGGCTAGTGGTAAGTGGCGGTGTGACTATAAGTCATTGTCACTAGCTACTTACTACTAGCCACTTGCCTGACAAAAACAAATGAAACAGCCCTTATTCATCACCGGTATAGGAACAGATGTTGGAAAAACAGTTGTGGCAGCGATACTCACTGAAGCATTGCAGGCCGACTATTGGAAACCTGTTCAGGCTGGCTATGAAAACGGAACCGATACGGAGTTTGTAAAAAATATTGTGAGTAATCCAAATACCAGGGTTTATACGGAGACTTATAAATTAAAGCTCGCAGCTTCACCTCATATTGCCGCAAGACAAGAGGGGTTAATGATTGACCTGGAAAAAATAAAAAGCGATTTAAAAATTATCCAACAAAATCGAAATAGTCATTTAATCATCGAAGGCGCAGGTGGACTTATGGTTCCGTTAAACGACCATGAATTTGTAGTTGATCTTATAAAAAAAATAGATGCAAAGGTTGTTCTTGTTAGCAGAAATTATCTTGGCAGCATCAATCATTCGTTGCTCACGGCTTCTGTTTGCAAATCAAATAATATTTCTGTTTTGGGTTGGATATTCAATGATCAATACCTGGATTATGAGGATGAAATTATTTCTTGGACCGGAATCCCAAAGATCGCATCAATTCCTTTACTTCATAAAATTGAAAAAAAGACGATTGAAAACCTGGCCAATATTATTCGATCAAATATACAGGAACTATTTGCTGACAGATGAACCGGTATTTAAAACGATTCAAAATCCGGGTTAAAACCTATCTTTAGCAATGCTAATTACATAGCATGATGAACTTTAATTTCCCATTGTTAAAAACCATACGCATTCTCCTGTTGCCATTTTCATTTTTGTATGCATTGGTGATCTTTGTGCGTAATTGGTGTTTTGATAAAAAGATAATTGCTTCCACAACTTTTAATTTGCCGCTGATATGCGTGGGCAATATTGCTGTTGGCGGAACAGGCAAATCTCCAATGGTGGAGTTTCTTATCAAAAGATTGAGAGATCATTTTCCGATCGCTATTCTCAGTCGCGGTTACAAACGCAAAACCAAAGGATATGCACTTGCGACCAGTACTGCAACTGCGCTGGAAATAGGGGACGAGCCCATGCAATTCCTTACAAAATTTCCCGATGTAACAATTGCTGTAGGCGAGGAAAGAGTGGTGGCCATTCCTCAATTGTTGCACGATCGTCCCGCCACGAAAGCCATTATCCTCGACGACGCATTTCAGCATCGATCCGTTCGTGCGGGCTTGAATATTCTACTGACTGAGTATAATAATCTTTTTACACGAGACTGGTTTTTGCCGACCGGAGATTTAAGAGACGAGAAAAGAAGTTATAAAAGAGCACAAGTTATTATTGTCACCAAATGCGAGCAGGATCTTTCTTTGAAAGAGAAAAATGATTTGATAAAAGAGATAAGACCGTTGGAAAATCAACATATCTTTTTTTCATCTATTCAGTATGGCGACGCTTATCATATCATTAATCATCAAAATCTGAAAATCGATAATTCATTTGAAATACTGTTGGTAACCGGAATCGCAAACCCAAGACCCCTGAAAGAATTTCTCGACAAAAACGCGAGATCATACGATCAATTAATATACAGCGATCATTATATTTTCAGGATCGATGATCTCAAAACAATTATCAAGAGATTCGAAAATATACAATCGAAAAATAAAATCATCCTGACAACAGAGAAAGATGCAGTACGGTTGATGAAATTTGAACAAGAATTGAAAGCGCTGCCATTTTACGTCATTCCTATAGAACCGAAGTTTCTATTTGGGGAAGAAAAAAGTTTTACAGATTTAATCGTTAAATTCATTAGAGATTTTAATTATCAATCATAAAAAATTAATGGGACACAAACATCAACATAAAAAAAAGAGGGGCGCATCGGGTGTTCATGCTTATAAAGGGGTATTGGAAATAACGAGATCAGGGATGGGATTCGTTATTGCGGAAGGGCTTGAAAAAGATATCCTGGTTCGTCCCAACGATTTCAATACGGCAATGCATGGAGATACGGTACGCGTGCGTGTTACAAAAAATAATAGCAAGAATGGGCGCGTGCAAGGTGAGATAACCGAGGTGGTTGAAAGAAAGCAAACAGAGTTTCTTGGGCATGTTGAACTCAGTGAAAATTTTGCATTCTTCATAGCTGAAACTGAAAAACCTACGCCGGATGTTTACATTCCACTTAATAAACTCAATGGTGCAAAAAATAATAATCGTGTGATCGTGCGGATCGTTGAATGGGAGAAGAATAAAAAACCACAGGGAGAAGTTGTTCAAATCATGGATAGTGCGGATGAAAATGATCGTGCAATGAAAGAATTATTATTGGAGAATGGGTTCCCAATTTTTTTCCCGGAACAGATATTGGAAGACGCAGCACGTTTGCCGGATATCATCAGTGCGAATGAAATTGCAAAAAGAAAAGATGTGCGGCCGATTCTTACTTTCACGATTGATCCTGCGGATGCAAAAGATTTCGATGATGCACTTTCTTTTCGAATTTTAAAAAACGGCACATATGAAATCGGAGTGCATATCGCTGATGTGAGTCATTATGTTCGCAGCGAAACAGCGCTTGATAAAGAAGCCTATGATCGTGCGACATCAGTTTATCTTCCGGATCGCGTGAACCCGATGTTACCAGAGAATATCTCTAATGAATTATGTTCACTCAGACCGAACGAAGACAAGTTGACTTTTTCTGCAATTTTTCAAATTTCACCGAAGGGAGACGTAGAAAATTATTGGTTGGGGAAAACGGTTATTCATTCCGACAGGCGGTTTACTTATGAACAGGTACAGCAGATAATTGATAAAGGGGAGGGTCAATATAAAGACGAAATACTAACGCTGCATAATATTGCTCAGCGTTTGCGCAAACGTCGTTTTAAAAAAGGTGCAATCAATTTTTCATCCACTGAAGTGAGATTTGTGCTGGATGAAAAAGGGAAGCCCGTAAATATTGTTGTTAAGGAAAGTAAAGAATCGCATCAGTTGATCGAAGAATTTATGTTGCTGGCGAATAAAACGGTAGCGACTTATATTTCAAAAATTAAATTTCATAAAAAACCTGTCCCGTTTCCTTATCGCGTGCATGCTACACCCGATAAAGAAAAATTATTGCCATTTGTTGAGTTCGCAAAAAAATACGGTCATCATTTCGATACAAAAACACCAGATGGCATTGCGTCGTCTTTTAACCAGATGCTTGCCGATGTGCAGGGAAAACCTGAACAGCATGTGTTGGAGCAATTAGGAATTCGCACCATGGCGAAAGCAATTTATACTACAGAAAATATCGGTCACTATGGTTTAGGATTCGAATATTATTGTCATTTCACTTCACCAATCCGTCGTTATCCCGATGTGTTGACTCATCGCGTGCTCGAGGAATGTTTAACGGAGGCAATTGAAATCGATAAGAAGATGGAAGCAAAATGCCGGCATTGCAGTGAAAGAGAGAGGGCAGCTATGGAAAGTGAAAGAGCCGCCAACAAATACAAACAGGTTGAATTTATGCGTCAGTATTTGGGTGAGGAATTTGAAGGAGTGATCAGTGGTGTTGCCTCGTTTGGATTTTGGGTGGAAACTGTATTACACAAATGTGAAGGGCTCGTTAGTATAAATAGCCTGTTGGAGTATGATGATTTTAGGTTGATTGAAACAGAGTACGCTTTAGTTGGAAGACGTAGTGGTCGCCAATTTCGCATGGGCGATAAGGTTATGATAAAAGTTATATCCGCGAACCTGGGGAAACGTCAATTGGACTATGAATGGATGATAACAGCCACAAAAACAGACAAGCCGGAAAACGGCAAGAAAAAGAAAAAAAATAAATAACGGGGCCGTATACACGATGAAAAGTTTTGACGAATTATCTAAGGAATTTGTAGCGAAATTCAACACCAGGCATTTTCCAGCATCGCCGCAGAGTTTATATGAACCGGCCCAGTATTTTCTCGGCCTTGGCGGTAAAAGAATCAGACCGGTTATGTGCCTGATGGGAAATGAGTTGTTTGATGAAATTTCACCCGATGCATACGAGGTTGCCATTGCGATAGAATTATTTCACAATTTTACTTTGATACATGATGATATCATGGACAAAGCGCCGTTGCGACGAGGTATGCAAACGGTTCACGAAAAATATGATGAGCCGACTGCCTTACTTTCCGGAGATGTGATGTTAGTAACTGCTTATGATTACATCAACAAAATTAAACTGGCGAATATTCACAAGATCATTCATGTGTTTAATAACACAGCGAAAGAAGTTTGTGAGGGGCAGCAGATCGATATGGACTTTGAGAAAAAAGAGCAGGTATCGCTTCCTGATTATATAAACATGATCTCGTTGAAAACTTCTGTATTACTTGCGGCAAGCCTGCAAATGGGTGCGATATTAGGTGGAGCAGGAGATGGTAATCAGGGACACTTATATGAATTCGGAAAAAATCTCGGTCTTGCATTTCAGATCCAGGACGATTACCTGGATGCATTTGGAGATCCTGCGAAATTCGGCAAGCAAACTGGCGGTGATATCGTTGCCAATAAAAAAACTTTTTTGTTGATCAAGGCGATGGAAATTGGTACGAGCGCACAGAGAAAAGAGATTTCAGAACTCATTAAGACAAGTTCACCGGATAAAGTTCAAAATATGCTTTCTATTTTTAAAGCATGCGGCGTAGATGAAGCAGCCCGGGAATTAATGGCGAAATACAGTGAAATAGCTTTTCAACATATGGAAGATATCGCGGTGATGTCCATACGGAAAAAACCACTTGAAGAACTTGCTAAGTTTTTAGTGCAAAGAGACTTTTGACTTTTTTTAGACGAGTTACTACTTGAATATTGAACATTGATTGTTGAATATTGATTGTTGAATATTCAATAATCAATACTCAACAATCAATGCTCAAGTGTTCATCATACTGGATATTTTTCCCTAATTTGACCTCTTATTAAACACATACTGCATGCCCCATTCCTTATTCCGTAAGAAATCGTTGACTAAAATCATTGCAGATGCAGAAGCGGGACTTGGCGATGGTCATGGTGGACATGAAATGAAAAAAGTGCTTGGCGTACGCGATCTCACTTTTATGGGCGTTGCTGCCGTGATTGGTGCCGGTATTTTTTCCACTATCGGTACTGCAGCGTATCATGGTGGACCAGGCGTGATATTCCTTTTTATTATTACCGCAGTTACATGTGGATTCACAGCCTTGTGTTATGCAGAGTTCGCTTCGCGTGTACCCGTGAGCGGTAGTGCATATACATATTCTTATGTCACGTTTGGCGAAGTGATCGCATGGATCATTGGATGGGCCCTGATTCTAGAATATGCGATTGGAAATGTTGTGGTCGCAATTTCCTGGAGCGCCTATTTCAATAATATCCTGAAAGCTTTTCATATCAATTTGCCGGATTGGCTTACTACCGGTTACCAGACAGCGAAAATGAATTATGAAGCGGCACTTCATGATGGCAAGTCACTCGCTGGTCTCGTATACACGCAAGCGCCTGATATTTTAGGATTCAAATTTATCGTCAATCTTCCCGCATTTGTTATTGTTGGATTGATCACAATTCTTGCATATGTTGGGATCAATGAGAGCAGGAAAAGCGCCAATTTTATGGTTGGACTGAAGATCGTGGTGTTGATCTTTATTGCCATTGTAGGTTTTTATATTATTTTTTCTACCGGAACAACAAGTAACTGGTCTCCTTTTTTGCCAGAAGGTATGACCGGCGTTTTACAAAGTGTATCTTCTGTTTTCTTTGCCTATATCGGTTTCGATGCAATTTCCACAACGGCAGAAGAATGCCGGCAGCCGCAGAAAGATCTCCCGAAAAGTATGATTTATTCGCTGCTGATTTGCACAGCTATTTATGTAATCACGGCTTTAGTTATCACGGGACTTGTCAACTACAAAGAATTTAATGGCATTGCAGATCCGCTGGCTTATGTTTTTGATAAGATCAATATGCACACGATTGGTTTTATCATTTCTATTAGTGCCGTTATTGCGTCTACAAGTGTGTTGCTCGTTTTTCAAATTGGTCAGCCGAGAATATGGATGAGTATGAGTAGGGATGGTTTGTTGCCGAAGCAATTTTCAAAATTGAGCCCGAGATTTAAAACCCCTGCGTTCGCAACGTGGATGACTGGATTGTTAGTTGGTGTACCCGTTTTATTTGTGGATGATAAATTGATGACTGATCTGACGAGTATAGGAACTCTTTTTGCGTTTGTGCTTGTATGTGGCGGTGTTTTGTATTTGCCGACTGTTCAAAAAGTGGCGGGGAAATTCAAGATACCTTATATCAATGGAAAATTTTTGGTAACGTTCTTGGTAGCATTATTTATTTTTCTCTCGCGCAAAAGATTGGGTGATGCATTTGCCAATATCAGCGCAGAAAGTCACCAGGAAGTTTTGTTTATTTTATTTGTGATCATTGCCATTATCATAGCAATACTGAGTTTTATCCGAAATTATTCTTTGATCCCCGTTCTCGGCGTATTATGTTGTTTGTATTTGATGATTGAGATTCCAGCCAAAAGCTGGATGGTATTTTTTATCTGGATGGCATTCGGTCTTTCCATTTATTTGTTGTACGGCCGCAGGAAAAGTAAACTCGCTTCGTAAAATATTGTTCTTTGCGGCTTAGCGCCTTTGCGAGAAATGATGTACTCGTAAAGGCGCTAAGCCGCAAAGAAAATCACTACTTTTCTCTATATAAAAAAATTACCAGGCATGCTTAATTTTGCCGTAATCCAATAAAAGAATTTTTACTCATGAAATTTGAGATTGGCGATAAAGTGCTCGTGCTGCATTCAAATGAAGAGGGCGAAGTGGCTGAAATTATCAATAATAAAATGGTGATGGTAGATGTTCGTGGCGTAAAATTCCCTGCGTACATCGATCAATTGGATTTCCCATATTTCAAAAGATTTACCGAAAAGAAAAATATTCCCCCACAAAAGCAGAAAAAATATATTGATCAGTTGCCAAAGGAGAAGAAGGAGCGGATTGCAAAAGTCGCTACTGGTGTGTGGCTCACATTCCTCCCGGTTTTTACGTCTGATGAATTTGGAGATGATATTGTAGAAACGCTGAAAATACATTTGGTCAATAATTCGCAACAAGCCTACCGATTCACTTATCGTGTAACTTTTCTTGGAAAAGATGATTTTGAATTGCAAAATGAAATTCTTGTGTTCCAGGATTTTTATTTGCATGATATCCCTTTTGAAAATTTAAATGATAGTCCCATTTTTGAATTTGATTTTAGTTTGCTTACGTCCGATAAAAAGAAAGCCCCACACTATGAGCATACGTTAAAATTGAAAGCAAAACAGGTTTTCGCGCGGATTGAAGAAATCAAACAAAAAGGAGATGCTACTTTTTCATATAAACTATTTGATCAATATCCGGATAAAGTGGAAGAAGAAATTATTGATCTTCCATATCTCAAATCCGCCGGCTATAAAGTATATGAAGCTTCCAAAGCGCGACAACATCTTGAACCCGCAAAATATGAGTTAGATCTTCATATTGAAAAGCTTTCGGATGATTGGAAACATCTTAGCAATTTCGAAATACTCACACTACAAATTCAGACGCTGGAGAAATACATTGATCTTGCGATTGCACATAAGCAACCATCCATGATCGTTATACATGGAGTTGGGACGGGGAAACTGCGCGATGAAATTCATGAAGTGCTGAGACTAAGAAGGGAAGTCAAAACTTTCATCAATCAATATGATCCGCGTTATGGTTATGGTGCAACGGAGATTTTTTTTCAATATTAGGACGCTGAACGCATAACGCTGAACGCATAACGCTGCGTTTAGCGTTCAGCGTTATGCGTTCGGCTTTTCAAATCCTTTCATTATTTTTGCGCCACTACCAGCCGGGTCATCGTCTAGCCTGAGGCTAGAAGGAAAGTCCGGACAGCACAGGGCAATGCACCGGTTAAGCGCCGGGTCCCTCACTTGAAGCAAGACGGGAACAGATAGTGCCACAGAAAATTACCGCCCTTATGGACTTCGGTTCTTAAGGGTAAGGGTGAAAACGTAAGGTAAGAGCTTACGGTCCCATCAAGCAATTGACGGGACGGGTAAACCTTGTATGCTGTAATGCCACATATACCAGCCATAAGAGCGGCTCGTTCAAGTTTTGATTTATCAAAACAGGTTGGAGGGTAGGCAGCAAGATCTCAATAGTAATATTGGGGCCAGATAAATGATGACATCCACTTCGGTGGAAACAGAATCCGGCTTATGAGCTGGTAGTTTTAAACTTCTGATTGGTTCGAGATGGACTTGGATTCATAGTTCGCATGATTAAATGATTTACTAAGTATGTGCTCATAAAGATTCATAGAAGATTTGATAACCATTAAATTTCATTAGCATCATAAATGAACCTCACTTAGCTAATCAATTAATCATGCGAACTATGAATCCAAGTCCATCTCGAACCAATCAGAAGTTCTCCATCAACCACGCAATTCCCAAATGCACCATCAATCCTCCTAATATGGATCGGGTGCGATAGGCGATCACTCCAAGTGCGAGTCCTCCAAAAAATGATGAGATGCATTCACCCAACGGTTTTCCAAAATGTATCGTGCAATAAAAAGCAGCCATGGGAAGAATGCTATTGATACCTGCAAAACGAATAAATCCGATCACGAGAAATCCACGAAAAAAAAGTTCGATGGAAACAAAATCTAGTCCATATGAAATTTCATAAATCAATTTCCAAAACCACGAGGGATGTTCATGTTGCGTGATAAAATATACCATTTTTAATTTTGGATAAGTTTGCTGGAAGTCGGGCTGTGTCGAAGCAAGCGCGATTAAAGGTACCATGCATAAAAGTATCAATGCATATGGACGAACATCAAAAGATTTTGTAAATCCCCAGAATGTTTTTTGATGCCGATCATTTTCCCAGACTAGAAATAGTACGATTAGAAAAAACAATAGTTTGACAGGCAGTTGCAATATAATCGACCAGTATTTGCCCCAATTTGAATATTGATTTAGAAATGGAAACTGCCAGTGAATCATTTTTGAAGCGAAAAGAAATGCGGCAAGCAGAAAAAATTTGATAAAAATATTTTTGTCAGCGATAACTTCATTACTGCTTCCCGGAAATTGGATCATATAAGCAACACCAAACACAAAAACGTAAAACAAAAAAAATGTGAGCAGGCTTATATACCAGTATGAAATATTTTTGATTGGATTTTCAATGCCCGAGGTATAATTGATGAAGATTAGTAAAGCGGTGAACAACGCTGTTATCCAAAATTTTTTTAGCGCGATTGCTCTGAAATAATCTTTCAGGTACTGAAAAAAAATAATCATGCAAGTGAGGATTGAACGAAGACGATAAAATTAATTCCCTTCGAAACTTGCTTTCATTTTGCCCATCAGGTTTGTTTCGATCATTTTTTGTGCAAGCGTGATCATATTCCTAAATGCTTTTGCATGGGAAATTCCGTGACCAATAATTACCGGTTTGCTCACGCCAAGAACCGGTGTGCCGCCATAATCTTCAAAATTAAATCGTTCAAAATATTCGTTGTGCACGTCTTGCCTCTTGGTAATCTCAAAAAGCGATTCGGCCAATTTTAAGATGATATTTCCGGTAAATCCTTCGCAAACCATCACATCTGCTTTGTCAAGAAAAACATCACGTCCTTCCACGTTGCCGATAAAATTAATTTGTGTGTTTGCTTTTAGCAACGGATATGCAGCCTGTGCAAGTAAATTTCCCTTGCCTTCTTCCTCACCGATATTGATCAATCCGACACGCGGATTATCGATACCCAAAATTGTTTGTGCATACAATGATCCCAACAAACCAAACTGGTTTAAATTTTCTGGTTTGCAATCAGCGTTGGCGCCAACATCGAGCAGCAAACCAGTTGTACCATTTTCTCTTGGGATAATGGTGGATATTGTTGGCCGATGAATTCCCGCCATGGTTTTGATGCTGTACACAGAACCAACGAGCATTGCACCGGTGTTGCCAGCACTGATAAACGCATCTGCTTTGCCCGTAGCGAGCAGATGAAATCCCACGGCAATGGATGACTGCTGTTTTTCTTTTAATGCTTTTGTAGGATGCTCATGCATGCCGATCACCTGCGGGGCATGAATTATTTTAATGGAAGTCGGCGGAATATTATGTTGGTGGAGTAGTGGGTTGAGTATTTGTTCATCGCCGAGTAAAAATAAAATAGCCGGGGATTTGGACCCAGCTAAATATTGTTGAACACCTTTCACCGTTTCTTCCGGTGCAAAGTCTCCTCCCATCATATCTAAGGCAATATTCATCTCCGGCAATCTACAATAAAAACCAATTGGTTAATTAGTTAATCGGAGATTTTTCTGAAACAACTTTTCCCTTGTAGTATAGTTTGCCTTCGCTAACATGTGCGCGGTGACGAACATGTATTTCACCAGTGGTGCTGTCTTTGCTCAGCGTTAATTTTTCCGCCTTGTAATGCGTTCTTCTTTTAGCGCCGCGTTGTTGTGAATGTCTTCGTTTCGGATTTGGCATGACACTTCAATTTTATAATAACAAAAATATTTATTCTAAATTTTTAAATTTCTCCAAGCCTTTCCACAAAGGATTCTCGGGTTTTTTTTCTTCCGTATTTAATTTTTTTAGCATATCCAACACTTCCTTGTTGCAATAAGGACCTCCCATGTCTTCTTCCTTACACATGCGCTGGATAGGGATACTGAGATTTATGAATTCATATATCCAGTCGGCAATATGAAGATGGCTCTCATTCCTGCCGATATAATATACATCGGGATCTTCTTCCTGCTGATTCATGATATCATGGTTGTCTACCAATTTGACCAGGATATTGAATTCATCCCAAAGATCCAACGGTAAAGTATTGCCACAACGATCGCAAATCACATCCATCTTGCCATCGACTTCAAACTTGAGCAGCATAAAACCATTCTTCTTATCCAGGAATAGTTTTACATTGGCTTCACAATGTTTGAAATCCTGTTGTTGATACGCTTCAAAGAACCTGTCCGTGATCCGGTAACTGAACTCATGAATACCGGGCTTCAGACCCACAAACGCTATTTCAAATTCTCTTCGGCTGTTCATGAGTGCTTTTTTAAAGAGCCCGCAAAGGTATGCAGAAATAATCAGAAAAGGAGGACAAATCTATGAAAATTTGCACATTTTTGGGAGGTTTGGGGATTAAAAGCCAGAAGGTTCAAGGTGCAAGGCCCCCAAGGATGGGCTTTCAGCGAATGGATAAACTTGAATATTGAGTGTTGAATGTTGATTATTGAGTATTTCAAGGGAGAATATTAAATATTCAACACTCAATAATCAATATTCAAGGATCGTCAAAGATTTCCCTTTTTTAGCTCTTCGACCGCATGATTTGCGGCTCTGGCCGTAAAGGCCATATAAGTGAGCGATGGATTTACGCATGATGAAGATGGCATAAAAGATCCATCGCTGATAAAAACATTTTTGACCTCATGCATTTGGTTAAAAGCATTCAACACCGAAGTTTTAGGATCTCTTCCCATTCGTGCAGTTCCCATCTCATGATTTGAATTTCCAGGGAACGACATTCCTTCCTCTATCCTGATATTTTTAAATCCGGCTTGTTCCATCATTTCTCTAACGGACACCAATATGTCCTCATGCATCTTTTTTTCGTTGTCCTTGAATGATGCATCCACACTTAAAGTGTTTCTTCCCCACTTATCTTTTTTATTGGTATTTAATGTGACCCGATTTTCAGCATAAGGCAGGCATTCTCCAAAACCAGTAAACCCGATATTCCATTGGCCGGGTTCAGTTGCAGCTTCTTTTAATTGCACTCCAATTTCCATTTCATGTCCCGAGCTTCGAGCACTTTCTCTACCTGCTCCGCCTTGCACGCCGAATCCACGGATATAATCGGTTCTTTTTTCATGAATATTTCTATAACGCGGAATATAAATTCCATTCGGTCTTCGTCCATAATAATACTGATCTGTAAAATCTTCGATGCTACCGCCCATTCCTTTTGTTTTGTGATGATCCATCAGGTTGCGGCCAACCTGGTCACTTCCATTACCGAGTCCGTTTGGAAAACGGTTCGATATCGAATTCAATAAAATAAAAGATGTAGCTAATGTTGCCGCGTTGAGAAAAATAATGCGCGCATGAAATTCTTCTACTTTGTTTGTTTCCGTATCGATGATTTCCACGCCGGTCGCTTTTCCTTTTTGTTCATCATATAAAACTCTATTGACAAGCGCATGTGTTTTTAGTGTGAGATTATTTGTTGCAAATGCCGCAGGCAGTGTACTTGCATTGGTACTGAAATATGCACCATAGGGACAACCTCTGTGACAAAGATTTCTATTCTGGCAAACACCTCTTCCCTTAACCGCCTCCGTTAGATTCGCAGTTCGCCCGATCGTTACTTTTCTTCCCGGAAACTTTGATTCTACCTTCGTTTTAAAATATTTCTCCACGCAGTTCATTTCCATGGGTGGTTGAAATTTTCCATCTGGCAAGTGTGGCAATCCTTCAGCCTGCGCACTCACTCCGATAAAATTTTCAACATAATCATACCACGGTGCAATTTCGTTATAGCGTATCGGCCAGTCAACACCAATTTTGTCTTTGAGATTTGCTTCGAAATCCAAGTCACTTAGCCGGTAACAGGCTCGCGCCCACAGTAACGATCTTCCGCCAACAATATCTCCACGAATCCAATCGAATCGTTGAATTTCTTCATAAGGATTTTCCTGGTCGTTAATATAAAATTGTTTGTTATCGTCTCGATAGGAATAATGCCGCTGTTGCACATATCGCGTTTTCTTATCTTCTTTTGTGAGACTGCCTCGGTGTGGAAAGTCCCATGGATTCAATGTAGCTGTGGGATAGGAGGGATGAACAATATTAGTTCCGCGTTCAAGCATCAATACTTTCAAACCTTTTTCGCAAAGTTCCTTCGCGGCCCACCCGCCGCTGATACCAGAACCGACTACGATTGCATCGAAAGTATTTTGTTTTTCAGCTTTGTTATTAATGTGCAAAGAATCGCCAGGCATGTGAATGAAAATTAAATGGATGATTGTCCGGATAATGCTGACGGTAATTTACAGAAATAATTTTATGTGGAGTCGAGATTGGGGTAGTGTGTGAGGAGTAAGGTGTAAGGTGTAAGGAGTAAGGTGTAAGGTGTAAGGTATGGCTCGCTAAAATTCAGCAAGCCATACCTTAAACCTCAGACCTTATTCCTTAACCTAACCTCAATTCACAACAATCTTTTGAATTTTTTTACCAGCATCTGTTTTAATTACGACGATGTAAACGCCTCTTGCGAGGTTGCCGACTGCTACGCTATTTTGAAAACCGAATACATTCATTGACCGGACGAGTTTTCCGGAAGCATCAAACAAAACAATCTGGCTACAATTTACAGAAGTGTTTATATAGAGGTTGTCGTGGACTGGATTTGGATAAATATTGACGACGAAACCATCGGTATCAAATAATATCAATCTTACCGGTGAATAAATGAAATGTCCATCGGCAAAAACTATTTTCAAACGATAATAATTATTCCCGTTCCATAAAATTTTATCAGTGAACGTGTAGTTCGTCAGCGAATCGGAATTTCCAATTGCAGGTACCGTTCCGATATCGGAAAAATTAGCTCTGTCGCTGCTTTTTTGAATGACGAACCTGCTTGTGTTTTTTTCCTGGCTGGTTGTCCAATCCAACAAACCCTTGGTATCGATTCTTGTCGCTGTGAACGACTGAAGCATCGATGCCAATGGCAGATTTTGTTTAGGCCCACCGCCATTGATCCAGAATTCTGAAAAACCGCTTACATTATATTCGGCATAGTATCCATTATCATAGGGAATGATGTGCACTTGTTGTTGCGGAGTCATGAAAATATAACTGCCGTTGACATTATTGCGCAAAGTGCTATCCTCTTCTGTTTTTATCGTACTGCTATACTGCGTAACGCCTGATTGATATGCATCGTGAATAGATGTGCAATTCAAACATCCGGTTGCGTTAATCAGACTATCCACTTCGCTGTCTAAAAAATAAAATCTTACGGACACATCACTCGCAGGAGTCTTAGATGGTTGTATGACGATATTTCTTCCGAGATAATATTGATTGGTTGTGTCGCGAATGGCGGCACTATCGATAAATACTTTTACAGTTGTGTTTCCAAGATCTTGTCCATTTGGATTTATCGAAGCAATTCTCTTTCCACCCATATCAAAATTTATCCAATTGCTTCCACTTACATTTTGTGAAATACCTGTACTGATGTTGGCGCTATCATATACGGGGGACTTATCGAAAATATGGATATCGTCGATTCCCACTCCTTCGAAATTGGAAGCAGGATCACTGAACATCACAATTCTAAATCTGACTTTCGCCGGTTTCACCGGAATATCGAAACTGGATACGTGCCAAATCGTGTCTGATTTCTGCCATGCCTGTCTCAAGGCGTTATCATACCAGTTAACGCCGCTTGTTGCATTTCCGAGACGGGTCCATGTAGAATCATTAATACTATACTCTACCCAGTGATAATCGCAATCGCAATTATCTTCCATCTGGAAAATATGGCTGAAAGAAAGTACCGGTGTGTTGAGGCTCGTCAGATCGAAACACGGTGAATACAGGTAAGACAACTGGTTGTTATCATAATTCCCGGTGAGATTCGTAACCCAGGCTTTCGAGCCGTTTGCGGCCTTGTTGATTATGTTTTTTTGAGGAGTACCCCATTGCCAGTTGTCGTTTATTCCCTGCGTATACCAGTAACCGTTAGTGTTCTCAAAACCTTCCAGGTATGGATAAGCGCTAATAAGCGGCGTGGTCTGGAAACTGACGGTCTGCAAGCTGTCATTGTTCCTATATGTATCCAAAGGATTGCTAACCCAAACACGCAAATCATAATGTTGGTATGCCGACAAATCAGCTTTCTGAGAAAAAATATAATTGATTGTTTGATTGGCCGCAATTACCGGAATTATTTCAGTAATCGTATCACCATTCACCGCAAAAGTTATCGGTACATTGATCAAAGAGGTACTGGTATAGTTTTTTACCGCGGCACTGATCGTTTCCGCATTGGACAGACCGCATATGTTTGCGAAAGATGGTTGTAGCAACGCTATCATCCCCGCATCGTTATCTGATTTTGTGATTACGATGTCATCAAAAGAAAATCCGTCTTCCAGATTGCCGTCGGGCACAACCGAATTTGCAGATGTCTTTCCTTGCTCACCGAATTTAATTTGAAAACTGCTGCTGATTGTTTGCGCCGGAACAGCATTCGCCAAAACAGCACTGACATCTATATTTTTTGATGCTTTATAGATTCCAAAATAATTTGGATCAATAGACATGGTATCAACTGGTATCCATGCAGACTGATCATTACCTCTGATCCAAACTGCATTTCCCGGCACATTGAAATCAATGCCTTGGTTTTTATAATAAAAATCTAACCATATATGATCTGTCGAAGTGTAATTGGATAAATTGAAAGTTCCAATGAGGCTGTCTGCGGAATAGGTTCCATTGTTGCGCACCTGGTCAAGCGTTGCACATCGATTTCCTGTTCTTGCAAAACCGGTATTGATAAAAGTATTTGCGCGCCCGTTTGAACTGCTGTTATTGAAATCAAAGCGATCGAGACCCTGGAGCCCGAATGTTTTAGTAGTGTAAGATTGAGCGGCTGCGCTTTCAAATCCCTCAGTATAATTTGGATTCAAAACAAGCGGATCATTCCTCAATTGTTTTATAGTTTGCGTGATTGTATCGTTCAGCGGTTGTGGATCACCGGGATAACCGATCCAGACTTTTACTTTATATGTTCCAGGTGCTGAAAAATCATAATTATTTGCATTGGAGAAACTGTAATTGTAGCTCGCTCCTCCTGCAATTGAAACTGCGCTCGTTTCCGTTACTATTGCTCCATTATTTATTTGATAAGAGACATTGAACGAACCAGCGGAAGCAATGCTGCCCAAATTCCTAAGCACTACTTGCAAAGTCGTGTTGCCAAGTTGTGTTGAAGTAAATATTCTTCCTGTTACTGGCGCAAGGAGTGAATCCACCGTAAAATCATTATTAAAAACCGGTAATGAACAAGCGCCTGTATTTGGAATAATATTTCCAGCAATCGCACGGCGACCCGCAACACCACCATTTATTGCACGCACACTTAGCCAATAGCTGCTATCCTTATTAAGTCCCGGAAGTAAAAAAGTTGTTGATGGTGTCGTGGCAATTGTCTGCATACTATCACCCTTCAACATCATGATCTCATATTGAGTGGCAGATGGAATTGCGTTCCAATCAATTTGTGCATACCCCTTACATGGATTACTAACGGTGATGGTTGGTTGACCTAGTATGGTAAAATCATAATCACTCACATCACTCGAGCCTCCACCATTTCGGGTAACGCGTATCAGTGCATTGTTGCTCGCGATTGCAGGCACTGTCCATGCATAAGATCTGCTCGTGGAGCTTACATTATTATTGATAAGATTCCAACTGGCGCCATTATCGGCGGAATATTCAACCGTAAAACTATTTGCACTGTTATCATAGGCGCTCCACCGGATATTTTCTATTTCTCCGGGAACAAGTGTTTCATTTCCGAAAGGATATTCGACGGTGATCGCCGCATTCACGATCTGATAAGCAACAATGTATTGTTGCGGACCCTGCGGAATATTTGCGCCTGCAACATGAATTGTAAAATCTCCCGCAGGCGGATTGTCTATTACAACCTGTTCGATATTATTTAAATTATCGATTCCCTCGATTGCATTATTATTTACATTGGCTGGACTTGGATCCAATATTAATGGAAGATGTGTTGTACCACCGGGCGTGACGACATTTAAATCAAGATTATTTACGAGGGCGGCAGGTGCGAATGCAGCGGCCGGGGCATCCGGCCAATACAACATTATTTTTAATTGTCTTATCCCAGCAGGTACTGCACTAATCGTGTAGGTATTATTTCCGCCTGCACTTATACTTCCAGAAAAATATTGATTTCTCTCCATCATTTCAACGGCATTCCTCGCATTCAACATACCGAAACCATACGTGAAATCCGGTCCTGGATTTCCGAGATCGTCGGCACCGTTACATACAATTGCTTTTATCAATGCCGCTGCCGGATCAGCACCGCCGTGCAACTGCCGATATCTTTCATACAACAATCCTAGTGTACCCGTCACCGTTGGAGCCGACATACTGGTTCCTGAACTTGTGCCATATGCATTATTGGGATAGGTTGACGTTATGAGCACTCCTCCGGCAGTTACTTCAGGTTTGATTCTTCCGTCGTTGACTGGGCCCTTGCTCGAACTTGCATTTATGGTATATGTCGAGTTGCTGATATTGCCGACAACCAATGTGTTCTTACCTGATTGAAATCCGGATTTGATTGTACCAAAATGCGAAGGATAGGGGCTGCATGTGAGTCCACCATCATTCCCTGCCGCGAATACATGCAGCAGCGTAGGATTTTGGATCAACTGAACATCTCCATAATTACTCACCGCGTCGTAGTCGCCATCACCCGGACAAAAATCAAAACCGGTATAATAAGAATTATTTGTGAGCACCATGTTATAATCGTTGATATAGACAGGTGTGTTCACGATAATATCACTGAAATACTGGCTAACGATTCTTGCCTTTGGCGCCATTCCCTGGTATCTCGGATTTAAAATTCCACCACCGGCCATCGTACCTGTAGTATGTGTTCCATGCAGGTTAACTGTAGTCGCATTTCTTTGAATAAGTCTTCCTGCAAAATCAATATGTGAAGAAGGATCTGAATTGTCGCCGATACCCAATGTCACATTTTTTCCCTGCAGATTTCTTCCGGAAAAAGCACTCAATGCATCGACGCCATGAATTGCTCGATTATTATTATTTAGTGGAACATCCTGCAACGATTGTGGACTAATGTATGAAACGAATGGGAGCGCTGAAATTTTTTGAATAACTGTTGCTGATGCTTTTATGAAAATAACATTTGCAGGTTGGATCTTTGTAAAGAAGATCTGTGCACCGGCGCGCTGCAATTCTTCAATGACAGATTCCTTATCCGCCGTTCCAAAAAAAGTTACGGCTATGCTTGAACGCAAATCGGGGCCAGGTTGATTCTGCAATAGCCGGCTTGAAATTTTGTATTGACTCGGAAATCCGAAAACGCCGCTGACATGGTAACGAGTCAAATCATGAAAGATGGAGCTGTCACGGATTTCAGCCAGAAATGCATTGCCCGGTATATAGTCGAACAAACTGACTCCGCGTGAAGCTAATTCAGCTTTTTCATTGTTGCCGGGTAGTTGTTGAAATTGGATCAGTACAAAATATTTCCCCCGGAACCTTGATTCTTTAAAAGATTGACTGGTGATTTTTTTGCGAAGAAGATTTTTATTTCCATCAATAAACCCATTTTTCAATTGAATCAGCTTTACTGGTTGTTGTGCCGGCAATATATTAGAGAGAAAGCAGCAGACAATGGTCAAAAGGTAAAAATTCTTCATTCGGGGCTATTTTGCAGTTCCTGCCTGTTTCGGTTATTGTTAGTCGGTCGCGGGTACGATTTTTTATAAGTTCAACGATAAAGAGCAACGGATCGTTTATTAGGGTCGTATTCGGGAAAATATTGTAGAAACGATTTTTTATTGTTATTATTTTAGCTTCTAAAAAATTGACAGCTAATTCCATACAATATTTTAACAATAATTATTTTCGCAATAGCCCAAATTAAATTTTATTTACGGGAAATGGTTTTTAATCGTATTATTAAACCCTGTATCTCTTTGACCTTAGCCAACCGGTTGCAAATCGCCAAAGTTCACTATTAATAATTTGAAAGCATATCCACATATAGTTACGAAGGTCATTCCATTTGTGTTTCCCCTTATTCTATTTTTCATTTTTCCGCGTACTGTATCGGCTCACCCCGTGGTATATCATGTAAATTTTTTAGAAAAAGATACTGTCCCAAAAGAAAAAGAAGTGAAGAAGGGCCGTGTTGCTAGATATTTTAATATCATCACGGACAGGCAACAACGCGATTCGCTTTTGAAAACACTATCGAAGAAAAATGCGCCCGCGCCTGTGTCGGATAGTGTGCTTTGGGAGAGAAGGGAAAATAATTTTACACCTTATCGCGGAAATAAAATCCGGTACATTTATTACAACCGGCTCAAGGTATTCGGTACGATGATCGAAGACACTTCTTATAATCCTTCAAAACTTATCCGCTTCGCAAACAAATTGCATTTCGATACACGAGAATGGATGATCAAGCAATCGCTTTTTTTTAGGGAGAATGATACGGTGAATGCATACAAATTGGTGGATAATGAAAGATACCTGCGTAGTCTTCCTTTTATCCAGGATGCGAGAATATATGTTATCAACACTTATCAGAATTCGGATTCGATCGATATTGTTGTAGTAACAAAAGATATTTTCGAATATGGCGGATCATTGACTGATTTCAGTCCGACTAATATTGCCGCTTCAGTTTTTAATACAAATGCATTTGGTGCCGGACAGCGTATTGGATTTGGATTTAAGTGGGATGAAGGATATAGTCCGCAATGGCGCACAGGTGTGGGATATAGCAAATACAATTTAGCCGGATCGTTTACGGATGTATCGCTTGGATATAGTTTTTTGAATGATCGTCCATTGGCAGATACCGGCGTGTACGAACGCGCATATTATCTCAGCGTGAATCGACCGCTTTATAGCTCATGGGCAAAATTTACCGGCGGATTAACTTTGTCCTACAACACTTCGGTAAACATAAGACTGCTTCCGGATTCCGTTTATGCGAGTTATCGTTACAATATTGTAGATGTTTGGGCCGGGTATAATTTTAGAAACCAATTTAAAAATACAGGGTTCAACAGTGAAAAACCAAATATCGCCGTGGAGTTGCGACGATTCGATATGACTTTTACAAAATCACCGTTCCAGAAAAAATATGATAGCAATTCAAATTTTCAGGATCACACTTATGTATTAGGCAAACTTGTATTTTTTCACCAGGACTTCTTCAAGACAAATTATTTTTTCGGTTTTGGAAGAACAGAGGATATCCCGCTCGGATATAATGCGGGCGCTTCATTTGGACTGGATCAATGGGCAAACATTCCGCGCACCTACACTGCTGTCGAAGCACAGAAATATTGGTTAAAAGGAAAAAACGTGATTAGTACTGCCATTGCGATTGGAAGTTTTTGGCATACTCAAAAATCCGAAGATGCTGTCATTCATGTGCAGGTGGATTACTATAGCAATCTATTTCGGTTAAACGGACCCAGGTTGAGACAATTTATTCATGGCGATTATCTTGTTTGCCCGAATCCTGTTTTGTACCGGCCTCTAAACATTAATAAAGAGTTTGGAATTTTAGGATATCGCAATACGATGTTCAATGGATACCAGCGACTCAATCTTGGAACGCAAACGAATTATTATAGTCCACTGAATATATATGGATTCAAATTTAATTTTTACATGTTGCTCCAGGCTTCTTTGTTAGCAGCAAAAAATCAAAATCTTTTTACAAGCCCATTTTATTCCGCTATTGGATTGGGAGTGTTGGTACGTAATGAAAATTTAGCCTTTAATACAATCTCTGCTTCCGCGAATTATTTACTACCGGTAGCAGGCGGACCAAGATCATTCTTTTTCCAGGTCACTTCAACATCCACATTAAGCTTCAACATTTTCGCGCTGCAGGCACCGGCGTTGATTTCGTTTCGATGATTGAAGAAGAGTGGAGAAACAGAGCGGAGAGCGAACGACTATCGCTCTCCGCTCTGTTTCTCCACTCTTTTTCAATCACTCTTCCGTATCTTCTTTCTCAGCCAATTCATCTTTATCGCTTTTGCCGAGTTTCACTTTTGGATCATCGGAACTACCGGTAATGCGCATGGGTATTCCGATAATACCGAGTGGGGGAAGTCCGATACGCATTTTGAAATTTATTTTGTTATCAAAAGATGTTTGTCCCTCAAGTCTTATTCTGAATCCTGCAGTTTTGAATTTTGTGCGTTCGAGTGTTATCAGGTTATTTTTAATCGTTGTTTTGAAATCAATTTTTGAAAGATCAGGCTCTTTGATATCCTGTTTTTCCGTTTTTGAACTTACCGCATTGAATAATTTTAATCCTTTTACTTTTACATTTTTTATAGAAAGTACGCCGCCACCTGTTAATGATGGATATATCGGGTACATATCCGCGTTAAGTCGTCCCTTGAGATTATAATCGAGCGACACGATGCCTTGCGCACTTGCAGCGGAGCTTGCCAGATCGTGAAATAATTTTACTTCGTTATATGCCCTCTTGATATCAAAGTCTTTTGCTTGTATATGATATTCAAAAATCGCGCGGGTAGCACTGGTACTTCCATACAAGCCATCCATGTTCACATTACACCCTATAAGCGTAAATGTGGTTTCCGACAAACGTATTTGGGCGTTGCTGATGGCGAGTCCGCCAGTGAAATTTTGTATATCAAGTCCGTTATAAGAAATTTTATTTGCGTTGGCTTTAATAATGAGATCGAGATTCGCCGGAATCATGACGACACCAGACGACTTACCTACAGTGGTGTCCTGTATCTTCACCGAATCTTGTTTTTTATTGTTGGATGGAGCAGAGAAAGCGGCAAACTCATCGACGTTGATAAAATTCGAAGCCAGGTTAAAATTTCCTGACAGTTTTCCATTGTCGGATAAAACATAGTTGATCACGTTTTGCAAAAAACCATCAAGCCTGATATCTGATTTGCCATATGTGGCGAGGAATTTATCGAACCACATTTTATCCTGCCTGAAACTGAAGAGCCCTTCCCTGATGGTAAAAGGAAGCGGAAAATACTCATGATTCACTTCGAGATTTTTCAAGGCAATTGTTCCCGAATTTAAAAGATTATCATAGCGTGCATTCATGGCATCACTTTGCCTGCCTTTCAGCGAAACGGCCATTTTCGCATAACCCTTAACGTTGATTCCCTGCCGCGAAAATACCTGGTATATTTTACCAATATCAATTTCTCCATTGGCTTTGACATCGTATAAAAGATCATCAAAATTCTTGAGTGTAGCATTTAAAGAAAATGGTTTTCCCTCAAATTGAAATGAAACCGGCTGAATCATTACATTCAATCCCCGCATCGTTCCGTCATCGTCACTTGCATTTGCGGTCACTTCAATATTATCAATCGGGTGGGGATAATATTTTGTCTGGATTGAACCATGTTGCCAAGTAATATCTGCGAATGTTTTTGGAAATAATTTTTTTGCCGGTGCATATTTCCCTTTGGTGTTGACATTAAATTTCAACAGTCCGCCTAGTTCAATGCTGTCGATCGGGTAAAACTGTTTGATTTCAGCGAGATTGATCAGTGCATGCATATTCGCTTCCAGCGGAAAGTCTTTTGTGCTACTTACACTTGCGGAACCATTGATAAAATTAGACAGCGCCTTTGCCGAGATCGTATCAATTTTAAAAACTGATTTTTTATAATCGTTATCCGGGCACGACGCATGCATCGCTAAATTAATATTGGTGATTGGCTGTGAAAGGTCTTTATATTTTAGATATCCATTGTTTAACGAAGATTCAAGATTGAATTTTGGAATGCTTGTCACAATCGTATCCTTCTTGTTACGAATACCACTTGTTACGACACGCGTTGCATATTTTCCTTCAGCATTAAATTTGAGATTCAGATTTCCCTTCATGTCGACGATATCGATCCCCAACGCCCTCTCCAGTTTTTCAAGATCCACTTGCGCATCTGCTTTTGCAGTAACAAACGGTTGCGTAAAGCCTTTTGTCTGCGCGCTCATTCGGAAATAATTTTTTTCGACGGTAAAGAAAAGTGAATCCATATTCACAGTCATACTGTCCATATTAAAAGAAGGAATCTTTACATCAAGATTTGCCATCAGGTTACTGGCGGGTGCGGGTGCATCTTTATAAGCGATATAACCGTCACGAATTTTCATATTAAAAGCCAGGCCCGGCATGGTGTTCGTCGACGCGATGTATTGTCCCTTCAACACCAGCGCAAAATTTACGCTTCCTTTCACTTTTGTCTTTTCAAGCCAATCGAGATAGGATGGAGGCAATGCGGTGATCAGGTCATGAAAATCTGATTTGACAGAACTCAATGAGAGATCGATATCATAACCATTTTTTAAGAAATCAAGTTTGCCGTTAAACTGTACGCCAAGTTTGTTGATGATCAGATCATTTTTTTCAAAGATGAATGCAAGTGAATTCGTATTGATCTTTGTAATGAGGTCCGCATCCATTTTTTTATTAGTGAGATAGGGTTCATTTTCGAAGCTGAAATTGAGCGACTCAGCCTGCATATGAGATCTCAAATCGAAGATTGCTTTGCTCAGGTCGCCAGCTCCTTCATAATTGAAATTTTTTGCGTCGATCAGCATCGGAACCGACTTGTCGTTATAAATAAGACGACTATTACTGATCACAATCTTTTCCAGTCGCAATGATGTTGAAGCGGTATCTCCCGGAGATTCAGCAGCAGGTTTGTTTTTTGATTCGTAAATATTATAATTCGCTTCGCCTTTTTCATTGATTTTAACGTCTATGTATGACCGATCGAGATATATTTTATTAATCTTGATTTTCTTGTCGAACAAAAGCGTTTTGAGATTGATGCCGAATGAAATTTTCTCAGCCGATATCAGCGTGTCGCTCGCGTAGGGCGGGGAACCTTTTAATGTGAAATCATGAAGGCTTAATGTGAGAGAAGGAAAATGATTAAAGAAAGAGAGGCGCGCTTTTGAGAAATTTACTTCTCCTTTAATGCTACTGTTTGTCCATTTTTTGATTTCATCGGCTACGGTATTTGGGAAAATATATGGCGCGAGAAATAATAACAACAATATGCTCCCGATACTGATTCCTGTGATCTTCAGAATTTTTACGAATAGGGATGGCAGGGAGATTTTCACGTGTCCTGGTTTAAACTTTGTTGATGATGTTTTCCGGTAAAACCGAGCGTAAAATTAAGAAAGCCCATCGGGAACCCGGCGACTTTTTTCAAACCATTACTTCAGCGATCATTGACGTGCTGCATTATTAAATCAGGTGATGATGAAGGCAGGAATTAACTTTCGAAAAAACTTTTCAACAGGCTTATCAATTCCGTGTGAGAAGAAGGTTTGATAAAGAAGCGATGGGCTCCCATTTGCAACGCTTTTTCTTTTTCCTGCGGCAGCATGCTGGTTGAATAAACGATTATCGGTATTTTGGAAATGAAGTCCTGTTTTTTTATCGTTTCAAGAAATTGAATCCCCGTCATTCCCGGCATATTGAGATCAAGAAAAATATAGTCGGGCTTGAAACTTTGATCTTCCAGGAGCTTGTTCAAAGCGATTTTGCCTGAATCGAAATAAATGCATTTGATGGAAGGAACTGCTTCTCGAAGCGCAATTGAAAATATTTCGTGATCATCATGATCATCGTCGATCAGCACAACGCTGGTACTAGGAGGCATAGGTGTTGGTTAGATCGTAAAAATAAATATTTTCGATTAAAAAAGAAAGGATTTGGGGGTGGGAGGCAGAATGTTGAACGCAGAAAGCAGAATGCATAACGCTGAACGCATAACGCGGAACGCAGAACGCTAAAGGCCAAATAACGGCGTTTAGCGTTCAGCGTTCCGCGTTATGCGTTATGCGTTCCGCGTTTCGCATTCGCCCTCCGCCTCATTCTATTCCGGCCGGAATCACCACATGGAATGCTGCTCCCTCATTTTCGAATCCTTCAGCATACAGATCGCCCTGGTGGTTGAGCAAAATTTTCTTGCATAATGCCAGCCCGATTCCTGATCCCGGATAAATATTTTTGTTCTGTAATCGCTTGAACACTTCGAAAATTTGTTCGGCATACTGTTGTTCAAATCCAATTCCATTATCCCTAACCGTTATATCGATATAACTGAGTTCCGGGTTAAGATTTTTGAATTTTGAGATTTGCTTCGGTTCCAACAAAGTTGATTGAATCGTGATTTCCGGGCGAACATCTTTTTTTGTAAACTTCAATGAATTATTGATCAGGTTATAAAAAAGCTGGTTCATTTGGAGTGGCGTGGCTCTTATCAGCGGCAGTGGCTCTACTTTTATAATTGCTTTTTTCTGCTGTATGGTTAATTCAAAATCATCGATCACACTTTTTATAATCTTGTTGAGATCCGTTGCTTCAAAATTCTCTTCCGGATGGATCAGTCGCGAAAAATTCAACAGATCATAGATCAAAGTTGACATGCGCTCTGCTGAATTCATAATTTTCTGTAGCGTAGCCGACGAATTCTCATCAACTTTTGATTTCAGGTTTTCATGCAGAATACCGGAATACGTGCGTATCTTTCTCAACGGCTCTTGCAGATCATGGCTTGCTACATAAGCAAATTGTTCCAATTCATTATTGCTTCGTTCGAGCGCGCGGTTTTTTTGCTCTAATTCAATATTTGAAAACTGCAATTTCTCTGATGCTTCAATGATATCGGTATTGTCGTGCGCGATTGCTAATACAGCATTTACTCTCCCCTCGTGTTTTAATGGTATATAAAAAGTTTCATAGTTTCTTCCGGTAATTACTGACTGATATTTTGGATGATGGATACTATTTCCCAGTATGGCTTGCGAAAGACCGTGATAAAAATCTGTATTGATCGTTTCAGGAAATACTTCTTCTAATTTCTTCCCAATTATTTTTTCCTTTTTGATCCCATATACTTCTTCGCATCTTTTATTAATCGACAAATACTGTTTTTCCTTATCAAAAACACTGATTACGTCCACCGATGAATCGAGAATCGCATCTACAAAATCCTTTTGTTGTTGCAGTTCTTCGTTCCTGTTCTTTAATTCAGAAGTCCTTTCCGCAATCAATTTTTCCAATTCATCGAGGGCCATTTTCTGTTCATGGATATCCGCGCATCCTCCAATATATCCCAGGAAATTTCCGTCGGCAGAATAGCGGGGAGTGCCCTTGTCAGATACCCACCTGTATTTTCCGTCGAAACGTTTCAGGCGGTATTCCATATAAATTTCCTTACGCGCATCAAAAGATGACATGTACGTGTCCATCACATATTTGAAATCCTCATGGTGTATTCCTTCGGTCCATCCAAATCCCAGTTCTTCTTCGAGTGGTCTCCCCGTAAAATCCGTCCACGCCTGGTTTAGCAGGATTGCTGTTTTGTCAAGGCCGGACATCCATATCATGACGGGCGCGGAATCAACCAGCGATTTGAGCAATGCCTCACTTTCCTCCAATTCTTTCAGTGTCGTTTTTTCTTTCGTGACATCCATAACGGTGCCGTACATACGCATTGCCTTTTGGTGTTCGTCAAAAGTTGTTTTGCCATTCACCATTACCCAGTGAACTGTGTTATCGGGCCATATCACACGCGCTTCATAGCTCAATGATCCTTTCTCAAGGGATTTTTCGACTGCTGCATCTCTTATTGACCTGTCTTCAGGATGGAATGCATTCAGCAGATCCTGGTGTGAAGCCTGCTTATAATTACTGATCCCGAATATTTCAAAAAGCCTTGGCGAAGAAATAAAATCCTGGTTAACCAGGTTCCAATCAAATGTTCCCATCTCTGCAGCATCGATAGCAAGGCGCGAACGTTGTTCCGTTTCCTCGACCTTCTGGCGTGCCTCTACTTTTTCTGTAACATTCGCCACCGTTACTATAATTCCAGAAATGGTTCCATCGGGCTCTGTCGTCGGGGCATATTCATAATCGAGATAGAATTTTTTTAAACCATCGCTTCCATTCACATACGCAACAGCTTCATTTTCCCTTACGATATTTCCCGTTTCGAATACGTCGTTAAGCAATTTTGGAAATTGTTGATCTTTTAACTCCGGGAAAACTTCAATTATTTTTTTACCTTCAACTTCACTGGCACTTCTCCGCCAAATATTTTTTAACAAGGTTTCGTTGGCCGTATCGATGATCATATCTTTTCCCTTTAATATCAACATTGCAATAGGTGACTGCATCACCATGTTGCGAAATTTTTGACTGCTTTCTTCAATTGCTTTTCTTGCATTGATCTGCTCCGTAATGTCATTCGCCATTACCATTACGCTGACGATGTTGTTTTCAAAATCGCGCAGCGGGTAATACACAAAATTGAAATAGCATCTTTCTTTTTTATGATTTCGAATGATGTTAACCTGGAATTCGTTGCCATAATATGGAGTGCCTGTATTCAATACAGCTTTTAATAATTCCACAATTCCCTGTCCTTCCAATTCAGGAAAACCTTCCAGCAAAGGTTTGCCAACAAATCCTTCTTCATCGCGATCGATTATTTGCATGTAGAATTTGTTTGCAAGTTCAACGATGAGGTCTTCACCGCGAAAAACTGCAATCGGTACCGGTGATTGGGTAAAAATATTTTTTAGATTCTGTTCTGCCGCGCGACGGCTATTGGCAATTTTTAATGTTGAGTCGATCCGCGTCAACAATTCTCTCGCAGAAAAAGGTTTTACAAGATAGTCATCAGCGCCAGTTTTCAATCCTTCGATTGTTGCCTCTTCACCGGCTCTCGCAGACAGAAGTACTATTGGAATATTCGCTGTCCTCGAATTGCTTTTCATTCTCTTCACAAGTTCGAACCCGTCTATTTCAGGCATCATCACATCACTGATAATGAGGTCGGGTATTTGGCTTTCGAGGATTTGCAAAACTTCCTTCCCGTTTTTTGAAGATATTATTTGATATTCGTCCTGCAGCAGTCGCTGAATGTAATTTCGCATATCTTCATTGTCGTCTGCAAGAATGATGGATGGTTTATTATTTTTATGTTCATTTTTTTCACGCTGATTTTCCGTTGCATATTCTTTTCCATTTTGCGGGAGCCATTTCAACGCTTCTTCTACATACGCATCTGGTGAAAATGCCGTAACGGAATTCGGTTGCGGGTCAAAAATTTTTTCGTCATCCAGATGTTTTTTACCTGAGGGAATCGTAACGATGAACGAAGAGCCTTCATTTACCTTACTCATAACGCGGATATTTCCGTGATGCAGTTTTGCCAATTCCTGCACAAGTGATAAACCAATCCCTGTACCTTCCTGCGTTCTCCCGCGCGCATGTTGCACCCGGTGAAACCTGTCAAATATTTTATCAATTTCTGTTTCGGGAATTCCGACACCGGTATCTACAACTGATAATTCAATATCATCATCAATTTTCCTGAGACCAACTTTAATCGTTCCGTGGTGCGTATACTTGAAAGCGTTAGATAGCAGATTAAGCACAATCTTCTCCCACATATCACGATCAACATAAACTTCGTCTGTGATTGTATTGCACTCAACGATCAATTGCATCCCGGCTCTCTCAACGGCCGATCTGAAATTACTTGCGATATCGCGTGTGAACGCAGATATATCGGTGAGTTGATAAGATACTTGCATTCTTCCTGCTTCTATTCTTGAAAAATCCAGCAGGCTATTCACTAGTTTTTGCAAACGCAGAGTATTTCGATAGGTGACTTCCAGGTTTTCTTTGATCGATGATGGTAACAAAATATTTTCGCGCAACGCTTCTTCAAGCGGACTTATCATCAGTGTTAGTGGCGTTCTGAATTCATGGCTGATATTGCTAAAGAAAACAGTTTTCGCTTTGTCAATTTCAGCGAGCGCCTCCGCTCTTTTTCTTTCATCCTCATATGCCCTTATATCGGAAATATTGCTGCCGATCTGGTCAGCGACAAGTTGAAAAAAATCACGCGTCTTTTCATCAAACAAAGAATAAGGGTTCAAACCAATAAAAAGAAATGCATACGGGGTTTTTTGCCCACTGGGGATGATCGGTAATATCAGCACCTTCCCTGGTTGTTTGTCCCAGAAACCTGTTGGCAATTTTCCGGCGCTGCTATCCAACGCTACAATTTTTTCTTTACCCGATTCGACGATTGTTTGAAGCGGCCATAGTGGATTGGAATCAGACATGTCTATCGAGGAGGGGAAAATATTTTCAGGCATCGTCTCCGTCGCCTTCACCAGGTAAGCGGATGTTTCGCCGGGTTTTGTTTTGTACAAAAGTGCGAATGGAAAATCCTGGGGATTATTTTTTAAAACGCGGGTTGTTTTTTCGTAGACTTCGTTTTCGGTTTTTTTTTCGAAAATATTTTTACCAAGATCGCGTAGTGTTCTCAATTGTCTTTCGCCGATGATGCGCTGCGTATCGTCAGTATTTGCGCAAATAATTCCGCCGGGTTCGCCATGATCTCCGGGAACAGGACTATAAGAAAAAGTATAATAAGTTTCTTCGGGATATCCATTTCTTTCCATAATCAGCAACAATGCCTCATCATAAGTGCCTTCATTATTTTGCATTGCTTTTTCTGCGCGTGGAGCTACTTCGTTCCATATCTCGCGCCAGACAATTGAAGCAGGTTGTCCAAATGCTTCCGGATGTTTTCCACCGACAATTGTTTTATAAGGATCATTATAAATATTTATTAATTCTTTTCCCCACCAAACAAACATCGGTTGTCTTGATGTAAAAACGATACGAATACAGGTTCTCAAACTTTGCGGCCAGTTTTCCGGCGCGCCGATGGGGGTTTTTGACCAATCGATAGAGCGAATCAATTCTCCGCACTCGCCACCGCCAGCAAGAAAATCAATATTTTGATTTTGCATAATTCACAACCGGGTTTTCAAAAAAAATCAGTAGTTCTAAATGTAAATAAATATAGGATTTCCCTTACGATAGATGCAATGCCTCATGCAAAAATTTATTCTGAATCGCTTGAAAAATTTTTCAAAAACTTTTTTGCAATTATGATGCCCCGGGATTTGGAAATAATGTGGAGAAAATTCCTCAACCAAAAATTTACTTCGACAGACGCCAGTAAAAAAATCAGGCAAATCTTTGGAATGGTTTATGAGCCATTATATAAAAAAAATAATGGTAGAAGTCAAAGAGCAGACGAATACGGCGCTGGAAAAATTATGCATTGATACGGTGCGGGTTCTTGCAGCCGACGCAGTTCAAAAAGCAAATTCCGGTCACCCCGGTACGCCGATGGCGCTGGCGCCAGTTGGTCATGTTTTGTGGGCGAACATGATGCGATATAATCCATTGAATCCCGATTGGCCAAATCGTGATCGTTTTATTTTATCCGCTGGTCACGCGTGCATGTTGCAATATAGTTTTTTGCATTTGACGGGATATGATATCACGCTCAACGACATCAAAAAATTCAGACAACTTCATAGTAAAACTGCCGGGCATCCTGAATATGGTTTGTTATCAGGTATTGAAGTCACTACCGGTCCGTTGGGACAAGGATTCGCAAATGGTGTGGGCATGGCGATCGCTCAAAAATATCTTGCGGCACGTTACAATCAACCAGGGTTTAATCTTTTTGACTACAAAATATTTGCAATTTGCAGTGATGGTGATTTGATGGAAGGAATTACCAGTGAAGCAGCGTCTATCGCGGGACATCTTCAACTTGGAAATATTATTTACGTATATGATGACAATCATATTTCGATTGAGGGGAACACATCGTTGACATTTGACGAAGATGTGGAGAAACGTTTTGAAGCATACGGATGGCATGTGCAAGTACTTAGTGATGGCAATGATACAAAGGCGATTGCTGATGCAATAAGAAATGCAAAACAGGAAACGAGCCGTCCTTCACTGATAAAAATTCGCACGCATATCGCTTATGGAAGTCCGAATAAAGTTGATACTGCCGGCGCTCATGGGGCACCGTTAGGTGAGGCTGAAGTTAAACTCGTCAAAAAAAAGTTTGGCTTCGATCCAGACCAGTATTTTGTAATTCCTGATAAGGTGCTTAATTACTATCGCGAAGCTGGGAGAAAAGGGCAACAGGAAGAAAATCAATGGCACGAACTATACGAAACATACAAGAAAAAATATCCGGAGCTGGCAAATGAATATGAGCTATTCAGTAGCGGAAAATTGCCAGCGAAATGGAAGGAAAAAATTCCAGTATTCAGCGGAGAAGAAAAAATTGCAACGCGCAAGGCATCCGGAAAAGTATTAAATGCGATTGCTGATAATTTACCGTTACTGATTGGAGGGTCAGCGGATCTTGCACCATCTACCGATACCATGCAGGAAAAATATGAATCGTTTGCGGCCGAAAATTATAGCGGAAGAAATTTTCATTTTGGAATTCGGGAACATGCGATGGGCGCAATACTCAACGGGATGGCAGTTACAAAAGGGTTGATACCTTATGGCGCAACATTTTTGATTTTTTCGGATTATATGCGGCCGCCGATACGCCTTGCTGCTATCATGAAGATCCGGCCGATTTTTATTTTCACACATGATAGCATTGGACTTGGAGAAGATGGCACCACGCATCAACCGGTGGAGCAGCTCGCCGCTCTTCGGGCCGTTCCGAATTTAACAGTTATTCGTCCGGCCGATGCCAACGAAACTGCACAAGCATGGCGCGTTGCATTGGAACATAAAGATGGACCGGTAGCGCTTATACTTACACGTCAGGGTTTGCCAGTGATTGACCGGGAGAAATATGAAAAAGCAAATGCGCTGGAAAGAGGCGCGTATATTTTATCAGAGTCGGAAGGTGAACCGCAGGTGATTTTAATTGCGACAGGTTCTGAAGTTCATTTGTTGTTGAAAACACAAGAGAAGTTGAAAGGAGAATCGATAGCGAGCAGGGTAGTGAGCATGCCTTCCTGGGAATTATTCGAGAGGCAAAAAGAAGAGTATAAAGAAAAAATATTTCCAAAAAATATAAGAAAGCGACTAGCCGTCGAAGCGGGCTCGCCGCTCGGCTGGCATAAATATGTAACAGATGATGGAGATGTGTTGGGCATAAATCGTTTCGGCGAATCTGCACCGGGAGATGAAGTGATGAAGGAATTTGGTTTTACAGTCGACAACATCGTGGATCGTGTTCGAAAAATGTTGAAGTGAGCAAGCGATTCCATAAATTTACAGGAGGATGAATAACTACTTGAAAATTGTTTGTTGAATATTTCTTGTTGAAACGAATATTTAATAATCAATTCAATTTTCAATTGTCATTACTCCACATGCCTTAAAAAAATCTCTATGACATCTGTAAAGCTTGCATTTTATGCGCGTGTTGCACTGGTGTTGCATGGAATTGCTCTTGTGCTTCTGTTCATGTATTTGGGGCGAACAATTATTATCCCTTTATTTTTTGCATTCCTGATTTCAATTCTCTTAGAGCCGCTTGCGAAATGGCTGGAAAAAAGGCGTATTCCAAGGGGGATAGCGGCAATTTTTTCATTGCTGATTTTTATAATAGTCATCGGTGGATTGGTTTATTTTTTTAGCAGCCAGGTCGCTCGATTTACAAAAGATCTTCCACATCTTGAACAACGTATAGCGGGTCAGTTTCAAAGCTTTCGTCAATGGTTAGCCGAAGAATATCATGTCAATGATGATGCCCAGATCGCCTATATGGAAAAATCTGCCAACGGAGTAGTGGGTGCAGTCGCGGGACGACTCGCGACAACATTTGTTGGCGTCGCTGAATTTCTTATTCTGACTATTTTCTTTTTGGTTTTTACTTTTTTTATGTTGTATCATCGAAAACTTCTCACCAGTTTCCTGATTGCTTTATTCAGCAGTAACCACAATAAGAGAGTAAAAACAGTATTGACCGAGGTTCGACTTGTTATAAAGAGTTATGTAATAGGTCTTCTAACGGAGATGGCTATCCTGATCGTATTAATATTTACGACACTCTGGTTTCTTGGAATCAAATATGCATTGCTGATGAGTGTAATGGCAGCTGTACTCAATATCATTCCTTATCTTGGTATTTATACCGCTATGGCTTTAAGTGTGCTGATTACACTGGCCAACGGTACCGGTGGAGATGCACTTACCATTGCTATCGTTTTTATCATTGCACATTTTGTAGATGCCAATGTAATTCTTCCACGAATTGTCGGTGGCCGCGTGAAATTAAATCCGCTTATTACCATCATCGCAGTATTGATCGGACATTTGCTTTGGGGTGTGCCGGGGATGTTTTTATTTATTCCACTCACCGCCATCATTCGCATCGTAAGCGAGGAAGTAGACGATCTCGCACCCTGGGCGATATTGATTGGAGAAGAAAAGAAAGGGCAAATGTGAAAGTTTACCGATGTGCGAATGTCTGAACCGGGATTGTCTGAACTGTGATTTGTGGGATTAGTGGGATAGATGGGATAAAAAAAATATTCAATATTCAACACTTAATAATCAATACTCAAGTCAAAAAAATCAATTTTTGAATTTCAGACTTGGAAAATTGAGCATTGAGTGTTGAATATTGAATATTTTTTTTATCCCATCTATCCCACTAATCCCACAAATCACAGTTCAGGCAATCCCGGTCTCGAAGTTTATTCATTGAAACTGGAAATAAACAAGCGCTCCTCCGCAAATAGACATAAGGATCAACGTTAGTATGCCCAACGCATTCGAGCCACGTCCGTTTACGGAATCTCCCATCACTTTTTTATTGTTGCAAATATGAAGTACGATTCCAATCATGAATGGTGCGGTAAGTCCATAGAGAATTGCCGTATAAATAAGTGCCTTCATTGGACTAATCCCCAAAAAATCCATTCCTAATCCTGCGATCAATGAAATAGAAATGACAAGATAAAAACCAGGAGCTTCAGTGAATTTTTTTTGAAAACCTTGTTTCATATCAAAAGTTTCCGCAACAATATACGAGAGCGAACCAGCCAGCACCGGTATCGCAAGAAATCCTGTGCCGATAATGCCAACAGCAAAAAGAATATAAGCGGTATTCCCTGCCAATGGCGCCAATGCTGTGGCGGCCTGGTCGACAGTATTGATATTGTGGATGCCGGCCCCATACAGTACGACGCCCGTTGTAAGTATGATAAAAAACATCACGAGATTAGATAAGAACATCCCGACATACGTATCGAATTTTAATTTTCTTAAAAACAGTTTGTCAACCACAACCGTTTTCTGTTGATTGCTGATATCCTCCGCTTCCATCGTTGCCTGCCAGAAAAATAAATAAGGGGAGATAGTTGTTCCGAGGATGGCGACAATGATTTGCAAAAAATCGCTATCAAGTTTGATGGTAGGAACAAAAGTATGTTTCGCAACATTTGCCCAATCCACTTTCACCAAAAAAGGAATGATTATATAAATGAAAAGAACAATGCAAAGCCATTTTAATATACCAGAAAGTTGATGATAGGAATAACGGATCACCACAAAAAGAATAATTGCAGTAAACACGATTTCGAATAAAAAAATTGGAATTGCTGGAAACAGCAAGTGCATCACTGCGCCCATGCTTTCTATATCGGCGCCTATATTAAAAATGATTGCCGGAAAACTGAATAGCATCATGAGAAATAAAAAAGATTTCGGATAGTGCTTTTTCAATACACCTGTCAACCCAGTTGACGTAACTGCGCCGATGCGTGCACACATTTCCTGCACCGCGGCCATCAATGGAAAAGTAATCAATGCAGTCCAGAGTGTGGCGAGTCCAAAACCCGCACCAGCTTGCGAGTAAGTTGCAATGCCCGATGGATCATCATCGCTCGCTCCTGTGATGAGTCCTGGTCCTAACGACGACCAAAATTTTTTGATCCTCACAGTAAATTTTTCGGGAGTTGGCTTCGCTGTTTTTTTCAAGCAATTGGTTGTTTAGTGGTTGGTATTAAATAAAGGGTTATTTCATATGATGCCAGAAGTTAAGATAATATTTGCATATTGATTATGATCTCTTCTTCGCGGCTTTNNAAAGCCGCGAAGAAGAGATCATAACTTTAGTGGATTTTTTTCTACATCTTTTCTACTTAAGCTATTTTTACTCTTTTCAAAACATCTGTTTCCGGTTCTGATTAGTAAATCCAATTATTACAAGAATTTTTTAAAGGGAGAATTTTTTGTAGCGAAAGATCCAGGATTTAAAAAACAAGGCCTGTTCTTTGCTTAACAGAACTATCGAATTATGACTATCAATCCACGCGTGAAAAAGGTTCTGCGGAGAGTTTATCGTATCATCATGATAACGGCTCTTGTTATCATCATACTTCTCATCACTATCATTGTGCTGATTCGCACGCCTATGGTGCAAAATTTTGCACGGAAAAAAATTGTGTCTTATCTCGAATCAAAACTTCATACGCGCGTCGAGATCGGCGACCTGTATATTGGATTCCCCCAAAAAATAATTCTAAAGAATATTTACCTGGAGGATATGCGCAAGGATACGCTTTTATATGGGGGCAAAATAGAAGTTGATATCAGCATGTTCAAATTATTGCAAAAGCAAGTAGTGCTAAACGAGATCGATCTGGACCAGGTAACGGTGAAGGTTAACCGAGTGTTACCGGATTCGACTTTTAATTTTCAATATATCATCAACGCTTTCGCCAGTAAAGATTCCTCGCCAACGAAGCCAGCTGATACTGCCAGTGCAATGAAGTTTTCAATTGGAAAAATTCATTTGCAAAAAATTGCTGCTACTTACCGGGACGATGCATCGGGAAATGATATTCATGTTTTTATTGGAGATTTTGAAACGCATATCAAGACTTTTGATCCCGATCATTTTATTTATAATATCCAGGATATTAGTTTATCTGGTGTAAAGGGGAATGTCCGCCAATATCAGCCAATACTTGTTTTTAAGAAAGTGCTTGACACGGTTAATCAACACAATCAATCTTCTCAGCCTATTTCGCTGCAATTGGGAACTGTTGGACTCAATGATATCGGGTTGAACTATCGCAACGATCCTACCGCGATGAATGCAAACATTCAATTGGGTTCAATCAAAATTGAATCGGACACCACCGACCTGCAAAAATTATATTTCAGATTAAAGCAACTTGAAATAAAGAATACGATAACCGTAATAAAGTTTGATAAGAATCCGACTACAAAAAATAAAAAAGAAAACGTTGCCGATACTTCAGCGAATAGTGCGACCTGGAAATTTGATCTGGCGAATTTGAGTATCGATAATAATTCATTTGCCTATGATGACGATAATAAAAAGCCGCTGGCAAAAGGGATGGACTATAACCATTTAAAAATCGATCATGCAGTTGTCGATGCTGATGATTTGAGTATAGGTTCCGACGGATATGCAGGTGATATCAAACAAATTTCTTTTTCGGAGAAAAGTGGATTCGAATTAAAAAGATTATCGACGGTTGCATCCTATGATAACCACCAGGCGCAATTGAAAAACTTTATCGTTCAAACAAAACAATCGACGATAAAAACTCAGTCACTTATTACCTATGAATCTGCGGATATGATGTCAAAACATCCCGGAGAAATAAATACGGATATCACCCTTGATCATTCTACCATTTCAGCTCGCGATATATTGGCATTTGTTCCTTCGCTTGCGCTGCAATTAAAAGGAAATGAAAACAGTTTGCTTCACGTGAATGGAAGTTTGAAAGGACTGGTAAAAGATCTTCGCATACCGAACCTAGAAGTATCCGGTTTGAAAAATACATCTATTCAGATTTCCGGAAGGGTGAAAGGTTTACCGGATGTAGGTAAATCAACATACGATATTGTTTTATCCAAATTCACCTCAACAAGAAACGACATTCAAAATATTGTTCCCGCAAAATCAATTCCTGCGAGCATCCGTATTCCGGAAAGAATCAGTGTTAAAGGATCATTCAAAGGCGACTTCAACCAGTTCATCGTTGCGCTGAATGCGGCTACCAGCAACGGCCATGCAGATATTGCAGGCACGATGAATATTAAAAACAAATCTTACGATGCTACTGTAAAAACAAATGGACTCGATCTGGGATATATCCTGAAGCAGGATAGTTTATTGGGAAAAGTAAGTGTTGATGTTACAGCAAAAGGAACCGGCTACGATTATAAAACCATGAATTCGGTTATCCATGCACGTTTGACCGACGGTGTTGTCAAGGGATATGATTATAAGGACCTGGTACTCGATGCCAACCTGCAAAATGGCAAAGGCAATATTCAATCGTCCATTCATAACGAGGATATCAGTTTTGATTTGAATGCGGACGCGATAGTCAGCACGAAATATCCTGCCGTCAAATTGAAACTGGTAGTAGACACGCTGAATCCACATGCACTTCATCTTTTAGAAGACACCTTGCATATTAAGCTTAAGCTGGATGTAGATTTCGCGAGTACAAATCCTGACTCACTCGACGGCAATCTCAAATTGTATGATGTCATCTTTACCGACAGCGGACATCGTATCACGCCGGATACACTTGTATTGATTGCTTCGAGAAAAGAATCGGAACAGGATATCCATCTGCATGCAGAAATGCTGGATATCGATTGGCGCGGACAATATAAATTGACCGAAGTTTCGCAGGCGTTGCAACAAACGGTCAATAAGTATTATGAGTTACCCGGTTTAAAAAAAGAAAATATTACTCCAGAGAATTGGCAATTACAATTTTCGTTTCATCCTTCTCCGGTTGTACTTGCATATATGCCTTCGCTTAAAGGAAGTGATTCCGTGCATGCAGTTTTGCAATTCAATAGCCAGGCAAATGATTTAGATTTTGCGTTGAACGCGCCATTGATCAGGTTGAATGACCAGGCTATCCACAAATTAAATATCGCTGCCAGGACCAGTGACAGTGCGATTCATTATAATATCAATGTTGCCGGGGCTGGTAAGCAGGGATTTGAAATTCATCAGTCAATTGTCCGTGGTTATATGTCGCATAATCAAATCATCAATACAATTGATTTGAAAGACACAAAAAATAAAGACAGGTATATTATAGGCGGAAGAGCTATACGAGTTCCGCACGGAATAAAATTTTCATTCAATGCGGATAGTCTTTTATTAAATTATGAGAAATGGGATGTTGTCAAAGATAATTTTGTGCAGTACGATTCCACCGGGCTGATCGTTCATGACCTCAGGTTAAGTTCGGATGAACAATTGGTAACAATGAATAGTGCAACGCCGTCTGGTGCTGCGCCACTTGGTATTGAGTTTGATAATTTCCGGATTAAAACGCTTATGTCGTTTGCTGAACAGGATTCACTGCTGCTCGATGGCGTGCTCAACGGCAACGTCCATATCAAAAATATTTTATCGAAACCTGTTTTTACTTCTGATCTCGCAATCGATGATCTCGCTTACAAAAAAGATACAATTGGCGATATCATAGTGAAAGTAAATAACGAACAGGCAAATGCATTTGCTGCTAATATCAGTTTGAAGGGACATGAAAATGATGTTCAATTAAACGGCACTTATTATACCGGCGAAAATAAAATGGATATGAAGCTGGATTTGCACAAACTGAACCTTGCAAGTATAAAGCCATTTACAGGTGAACACGTGAAAGATATCAGTGGAAATTTGCTGGGAAGCATGCGTGCAACAGGAAATCTCTCGGAATTCGTACTAAACGGAGGCTTGCATTTTGACAATGCCTATATCATTCCAACTATTTCGGGCGAAAAATTGCGACTGCCTTCTGATACTATCGAGTTTGATAACGATGGATTTAATTTCACACAATTCACAATGCTCGATTCCGCGGGAGATAAAGCCATACTTGACGGTAACGTATATACGAAGAATTTTAAGGATTATAAATTCGATCTTTCCCTCGGCGTGTATAATTTCCGGCTGGTAAATGCGCCAAAAGAGCCGAATCGATTGTTTTATGGGAAACTCAATCTGGATGCATTTGTGGATATGACTGGAAACACAAATTCGCCGAAGATCAATGCCGGCGTTCATGTAAATAAGCAAACGGATTTTACTTTGATATTGCCAAGCAATGATCCGGAAGTGCAGGAGCGCGAGGGAGTGGTGATATTTACAGATAGTTTGCATCACGTGGACACGTTGCTGCTGCGTAGAACCTTGGATTCTTTGAGCAGGGTTTCTGAATTAAAAGGACTCGATATCGCCGCTACTATTGAAACAGACAGCAGCGCACAATTCACGATGATCATCGATGAACGAAATGGAGATGCGTTAACCGTTCGTGGGCGCGCATCTCTTGCAGGCGGAATTGATAAAAGTGGGAAGACAAGTTTGACCGGCAACTACGAATTGGAAAGTGGCGCCTACAGTGTTTCATTAAGTATTCTAAAAAGAAAATTCAATATACAAAGAGGCAGCACCATTACGTGGACAGGCGACCCGACTGCCGCGAATATCGATATCACCGCAACTTATGAAGTAAATACTGCTTCTATTGATTTGATAGAACGACAACTGGCAGGAAGATCACCAGATGAAGTGAACAGGTTCAAACAAAAACTTCCATTCCTCGTCAATCTTAAAATGAGTGGCGAGTTATTAAAACCGGTTATCAAATTCGATATCACATTACCAGCGGATCAGTTAACGCTTTGGCCGGAAGTGGAGACCAAATTGCAACAGATTCGTACAGACGAATCAGAAATGAACAAGCAGGTATTTGCATTATTGTTATTGAATCGGTTTGTGAGTGAAAATCCTTTTGAAAGTTCATCCGGAAATACCGATGCTGCGACATTGGCGCGTCAAAGTGTGAGTAAAATATTATCCGATCAAATAAATCAACTTGCCGGAAGTTTGGTGCAGGGCGTCGATATCAATTTTGATTTGGTCTCCGACAAAGATTATTCTACCGGGCAAGGTATCACTCAAACCCGTCTTGATGTTGCAGTTTCAAAAAAACTTTTTAACGACAGGATACGAGTGAGTGTTGGCAGCAATTTTCAATTGGAAAATACTTATCAAAATCAAAACTCTTCAAATATTGCAGGTGATGTGAGTGTCGATTATCGGTTAAGCCAGGACGGTAGATATATGGTGAGAGCCTATCGAAAAGATCAATATGAAACGATCGTGGAGGGACAGGTTGTTGAAACAGGTGTGAGCTTTATTTTGACATTGGATTATGATCAATTCAGTGAATTATTCAGGAGAAAGAAAAAAGCAGACCCGGTTTTGCCGCCACACACCGGGCATAAAAAAACATCCAATACTGATAAATGAAAGGACGAATCATTAAATGGATATGTTTTGTCAGTGTGATTATTTTGCTGGCAGCCTGTAATGAAACAAGACATTTAGGGCCGGGCCAATATTTATACACAGGGGCCGACGTCAATATAAAATCTTCTGAAAAAATATCAAGAAAACAAAAAAATGAATTGAGAGATCAGATGAAGGATTTGGTTCGGCCAAAACCAAATAGCAGTTTTTTGGGAATAAGATTTAAATTATGGGTTTACAATATAACGGATACGCCCAAGCGAAAAGGATTGAGCTATTGGCTAAAGAATAAAGTGGGTGAGCCGCCGGTTCTCGCATCGATGTCGGTTCTTGAAAAGAACAGGGCAGTCCTTCAAAATCGCCTGGAGAATCGTGGATTTTTTCATGATAGTGTGACATTGGATACGGTTGCGAAAAATAAAAAACTCAAAGCAGTTTATACTGCTGAAATTGGCCCGCAGTATAAGTTGCGAAACATTACGTTCGTAAGCGATTCCAGTTCATTGGGTGTGCAAATGGACAGTGCGAAAAGACAGTCGTTGCTGAAAACAGGAGATCCCTATGATCTTGATGTAATCAAGAGTGAACGGGAAAGAATCGACGGGAGGCTGAAGCAAAGAGGTTATTATTATTTTAACCCGGACTATATTCTAATGATCGCTGACTCGACTGTTGGTAATAACCAGGTTGATTTGCGCGTCGTCGTAAAAAGAAGTACGCCACGACAGGCAAAACAGGTCTATTCAATCAATGACGTTGTTGTATTTGCTGACTACGATATCTATTCTGATACAAGCAAGGCCGCTGACAAATCAAAAAATGCTGAAGGATACACAATCATCGATCCATTTAAAAAATTTCGACCTTCCATTTTCTCGCAGGCGCTGATGTTTAAATCGGGAGATATCTATAATAGAAGAAGTCATGAACTTTCTTTGAACCGGCTGATCAACCTTGGTGTATTTAAATTTGTAAAGGTTCGTTTTGATGATATCGATACATTCGCCAATAAGTTAAATGCTTTTTATTATCTCACTCCGACAGAAAAAAAATCTATTCGGTTCCAGATCTCAGGGCTCACGAAATCAGATGATGCAAGAGGCGGACTGTTGACCTTAAGCTGGCGCAACAGAAATATTTTTCGTGGTGCGGAATTGTTTACGGCAAGCGTTTACGGTGGACTGGAAAGGCAATATCTTGGCCAGGGTCAAAATATAAATACAAGTAAGCTCGGTGTTGACGTGAACCTTTACATACCCAAATTGATAAAACCAAAATTTTTACATTTCAAGCAAGCCAGTTCGTTTATACCGAAAACCAGAATTAATATCGGGTATGAATATTTTACAAGATCTTCCCAATACACATTGTCTTCTGCAAAAACAAGTTTTGGTTATATATGGAAAGAGGATATTCAAAAGGAGCATCAGCTAAATATACTCTCGGTAAATTTTGTACAGCCGACAAATATAACGCCAGCGTTTCAGGCGCAACTAGATACAAATATTACATTGGCAAGAAGCATCGAGCGGCAGTTTATTATTGGTCCGAATTATAATTTCAATCTCAACACGCTGAACCGGGCAAATCGAAACACCAATAATTTCTATTTTAATTTTAATCTTGATCTTTCATCAAACCTGTTGGGATTAATTACCGGTGCGAATATTGAGCAGGGAAGGGAGAAAAAAATATTTAACACGCCTTTTTCTCAATATATCCGTACTGAAATCGATTTTCGACATTATCTCACTTTATCGAAAAATATAGAGCTTGCGAGCCGGATCACGGGAGGTATCGGTTATGCATATGGGAACAGCAATACGATGCCATTCATCAAAGAATTTTTTGCCGGTGGTGCGAATGACTTGCGCGCATTCAGAGCAAGATCTATTGGTCCGGGTTCTTATTATGCAGGCAATCGTGATACTGCGTTCTTACCCGATCAACCCGGAGATATAAAAATGGAATTGAATACTGAATTAAGATTTAAACTATTTTCGGTTTTCCGATGGGCATTTTTTGCGGATGCAGGAAATGTGTGGACGCTAAGGTATGATTCCGCGAGAGTAGGTTCACAAATTTCAAATAAATTTTTGTCGCAGGTAGCGATAGGAGTTGGAACAGGTCTTCGTGTGGATATCAGCATTCTCATTCTTCGGTTAGACGTTGCCGTTCCTGTGCGAGAACCATATCGGCCAGAAAATGCACGATGGTATTTTGATGGTAAGAATTTAGTTTGGAATTTCGCGATTGGATACCCGTTCTAAAAGCCCCCTCCCGGCCCCCACCGGTGAGGGGAGGAGATGGAACGGCAAGTCTTCTTAATAAAATTTAAATTATAAGTATTGATTTGTTTTAAATTTCTATGTGTAACTATGTGGCTATTGTGTCTATGCGGTGAAAAAAAATTACTATATAAGCACACATCGAAATTTCGAAACGATTTGCTACGAAATCTTATTTTTTTTATGATTTGTAAACGCATTTTTTCGCAACTGGCTAATAATTCCTCCCCCGCGGCGGGAGGTCGGGAGGGGGCCTTATGAAACTTGTCATCGTTCGTCATGGACAGTCACAATGGAATTTAGAAAATAAATTTACAGGCGAAGTGGATGTGCCGTTGACGGAACTTGGCCGGCAGGAAGCGCGTGATGCAGGTAAGAAATTAAAAGGAATTATTTTTGGAAGGAGCTTTACTTCGTTATTGATCCGCGCGCAGGAAACATTGCAGATTATCTTACATGAAATTAATCAGTTATCCATTCCCGTTATAAAAGACAAAGCGCTGAACGAAAGAAATTATGGTGATTTGCAAGGACTAAATAAGGCAGCAACGGCAAAAATATACGGCGAGGCGCAAATTGATCTATGGAGGAGAGGATATGAAGTAGTTCCTCCTGGCGGAGAGAGCCTGAAAGATACAGCCGCAAGAGTCATTCCCTATTATAAAAAAAATATTGAACCATTTTTAAAAACGGAAAATATTTTGATAGCCGCACATGGAAATAGTTTGCGTGCACTGATGATGTACTTGGAAAATATCAGCGCTGAAGATATTCCTTTGGTTAATATTCCCACAGGGGCGCCAAGGATTTATGAGATGAATGAGGAGCTAAAATTGATAAGCATCAGCGAACCATAATTAGTTTATTCTTTGCGATTTTGCGCCTTTGCGAGATAATTTTTCTCGCAAAGACGCAAAATCGCAAAGAATAAACCAATCGCGGTTTATTTCATTCCTGCACTTTGTTTCACACCGCTAAATATCGATTTCCAGAGCAAATTAAAAAATGATCTGATCGTATCTCTTTTGTAATGAACATTGGCCACTCTGTATTCATCACCCGGTTTGCTTGGATTGGAATTTTTTAAAACAATATTCGCGACAAAAGTCGGTAACACTTTTTTAGTGTATTTATTTTTTTCCTCATTCTTCTTCAATAGCGAAAGATGGACATCATTGTATAATATCTGCAATTTCCCATAAGCCGAATAATTGTCTCCATGCAAATCAAAATTCACTTTTTGAATATCGCCTTTTTCTATTTCCGCCAGTGCCATTGGTTTGATCATCTTATTTAAATCAGCGCCATGCATAGATCCCATGCCGCCACTGACATCAAATCTTCCGTTTGAATTTTTTAAATACATAGTCAGTTTGGCCGACAAAGGAGCTTTATCTAAAAATCGCGCATGGAAGTCAAGCGTGGAAATATTATTTCGTTTGATCAATGAAGAAATATTTGTGAGATTGGTCATCACTGCATTTACATGATAGAACTGCAGTTTCCCGCTCGTATCACTCTTCGCATTTTTTTCCTTGTATTGGATAAATGAATTTTGAAAAACGACTTTCCTGATATTAACAGGGATGGATAATCGCATTAGTTGTTGCTGAGGAAACGCGCCGACACGACTTATCGAATCGTGAGGCAAGGCGATGTCGCGGTAGATTTTAAAAGAACTTTTGCCGATAAAAAGTTCATCCGCTTCGATTGTTTTGCGCCACAAATTTTGCAAGTTCATATCACGCAACACCAAATTTTCGAAAGCAAAATCATATTGGTCTTTTTGAAATTTTAAATGATTGGTGAACGCTTCTTCGCTGGAAGTCGGTTCAATGCATATTCTCCCTGCTTTAAAACTTTTTACCTGGCTGATGAATTCAAGGTTCTCAAAATGATATATGTAATTTTTATCTTCGGAATAGATTGCGATTTCCTTACATAACGCGTCTATGTTTTTTGAAAAAAGTATTCTTGAGCTGTCGTCTTTTTCAAGGCTATCGATTTTTAATTCGGAAAGGATAAAAGAAACATTCGTTCCTTTGAATTTGGTTTTGCCGGTTCGGATATCTTTTACGACAAGATTCGCCTGAGTGACTATAATGCTATCCATCGATATGCTTTTTAAGTCGCCGAGAATCTGTTTATATATATCTTTACCGGGGCTATATCCAGAAGTATCTTTCAAAAAATTGTCAATCGCAATTTCTATCGTTGGCTTTTTGATTTCAATCTTATTCCCCGAAATTTCTTTGTTCAACAACGCTTTGGGTGTTTTGATGCCGGAGATATTCAATGATGGCAGATCAAGTGTTATCAATACCGGTGGCTCTTTCTGATCGCTCTTCAACCGGCGATAGAATGCGGTATCAGGAATCAGTTTCACATTTTCAACTCTCAACGTGCCGCCGACCTCATCAAACGATAGATTTTCGTAATGAATATTGTACAGGCCTTTTGTTTTCGTATTAACGAGCTCGTTTATTTTTTCATGAGCAATTTTGTATTTATAGTACTGCCACACAGAAATGCCGGCAATAACGATTGCCGCAATTGTTATTAGAGTGATGACTTTTGTTTTTTTTCTCATTTATTTCATTTATTAAAATCATCGGGCCGATCACTTATCCAGCGGCCGGCCCAATGGTGGGTGGTTAGTTGCCAGTATCGAGTAGCCAGAGGCTGGTAGTCATTCACTGAAATCAATTTTGCGCTTATTGACTACTCGCCATTACCCGCTGGCCTCTTGCCACTCACCACTAATGTCTCACAGTAAAAATATTATAATTGCTCATGATACCTCTCACGGGAACTTTACTGAACGATGATAGACTTGTTTCATATTGCTGGGCATTTGTGAACCACTTGTAGAAATGGAGACGCGCGGTTTTTAAAATGCTGTTGGCAGAAGTATGAACCGGTTTCTTCTCTGCATAATCGGCATGTGTGATTTTTACTTTGACCAGCACGATTTCATTTTTCCTCGCTCTTTCTTTGATATCGTCATTGATATAGATAACGGTGTTGATTTCTTCCGGATCGTTTACGATAAACGCTTTGCCGAGAATTTTTAGATAGAAATCCTTTCCTTTTTTAAAGAAATCGAGTTTTGCGCCAAACGAATTATCGAATTCGTGTAAGTGCTGCGCGGGCTTAGGAATCGCAAACCAAATTTGTCCCAGCTCATCTACTTTCAATACATCAACAATATGTGTGGGAATTTTTAATAGAGATTCGCTTGTTGAGAAAAATAATGCGTTTTCTAATTCCTCGATTTTATGTTGGATGAATGACAGAGGTAAAAAAGTGATCATATTGTGAAGTTTACACTAATTGTTCCAAAAGGAGTACCACGTTTATAAAATGTATTCATTCAACTACATTCGATCAGATGCGTCAGCAACACCGGCGCTAACTCTTTGTATGATTATTGCTTAGCTTCTCTTAGGAAATCTACTTTCGTAAAAGCGCGAGATGAAAAATTAGGTTCAAAAAAAGAAAATTTGTGTAAGGATTTCCACAGTTAGTAGAAAAATACAATTCAGCAGACTGATTTTTACTGGCACAGATTTGCTGTTCATTTCTGCATGCAGTTTAAAAAAATAGTAAATTTCTTCAGACTTTTTAAAAATGCGTTTGGAATTTTCAACGATTACAATGGCTTAAAATTAAGTGCGGCACTTTCTTATTATACCGTGTTCTCGATTGGACCTTTTTTGATTGTGATCATTTCACTGGCTGGAATTTTTTTGGACAGGAAGCCGTTGAGGGTAGGGTATATGACCAAATTAAAGGACTTGTCGGTAGTGATGCAGCGTTGCAGGTGCAGACAATCATCCAAAATATTCAGCACTCACACCATGGAACGATTGGAGGGATCATCGGATTTGTCATATTATTGATTGGTGCGTCCGGCGTGTTTTCAGAAATACAAGGATCCATTAACTATATATGGTCCATCAATCCAAAAAATAAAAAAGGCCTTATATTATTTCTGATCAGAAAACTTTTGTCTTTCTCGTTATTAATAAGCATGGCGTTTATTTTGATGGTTTCGCTTACTATAAATGCGCTTATCGATGTATTAAGCGCCAGGTTGAAAGCATATTTTCCCGAGTCTGTTGTGAATCTATTTTATGGAGTGAATATCGTGCTGATCCTGCTTGTTATTTCGATTTTGTTCACATTGATCTTTAAAATTTTGCCCAACGCCATTATAAAATGGAAAGATGCTGCTGTCGGCGCTTTGGTCACTTCTCTTTTATTTCTGATTGGCAAATTTATCATTGGATTTTACCTGGGCAATTCTGCCATCGGAATTACTTATGGCACTACCGCGTCGATTGTTATTTTAATGTTGTGGGTTTATTATTCGTCGATCATACTTTATTTCGGCGCATGTTTTACGCGTATCTATGCGCAATATCATAACCGGGAAATATTATCACGATGAAATTTCCTGTGTATTTAATTCCACGTACTATTGTTGCTGAGGTTTGGAAAAAACTGGTATCATTTTTTCAATTTCATGTAGCAAACTCTGCGTTTATACCTTGCCGTTTGAATGCAGGATAAATTTTTAGTGGGAACAAATTATTTCACTCGCAGGATTTAAAACTAATTGCGAATTCTGGTGATCGTGGGTAGTGGTAGTGTATTTGTGAACTATAAAATACTTGTTTTGGTTTTAAAATATAAAAAGCAAAGTAAGGTAGAACATTCGTCCCGTAGGGACGCCTGATCGGTAACAAATCGTTAATGGAAGCATTGCGTTCCATAGGAACGCCTGATGATTTCATCAAACGTCCCTACGGGACGACTCGTGTTATTTTAATTTTTCTACCAATCAGCCGTCCCTACGGGGCGGACGTTCCACCTACTCATATATGGAATAACCGCTGGTATGAGCTAATTTTAGGTAACACGGATCATAAGACTTACAGATCGTCATTAATTGTCTTTCGTCTAAACTCTTGCCTGGTTAATTCATTTTAATGTTATAAAACAATTAGAAGACTTGAAAAATAATCCAATCCAGGAATTTCTGACACAGTTGAGGATATCATTCCTTGGCGACAATCTGATGCATAAATATGATAACGAAAAAGCGCCACTTCGCTCGGAGTTGTTTAGCCTCGAGCAGATGGAGCAATATGCAAAGACGCTCGGTAAAACACATGTACTCGCTACGGAAAAAATACCTGAACAATTATTAAAACAACTTGCGGACAACGAAGAAATATTATTGGAAGTTCACAACCTGTTAACCGAATCTGCCAAAAAAAATATTCGCATTACGCCAGCCGGTGAATGGTTGCTGGATAATTTTTACCTGATAGAAGAGCAGATATACACAGGGAAAAAACATTTACCAAAAGGATATAGCAAAGGATTACCGCAATTGGCAAAGGGACCAAATGCTGGATTACCGCGCGTATATGATCTTGCTGTCGAGTTGATTTCTCATAGTGATGGAAGAGTGGATCTGCGAAGCCTTAGCAGCTTTGTGATGGCTTACCAGGAAGAAGAAAATTTAAAGCTGGGTGAGTTATGGGCGATACCGATCATGCTTCGACTTGCATTGATTGAAAATTTGCGCAGGTTAGCTGCACAAATCGCGAATGATCGTATCAATAAAAATCTGGCTGATTACTGGGCCGATCAAATGACTGAAACAGCAGAGAAGGATCCAAAGAGTTTAATACTGGTGATTGCAGATATGGCGAGATATGGTCCGCCAATGGTCAGTTCTTTTGTTGCGGAATTAACGAGACGCCTGGTAGGAAAAGGTTCTGCATTTGCGCTTCCATTAAGTTGGATTGAGCAAAGGCTTTCTGAAAAAGGATTGACGAGCAACGAACTTGTTCATATCGAAAATCAAAAACAGGCTGCTGACCAGGTATCGATTAGTAATAGTATTAGCAGTCTTCGTTTTCTCAGTACAAATGATTGGCGTGAATTTGTGGAGAAGGTAAGTGTAGTTGAACGAACGCTTTGTCAAGATACGGTTTATCCTGCCATGGATTTTCGCACTCGTGATAATTATCGTCATATCGTGGAAAAAATTGCGAAGTGCGGCAACAGTAGGGAACCAGAAGTGGCTGCCATCGCTGTTCGACTCGCGAAAGAAAATGCAGAAAAAAATAGTGGTGATTATCGAACGAGCCATGTGGGTTATTACCTGATGGGAAAAGGATTGAAGGAATTGGAAAAATTGACCGCAGTAAAATTACCCCGACTCGAATCCATTGGCAGATTCTGCAGAAAAATTCCATTACTGATTTATGTCGGACTGACCGTCATTATCTCTGCAGTTTTTAGTGGCGTGATGGTGAAGAGAGCGTACGAAGATGGGTTGCATAATTGGTGGCTATTCGTTGCGCTTGGTTTTTTTGCAATGATAGCTTCCAGTCAGCTTGCCATTTCATTGATCAATTGGGTAACGACACTTCTCGCAAAACCTTATTTATTGCCCCGGCTTGATTTTTCCAAGGGCGTACATTTTCAATTTCGCACACTTGTTGTGATACCATCACTTTTCAAAACAGTGGAAGAATTGGATGATTTGGTTGAAGGATTAGAAGTTAGATTTCTTGCTAATAGAGATGCAAATATTCATTTCGCATTATTAACCGATTTCCCTGATGCAAAATCCGAGACACTTCCTGGCGAGGATGCATTGTTGGCAACTGCGAAACTTAAAATCGAACAACTCAATCAAAAGTATAATAGCGTTAATAATGGAATCTTCTTTATGTTCCATCGGCCGAGAAAATGGAACAACAACGATAAAATTTGGATGGGATATGAACGTAAACGCGGTAAACTTGGGGAACTGAATAATTTATTGCGAGGAAAAGGGAAAGATAATTTTTCACTGATCGTTGGCGATGAGCACGCCTTTTCCACCACCAAATATATTATCACGCTCGATACAGATACACAATTGCCAAGAGATGCCGCGTGGAAAATTGTAGGAACGATGGCGCATCCGCTGAATCATCCATTTTATAATGAAAAGAAACAAAGGGTCACTGAAGGATATGGAATTCTGCAACCACGCGTGGCCGTTAGTTTGCCACATGGCGATAGTTCCTTATATGCGCGCATGCATGGACATGAACCCGGAATAGATCCATACACAAGAGCAATTTCAGACGTGTACCAGGATTTATTCAGCGAAGGATCTTTTATAGGAAAAGGTATATATGACGTTGATGCATTTGAGCAATCTCTTGGAAATCGTTTTCCGGAAAATAGAATTCTCAGTCACGATCTGCTTGAAGGAAGTTATGCGCGATGTGGCTTGCTCAGCGATGTGCAGTTGTATGAAGAATATCCATCGAGATATGATGTGGATATGAATAGAAGACATCGTTGGATCAGGGGTGATTGGCAAATCGCAAGTTGGCTGCTGCCTTTCGCACCGGGACCGAATAAGAAACTTATAAAAAATCCGATTTCTGCATTGTCGCGTTGGAAAATATTTGACAATCTCAGGCGCAGTCTCGTTCCCATTTCATTGTTGTTGCTATTATTATTTGGATGGGCAATGTCGCCGTCGCCTTCATTCTGGACCAATGCAATCGTCACAATCATCATCCTTCCGTCGGTGATCACATTTTTCTGGGAGATATGGCAGAAGCCGGACGATATTCTTTTCCTACAACACACGGTGCTTACGCTAAGATTTTCGAGTCATCAGTTCATTGGTCATCTGCTCACTTTGGCGGCTTTGCCTTATGAAGCCCTGCTAAATCTCGATGCGATTTTTCGAACGAATTGGCGCATGTTGGTTTCCCATAAAAAATTATTACAATGGAATCCATCGCGAAGCGTGTTAAATGCAGGAAGTAAAAGTCTTGTCGCGAATTATCGTGCGATGTTGTTTGCTCCATTTCTTGCCGCAATTGTATTTGTATATCTCACTTACTATATTCCGATTAATTTGATTGTAGCCGTGCCTGTGATTATTCTTTGGTCCTTGTCGCCCGCAATTGCCTGGAAAATAAGTTTGCCTTTTGAAGTGAGACCCATTGATCTCAACGATGTTCAAAAAACTTTTCTTTTTAAACTTGCAAGAAAGACATGGGGATTTTTTGAAAACTTCGTCGTGCAGGAAGAGAATTGGCTGCCGCCAGATAATTTCCAGGAAAGTCCGGTCGCCAGAACTGCACATCGCACATCGCCCACAAATATCGGGCTTTCGCTGCTGGCGAATTTATCCGCATATGATTTCGGATATATTCCCCAAGGCCAACTCATCGAACGAACACACGATACGATGCTCACCATGCAACGGCTGGAACGTTATCGCGGGCATTTTTATAATTGGTATGATACACTCACTTTATCTCCGTTACATCCAAAATATATTTCAACAGTTGATAGTGGAAATCTCGCCGGACACCTGCTGACTTTGAAACAAGGATTGCTTTCTCTTCCCCATGAAAAAATTATAGCACCCAGGTTATTCGAGGGAATACGTGATACGCTGCTGGTGATATTAGAAAAGACTGGGGAAAATGAATCTTTCAAGGAAATAAAAGAAACAGTAGAATCGGCTTGTCAGTCGCAACCCATCATCCCCCGAACAGTGAAATTGTATATCGACAAACTGATGGTTCATTCAGAAAATCTTTTAAACAATTTTGAGCAGAATGGTGAAGTGAATACTGATTTGCATTGGTGGCTGGAATCTTTATATAATCAGTGTAAGAATGCACATGATGATTTGATTAATGTGGCGCCATGGTTATTGATTGAACAGGTTCCGGAAAAATTTGTGGGGATTAAGCATGTCGGTTTTGGAATTCCATCACTATTGGAATTGTCGATGATAGAAATAGACGTGTTGCCAAAAATTACGGACTGGTATGAAGAAGATTTGACTAAGGAAGAAAGGCAATGGCTGGAACTTTTCAAGAAAAATATTATTGAATCCGTTCGTCGTGCCAAGGAAAGGATTTTGTTTGTGCAGACACTCGCCCAGCAATGCGATGATTTTTCAAATATAGAGTTTGATTTTTTATTTGATAAGTCGCAGCGCTTACTCGCGATCGGTTATAATGTAGAAGAACACAGAAGAGATTCGAGTTATTATGATCTTCTTGCTTCCGAAGCAAGACTCACAACATTTTTAGGAATTGCACAAGGAAAATTATCGCAGGATAGCTGGTTCTCATTAGGACGGCAACTTACAAATCCCGGCACATCTCCCGTGTTGCTTTCCTGGAGTGGCTCCATGTTCGAATACCTGATGCCGTTATTGGTGATGCCCACTTACGAAAATACTTTACTGGATCAAACGAACAGGGCAGCGGTCAGCAAACAAATCGATTATGGAAAGAAAAGAGGAGTGCCCTGGGGTATTTCGGAATCAGGATATAATATGGTGGATACGAGTTTGAATTATCAGTATCGGGCGTTTGGTGTTCCGGGCCTTGGTCTGAAACGTGGACTGGGAGAGGATTTGGTGATCGCGCCCTATGCGACTATGATGGCATTGATGGTTGCGCCCGAAGAAGCTTGTGAAAATTTATTTGAATTATCAGAAGAAGGATTCGAAGGGAAGTTTGGTTTTTTTGAAGCGATTGATTATACACCGGCGCGTTTACCACGCGGACAAACAAGTGTGATTGTGCGTTCGTTTATGGTGCATCACCAGGGAATGGGATTACTTGCGCTCGCGTATGTTTTGCTTGGCAAGCCGATGCAAAGACGTTTTCAAAATGAAACACAATTCCGCGCGATATTATTATTGCTGCAGGAAAGAATTCCGCATGCCACTGAATTCTATTCTCCATCCGTTCATGTTGCCGACAGCAGTGTTGCACCGGCCGATGTACAAATGCGTGTGATCAATACTCCACATACTCCGGTGCCGGAAGTACAGATGTTGTCGAATGGCAGGTATCATGTGATGATCACCAATGCCGGCGGCGGCTATAGCCGCTGGAAGGATATTGCGGTTACACGTTGGCGTGAGGATGTTACCTGTGATAATTGGGGAACATTTTGTTATGTGCGTGACCTGGACAATGATATTGTCTGGTCATCAGGTTTTCAACCCACGTTACAGCCGGCAGAAAATTATGAAGTTGTTTTTTCACAGGGACGCGCAGAATTTCGCCGGCGCGATCAGAATCTCGAGACGCATACGGAGATCGTTGTATCGTCAGAAGACGATGTTGAAATGCGGCGCGTACATATCATGAACCGTTCGCGCAAGCGCCGGTATATTGAAGTGACGAGTTATGCAGAGGTTGTGTTGGCGAATCCGATGGCTGATATGAGTCACCCTGCTTTCAGTAATCTTTTTGTACAGACGGAAATCGTTCCACAGCGACATGCTATTCTTTGCACGCGCAGACCGCGCTCGCAGGGAGAGGTAACACCGTGGATGTTTCACCTCATGAAGGTTCACAATGCAGATATCAGGGATATTTCCTATGAAACGGATCGTTCGCAATTTATCGGGCGTACTAACAGTATCCATCAACCGCAGTCGCTTCATACAAATGCACTTTCAGGTAACCAGGGTTCTGTATTGGATCCTATTGTAGCGATCAGGTATCGGATCATGATCGATCCGCATGAGTCGGCAACAGTTGATATGGTTTTTGGAATGGCGGAAACAAGAGACACATGTAATGGACTGGTGGAGAAATACCAGGATCGGCCGCTTACTGATCGTGCATTCGAATTAGCGTGGACGCATAGCCAGGTTGTGCTCAGGCAGATCAATGCCTTGGAAGCAGATGCGCAATTGTATAGCAGGCTCGCGGGTTCCGTGATTTATGCGAACGCGGCACTGCGTGCGGATCAAGCCATCATCATAAAAAATTATCGCGGGCAATCCGGGTTATGGAGTTACTCTGTTTCAGGTGATCTTCCGATTGTGCTTCTGCAGATACAGGATTCGTCGAATATAGAAATGGTTCGACAATTGGTGCAGGCGCACGCATATTGGAGATTGAAAGGCTTATTTGTGGATCTTGTAATATGGAACGAAGACTATGGCGGATATCGGCAGGCTTTGCAAAATGAAATATTAAGCCTTGTATCACCAGGAATTATTTCTGATGTGCGCGACAAACCCGGCGGAATTTTTATCAGGTCAGCGGACCAGATCTCCAACGAAGACAGAATACTTTTTCAAACAGTGGCGCGCATAGTCATCTCCGATAGTCAGGGTACTTTGGAAGAACAGATCGGCAGAAGACTTATAAAAGTAAAAAACCCGATCCCGTATTTTACACCGTATAAATTTTATGGTTCCATCACTACCACGGTGAAACCGCCGAATGACTTGCTTTTCTTTAATGGAACCGGAGGTTTTTCAAAAGATGGGAAAGAATATGTGATCATTACCAATTCAACACAAACCACACCGGCTCCGTGGGTGAATGTGATTGCCAATCCTGAATTCGGGACAGTGATTTCGGAAAGCGGTCAATCATATACATGGTTAGAAAACGCTCACGAATTTCGGCTCACTCCATGGAACAATGACGCGGTGAATGATTTCAACGGGGAAGTTTTTTATTTGCGTGATGAAGAGAGCGGAAAATTTTGGTCGCCGGCGCCACTTCCTAATAGAACTAAGTCAACCTATATTACGAGACATGGATTTGGTTATAGCGCCTTCGAATATATTGAAGACGGTATTCATACAGAGATGACGGTTTTTCTCGACACGGAAGCGAGTATTAAATTCATCACGATAAAAATTGAAAATAATTCAAATAGGGCAAGACGTCTTTCGGCAACAGGTTATGTAGAATGGGTATTGGGTGATCTGCGTTCGAAATCGCAGATGTATGTGATCACTGAATTGGATTTGAACAGCGGCGCCATTCTCGCAAGAAATCCTTATAACACGGAATTTACAGGTCGCGTTGCTTTTTTTGATGTGGATGAAACAACAAAAACATTTACTACGGATCGCACAGAATTTATTGGACGCAATAATGTTTTGCAAAATCCGGAAGCGATGGCAAAGGCGAGACTTTCGAACAAACTCGGCGCCGCGTTGGATCCATGCGCTGCAATACAGGTAGCTGTTGATCTTGCAGATGGTGAAAGCAAAGAAATTGTTTTTCGTCTCGGTGCAGGAAAAGATATTGCCGACGCTTCTACGCTTGCCAGGAAATTTAAAGGAACGGTTGCTGCACATGAAGCGCTGAAAAGAGTGAAGCTATATTGGGAGGAAACACTCGGCACCATACAAATCTATACACCGGATCATGCTGTGAATTTAATTGCGAATGGATGGTTGAATTATCAAACAATTACTTCTCGTTTGTGGGGCCGAAGTGGATTTTATCAATCTGGTGGTGCATTCGGATTTCGCGATCAGTTGCAGGATACACTATCACTTCTGCATAGTCAGCCGGATATCGTGCGCAAACAATTATTACTATGCGCATCGCGTCAATTCAAAGAAGGTGATGTGCAACATTGGTGGCATCCACCGATCGGACGTGGTGTTCGAACAACATGTTCCGATGATTTTCTATGGCTACCATTTGTAACCAGCAGGTATGTGTTGCATACTGGTGATATCGATGTATTGAGAGAAGAAGCAAATTTTTTGGAAGGAAGACCTTTGAATCAGGGTGAAGAATCTTATTATGATCTTCCGATTCGTTCCGATCAGTCTGCCACACTGTATGCTCACTGTGTAAGAGCCATCGAGCACGGTTTGCGATTTGGCGATCATGGAATTCCTTTGATTGGTTCGGGTGATTGGAATGACGGGATGGATAAAGTTGGTCAGCACGGAAGAGGAGAGAGCGTGTGGCTTGGATTTTTCTTGTACAATATCCTCACGCATTTTACAGACGTAGCAAAACTTATGCATGATTCGGTGATGGTTGAAAAATGCAAACAGGAAGCGATCAAGTTGCGAAGCAATATAGAAAAAAATTGCTGGGATGGTGATTGGTATCGACGAGCTTATTTCGATGATGGCACACCACTTGGTTCTGCAGAAAATCCGGAATGTAAAATCGATTCTATTCCGCAGAGCTGGTCCGTATTATCAAAAGCGGGAGATCCCAAACACAGTCGCATTGCGATGGAATCTGCTTATAAATTTCTTGTTAGGAAAAATGATTCACTGATACAGTTATTCGATCCGGCTTTTGATAAATCCGATTTAAATCCGGGATATATAAAAGGATATTTGCCGGGCGTACGCGAAAACGGCGGACAATACACGCATGCTGCTATTTGGCTGGTGATGGCTTTTGCAAAACTGAATGATAAACAAAAGACATGGGAATTATTAAAGATGATCAATCCCATCAATCACGGAAATACTGCGGATAAAATTTCAACCTACAAAGTGGAGCCATACGTGATCGCAGCCGATGTGTATGCTGTTCCTTCGCATATGGGTCGGGGAGGGTGGACCTGGTACACTGGTTCTGCAGGATGGATGTATCAATTGGTAATAGAATATTTTCTCGGGATAAAAAGGAAAGGCAATACGCTTCAGTTCGAACCATGTATTCCGGAGGAATGGTCTTCCCTAAAAATTCGTTATCGATATATCAACACGATATATCAAATCGTATATGAACATGATTCTAATAATGGAGAAGAAATGCATGTGATTGTAAATGGAGAAAAACAGATGAATGCAACCGTTGATCTTGTCAATGATCAGGCGGAACATACAGTGGTTGTGCAATTGCCTTTCAAAAAAACGGAACAGAGTTTGGTCTTAGTAGCAAAAAGTTGATCTTTGCGATTTTGCGCCTTTGCGTGAAAAATTTTTCACGCAAAGACGCAAAATCGCAAAGATCAACCTCCATTCAATCTTTTTAAATCAGGTAAATCATGGTTCAGCTCGCTTTTCTTTTCTTCACATCGAGACTTGCCTTCAATTGCGACATCAAATCTTTTGCTTTGCTATGCACCACGCGTAATTGGGGGGTGGCAGGTTTCTTACCTTTTGCTTTCGCATGAATTAATTTTAATAATGCAGCGGAGTAGCTGTCCTTATAAGACGAGATATCAAATTTGCCTGTCAATTGGCCGATCAGAGCGATAGCCATTTGCATTTCATTCGGCTTAATGGTTACTTTCCCTGGAATATTCAAATCATCTGGCTTCCTTATCTCCTGGGCAAACCTGATTTTATTTAGTACGATAACATTCCCGATGGGTTTCAACACACAAAGACTTTCCTTGCTACGCATTATAAAATTTCCAACACCAACTTTGCCGCTTTTCTTGAGTGCCTCACGGAGAAGTGCATACGCTTTTTCGCCTGCTTTCTGCGGCTCAAGATAGTAGGGCGTTTCAAAAAATATACTTTCTATCTGGTGTTCGTCAACGAACTCGCCGATTTCTATAATCTTGCTTTTTTCCGGGCTCGCTTTTTCAAAATCTTCGTCCGTCAGCACCACATATTTACCATTGTAATCATAGCCTTTCACAATATTTTCCCACGCGACTTCTTTTCCTGTTTCTTCGTTTACACGTTTAAAACGAATTTTTGAATGATCTTTTTTGTCGAGCATATCAAGATCGAGATCGCTGGATTCCGTAGCGCTGAATAACCTGACGGGTATATTGACCAACCCAAATCCGATCGCGCCTGTCCAAATTGCACGCATGATTTAATAGTTCAAAGTGATTGAAATTTTGAAACTGTCTTCCGCATTTTTCTTTTCAACCCCGCCTCAAAAATACCAAAGCTTCGATACTTTCGCCTGTCTTGTTTTTTTGCGTCCTTATAAATTCTGTTTTCGCCGGGTTTTATTTTTTTTACCATAATACATACCTTGAATAAATAAATTAAAAGCCAGGTGTTAGCCTGGCTTTTTAGCCCTAAACCGTCCTGTTGCTTCCTATGCCTTCATACTGTTTTAATCATTGATATAAGTAATGCAAAACAAAAGCCAACTGGCGGGTGTGCGGAAATAATGAGGAATTTTTTTGTGAGACGTGAGACGTCAAACGTGAGTCGTTCACGTTTGACGTCTCACGTCTCACGAAAAACGTCTCACCAATGCCATCACCATCAATAATCATTGCAAATAACTATTCAACTCATTAATGCTGATAGGTTTTTCCCAAATTTTCACCATTGGAAATTGTGTAGAGAGTGTTGAGCTGTATTGATAAGCGCTGATGAGATTCAGCTTTGTATTGGAATAGTGTTGCGTGATGAACTCTGTTTTTTCCCAGCCTAATCCATCCGGAAGATTATTGTCGAGAAAAAGAATATCAGGATTTATTGTTTCGAGTGTAACCATACCCTCGGTGAGCGTATGCGAGACATGTACTTCATAATTCTTCCTTATGAAATAATTTTTCAAAAGCAGGCAAAAATCTGTTTCATCATCTATTATCAACACTTTTTTTCTGGACATATGCGCGAGATGTTTTTTTACCAACGCAACTAAATCGCTGCAATATATATATATATGTAATTTAATACGTCAAATGGTCACCTTTATGCCGCAACTATAGAGCCATTATTCAAATATAGTAATCTGCTCAATAGAGAATTCTAATTTATTCAGATTTTTAAATTTTATGTAGAATTTACTCTACAAAACTTTTATACAGCCGTTTTTTTTAAGATTCTTAGTCAAATCGAATTTCACTGTAGTGGCAAATGCGGTGTTCCCTTCATTACTCAATATATGTAACCTATAGTCAAAAAAATACCCATATAGTGGGATTTTTTCCGCTCAAACCGCGATTTCATCATCTTCATTTCTTTTTATCATCTAATTGCAAGGCGAAAAAAACGTGGCATGGAATTAAATAGAGGATAGATGAACAAAATTGTATCAAACTTTAAAATCATTTTTTATGAGAAGTCTCTTGTACCTGGTAGCAGTTATACTGATCATTGGTTGGCTCGTTGGATTTTTTGTATATAGCGCCGCCGGACTAATCCACGTCCTGCTGATACTTGCCGTTGTTTCGCTTATTCTTGGTGTTATACAAAGAGCTTGACGATGATCAGAGATTTGTTGATAACAGTTTTATGTTTCAGCAAGTAAAATAAATATTTTCAAAAAAAATTTTTTATGATTAACATCATTGATTCGATCACAAAAAATCTTGGTTATAATCAGCTTCGTAAGGTTGATCCCAATACGCAGGATATAAAAGATGACGAAAAAGTGCACGGCACAGATTCTCTTGCCCAGGCTGCGATTCCTGCTGTCCTGATCGGGTTGTTCAACCGTTTGCAAGACACTGAATCGGCAGCAAAAATAATTGAGGGTGATTCCATAAACTGGATGTCGGAAATATTTGGCAACAAAACAGATATGGTAATTGATAAGATTGCGGCTTATGCGAAAGCAGCGCCGGCATCTACAAAACAAGAATGCGAGCATATCGCACACGAAGCAATACGTCTGATGCGCCAGAACATTTCTGGCCACGAGAATTTCGCGGCAGTATCAGCTTTTGTAAAACAACAGAGGACAGAAGTACTAAAATATCTGCCTGCGGCTTTGCAAATCGGTGATCTTGTGAATAACAATAATATTGACGATCGCACAAATAAGATGGAAGGTCCAATATCTGATTTTATGCATACGCTGGAAAAGGCGTTCAATAGTAGTAATTGAAATGATATTTGATAATGTTTCAGTTTGAAATTTCTATGTGTACCTATGTTTCTACGTGCCTATGTGGTGAAAAAAAACCTGCATAGTTAAGTTTTTTTTCACCACATAGGCACGTAGAAACATAGGTACACATAGATAACGTATTCAATTACAAAGTCCCTAAATCAATATTCGCTTTCCAAGTCGGTTATCTCGTGTTGCGATTTATGATTTTTTTTGAAGATTTTTCCAATCAAATCAGATCCTTTTTCTTTGATCCTGGTGGCATTTTTTGCAATCAATCCCGCAATACCAAATTCTACGGCGGCGCCTAGCATTTTTCTGAAAACATTTACCGATTTTCCTACCAATAATTTTTTAGAAAGAAGACCCGTTCCCAGTCCGATTACAGACCCGACTATATTGCTTCTTGAATCACTGGATGAAAATACACTCTGAAAAGTATTTTTGATAATATTCGCGGGTTTCAATGTTTCATAGAAATCTGCGAACTGATTTTGGATCACCACCAACTGATCAGATTTTTTTAGTTCAAGTTCCTGGATAGCCTCATGCAAGTCTTTGACAGAAGTAATTTTTTTCATATCTCAATTAGTTGAGTATTTTTTTAACGATCGAATTATACACAGGCATTTTGATCCAGTGTTTTCTTCCTGCATAAAGAATTATTATTATGACCGCGTAAAACCCGGCCATAATAAAAAATCCATAGTAGAAGTTATTTAAAAGATATCCGAGGTACAATGCAGTGCCGATGCTCAGCATCAACAAAAAAAACAACACTGCCAAGGCAATCGCAACGGCTGCCGCTGCAGATGATAATACATCGGATGACTTATCAATCGTTTTTAATTTGACGAGATCGATCCGGGTTTCGAGATAATCATGTGATTGCTCGAGTAAAGATTTAAGCGAACCTGTTTGAGTAGACATCGAGTAAATATTTTAATTCAGCGCTTAGCTGTTAATTTTTCTTCCATCTTATCGACGAAGTCACTAAATTTTTCTTTCAATCCTTCTGCAGCCTGATTGCCTTGTTTATACCATTTCTTCCTGATCTTTTTTCCTTTCTCCGTAAAAAGCAGACTTAATACAGCGCCAGCTGCAACACCTGCAAGCAAACCAGCAACGAGTTTTTTGTTATCCATAATTTTAATTTTTTAAAATGTTATTAGCGATATATGCATAAAAAATCAGGCCATTTCATCAATAGCAAAAGTACTGCGTTTTTTTGCGGGTTGGAGCGAACTCTTGGTTAGACTTCACATTTTAACGGTTCTGTGTATATATTTCTACGGATTAATGCTGAACGTAGAACGCTCAACGCTCAACGCTCAACGCTCAACGCTGAACGCAAGAAACTCTCTGCGTTTAGCGTTGGGCGTTCCGCGTTTAGCATTAAAATGCGTTCAGAAAAATGCGGCATGATCTTTCTATGAGGCATTGTACACATATACGAATATGACCAACCCAATTCGATTTCCTTTTTATGCAAAAATTACATTTTTGTTACTTGGAATATATTTGTTCGTCCATACTTTATATATCGGGCAGCAAATTATTGTTCCCATTGTCTATTCCGTTCTCATTTCCATTCTGCTAACACCTGTTGTCGGTTTCCTGGAAAAAAGAAAAATAAATCGGGTATTGGCAATCAGCATTGCGATCGTCGGAACTTTTTTATTAATGGCGGGATTGATTTATTTCATCGCGTCGCAATTAAGTATGTTCGACCAGGCGCTACCCACCATGCGGCAAAAGCTAAATGACTTACAGTACCAGGCATCGCAATGGATCTCCGTTCATTTTAATATCAGCATTCAGCGTATCGATGCATGGATTATGAAAACACGAGGCGATCTCATGCAAAACGGAAGCGCGCTACTTGGAAAAACAATCATAACCATCAGTGGATCCCTGTTTGCAATTTTTATTCTGCCGGTGTATGTTTTTATGATTCTGTACTATGAGCCTTTGTTATTGGTATTCATGAAAAAACTTTTCAACAAAGTGCATCACGAAAAATTAGAAGATGTGATGTTGCTTACTAAGGGAATCGTGCAGGGGTATTTAGTCGGTTTGCTCATCGAAGCAGTCATCGTAGCGGTGATGAATGCTGCGGCGCTATTAATTATTGGAGTTGACTATGCAATTCTTATCGGCATCATCGGTGCGCTGTTGAATATGATTCCTTATATCGGCGGTATCGTTGCCGTAGCAATTCCCATGATAATAGCGTTGATCACAAAAGATTCGGCATATTATTCCTTACTGGTTTTACTGGCATATATGCTGATTCAATTTATCGATAACCATTATATCACACCAAAAATTGTAGCGTCGAAAGTAAAGATTAACGCGTTGATCGCGTTGATTGCAGTGTTTGTGGGGAATGCTTTATGGGGCATACCGGGTATGTTTCTCGCACTACCGGTGACGGGTATGCTAAAAGTGATATTCGAACATATAGAATCCATGAAAGCATGGGCGTTCTTATTGGGTGATGCAATGCCAGCTTCCGGGAGGTATATTTTTAATTTCTCGAGGAGAAAGAAGGCAGCAAAGGTATAGGTTGGGGTTTAGATTGCGATTGAGGTGAAGGTTGAAACTCAATCTTAGTCTCAATCTCAGATCAACCTCAGTTCCTCCGCTTAAAAACAATCCATCATGCAGGCAGTTCAACAGAGATTTAGTTCAGTCGGTGATTTTATTTTCTTCATGCTTCGATATTTTAAAGAAGTGGTGAAGCCTCCGTATGAATGGCGGGAGTTGCTGATACAGTGTTATAAAACGGGGTATAAATCGTTGCCACTCGTTGGTATTACCGCATTTATTATGGGACTGGTGCTTACACTTCAATCACGGCCATCCCTAGTCGCTTTTGGCGCGGAATCTCTTTTGCCAAGTATGGTTTCCGTTTCTGTGATCAGGGAAATCGGTCCGGTGATTACTGCATTGATCTGCGCCGGGAAAATCGGTTCCCGTATCGGCGCCGAATTGGGTTCAATGAAAGTTACCGAACAGATCGACGCTATGGAAGTATCCGCGATCAATCCATATAAATACCTGGTAGTAACAAGGGTACTCGCAACAACGCTGATGATTCCGCTGTTGGTGATATTCGCCGACGCCATTTCTTTATGGGCATCTTTTATTGCAATGAACATCCACACCGATATTTCATTGACGAGGTATTTGTCATCTGCTTTAACGGCGCTTGATTTTATTGATATCATTCCGTCATTGATCAAATCTGTTTTTTTTGGTTTTGCTATTGGCATCATAGGTTGCTACAAAGGTTTCACTGCTTCTTATGGAACCGCCAGCGTAGGATCGGCAGCGAATACTGCGGTTATTTCCTCTTCATTGGCAATTTTTGTGATTGATATGCTGGCCGTACAAATAACAGATCTGCTGTAATTTTTTAAAATCGACAAATGGAAAACACAGCACAACAACCAGTCGTTCGTATCAGCAAATTGAGCAAATCGTTTGCAGGCAATGATATTTTGAAGGGCGTTGATCTCGATATCCGCAAGGGTGAAAACGTGGTGGTACTCGGAAAATCCGGCTCCGGAAAATCTACTTTGATAAAATGTATGATTGGTTTGATGGATCCGAGCGAAGGAGAGATATGCGTGTTCGGAAAAAATATTGCCGGGCTGCATTATTCGGAGTTGAATGAGATCCGGGTTAAAATGGGTTTTCTATTTCAGAACGCTGCATTATACGATTCAATGACCGTGCGTGAAAATCTTGCCTTCCCATTGCGTCATCACAAAAAAGAATTTTCTGCTGAACAAATTGAATCGCGCATTATGGAGTCGTTGAACGATGTTGGATTGGCAGAAGCCATCGATAAAATGCCGGCCGAACTTTCAGGCGGAATGAGTAAACGTGTCGGACTGGCCAGAACACTGATTCTTAAACCGGACATCATGTTGTATGATGAACCAACAACCGGGCTGGATACGGCTACCGCAAAAGAAATAAGCAAATTGATCAACGATGTGCAAAGAAAAAATAAAACATCATCTATCATCATCACACATGATATGACATGTGCGAAAACTACGGCCGACAGGATCGTGATGTTGAAGGAAGGTGTGATTGTTGCCGAAGGTGATTATGATCAACTGGAGAAATCCGAAGATGAATGGATCAAATCTTTCTTTATATAAAAAATAGTTTATGAAAAAAGAGTCAGGCTTGAAATGGAAACTCGGGATGTTTGTATCCATAGCGTTGGTGTTGCTAATCGCAGCATTATTTTTTCTTGGCAAACAAAAAAATTTGTTTGGATCCGTATTTCATATCAAATCTGTTTTTAACAACGTAAGTGGATTGAAAATGGGAAACAATGTCCGTTTTGGAGGCATTAACGTAGGAACTGTTGATGGCATTTACCTGGTAACCGATACATCTGTAATGGTTGATATGGTGATACAGGAAGATGTGCATAAGTTTATTAAGAAAGATGCAACCGCCGGTATTGGATCGGAAGGTTTGATGGGTGATAAGGTGATCGTGATTACTCCCGGAACAATCGGTCAACAACCTATTGGCGAAAACGAAGTACTCGCTTCACGCGCGCCTGTTGAAACAGACCAGATTTTGTCAAGTTTAAAAACTTCCGCCGATAACGCAGCGATCATCACCCGCGATCTTGCGTCGATCTCTTCGAAGATCAATAACGGTCACGGTACTCTGTCGCGGTTAATCAGTGATTCGTCATTTTCTAATAACCTAAACAAAACGGTTGTCAATCTCAAAAAAGGATCAGAAGGTTTGAAGGAAAATATGGAAGCTGCAAAGCATAATTTTCTGCTAAGAGGATATTTCAAAAAGAAAAAACGCGAAGAAGAAAAAAAGAAAGAAGAAAAGAAAAAAGAAACTGAAGAAAAATAATTGAGCGGCGATTTCTTTTTGAAAAAAAATATTTTTTATTTCTCAAGAATTGCATTCGTATTTCAAATAAGCAGTTACGGGCAACTTAACGCGCTCTTTCCACAGTTTGTGTATCAAATTCCCCAATCTGGACCTTGTTTCCGCTTTAATGCATGCCGGACGCGTCTAATTTAGTTTGGTTCCGTATTTGTTTTACAAGCCAATACAAACCAAGTTATCATGTTAAACCAGCTTCAGTCGCAAAAGCTTCAACATAAAATTCTTCCACATCATATTGCTCTCTTAAACCTGCTTCATCTCGATTCTTTGTCGTTGGAACAAAGAATAGAAGACGAAATCAGTGATAACCCGGCATTGGAAGAAAGTGATACGCACGAAGATTTGAATAAGGATAAGTTTTCAAAAGACACTGTACAGGATTTTCAGAATTGGGAAGAATATGGTTACGACGATATTCCGGATTATAAAACGGAATATGAAAATTATCTGCCTGCTGATAAAATGCCTGACAGGCAGTTGGCCGAAGTAGTTGATTTCAGGATGGATTTGAAAAAGCAATTTCGTTTTATCGAAACCAACCAGGATAAATATCATTTGGCCGATTTTCTGATCGACTCCCTGAATGAAGATGGTTTTCTGGCGCAGGATCTCGAAACCGTTGCAGAAGAAATTTCTTTTAGAAATAACACCTGGGTAAAAGCGGAAGACCTGGAGCAAATTTTACGTACAATCCAGGCATTGGATCCATATGGATGCGGGTCAAGAGATATTAAAGAATATTTTTTGTTGCAGCTCAAAAAGATGAAGAAGCCTGCTTCTGTATCAACAGCTACCGAATTATTGAAGAACCATTATCCAGATTTGCATGCCTGTAATATTGAAAAAATAAGGCGGGATATGAAACTGACTGATGAAGAATTGCGCGCCACGCTTCATTTGTTGTCTACATTAAAAAACAGGCCTGTAACCAGTTCGCCTACCGGTGCCGTACAACCGAATAATACGGTTTTTCCGGAATTTATTATCACACTGGAAGCAGATGAGTTGCAGGTTACTTTAGCTCGTCAACGTTCTTCTACGTTACATGTGAGCCAATCGTGGGTGGAAACAGTGCAGCAGCTCGATAATGATAAAACGACCGACAAAAATGCGAAGCAATATATGCGGAGCAAATTGGCGTCTGCACAGTGGTTCATTAATGCTATCAAAGAAAGGGAAACGAACATGGTGAAGGTGATGAAAGCTATCGTGCATTTTCAAAATGATTATTTCAGGTTCGGTGATACCATGCAACTAAAACCGATGGTGCTTAAAAATATTGCAGAGATGGTCGACCTTGATATTTCTACTGTTTCGCGCATCACCTGCAACAAATATGCGGACACTCCATTTGGGGTAATTTTATTAAAGGATTTGTTTACCGAAGGTTTGACGAACAAAGAAGGAAATGTGATCAGCAATAAAGTGATCCAGGCGATTGTAGAAGATGTAGTGAACAAGGAAGACAAGAAGAATCCGTACACGGATCAACAACTGGCCGATATTTTATCGGGGAAGGGATATAATGTTGCAAGAAGAACCATCGCAAAATATCGCGACCAGCTGAATATACCAGTCGCACAGATGCGAGCCATTTTTTTTAATCACCAATAATTTCAAAATCTAATCGAATGGAGACGAAAAAAATTTTAGTAATCGACGACGACCGAGATATTTGTTTATTGCTTAACCGCTTTTTATCGAGGAGAGGTTATGAAGTGACGGAAATGTACACCGGAAAAAAAGCATTGGCTTATTTGGAGTCATCACAGCCGGATTTGATCATGTGTGATTATAGATTGGAAGACATGGATGCAGCTTCATTATTACCAAGCATCAAAGGAAAATTCCCGCACATGCCGGTAATCATCATCACGGGGTATAGTGATATGCGTACAGCCGTAAGGGTTATGAAGATGGGTGCATATGATTATATCACGAAACCATTATTGCCTGACGAAATTATTTTTACCATTCAGCAGGCGATCGAACATAGCGAAATGGGTGATACCAATGTTGTCGAAAAAAAGCAGCCTGTACAGGTTGAGAATAAAAATACTGAGTCGGTCACATATTCCGGACAATATATTTTTGGCAACACCGAAGCCTTTGCTAAAATTCTTAAACAGGTATCATTGGTAGCACCAACAAACTACAGCGTTATTATATATGGTGAAACCGGAAGTGGAAAGGAATCCGTGGCGCAGGAAATTCACAAGCGCAGCAAACGTAGTGATAAACCATTTATCGCGATCGACTGCGGAGCACTGTCAAAGGAACTTGCAGCCAGTGAATTATTCGGACATGAAAAAGGATCTTTCACAGGAGCGCTCAATCAAAAGATCGGTTGCTTCGAATTGGCAAATGGCGGTACGATATTCCTGGATGAAGTTGCGAATCTTTCTTATGATATCCAGGTTTCCTTGCTTCGCGTGGTGCAGGAGAGAAAAATGCGCAGGGTAGGAGGTACAAAAGATATTGATTTGGATGTAAGAATACTAATTGCAAGTAATGAGCTTTTGTGGAATGCAACACGGACCGGTAAATTTAGGGAAGACCTTTATCATCGTTTCAATGAATTTTCGATTGATATTCCACCATTGCGTGAAAGAAAAGAAGACATCATGCTTTTTGCGAATCATTTTTTGCAGATAACAAACAAAGAACTGGATAAAAAAGTGAAAGCGTTTTCAGGCGAAGTAGAAGAAATTTTTAAGAACTATGTCTGGTACGGCAATCTTCGCGAGTTAAAGAATGTTATTAAGAGAGCAACACTATTAACCGAAGGAGAAACTGTAGAGGCCCGCGCATTACCATTCGAAATTTCTAATTTTAATAAATTGCAATTTGCTGAAGCAGGGCAAGCGCCATCATTGCCGGTATCAAGTATGTTTACTGATACAAAACCTGCACCGCCAAAATATTCTGTGAATGAAACATCGTTGAAGGAAGCGAGTATCGACGCAGAATATGAAATGATATTACAGGCGCTCAAAGAATCGAACTATAATAAGAGCAAGGCCGCCATATTATTAAAGATAGATAGGAAGACATTGTACAATAAAATGTCTTTATATGAGGAGTTGAAAAACCATTAAGCGTTAAACCCAGCCTATGACAGAGGTAGAAAAATAAAAAAATGAATCCCGAAACACCGATACGCATTTTGATCGTAGATGATGATGAAGAAGACTTCTTCATTACCAGTGAATATATCAAAAATATTCAGGGCAGGCAGTTCACCATCGACTGGTGCTACAAATACCAGGATGCCCTGGATAATATCTGTTCTGGTAAGTATGATATTTATTTTATCGATTATTATCTCGGTCAAAAAACGGGATTGGACCTCATGAAGGAAGCTGTTCACAAAAACACCTGTGAGCAGCCGATGATATTACTAACGGGCATGGGTAACCACCGGATCGATATGGAAGCGATGGAAGCCGGCGCTTTCGACTATCTTATAAAGCTCGAATTGAACACCGAAAAATTGGAAAGATGTATTCGTTATTCATTGGAAAGAGCTTCGTCTCTTAAAATTCTTAGAGCCAACGAGCGGAAATTCAAGAGTATTTTTGAACAATCGCGCGATGCGGTTTTTTTGACGAATGAACGTTTCGAATTTACCGATTCCAATCACATTACTTCCGGATTATTTGGATATGGGAGGGAGGAGTTGCTAAGAATGAACCTCGCTGACTTTGTGTTGAACAAACAAGAATTTGCGGCATTGCAGGAACAAATCGTAGCAAGTGGGATTGTTGAAGACAGGGAAATGGAATTCCTTTCTCCGCGTGGTGCAAGAGTATATGGACTAATATCCGTTTCGAGGGAGAAAGATGAAAACGATATGGTATATATCCAGGGAATCATTCATGATATTACCAATCTAAAAAATTCAGAAAAAGCGACGTTGCAGTTAGAGAAATTAGGCGCGGCCAATCGCCTGGTGCGTGCGCTCGCGCATGAGGTAAGAAATCCGCTGAATAATATAAACCTGTCTATCGAGCAATTGACACAGGAAGTAACTACCGATAACGCGCAGCTATATCTTGACATCATTCGCAGGAATGGCAAACGCATCAATGATCTCATCTCCCAGTTGCTTAATTCTTCCAATTTAAAAGTAGAATACCTGCTTGAGAAAAAACCTTTACAGGAAATCGTCGATGATTCCATCATCACTGTTATGGATAGAATTATATTGAAAAAAGTAAATTGGAAAGTCGTTTATCCAGATCATCCCGCATATATTATGGCGGACGCGTCTAAACTAAAAATTGCTTTCACCAATATCATCATCAATGCGATCGAAGCGATGAAAGAGGAAAGCGGGCAATTGGATATTAGTATAACCAGCGTGAATGGTCATCATACCGTATCGATAAAAGACAATGGCAGCGGCATCAGCAAAGAAAACCTTCCTCATCTATTCGAACCATATTTTACTTTTAAAAGAAATGGATTGGGTCTCGGTCTGGCAACTACTCTAAATATCATTCAATTTCACAAAGGAAGTATCGACGTGCAAACCAACAATGATAATGGATCTAGTTTTACGCTGAAGTTTGATAAAGCATGAGGGAATGCGCGAATTTGCTAATGTGCGGATTAGTCGATTGGTTGAAAAGTTGATTGGTCGATTAGTAGCCCATAATAGTAGATGAATTTATTCTTATTGTTAACCGGTTTACCCTATCGACCAATCAACTTTTCAACCAATCGACTAATCCGCACATCTTCACATTGGTAAATTAGCACTATGGTGTAAGTATTTTCAAAAGCAATTTCTCAATCTGCGTGTGCCCTGTTTGATTATCGGGTTCTTCGATATTATCGAGTTCTTTCAGATATTTGGCGAGATTATTTTCTTCGTATAGACGGATAATGCCGGGGTGTACATAATATTTTTTGCAGACAGTTCTGGTGTTACCTAATTTCTTGCTGACTTCATCCAAAACAAAGATGATGTTTTTCTTTTTGTCACTCGCTGTCTCGGCTTCTTCCAGAAAACGAAAAGCTTCCAGCGCATGGATTGATCCCGCCCATGTTCTAAAATCCTTTGCACTAAAATCGGCGCCAGCAGCTTCCTTGATATAATCGTTTACCATTCCGGATTCCACGATCTTTCGATCTCCATTTTCATCATAATATTGAAATAACTCTTTACCCGGAATATCACGGCATTGCTCCACGGCTTTTGCAAGTCTTTTATTGCGCAAAGTGATATTGTGCTGAATTCCTTTCTTCCCTTTGAATGAAAATTGCATTTTGTCTCCTTTGATGGAAACATGTTTGTCTTTTAAAGTGGTGAGTCCATACGACCCATACATTTTTTCATAACTACTGTTACCGATGCGGATATAAGTTCTTTCCATCACGCTGATAACGGTAGCTAGGACTTTATTTTGTGTCAGTTCTTTTTCTAAGAGATCTTGCTCAAGTTTCAATCGAATTTGTGGCAATACTTTCCCAAATTCATAGAGCCGGTGAAATTTTGTTTCACTACGGATGACATTCCAAAGTGCGTGATATCGATATTGCTTTCTGCGGCGCATATCCAATCCCGTTGCCTGTATATGACCATTTTCAAAAGGGCATATCCAAACGCTTGTCCACGCCGGAGGTATCGCCAATTTTTTAATGCGATGTATTTCTGTTTTGTCCTTTACAGTCTTTTCATTAAAAACATAGGAGAACCCGCTTCCTTTTTTCTTTCTGTTAATACCCGGCATTTCATCGCGGACATAAACCAAACTCACCACGGCTGCAGCGCGCTCATAGTTTCTATCGGCTTTTAAAAAATCCCGATGCGATAATGAAAGAAGGGCTTCTTCGGACATGTTTTAGATCACTTTATAAAATATGATGCCATTTCCATAATTCGACGTCATGGATCAGTTTTCCGAAGATATTTATGTGGACGAATCTCTACACATAACGCAGTTTTCCCTGGTAGTTTTCCCTTTTAACATCCCGGTACATGATTTGACACACTATAAACGGGTTCAATTGGCATTTATTATGATCTAATATTTAATACTGGCTTTATGAACATAGAAGACTTCAATTACCTGGACGCTCTTGCTAAAACGGAGGTTATATCCCTTGAAGGGGTTTTTCTGGCAGAACGCTGTGAGGGATGCTTTAAAATTTCACTTTACCAGGTGGAACAGTTCTATGTTGAGATCTATTATCATATGACGCGATTTTTCTACGTATGTATACGAAGTTTTGATGATGAGGGAGAACTCGCGCCCTATCTTGTAAATATCGATATTTCAGAAATATACAAAGTTCTATCTTAAACGGGTTCCCACAAATTGATTCCCCAATTATTATCGTCGGTTATAGATAACCGTTATAATAATTTCTTCCAACTTATATTTAGAAATTGTTTTTTGCCAACCAGGCCGTCATTTCTCATCCGCAATATCATTCTTGTTATTAATCACCACTGGTGGCGGATTCGAAATGAAGTTCCGTTGGATATTATGTCGACTCTTCAGCCAAAATGATGATTCGGATAAATATACTAATTTTGTAGACTAAAGAAGATCGTATGCGATTGAATCAGGTGCTTGTAGTGTTGTTGTGCTTTACAGGTGTTGCATGTCACGATGCCAATCAACAAGAAAATTCCAAAGATGTGTTCCAGGCAAAAGTAGACGGAGCTGTTTCTTGTACTTCTATCGGGCTATATCCGGCCGACAGCATTTTGTATATGCAAGGTGGTGGCAGTGAATATAAATCTTCGGTGATAAACAATATCAAATCGGCGGCGAATATAGAAGGCATGGTGTGGATACCCGGAGGTGAGTTCAGTATGGGCGGTGTCAATCCAACTGGAATGCAGGACGGAGGCAAAGAAGCAATGGATGATGCGAGACCTGTTCATCGTGTATTTGTGAACGGGTATTACATGGATGAGCATGAAGTGACCAATGCTGAATATGCAGCATTTGTAAAAGCAACAGGATATATAACGGTGGCGGAACAGAAACTTTCAAAAAAAGAATTCCCCGGTGTGCCTGAAGCAGATTTAGTTGCAGGATCCGTCGTGTTCACACCCGTTGCCACAAAAGACCTCAGCGATCATTTGCAATGGTGGAGTTTTGTGCATGGCGCAGATTGGAAGCATCCCCTCGGACCAACAAGCAATATCGTTGGCAAGGATAATTTTCCTGTTGTTCATGTTGCATGGGAAGATGCTGCTGCATATGCAAAATGGGCCGGTAAGAGATTGCCGACGGAAGCTGAATGGGAATTTGCGGCCAGGGGAGGCAAAGCTGGAAATTTATATACCTGGGGTAACCAATTCAAACCCGACGGAAAATGGATGGCGAATATTTTTGAAGGAACTTTTCCGGCAAATGATGAAGGCAGGGATGGATATATAGGGATCGCGCCGATAAAAAAATTTCCGCCAAATGACTATGGGTTGTATGATATGGCGGGCAATGTTTGGGAGTGGTGTTACGATTGGTATCGGCCAGATTATTATGAGGAATTGTCGAAAGAAGGTGTTGCAAAAAATCCAAAGGGACCGGAATCTTCATTTGATCCGATGGCGCCGACAGAGAAGAAAAGAATTCAAAGAGGCGGATCATTTCTTTGTACGGATCAATATTGCACCAGGTATATGGTTGGCACTCGTGGAAAAGGCGAGATACGTTCTGCATCCAATCATGTTGGCTTTCGATGTGTAAAGGATATCGGGAAAAAAGATATTGCGAGAAATTGAATTATTCTGACAGGGCACAAAGAATGTGTTTAAATGTGGAAATATGAAAATGTGGGAAGTGTGNNCACACTTCCCACATTTTCATATTTACACATTTAAATTTTCAACTCATCTTCGTCTGTTATTATTTGCAGGAGCGGGTCGTGAAGGCGCCGGCTTCGGAGCAGGCTGGCTACGTACCTGGTTAAAATTATTTGTGCGCATCGTTCCTCTGTCGCGCATCTGGCTTTCGCGATTTAAATTATTGAGTGATGGATTATCTCTCGTCGCGGGCTTCCATGTTTTTGTTTGATTGTCTCTTTGCGCCCAATTGCCATTGTTATCGCGTTGAAAAGTATTTCCATTTCTATCTGCAAAAACATTATTGTTTTCGCGACTGGGTCTTGGCTGAACAGAAGGATTTGTGGTTGGCAGCCGGTTATTATTTCCAGGTTGCCTGTTGTTATTATCCGGCAGCCTGTTGTTGTTGCCCGGTCTGGGATTATTGTTCCCGGTACCAGGCAAACGATTATTATCTGATGGCCGCGCATTATATGTTGTGGGCCGCTGTCTATAATTTACCGTTGTTACACCGCGGTGATTATTGTAGATATTATTTCGTCTATTGTTGATCGTTATGTTGTTCACGGTAACGTTGGTTACACGCGGACCACCACGGCCATAATAACCGCCGCCATAGTATGGTCTGTATGGCGGACGATACATTGGCGGACCGAACCAGCCATAATGATGATGCCCGCCGAATCCAAATCCCACATGCATAAATCCAAGGCTATATCCAAAGTTCATGCTCCATCCCGTCCATGGATTATAGCTGAAACCAAATCCCCAGGTAAAAGGACGTGGATAATAAACAGTGTGATACCATGGATGATAATAATACCCTGTTCCATAAACTATCGTTGGGCCATATACGTAGCAGCCGGTATATCCTGGTGTATAACCTACATACACGTATTGCGGAGTCGATTCATAGATATAAACATATTTTGTATTGTAGGCGGCATTATCAGCAGGAATTTTATCGACGTCTTTTGGTCTGTCGTTTGCAACTTGCCATGGACCTGTCGGATTATTTGAAATGAACCAGATTCCATTATCCAGTGCAAAATAATTTCCGCTTGCATCCTGCATCACCGTAACATTTGCATTTTCTGCAAGTCGCAATGATGTGCCTTCTATCTTGTTAAATATTGGAGTTCCGTCATACTTAACAGTAACGGTTGCCGTCTTTCGGTCAACCTTGGCCGTTTGCGGTATCTGTGCATCGATCTTTGCTTCTTCAGCAGCATCGGTTCCTGCAACACTGCTCAATACTTCATCTTTATCTGACCCTTCAGGAATTTTTGCAAAATCATCAGGCAATTTATCCGCCGCGATATAATCCCAGGGGCCTTCTATATTAGGAGCTGCGTACCATCTTCCAGAGAGCAATACAAAAGTTTTTTGCGAGTTGATATCTTTAAAAATTTCGTTCGAACTGTTGGAAGCATATAATAGTGATGTGCCTTGAATTGCTTTGTAGTTGGCAGGACCATCTGTTTGTAAAAGTTCTGCTGCTTCTGTACTGACCAGGATATCGGTAGTCTGTGGAGTCTCAGTTGGATCGCTTCCTCCGTTATTATCTTTCTCTTGTTTTTTTACCTGCTCATTGACGGCTTTTACTTTTGCAGAAAGATTTGTATTTGGTGTCCATCCATTGGTGATAGACGTGGATTTATACCAGACGCCACCATTATACATATTCCATTGATTGCCTTCTTTAAAAATCAGAGAAGGTGAATTTACAACGCGATCTGCATTCAGATCTTTATCGTTTTGTATTTTCGGATCTCCATCGATAATAACAAGCGTTGTCGGTTTATCCCGGTAAAAAATTTTCGGCGGATTGTTATTAAACTGATCAGCGCCCTTTCCTTCATTTTCTGTTTTGATAGTCGCTACCAGGTCGTCAATCGAAACCACCATATTCCATTTCGGTACATCCTGTTCTATTTCGCTGATCACTTTGTCAATCTGCGATTGATCTTCAACGCCGGGAAATTTTGCATTGGTGATCTTCAATGATTCTACTTGCGCTACCCGGTTATCCTTGTCGGTTGAAATAGTTGCTTCATAAAAAACAGCGCCGAATACCGGCTCGTCATTTGCTGTTTTTCTGATTGATAATGCGGAACGACCGGTGATCTTATTGCCAGAAAAACTTTCCGGTTGTGGCTGGTAAATAGTAACCACTTCTCCCGAATTTAATGTGATATCCTTCGGAAAACTGATATTGGACGTCTGCGCGAAAGTTGTTTGAAAATTAAAAAAAACGACAATAAATAAAAGGAAAAAAGAAGCTGCGGATTTCATACAATAAGTTTTGTCAATTAAAGAAAATACGATTTTTTATAAAAGGTCAGATTCTATGTCTATGTGTGCCTATGTTTCTATGTGCCTATGTGGTGAAAAAAAATTTACTACATAGGCACATAGAAACATAGGTACACATACAGATTTCAAATCTAACAAGTTTTGAATTCGTTTATCGGGATGGATTGTACGGATCAGTCAGGGGAATTATATCGACTTCAATTTAACGATTTTCTGATTTATGAATTGAGATTTCTGTATTTGATCTGTACCTATGCGACATTTTTTTTCACCACAGGCGCATAGGTATATAGTCACACATAGGGAGCGCTTTGAAATATTAGTTCCTTTCATTTTTTTTGAAGAATCGAGCCTGAATAGTAAATGGATATGTTTTCTTCTAGTCCAGGGTTATCATAGCCTTAATCACAAATTGATCCGGATTAAACAGTTTCTGAAATTCCTGATCCAATATTGAAAAATTGATACGATGCGTGATAAAAGCAGATGAATCAATTAATCCCGATTTCATCGATTGAATGACCTGTTCAAAATCTTCTTTTGTAGCATTTCGGCTACTCATCAACGTTGCTTCCCGTTTGTGAAATTCAGGATGACTGATAGAAATAATTTCTTTTTGCAAACCAACCAAAATGTATCTCGCTCCATGTGCCATATATTGGAAGAGACTGTTGATTGCTTTTTGATTTCCCGTGGCATCGATCACCACAGTTGGCATGTCTGCATTTGTGATTGATTTCAGTTGTTCAAAAATATTTTCTTCCGCCGCATTGATGATATGACTTATTCCGAGCTTCGCCGAGCAAAATCCCAATCTGTGCTTGTTCACATCCATCATGATCACCTGCGCTCCGGCAATTTTTGCAAAGGCGGCAACGCCTAAACCGATAGGTCCCGCTCCTGCGATAAGTACAAATTCATTTTTTTGAATCGCTGCTCTCCGGATCGCATGCGCACCAATCGCAAATGGCTCCACAAGTGCGAGTGCATCGATGCTAAGCCCCCGCGCATGTAATAGGGAATAAGATGGAACGGAAATATATTCTGCCATGCCTCCATCGATGTGCACACCGAATACTTCCAGTGCTGCACAACAATTTGGTTTCCCTGATCTGCAGGCAATGCAATGACCGCAATTAAAATAAGGAATGATGGTAACTGATTCACCTTTTTTAAAATCCGCCAAGTCCGTTTCTACAATTTCCCCGGCAAGTTCATGCCCCAAAATTCTTGGATAATTAAAATAAGGTTGTGTTCCTTCAAAGGCGTGCAAGTCTGTCCCGCAAATGCCGATTCTTTTTATTTTGAGAATCGAATTGCCATTCTTTTGCTTTGGATTTGCAATTTCGACAAATTCCAATTTGCCCGGTGCTATGCAGGAGAGTGCTTTCATTGCATTGGTGTGTTTTTCTTATGGCGGTTTTTGCGTGAGATGTGAGACGTGAGACGTGAAACGTGAGTATAAATCCTCCCGCTTTAACTCTCACGTTTCACGTCTCACGAAAAAGCATCCCACAAATTTTAGTTCAGACAGTCTATTTCTTCAAAAATATTATTCTATATACCACGGCATTTTCGCATGGATATTTTGACAACTTGTTTATTGATAAGCCATCTTTCTTTTGCGTCCAGTTTAATTTTTCGTTGCTGCCGACAAGTTCAACCGTTGCAATCTTGCCACTGTCAAGCGACAAAGATTTTATTTTTGTTGTTTGCGTTGGAACTCCCAAGCCAATTGCGTACAAATTTTCACCGTTGGTTGTAAAGCGTATATCCGACGCCGTGAATGATTTTTTTTGATCTGCAAAAGATCCGCTGGCAGATTCAGTGGGTCCCTCTCCAAATATTTTCCAAGGCCTGGTATCATAGATGGCTTCGCCGTTTATATCGAGCCATTTACCCATCCCTAATAGTAATTGCGTTTCTTCTTCGGTAATCGTTCCATCCGGACGAGGTCCGATATTCAACAAAAGATTTCCATTCTTGCTGACGATATCAATAAGATTTGTGACGAGATAAGCAAGATTTTTAAAATTATTATCTGTTGTATAGCCCCATGAATTATTTCCAATCGCATCGTCAGTTTGCCAAGCCATTTCACGAATATTTCCAAGCTTACCTCTTTCTAAATCTAAAACAGCGGTTCCTTCTGGAAATGCATCATGTTTATAATTGATAACAACACCTTTGTTCCATTCAATTCCTTTGTTATAATAATAAGCAGCGAAACTTTTTTTGTAAGGGTCCAATGCCGGTTGTTCGATCCACCAATCGAACCAGAATAATTGCGGGTGATATTTGTTAACGAGTTCTGTGCTTCTGAGTAACCAGTCATTCATATATTCCGGTGACATTGTTTCTGATTCTTCCCTGGCAGGGCCATAAAAATCATTCGACGAATTATTTGAAACATCGGAATGAAATGTGCGTCCGCCGTTCATGAACCACCAATGTTCTATACGATGCGAAGAAACACCGAAAATCAATCCCTGCTTTTGTGCTGCTTCGGCCAATTCACCAATGATATCTCGCTTCGGCCCCATTTCGGCAGCGTTCCATTTTGATAATGATGTTTTATACATCGCGAATCCATCATGATGTTCCGCAACAGGGACAACATATTTTGCTCCGGCTTTTTTAAATAATGCGATCCATTGTGAAGCATCGAATTTTTCTGCCTTGAATCGTGGAATAAAATTTTTGTAACCGAATGTATCCTGGCTGCCAAAAGTTTCAACATGGTGTTTGAATTCTTTGGAATCTTTGACATACATTTCTCTTGGGTACCATTCAGAAGAAAATGCAGGGACCGAATACACGCCCCAATGAATAAAGATTCCAAATTTTGCATCTTTGAACCAATCGGGCGTGCTGTACTTTTTTAGAGATTCCCAATTTGCCTGGTATCTTTCCTGTGATAATGCAAAGAGCGGCGAGATCAGCAATGCAAAGAAGAAAAGAGATTTTATTTTTTTTAGAGTTGGGAATGAAGGGGCGTATGAAGTGTTTTTTTTCATGTGGTGAAATTTGGCAGGCTGTAATTTAGTTCAAAAAATTTTGTTCTGTCTTACTTAGATATTTTGATTAGCTAAGCCTGATATTGAAGAGACGTCATTTCGAATCCGCCAGTGGCGACTTACATTATTTTTAATGTTATGGCGGATGGGAAATCCCCAGCCAACTTCTCAGTAAAGAATTTTGCAAACAAGTTAGCTGGGGATTTCTCACCCGCCAAAAAATGCGTTCATGCAAAATCACTGCTGGCAGATTCGAAATGACGCTGATAAAATATCAAACTAAAATAATACGATCATAAGCTCAACACTTTTTTCCACATCGTTTCATCAACGATGATTCCTTCTTTTTCACTTTGTATTCTTCTTTTCAGTGTTTGTTCTCCGGGATAAGCAATCTCAGTTCCTGCTTCTACAGGAATAGCAGTTTTTGTATACGCGATAATTTCATCTACGAGGTCCTGATGAAGATTTTCTTTATATATGCATATAAAACATTGCGACAGTCCGTACTCATTTCCACTCGCTGTGATTTTCGCCGTTGTTCTCCCGCCGCTTAACATGGCAAGCAGTATATCCATCATCATTGCCAACCCTGAACCTTTCCAAAATCCTGCTGGTAAAGCGCGTTTTGTTTGTTTGATTGCAACGGGATCAGTACTGAGATTTCCCTCACGGTCATACCCACCCGAAAATGGCAATGACCTTCCTTTCAATTCATACTCTTGCATCTTTCCGTACGAGAATTGCGACATCGCCATGTCTAATACAATATGACCTTCATGGTGCGGCACGGCGATCACCAATGGATTGTTTCCAAGTCGCGGTTCTTTTCCTCCCCATGGTGGCATACCGGCTGATGCATTCGTAAAACAAATACCGATGCATCCTGCTTCTGCGGCTTGCCATCCATATGTACCACCACGCATCCAATGATTATTATTTCTGATCGCAACACAGCTCATCGAATTTTTTTTCGCAAGTTCAATCGCGCGATCCATGCAAATGCTAGAATTATAAGTGCCCGCACCAAGATGTCCATCCCAAACTTCCAATAAACCATTTTGCTCCACGCATTCCGGTTCTGCCATCGGATCGATCAATCCTTTTTTTACGAGGTCAACAAAAACAGGAAAGCGGTTCAATCCATGAGAATGCACGCCATCCCTGCTATTCGACGCAAAAATATCTGCGCATATTTCCGCTTTGTTCTGAGGAAATGATAACTGCAGCAATACTTTTTTGAGCGTTTCCTTTAGTTCCGAAAAAGACACCGTCATACAATATTCATTTGCCTAAAGATAATATTTATTACAAGCGATTTGATAGAGCGAAGAATGAAGAGCGAAGAGCAGAGAATTTATCCCTCTTTGCTCATCATTCTTCGCTCTATCGCACTGAGGAATAAATTACTCATTCCATGGTATGCTGTTTGCATCTGTAATGAAGACATACCTGTAGGGGGATATGTCAACAATAGGAAAGCCCGGCTCTTGCCGTGGCTTTTCTTATTTATAAGATGATTTTTACCGGTGGTAAATGTCATTCACCGCCGATTTTCCTGAACTTGCCGTAAAACAATTGACTCGCTATTATCGAGCCATTAGCTTAGCAGCCATTATCGCTATCCATTTAATTTGTTTTTTTGTAAGCGGATATGCATCGCCGATAGTGATTCACCAAAACACTTTTGCACATGAATGACAACGGACAAGCCACGATTTTACAGGTAGAGCAATTGAATGTGTACTATGATACATTTCATGCTGTCAGGAATGTTTCTTTTGAAGTGCGTGCAGGAGAGATTTTTGGATTATTGGGTCCGAATGGCGCTGGGAAAACCAGTACCCTGGCTGCTATCGAAGGGCTTCTCCAACCGAGATCTGGCAAAATTCACGTGGCTGGTTATGATATTGCGGAGAAGAAAAAATATGCGCGTGCGAGTATGGGCGTGCAGTTACAAGCGACAAGTTTTCAACCGGAGTTGCTTGTTCCCGAAATCATACAACTATATGCGGGCGTTTATGGCGTTGAGATGAACAAGCAAAAAGTCGATTCTATTTTGAAAGAAATTGAATTGAGCAGTGCATCTTCAAAAAGATTTGGTCAGCTATCGGGCGGTCAACAACAACGTGTATCGCTTGTGATCGCAATGATTCATAATCCTGAACTGGTTTTACTGGATGAACCGACAACAGGCCTCGATCCGCAATCACGGCGACAGTTATGGGAGCGCATGGAAAATATGCGGTCAAAAAAACATGGAATTCTTGTGACGACGCATTCCATGGAAGAAGCTGAATCGGTTTGCGATCGAATTGCGATCATTGATCATGGACAAATTATCGCCATCGATGAGCCACAACGATTGATCGATTTGCATCGAGATGATCCGAAAGTGATCAGTGTGTCGAGGCGGGGAAGGATTACATTGGAAGATGTGTTCATTGGTTTGACGGGGAAGCAGATCAGGTCTTAGACCGAGGATCCCGACTTCGCTCATCACTCCAACGCACTCGCTCTTATCTCACATTCATCTTTATTTTTAAAATATGCAAACAAAAATACCATCCACTTCAAATGTAATGACCACTTTGCTTCGGGCGGACTTTATAACGCAATGGCGTAACCGAAGATCGGTGATCATGGTTTTATTGGTTCCAGTGATCATTGTTATTTCATGGAAAAGCCTGGTCGCAAGACTTGGTGGACCATTTGTACTTTCTAATTGTATCACGGTCGGATTGACGGCGATCGGGTTGATGGGCTATACGAATTCAATTGCAAGAGACAGGGACAAGGGGATTTTTCAAAGATTACGTGTGGCGCCAGTCCCATCCTGGTCGATTATGATGAGCAGACTGGTGGTGCAGTTAGTCATGATTCTCTTGGTGACACTCGGCGTTTTTTTTGCAGGATATTATTTTGACAAGATCAGTATGCCCATGCAAGGTTATTCGCTCGCATTTATTTGTGCGCTGGTAGGAGGTGCGGTGTATTTAAGTCTCGGACAAGTTATAGTTGGATTGATTCAGAATCCCGAAACGGTGAGTTCAACAACAAGGCTGGTTTATTTTGCATTCATCATGGTTGGAATGTTTGGTGAACTGGGAGTGCTTGGAAAAGAAATCGGAGAAATAGTGAAATGGTCGCCATACGGAGCCGTTAAGCGAATTATCTCGGACAGTCTGCAACCAGGCGCTTGGAACATACATTCGTCCATTGCTTTATTGGTTACATTTGGATATACGATGATATTCTCCGTGCTTGGTATTAACTGGTTCAAATGGAATTCGCGTTGACTGGTTTGTGCTGATGCTACCAGTGATGTGTAAGCGAAGTGGGGAAAACGGGCTTGAGGTTGAGACTTAGATCTAAATCTCAATCTCAACCTCAGCCTCCCTTATCTTCAACCCTTGTCATTTAACTGACTTGTTTTTCTGGTTGATGGGTTTAATTTTGACGGATGATCAAAAGATTTTTTAAGTCCGGACTTCTTTATTCTATTCTTTTCCTTGCATTGCATTCATCTGCCCAAACAAATTTGAAGACTTATCGGGCAGTTATTCATCGTCCCGATGGAAATGAAATTCCTTTCACCTTACTCGATTCGTGCAACAATAAAAAAACTTCCTGGATTATTACCAATTCAACAGATCGCATTAGATTGAATAATATCCATCGTGCAGGAGATTCATTGATCGTATTATTTCCTGTGTTCGAATCTCAATTTCATGTATCCGTTAACCATGATGATGTTTGGGATGGATATTGGTATAAGGCTGCCGCTAATGGACTCGCTACACAATCATTAAGCATTTATCGGAACCAGGATTTCCGGTTCATTCCCAATCCTAAAAAAGCGAATCATAATATCACGGGCAGATGGGCGGTCACATTTACGCGAGCAAATAATACGACGAGACAAAGTGTAGCCGAATTTGTACAGGACGGAAATAAACTTACGGGAACATTTTTGAATAGAAGTGGTGATTATCGTTTCCTGGAAGGAATTGTTTCAGGTGATTCACTGATGTTGTCCATTTTTGATGGCAGTCATGCTTATGCTTTTTATGCAGTAATCGATAATGAGAACCAGATCAGCAATGGACTCTATTGTTCTGGTACTGCCAATAAAGAAAAATGGGTTGCGGTAAAAAATGCAGATGCAAAATTGCCCGGTGATCCTTCTGAATTAGCCATTCACGAAAATGCCGGTCGTCTGAATTTTTCTTTTGTTGATCTCGACGGGAAAAAAATTTCAATCAATGATCGTAGTTTCAAGAACAAAGTTGTGATCCTGCAATTATTGGGATCGTGGTGTCCCAACTGCATGGACGAAACAGCTTTCCTGAGTGATTTTTACAATAAGAACAAAAGCAGGGGCGTGGAGGTGATTGGCCTTGCCTACGAATACAGCGAAGACATTGAGCGTTCAAAAAAAAGTGTTCAAAAATTCAGGGACAGGTTTAGTGTAAAATATCCTTTGCTGATAACGGGCGTTACATCAGGCGATTCATTAAGGACCGAAAAAACATTACCGCAATTAAAAAAGATAGAAAGTTTTCCGAGTACAATTTTTATTGACAGAACGGGGAGGATCAAAAGAATTCATACAGGGTTTAATGGCCCGGCAACTGGGGTGCACTATGAAGAAGAAAAAAAGTTTTTCGAAGAAATGGTCGATGAACTGCTACAATGATAATGATCCGCGATCAAAAATTTTGTAACTCCATACACATTTCCGTCAAACAGCTTACTGCTTTTTTGAAAAGATATGGATCATTCACGAGCGAATTTGGAATTCTGATCGTTGGGATTTTGTCTTTGTTCCATGCGTGAAATGTTCTCAACAAATCAGTAAGTGCCTGGTCAGCGTCGTGGTGATGGTGTCTTCCATCTACCTCAATATAAAGTTTACCAGGTATTGCGATATCGATGGTTTTAATACCATCCGAATATTCGAGTATTGCCGGAACTTTATTGATTTTTAAAGCGAGAAATAGAGCCTTTGCTTCCTGCGTAGCAGTTGACTCATGAATAAGGATCTGATGACGGATGCAAAGAGATACGCCGTATACCTCTTTCGAAAAATCGCTGACGCCTTTTGTTATGCTTTTATCACATTGCAAACAGTGGTAAACATCGTTCATAGGATAAGTTTAAGGGTATAACGCAGGGTAAATAAAATTATTTTATCGCATATATGAATCGCAAGAAGCTGGAGCTAAGATGGAATCAGCTTAACCCGCGGTTTAATCCAATTATCGAAGAAAACAGCATAAACGTCGAAATAATTTAATTCAGGAATTTTTTCTCTACATCTTTACAGTACCAATCCTTTGAAAACACAACGAAATCCTAATCCTGAAAAAACCAAACCTTATCCAAATCCATTTCCTTTGAATTACTAATGAACCGTACTCAGATAATTGTACTGAAGTTTATGCAACATATTTTTCTGGGTCAAAGAAAGCCGCAAATTTTGCGGCTTTTTTTATGAACCATGATTAAAGAAGAGTGGAGAAACAGAGCGGAGAGCGAAGGATTATGCGCTCTCCGCTCTGTTTCTCCACTCTTCTTTAATCATGGTTCAATAGCAAGATTCCTAAAGTCTTTACTCGCGGCGCCTGATATTTTTGCGCTAAATATTTACCTGTTATGAAAGATCAATTATTAATCACATTGGAAAATTCAAAGAATTACACGCTTGCAGTGGCAGAAGCAATGCCAGCTAATGACTATGATTTTAAACCGGCAGGTGCCGGATGGAACTTTCGCGAACTGCTTCATCATATCGCCTACGGAATTGAATGGTGGCGAAAAAATTATGTGGAGTCAGTTGAAACACCATGGAATCCTCCATCGGTAAAAGCTGATAAAACAGAAATAAAAAAGTATCTGCATGATGCTTACGAATCTTTGAAAAAAAGCATTTCAACTTTGAAAACAACCGATCATGTTGTGAAAGGATTCCATGCAACGATCGATCACATTACGCATCATCGCGGGCAAGCAGTGTTGTTTCTGCGATGCAAAGGCATTACACCGCCGGAGTACAGTTATTAGAAGGAGTTGATTGGGTTGAATGGATGAGCCTTTGCGATTTTGCGTCTTTGCGAGAAAATTCTCACGCAAAGACGCAAAATCGCAAAGGATTAGCCATTCAATTCACTCAACCTGCCTCACCCATAATTCTCCCCAAAAGCATCCCATTCGCTTCAACTCCGTATATATTTTACTGGAAGCGGTCATATTAATTGTGTATGAATAAGTGTGCAAGCAGCCATTAAAAAGTATTAAATTTGGTAAGGCACCCCGGTTTGCTCCTGTCGCTAGGATAGAACACCAAAACGCTAACCTGGAAATCGATGAATTAACTGATCGTATTCCACCATGGTGCGGTTTCAATCCGCATTTTGTTCTGAAACAGTTTCCTAACTGCTACAAAAGATAAATTGATGAAATGCTGGTTATGTGGTTTTAGTTTATTGATGTGTGCAACTGCATTTTCGCAGTTGCAGACCTGCCCGGCCAACATCAATTTTTCCACCGGCGACCTCACTCACTGGCAGGCATATACGGGAAATAACAGGGATGGAAATGGCCCCAATGCGATCAAGAAATATTATGATTCATTGAGTTCTTCTCCCAATGGAACGCTTGGCGCGTCCGTTATTTTGGAATACAATCTCACTCAATTTGGAATTCAGATTGTGAGGCAACAGGGGAGAGATCCGTTTGGCGGATTTCAAACAATTCCTACCATCAATGGCTATCAATATAATTATTCTATTCTGCTTGGTTCGACAGCTGTGTCCAGAGGAATAGCCAGTCAGAATACGAATACCGGCGGTGTGGGAACCCAGACTGGAAATCTTGGAGGATACATTCGGGGTATCAGTTATAAAATATCGGTGCCGGCTGGTTCCAAGAGTGAACCCTACACAATGACTTACGCATATGCGATGGTGTTAGAAAATGGTACGCATAACTCCGACCAGCAACCGCTTTTTTCTGCGAAGCTTTCAACCCATGACAGTGTGATCACTTGCGCTTCTCCGAGTTATTATCTACCTACTTCAAGCAATGTGAGTCCAGGTGCCAGGGGAGCTACGCTAGATACTACAGCAGCCAGGAAAAATGGATTCATACTGAGTAGCGTTCCGACTCCCAACGGTGATCCTGTTCAGAATGGTGCACCAGTTCATTTGAGAGATGTATGGACGAAGGGGTGGACAGAGGTCACATTTGATTTGTCTCCTTATCGTGGTCAGCAGGTAACGTTGACATTTGAAGCCGATAATTGTATTCCCGGTGGTCATTTTGCTTATGCCTATGTGGCGTTGAGAAATAGCTGCGCTGGTCTCGATATCAGCGGAAATCCTGAAGTATGTGTTGGCTCCGATATCGTTTATTCTATTCCGGCGTTGGCGGGTGCATCATATCAATGGATCGTTCCGCAATCGTGGCAGATAACATCGCAGACTGATACGAGCAATATTATTCATGTCATTGCCGGAGCGCAACCTGGATTTATCATTGCTAAGGAACAAAATAGTTGCGCCAAACTGCAGGATACCATCAGTGTAAAAACGCTGTTGCCGGGCAAAGGCGGTAATGTTGCCGGTGATGCTACTGTTTGTGCCGGCGACAACAATAGCACGCTCATTTTGAAAAATAGTTTCGGAAATATTTTGAAATGGCTCTCTTCTACTGATAGCGTCCACTGGCAGGATATTTCGAATACTGCTGCCAGTTATGATGCAGTGAACCTGGATAAGACGACGACATTCAGAGCATTGGTTGGAAATGGAAATGTATGTGTTCCTGATACGAGTTCCGGGGCAACGATTATTGTTGATCCGCACTCTGTCGGAGGAAAACTGGATCCGGCAAAAAGCTTTTTGTGTGATGGTGAAGATATCGGCTCAATCATAAAATTAGCAGGACAAACCGGCGATGTCGTGAACTGGCAATCATCTGTTGACAATATTAATTGGTCGGATTTTTCTCCTCAATTCACCAACACCGTGTACGCTGCAAACGGATTAAGTGTTTCGACAAGTTATCGAACGATTGTAAAAAATGGAGTTTGTCCGGCAGATACAAGTTCCGTCGCATCCGTGCAAAAAATTGATGTTCCGTTTCCGCAAGCGATAACAGAACCGGACGATACAACGATTTGTTATGGCGCTACCGCGCAATTAAATGCAGTGATAAAAATCGGCACCAGTTACACCTGGGATAACACGAGCACTTTAACGAACCAGGGAAATGGTAATATCACGTCGACGCCAAATTATATTAATGCGAAAGCGACTCCACTATCAACAACAGATTATGTTCTTTCTGTCGCAAATGCAGGTTGTCCCAATTTACTTCTCGATACGTTTCATGTAAATGTGTTACCTGAAATTATCGTTGATGCAGGTAATGATACTTCCGTAGTGGCAAATCAACCTTTGCAATTAAATGCAACCGCGAATCAGGAAGGCGCTAATTGGTTTACATGGACTCCTTCGACGAATTTAAGTGATCCGAATATTCCGAATCCGATTGCTATTTTCAGTATCAATGATGATGTAATAAAATATACTGTGAGGGCTTCGACGGAAATTGGTTGTTATGGTGAGAAGTCTATTACGGTAAAAGTGTTCAAAACCGGACCAGATATTTTTGTTCCGAATGCATTTACTCCGGATGGAATTAGTAATCGCGTATTTCGTCCAATCCCGGTTGGTGTTGGATCATTACAATATTTTAGAATATACAATCGAAGCGGTCAGTTGGTATATAGCACTTCTCAAATCGGGCAAGGTTGGGATGGAATTTACGGCGGTAAACCGCAGGACACCGGCGGCTATGTATGGATGGTAGCAGGAACAGATTATTTAGGAAACAAAATATTTAAGAAAGGCGTATTCGTATTGATAAGATAAAATTTATCAATAATTGTCCTGCAGTACACAAAATTTTTTTCAATGACATCCGTGACCAAGCAGCCAATACACCAGCACAAAAACTAAAATAGTACCGAGACATCCACCTCCCCATTTGTAAGCTGCGAATCCTGCGATTAATGTGCGAAGCCAGTCTCTCATGTTTGACAAGTATTAGTTGAAAAATATTTATTCAATATTTTCTGTTAGAAAATATCGCGCCGCCAATTATTTCCATTATTCAGCTGCGAGGATGATGCATTTCGTTTGTATATGGAAATATTTTTTTTCAAACGTAGAAATTGTTCTACAGCTTTCGGAACCATTTTAAAATTGTTGATTTAATTATTTGCGAGCGCCACGATATCCGACACTTCCAACACGTGCCTGTTATATCCTTTAAGCGTAACATTGATCATAGCAATTCCAACTTCTTTTAATGTACACACTAATTTCGGAAACAATCCACGCCATACAGGATAGAGCCATGAGAGAAATACGTATGCTTTGAGCGTGTTTTTTAAACCTTTGGTCGGTTGCATATACCCTGGACGAAACATGAAGGCGTTTTTAAAAGACATCGAAAGCAATTTATTTTCTGTTTTTCCTTTCACGCGCGCCCACATGCTCTTCCCTATTTCGCTGCTGTCAGTATGCGCTCCCGAAATATAACAAAAGGTCATATCCTTATTTCTCTCAAGAAGTATTTCAGCTACATGAATAGTCAGGTCGTATGTGAGGTGATTATACTCGGATTCTTTCATACCCACCGATGAAACACCCAGACAAAAAAAGCAGGCATTATAATTTATCAATTGATCTGCAATGGGTGAAAGATCAAAAAAATTTCCGTGAACGATTTCCTTTAATTTGGGATGAACGATGCCACAACTTTTTCTGCCGACGACAAGCACCTGCTCTACGTCTGTGTGTAAAAGGCATTCGTGGAGAACGCCTTCACCAACCATTCCGGTTGCTCCAGTTACAATGGCTCGTATTTTCAAGAGACTAATTTTAGGTTATCAACGCTGAATGCAAAACGCTGAACGCAAAACGCTGAACGCGGAATGTCTTGTCGATGCGGCGGTGTTCCGTGTTCAATCAGCCCAAAATCGCCGTTAAATTTATAAATAAAAGTTCATTGTTTATTGTAGCGATTAGCATTATTCGTCTGCCGGCAACCCTGCCAACCTGTTTGTTGGCTCCATATTCTTTGTCGTCTGGTTCCGGTTTTTCATTTTGATATGGTCTTCAAATTTCATTTCGCCAACCTGTGGTGCAATTGTATCTTCCTGCAACACGGCCATAAAAAAAGCAAATTTGTCGTACGTATTTCTTTTAAACACTTTCAGTATGGGTAATGAAGACTTGAAAAGCCATACCGGGATATTTTTTGTTTTTTTTGCGGAACAAACTTCTTTTTGGATTATTTCATTTAATGCTCGTCTTGTGTAAATTGTTCTGCCACCAATCTCTTTTATTGCATTTTCTTCGTTAATAGAGGCAACGCATTCGCCCGCTAAATCTAATTCGTAAACAGGATTTGTTTTTTTGTCGCCTTTTCCAATATTAAAAAGCCGGCCTTTTTTCGCCATCTCGATCAAATCTAAAAAACCACTAAATATTGCAGGCGGTTTAATGATGGAGTAATTTATTCCTGATAATTTTAATAGTTCGGCAAATTCGTGATGAACCCTAAAATACTCTAAATGCAAATATTTTTCTGAGTGAAATGCAGAAACGTAAACAAATTTTTTGACATTACTTTTTTTGGCTTCGTTAAGAATATTTGAATTGGCAACAAGATCAATATCCTGAAATGATGCTTTACTATCGTCATTTGGTGATACACTTTTTCCCAACGCAGAAATTATTATATCAAAACCATCACAGATGTTTGTCAACGCCCTTGCATCTGTTATGTCAGCCACGATAAACTTATTTGTGAAATCCGCCAGTTGCTTTGCTTTGTTCTCATTTCTAACAACAACAGTTAAGTCATAGCCTTGCAGCTTTGCAACTTTTGCAATTTCTCTTCCCAAATTACCTGTCGCTCCGAACAATAATAATTTTGCCATCTGTTAAAAGTCTTATCAAATGTCTTTGCATTTGTAGCGAACACGTAATGAACTTGTGGTGACTCGCGTTTAATTGTTCAACGTTCACTGTCCAGACATTTTCGAATATAAAAAATCCAGTGCATCCTTATTTGGCAATCTCTCAGCCTGCGGTTTCTCACTTAAAACCATGGTCATATTTTTTTTGCTGTCGTATTTCGGCCATTGCGGAAGTCCGTTCCCATTAGGATTTCCTGTTTTTGCAAAATTAGCCCAGTATGATGATATGATAACAGCAAGACTATCATCTACCGGCTGCCATGGACGATCAATTAATTTTAAATTATCGAGTGCATAACCAATTTCGGCGGTATGGAAAGCGCCATATTTTGGTTTGTTATCCGCTGTTGGAGGTTTGCGCGTAAAATAATATAGATAGACATCGCTATTGGAACTGCTTTCCAATTCAGCCCATTTATATCCTGATATTCCTGTCATCAGGTCACGGCTCAACGACATTTGTGAAGACTTTGCCTCTTCGTCGGTTGATGCCGGATAATATTTGAAGAATGAAGCCGAATCGGGTCCAAAACGAAGTGCCTGTTTTTTGAAAGCTTCTTTATCATTATAAACAACAACAATGCCTTCGTCTGCGTTCCAACCCGAAAGAAAAGGTGTATGATTTTGTTTTGCATGCGCATAAATATCAGGGATTGGTTCAGGCAGCACATAGCCATCGGCAACAGGTCCATACATTCCCATCATCATTCCTATTTGTGTCAAATCTTTTGCGGGTGCTTTTCTCAATTCCGCGAGCGATTGAATTTGTTTTGATGAGGCCCATTTCACACCATCTTCTTCCGCACGTGAAAGCAAAGGCATTTTTATAAAAGGATTTGGGACAACCATATTTCCACTCTCTGCAATCGCGCGATGAAAAAGTCCCTTTGCAAGCGGTGAGGCCATCAGGCAATTCACACTGATGGACCCTGCCGATTGTCCCGCGATGGTCACATTTCCCGGATCTCCGCCAAAGGCAGATATATTTTTTTTGATCCATTGCAACACCGCAATCTGATCCAGCAATCCATAATTCCCAGATGCATGCTGCGGAGATTCTTTTGTTAATTCAGGATGCGCATAAAATCCGAAAATTCCCAAACGATAATTGAAAGAAACAAATACCAAACCTTTTTTTGCCATAGCTTCACCATCATACGCTGGCACAGACGCGCCGCCGGTTGTAAAACCTCCACCATATATCCATACAAAGACAGGTCGCTTTTCTTTTGCGGAACGCGCACCGGTCCACACATTCAGATAAAGGCAATCTTCACTCATTGGCTGTTCCGGAATCAAAAATTCTTTGCTCAACATAAAAAAAGCAATTGGCTTTGGTTGCATCGGGCTTGGTCCGAATGCATCGCATTTTTTGATGCCTTTCCACGATGCAGGAGGTGCCGGCGCTTTCCAGCGCATATCCCCGACCGGTGGTGCGGCAAAAGGAATTCCTTTAAAAGATACGATATCACTTGCCTCACTTTTTACTCCTGAAATCATTCCGGATTCGATACTTACAGTATCAATAGTTCCTTCACGGAATTTTTTTTTGAACGAATAAAAAAATAAAGAAACAATGATTGCCACGCATGCTGCGTATCGAAATTTTTTATTCACCATTACTCAATTTTAAAAGATGATCAGATATCCAGATTAATTTTATTAACGAAGGTTCATTACCTCGGGTTGGCTCCCAAAGTCCCAATCTTTCTATAACTATTTTCCAATGCAATGGTTCGAAAAGGTGATTAATTTTTGGCAGTCCTGATATTATCGAGATGCTTGGATTTATAATGTTCCAATAATGCATCGCCGCCGAAATCATGTTCAAGGTCGCGCACCACCGTGTGCACATGATTCGCGTTGTTTTGTGTATTGTCGTATTCGATCAGCAGAGTTGGTCCCTGGATTCGATAATAATGAGGTTTTCCGATTCCGGCTTCTGTGAAACCCGCCCAGGCAAATCGCAAATTTTCTAATCCTGCTTTTTGGATTTCCTTCAACATATCATCTGCAAATAATTTCGTAAAACGATGGATATAGAGGTTGATGAGTTTCAAAAATATTTCCTGTTGCGCACTTGTCATTTCATTATAACGGATTCCTTCAGGATGATCGATCATCGCTTTTCGATCATTGCGTGTGATGATTTCTCCGGGAGCTGTTTTGTTGATAATCACTTTCTTTAATTCCTCGGGAGAAAAAGCATTGAGCAATGCAAATCCCATCTCTCTTTCATCCTTTAGAATTTCCTTTCCTTTCTGACTGCCTTCTTGTACAACTGCGGGATTTGCGCCAAGAAAACCCGGAGTGCCGGCAACCAGTTTTTTTTCTCTCGCAGAAAAATTTAGACAAACATGATGCCCGTCAAACCGCCATCCCCAAATTGTTTTGTTTGACGGAATGCCGAATATGGTGAGATAATATTTTCCGGGATCACGAAAATGATCCTCAGGTTTCCTGCTTTCCAATGCTTTTAAAATGATTTCGTGCGCCATGATCTCGTTCACTTTTTTAACCGTCTCGTCACTCAGGCTTGTCTTCAATAGATCAATAGCCGCCTGCTTTTGCGCTTCGTTCAATTGGTCCATCGGGATACCTTTCCTGGTGTCAACCGGGAAGTAATAAAAATTATAACGGTCGTCAACGTCAAAAGGATAAAGTGCACGCACTTTCTGAGCCGAATCAAGAAGGTTAATGAATTTGCCCGCTGCTGTTATCAAATCCTGGCACTTGCCTTTGTGTATGAAAATAAAAAGAGCCGCGATGAATAGAATAATCCGTTTCAAATTATGAGTATGCGTTTATTAAATATAGGAATTACCCATGAGGCGCAAAAGAAAATATAAGAAAATTGGCAGTCGAACGTTTTAATGTGAAATTGCTAACGATGGCCGTATATATTCAAAAGCCCGTGACCCGTGTTTCGGAGCCGGTTGAACAAGATTATTTGTTCGAACAATGGGTAGTCGGCAAGTTTCCTCCCTCGCAATATTGTCTTATCGACTGGCGAAGTGACAAACGCGCAGGAGATATTTATCCAAGATCAAATCAAAAACCCGACCTTGTTTTTTCCGCAAGGCAGGCCGGGAAAAAAGATTATTTCGCGATCGAGTGTAAGTGGAAGGAAGTGATTAAGGGCCAATCGTGGGAGTGGGCAAAATCTGAACAGAGAAATCAATATCACGAATTCGCCGACAAAATGCTGATGCCTGTATTTATTATCGCAGGTATCGGCGGTACACCTGATCACCCGGCAGAAGTTTATATTATTCCGCTAACAGAAATTGAAAAATCAATTCGCCTTTCGCAAAAAAAATTAGTGCAATATCGCCGCAGTGATGATTCCGGAATGATGAGCTGGGACAGGCAGCGAAGGGAGCTGAAGTAGGTTGATTGGTTGATAATTTTGAACCATGATTAAAGGATTGAAGGATCACCATGAAGTTTACAAACGATAAGGTGATCGTTGTCCAATACTTTAGCATTAATAGAACTTCATGATAATCCTTCAATCCTTTAATCATGGTTCAAAACCTATCAACTAATCAACTATTCAACCCTTCAACTTAATCAACTTCTCCTCACGTACCTGATCTTCCACGCCAGCTTCCAATTCACTCCGCCATCGGTTGAATTCTCCCAGTTCCAGTCAAAATTATTTTTAGTGATATTATAGAAGATCATCCGTTGCTTTACCAACGTTCCTTTTTTATTGGTAAACGATCTTTCCAAAATCATTTTTCCATCCTGCATTTGTCCAACGAAGTCAAGATACGCGCCCTGGTTATCTACCCATGTTTGTTTCCATCGGTTGCTAACGGTATCATAGACTGACCAGCTCCATCCCAGATAATTATTTGCCGGATCTTTAAAATGCTCATAGACTACGCGATTATTCATTTCCAACGTAATGGTATTGGAGCCTTTCGAAGTGTCGTTCCAGGTAAGGTCCCAATTGCCGATCCAGAAATCAAATTGATGATCCGGGGAAATTGTTGAAGATTGTGCGGCGGAAAATCTAAATGGCAACGCCAATAAAAGAAGTAGTGATATTCTGTAAAATATTTTCATACTATCAAAGGAAATTAGTTCATGATATAATGTGTTGGCGAAAATTGACTTTTTGATCAACGCAAATTTTTTCTGAAATTTTCCGGCGATTGTCCAGAATATCTTTTGAATAATTTGCTGAAAGAACTCAAATCTTTGAATCCAACCTTTTTTCCAAGCTCGGTAATACTGATATCGGAATCGGATAATAATAATTCTGCCTGCCTGAGTCTTTGTTGCATTAAGTATTGATGTGGTGTGATGTTGAAATTCTTTCTGAATTCACGAAGCAGGTAAAATGGATTAAGAAAACAAATTTTAGACAGATCATCCAATGAAATTTCTTCACCGAGAAAACAATCCATGTAGTCTTTAGCAAGCGTTAATCTCTTGTATAATTCTTCCCGGGTCGCTCTCCGTTTTGCATGTACGCTGTCAATTTCCAGGTCAACTTTTTTATGCAATTGAACAAGACCTTCGAGCAGCGAATAAGTCATCTCGATATATTGATTTGTATCCTTATTTTTTTCTTTCGCCATATCTCTTATCCTGAGCAACGGCGCCGTTACAGAACGATCATGTGAATACAATTTCTCAACAAATCGCGGCGCTTCTCCATTGTATTGAAATGGATCATGAAGTTGCTGTTTGTGATTGGAACCCAGGCAGGAAACCACCTGCTGTATATTCTGCTTTGTAAAATTCAAGGAAAAAGATTCAGTGGGATGTTCTGATCGGATTGAACTTCTATAGGTGGTTCCCTCGTTGAGTATCAAAAAATTTTCAGGGCTTACAGCAAGTGAGTTATTCGGAAAATGATAATATTCTTTTCCACCAAAGGCGCATTTAACAGACAACGGCGTCCAGTGCTCGGGATATTCGATATTCGATGCCATGCAATTGATGATCACAAGTGAATTGCTGTGCTGCTGATACCAAAGATCTTCATTGTATTTATAAGCAGTGGGATGCGGAAATGCATCAATGATTTTGACCGTAGGTGTTTTACTGTTTTCGGGCATGGCCGGTGGTTATTACTTTCATCAAATATAAAAACTGATGTGGTGATTGTTTGAGAAGATAGGATGAACGGTAGCGGGAATGAGGGTGGGAGCGGGAGCGAGAGATTGAGATTAAGGTTAAGATGCGTATCTCAACCCCAACCTTAATCTCAGTCTTAGTCTCACTCCTCGCTTGTATTAAATTGACTTTTTCTCCTTTTTCTTTCTGCGGAAAACAACGCAGCTGCAAAAGAAATTATTTTAGCAGAATCAGTCTCAAAACTTTTCATCATGAAGAACGGGAAACACTTCAATTTCGTCATTCTTTTTTGCATATTATTTTTTCTGCATTTTCATTACGCATCTCGAGCGCAGATAAGTAATGCAAAAAAAATAATCCCTCCACTTGCCGTTGCGGATTCATTGTATTACGAACATGACTGGAAAAATGCGCTGTCGATATATAAAGAAATTTTGTCGGACACATCTTCCAATGCTATTGCATGGAACAGAATGGGTTTTTGCTATTATAACCTAAATCAAGTCGATGCAGCAAAAAAAGCTTACCTGCATTCACTCGATCACAATCCATCGCCCTTGTTGAAACAAGTTGTTATGATTCGTCTTGCAAGAGTGTATGCGCGCGAAAAAAAATATGACGAGGCGATTAACAGCCTCGATATAGCTGCGCAAACTGGTTATGCAAATGCGGATGAGATGGACAGCCTGAATGAATTCAATTCAATCCGGTCAACAGAAAAATATAAAGAAATCAGGCGAAAAGTATTTGTACAAACCTATCCCTGCACTGCAGAGCCCAAATCAACGGATTTTGATTTCTGGATAGGGAAATGGAATGCGTATATAACGGGAACGCATATACTAGCCGGACATAGCATTATTCAACCTGCATCGGGAGGCTGTATGATTTTGGAGAATTGGTCTTCAGCAAATAATTCTTATAACGGCAAGAGTATTAATTTCTATGATCCATCCAAAGATAAATGGGAGCAGATATGGGTTGGTTCCGAAGGCGGACCTGATCGCGTGCATCGGTTTTACAATGGAGAGTACCGCGACAGTGCCATGCGTTTTGAATATACATCAACTGGCAACAAAGGAGAAACGGTGACGGGCAGATTCACTTTTTTCAACGAAGGGAAAAACCAGGTTCGCCAACTCAAAGAATCTTCTTTGGATAATGCAAAGACATGGCAAATCGATTATGATTTTACGTATGTGAGAGTCGAGTAATTGACACACGTTGGGTAGTGACTAATTTTGAAATTTCTATGTGCAACTATGTGCCTACTGTGCCTATGGGGTGAAAAAAAATTGCCGCACAGCGACGAAGAGATTTTAGAATGAACCGCCACCAGAAGTTGATAAGTTGTTTCGTAATTTGCAGCAGCTTGAATCAACGTTATAACTCACTCGGATGCTCAAAAAAATCATACTCTTCCTCATCTCCTGTTTATCCATAAAGACATCATCCTCTCAAACCGAATCCAGGCTGATTGGAATATGGGAAGGGAAGATTAAAGTAGGCACCGAGATTCGCGCCATTTTTCATTTCGAAAGAGATTCTTCAGGAAATATTTTAGGCGGAATGGATAGCCCGGATCAGGGCGCAAAAAATATTCCGTGCAGTGATATCAGATTAATTGGCGACAGCATCTTCCTAAAAATTCCCAGTCTGAATGGAAGTTATGCCGGCCTGCTCGCGGATAGTGCTACCATTAATGGGAGATGGAAACAAGGAATGTCTTTCAATTTGAATTTAAAAAAAGTTGATAAGGTTGCTGGTTTGAACAGGCCACAAAACCCGCAGCCGCCATTTCCATATAGCAGCCAGGATATCGAATATGATAATGCCGATAGGACGATGCATTACGGCGCAACGATTACGATTCCGCAAGGGAAGGGGCCTTTCCCTGCAGTATTGCTGATAACGGGTTCTGGTCCGCAAAACAGAGACGAAGAACTGATGGAGCATAAGCCGTTTGCCGTACTCGCCGATTATCTAACGAGGAGAGGAGTGGTTGTACTTCGTGTTGATGATCGAGGCGTTGGAAAAAGCAATGGAAATTTTTCAAAATCCACCACGGCCGATTTTGCTGTAGATGCCGGGAATAGCCTGGATTATTTAAAGAGTCGTCCCGAGGTAAATCTAAAAAAAATTGGATTAATCGGGCATTCCGAAGGAGGAATGATTGCACCGATGGTCGCGGTCAAAAGAAAAGAAATCGATTTTATTATTTTATTAGCCGGACCTGGGGAAAAGATTTCCAAATTAATGGAAGATCAAAATGCTGCGCTTTATAGATCTGCTGGAATTAATGAAAAAGCGATTCAATCATTCACACCATTTTTTCAAAAAATGATAACCATCATCAATGAATCAAATGACGTTTCTTCATTCGATAAAAAAATTAAACCGGTATTAAATGAATGGAGAAAAAATGAACCGCCTGCTCATGTTCTCGCAACAACAGGAATTTTTAATGACAGCACACAACAAATTTTTATTGACGCGATGAATAACACAATGTTTACTCCGTGGTTCCGGTATTTTATTCGGTTTGATCCGCAGATATATTTGAGCCAGGTGCATTGCAAAGTTTTGGCGTTGAATGGCGAGAAAGATATCCAGGTTGCGTCCAAACCAAATCTTGCTGCCATTAAATATGCATTGCAAAAAGCAGGAAATAAAAAATATGAGATCGTCGAAATTCCCAAACTCAATCATCTCTTTCAAACTTGCAAAGCCTGCACGGTTACCGAATATGGTCAACTGGAAGAAACCATTTCTCCAGTGGCGCTGAATCTTGTGGGAGATTGGATAGACAAGAATGTGAAATGAACCTTCGTCCGGATCGACATTACTCGTCAATAAATATTCAATAATCAATCAATGTTCAATATTCAAGTTTGCAACTTGAGTATTGAACATTGATTGTTGATTATTGAATATTCTTTTCACTTTATAACATCCTCTCATTTCAACAATCATGATTGGCATGCTTCTGGTATAGCATTGATTGCTATTATGAAAATACTTCTACTTTTTACCGATATAAGCAGTGTAAGAGAGTTGATAACAGCAAGTATAGATGTTGCAGGTAAAGAAGACGGCGTGATACTTGGATTGTTTTTGAAAAGAAAAAGTCAGCCGAAACCTTTTTCGCAGATTTATTCAGGCCGACAAAAATCAGAATCAGAAGAAATGCCTTTTATCGCCGAGATCACGAGTTGGGCGATTGAAACATGCGCGGCGGCAGGAATTTCTTTCGTGGCGGTTTATGAAAAAGAAATTACGCTTTCGCAATTGATCGGGCAGGCCACGTATCATGATCTTGTTATAGCCGACGCAAGAACCGATTTTAATGATTACCTGCTCACTTCCTTAAACGCTTCCTTAAAGGATATGCTGGTAGATGCTCATTGTCCGATTTTATTGATAAGACCCGGTGGTGAGCCTTTATCTAAAATAATTTTCACCTACGACGGAAGTTATTCAAGCATGCATGCGATTAAAATGTTTAGCTATCTTTTTCCAATGAATAGAAATATTCCGGTGTCACTCGTGTCTGTAAACTCCAACCGCGATGACCAGGCAGAAAATGAAAAATATCTTGCAGAATGGCTCGCTCATCATTATTCAAATATCGAAAAGGAAGTGCTCAATCAAAATGTAAAAGAGCAGTTGTTGGCCAGCGTAAATAAATTTGCCGGGAATGTTCATGTTGTTATCAGCGCTTATGGAAAGGAAGCTTACGCGCGCATCTTTCATCCGAGTCACGTTCACCTGCTTTTGAAATTTAGTAAAGCTTCGCTATTTGTTTCTCATGAATGAGTTATGAGGTAGGATTGAATATTCAATACCAGCCGAGGGTATATGGTATAAGGTGTAGGGTGTAAGGTGTAAGGTGTAAGGTGTAAGGTGTAAGGTATAGGGTGTAGGGTATTGCATACCTTATTTCAATTCAAAGTTTTTATCATTTACAATTAGCAAATTATAAATTGAAAGCTTGCCATACCTTACACCCTACACCCTACACCTTACACCTTACACCTTACGCCTTACACCCTACACCTTATCCCCCCAATGCCTTCCGCCTGTCAAAAAATCAAACTAACACACTACCAAGGAATTGCTATTTTTGAAAAAACGAATTGCGTATGAAAAAAATAAGCAGGAGGATATTCATACAAAACTCATCACTTGCGATGGCAGGAGTGATGGCAGCCAATCAATCTTTTTCATTCAAAAAAAACGAGGCTCATCTTTCTTTCTCAACGTTGGGTTGTCCCAAATGGGCATTCCCGGATATAGTGGTTTTTGCTTCGAAGCATGGATATTCGGGACTAGAGCTTCGCGGCATTGCCGGTGAACTGGATCTGAACAAATGCAACGAATTCAACAGCGCCGAAAATATCAGTGCTACATTGAAAATGATGGACGATCACAAACTTCAGTTTGTCGACCTGGGATCATCCTGCGAGCTACATCATACGGATCCTGAAAAAAGAAAAACCAATCTCGATGGAGGAAAAAAATTCATAGATCTCGCACAAAAAATAAATTGTCCGTATATACGAGTGTTCCCAAATAAAATTCCAGACGGCGCGGAACGCGATGCAACCATTAACCTCATCATACAGGGCCTTATCGAATTGGGTGAGTATGCGAAAGGAAGTAAGGTTACCGTACTAATGGAATCTCATGGCGACGCAGTGCATGTAAATGACCTGTTGCACATCATGCAAAATGCAGCGGGACCGAATACGGGAATGATCTGGGATGTTGTCAATATGTGGACGATCACTAAAGAACCTCCTGCTATGGTATATGATCAGTTAAAAAAATATATTAAGCACACACATATCAAAGATGCAAAACTCGTGGACGGCGTGCCACATTATGTTTTATTAGGAACGGGCGATACGCCGATAGGAGACGCAGTAAAAATTCTTCGTAAAGAAGGGTATACCGGTTATTATAGTTTTGAATGGGAGAAACTATGGCACCCGGAAATTCCGGAGCCGGAAGTTGCACTTGCCGATTTTCCAACAGCGATAAAAAAATATCTGTAAAGATTTTTCCTACCCGATACACACGGTTCTTCTAAAAAGTTTCGCGCAGAGCACGCAGAGAGAAGGAGTACGCAGAGACTCTTTGTGCACTCCTTTTCTCTGCGTACTCTGCGCGAAATATTTTTAAACTGACTTGTTATCCAACTTTTCCATTGCAGGAGAATTTTCTGTTGGTGCAGCAAGCGGTTCCTTTGTAATTTTTTTGATGATCCGGATAGCTTGTGTATTGTCTTTGTGCAAGGCAAATTCAGCATTCGACATAAGTCTGGAAATAGAGACCCATAATTTTGAATTGTAACCTTCAATAAGAATGCGAATTTTTTTTGATCCGATTTCTAAAATTTCACAGGGAAGTATCCCACTGAAACGTGAGCGGTAAAATGCCTTTTCAGACATTTTAAATGGAGCGTCAATCATACGGCAGATTTTATTAGAGGGTTATAGGTTTATGTAAAATACCATTTAGTTTCGATAAAAAAGATAGTGTGATCTTTTTGTGGGAAATTTTTCGAATCAATCTTTTCTTATCTTGCCAGCATGATCCTAACCGAGACCGTAATCCGAGATATTGAGCAATCCGCCCTGGAACTTCGACAAGTATTGGGCGGTTTTTCCGCAGAGCAATTCAATCAAAAAGCACAGGACGGCTGGTCGCCAGGCCAGGTTGCGGAGCATATACTTCTTTGTGATATACTTATCAATCGAACACTAAAAGGTGAAATCAGGAAAGCAGATCGTTCACCCGAGAAAATGATACCTGCAATCCAATCTTATTTTACCAATTTGGGAAAAAATTTCGATGTCGTAACCGCAACAATTCCTTCAGACACACTGAAAGACCGTGCGGCACTTACAGAAAAAATCAATCTCCAGCGTCAACAATTTATTTGGGTAGTAAAGACCATGGATCTTACTCCAATTTGTACTTCTTTTCTGCATCCTGAATTTGGCGAACTCACGAAATTGGAATGGATATATTTCGGTATTTCTCACACAGCCAAATTCACAAGACTGCTCCGTGGTGAAGAAATCACGCAGGGGGAGACTGTGAACAGGAGTTAATGCAAAAGTTTATACTCGGCATTTTTGAGCTTGACCGGATCGCAGTAAAGCATCTTTTTGAAACCATCTCTGCATGAATTCTGCAAAACAAAAAAGGGGTCAGAATAAAAATTCAACCCCGGTGTAAAATCCAATATCCTGTGAAAAACCGATACAATATTATTCGATTTGCGTTCGCAGGACAAGGGTATTGATACCCAAATCTCATAGGTATTTGTACCTGAAAAACACTATCTGGTTATTTCGTCCATTCGTCGACAAAATGCAACTGCCCATCGAATTGATTCTTTCCTGGTCGGGATTATCTCCATCTTTACATTACAAATCCTTTGAAAACCGAAAGAAACCTTTAAAACTAAAACCCCTGATCCCTGATCCAAATCCTTTGAAACCAGAAACCGTACCCGGGCCAATGTAATGAACATCGAAACATATTTTTCCTGGGTAATCACTGAGCCGCAAATTTTTTTGCGGCTTTTTTATTTGTCTGATTATGGTTTTGAAAATCCGAAATCCAATACGCGGCGGAGATATTTATTATCCTGTATCACCCAGGTTACTTCATAACTGCCGGCTTCATCTTTGTTCAGCATATACACGTACAGTTTTCTTTTATCCGCTGAAACATATACCGCATCTGCAGAATTAAGTACCGGGTTGTATAAATCGAATAATGCGTTTTGGGGAACATGTATCGTGTCTTTGCCTGTGATCACGGTTACTTCTGTAATAGTTGTCTGTGGGATTTTACCATAATTTCCATAATATGGCTTGCCATCTATCTTGACAAGAAATTTTCCTTCATAGGTTAATTTGTGCTTGAGTTGGGCAAATGTGCCTGTTCTAACGGTGATGGTTATGTTATTTTCGCTGAATTGGATATAGTCTTTATCATATGAAGTAAGCGGCATTTTTTTTAACGGAGTTTTATTGAGGCTTTCCTCTATACCACCAATAGTGAAGGAAGCTAAATCACCCCGAATATCTTTATCATAAATCCGCGACCAGTTTTCGGTTTTTCTTCTATAATCCTGGTGATCGGCATCCTGCGCCCGGCAGAAAATAATTGACGTGCAAAAAAAGAATAATAATAGTGCGCGCATGATTTCTTAATCTATAAATTTTGAAGGATTGATTGTTTGAAAAATTAAGAGGATAAAAGTTTAATCGATTGTCGTTAATTCTTAACCAATTTAAATCAATTTAGTTTACCGTTATTGCAGTGTTTCAGTTTGATTTTTTTAAGAGGTGGAAGGTTAGGGGTGTAGGGTATGGCAAGCGTTAATTATTCAAAATAAAAACCGTGAGTTGAAATAGAGTATGGCATGCCTTACACCCTACGCCTTCTACCTCTAAACGAAATTTAAACTGATATGCTACCCCCTGTTCCGCTCTTTTTAAATTCCGAAGGTGTTTGACCGACAAATTTTTTGAATGCACGGTTGAACGCAGCTTTGGAATTAAAACCACATTCAAATCCTATACCCAGCAGACTGTAATTTTTATATTTATCAGAATGAATAATTTTTTTTATTTCTTCCACCCGATGATAATTTATAAAATCAAAAAAATTGCGATGTTCATAGGTATTGATCACCTGCGATAAATGATTCGGCGGAATTTTCATGATGCCGGCAAGACTAAACAAAGTGAGTTCCTCATCCATATAAGGCTTTTCAAACTCCATTAGGCGAAGCAATTCGACATGTATTTCCTTTGAGCGTGACACATTGAGACCCGACTTCAGATATTTTGGAGAATCCTTTTTCTCAACATCAAAGACTTCACTCGTCAATTGATCGAGACTATTTAATTCGTCTGGAACCTGTGCGGTCCGGTTGGACTGTTCAAAAATCGCGCTTTGCCTGAATCCAAAGTAGCTCATCAGGACGATAAAAAAATCGGTTGAATATTTCAGAACGGGGCCGTCACCCACCGGTGGTGAAACTGTCCCGATCCATCCCCGCACTGTGCTTATAATTCCGATGATCCATAATGCCAGGATTGCGAGACTCAGTGACCAGAGCCAGTCGAGATATTTTTTTTCAGCATTGGAGAAAATATCTTCCACATGCCTTCGATATTTCAATAATGAGAAAATGATCGCCAGCAGGTACGCGAGAATGCTGATAAATTTAACGATCGATTCCACTTTTACCGTGAAATAAGAAGTTTCGGAATTGTATATCTGTCCACTTAATATCAACCCAAAAAAAATCAAAAAAGGCACCAGGTGAAGTACGTGTCGCCACTGGAAACGGAATCCCGGCCGGGTAAGTGCGCAGGTGTAGAGCCAGAATAAGGGACCATGCAAAAAAACGGAAGCATCACTGAAACCGAGTATGATATTCTCCAATGGATATGTGTGCTCACCGGGTAATTCCAGAATGAAAAAAGTAGCCACATTGGCAAAGAAGACGATCAGCCAGCTTATCAAAATCCAATCAGATAATTGCTTTTGCCTGCCCAGGATCAATGAAATGGTAAACAAGATCAATGTTGCTGTAGCAACATGTAAATAATGCATGTCCCGATTTTTTATGAAGATACGATCTGATTTAAATCCTAAAACCTTCTGAAGGATCAGTTTTCACGCACAGGTATCACCTTACAAGCAGCGCGTGCCAGCCTGTAAGATGCGGCACGCCAGCGTTAGTGGTGGTAGATATTTGTCCCGAAAGATTTATAAACTATTAAACATTTATTTATGATTCCTCCGACAATTATTAGAACAGAAAACTTGCGAAAGGTTTTTAAAACCGGTCAGTCGGCTACCGGTGTTATCAATAATCTGCATTGTAGTATCTATAAGGGAGAGTTTACTATCATCATGGGTAGCTCCGGTTCGGGAAAATCTACCTTATTGTATTTAATCAGCGGATTGGAGAATCCGACCGATGGGAAAATTTGGCTTGACACGATTCCGTTGCACGGACGAGATGAAAAAAATCTTGCATTATTACGAAGAGATCATGTTGGATTCGTTTTCCAGGATTATAACCTTGTACAGAGTCTTACCCTGGAAGAAAATATTCTGATTGCCGGTTACCTCGGCAAAAAAAGCCGGAGCCAGGTTCGCGAAAAAGCGAAGGAACTGATGGAAACACTCGGTATTGGTTCCTTGGGCAAACGTCTTCCTTCCCAGGTTTCCGGAGGTGAACAACAACGTTTCGCCATTGCGCGGGCGCTGATTAACAATCCCCATTTACTCATGGCCGATGAACCAACAGGCAATTTGAATTCTGCTTCGTCAGAAAAAGTATTAGACTGTTTAGCGGAATTAAATAAAGCCGGACAGTCAATCATCATGGTTACGCATGATTTGAAATCTGCATGTCGCGGCGACCGTGTGCTTTTTTTGAAAGATGGAGAAGTGATGGATTCAATAGCGTTTGATAAAAGCGTCACGATGGAAGAAAGAGAAAAAATATTATTCAGTTGGTTAAAAGAAAGAGAATGGTAAAGTGGTTCACACAAAAATTATAATTTATGACAAAGAGTATTTTTTTAGTTGTTAAGGCAAACTTCAGGCAAAGAAAAATTCAACAGTTGCTGGTCGGAATTTCTATTGCGTTATCTGCATTGTTGTTTGCTTCCGGCATCGGTATCCTCGAAAGTATTGGACAACCATTCGATAAAGTGTTCAACAAATTAAAAGGGTCGCATATTTTTCTGTATTTCGATGAAAGAACAGAAGATTACAAAAAAATATCTTCCTGGTTCAGGCAACAACCGGAAGTAGAAAGAGTCAGTGAACCCTCTGCTTATATCATGATCAACGGGCCGCTCATCTTTAAGGGTGAGAAGATAGATGTCATGGTGCAATTGACTGAATACACAAAAGATCATCTGCAGCAGGACCAGGTGTTTGTTTTGAACGGCGCAAAAAAACAATATCCGGGTTATGGCGAAATATGGCTGCCAAATTCGTTAGCCAGCAACCACAACATTCATCCTGGAGATACTATTGGGATACCTGTCGGCACCGGGTTACAACAGATGATTGTTTCGGCTACTGTTGTAGATCCCCACTATAGCAGCGGTGTAATCAATCCCACACGGGCATGGATAACCGAAGGTTCACTGCCGCTTTTTAAACCGGTGCTTGAATTGAATAACGATATGCTTGGCATCAGGATAAAAGATCCTTCGTTGATCGGCGCTGTGTGGCAGCGATTCAATGATCAATATCATTATACAGGAAGTAATCTTCAATATGATTTGTTTCGGTCGTCCTTTCTTGCCACTTATACAGTGATTGGGTCGGTGCTCCTCATTTTTTCTGTTGTCGGCATATTGGTCGCGATGTTTTTAATCAGTACAACCATATCGAGCAATATATCTTCTGATTATAAATTAATCGGAGTAATGAAGGCACAAGGGTTCACACCCGCAAACGTGATATTTATTTTTGTGCTCCAGTATTTTTTGCTATCGCTTATTTTTATTCCGATCGGATTGTTGGGATCTTTTTTAGTGATCAAAGTTTTGTTTGCATCACTGATAAAATCAATCGGTATCACCGATCTTGATTTTAATTTGTTCGCTCCTTTTATAAGTGCATCTATTGTTGTTTTATCTGTCGCTTTATTCGTTAGCTGGTATTGCGGACGAAAGGCTGCAAAGATAAAACCGGCGAAAGCCATTCGCGACGGAGGCGCCGAGAAAAAAGAAGTAAATAAAAAGCCGCCGTATTTCCCCGCAAAATTATCATGGCCGTTACCCGCATTGTTGGGGATTCATTTCCTGCTTATCAATCGGAGAAGAACGTGGATATCTTTTGCCGGTCTGCTGTTCGCAGTTTTTATACTGGTTTTTTCCATGAATATATCCAACTCATTTACTAAGTTGAAATATAACAAAGCAGCTTGGGGTTTCGATAATGGAAATATCCAATTGTCGATTTTGAAAGGGAGATTGCTGCATGAACAATTTATGGAATCAATTCTCCAGGAAAAAGGAATTCGATCAGTGATGCCATACAGTTTTCATGGCATGACGATCTTATCCGAAAAAGGAAAACCCGTGCAGGAAATTTATGGCAAAAGTTTCGACGGGAATATTGATAGTGCGGGATTAATAAATCTTGTAGGCAGACATCCAAATGCAGCGCATGAAATTTCAATATGCATCGGCACCAGCGAAAAATATCACAAAAGGCCCGGCGATTCAATCACCGTTTTTATCGAAGGTCAGCAGGAGACATTTTTCATCACGGGTATTTACCAGGATGTGAGTAATCTCGGACAAGGATTCCGTTTGCATGCATCGGCTATTAAAAATATCAATCCAATTTACAAACCTGCCAGCTACAGCCTCCGCGTACAGCCGGGCATTGACGTGGAAGAGTATAAAAAATATATCAATCATCTTTTTGGAGGAACCATCAATATCGAATCCGGCATAGAGGATACGATTGCGGTGACGAGCGTGGTTGGAAGTATGCGCGCCAGTTTATTATTGCTCGCCATTTTTTTTGTAGTCGTGATGGTGATTAATATATGGAATGATATGGCCATGAACATACGCGAATACAGAAAATCTTTTGGCATCTTCAAAACGCTTGGATTCACTTCGCGTCAATTGCGCGCTGTATTGGTATGGAAAACTTTATGGTTGTTGATCGCCGCATTACTAATTGGCTTGCCAATAGGAGTTTGGTTGAGTCCCGCTTTGATGAGCATGGTTACAAAAAATCTCGGGCTGGTAAAATTCCCTTATATCACTGATTTTCCCGGTACTGTTTTGCTGATACCAATCATTCTTTTTTTTGGCGTAATGAGTGCGTGGTTCGCTACGCGTCGCACTATGCTCGTTAATCCCAGAATATTGATTATAGAATAAATAATGTGAACACAAAAAATTATACAATGAAAATTTTTCTTTGCTTTTTATTCCTGCTGCTCGATAGCGTTGCAGTATTGGCGGGTCAGCCACAGAAAAAAATTGAAAAATATTTACAAGAAGTTTATGACCATAATGTGATGCCGGGGTTTTCCGTTGTTGTCGTCAAAGATGGAAAAATAATTTTTTCTGATGGTTTCGGTGTTGAAGTATTGGGAAAGGAAAAACCATTCACTCCCTTAACAGTTACTGGTATAGGTTCAGTCACAAAATCACTTACTGCACTTGCCATCATGCAACTATCGGAACAAAAAAAGATAGACATCGATAAACCCATTGTTTTCTATTTGCCCTGGTTCAGGACTGCGAACAAAGAAAGGAGTGATAAAATTACAGTCCGCATGTTGTTGAATCATACTTCAGGATTATTCGGATCAGTTACCAACAGTAATGATATGTCCGACAAATCAACAGAAAACCTTGCAAGAGGTTTGCAATCGGTGTATCTCACCCGTGAGCCTGGCGTTTCTTATGAATACAGCAATCTTGGATTTAGTATGGCGGGACTTATTGTAAGCAAAGTGTCGGGCATTCCTTACGCAGAATATCTCCAGGAAAAAATATTCACGCCAACGGATATGCGCAGTACCAGTACTGACTACAAAGTGTTTGATAAAATTAAAACCACTTATGGTCATTATCCCGGTACCGACAAAGGCATTCCTGCCGGACGTTTCGTGGAATTGGAATCTGGAGAATATATCCCCGCGGGTCTTTTGACAAAATCCAGTGCGACGGATCTTGGAAAATATTTAGTGATGTTGATGCATGGAGGCGTTTATAACGGTCATCAGATCGTCTCGCAAAAAAGTATCGAGGAAATGTGGACATCAAATGTATTTTTCCCGGGATTCAAAAAAGAGCAGGGTGGTGATGGAAGTAAATCCGCCTATGGACTTGGATGGGAAATTTCGGCTATTGAAGGCCGTAATATGATCTATCACGGCGGAAGCACCGGAACTAGTTCGAGTGTTGTGATGCTTGATACCACCAAAAAAATTGGGGTTGCTATGCTGGTTAATTTGGATATGACATTGGTTGATGAATATAAACACCAGGGTTTGCTAAATATCATGAATAATATAATGCACCTGGCCGCCGATGAGCCAACAACTAATTACGGTGTTCCTCGGATAAAAGATCCCAGTTTGAACGATTATGTTTTGGATAAATCACTTCAATCGAAATATATAGGCGATTATATTTCTTTGGCCGGCGGAATCTGGATGTTTGACGGAGCGGATATGACGATTCGGGAAAATCAACATGGACAGCTCGAAGCGTTGATAAAACGCGGACAACAAGTAATATTCCAGTTTGATGTAGATTTTGTGAACCCTTCTTCCGCAGTGAGCCGCAATGTATTTACACCTTCACAAATGCATTTCAAAGTAGCGCCGGATGGCTCGGTAAGCAGCGTATTTTTCAATGGTTCGGAATATATCAGGCAAAATAATTTTTTACAAACAAGTTATAAAACTACAAAATCGGAAAATGGATATCTTCAATTTAAATTGCCATCGGAGTGGAATATCAAATGGTCAGGATCTTATTTTAAAGTGTACGCTGCCAATTACGCTGGTCCGTTGTTGGAAGGTTATTTGAATTATTCCAATTCCGTTGCGGGATCGGATTTTATAGCCAGCCGGTTGAAAGGGTATAATATCCGGGTCAACGGAACAGCTCAATCTGAAACAATTGGCCAGTTGGTATGGAAAGAAAAAACAATGATTAGTGAAAAAGACGGACGAACATGGCAACACCTGGCTTTTTCTGTTAAATCGGGTAACCATGCCTGTTATTTATTGTTGACAACACCGCAGGAAACATTCATGCGGGAATTGCAAAATTTTATAACTCCGTTGCTGACGACTTTTCGGTTGAACTTCTGATTTGAATGATTTGA
>JAFDYD010000009.1:0-202 GCA_018267615.1 Bacteroidota bacterium | reverse complement strand
TTCAAATCATTCAAATCAGAAGTTATGGTTTTCAATAATTCCCGGACAACAACAGCATGTTCGGCATCTTTCCAAGAAAAAGAATATTCAACAATCAACAATCAATAATCAATATTCAAGTCCAAAATAACAGAGAGTATGAGTTCAAACTTGAGCATTGAATATTGAGTGTTGAATATTCCTGTGTTCAACTGATAAATGC
>JAFDYD010000008.1:113040-119384 GCA_018267615.1 Bacteroidota bacterium | reverse complement strand
AATATTCAATAATCAACAATCAATATTCAATGTTCAAGGCATCAACATCAGCCATAATGATATTATCAGACTTGAGTATTGAATATTGATTGTTGATTATTGAATATTTTTTTCGTTATCATGTATTGGTCCTACATTATACCGCCAAATTCATCCTATACTTCGTCTCGCAGCAACGGCATGCTCATACAATGAAATCCGCCTCTGGCTCTCGACAATTCGGCGGATGGCATTAGTATCAATGTGTCTTCAAGATCATCGACACTGATCTTGCCTGCTTCAAGTTTTTCGATAAGTTCGGGAGCATGGATCACATCAAATCCTTTTTCTTTAAAAGCTTCTACTGTTTTGTCGTTGCGATCGTACCCCAACACAACTCCTTCTTTCAATGCCAGAAGATTACAGGAATCGGTCCACTGTTCTCGCGCATCGAATGGAAATTCGTTGTTGCCGGAATAAATAAATTTCACATTATCCTTGCTCCAAAGATCTTTTTCGCTGATATCTACCAGGAGGTCTTCCAGGTTGTCGAAATAAATCGGATTTTCAATATCTTTTTTCCGGAACTGTATAATTTTTAGTTTTTCATCTTTTTTCCCATCGATCAGAATTTTCTGCACCGAATCTGCATCTTCATGTTTGATCGTTTTCTTTGAAAATACACCGAGCATCACCCATACGTTGCGCTTCACCTGTGTGAACACGGTATCGATGTGCATATAATCTCTTTTCTTGGGGATTTTTACAATCGAGATTTTCTTCACCACGTTTTTCTCAAACAAAATTGTAATGGCCTGGTGCGCCGCTTCCATCGTTGTGCGCTCACTAACGCCGATCAATACATGATCTTTGCTAACTACCATAACATCGCCGCCTTCGAGCGTCACTTTCTTATCATCGCCGTCCTTTGGTAATAAAAAATGATTGTATGTATCCGGCAGCTCGATAATTTTATTTTGATATTCGCTGAACAAAGGATGATTGAAGAATATATATTTCATCAACAGCGCCTCTCTTGTCCGCGCTTTTTTTGCTGGTTTGTTCAGCAGGATATGATCATTGATCACGATGCCGATATCGCGGGTAAATATCAGGTTTGGAACAGGAGGAAAAATCATCTTATCATCATTCATCGCGCCGGTAATAAAAGTTTTGGCCAATGAATGCGCATCCAGCTCGGACAATTGCTTTTGCGTTTCATAAGAGCAATTCTCAATAGCACAAACTGAAGCAACCAGTCGCAATTTGATTTCATAATCACTGAGAATAGATGCCAGCAGCCATTGCACTTCGATAACTTTGTTTGATTTAAAAAATGAAGCATTATCCGGTTTATAAAAATCCCGCCGGTTTTTTTCGTCATCAATTTTTTTCAATGAGCCGCTGATCTTTTCCGGATCGAGAAAATATAATAAGAGTTTTGTGTAATAATCATATTCTTTTTTCCGGATAGTATCGAGGTGAACGATATCTTCAAAGAGCCAGTCCTGCGCTTTGGAAGGAACCACTTTTCCAAGTCCGCTGTCCGGACTGTGAACCAGCAGTCGGCGAAGTCGCCCGATTTCAGAAGAAACTTTCAATTGGTCAGCATTATTTTTAGCCATAAAAGGAATTGTCAAAAGATTTTACAAAAAATAAAAAGAGAAAAATCGAATCAGCGTACGTTAGCCGGGGATATAATAATTTACGGGCAACAGCAATTCCGCAAATGAAAATAAGCGCTTTTTTTTTGTAAAGATTTGCATATAGCGGCGAATTGGCGCGAAGTTAAGGAAAGTTGAGCAGCTCGTTATTTATGGAGGTTTGAACCATGATTAAAGGATTAGGGGATTGTCATGAAACTGATAAATGAGCATTATTTAGTGACAAAATAATTTCTTTAATCTTCCTGCTAATCCTTCAGTCCTTTAATCATGGTTCAAGACGAACACTTGTTAGTTTCCTTTTATTTCTCCTATTTTTGCCGATAATTTTATCACAAAATGCAATTCCAGTTAACAGAAGAACATTTAATGATTCAAAAAGCAGCGCGTGATTTTGCGCAGCAAGAATGTTTGCCAGGTGTCATTGAAAGAGATGATCAGCAAAAATTTCCAAAAGAACAGATCATGAAACTTGCTGATCTCGGGTTTATGGGAATGATGGTTGATACCAAATATGGTGGCGCGGGAATGGATACCGTAAGCTATGTATTGGCGATGGAAGAGATCAGTAAAGTGGATGCGAGTGTCAGCGTATGCATGAGTGTAAACAACAGTCTCGTGTGCTGGGGACTTATGCAATATGGATCGGAAGAACAAAAGCAAAAATATCTTGTGCCACTTGCGCAAGGGAAAAAGGATGGGGAATTGTATATCGGCGCTTTTTTATTGAGTGAACCCGAAGCAGGCAGCGATGCTACCTCACAGCGAACCATAGCCGAAGATAAAGGCGATCATTATCTTTTGAACGGAACCAAGAACTGGATAACGAATGGCAATTCAGCATCGGTTTACCTGGTGATGGCCCAGACAGACGCAAGCAAAGGAAGCAAAGGCATCAATGCATTTATTGTCGAAAAAAAATGGCCCGGTGTTGTTGTTGGTGCCAAGGAAAATAAACTCGGTATCCGCGGCAGTGATACCCATAGCATTTTGTTCAACGATGTAAAAGTGCCGAAGGAAAACAGGATCGGTAATGATGGTTTTGGTTTTACGTTCGCGATGAAAACATTAACGGGCGGCAGAATCGGCATCGCATCGCAGGCACTCGGCATTGCCAGTGGCGCTTATGAGTTGGCGTTAAAATATTCCAAAGAAAGAAAAGCCTTTGGAAAGGAAATCATGCACCACCAGGCGATACAATTCAAACTAGCGGATATGGCTACGCGAATTGAAGCGTCACGACTACTTTGCTTGAAAGCTGCCTGGGAAAAAGATAACGGGCTCGACTATTCGCTGAGCGCATCGATGGCAAAAGTGTACGCCAGTGAAACAGCGATGTGGACAGCCACCGAAGCGGTGCAGGTTCATGGCGGATATGGTTTCGTAAAAGAATACCATGTAGAGCGATTGATGCGCGATGCAAAAATTACACAGATATATGAAGGCACGAGCGAAGTGCAAAGGATGGTGATCAGCAGATCGATTCTAAAATAGATTTTTTACTGAAATGATTTGAAAGATGGGCGTTGATGCTTCAAAATATAAAGAGATCATAGGCGAACTCGGTGATGTAAAATTGGTAGCAGTTTCAAAAATAAAACCGGTGGAGGATATCAAAGCACTCTACGATTTAGGTCAGCGTGATTTTGGAGAGAATTATGTGCAGGAGATGACCGACAAACAAACACATCTACCAAAAGATATCCGTTGGCATTTTATCGGTCATCTTCAATCAAACAAAGTAAAATATATAGCGCCTTTTGTTTTTATGATCCAGGGCGTCGACAGCTATAAATTATTAGCAGAAATAAATAAACAGGCTGCTAAAAATCAACGAATCATTCAATGTCTTCTCCAGGTTCATATCGCTGCGGAAGAAACCAAATTCGGTTTTAATGAAGATGAATTGTTCGCCGCCATTGAGCAATATAAAAAAGATCAACTGAAAAATATCAAGCTATCGGGACTCATGGGAATGGCTTCATTTACCGAAGACAAAAACCAGGTGAGAAAAGAATTCTTTTATTTGCGGACGATCTTTTCTGAAATGAAATCGCTATTGGATCAGCCCGATTTTTCAACGCTCAGTATGGGAATGAGTGGCGATTACCATATTGCCATTGATGAAGGAAGTAATATGGTGAGAATCGGAAGCCTGATTTTTGGCGAGCGGGTTTATAATAAATGACCATCTCAATTCATTATTACCGAAGCTAGTTTTTGCCTGGTCCATTGTAAAACGCTTGCGTATTCTGCAGGAAGACCGATTAACATCTTTGAAAATTTATCAGGGTTACGTACACCATCAATTTTCTGATGAATTAATTTCCCTTTCTGATAATAAACCCTGTATTCTGTCGCAGGATAACCTTTCCAATTCTTGTATCCATCGCCTTCGTAAAAGTCAACGCTTCCATAACAAAATGCAAGTTGTCCATTGAGAGGATAGTATTCTTTCGCCCACTTCCCTTGTTGATTCGTTCCCGTACATACAATGCGATAGATGGAATCGCCAATCAGTGAAACACTGATTTCTGTTCCAAGATCTGCCTCTGGAACAATTTTTTCACGTGTCAATAACCAATACGTCTTGTTCTGCAGATCATATTTTTTTCTGGTAAGATCGTCAATGGTTTTGGCCAATACTGAATCTTGTCCGAACGATGTTACACAGATAAAAATTGAAAGGAGAGAAGCCAGTATCTTTTGATTCATTCCAAATATTTTAACTGCAAACGTGTTTTCAAAATCGATTCATTAAGATCGGAATAAAAAACTTACCTAACAAGGCATATTACATGAAGTGTTGAAACCACGTGACGATTTGAAACAGAAATTGGCATTAGGTACACATAGCTGAAGTATATAAAAGATGGAATTATATTTCAAACTGCCCACTACCACGAATTCACGCATTTGCTTCTTACTCCTATATCGTGTAAATTCGCAGGTTTCAAAGGAGTTTATATTTATGACGGAAGTTAAAAATCAGCCGGAAGAGCGGTCGCTGAATTTCATCGAGGAAATTGTTGAAGAAGATCTGAAGTCCGGCAAACACGAGTCAGTGCTTACTCGTTTCCCACCGGAGCCGAACGGGTATCTTCATATCGGTCACGCTAAATCTATCAGCCTCAATTTTGGTCTTGCATTAAAATATGGCGGTAAAACCAATCTCCGTTTCGACGATACCAATCCTGTTACCGAAGAAACAGAATATGTTGACGGAATAAAAGAAGATATAAAATGGCTTGGCTTTACATGGGCAAATGAGTTTTATGCGTCCGATTATTTTGAGGAACTGTATGAATTTGCAGTTACGTTGATCAAAGAGAAATTGGCATATGTGGACGATAGTTCGAGTGAAGAGATTGCTGCAATGAAAGGAACTCCCACCGAACCCGGAAAAGATAGTCCGTTTCGCACGCGCAGCATTGAAGAAAACCTCCAGTTGTTTGCCGATATGCGCGCAGGAAAATATAAAGACGGCGAAAAAGTTGTACGTGCAAAAGTAGATATGGCATCGCCGAATATGCAATTACGTGATCCGATCATCTATCGCATTAAACATGCACATCATCATCGCACGGGAGATAAATGGTGCATTTACCCGATGTATGATTTTGCACACGGACAAAGTGATGCCATTGAGCATATCACACATTCTATTTGTACGCTTGAATTTGTTACACATCGCCCATTGTACGATTGGTTCATTGAGAAATTGAAAATTTTTCCATCGAAGCAATATGAGTTTGCCAGGATGAACCTCACTTATACGGTGATGAGTAAACGCAGATTGTTGCAACTCGTAAATGACAAACATGTATCTGGATGGGATGATCCGAGAATGCCAACAATCACCGCACTTCGCAGACGTGGATACACACCAGAAAGCATCCGCACCTTTAACGAAAAAATCGGTGTTCAGAAAAGAGATAATATCATTGACGTTTCATTGCTAGAATTTTGTATCCGTGAGCATCTGAACAGGATTGCATTGCGACGTCTTGTCGTTTTTGATCCATTAAAAGTTATTCTCACCAATTATCCCGAAGGATTTGAAATGGTAAGAAGTGAGAATAACCCTGAAGATGAGAATACTGATTCCAGGGAAATTCCATTTAGCAGGGAACTATATATCGAGCGTGAAGATTTTATGGAGAATCCGCCAAAGAAATTTTTCCGTCTTGCACCCGGACAGAAAGTAAGATTGAAAAGCGCTTATATTATCCAGTGTGATGAAATAATTAAAGAAGCCGATGGTTCTATCAAAGAAATCCACTGTAGTTATTTGCCAGAAAGTAAAAGCGGTGCCGATACGTCTGGATTGAAGGTACAGGGAACATTACATTGGGTGAGCGTGCCGCATGCGATTACAGCTGAAGTGAGACTGTATGATCGCCTGTTTCGCGTAGAAGATCCAATGAGCGAAGAAGGAGATTTCAAGGATTATGTAAACCCGGATTCATTGCAAACGATAAGCGCCGCATACGCGGAACCTTCATTGCGAAATGCAAAATTTGATGAACGCTACCAGTTCCTTCGCAAAGGATATTTCTGCCTCGATAAAGATAGCTCGGAAGAGAAATTGATTTTTAACAGAACCGTCACTTTAAAAGATACGTGGGCGAAGGAGAAGAAAAAGGGTTGAATTGTTGATTGAGTTGAAAAGTTGAAAGGTCGATTGGTCGATAAGTTGAT
>JAFDYD010000008.1:58799-112997 GCA_018267615.1 Bacteroidota bacterium | reverse complement strand
ATCAACTTATCGACCAATCGACCTCTCAACTTCTCAACTCAATCAACTCACTTACCACCGGGTCGCTGAGGCCTATTCTTCTCCCACCAATCCTGGTATTTCTTAAATAGATCGTCGCCTAATACAGCATGAATTCTTTTGTCAGCTTGTTCATTCAATGCCATAATTTTTGTTTTCTTATCATCCTGGCTGATCGACTGATCCATAAAAATTTCTCTTCTCTTAGGCATAAATTCACCTTGAATTGACGAAACAGAATCTGCCTGAACATCAGTCATCTTCAAATCATCTTTCATTTTTTGCTTCATAGCGGCCATTCTCTGTACACGATCTCCCTGTCCATCCTGCGCATACACGGAAGACACGGAAAATACTGCGATTACTACCGCGAGACATGCAATAATTTTTTTCATTTTTTGAATTTTTTGTTTGACGAAACAAACTGCATATGGTTTAACGTCCAAATTGATGCCAATGGGCCGTACAGAATCGCTAATTATTTAAGCGGCGATCCGGCAAGATAATCCGGTCAATGATGCTTTTTTTTGCGTGAAAAAATTCATAATCGCGTTTGCAATCGATATTTTCATTGGAGAATTAACAGTTTGCTCACATTTGTTATTCCTGCTTCAGCCATTAGTCATTCTGTATTAACTTGCATGCATGCAACAATACCTCAGTCTGCTTCAACATATTCTTGATACAGGTGTTTCAAAAACCGATCGCACAGGAACGGGTACTACTAGTTGTTTTGGCTACCAGATGCGGTTCGATCTGGCGGAGGGATTTCCACTTGTCACAACAAAAAAATTACATCTCAAAAGTATCGTCTACGAATTATTGTGGTTTCTTCGCGGAGAAACAAATATCAAATACCTGAAAGAACATGGCGTGAGTATCTGGGATGAATGGGCAGATGAAAATGGTGAGCTCGGGCCCGTGTACGGAAAACAATGGCGTTCATGGCAAGGCGCTGATGGAAAAACAGTAGATCAGATTTCGCAATTGATCGACCAGATAAAAAAAACGCCTGACAGCAGGCGACTCATTGTAAGTGCATGGAATGTTGCTGAGCTTCCTGAAATGGCATTGATGCCTTGTCATACCATGTTTCAATTTTATGTAGCGCCTCCGGATACTCAAAAGAATGAAAGAAAAGGGAAACTCAGTTGTCAATTATATCAACGCAGCGCCGATGTTTTTCTCGGAGTTCCGTTTAATATTGCTTCATATGCTCTATTGACGATGATGATTGCGCAGGTCTGTGATCTTGAGCCGGGAGAATTCGTTCATACTTTCGGCGATGTACACCTTTACAATAATCATTTCGAGCAGGCGAAATTACAGTTGACAAGAACTCCGTTTGCTTTACCAACGATGAAATTAAATCCGTCAGTAAAAAATATTTTTGATTTTAAGTTCGAAGATTTTACGCTTGAAAATTATCAGTCACACCCGCCAATACGGGCTCAGGTGGCTGTGTAATCAATGTGCTAATGAAGAGTCGATTGGTTGAAAAGTTGATTAGTCGATTTTGTTGCCGTTACTAATTGACCAATCAACTTTTCAACCAATCGACTCTTCACTCGCGCATCGGTAAATTTGCACATTCTTATGATCATTTCTCTTATCGTCGCAGCAAGCACCAACAACGCCATCGGCAAAGACAATCGCCTGCTGTGGCATTTGCCCAATGATATGAAGTATTTTAAAAACACTACTTGGGCAATGCCTGTAATCATGGGCAGAAAGACTTATGAGTCGATGGATAATACCGTGCTTCATGGACGATTTAATATCATCGTAACAAGACAAAAAAATTGGAATGCCGGCGACGATCGCGTGCAGATTGCAAACAGTCTTGACAAAGCGATTGAATTGGCAAAAGAAACAGATTGCAAAGAAGTTTTTGTAATCGGCGGCGGAGAATTGTTTAAGGAATCGATGTCAGTGGCAAACAGGATTTATCTTACGCGGGTTCACGTTACGATCGATGGCGATTCTTTTTTTCCTGACATAAAAGAAACGGATTGGAAATTGATATCGGATGCACCATTCCCGAAAGACGACCGGCATGCGTTTGACTACAGTTTTCAGGTATGGGACAGAAAAAAATAATTATCGGCGAACAAGTAAGAAGTCCTATGTCTTTTTTATGCTTGTATTATTAACGCGCTTCCATGTACTCCAAATTTCAACTCGCAAAAAAATACTTTCATTTTTATTTTAACGCCTCTAACGGTAAGGGACATGGGATTCACTCGCCATTTGTTTTCGATTTTGTAAAAAATGTTTTAACCGATAAAAAAAAATACGCAGAGTATCTGGCTATTGAAAAACTGAGGAATGAATTGTCCAGCGACGAAACAATCGTCCATGTAGATGATTTTGGCGCTGGTTCAGCAATGCATTCGTCAAATCAAAGAGCAGTATCGGAAATCGCGCGCAATAGCGCTTCTTCGGTGAAACAGGCACAATTATTATTCAGGATCGTGCATTATTATTTGCCGGAACGAATTGTTGAATTGGGAACGTCGCTTGGAATATCAGCCGCATATATGGCTTCAGCCAGTCCAAACGCGAAATTGATAACCATGGAGGGAGCAACAGCCGTTGCAGCCATCGCAGAAAAGAATTTTCAAAAACTCGGGCTTGCAAATATTGAAATGATAAGGGGAAGTTTTGATGAAACGTTACCGGGACTTATTTCAAAATTAAAATGCGATAGCAATGAAGCTGGTAAAATTAAGCATAGTCGAACTATGGTCTATCTCGACGGCAACCACCGCGAAGAACCAACCCTGAAATATTTTAATATGTTCACCGAAATCCTTTCTGACTCATCCTTTATCATCCTTGATGACATTCATTGGAGCAAAGAAATGGAAGCCGCCTGGAACGAAATAGTAAGTGATGAACGCGCATTATTAACCATCGATTTATTTTTTATCGGAATCGTTTTTTTTAGAAAAGATTTCAAAGTGAAGCAGCATTTTAATATCAGGATGTGAGAGGCCAGAAGGTACAAGAAACAAGATGCAAGATGCAAGGTACAAGATACAAGGTACAAGGTACAAGGAACAAGGTACAAGATGCAAGGTACAAGAGTTATTCACGACCAGATCTTGTGCCTTGCACCTTGTACCTTGTTCCTTGTACCTTGTACCTTGTGTCTTGTACCTTGTGTCTTCGCAATATATTTACTAACTTGAAGTTATACATTTCAATATGATTGTTGGCGTACTAAAAGAACCTTTATTTGAATCCAGAGTTTCATTGTTGCCGGAATCGGTTGCTACGCTGGTGAAAAAAAATATTCAGGTATGGGTAGAAGCTAAGGCCGGGGACAAATCATTTTGCACCGATGATGACTATACGAAACAAGGTGCACTGATCAAAACACGCGAAGAAATATTTAACCAGTCTGATATTTTACTTGTCATTAACGGCGACGAAATTCCATCTTCATTAAAAAATAAAATACTCATCGGCGTTTTTCAGCCGTTGTATCAGCACCAACGCATGCAGGATTGGGCAGCCCAGCAAATAACTTCCTTCAGCCTGGATATGTTGCCACGAACTACCCGCGCGCAAAGCATGGATGTGTTGAGTTCACAGGCAAATATTGCCGGGTATAAAGCGGTGTTGCTTGCAGCGGATATGTTTCCCCGTTATTTCCCGATGTTCATAACAGCAGCCGGAAGTATTCCACCTGCAAAACTTTTGATATTGGGAGCTGGTGTTGCCGGACTACAAGCAATCGCTACTGCGAAAAGATTGGGTGCAGTGGTAGAAGTTTTTGACACGAGGCCACAAGTGAAAGAAGAAGTGATGAGTCTTGGCGGAAAATTTGTTGAAGTGGAAGGAGCTGCCGACGCATCGGCTGCCGGCGGTTATGCGGTTGAACAAACAGAAGAATTTTTACAAAAACAAAAAGCGAAAATTGCAGAGAGTGTTGCCAAGGCAGACATTGTGATCAGCACGGCGCAGATCCCAGGGAAAAAGGCGCCGATATTGGTAACACAGGCGATGATTGAATCGATGAAAAAAGGATCTGTCATCATTGACATCGCAGCAGCAACAGGCGGGAATACCGATCTGACAAAAAATAATGAAACTGTTCATCACCATGGAGTGACGATTGTAGGCAATTCCTCTCTGCCCGCATCAATGCCATCTGATGCAAGTAAATTGTACGGAAAAAATGTTCTGAATTTTTTGCAGTTGATAACAACAAAGGAGGCGGCATTGCATTTAAATTTTGACGACGACCTGGTAAAAGGTTGTTGCATTACACGCGATGGACAAATTATACATGAGCGCGTGAAGAATGCAAATTAAAAATGTGGGAAATGTGAGAATGTGGAAGTGTGGAAATGATTTGAAAGGTTCAATTTAAAAAAATAATTATGGAAGCAATACTCGAATGGATTTCCGAAAATCAGCAGATGATCTATATCGTTATCCTGATGATTTTTTTGGGGATCGAAGTAATCGGTCACGTGCCGAGCGTATTGCATACACCGCTGATGAGCGGCGCCAATGCAATTCATGGAGTAGTCATTATCGGTGCGATCATCGTGATGGGAAAAGCCGGTGAACATGATTATCTCGAGTTGATACTCGGTTTTCTTGCTGTTGTGCTGGGAACCCTCAATGTTGTCGGGGGCTTTGTTGTTACCGACCGAATGCTGGAAATGTTTAAGAAAAAAAAGTAACCTGTTTTCTTTGTGGCTTTGTGCCTTTGTGCGAAAAATAATATTATGGAATTAAGTGTACTTGCAATTTGTTACCTGATCGCTTCGGTCACATTTATATTGGGACTGAAAATGCTTTCCAATCCCGCAACTGCAAAAAAAGGAAACAGGATTGCGGCAGTAGGAATGATCATCGCCATATTCGCAACTATTTTTTTATATAAAGATGAATCAGGAAAACATCTTGGTAATTATATTTTCATTTTCGCGGCATTGATTGTTGGATCCGTCGTCGGTGCAGTTGCAGCCAGGAAAGTGAAGATGACTGCCATGCCTGAAATGGTGAGTTTGTTTAATGGAATGGGTGGGGCGTGTGCTGCGATTATATCGATTGTTGAATTTAATAATTTTATAAAAGCTCCGGGATGGACGTCGTATCCTCCATTGAGCAACCTTGGCAATACAAATTTTAATGTGAATGTTGCATACGGTCACTTGCTCATTGTTATACTAGGGCTTATTATCGGATCGGTTTCATTTTCGGGTAGTATAATCGCCTGGGGCAAATTAAATGGTGTTATCAAAGATTTTGCCTTTAAGGGACAGCATATCGTCAACCTTCTGCTTTTAGCAATGATTTTAATAAGCGCCGGATATTTGCTGCTAAATATAAATGGTGCAATAAAAATTGATGTTAGTGGCACTCTTGACAAACCAGAAATTAGTTTTACCAAAGACTCCTGGATTGTGATTTTGTTTTACGTGGTCGTGGTGTTAGCTCTTTTGTACGGCATTTTGTTTGTGTTCCCCATCGGCGGCGCCGATATGCCCGTCGTAATTTCTCTTCTCAATTCTTTTACCGGTGTCGCTGCTGCATGCGGCGGATTTTTGTATGATAACAAAGCCATGTTGACGGGCGGAATACTTGTCGGCGCTGCCGGAACATTATTGACGATCCTGATGTGCAAAGCGATGAATCGTTCATTAAAGAATGTATTGATCGGTTCTTTCGGCGCAACTGCAAAATCACCAACAGGACAAACACAACAACCCGGCGATCAAACCGTATTCAAAGAAATTTCTGCTGGAGAAGCTGCAATGATCATGACTTATTCCAGCAAAGTGATGATCGTTCCGGGATATGGATTGGCGGTTGCGCAAGCACAGCATGCGTGTCACGAGTTGGAAAAATTACTTACTGAAAAAGGTGTCGATGTGAAATATGCGATTCACCCTGTTGCAGGACGCATGCCCGGGCACATGAATGTATTGCTCGCAGAGGCGGATGTGAGCTACGATAAATTATTGGAAATGGAATTGGCGAACGAAGAATTTTCGACAACGGATGTGGTACTTGTGCTTGGTGCAAATGATGTGGTGAATCCTGCGGCCAAAACAGACCCTTCATCGCCGATTTATGGAATGCCGATACTCGAAGTAGAACTTGCAAAGACTGTAATTGTAAATAAAAGAAGCATGAAACCCGGATATGCCGGCATCGAAAATCAATTATTTTTCCAACCAAAGACTTCGATGTTGTTTGGTGATGCAAAGGATGTGTTGCAGCAATTGATTATGGTGATAAAAAATCTTTGAACTTCTGATTGGAATGATTTTAATGATTTACTATGTGTAGATGTCTGGTAATGCCAGACATCTACACATAGTAAATCATTAAAATCATTCCAATCAGAAGTTCATTTCAGGAAATCTCGAAGCAGACTAAATAATTTCTGCGGCTCTTCTACCTGCGGATTGTGACCGGAATATTCAAATATCACGAACTTTGCCTGCGGACAATATTCTTTATACTTTACCATCATTTCAGGAACAGCCACACGATCAAATCTTCCACCATAAATTAGCACAGGCATTTGTAATTCTTTCAATCGCGTTCTAAAATCAAAGTTCCCGATATCACTTCCTACGATAAAATCACCGTCTTTGCCTACCATCTGGTAATACAGTTTTGTATTATTGGGATTTGGATAGGGTTTTCGATTGCCTGCAGGTTTGAAATAATCCGGATTATATGCATATAAAAAACCGTAAGGCACTCTTCCATAAATCTCCTGGTGCATTGGATCACTCGATACAAAACCTTTCTCGCGTATTTTCATCAATGTGTCCCACACTTCCGGGTAATTTGTTTTTATTTCCTGGTTGGAGTTATCATCATTTTTTTGCCACATCAAAAAACTATGAAAAGTATTTGCGAGGACCAGGTGCTTTACGTGCTGCGGATATTTCAATCCATATCCCTGCGCAACCAAGCCGCCATATGAATGTCCCAATACATTAATCATATCAAGATGCAGTGCTTTGCGCAAACCTTCGATGTCTTCGATATCTCTTTCAAGTGTATATTCTCTAACATCTTTTGCAGTATCCGATTTGCCGCGACCAAACGCATCAAAATAAATCAGCGTACTGGTGGTCGACATTGAATCAAAACCCCGATAAGAAATATGCGCGCCACCAGGACCACCGGGGATAATAATCAACGGATCGCCTTTACCAAACATCACGACCCACAATTTTGCGCCATTGACCGTTACATATTTCCCATCTTTCCAGCTATCCGGAAAATTTTGTGCGTCAATCGTCGAAACGGAAACAATAAATATCAAACCCAATAGTATTGCTTTCATATTTTATCTTACTGATGATTTATAATAATTTTGACCGCATCAAATTTAAAAGGATTTGGATTCAGAATCATTACCGCTAAAACTATTATCCTCGCTGGAAGGAATAAAAGGCTTTCACAAAGAATCGTTTGAAAAAGTGCATACAAGCGGTGAACAAATCACCTCTATCCGGCTGAATCCGGCAAAAGCGTTGAAGGGTGATCGTGAGATTGGCCTGGATTTTTCACCAATGGAAAAAATTCCGTGGGCATCACATGGATATTATCTTTCACAACGCCCATCGTTTACACTTGATCCTTTATTTCAAGCCGGACTCTATTACGTGCAGGAAGCTTCGAGTATGTTTCTAGAACAAGTATTGAAGCAAACCGTAGATTTAACGGGATCAATTCGAATACTCGATCTTTGCGCCGCACCCGGCGGAAAATCTACATTGATACAATCCATAATTTCTGATGAAAGCTTATTGGTAAGCAATGAAGTGATCAAAACAAGAGTAAATGTTCTCCAAGAAAATATAATCAAATGGGGTGCATCAAATGTGATTATTACAAATAACGATCCAAAAGATTTTTCGAAATTTGAAAATTATTTCGATGTTATAGTTATTGATGCGCCGTGCAGTGGCAGCGGTCTATTTCGTCGTGATCGCGAAGCAATCGGTGAATGGAGCGAAGCAACCGTAAAGCTTTGCAGCATGCGCCAGCAAAGGATATTGGCAGATGCATGGCCCTCGCTGAAAAAAAATGGCGTATTGGTTTATTCAACTTGTTCTTATTCCAAAGAGGAAAACGAGGATAATATCGATTGGATAATGGGCTCTTTCAATGTGGAAAGTTTACGACTAAATCTTCACGATCAGTGGTCCATCACAGAAGTTATTTCAGATAAGCATGCCGGATTTGGCTATCGATTTTATCCGGACAAAATAAAAGGAGAAGGTTTTTTTATTGCATGTTTTCATAAAGTTGATGGCGATGATTTTTTGTTCCCGAAAATAAAAAAATCATCACTGGAAAAATTGAACAGGGCAGAAGAGGAAGCATTAGGTGAATATGTCAATGCTAAGGCCAAGCAATATTTTTTTAAGTATAACGAGATGGCATATGCGATTCCCGATCATTTTTTGAATGACATGGAATATATACGAAACAGTTTATACTTACGTAAAGCCGGCATTCTAATGGGGAAATTCGCGGGAAATGAATTAATTCCTGAACACGAGCTTGCTTTAAGTACAATCATCAAAGAAGAAATTAACGCGCTTGAACTTTCAAAAGAAGAAGCGATTATGTTTTTGCGCAAAGAAGAAGTAAAAACTGACTCATCCATGCGCGGATGGACGCTCGCCCGATATAAAAATCAAAATCTTGGATGGATGAAAATTTTGCCGAACCGGATCAACAATTATTACCCGAAGGAATGGAGAGTGAGGATGATTGTCTGAACTGGGATTTTGTGATTAATGAGATAACTGGGATAATCTAAAAAAAGCTTTAAGAGATAATCTTTTAAATTATCCCAGTTATCTCATTAATCCCAAAATCCCAGTTCAGACAATCGCGGTTCAGACTCTTCTGTATCGCACCAAATAAAACAATGAATTTTCTTTGCTTTCAAATTCTTCGGGAACACCATCGCCACCGAGATTGTAACACATGATCATGTCTTCGCCGTCGAAGCGATATATGCATTGATAAGTTTTTCCTTTGTTGGGACCGAACACGCCGGTTATTGCGAGCGCCTTTGGAGATGTATTTGGAATGGACTCGATGACACCGCTATCAATTACTTTTCCCTCGATCAACTGATATGAATTTTCATCCAGCTCAAGAACCATTTTCTCGAGAACGTCGGCAGGAAGGTTTTTACCTCCCAGTGCCGCTTCTGCGATCTTCCATTTTCCGCGGATAGTCATACTGTAAATTATAGTTTTAATATTTTATTTGCAAGATATTTCTGCATCTTTGCGTTAATTGCGAAAACATCCGCTATGAAGAGGCTATTTGCACTGCTTACCACACTATCCATAGTCTTAATATCCTGGTCACAACCTGCGCAACTTATTATCCAGGGGGAAACTGGAAAATTATATCTTGAGCATACTGTAACCGCGAAAGAAAACTGGTACAGTATCGGCCGGCTGTTTAATATCAGCCCCAAAGAGATTGCTCCTTTTAATGGGCTGACGATAAAATCTCCGCTTGATATCGGGCAGCAAATAAAAGTTCCATTGACATCGGATAATTTCGTGCAAAAAACCAATAAGTCATCCAGCGAAACATTGGTTCCGGTTTATCATATCATCCAGGAAAAAGAATGGATGTATCATATTAGCACCACATACAACAAAGTGCCTATCGACAAACTGGAGAAGTGGAATAATATCAGTAAGGATCAGGCGAAGGCTGGTATGCAATTGATTGTTGGATATCTGAAAGTGAAAACAGATCAATCGGCATTTGCTGATATGAGTAACGGCGCACCTATTGCAACATTGGCACCTTTAAATAAAGATGCTGCGAAAGCTACCAATACAAATCCCGTCGCAAAAGAGGAAAAGCCAGTCGATAAAAAAGCTCCAGCTAGCACACCTGAATCTTCCGTAACAGGAAACGTTGCATCAAATGAAAACGCAGCATTAAATACTTATTCTGCAAATCACGCCGCTGGTGGATTTTTTGGAAATGAATTTAATGGTAACAAAGCTGCAACGGGACAAGCAGGAACTTTTAAGAGTACGAGTGGATGGCACGATGGTAAATACTACGCGTTGATGAATAATGTGGCAGTCGGTACAATCGTTAAAATAACCAGCGTTTCAACAAATAAATCTGTGTATGCAAAAGTGCTCGGGCAACTGCCGGATATGAAAGAAAGTATGGGTCTTGCAATTCGTGTCAGCAACGCTGCTGCGGCAGAACTTGGAACTGGTGAAGGAAAATTTCCTGTTGATATAAAATACTAATGCTTTTCGTGACCACCACCGTCTTCCGGTTTTTTACAACATTTAGGTAGTCTTTTGTAAGCATCTGGTTCCGCAGTTACATCGTCTGCGTCATAACCGATATTAGCAATTGCCGCCTTCACATTTTCTATGGAAGTACGGTCAACCACATAAGTAACTTTTGCCGTTTTTTTCTTGTAGTCGACAACAATTTTTTGAACTCCCTGTTCGCGACTTACATAATCTTCAATACGTTTCTTACATTCCTCACATTGTACAGTAGGTGTTTTGATCGTGGCCGTTTCAAGTCCACCGGTTCTTTTCACCTGGCTCATCGATGCGAATGAAAAACCTGCAATGAATAATAGCAACAATTGTACTTGCTTCATGATCTAAAAATTTATTAGAATTTCAAATTTACAAAACTCCTTTCCAGCTAGCCGGATCTTCGCGCCATTTTAACAAAATCCCTTGTTGTTCGGGTGAAACCATTCCTTTTTCGATAGCCAAACTGAGCAGTGTTTCATAATTCGTCAATGACTTATAAATAACGCCCGCTTTTTCAAAAGCAATACGTCCGGCTTCGAGATTATATGTAAAAATCGACACCATGCCAATCACATCAAGTCCTGCTTCTTTCAAAACATCCACAACCTGCAGACTACTTTTTCCGGTTGATATCAAATCTTCAATAACAACAACTTTCTTTCCCGGTTCGTATGCACCTTCAATCTGGTTGCCCAATCCATGTTCTTTTGGTTTTGCGCGTACATAGATATACGGTAGTTTAAGTTGATCGGATGCCATTGCGCCCCACGCAATTCCCGCAGTTGCAACGCCAGCTAATATTTCAGCTTCCGGAAATTGTTCGAAGATCAAGTTGCACATTTCAGATTTGATGAACTCGCGGATATATGGAAAGGATAATACTTTTCTGTTATCACAATAGATTGGACTTTTCCAGCCTGATGCCCAGATAAAAGGTTCGTTGACATTTAACCGGATGGCCTGGATCTGTAATAATTTTTCCGCGACTGCTTTTTCGTTTGTCATGGCGCGAAGATAATCGGAATTCAGGATTCGCAAAAGATGCCTGGGAGTTTTCGTGAGACGTGAAACGAGAGACGTGAAGATTGGTAGTTGAAACGTCAAGTCTTCTTCTGACGTTTGACGTTTCACGTCTCACGAAAAAAAGCATCGAATATATTTCTGACTCTACGTCTTCACGCGATGTTCCGGATTAATTGTAAATTCATATTCCTGTGATGTTGTGCTTGTGCCTTGTATCTTGATTCTTGAATCTTCCAGAATATGTTTATCAAAATATACTTCGGCGACAAACCGCTTTTTTTGTGTGATTCATTCAATGAAGAAATCAATCGTTACGCGCATCACGACGATGCGGTTTTTATCGATGAATTTTCTACTGCTGCAGTAAATTCGATGATTCATGAAATGCACCTGGAAAAAGTTCATGCAGGAATATTTTATCATCCCCAACTAGAGGCGTTGCAAAAAGCATTCTGGAAGAAATTTAAAGTGATAGAAGCAGGTGGCGGGCTCGTTCAAAATGAAAAAGATGAAGTTCTCTTTATATTTCGACGGGAAAAATGGGATTTACCAAAAGGCAAACTTGACCGAGGAGAAACGATTGAGCAATGCGCAATTCGTGAAGTGAAAGAAGAAACCGGGTTGGAAAAAGTGCAACTGAAAAAAAAATTGCTGACCACTTATCATACGTACGACGAAAATGGAAAACACTGTTTGAAGGAAAGTCATTGGTTTGAAATGAAATCTTCCAGCGAACAGGAATTGGTACCACAACTCACCGAGCAAATCTCAGAACTCAAATGGGCCGATCAAAAAGAAATATTGAAATTAGCCGCTAACACATTTCCTTCAATTATTGATGTGTTGCTTCATGCAGGATATGCGGTAAAATAGCAGCGGGTTATTTTTTTCGTGAGACGTGAAACGTGAGAATAAAACTTCTTGTTGAAAGTATCAGTACTCACGTTTCACGAAAACCAAAGTAGCGCATTCAAAGACCGCTCAGGGTTTTTTCAATATATACACAGTGAGCCTGCTCACACAAATTAATTTTTCCGCTTCATCAGTGATTTTAATATCCCACACATGCGTCGAACTTCCGAGATGAAGCGGCGTCGCTTTTGCGATTACAAAACCTTCTTTGATGCTGCGAATATGATTGGCGTTAATCTCTACGCCGACGCAATAATATTTGGATGGATCGACAATCAACACTGAACCGACGCTTCCAACAGTTTCTGCAAGTGCAACCGAAGCGCCACCATGTAAAATCCCATATGCCTGGCGCGTGCGATGATCAACCGGCATTCTGGCTTTTATATAATCGTCTCCGATTTCTGTGAATTCGATGCCAATATGATTGTTCATAGTATCTTGTTCAAAAGACTGAAGATAGTCGAGCCCAAGTGACGGATTAAACCAGATTGGCATGGATTTATGCTTTGAGTTTTATTGAATTTGCAACTACATCCGGAAGAAATTGCAATGCGTCTCCACCATTCCTTAATACATCTCTTACCAACGTTGACGCTACTGAAGTATATTGAGGCAGACAGGTAAGAAAAACGGTTTCAATTTCGGCATCCAGACTTCTATTCATATCTGCAATTGCTTTTTCATACTCGAAATCGTTTACATAACGGATTCCTCTTAAAATATAATTCGCACCAACCTGTTGACAGCATCGCACGGTGAGGCCTTCATAAACTACGGCGTTCACTTGCGGATTGTCTTTATAAATTTCGCGGATCCATTTCAGTCTTTGCTCTTCGGTAAACATCGGTTCTTTGTTTGCGTTGCGGCCAATACCGATAATAAGTTTATCGAACAACGACAAAGAGCGGTTGATAATATCAAGATGACCGATTGTGATCGGATCAAATGTGCCGGGAAAAAGTGCTATGCGTTGCATTGGATTTGAAATAGGTTTGAGATATTTTTTGAGAAACGAGGGGATCAAGGCACAAGAGACAAGGTGCAAGGTACAAGATGGAAGATACAACGTGCTACCGCGCTTGCGCCTTGTATCTTGTCCCTTGTGCCTTTTCTATCTCATTCCATCAATTCTGCTCACTCTTTCCGCCCGCAAGCAAATACAAAACCGCCATTCTTACCGCCACTCCATTTTCAACCTGTTGAAGAATGATCGATTGCTTGCTGTCCGCCGCATCGCTGTCAAGTTCCACACCACGATTAATCGGCCCGGGATGCATGATAACAATTTCCTTACTGAGACTGTCAAGAATTTTTTTGTTGACCCCATAAGCAAGACTGTATTCGCGAAGAGAAGAAAAGAGCACCTGGTTCTGTCTTTCCAGCTGAATGCGCAATACATTTGCAACATCACACCATTCGAGGGCCCTTCGCAGATTATATTCAACCCGGATATCAAATGCTTCTTTGATATAAGTCGGAATCAGGGTAGGAGGGCCCGCGACCGTAATTTCAGCGCCCATTTTTTTCAGCAGGTAAATATTGCTAAGCGCAACACGCGAATGCATGATATCACCAATGATAGCCACTTTTTTCCCCTCTAACTTTCCTAATTTTTCGCGGATAGAAAAAGCATCGAGCAAAGCTTGTGTCGGATGTTCGTTGATGCCATCACCGGCATTGACGATGGCCGCTGGAATATGTTTCGCTAAAAAATGTGGAGCACCGCTGGCGCTGTGCCGCATCACCACCATATCCACTTTCATGGATAAAATATTGTTGACAGTATCCAGCAGGGTTTCTCCTTTCGAAACCGAAGACCCTGATGCAGTAAAGTTGATAGTGTCTGCCGATAATCTTTTTTCCGCCAGTTCGAAAGATATTCTTGTCCGCGTAGAGCTTTCGTAAAATAGATTCACGATCGTTACATCGCGCAACGTTGGAACTTTTTTAATCGGTCTTTGTAAAACTTCTTTGAACTGAGTGGCTGTGTCTAAAATAGTTTGAATATCGGAAGACAGAAGATCTCTAATGCCAAGAAGATGTTTTGAGCTTAGTTGCATTAGAACGCGAAGTTAGGGGCTAAAGGTTAGAATGCAAAATTGAGTTGCTGGAGTAAGGTACAAGATTCAAGAGACAAGGCACAAGTCTTGTCCCTTGTCTCTTGAATCTTGTGCTTTTACCCATTTAGTCTTATTAAAATTGTAGAAAGAATCCGACGTATCTGGCTTCCTTCATCGATAAGTGTATCTTTTTCCAATTCCATTTCGGGATTATCATACAGCAAGATTAGCCTCAGCCAATAAATTGTTTCTTTTGCTTCGCGCCTGGCAATTTTCAGCTTCATTTTTTCATCTGCTCTTCCTAAATCATCAGAGGCCTCGATATAGTTTGCGCCAATAGAGCTGCTGGAACGAATTACCTGTTTGACATACCCGGCATTTATCAAATCCCATTTAACTTTTCTGCAGAAATTTCGAACGCTTTTTGCAAAATCAAAAAATCTTTCTTCCAACTCTAGAGACATACAAGACGTTTCGGTGATAATTAAAATTAATGATCTTCGAATCTTGTACCTTGTCCCTTGCACCCTGTACCTTACAGTAAAATCACTTCTTCATCCCCATCGTTTTCTTTCCACAAAACTTTTACTTTTTGAGTAATGATTGAGTCGATGGATTTGCCGGTATAATCTGGTTGAATGGGAAGTTGGCGACTGAATCTTCTGTCAATTAAAATACAGAGTTCTACCTTGGCTGGTCTGCCGAAATCGATAAGCGCATCTAATGCCGCGCGAATCGTTCTTCCAGTATATAGAACATCGTCAATAAGAATCACGTTTTTATTTTCGATAGAGAAAGGAATGTCGGTTTGATTTGCTGTATGTAATCCCTTCCTGATATCGTCCCGGTAAAAAGTAATATCGAGCTTGCCGTAGAATATTTTATCAGGCGTCAATAATTTACCGATTTCTTTCACGATACGATTTGAAAAATAAATTCCTCTTGGCTGCATACCAATCAAAACCGTATTTTCAAGATTCACGTGGTTCTCTAATAATTGGTGAGCTAATCTTTGTATTGTAATGCCTAATTGTTGCTCCGTAAGAATAGTCTTCAAGAAAAATATTTTTATAAAAATAGACCAATCCGTCAAATTATAAAATTAAGGCTGAACGCCAAACGCTTAACGCTAAACGCAGGAACCTCACTGCGTTTAGCGTTTAGCGTTAAGCGTTAAGCCTTCAGCCATTAAACAAAAAGGTCGCCGGACGAACCGGCAACCTTTCATGTAATGATCATATGGAAATAATTATCACGACTATTATAATCCACCGAACATATACACAAGACCAACCTGGATTACCTGGTTATGTCCTGTTCCGGTAGTTTGCTGATCGCTGTTGGAAGCAATATTCGACAAACCTTGGTTGAAGCGGGCTTCAACACCAACGTTAATCGGTTTCAACATATAACCGACACCAAAGGCCCATGAAAAATCAGTTGACTTAAATGAAGATTTAATATCAACGTGATCACTTCCTGCTTTTTCCTGTGCGCTCAACAGGAATCCGATTTGTGGACCAGTTGCAGCGAAAAAGCCAGAAGGGTGTTTATATTTAAAAAGTACGGGTACATTCAAATAACCAAGGTTCATATTGAAATCCTGGCCTTCAAAACTCGACTTTGCACCTTGTGACGAGTACAATACTTCGGGCTGAACAGCGAACATTTTTCCAAGATTAACTTCAACCAATCCACCAGCATTAAAACCTGTTAACATTTTTGCATTGCTGATGTCACCGGTTAATGTAGCTAAATTGACTCCGGCTTTTACTCCAAATTTAATCTGCGCTTGTGTAGTTGATAATAATGCACCAGTGAGGGCTAATAAAATCAGTTTTTTCATAAATGGATTTTGATTAAAAGATGGAGCAAATTTAGTCGCAGATCTGAAAATCAAAACCTACGGAAAGAGGGATTTTTTATTGTGAGAAACCAGCAAAAAAATAGCAGACAATCAACGCCAAGCATTGGTTATCAATAAAAAATATTGAAAAAAATTTTAATTATTTTTTGAATATAAGTGCTTGCACGTATCATCTATCGATTCATACAAATCATCATGCTTCGTTCATGAATGGATATCGATAATCTGTTGCTGGATGAAAGGTTTCTTTAATCGTTCTTGCACTCAGCCATCTGTATAAATTAAGAATCGATCCGGCTTTGTCATTCGTCCCGGACGCGCGGGCACCGCCAAAAGGTTGTTGTCCTACAACCGCACCCGTCGGTTTATCATTGATATAAAAATTACCGGCAGCGTGGCGAAGTTTTTGGGTTGCGAGTTCAACTGCATTTCGATCCTGCGCGATGATTGAACCGGTTAGCGCATATGGGGAAGTGTTATTAACTACTTGCAAAGTTTCTTCGAATTTGTTTGCATTATAAACATATACTGTGAGCACCGGTCCGAAAATTTCTTCACACATAGTTACATACTTGCTGTCTTTTGCTTCAATAACTGTCGGCTCGATAAAATAACCTTTTGATTTATCGCATTTTCCTCCGGCCCATATCTCTGCCTTCTTATCTTTTTTAGCGTTATCGATATACGATTTTATTTTGTCGAAACTTTTTTCATCGATGACTGCGTTGACAAAATTTCTGAAATCTTCTACCGGACCCATTTTGAAGCTTTTAATGCCGGCGATCAGTTTCTTCTTTACTTCTTCTGCAATATTCGACGGAATATATGCCCTCGACGCAGCAGAACACTTTTGCCCCTGGAATTCAAAAGCACCACGCAGCAATGCAGTTACCACCACATCCACATTTGCACTTTTATGTGCAAGTACAAAATCCTTACCGCCCGTTTCTCCAACAATGCGGGGATAAGATTTATATACACTCATATTTTCCCCTATTGTCTTCCACATGCTGTTGAATACTCCTGTTGATCCGGTGAAATGTACTCCGGCAAAATCAGGATGTGAAAAACAAACTTTGCCAAGCGTTGGGCCATCTACATAAATAAGATTGATAACCCCATCAGGAAGTCCGGCTTCCTGCAAAATGCGCATGAACATTTGCGCGCTATACACCTGTGTATTTGCAGGTTTCCACACTACCACATTACCACACATCGCGGCAGATGTTGGGAGATTGCCGCCAATAGCAGTGAAATTAAATGGCGTGATGGCTAATACAAATCCTTCGAGCGCACGAAATTCCATTCTGTTATGAATTCCATCGCTGCTTATCGGTTGTTGTTTATATATCTCGCTTAGAAAATGAACATTGAAACGGAGGAAGTCGATGATTTCGCAAGCGCTGTCTATTTCTGCCTGGTAAATATTTTTGCTCTGTCCAAGCATCGTAGTACCGTTCATGTATGAACGATATTTTGTAGAGATAAGATCAGCGGCTTTGAGAAATATATTTGCCCTGTTTTCCCAACTCATATTTTCCCAACTCTCTTTTGCTTTCAATGCCGCTTCGATTGCCTGCTTCACGTGTTTCTCGTCACCATTATGAAAATGGCCGAGCGTCCGCGAAATTTCGTGTGGTGGATGAACGGCAGTTTTTTTGCCGGTGCGCACTTCCTTACCGCCAATATACATGGGTATATCGAGTACTTCAGTTTTTAATTCTTTGAGCGTTTTTTTTATGATTTCCCGCTCCGGGCTTCCCGGTGCATAATTTAAAACTGGTTCATTCGCGGGCAATGGGTAGTTGAAGTAACCAAAATTCATGTCCAAAATTTGAGTGGCAAAGATAACTTGTTTAGGCCATAAAGATTTGTGAAGAATAATTGCCGCAAGTTTCGGTTTGAAATTATCTCTGTGTAACTATGTGCCTACTATTCCTATGTGGTAAAATCTTTCTTCACCGCATAGGAACAGTAGGCACATAGTTACACAAAGATCATTCAAATTTTCCCAAATGCATCACCGTAATTGTCTGTCAATATCAATAACAATCCTATTTAACCAGATCGACGATTCTGACGCTGTGTTTTCCCTTATTGAGTTCATGCCGAAGATTCAAAGTTGCTTTTTTTGTGAAATTCGCCTTGCTGTACACATATACTTCGCCCGTGGTAAGATTGTAGATATTCGAATATACAGTCAGCGCATCCTGGTGTGTTTTCGATAGGATATTTTCCATATTGCTGATGCTTGCCGAAGAATCTATATGCATCATTTTTTCAGCTGTCGCAAAACGTTTGCATGGAGGTTCATCACCGTATGATGGATTTGTAATATTGAAATTGGTCAGCAGTTGATAATTTCCATTTCTCCGGTGAATTTGCAGCTTGCCATCATACACTCCGGCGATTACCGAATTGCCGTTTCTGTCTGCAAAAAGAATATGCACGTCTTCTATTTCAGGAATTTTATATTTATTGAGATAGGAGATTGCTTGCTCGGTAGTACTGCATTCTTCCAAGATCTTTTTCCATATATAACATTTGCAGTCCAGTTTTTTTTCATTGTCGGGATAAGGCGCATAAGGAGTTCTTGTGCCATCAAAGAAAAGTCCGGCTTCGTTCATTCCGCCTTGTGGTGAACCTTCACTCGCAAAATCAAAATAGAGCATGCCAAATTTATGATTCTGCGACGGCACAAAAGTTACTTCAGCGTCTCTTGCGTACCAGTCTTCATGATTTCCAACCAGGATAATTTTTCCATCTGTAATGAATAATATCAGGCAGGCGAATACATTCGGAAAATATAATGCGAGAAACAATGTAAAAAATATCCGTTTCATATCACATCAATTTTTAATTGGGAGAAGGCCGCTTTTATATCCGGTTTCATCTTGGGACCATCACTTGAAAAATTCGCAAAAACCATTAATCCCAATTGGAGTTTGCCTTTTAGCCAGCCTATTTCCAATTCGCCGGTTTTTTCCCAATCAGCATTTTTATCATTCTTATAAAACGCGTCGATCTTTGTTCCTTTCTTGTCAATACGCAACCAACCACGCGTGCTGTCTTTTTTTGAAACAACCGTCCGGGTTTTATTATCAATTGTTTTTTTGAAAAATATTTTCGGATTGCTATTGCCTCCTGTTCCCATAGAAAGGATCAGGTAGTTTTCTTTTTTATCATCAGGATTTCTAACGATGATTCCTGCTTGTTGAAATCCTTTATCGGGCATTTGACTGCCATCTGACATTTTTGTGATGTCGATTTTCGATTCAATGGTAAAATCTCCTTCCATATTTTTAAAAATCATGGAGCCGGTCTGATCTTCTTCCCACAGACTTTTCATCAGCGGTATTAAAATAATTGTGTCCTGTTGAAGGGAAGTCATGAAAAGATTTTGATTCATATATTGCCATCCACCAATTGCTATTGTCGAAATGGTGTCATGGTTGTTCTTTGAGATCGTTGCAATGATTTGTTTAATTTCTTCGGTGGGGGAGATGATATTATTATTCCCCCAATATGCCGAATCAAAAGCAGACGGAAGATTCATCGCCAGGTTTTTTCGTTTCCATTCTTCTTCCTTTGCAATTTCCTTGGTAAATTTTGATTCGAGGTCTGTCATCAGCAATTCGACATTGATGGTAAGATCCAAGTCAATATTTTTTTTGGGTTGCTGATAACCGATTTTATACTCAACACGCGCATGACTCATCAGTAATTTGCCATTTAATTTTGTAAAATCAATCGTTCTAGTCCATCCTTTTCTTTTGAAATCTATATTCAATATTTCTGCAAATATTTTATCGGTGCCGGTTAAGTTTTTTACATAGGGAGTTCCCGCTGGACTATTCGCTGCTTCATATTTTACAATTGCGTAATCGTCCGCATCGATATAAATTTCTCCTTTTTCCAAAGCTTCCTTCACACCGGGTTTTTGATCGAATGCAATACAATACAGTTCCTGATCATCTGACCTGATCATTTTTTCGATTTTATAATTGAACAGGTTGATCTTTTTCAGATTTAGAAAATCGGGACGTTTGATGATAAAACTATTTTCTGCTGCGGCCTGTGGACCTCCACCGGGATGAAAATCCTCAAACAGTCTCGTATAACCGACATCTTCTTTACTGCGTCCACGATCCATTTTTAATTTATACGATTGTTTTGACGGGAAATATTGCGCAGTAAGCATTGCTTCTGCAACAGAAAAATATTGTTCCTTGTCTTTTATGATTTCCCTATAAAAACCTTTGTTCTCGATATTATTTTGAGGTTGGAAAAAAGAAATTTTTGCAATCGCTTGTTTGACAATATCGACTGCTAACGGGGGCTTCACTAAAACTTCTGCAAGCAAGGCAGGGTTTTGTTCCAGTTTTACAGAGATGGGATTCTTGTTGATGATCTCTTTCAAATAAAAAACTTTGGATTGATAACCTATCATCGAAATTTTGAGAGAATCATATTTCTTATCACCGGAGAAAATAAATTTACCTTCTTTGTTTGTCGTGATTCCATCAAAATGTTCGCCATTGAAAAGACTAACGGTTGCACCTACTAATGGTTCACCCGTTTTTAAATCAGTAACAATTCCGTTTGTGAATGGAATGGTTTGCGAAATCAGATTAGACGTTGCCAGTATCATGGCAAATACGCAAAGTATTTTATTCATACAGCCGATGCGATTTAATCGTACAACGATGATCGCAAGCCGATGTTACAGAGAAAACAGTTTAGTGAACCGAATCATGATAAGTGGGAGTTAAAAGCGGAAGATTGGGCCCTGATATTTCACTACTCACACTTGTAAGAAGACAATAACTACCGCGCTTCGGTTTCCTTTTCCATCATGAGATATGCCTTGATAAATCCGTCCAATTCTCCATCCATAACAGGCTGCACATTTCCTACTTCGTAGTCTGTTCGATGATCTTTGATCATCTTATATGGGTGAAAAACGTAGGATCTTATTTGCGATCCCCATTCGATTTTTTTCTTGCTGGCGTTGTTCGCATTTTTAATTGCTTCCCGTTTACGCATTTCTTCTTCGTAGAGCCGGCTTTTTAACATCGCCATCGCTTTTTCTCGGTTCTCACCTTGCGTTCTTGCCTGCTGGCATTCGACGATGATACCGCTTGGCTTATGTGTGAGACGCACGGCAGTTTCTACTTTGTTTACATTTTGTCCGCCTGCTCCACCACTTCGGAAAAAAGCCCACTCGAGATCGGCAGGATTGACCTGGATCTCTATCGTATCGTCAATTAACGGATATACATATACGCTGGCGAAAGAAGTGTGTCGCCTGGCATTACTATCAAATGGTGAAATGCGCACAAGCCGATGCACACCACTTTCTGCCTTCAAAAATCCGTAAGCAAATGGACCGTCAAATTGGAGCGTTGCACTTTTAATGCCTGCGCCTTCTCCATCTTGCAGATCGAGTTCGGAGACTGACCATCCTTGTTTTTCTCCATACATACGATACATACGCATCAGCATTTCTGCCCAATCCTGGCTTTCGGTACCACCGGCGCCTGAGTTGATTTGTAAAACGGCCGGCAGTTCGTCTTCGGGTTGGTTCAATGTACTTTTGAATTCAGCTTCGTCGAGCAGATCCAACGCTTTTTTGTACGCGTCCTTTGTTTCTTCCTCGGTAGCTTCACCTGATTTCCAAAAATCCATCAAAACGGCAAAATCCTCCACTGCTGTCTGAACCGTTTCAAACAGCTTCACCCAGTATTCGTTCAACTTTATGTTCTTCAGGATTTCAGTTGCCCGGATATTATCGTCCCAGAAGCCGGGACTTAACGTCAGTTGTTTTTCTTCGTTGATTTTGTGCTGGCGGTTCTCGACGTCAAAGAAACCTCCTCAGTCCGGCAATGCGGGACCTCATATCAATCAATTTTTCTTGTGTCATTGCCGCGAAGTTAAGAATTTTTGACAATGCAGAACGCTTAACGCTAAACGCCGAACGCTTAACGCGGAATGCAGCGAGCCTCTTGCGTTCGGCGTTTCGCATCTCTGTGCATAACCCACTTTTTCCTGTGCATAATCTCGTGCAAAGTCCGTGCACAACAAACACGCGAAAAATTTGGAAATAGGTTTATGTTAAATATATCTTAGGTGTACAATTGAGACGCGGATATCCTTCATTGTGATGGAAGCAGCTCAACGAAAGCATCGGGTTGGTAAGTGTATCGCTTCAAGCAATTGAAAAGATATATAAAACAAAACTTGGTGCTTTTTTTATTTTTATTGTTTGTGAGTAGGGAAGTTAAAAAGTACTTCTTGCAAAAAAGAGTGAAGAAACAGGGCGGAGGTTTAGACGCTCCCGCTCTGTTCTCCACTCTTACTTAAACTTCGTTTGTAGAGAAAAATTCCCAGTATCAGCAAAAAAAAGCCCGGAATAAAATCCCGGGCTATTAATGATCATCAATCATTATTCACCAAAATCCCGATTTGCTCTTGGGGAGTTTGTATTCGACTTGATCCACTTTGTTAACTGATCTTTTGTTTGCCCTGTTTTCTTCTGTAATCTTCCCAATAATTCATCTTCCTTTCCTTCCTCATAGCGCAAATCGTCATCGGTGAGATTGGCATAGGATTGTTTTAATTTTCCCTTCAATACATTCCAACTGCCTTTTAATTCTAACTTGTCCATAAAATTTAATTTAAATGGTTATCAATGCTGGTAAAATTTCAATTATTATACCACCACGACACAATCAAATCCCAAAAAAAAATCTTTAACATTTTTCTCTTCGTTACCGGTGTGCATAATTAGGTGCATAAGCAGTGCATAACAAATCATTAAAAAATTTGGAAATAGGATATGGAAAAATCTATCTTCAGTATACAATTGAGAAACAGAAATCCCTCAAAAGACAAAGTATCTCAACGAAAGCATCGGGTGAGCAGGTATATTGGTTCAAGCAATTGAACGGGTATAAAATGCAAACTTGGTGCTTTCTACTTTTATTCCTGTTCCTCCCTTTCTTTCGATTCCTTTCCTTTTATACAATTGTTTTCTACGTTAAAGTTGGGGCCTGTATTTATATTTATGGTCTATTCAATACCACATGCTGCAGCAAAAGCAGGTTACTTCTGTTTTAAACAAGCAAAAAAAACGTGACGAATGGTTTCTAACTGAGTATTCCGTTAATCCATACGAGGGATGCAGTTGCAATTGTCTTTATTGTTATATCCGGGGAAGCAAATATGGAGAGAATATGTCGGAGCATTTGGCTATAAAAGCAAATGCGCTGGAAATTTTAGAAAAACAGTTGCGCAACAAAGCGTCAAAGAATCAATATGGAGTTGTAGTTGTCGGATCAGCAACCGATGCATATATGCACCAGGAAGAAAAATACGAATTAACAAGAGGCTTCTTAAAGTTGCTTTTAAAATACAGGTTCCCGGTTTTTATTAGTACAAAAAAATTATTGATAAAAAGAGACATCGATATCTTAAAAAAAATTGACGCGACAGCAATTCTACCAAGTGATTTAAAAGACACGCTAAAGCGTGGAACAATATTATCGGTTTCTATTTCGTCACTCGATGAAAAGATTACAGACATACTGGAACCCGGGGCAGCAAAACCTTCGGAACGATTGCAACTACTTTTCGAATTAAAAAAAGAAGGATTTCTCACCGGTGTAAATGCCATTCCGCTATTACCATTTATTAGCGATAGTGATGCAGAAATGGAAAAGATAATTATCGCCGCAAAAGCGCATGGTGCCGAATACATTTTAATCGGTGGACTCACGCTATTTGGAACTTCTTCAGCAGATAGTAAAACGCTTTATTATAAATTCCTCGAGCGATATGACCGGTCATTGATCACAAAATATGACCAGTTGTATGGTGACGGTTATTTTGCAGCAAAGAAGTATCAACAAGATTTGAAGGAAAGAGCAGATCGTCTCTGCAAAAAGCATGAGATAAGAAACAAGATCCTCGCGATTTGATTTTTTCTGAAAGGTGGAAGTTCTGAGGTTAATGGTATGGCAAAGTGTTAATTGATAATTTTGCTCAGAGTGAAAGATAAAAACCGTAAGTTGAAATAAGGTATGATATACCTTACACCCTCCACCCGCTACCTTTTTCTCAAAGATGTGTTTACTTCCCCGATAAATAATTATTTTGCACGGTGCTAAAATCAACAGTTGTTTATGCCTATAGATTTTCGTTCCGATACGGTTACGCTTCCTGTTCCCGGCATGTTACATGCAATGATGACGGCGCAGGTAGGTGATGATGTTTTTGAGGAAGATCCTACGGTGACTCACTTGGAGGAGATGTCTGCAAAACTTTTTGGGATGGAAGCGGCGTTGTATTGCGTAAGTGGTACAATGTCCAACCAGGTTGCAATCAGGTGCCACACGCGTCCCGGTGATGAACTTATTTGCGAAAAGCAAGCGCATATTTATATTTATGAAGGAGGAGGAATTGCTGCCAATTCCGGCGTACAGGTTCGAGCCATTGAAGGCGATCGTGGACAGATATCTGCGAAACAGGTTGCGGCCGTTGTAAATCCCGATGACGTTCACAAAGCCCATACATCTTTGGTTTGCCTGGAGAATACATCAAATCGTGGCGGAGGAAGTTGTTATGATTTTGAAGAGATCGTGAAAATAAAAAAAGTCTGTACAGACAATCATCTTAGTTTTCATTTGGATGGAGCCAGGATATTTAATGCGATGGTTGCAAAAGATGAATTACCCGCTTCCTATGGTGGTTTATTTGATAGCATTTCATTTTGTCTGAACAAGGGACTTGGCTGTCCGATAGGAAGTATGCTCGTTGGTAAAAAAGATTTTATCAAGCAGGCGAGGCGGATACGAAAAGTTTTTGGTGGTGGATTGCGACAGGCAGGTTATATGGCCGCAGCGGGCATATACGCTCTGCAACATCATGTTCCTTTGTTGGAAGCAGATCACGCTCGTGCAAAAGCACTTGCTGCAGAGCTGACAAAAAAATATTTTGTAAAAAGCATGATGCCGGTTGAAACCAATATAATCATTTTTGAAGTGGACTCATCATACACGGCGAAAGAAATCGCAGATGCATTTAAGCAAAGAAATATACTAGTAATTGCTATTTCGCCAACGCAGGTCAGATTCGTTACACACCTGGGTATTTCGGATGACATGATGCATGATGCGATCAGCGCTATCCAACATTTGTAATAAAGTTTTGATCAGGCTTCGGACAATACTTCGAATGCGTTGTCTTATTTTTACGATTCAATAAAATTATATGTTTCCCAAAATTTCGCCAGTTCAAACAAAGGCATGGCAGCAACTTCAGGACTATTACAACACGAAAGGAAAAAATTTAGTGATGAAGGATTTGTTTAAAATGGATGCAGAGCGGTTCAAAAAATATTCCTTGCAAACTGATGATATTATTTTTGATTATTCGAAAAATATTATCAGCGAGGAGACCATGTCTCTTTTATTGCAACTGGCAGACGAAACCAAGGTGAAGGATGCAATAGAAGCGATGTTCAATGGCGAAAAGATCAATGAAACGGAGGGTCGTTCCGTTTTGCATGTCGCTTTGAGAAATATTTCGGGAACGCCGATTTATTCGGATGGCAAAGATGTAATGCCGGAAGTAAAAAAAGTGTTGGATCAGATGAAGGCATTCAGTAAAAAAATTCATTCAGGTGAATGGAAGGGTTTTTCCGGAAAGAAAATAAAATATATCGTCAATATAGGAATCGGCGGAAGTGATCTCGGACCTGTGATGGTTACGGAGGCATTGAAACCTTATTGGATTGACGGGATACAAGCTTATTTTGTTTCCAATGTGGATGGAACTCATATTGCCGAAACCCTGAAGAAGGTTACGCCAGACGAAACGCTTTTCCTAATCGCATCAAAAACTTTTACGACGCAGGAAACGATGACGAATGCTTTTACAGCACGCAGTTGGTTTCTTGATGCAGCGAAAGACGAATCACATATTGCAAAACATTTTGTTGCACTCTCCACCAATGAAAAAGATGTAATTAAATTCGGCATTGACAAGGCAAATATGTTTGTGTTTTGGGATTGGGTAGGAGGAAGGTATTCGTTGTGGAGCGCAATCGGCTTGTCCATCGTGCTCACGATTGGATATGAAAATTTCGAATCACTTCTGAAAGGAGCTCATGAAGCCGACAAGCATTTTCGCGAAACAGCATTCGAAAAAAATATTCCGGTGATAATGGCACTTGTGGGAATATGGTACCGGAATTTTTTCGGAGCCCAAACGGAAGCGATATTACCTTACGATCAATACATGTTTCGATTCGCAGCATATTTCCAACAGGGAAATATGGAGAGTAATGGAAAAAGCGCTGATCGAAATGGCAACCTGGTCAATTATTCAACAGGTCCTGTTGTTTGGGGTGAACCAGGCACCAACGGCCAGCATGCATTCTACCAGCTTATTCACCAAGGGACAATTCTCATCCCGTGCGATTTTATTGCGCCGGCAATCAGTCACAATCCTATCGGTGACCATCATCCGAAATTATTATCGAACTTCTTCGCACAAACGCAGGCTTTGATGAATGGAAAAACCAAAGAAGAGTTGTTAACAGAAAAAGTAGCACCGTCGTTGATACCATATAAGTCTTTTTCGGGTAATCGTCCAACCAATTCTTTCATGATAAAAAAGATAACACCGACAAGCCTGGGTAAATTGATCGCGTTTTATGAACATAAGATTTTTGTGCAGGGTGTTATCTGGAACATCTATACATTCGATCAGTGGGGAGTGGAACTCGGGAAACAACTGGCAGGGAAAATTTTACCTGAATTGGAAGTGAATGATGAGATCCGATCACATGACTCATCCACCAATGGTCTTATCAATTGGTACAAACACGCAAGATCATAAAAAATTAAAAAACCCCGGTAAACCATCCGGGGTTTGCTCTTAAACCTGCCCTCTAAGAATTCATCGATAATAATTTACGTTGAAAATTGTCGCGTTCATTGCGTTGTTTAAAGGGTTGATGATTTTTGCGTGAAATACCTTAACAAAGAAAAAAGGCAGTGTGGAAACACCGCCCGTCTCTAACGACTGTTTACTATTGAACAACTACCAGCAGTTGCAGATGGAATCGAACCATCCTAAAAGGCTTTCGCCTCTGCCTGACCACTCAGCCACACAACCCATATTTTAATTGAACTCTGTTGTATACACGTATCGAAAATATTGTGATTGTAAAAGCGAATAGTAATAATAGATGAGGTACCCGGTTATTATCAAAGAAATAATCAGCCACACAACAGGCGCTAAAATAACCAGCGATATCCCAGCAATAAATAGCCGGCTGATTTCGAGATAAACAACCCATCTCTTTTGTTCCATAATTGCTCCGCAATTGATCAATGTAATAATGATCAAACAACTCACCATCAATTGTTGTATTACCGGAATATTTTTTTCAAATAGTATGAACACAAAAAGAGAAATCAATGTGACGGCCATTTGCCAGATCACATAACGGTTTAATGGTTTTCCCATCTGTGTATTTCGCTTTTGGATATGAAATTTTTTTTCAGCTATTTCTCTTGACGATGCCGGGACTTTGTGAGGACGCGCGATAAAAACTTTCAATTTATCGATCCACTTGGATTTTTGCTTCGCTGTGTATACCAGTTCAATTAAGAAATGAAAATGTTGCCATAGAAAACTGTAACTCTTTATTTGCTTTGTGAGTCCATAAATAATCGGCTCGGTTTCGTCCTCTTTTTGAAAAGTGCCAAAAAGTTTATCCCAGATAATAAAAACATCACCATAATTTTTGTCCAGGTATTTTTCATTGCATGCATGATGCACGCGATGGTGTGATGGTGTTACAAGAATATACTCGAGAATTCCAAGTTTGCCGACAACACGCGTATGAATAAAAAAGGGATAAAGACCATGTATCAGCAACATACTTGTAATCATCCCAGCCGGAAAACCAATAACAGGTAAAATTGACCAGAAACCTGTCCGCACCAGCGATTGAAATACCGTAATGCGCGCCGACACCGTATAATTAAAATCCTCGCTCTGGTGATGAACTACATGAACTGACCAGAAAATACTGATCTCATGCGCAAGCCGATGATACCAATACCAAACAAAATCGGTGCAAATCAGCAACAATAGCCACATCAAAACGCCGGGACGAATTTTATAAATGCCAAAATGCTTTTGAAGAAAATCATATAGAAAATAAAAAAGTCCGATGGTGAATACATCTATCAATCGTTCGGCAATTCCTATGCTAAGATTGGCAACTGTGTCGTGCAAATTCAAATATGAAATATTCCTCCGTTTAGCCACAATATATTCCAGCAACATGCACACGATAAACAGTGGTATTGCAAATGCCAGCAGGTTCAATTTCATAATCATGTTGTTTTCCATGCAAACGTAAAGCAAATCAATTAGTCCACCAAATTAGTAGACTAAATAATCATATATTTTCTATTGCATTCAAACTGATGTTACTGGTGGCTTATTTATTAAAATCCTAAAAAAGTAATTGATACAAATCAACCAGTCATCCCTATGCGAAAAATTGTTTTTTTAAGAAAAATAAATGATTCACAAATGCGTTTACTTAGTATTAATCCATAGTTTTGCTCTATAACCTAATACCTTATGCAAATTCTTCAGAAAACTGCAGACAAGATTCGTATAATTACTAAAAAGCAGTTACGTTTAACCGTTAGTGCGATATTTTTGCTCATCGGCACGCTGTACGTCACCTCTGTTTTAAGCAATAAATTTCATTTCAACTCAGATAAAAATAGTTCTCTCATCGGTCCCGAGGCTCCGAAAGATTCGGTTGCGGCAGCGGCCCCATTGGTGCTGGACACAGCACTATATGATCAAAAAATAATAAAAATCGCAAATGGTGATTCATCCGGACGCTGGCCGGTAAAGACTGCATATCCAAAGGTTGGAGCTATTCTTCCCTTCAAAAGAATTGTAGCATACTATGGCAATTTTTATTCAAAAAAAATGGGCATATTGGGAGAATATCCTGCGGCAGAAATGTTGCAAAAATTAGCGGCCGATATTAAGAAGTGGGAAAAAGCTGATTCTACAATGGCCGTGCAACCCGCGCTCCATTATATCGCTGTAACCGCACAAGGAAGTCCCGGTAAAGGCAATAAATATCGCTTACGCATGCCGTTCAAACAGATCGATTCTGTATTAAAGCTGGCAGCGCAGATCAATGCAATTGTTTTTCTGGATATACAGGTTGGGATGAGCACTTTGCAGGAAGAAATTCCAGCGTTGGAGCCATACCTGAAAATGCCGCAAGTGCATTTGGGAATTGATCCCGAATTTTCGATGAAAACAGGTAAGAAACCTGGAACTGTTATCGGCACTATGGATGCAACGGACGTTAACTATGCCATTAACTATCTCGCAAACCTCGCTCGTGTAAATAATTTACCTCCGAAAATATTGGTCGTTCACCGTTTTACACAACCAATGATCACCAATTACAAAAAAATTGAAACCAACCCCGATGTGCAGGTTGTTATGGATATGGATGGATGGGGCGCGCAATCCAGGAAATTTACCAGCTATAAAGACTATATCGCCAAAGAACCTGTACAATTCACCGGTTTCAAACTATTTTATAAAAACGATTACAGGGAGCCAAACAGCCGCATGCTGACTCCGGAAGAAATCCTCAGGTTAAAACCGCAACCGTTATATATTCAGTACCAATAGCCGGTTACTACTATTTTGGATTTTTTCGAAAATAATTATCGAGAGATATAGGGCCTCCGCCTTCAACCAGGAACAGAAAAAGAAGGATCAATATTACGAAAGCAAAACCTGTTTCCGATCCCGAAGAAACAATATTGCTTTGTGTATTCATAAAGATCACGGCGCCGATAAGGATTGGTATCTGTAAAAGAATTGCCCATCGCGTCAGCAAACCGATAATGATCAGAAAGCCTCCTAAAAGATGCGCCCCGGTAATGAGCAATGGCAGCCAGTCGCCAGTATTCGAAACAATGCTTCCCGAAATCAGTTGATTTAGCATAACTGCATTGTTCATAAAAGAAATGCCTTTTATGAACAGAGATAATCCAAGTACCACACGCAATACCACCAGCCAGCGCGGATGATGAGTAGTACTCCAATGTTGAATTTGTTGTAGCGTACCCATAGATTTGATTTTAAAATAACCAGAATAAAATTCCAAGATATGTAAAGCGGGTTAAGGATCTTTTGCACTAACCATTCGGTTGTAGAATTCCGGTGAACGGAGAAGAAAGGTTCTGTGTGATAATTCCTTAATAAAATTACGACATTATTTGAGCTGTCAAATTAATCAATGCAGGAATTGCCTGATAACAAGATAGCCAAGGATGCATATCGATAAAATCAGGATGATTGTTATATAGATCCAGGAATATTCCGGCAGGCGTTTTTTCTCCCTGCGCAGTTTTTTCTTTTGCAAGTGATTGTGGAGTTCTTGATTCAGTTGGTCGACATACGCTTGTAGTTTCTTTTTATCCTTGACGTGTTTTAATCCCTCGATCGCGTCGTTTACAAAATCGTTGCCGGCAATCAATTTTTCGATTTCATTTTTTTCCGCGGCGGGTAGCCTGTCGTTTAAATAGTCCAGCAGCTTATCGGCATCAATATTCTTATCGCTGTGTGGTGATATGTCAAAAGATTCCTGCGTCATGATTCATGTATCAATGCTTATGCGTTTTATTGATTTTCTTATCCAATAATATTTTCAAATTTCTTTTTCCATTTTGTATGTGACTCTTTACCTGCATCATGGTAAAACCAGTATTTTCGGTAATCTCCAGGTACGATTTCTTTTCAAGGTAAAACAAAATCAGACATTGGTTTTGTTCCTGGTTTAATTCGGAAAGGGAATTTGTCATCAGCTCCAGCAACTGGTCTTTTTCGAGTTGATTGAATTGATCCGAATCTTCATCGGACGCAGCAAGATTTTCATCGATCGGTGCCGGTATCTTGCCCTGCCTGTCACGAAGATGCATCAGGCAATGGTTTCTCGCAACGGTATAGATCCACGACCTGAAATAGCTCACTTTATATTTATGAAGCTCAGTAATAGCTTTTAAAAAAATTTGCTGCACACTATCTTTTGCCTCGTCTTCATTTTTAAGATATTTCATACACACACCAAAAAGCAGCAGGATATAGCGTTCCAACAAAATACCCAACCAATCGTTGTTATGATTATCATAAAAGCGATCGAGTAATTCCTGGTCCGTAAAATGGCTGAAGCTATCTTTGTTCACAAGGATTAAAATAGATAATTTCTTTTTATAAGATGCAGTAATTAGCATTTTTCACAATTATTTTTGCACGCAGAAGATTTAATTGACAGTTCACAGATGGCCGTTGACAGTCATTAATCCAATTCATTTCAAGCTTGTCAACTCTCATCTGTGAATTGTCAACTCCAATCTGATCCATCTTTTATTTAACATTTCATATGCAAAATGCAATTTGTTGTGTGCCTGTAAGCCCGTTGAGGGCAGAGCCTTCCCACAAAACTGAAATGGTGAGCGAACTTCTATTCGGAGAACTTTGTTCAATCATCGATAACACAACGGATCAATGGGTAAAAATTATTTGCAAATATGATGGATACGAAGGCTGGTGCCAGTCGAATCATATTCTGAGAGTTGATGCGTCGATTTATAACGAACCACAAGGATTAACACGTAAATGGATAACCGAAATTGAATATGAAGGTCAGCCGATGCAAATTCCCCTCGGAAGTTCGTTGCCGCTTTTTAAAAAAAATCGCAACTCTCAAAAAAAGAATCGAGTTTATTATAGCGGAAAAACATGGAACCCGTTGACTGCGAAAAAAGATAAAAATTCTGTGAAGAAATTAATTTATTCTTTTTTAAATACACCTTACCTGTGGGGTGGCAAAACGGTGTTTGGTACCGATTGCAGCGGCTTCACACAAACCATTTTTCGGTTTTTAAATATCGGCTTGAAGCGTGATGCCTGGCAACAGGCAACACAAGGAGGATTAGTTGGGTCTTTGAAAGAATCCAAATTCGGAGATCTGGCTTTTTTTGATAATGCTGGAGGAAGAATAACACATGTGGGCTTTCTTTTGAATAATCGTAAAATCATTCACGCATCGGGCAAGGTGAGAGAAGATAAAATAAATGATAAAGGCATTATCAATATAGAAACCGGGGAAAAGACACACGATCTGAAACTGATCAGAAGATATTTTTGATTATTTGCTGTGTTCAACTTATTTGTCGAAAAACAACATTTTACTTGCAATAAGAATCAGCACTACAGCAAATATTTTTCGAAGAGAGGATTCCTGCATACCAATAGATATTTTGCTTCCAAAATAGCCACCGATCAAAAATCCAACAAAAAGAAGAATCACGACTTTAATATCGATATATCCTTTTTTATAATAGTTCATTACGGCCAAAATACCCGCAGGCAATAATAATATACCGAGTGATGTTCCCATCGCCTGGTGCTGGTTGAATCCGAGAATATAAATCAGAGCCGGCACGATAATAATGCCTCCGCCGACTCCTACGAGGCCGCTTAACATTCCTGCTGCAAGTCCAATTAATATAACAAGCGCGACAGTTTGTATAGACATATTAATTCATTCGGGGTTATTAATTGAGTTAACTGACTCTGAAATTTTCCTTGTACGAGGCGATTGCATCTTCGATAACTTTCAACGCAACCGTCTTATCGCCGAATTCTTCTACGACAACCGTTTTGTTTTCAAGTTTTTTATATTCTTCGAAGAAATGTCTTAGTTCTTCAAAAAAATGTTTTGGAAATTCTTCGATGTTGTTATAGTGATTCACGCTTGGATCCCTTGCAGCCACGGCGATAATCTTATCATCGGCATCACCACTGTCGATCATTTGCATAACACCCATAATTTTTGCCTCGATCAGGCAAAGCGCCTGAACGGGAAGGGAAGTGATCACCAATATATCCAGTGGATCTTTATCATCACCATAAGTTTGAGGAATAAAACCATAATTCACCGGGTAATAAAAGGATGAATAAATCACCCGGTCCAATTTCAAAAGGCCGCTTTCTTTATCAATTTCATATTTCGCGCGTGAGCCTTGAGGAATTTCAATAATCGCATTAACAATTCGTGGTGCATTACTACCGTAAGGAACACCATGCCAGGGGTGGGAAACAGTCATCATATAGAATAATAGTTATGATACAAACCTACTCGAAAACAATCATTGTGCAAAGAGATTTAAACGTGCAAGGCAAAAGAGGGAAGCAAATTATAATCAAAACAATTTAAGAATAAACATTCCACAAAAAGTTGCTGCAATACCCAACAATACACTTCCGGTGATATATAATCCAAGGTAAAGAAATTCGCCGTTCCTATACAGCATAATATTTTCCAGGGCAAATGTTGAAAAGGTGGTATAACCGCCACAAAAACCAGTCATCAATAACAATCTCCATTCGGGGTTCAAAAAATTCTGTTTTTCAGCAAGCGCGTAAAAGAGACCGATCAAAAAACAGCCGAGAATGTTTACAAGAAATGTACCGGTAGGAAATGAGTGAGCGTACCACGCAAGCATTTTTTGGCAGAGATATCGGGCAATACTCCCAAGCCCGCCGCCCAAACCTACCAGTAAAATATTTTTCATCATTATTTATCAGGCTTCGGGTTTTGCGTTTGTTTTACTGAATCAGTCGGATTGAGTATTTCATCCAGCCCCACGTTGTCTTTGGATTTCAAAATTTCTTTGAGGTCAACGAGCCATTCACCACTAAGTCTTACGATGCGTATTGTTGTAGTATCTTTTTTATAGCTATTGGAAAAAGTATAAGTGGCAGTTGAATCATTCAAATTTTTGAAATTGATGACCAGTATATCTGCGTCTTTATATTGCTTTTTTGTTTGCTCATCGAGGCGGTGATAGTCTTGTTCCCATTTGCTCATCAATACACGATTGGTAGAATCCTGCCAGAGGTAAAACTCGGCTTTTTCCTGGTCGCCATCGAGAGAAGCGCGGATAAATTCTCTGCCTGCATCCTGTGCATCCTCAGCTTTTTTGAATGTGCCCGCAGAATTACAAGAAATAAAAAATAACACGATTGATACGATCAATAATTTTTTCACCTGGAAGTTTTTAATGTGCAAATATAAAAAGCCCGCAGATAAGTCCACAGGCTGGGGGTTATTGTTTCAAAGGGAGGTTTGCTAATCGTTTTACGAAGCAGAACCTGTCTCGTTATTCTTTTCGCGGTCGTATGCCCTGATGATTGCTTTAACCAGCCTGTGACGAACAACGTCTTCTTCGTCCAGTTCGATCTGTGCAATGCCATCGATATTTTTCAGGATATACAGCGCTTTACCAAGGCCGCTTTTTTGGTTTTTCGGTAAATCTATTTGTGTCAGGTCGCCTGTTATGATAGCTTTTGCTGTTGGACCGATTCTTGTCAAAAACATTTTCAATTGAAGCTCTGTTGCATTTTGTGCTTCATCCAAAATAATAAAGGCATTGTCCAACGTACGGCCACGCATATACGCTAATGGAGCGATCTCGATAGTACGCGTACTCATATAATACCCGAGTTTATCGGCAGGAATCATATCGTCCAGTGCATCGTACAATGGACGCAGGTAAGGATCGATTTTTTCCTTGAGATCGCCGGGAAGGAATCCAAGATTTTCCCCGGCTTCAACAGCGGGGCGTGTCAAAATAATTTTTTTGACCATCTTGTTTTTCAATGCACGCACCGCAAGCGCAACAGCAGTATATGTTTTACCCGTACCGGCAGGTCCGATCGCAAACACGATATCATTTTTATCAGTGGTTGCAACCAGTTTCTTTTGGTTAACGGTACGCGCACGAACTGTTTTGCCATTCGGGCCAAACACGAGGATATCGTTCGGATTCCGATCAACAAAATGATCTACCGTTTCCGCATCGTCACCTCCAAGAATCTGCTCGAAATAATTTTCACTGAGATGGCCATTTCTCTCTAGGTACTGCAACAACAAATCAATTTTTTCCTTCGCGGTTTCCACCTGCTCCGGAGATCCACTTAGTTTGATCTGTGTGCCACGTGAAAGAATTTTTAGGAGAGGGAATTTCTTTTTTAATATATCCAGTTTACCATTGTTTACCCCGAAGAATTCGATAGGGTTGACGGTTTCAAGGTTGATGATAGTTTCAGTCAAATTCAATCATTTTAAGTTCACAATAATTATACCTCTGCACGGGTACGGTTCCTGTTCGTCTTATTCAAATGTAATTATTTGAAATTGTATTTTGACAAAGTTACTTATTCACAACGTGTTAATAATTGAAATAGTTTAAAAGCTGCGTTAAATTATTTTTTCTGTTTTCGAACAGTAAAAAATAAAAAAAATCATAGAAAAATAAATTGTTTTGCCAGATGCTTAAGGTATTTTGCCGATCGTTTTTTTGCGTTCACCGGAGATGTCCTTTGAAGTTTTTCCTGAAAAGACGTATTTGTCTAAAATATTTATTTTTTTCAGACGTCCATACCTACATATTAGTTGTTGCATCGGGCAAATATTATTTCCCGATGGACGAATTTTTTAATCAAAATGCTTATGGCGAAGAAACCGAATCCAGCCAGCCCGAAAAAAAAATCTCCCAGCGTATTTAGCTTGCTTGGTCCATATAGAGGTATGATCATATTGCTCATCTTTTTTTCGTTGCTCAGCAACAGCATCAACCTGGTTCTTCCCAAAATCATATCAAAAGGCATCGATGCCTATCCTGACCATTATGTTTTGAAAACTGTCTTAACCGAATTCTTATCTGCCGCAGGAATTATTTTTGTTTTCACATATTTGATGGGAGTGGTGCAAACATATGCATCGGAACGTGTGGCGCGAGATCTTCGCTACAAGTTGGCTGCGCGAATTTCATTGCAGAGTCACGAATATGTTCAAGTAGCAAATCCGTCTAAGCTGCTCACTAATCTCACTGCAGATATTGATTCTATCAAAATGTTTGTGGCGCAGGCAATCGTTTCCATTACTTCATCCATCATCCTGATTATCGGAACATGCATTATGCTTTTTACCATCAACTGGAAATTAGCGCTGACTATCATAGCGATCATTCCAATTATTGGTGGCACTTTCTTTTTTGTGTTGAAAAAAGTTCGCGCCATATTTATGAAAAGCCGCGCCGTAATTGATAAGTTGAATAAAGTAATTAACGAAAGCATTCTTGGGGCTGCTCTGATCCGCGTTGTGAACTCGCAACGTTTGGAGAACGATAAATTTTTTACTGCAAACAGAGAAGCAAAAGATTTAGGTCTTGGAATTTTGTATTTATTCTCCTGGTTGATCCCGGTGATTGTATTTACTGCAACGCTTGGAAGCATCAGCATTCTTTTACTAGGCGGTCATTTTGTAATAAACAACAACATGACATTGGGAGAATATGCAGCGTTCACCAGCTATCTTTCTATCCTGATCTTTCCGATACTGGTGATCGGGTTTATGAGCAATGTAATAGCACAGGCATCGGCAAGCTATGAAAGAATTTTTTCTGTGTTAAGCACACCTGAACCTGTTGAAAAAGGCACAATCAAAGAAACGCTTCATGGTGACATCGAAATGAAAAATGTTTCTGTGGTGTATGGCCAGAAAAAGGTGTTGAAGGATATCAGTTTTTCTATGAAGAGTGGATCCAGTCTCGCCGTGATTGGACCTACTGCTGCAGGGAAAACGCAACTATTGTATCTCCTCACGGGACTTATACATCCGTCTGAGGGAATTATTGAATTCGATGGGAAAAATATCAATGATTATGTAAAGGAAAATTTTTACCGGCACCTGGGTTTTGTTTTCCAGGACAGCATCATGTTTAACATGAGCATCCGGGAAAATATTGCATTCAGTGACCAGGTAACGGATGAGTCGTTGCTCAAAGCAATTGAGACTGCAGAATTAAAAGATTTTGTCGAGGCGCTTCCTGATAAATTGAATACCGTCATATCTGAAAGAGGTACGAGTTTGTCGGGCGGACAAAAACAGCGCATTATGTTGGCGCGAGCGCTTGCAACCGATCCGCAGATTTTATTATTGGATGATTTTACTGCACGCGTTGATACCAATACTGAAATGAAAATATTAAAAAACGTGCGTGAAAATTATCCCGGTATTACTTTGATTTCAGTGACGCAAAAAATTGCATCGGTAGAGCATTTCGACCAGGTAATTGTTTTGATGGAAGGAGAAATTATCGCGACCGGAACACATCAAACATTGATGCATTCGAGTCCGGAGTATGTACAAATCTACAATTCACAACAAAGCATCAGCAATTATGAATTACAAGCTTGATAATACTTCCGCACAGCAGCAAAAGACTTCCACTTTGCGTGCTTTGCGAAAATTATTGCAATTGATAAGAGAGGAGAGAGCGAGCCTGTTTCTTGCATTGATCGCTATTCTTGCTAACTCAGCATTTAACCTGCTTAATCCTTATATAGTCGGCCGTGCGATCGACAAATATATTATTCATAAAGATTACCGGGGCGTGTTGCTCAGTGGCGGATTGTTACTGCTATTGGCGCTAGGCGGATTTTTTGCGAGTTATTTTCAAACCCGGATGATGGGAGGCGTTGGACAAAGAATGTTATTCAAACTTCGCAACAGTATTTTTTTCAAGCTGCAGGAATTGCCGGTTGCATTCTTCAATCAAAATAAAGCTGGCGATCTGATTTCAAGAGTGAATAACGATACGGATAAAATCAACCAGTTTTTTTCGCAATCACTGATGCAGTTTATTGGATCAATTGTGACGATGACAGGTGCAGGCATTTTTCTTTTGCTCATCAATTTCAAATTGGGTGTTGCCGCGTTGGGGCCTGGTTTGATTATATTCTTATTTACAAAAGTAACCTCGCAATGGGTGAAAAGAAAAAATGCAGCAAATCTAAAAAGTACAGGTGGTTTGAGTGCAGAAATTCAGGAAAGCCTTAATAATTTCAAAGTGATTATTGCATTTAACAGGAGAGATTATTTTAGAAAACGCTTTGAAGAGGCCAACATTAATAATTACAATTCAGCAATAGGAGCGGGCATCGCAAATAATGTTTTTATCCCGGTATATGGATTTCTTGCAAGCATTGCACAACTCATCGTGCTCACGGTAGGCATTTACCTTATTTCAATCGGGCAATTTTCCATTGGATTGTTGGTGAGTTATCTTTCTTACGCGACAAATTTCTATAATCCGCTTCGACAACTTGCCGCGTTATGGACCAATTTCCAAGTAGCAATGGCAGGGTGGGACAGGATCTCTCATATTTTAAATATGGAGTCCAATTTACCTGTGCTAAGAACAACTGGCGGGCAAAGCAACGGATCGCTTTTAGAATTTAAGAACGTGTATTTTGGTTATCCCGGAGGGACGGAAATATTACACAATGTAAATTTCAGCTTGGAGCGGGGAAAGACTTATGCATTGGTTGGTCCAACTGGTGGAGGAAAAACAACAACAGCATCATTGATTGCAAGACTATACGATCCGACAAAAGGAGAAATTTTACTGGATGGAAAAGATATCCGCGGTTATGAGCAGGATGAGCGCACAAATAAAATCGGTTTTATTTTGCAAGAGCCTTTTTTATTTACCGGAACCGTACGCGAAAATATTTTGTATGGAAACGAAAAATTCAGGGATTATACGAACGAGCAATTGGAAGATGTAATCAAAAACGCAAATCTCCAAAGTCTTCTGTCAATTTTTGAAAACGGGCTCGATACCAATATTGTCTCCGGTGGAGATAGTATCAGTCTTGGACAAAAACAGTTGATTGCATTTATGCGCGCGCTGCTTCGCAATCCCGATTTATTGATTCTTGACGAGGCCACTGCAAATATCGATACGATCACAGAGCAAATATTGGAAGACATTCTTAGTAAATTGCCGGCGAAAACAACGCGCGTGATTATTGCACACAGGCTGAACACCATTCAAAATGCAGATGAGATATTTTTTGTGAACTCTCGAGAATTGATTCGTGCAGGCTCCTTTGATCATGCGGTAAATATGCTGATGCAAGGGAAAAGAGCAAGTTAATGTGTGTATGAGTGGTTGAGAGGTTGATTGGTTGAATAGTTTTGAACCATGATTAAAGAATTGAAGGATTACCACGAAGTTTCATACTATATAGCAATCGAGAAACTATACTTTGTCAAACAGTCAAACTTCGTGGTAATCCTTCAATCCTTTAATCATGGTTCAAAACTAATCGACAAATCAACCTCTCAACCAATCGACTAATGCGCACATTAACGATCTCTTTTATCCTGCTTCAATGCCCGCATCATCTGTCCAAAATCAAAACCATGAAGCAGTGCACTAACTGCCTGGGCTATGCGCTTTGTTTTGGTAGGTTCGGTTTTGGCGCTTTCGATCCATTTACTGAAATACATTTTGTGAGAAGGACTGAATGTATTGAAGAAATTCAGCGCCTTTGGTTCATCTGCCAGGCACGCCATGAGTTCCCTGGATAATTTTGGAGCCTGGTTATCTACTTCCAATTTTAATTTTAGCATTGCGCCTTTCTTTTTGTGAATGCCTTTGCGCATTCCGGCGTTAATTGGCATGATAAAACTTCCATCACCGAAAGGCAATAGCGCTATTTTCTGAATTGGAAAATCATCCAGCAGTCCTTTCACCCGGAAACTTTTCTTATTTCCCGGCTTCAGCTTTTGAGCAACGTCTTCAGGGATTTGGACGTAGGTCCATCCGGTTTTTTCACCCTGTTCAGCAAATTGTAATATTGTAGTAGTGAATTGAATCACAGGCTATCACGATAAACTATGAAATTTTAATGCGAATAGAAAATTGCTCCGGCTGCAATTGCAACCCGTCATGAAAATAAATCAAAAAATGGAATGATAGATTAAGCGTAGCGCAATTCTTCTTCGATCAGTTCGTGAAAATTTGCCTCATTTTCTATAATCCAGGCTGGAAGTTGCTGTTCCATTATTTTCCAAGATCCGTCTGCTTTTTGCATTCTGAACATAATCCTGTTGCCCCGATCATCGCTTACATCAACTGTAAACAATTCCCCCTGTATGCCATTTGTCTTTCTGAAATTAAATTCGCGGAGCCTGCCATCGGCTTTCACCAGCTTGGTGAATTGAATATTTTTGTTGAATTGGATAAGCATAAGTTACAGCATTAAAGCTTTTTCGTAACAATTTCCGTGCTATAATTTCGTAATGCTTTCATAATACGGTTACTATTTATCCACCATATCCTATTTTTGTTTTATGGCCGATGAAATTCTTGTCTCCATTTGCATACCTGCATATAAACGGATTGATTATTTGCAACGGCTGCTGGACTCAATCCAGATTCAAACATTCCGCAATTTTGAAGTGATCGTAACGGATGATAGTCCGGATGACAGCGTAAAAAATTTGTGCACACGTTACTATGCCCAATTTACTCTTCTTTATTTCAAAAATTCATCCACGCTGGGTACCCCCGAAAACTGGAATGAAAGCATACGCCGGTCATCGGGTGCCTGGATCAAGCTTATGCATGATGACGACTGGTTCGTTGAAGAAAATAGCCTGAAATATTTTGTCGATTTAATTGACAAAAATCAATCATCGTCATTTATTTTTTGCGCGTATACAAATGTATATGCCGAGTCAGGCCTTAAAAAAAATATTTTTCCTGCCCGGCATCGTTTAAGTATGTTAGAAAAGAATGCCGCAGTATTACTTGCAGGAAATTGTATCGGACCGCCGAGCGTAGTATTACATAAAAAAAATACCCAACTTTTGTACGATGCACGTATGAAGTGGTTGGTGGATATAGATTTTTACATCCGCTATCTTGCATCGACCCATGCTGAATATATCGACAAGTCGCTTGTGAATATCGGCATCAGTGAAACCCAGGTTACTAAAAATGCTTTTCGAAACAGGGAAGTTGAAATACCCGAGCATTTTTTACTGATGGAAAAAACCGGAACAGGCATTTTAAAAAATATCACGATATTCGATGCATGGTGGCGGCTGATAAGAAATCTTAAAATTAAAAGCATTGAGGAGATCAGGCAGTCAGGTTACGACGGTGCTGTTCCTCAAGCCATCATATCTATGATTCGTTTTCAACAGAGCATCCCTACATCTGTTTTGCGAATCGGTGTCACTTCAAAAATGTGTATGTTGATTTGTTACCTGTTTGCGAAAAAAAAATAAATCAGTCATCTTTCATCATTTCTTTAAAAACAGATACTAGTTGAAGCGGCAATTGATTTTCAGTATTCTTTTTTTACTAATAACCGTTCGTCTTTTTAGCCAGCAATATAGCTATGTTAACTACGATGTAAAAGATGGACTAGCCGGCTCTACTGTTTATTGCATGGCACAAGACAAAGATGGATTTATGTGGATCGGAACTGAAACAGGATTGAGTCGTTACGATGGTACTCATTTCAAAAATTTCACAACTGCAGATGGTTTACCGGATAATGAAATCATCAAATTGTTTGTGGATTCAAAAAATCGAGTATGGATCGTGCCTTTCGGAAATTCTCCCTGCTATTATTTAAATGGCAAAATTTACAATAATGAAAATGACTCTTTGTTAAAAAGTATTCACATACTTTCTGAACTCACATCGATCACTGAAAATGAAGCAGGCGATTTGCTTATCATGGAATATCATTCATTACATATCATTGATCACGCCGGCAAAATAATTGAAATAAACGAATTAGCAGGGCAACCGATACGAACAATAAAAGCTGGTATCAATAAAAATAAGAATTTCAGAGTCGCATTAATATTTCCCTATGGATTCAATATGATGATTGCTGATGTAAAGGATAACCATTTAACCGTGGTTGAAGATATTCCATTCACCAAAAAAAACCAATATGGAAGCATTTTTTTTAACCAGCGTTCTGAAGTGTTGGTAAGAAATGATGTACTCACATTTAAATCGAATAAGGATACCGAATTCAAATTGCCTATTAAAGAAGGGTTTATTAACGCGTCAAGCATTGACGACACCACGTTCGCATTTAACTACAACAAAAAAACACTTTTAATTGATGCTATAAGGAAAAAAATAACCGATAGTTTCTCCGTGGGTCAAACTATTAACGGCGTTATGCGCGATTCAGAAGGAAGTCTGTGGTTTAGCACACTCGGCAAAGGTGTGTACCGACTGGCATCTTCCGAACTCGAGAATTTTTCATTCAAATCAGATAATGGGTTGTCGTCAGTGTTTTGCATTCAGAAAATTGATTCGACATTATGGGTGGGCGGCGAAGGATTTTTTTTGTGGCGTTTAAACTCAGATCTCTCAATTTCGAAATCAATGAAGATCATGCATGGCTACACACGTGGGAGAGTTATCACTATCAATAAAATTCGTGACAAAAAATTGCTTGTAGGTACAGATTATGGTTTGTTTACTCTCGACAAACAGAACAAAGCAAGAGAATTCTTTACAGGTGTTGCAATAAAAGATGCATTTGCTACCAAAAATGGGAAAATAATAACAAGTGCTAGCCGATATACATTACAAATTGATCCAAATGGAAAACCTTTAACCTTCGGAACAAAAATTGATGCTGCATCAAAACTCATAGACACTATTTGGGAGGACAGGTCTACTTGTGCATACAAGCTCGACGACACGACCTATGTGGGTACCCTAAATGGTTTGTTCGGCGTTGCAGAAAATAAAAGGTTTGTTTTTGAAGGTGCAAATAATAAATTACTAAAAAAAAGAATTGCAGCTATCAAGAGTACCGACGACGGCACCTTGTGGATTGCTACTTCCGGAAATGGGCTGGTTGCTTTTCGGAAGGGCAAAATCATCCGTAATCTTACTACAGTGAATGGTTTGACCAGTGATATTTGTAGAAGCCTGTTCATTGAGCACAATAATATCTGGATGGGAACAGACAAAGGTTTAAATCGAATTCGCATAATGGATACTGGTTATGCAGTGACAACATTTACCACAAGCGATGGACTGAAATCGGATATTATCAATAATGTGTTTGTCGATGGAGAAAATGTATTACTTGGAACTCCGGAAGGACTTACGAGATTTGATGTAAATAAAACAGCAAGAAGTTCAAATTGCAAATTATACATCACTGATATTATCGTTTCAGGAAATAAAATGCCATATGCTCGACCAAATTTTTCTGTTCCTCATAAAGACAACAATATCCGGATAGATTTTGTGGGAATTTCATACAAGTCGGCTGGCGACATTGTATATAAATACAAATTTTCTACTGACACCGTATGGCACACTACCAGTGAAACGTCTTTGAACTACCCTTCACTTACTTCCGGAAATTATTCATTGGAGCTGGCTGCTATCAATAAATTTGGCGTGGAGAGCAATCACGTTCTTATAAAATTTACCATCGAAAAATTATTGCGTGAAAAACTTTGGTTTCAACTGGTGCTTTTTTTATTTGCTACAGCATTGATCATTTTTTTTGTGTACCTGCGCATTCAAAGCCTCAAAAAGAAAGAGGCCCAGAAAACAATACTCGCTGCAAAATTATCGGAGCTGGAACAAATGGCACTTCGTTCGCAAATGAATCCGCACTTTATTTTTAATAGCCTGAATTCGATTCAACAATACGTGATCGACAAAGACATACTTGGCGCAAATGAATTTATCACTCAATTCTCAAGACTTATAAGGTTAACACTGGATCTTTCTTCCAAACACGATATCAGTCTGCAACAGGAAATCGCCTATATATCTACTTACCTAGAATTGGAAAAAAAGCGATTTGAGAATAAATTTGTGTATGAAATCCAGGTCGATCCGAAAATAAACGATGAAGATTATTTCATTCCACCCATGATCCTGCAACCTTATATCGAAAACAGCGTACGTCATGGCATGCGTTATAAAAAAGATGCCAATGGCAAAATCAAAATCAGTTTCCATACCGACACAAAATATCTTGTATGCAATATTGAAGATAATGGCATCGGAAGAAAACAGGCGCTTCAATTCAAAAGTATTATCCCGGTGGAGTACCAGTCAAAGGGTATGACACTGACAGCAAGAAGAATTGAAGTGTTCAACACCACACATGAGGCTTCTATCAAAATAAATATTGAAGATCCGGAGGATCATAATCACATGCCGGTGGGCACAAAAGTAACCATTCAATTCCCGTTACAAGAAGTGCACCGGCCGGCTTACCAATTTCAATAATTTTCAAAACCGTTTTTTTGACGATTACGAGCATATCGAAAATTTGTATGTTTACACGTTGCACTGACCGATGAAAAATAACCTGAGCCATAGAATAATTCACCGCCCTCAAAAAAACCGAAGGCCAGCGGGAAATAAAACGCTCATTCCATTTATATTTGCTCTATTCTTCTCAACCATTTCCACAAATCTACTTGCGCAGCAATATAGCTATGTTAACTACGATGTAAAAGATGGACTGGCCGGCTCCACAGTTTATTCCATGGTGCAGGACAAAGATGGATTTATCTGGTTCGGAACAGAAACAGGATTGAGCAGATTTGATGGAACTCATTTCAAGAATTTCACGACTGCAGATGGCTTGCCTGATAACGAGATCATCAAATTATTTGTCGATTCAAAAAACCGCGTTTGGATCGTTTCATTTAGAAATTCACTTTGCTACTATTTAAAAGGTAAAATTTACAATGTAAATAATGACTCGCTGTTAAAGAAAATAAACCAGGTTTCAGAACTTATGTCAATTGTGGAAAATGCATCAGGAGATTTGCTGATTATGGAATCCAACGCACTTCATATTATCGATCATTCAGGCCAGATTCATGAAATAAAACAATTTGCCGGGCAAAATTTGCGCACCATCAAAGCAGGGCTAAACGAAAAGAAGAATTTTAGAATTGCAACCACATTTGAATATCATTTCAATTTAATTATAGCCGATATAAAAGACAACAACCTGACTGCAATTGAAAATATCCCGGTATCCCTTACAAAAAATAATAGATACGGGTGTACTTTTTTTACTCCCTTATTTAGTGTGGTCGTGAAAGGAAACGCACTCAATTTTACCTCAAAAAGAGGTGTCGAATTTCGGATTCCACTAAGCGAAAAATTTATTGGCGCATCCTCTATTGATGATAGCACTTTTGCATTTAACTATATCGATAAAACGCTTGTGTTTGACGCTGTACGGGCAAAATTTATTGATAGTTTATCTGTAGGTTCCCCAGTTAACAACGTGATGCGCGATTCAGAAGGAAGCCTGTGGTTCAGTACTCTCGGAAAAGGCATATACAGGCTGACATCTTCTGAGTTTGAAAACTTTTCATTTCGAACGGGTAGTGGTCTGTCATCTGTAGTTGCTATTGAGAAGATTGATTCAACTATATATATCGGGGGCGAAAATTTTTACTTGTATGCACTTGATCAGAACTTGTCAATTGTGAAGTCAGTAAAAATAATGGATAGTTATACTCGGGGAAGGATTATTACGATCAACAAAATCAGCGACAAAAAATTACTCATCGGATCGGACGGGGGAATGTTTATTTGCGAAAAATGGAATCCGAAGCCATTCTTCCTTGGGGTGGGAATAAAAGATGTTTTCGCCGATAAGGATGGGAAGATCGAATTTAGTTCCAGCCGGTATGCATTGCGCATTGACCCGAATGATCCACGCTTCTTATTGCAGCGGTATGACGTGATTCCATGGATCGATACTATTTGGAGCGACAGAGCTACATGTATATACAAGCTCAAGGATACAAATTATGTCGGTACATTGAATGGCTTGGTTGCAATATCGGATGATAAGGGATATACATTTGTTGGTGAGCAAAATGAATTGTTGCAAAAACGAATTGCGGCCATTAGAGGCTCCAATGATGGAACTTTATGGGTCGGCACGTCAGGGAGTGGATTGGTTGCATACAGTAGAGGTAAAGTTGTTCGTAACATCACTGACAAGGATGGATTGACGAGCAACATTTGCCGCAACCTCTTCATTGCAAACAATGATATCTGGGTAGGAACAGACAAAGGCCTCAACAGAGTTCATGCAACCGATACCGGTTATAACATCACCACTTTTACTACTGTTGACGGATTGAAGTCGGACATCATTAACGCCGTATATGTCGACGGCGAAAATGTATTGGTGGGGACGCCCGAAGGACTTACCCGATTTAATGTCAGCAAAAAAGCAAAGACCTCCAGTTGTAAGTTATATATCACCGATATTACTGTTTCCGGAAAACAAATGCCATATGCCCAAACAGATTTTTTATTGCCGCATAAAGACAACAATATCCGTATAGACTTTGTCGCCATTTCGTTCAAATCTGCTGGAAGTATCCTATACAAATACCGGCTAGCGCCGGATACTATCTGGCGCCTGACAAACCAAAACTCATTAAATTATCCTTCACTGACTTCGGGGAGTTTTGTATTGGAACTGGCTGCAGTCAATAAATTTGGCGTAGAGAGCGATCATGCTTTTGTAAAATTCACTGTCGAAAAATTATTGCGTGAAAAAATTTGGTTTCAACTCACGCTTTTTTTATCTGCCACAGCGCTAGTCATTTTTTTTGTGTACCTGCGCATTCAAAATCTCAAAAAGAAAGAGGCACAGAAAACAATACTCGCTGCAAAATTATCCGAGCTGGAACAGATGGCACTTCGTTCGCAAATGAACCCGCACTTTATCTTTAACAGTTTAAATTCCATCCAGCAATATGTGATCGATAAGGATATTCTGGGTGCTAATGAATTTATCACGCAATTTTCGCGATTGATCAGGTTAACGCTCGATTATTCTTCCAAACAGGACATCAGCCTGGAACAGGAAATTGTTTATGTTTCTACTTACCTGGAATTGGAAAAAAAGCGGTTTGAGAATAAATTTGTGTATGAAATCCTGGTCGATCCAAAAATCAACCGCGAAGATTATTTTATTCCACCGATGATCCTGCAACCTTATATCGAAAACAGTGTACGCCATGGCATGCGTTATAAAAAAGATGCTAATGGGAAAATAAAAATCAGCTTCCACGCCGATGCAAAATATCTTGTATGCAATATCGAAGATAATGGCATCGGAAGAAAACAGGCACTTCAATTCAAAAGTATTATCCCGGTGGAGTACCAATCAAAGGGTATGACACTGACAGCAAGAAGAATTGAAGTATTCAACACCACACATGAGGCTTCTATCAAAATAAATATTGAAGATCCGGAGGATCATAATCACACGCCGGTGGGCACAAAGGTGACCATACAATTTCCCTTACAAGAAGCATACCGGCCAAATAACCTATCATGACTTGCACTATTATTGATGATGAGCCGAAAAACGTCCGTGTACTGAGAACAATGCTCGAAGAGTATTGCCCAGAGATAACATCCATATCCGAAGCGACCAATCCGCAGGAAGGTATCCAGGTAATCCGCCAATTCAAACCGGAATTGGTTTTTCTTGACATCGAAATGCCTTATGGAAATGCTTTCGACCTGCTTGACCAGCTAGTGCCGGTTGAATTTGAAATTATTTTCGTGACAGCATTTAATAATTATATGCTCAAGGCTTTTAAATACAGTGCACTGGATTATTTATTGAAGCCTGTTAACATTGAAGAGCTAAAATCCTCTGTAAAACGTGCATCAGAAAGGATTCGTTCACGTAATATCAACCATCAGCTTGATAATCTTTTGCAAAATTTTAAAAAGCAAAATGATTCACTTCAAAAGATTGCGCTCCCTTCGAAAGAAGGATTTGTTTTCATATCCATGGAAGATATTGTCAGGTTTGAATCCAGCAGTGGTTATACTTTTATACACACCAAGAATGGAGAAAAATTTATTTCAGCCAAGAATATAAAGGAATATGAAGACATACTCCCGGATTCCGTTTTTTTCCGCATTCATAATTCACATATCATCAATCTGCACGCGGTAAAAAAATACCATCGCGGCCGAGGAGGATATGTTGAAATGATCGATGGCAGTATGATTGAAGTAGCTATCCGCCGTAGGGAAGAATTTATGAAAAAGTTCAGCTTTTAATCACTGCGAATGGCAAGCAGAGAAGGGTATAATTTTCAATCGTTACATTTGCCAACAAAAAATCAAAATAATGGTTTTGGGTAGTGGCCTCGTTGCGAACGGATTTAAGAAATATGCTAAAGATGAAAATTACCTGGTATTCGCGTCGGGTGTATCCAATTCCGCCAATACGGATAATGCAGCGTTTACAAGAGAACGCCATTTATTGGAAGACGCTGTTCGCATGTATGCCGACAAAACGTTTGTTTATTTTAGCACTTGTAGTATCTATGATGTATCATTACAGGATTCTCCATATGTAAAACATAAACTTGCGATGGAAGCAATTGTCCGGCAGCATCACAATTATCATATTTTCCGAATTTCAAATCTTGTGGGGAGAACCAATAATCCGCACACGCTTTTAAATTTTTTTATTGATCATATTCAATCCAATCTTCCTTTTCCGGTTTGGAAAAATGCAACGAGGAATATCATCGACCTGGATGATGCAGTAAGTATCTGTGATTATATTATCAGGCATAAATTATTCGTCAATAAATGTGTAAACGTCGCGAATACCCAAAATTATCCGATAATGCAGATTGTTTCGACCATCGAAGACGTCCTTGAAATAAAAGGTAATTATAGGTTTGTAGATGCCGGTAGTAATCCTGTGATCGATACGTCTGTCATCCAAAAAATTATTACAACATTGCATATTTCTTTTGACAGTGGGTATTTAATAAGAACACTTAGAAAATATTATTGCTGACAATGACCTATCAACAGGCAATTTGGAAATTAAGGATAGAACAAATCTGTATGTTCCCTTTTGTTGTATTGGGCAAACTATTCGGTCTGTTGTTCCCCTTAAAAAAAAAATACAGCGTATTTCTTTTTTTTCCCAGTGGTGATATTGGCGGATCTCCGCAAGTGAACCTGGATATTACGCACTGCATCAAAGATGCTCAGCCGCTTATTATCTTTTCCAAAAAACCTCGCAACAATCAGTTCAGGAAATTTTTTGATATTGAAGGAGTTGGCCTCATCGACCTTCATCCGTACATCGACAAAAAAATATTTCATTTTATAAACTTTTTTTTTCGCGGCGTAGTCGCAACCTGGATCAATAAATCGGAAAACCCGGTTGTCTTTGGAGGCGAAACAATTTTCTTTTACAAAATAATTCCGCATATCCGAAAAAATATTCCCTGCGTAGAACTTTGTCATCTTGATACATGGCTGAATTATACAATTGGATTTGCAAAACGAATCGACAAAAGAATTTTTAGCACGATCAAATTAAAACAGGATGTAATCAGGCAATATGACACAAATCATATGGATCGCTCTTTATATGAAAGGTTGTATTTTATCGACAACGCAATTGATATCCCGATACTGAAGCAGGTGAACAATGAACAAACAGAAGTAGTCTTCATAGGCCGCGGCTCGCCTCAGAAAAGAATACATCTCATCGCAGCCATCGCAAAAAAAATGCATGAAGCTGGAGATAAAATTCATTTTTCATTTGTTGGAGACGTCGAAAAAATAATTAACATCGCTGAATTCCCGTACTGCAAATTCTATGGGAATGTTAGTGACCAGGTTTTGATGAAAGATATTTATGCGCGTTCCGACATTTTGATATTAACTTCTGCATTTGAAGGGTTACCGATAGTCGTTATGACGATGATGTCATATGGCAAAACGATTTTATCGACCGCCGTGAATGGTATTCCCGACTACATCTCACATATGGAGAATGGCCTCCTGATCACAGAAACCGAAGAAGATAAAATCATTGACCAGGGAGTTCAATTGCTCCGTTTGTTTATCAATAGTCCTGACCTGAAAATTAAATTTGGAAAAAGAAGCAGAGAAATTGCCATTGAAAGGTTCAGCAGGAAAATTTTTTGCAAACACTACCGGGAACTATTATTGGGTGAATCATCTTAGTCCGTTCTTCCGACCTGGATTGAAGTAAACATCTTATTTTTGAAACAGGAAATCGCTATGCCGGAATATTTTAATTATGGAATAGATAAGCTGACAATTGGCAAAACAATTGCACTGGCAAACGGATCGTTGTCGGGCAATCTTTCGCAAGCAGTTGATAAAATTCAAAACAGTCACCAATTTGTAAGGACCATTGTTGAAAATAATAAGACCGTATATGGTGTAAATACCGGGTTTGGAATTCTCGCAGATACAAAAATATCTGAAGAAGATACAGGAACGCTTCAACATAAAATTTTACAAAGCCATAGTGTTGGGGTCGGCGATCCGATTCCTGCTGAAATCGCAAGGATCATGCTGATCACAAAAGTGCACGCGCTTGCCCAGGGATATTCCGGCATCAGGCTGGAAACATTGCAACGTATTTGCTGGCATATAGAAAATAATATTATCCCGATTGTTCCTGAAAAAGGTTCCGTCGGTGCATCAGGCGATCTCGCACCACTCGCACATCTGTTTCTTCCCCTGATCGGTCTCGGACAACTTTTTTTCGAAGGGAAAATACAAAGAACACAAGATGTATTAAAACGTTTCGGTTTGTCGCCACTGCAACTCGGACCAAAAGAAGGATTAGCACTCATTAACGGCACCCAGTTTATTCTTGCATTTGCCGTCAAAACAATACAGCGATTGCATAATTGTCTCGAGGCTTCCGACATTATCGGCGCGATGAGTCTAGAAGCACTTACAGGAACAAAAGCGCCGTTCGATGAACGGCTTCATGCAATACGGCCTTTTGCAGGAAATAAATTGGTAGCGCAGCGTCTTCGTTATTTACTGAATAATTCTGCGATTATGCAAAGTCATATCGATTGCGGTCGCGTGCAGGATCCATATTCGCTTCGTTGCATGCCACAAGTACATGGAGCAAGTCGCAATGCATGGTTGCATGTAAAACAATTAACGGAAATAGAATTGAACGCCGTCACCGATAATCCGATAATTTTAAATGCAGATGATACAATCAGCGGAGGAAATTTTCACGGACAACCACTGGCATTACCGCTAGATTATGCTTGCTTCGCTGCTTCAGAAATTGGAAATATCTCTGATCGCCGTTGTTATTTATTGCTCGAAGGAAAATGGGGATTACCCGTATTGCTAATGAGTAATGTTGGTCTCAATAGTGGTTTTATGATTCCGCAATATACCACTGCGGCGTTGGTGACGGAAAATAAAACACTTTGTTTTCCTGCAAGTGCAGATAGCATTCCTACGTCACTGGGACAAGAAGATCATGTAAGCATGGGCAGCATCAGCGGAAGAAAATTGAGTAAGATTCTTGATAATCTGGAATATATTCTTGCTATTGAATTGATGACTGCATGCCAGGCCATCGAATTCCGGCGACCATTAAAAAGCAGCGAGATATTGGAATTTGCGCATGGATACGTCAGACAATTTGTAAGCTTTGCAAAAGAAGACAGGGTATTTGCGGATGATATCAATCAAATAAAAAAAATCGTTAGTGATTTTTCGTTTGTTGAGCAAGTGGATAAATTTGCAAAATCCATGAATACGAAATTGAATCAGGGCTTTGAAGAATTTATTTTTTAGAAATAAAAAATGGTATTTGGAGGTTTCGTTCAAAGTTCTACATTTGATCAAAACCTTATTTATGAAATCAAAAGAAAATTTAAAAAAGAAATTGTTTGAGCTCATCAAAAATATTGATGATGAAGCTTTGTTGAAAACACTCAACGAAGACATTCTACCATACATCATCCAAAAACATGATACAAAAACAGGTGAGTTCGATGACCTTACCCGGGAGCAGCAAAAAAAATTAAAGGCAGCCATTGCAGAAGCGGATAGGGGAGAAACGGTTTCGCAGCGGGAGTTTAACAAAGCGCTTGCGCATTGGATTACGTCATAGAGTACAATAAGAGCTTTCTAAAAGAAATGCTCCGTATTGCATATTGGCTCGAAAGCGAATGGTCAAAAAAGGTCGCGGATAATTTTGTAAAAAAATTATCTGAAAAGGTTCAGCGTCTTATCATATCTCCCTATGCCGGATCTCCGACAAGAAAAGACAAGAACATTAGAAAATTGAGTGTCGACAGTCATTATAAAATATATTATAAGGTCAGTGGTTACACGATCACAATAATAGCACTCTTTGAAACGAGTCAGGATCCAAAAAGAAATAAATATGAGTAATACAACTTTTACTCGCTACGACGCAGTTAAATATAAAACGCCAACAGGTGGGCAATTGCTTTGCAAGGGCTGGGTACAGGAAGCAGCTCTTCGCATGTTATTGAATAATTTAAATCCTGAAGTAGCGGAAAGACCGGATGAACTGATTGTGTATGGCGGTCGTGGTAAAGCGGCAAGAAATTTTGAAGCGCTCGATAATATCATTGCTTCTCTCAAAATATTGGAGAATGATGAAACATTGCTTGTACAAAGCGGCAAACCTGTCGGCATTCTAAAAACACATAAAGATGCTCCCCGCGTACTGATTTCAAATTCGCAACTTGTTCCAAAATGGGCCACATGGGAACACTTCGATGAACTTGAAAAAAAAGGACTGATGATGTATGGCCAGATGACTGCGGGTTCATGGATCTATATCGGATCACAAGGTATCGTACAAGGAACTTATGAAACATATGCAGCTGCTGCTAACAAACATTTCGGAGGAAGTTTGAAAGGCACGTTAAATGTCACTGCCGGTTTGGGAGGAATGGGCGGCGCTCAACCACTCGCGATTACGATGAATGAAGGTGTGGCGCTTGTTGCTGAAGTAGAATCCTGGCGAATTGAAAAACGTATTGAAACAAAATATCTTGATGTTAAAATAGATAGTATTGACGAAGCGATCGACCGCGCGCTGGAAGCAAAGAAAAAAGGCATCCCATTATCGATCGGCGTTTTGTGCAATGCGGTTCACTTACTTGAAAGACTTGTCGAAAGAAATATCATTCCTGACACACTCACGGATCAAACTTCTGCGCATGATCCGCTGATTGGATATTGGCCACATGAAATTTCATATGAACAGGCAAAAATTTTACGCGAGCAAAATCCAAAACAGTATATCGATTACGCATATAGCTCCATGTATAGGCATGTAGCATTGATGATTGAACTGCAAAAAAAAGGAGCCATTACATTTGATTATGGAAACAATATCCGCGCGCGTGCACAGGAGAGAGGATTGAAAAACGCTTTTGATTTTCCAGGTTTTGTTCCCGCATATATAAGACCGTTATTCTGCGAAGGCAAAGGGCCATTCCGATGGGCCGCGTTGAGTGGCGATCCAAATGATATCGCGGTTACAGACGCGTTGATCGCAGAATTATTTCCGCAAAATAAATCTTTACATCGGTGGCTTAAACTCGCTAAAGAAAAAATTGCTTTCCAGGGTTTGCCCGCTCGCATTTGCTGGCTTGGACAGGGTGAAAGAGAAAAAGCTGGACTTGCTTTCAATGAATTGGTACGATCCGGAAAAGTAAAAGCTCCGATTGTAATAGGAAGGGATCATCTGGACACAGGTTCAGTGGCAAGTCCGAACCGCGAAACTGAATCGATGAAAGATGGAAGTGATGCTGTGGCCGATTGGCCGATATTGAACGCGCTCGTAAATACAGCAGGCGGAGCAAGCTGGGTTAGTTTGCATCATGGAGGCGGAGTGGGAATGGGTTATAGTATTCATGCCGGAATGGTGATCGTCGCGGACGGGACAGATGATGCTGCTGCAAGATTAAGCCGCGTATTGCGCAATGATCCCGGAACTGGCGTTATCCGGCATGCTGACGCGGGATATGAAGAAGCAATTCAAACCGCAGAGAAATTCGATCTTGATATAAAGAAAAAGTTGAGAGGTTGATAATTTTTGAACCATGATTAGA
>JAFDYD010000008.1:37301-58603 GCA_018267615.1 Bacteroidota bacterium | reverse complement strand
TCTAATCATGGTTCAAAAATTATCGATCTTTCAACTAATCAACTCATTCAACAAGTACAACTCTCCCATGCATCATCGTATAAGAATCACCGTTCCCTTGTATAATTGCTCTGTGCCATCCGTGAATGATACGTTCACAAAATAAACATAGGCGCCCGGTTCCGCTGCTTTGCCGTTAATAAAACCCTTCCATCCAAAATCAGGATCATTTGCCGGTGCGTTGATAACCTGGAATACTTTCTGTCCCCATCGGTTAAAAATTGAAAAATCTTTTAACGACCGGATTTCATTACTTCCCATAATATAAAATACATCATTATGGCCGTCGGCATTTGGTGTAAATCCATTGGGAATATTTACTCTTCCTCCTGTGTAAGTTTTGATAGATGCATATGCTGTAGCGATGCATGCATATTCATTTCTTGCTTCCACTTTAAATTGAACCGAATACGGCGGAGTTGCAACCGGAGCCGAACAATTCACACATGAAAGAAATTGTGCAGGTCCCCAGTTAAGCGAAGTAGTCTGACCACCATTTACTGTTGCCAGCAACTGAACAGGAGAAGGGCGAAGAATAGTTGTATCCACGGGTGTTACCTCAACAGTAAACGGCACAATCGTTTTGTTGTCGACATTATTTGAAAAATTTGTTTCATCAAAAACGGCATTGCCGCTTCCATCATTATTTACAATTGCAAATAGGTTTTGTGTAGACGGGTTCTTAACAACGGCTGAAAAATCATCACAATTCCCAGCACGACCAGTCGTAAGAAATACCGGCTCCAGGAGTTTTGCTTTGCCTGTAACAGGATCGGATTCGAAAAATGAAACCGGGATATTGGCAGGCACACTATCGTAATCATTGTTCATGCACAATTCAAATTTCACGAGCAGGCTGTCGTTCGTAAAACAATTGGTCTGAAGAATTTTCAGCGTCATATCAGGCGGCAAAATTTTGATCCTGCTCTGTCCCTTGATGACGCAACCATATTGATTTTGCATTTCCAGGTTTATAATAGAATTGCCCCTGATAGTTGCCGTCGTTGAACTGCAATTGGTACAACTCAGCGTATATCCATCACCGGGAATCCAATGTATGCTGGATTGATCGTAAATCGGCGATATGATCAACAGTGACACAGATTGATTAGCAGGCACGACGGTATCCATTGGAATAATTGAAATGGTATCGGGCAGATAGTAAATTTGTGCCGTATTGTTAGTATAATCTTTTTCAAGGAACACACTATCGACGGGAAGTTGCACAGGTATGGTTATTCCATTATCATTCACAACAGCAAATACATTTCCCAATGAAATATTTTTAATGGTATGGGTATACGAATTACATTGACCGGTGTACGCTGCATCAGCGATAAATACAGGACCCAACAAATGCGTTGATAGATTCGAGGGATCACCATCATAAAAGGCAACCTTCAAATCCTTTGGGATCACTGGTCTTTTGAAATTGTCGCATATCGTAAAATTCACCATCATACTGTCATTTCTTGAACAGTTGATGCTGTCGATCTTTATCGTGTAGTCATCACCGGGAGTTACTTTTATATTTACGGCGGCGCTATCGATGCAACCATATTCGCTGGTGGCAATAGCAAGTTTCGTCATATCCTTTCTGCCCGCAATAAAAAGCGGATTGTTGCAATTGGTACAATTCAAATTCTCTGCGCTACTCCAGTTCAATGATGTTACATTTCCGGGGCCGGCCTTTGCAGATAATTGTAATGTGTCACCAGTTTCGAGCGTGGCGCTAACGGGGTTGACAGAAATTTTAAATTGAAATCCACTATTCACAGAAACATTGTTTATATAATTTTTCTCGATGATTTTGGTATTGGGAAGAGCGAGCGGAATGGCAGTGCCGCTATCATTAAAAACCGCATACAATTGAGCAACCCCGGAACGGCCCACATCAATTGTATCGTAATAAATATTACTGCAACATTTACCCAGGATCGAATCTCGCGTAAAGAACGTAGCTCCAATTTTATGTGTGCTTCCTGATGCCGGATTTCCATCATAAAAAGAAATGGGTATGTTCGGGGGAAGAGGAGCATAACTTGCATTGCACGCCGTTATGGTTATTTTAATTTTTGTTTGTTGAAAACAATCCACAGATCGAAAACTTAAATAGCCATCTGGTGTTGCATCGTCCACCAAAAAATTAAATTTTTCGGTAGTATCACTGCATCCGCCATTTGTTGCAACCAGCCGTATTGAATAGTTGGCTGGCATTCTGAAAATATAATTTAAATCTGTGTTGGTGCTAACTACTTGCTCAGCCATTCCCTGGTCATTACTCATCAGCCATTGATAGGACACAGCACCGACAGATCTGTTGGTGAATAAAATACTGTCGATAAGAAATGGATCTTTCGCAGCGATGATTCGTTTATCCGGAAAAAATCTTGCCATTACCCCACAGGTAACAATTACAAAATCCGAATACGTGGAATAGCAGTTGATATTTGCATTGTAAACTTTCAGAGTCACTTTATATTTTCCTATAGCCGGAAAACTTTGCGAATAAGTTGGGCTGTTTGTCCCAACCACAACACCATCAACACTCCATTGATAATTTGTGCCGCCGGTTGAAGTACTCGTAAAATTTATTGTATTGCCGATTGCAGGAAACCAATTATCTCTTGTAAACTTTGCAAGAATATTCTCCGCACAAGGCGGGTTGCACTTATTCTGCGCAACCAGGCTGTTCCTGATATTGTCAATAGTATAACGCATTTTTACACCTTGTCCCGCTGTAAATTCATTCGTGCATGCACCGCTATAACTCATGAAATTCGAATTCAAATCAGGCAGATCTACTGGCAAACCTGATGCAGTATCCGATCTGCAAGAATTTTGCGGAGCAACGCAAGAACCTCCGAATGCTGCTTGTGGCGGCGTATCACAGACACCGTCACCATTCACATTGCAATCTGTATTCGTGCACCCGCCTTCAAAAATATGTTTCAATCCAAGATAATGCCCCGCCTCATGTGCAAGCAGCGGACCAAACGCTGATGTAACGATACCATCACGATAATCGCCGCCGCCAGACAAACCGGCATAACCAGCTTCATGTTGTCGTGTCCAGGCTGAACAGCTAAAAGTTGTCAGCAGTTCGGATTTGATTCCTTCTACATACCATATATTACAATACGCTTTTGTATCCCACGAAACCAAATTTTTTAACCGGTCATCTTCAGTATCAGCGTCGAAATCACTTAGCGCGGATTTCGTTCGTGTGATACCGTTAGTAATCCCGCCATCGGGATCGATTTTAGCAAGACAAAACGTAATGCCGGTATTGGCGCCGGGACCAACTGCATATACGCCAGTGTGCGCAAATGCATCGTTCAAATCGTTTATCGCGTTAATGATCTGCAGGTCTGTAATCGCATCAGGATTTTGACTGATGATATGAACAACTACCGGTATCGTATAGTTGCCGGCGAGCGGTCTGAAGAAATTGTTATCGTTCAATTTTGATAAAACGCCTGCATTTATTTGTTTTATATCTTCTGATTTTTTTGTGTTTATCGATCCTCTGTTTGAAGGATCATATTTTGAATCGTTGAATGAAATATTTTTTTTAGTAACAGGGACAGGGAGATGATGAGCAAATTTTATTGCGCAAAAGGAAGAAAGGACAAGGCAAAAAAGCCACTTCCCAAAAAATATGACGTTATTCCCCATGAATATTCTATAAATGGATCGAATCGTTTGTACAGCATTTTTTATACGGCTAGGGAATCGTCCGAAGGTACTAAAAGCAGCTTTATATAATTATTCCGGGTATGGTTTATTTATGAACAAATGTGAACCGCGATTTTAAACGATTTTATCTGATTGAACTGATTTTGCGGCTTACAAAATCAGTTTAATCAGATAAAATCGTTTAAAATCATGGTTCCTGTTTTCGTTTTTCGTACATATTTTTACAACCAGATGTCATCTACGCTGATTATTAATATCAAACAGCTTGTTAATACCCGGGATGCAAAACAACCCCTGCGTGGAAAAGAACTCGCTTCGCTCCCGATCATCAATGATGCTTATGTCGATATCGAGGATGGGATCATCAATGGATATGGAACCATGGAGTCGTTTCACAAAGAGAAAAAAAATACCACGAATAATTTAGTGGATGCGAAAGGCGCGATGGTGCTTCCGTGCTGGTGCGACAGTCATTCCCATCTCGTTTATGCCGGAAGCCGTGAAGATGAGTTTGTGGATAAAATTCGCGGATTGAGTTATGCAGAAATCAATGCAAGAGGCGGGGGTATTCTCAATTCATCTAAAAAATTAAACGAAGTATCCGAGGATGAACTTTTCGTACAAGCATGGAAAAGACTGGAAGAAGTAAGCAGGTTGGGAACAGGAGCGCTTGAAATAAAAAGCGGTTATGGATTATCGGTAGAAGGCGAACTGAAGATGTTGCGTGTAATAAAAAAGCTAAAACAAAAATCGAATCTCCCTATTAAGGCAACATTTTTAGGCGCGCACACTTATCCGCAGGCGTTTAAAGAAAATCACCAGGGATATATAGACATGATCATAAATGATATGTTGCCCGTGATCGCAAAAGAAAAATTAGCCGACTACATAGATGTATTTTGCGAAAAAGGTTTTTTCAGCGCGGAGGAAATGGAAACAATCTGCAAGGCAGGACTGAGTTATGGCTTGAAGCCGAAGCTGCACGTCAATCAATTAAACAGTATCGGTGGAATTGAAGCAGGAATAAAATTAAATGCTGTTTCATTGGATCATCTTGAAGTGCTAAATGAAAAAGAAATTCAACTATTATCTAAATCTTCTACGCAAGAAAGCGGGTGGAATGGAATCTGTACGTTATTACCAACCGCAGCATTTTTTTTGCGGATGCATTTGCAACCGGCAAGACAACTTATCGACTGCGGTTGTGCAGTGGCGTTAGCATCAGATTTCAATCCGGGATCATCACCAAGTGGTAATATGAATTTTGTAGTTGCGCTAAGTTGTATTCAAATGAAAATGCTTCCGGAAGAAGCGATCAACGCAGCAACCATCAATGGGGCATTTGCTATGGATATTGCAAACGAAACGGGCAGCATTTCAGTCGGTAAAAAAGCCAATCTCATATTTACAAAACCGGTGCCTTCAATTGCATTTTTGCCATATTGTTTCGGCACAAATCTTATAGATAAGGTGATGATTGGAGGGGAATTTGTTGAGGGCTGAACGGGTAACGCTAAAAGCATAACGCCAAATGCTGAACGCGGTATTCAGTTGCGTAATGAAACAATATAAAAAAATCGGGCTCGAATAATACCAGCGTTATGCGTTGCGCGTTGAGCGTTCAACGTCGCTCATATTCGGCATAATCCTTGCGTCAATATTGCGCCAATGATCCTACAAAAAAAAAATAAGCGTGATTTTATCGATATCATCACACGCAGAAGCACGGTGTTGCATATCGCCGATAAAGATCAGGGACTCGATTTCCTGGTTTCTTTTTTTTCTGCTGTCAGACCTTCTTCACAAAAAGGAAAAAATAACGCGACACAGAATCTTGACGTCGTTATCCGTGAAATGCATGAACATCCCGTATTGTTAAAAAATCTTCAGCATGCACTGCTTTCTCAATTGATCAACACAGATCTTTCACCTGCATTAACAGAAAGCGGAATTCCTCTTGCCCGCGGATTCTGGCAGGAATTATTTGGAAGATGCAGGCACAAATTGCTTCCTGCATTACAAAGCAAAAATGATTTTCTATATGTTATAAATCGTGTTTTCTTTCGCAAGAACGATTATCAATGGGTGGAAGCAATATCCTACGAAAAATGGATTATTTTTTTTGAAAGTATGCGGCTTGCGTTTCATGTTGATGACCGGAGAATTTTACACCAGCTGATTCAATCTTTAAAAATACTTGCTTTCCAGGTTGCTCAATTGAGTCTCGAAAAAGAAGTTTTTCAATATCTGCCAGAGCAGGAGCGGGAAAAAAATCCGTTTATCGGGCAAAATTACCTGATACACGACCTCGAAAAAATGTTGAATAACGAAGACGGTGAAAATGAAATGGGCGTGATATCTTCTGCGCTCAGAACTACCGTGCAACAATGTTATGACTGTATTGAGTATATCCGGAAAAATCATTCTTCAAACGGCACCAGCTTGCATCAGACATACACATTGGTGTTGCTTGAAAATAAATTGGACAGGATAAATATCCTGGTTGATATACTGGACGGCGATCAATATTTTGATACTGGCAAATTTGTTTCCCTTTTTAAAATGCTTGTCAGAAATGAAAACAGAAAAAACAGTATCAGGGAATTTCTATCTCAATGTCTCGGTTATTTAGCTTATCAAATTGCTGAACACAAAGGTTCGAAAGGAAATAAATACATTACATCTTCTCCCGGCGAATACCGGGCGATGATGGGAAGTGCGATGAATGGCGGACTCGTTATTTGTTTTGTGGCTATCATCAAAAACCTGCTTACGAAAATGGAGATGCCTTTTTTTTGGCATGGCTTTGCTTACAGTGTCAATTATAGCATCGGTTTTGTTGTAATTGAAGAAACACATTCCACACTCGCAACCAAGCAACCGGCATTTACCGCAAGCGCTGTGGCGAGCTCGTTAGATACGAAGCAAAATACACATCAACCCAATTTATACAACCTCGCAATCACCGTTGCAAAAGTATCGCGAAGCCAGATTGCATCTTTTATTGGTAATCTCGTTATCGTTTTTCCCGGAACTTATTTGCTGGCCTGGTTATATCATCTCGTGACGAAAACGAAAATTATCGAAGGCGAAGCAGCAACGAAATTGCTCGAAGCACAACATCCCTGGCATAGTCTCTCTTTGTTATACGCTTGTAACACCGGTTTTTTTCTTTTTCTGAGTGGGATCATCGCCGGATATGTACAGAACTCAATTCAATATGGGCATTTTGCAGAGCGGCTTCGTACACATCCTTTACTACGGCTTTCGTTTTCGCCGGAACGATTGAACCGGATCGCGGTGTATATTGAAAAACATACAGGCGCAATCGTCGGCAATGTGTCATTGGGATTTATGTTGGGTATGTCGGGGCTCGTTGTCGGAATGTTTGGAATTCCTTTTGACATCCGTCACATCACAATTTCTGCAGGCAATGTTGCAACCGCCGTATATGGAATCGGCATCGCCAATATCAATCCTTATTATCTGCTAACTGTAATTCTAGGCGTATTGGGAATTGGATTTTTTAATTTTCTGATCAGTTTTTCACTTGCATTTATTGTTGCCGTAAAATCGAGAGGTGTTCATTTAAAAGACTACCCGGAATTCGTTGGCATATTGTGGCGCTATTTCAAAAAACGTCCACTCGATTTTATCAGGCCGAGAAAACAAGCCGAACCAGAATTTTAAATGATTTGACTGATTAGTCGAGAAGTCGATAGGTCGATGAGTCGCGACCGTGAAACTTGATTGCAAATAAAATCTACTATAGCTTTTGGAACCAACACATCGACCTATCGACTTCTCGACTAATCAGTCAAATCGTTTAAAATCCCGGTCAAAATTTGCATAATTCATTTCAATTCGTGTAATTCGTGCAAAAGAAACGATATGCAACAGATTATCGAATGCGTTCCGAATTTCAGCGAGGGTCGTAATATTGATTTGATCAATCAAATTACGGGCGTCATCGAATCTGTGGATGGTGTGCGTTTGCTCCATGTAGATCCAGGTAAGGCGACCAATCGTACCGTCGTTACTTTTGTTGGCACGCCGGAAGCTGTCGTGAATGCAGCCTTTCTCGCTATTCAAAAAGCAGGAGAGCTGATTGATATGAGCACTCATTCGGGTGAGCATCCCCGTATGGGAGCGACTGATGTTTGTCCGTTGATACCAATTGCAAACATCAGCATGGAAGAAACTGCCAGATGGGCGACAAAACTTGCGGAACGTGTAGGCAATGATTTGAAGCTGCCTGTCTATTTGTATGAAGCAGCACAACCAAAAAAAGAACGAAGTAATTTATCGGTTATCCGTGCAGGTGAGTATGAAGGATTTTTCGAAAAAATAAAATTACCGCAATGGAAGCCAGATTTTGGTCCGGCGGCATTTGATGCCAAAAGAGGCGCAACTGTGATCGGTGCAAGAGATTTTCTTGTAGCATACAATGTTAATTTAAATACTACTTCGGTCAGGCGCGCCAATTCAATTGCATTCGATGTACGCGAGGCGGGCCGCGTAAAACGGGAAGGAGATCCGGTTACCGGAAAAATTGTTACTGACAAAGACAACAAACCCGTTTCTATTCCCGGCACATTGAAATCTGTAAAAGCGATCGGGTGGTATATCGAAGAATATGGCGTTGCGCAAATTTCCATGAACCTGACGAATATCAATATAACGCCCATGCATATCGCCTTTGACGAAGTATGCAAGAAAGCAACCGAAAGGGGCATTCGCGTAACAGGAAGCGAACTGGTTGGATTGATCCCGTTGTCATCGATGCTTGAGGCGGGAAAATATTTTTTGAACAAACAAAAAAGATCCACTGGTGTTTCGGAAAAAGAATTGGTTCGTATTGCAATTCTTTCAATGGGGCTTGATGAACTTTCAGCTTTTAAGCCCGAGGAACGCATCATTGAATATATGCTTCGTGAAAAAGCCGACAGCAAATTGGTGAGTATGACCTTGTCTGATTTTGCCGATGAAACAGCCAGTGAAAGTCCCGCGCCGGGCGGCGGATCGATTGCTGCTTATACCGGTGCTTTGGGAGCTTCACTTGCATGTATGGTGGCAAATCTTTCTGCCCATAAAAAAGGATGGGATGAACGCTGGAAAGAATTCAGCGGCTGGGCAGAAAAAGCGGAAGCAATTAAGTCGGAACTTATAAAACTGGTTGATGCGGATACAAAGGCATTTAATCTTATTATGTCCGCTTTCAGTTTACCAAAGGCTACTGAAGAAGAAAAAGCAATTCGTTCCAGGGAAATTGGCGAAGCCACGAGACATGCCATTGAAATTCCATTTCAGGTCATGAAAAAATCTTTTGAAAGTATGTCCGTCATCAAAGCAATGGCAGATATTGGAAACCCCAATTCAATATCAGATGCTGGTGTGGCCGCACTCTGTGCCCGCGGCGCTGTGATGGGCGCTTTTATGAATGTGCGAATCAATGCCGCAGGATACAACGATAAAAAATTTACAGAGGCAGTTATCAGCGAAGGAAAACAATTGGAAAATAAAACAATTGCGCTGGAAGCTGAAATACTGAAAATAGTAAATGAGAAAATTGGTGTTTAATTTGGCTTGAATATTTTGACAAGCGTCTTGCATAGATCAAGGAAACTCGCTGGTTTCACAATATAGTTGGTTGCTCCGATTGCCAACGCTTTTTTGCCATCTTTCTCAGAAATCCCTGTTGAGTAAATGTATATTGGAACATTTCCGAGCCTCGGCATTTTTCGAATTTCTGCCACACAACTAAAGCCATCCATTTTGGGCATGTTGAGATCGACAAAAATAAAATCAGGCTGATAATGATCTAATAGCAAAGATGCAGCATGCCAATCGGAAGCTGCTTTAAAATCAAGCAGGGTATCGATTCGTTGAAGAGCCGATTGAAATATTTCGTGTTCATCATTATCATCATCTAAAAGAAAAACTCTTTTCTCCATATAGTAAATAGAAAATAGGATCACTAAAAAAAAACGTAATTTTTTTTAGAAGGAATGGGTGCTCCTAACATCAGAGCAGACAAACAATCTAAATTAATTGAAGCATTCAATGGGAATGATCAGATAGGTAATTGCGACAGTTGGTCGGGTTGTATATTTCAAACCATCTTTCGGCAAATGGCTGTAAAACAAATGTAGGAAATATTTCAAATAAACAAGGAATGAAAAAAGGTGGAGGTAGAAAGTGTAGGGTGTAGGGTATAGGGTGTATGGTATGTCATACCTTATACCTTATACCTTATACCCTATACCTTACACCTTACACCTTACACCGCCTTTCACACAGGAAAATTGCAAATGAACGTCGATCCATGGCTATCACTCTTTGCTTCCATGAAGCCACCGTGACGCTCCATGATTTTTTTGCAAATTGCAAGTCCAACGCCGGTTCCTTTAAATGTTCTTGTGTCGTGTAACCGATAAAAAAGATTAAATATCTCTTCGGCATGAGACATATCAAAACCAATTCCATTATCGGCAAATGAGATCCGGTGATATTCCCGGCCGGCATTTTTATGAGATGATTTCTCAAGAAAAATCACTTCATGACGTATTTGAATATTCGGAATCGAATCTTTTTCCTGGAACTTTATTGCATTGCCAATAATATGTAAAAATAATTGCAACAATAAATCCCGATATCCCGGAATTACGGGGAGTTTGTCGGACTCAAGTACAAAACTCTCTTCCCGGGTTTGTATCAGTTTATCTTTCGCTTCCTGGAGAATCTCATTGAGGTTAGTATCCGAAAGCACTTCATCGTTCTTATTGACTCTTGCAAAAGACAACAGGTCGTCTGTGATCAGGTTTATTTTTTGAATGGATGCCTGGATTCTTCTGAAGTGAGCCTTCGCATTATTCGAAAGCATAAAGCCTTCTCGCGTTAATATCATTTCAAATGAAGTGTATATTTTTCTCAAGGGAGCCTTCAGTTCATTGCTTGTTATATAGCTGAACAATGTGAGCTCATCATTTTTTTGCTCCAACTCTTTATTTTTTTTCTGCAGTGACTGGTTCAGGTCCTTTAATTCCTCGTCAGTCTTTTTTTGTTCGTTGATATCATGAAAAACAACAATGATCCCGTCTGTGTACGAGGCCATTGAGGCGCGAATCCATCTTTTGTTGGCTGGGAAAATAATTTCATTTCGTTCCGCTTTTTTTTCTTTCTGCGTGTGCACAATAATATCATACAATGTAGTACCAATCACTTCAGGAAACACATCCCACATATTTTCCCCGATAAGGTCCTTTGCAGATCTTTTGAAAAATAATTCTGCCTGGAGATTTACTCTCCGGAAAATAAAATGATTATCCAGTTCAAAAAAAGCGTCGTTCATAATATTCAAAATAATTTCCGCTCTTTTTTGTTCCGTAATGTCTTGCAGTATATTTAATATTTTTATGTCGCTACCGGTTTTGATCAGTTGCTGTGATTGCCTGACGTATTTCTGACTTCCGTCCGGGCAAAAAAATCTGAACTCAATTACAGAGTCTTCTTCTTTTTGTATCAACGTTCTTTCACTTTGTCTCACTGTTTCAATATCCTCCGGATGAATTAATTTTTCAAAATGATCGTTGGTAAACGAAGAAGTTTCCGGATCGAGCCCAAAAAATTTATATCCTTCGGCGCCGGTGATCAAGTCGTTATTTTTTGGTGTCTTCCACAAATAAACAAAGCTTCCGAACTTCGATAAATGTTCGCACACATTCCGCAAGTTTAGTTCATCCATATTTTTAAAGGCATCATTGTTCATATATTTCCCGTTTTAGTATAATTCATTATTTAAAAGCAAAAAATATCCATTAGCGTGATTGCTCACTCTGTAATTTTTTTCAATCTTACGGTAGGGGACATGCGCTAATACCACACAAGCATTGCCTGGTCAGCATGTATTCATAACACTAAGAATCTTCAGAAACCGAGACGGATTATGTGAACCACATTATGTATGACGTATAGCATATACTATACCGGAGATAGATCACTGCTTAGCAGGTATCTCAAAAATAGGAGGAAGTTTGGATATTGTGGCATTTTTTCCATACTAATTTGCGGACGTTAATTAACATTTTTTTTAAAATGGAACGCCAATGTTGACATAGCCCAATACTGTCTTCCACTGGTCGCAATACATCAAACTCAACTCGAGTGGACCGAGCGCAAAATTGTAAGAAAAGGTGAGCGAATAACCAGAAAGAAAATCTGGATTTGTAAAGAAATAGGGCTTGCTGATAAAATTGTTGACGAGCACATTTGCCTTCGCCGTAACATACACGCTATTGTAAAGCTGGTATCTCAATCCAACCATGGCGGCCGCAAGACTTGGAGAATAAAAAGAACCTTCGCGCAGACCTGCGAAAGTGATTTGATTATGGAAAGTACTGACCAGCCCTCCAATTGAAAATTCATTCATGATATTTTTTTCTCCCTGGAAATTCATTCCGGATTGCAAATTCAAAAGGAAAGTACTTCGTCCACCCAATGGCGCATACGCCTCCATGTTAAAAGTTAATCTTGAATATGGAGTGTTAGAGATTGCAGTATCGATATCCCTGGAGTTAGTATGAATCAATACATCAGGATGCTGTGTAGACACCCATCCGGCTTCTGCTTCAATGCGCATGCCTCGTTTTGGAAAAACGGGTCGATCCAATGTATTGTGTCTGATTACAAAATAATTTGTGAAGAAATTATTTTCGCCTTTGAAAGCAACCGATGAAGTGATGGAGGGATTATTTTTCAACCATTCAAACCTTGTCCCCAAACCAACCGTAAGATTTCTGTTGGTTGAATAATCCCATTCGCCAAATGCTCTTAAATAATTCTGCGTGAAGAGTCCGGCCTCTTTCAAATTTGTATAAGAAGTAATATTAAAAATATCGAATTGGGTGCCAAGTTTGAAACTGAACTTTCTTCCACGACTGAAAAATTGCAAATGCTCTCCACGTACTCTGAAATTCTCCCCGATATTCAGCGTAGCCAGACTTCTGGAATTCGGCGTAAAAAAATCTCTCGTTGTAAGATTTAATATCGCTGCAATCTTGCTAAACTGGCTGTAATGCAAGCCGATCTTTGCAAACGTGAGCGGATTTTCGCTCACCTCAAATATAATTTTACAAGTGCTGTCGGCCTGGGGCTGCAGCGAATATGCAATCCTGTTATAATATCGTGTTCCGACTCCCTTGCGAACCATGCGCGATAAATTCTCCGGCGTATAGACATGGTTCGTAAGAATATTCATAGTGTGTGTAAAAAAATCAGGTGTTGTATGTTTAAGCCCCTTCACTTCAACCGATGAAATTTTTACGGAGCGCACAGCCGGCAATTTATCCTTTACAATTTCCTGCGGTCCATAGATTGCATTGAGCGAATCGGCAAGTTGTTTTAAACGCGGATACAATTTCCTTCCCTCTTCCAATCCAGCTTCGATAATTTCATCAGAATAACTAAAACTTCCCATATTGTATTTGTCCAGACGTGCCGGAACATAAATCGTACAAAGTGGAACTTCCGTTTTTGTATCTTCTGCCTCGCGAAAAAAAGCCACCTGGAGCAGGACCTGTAGCGCATTGGTTACTTTGTCTGCACTCAATAATCCGTTGGCCACATTGCTGCCGATGACAATATCGGCGCCCATTTCTTTTACATCGCGCACGGGAAAATTTCTGACGATACCGCCATCCACTAATTTTCTTCCTGCATATGGAACAGCAGTAAACAAAGACGGAATCGCCATACTGGATCTTACGGCAGAAATAATTTCTCCACTGTCCAACACAATGCCTTCGCCTGTTGAGATATCAGTGGCGATGCATTTAAAAGGAATTTGAAACTTGCTGAAATCTTTGATATTATAAACCGGGAAAAGCAATTCCGAAAATTTTAACCACAGCTCCTGTGCTTCTAATACGCCTGTTGACAGTCGAAACCAATGATTGACCCACGGAAGTTCAAGATCATATTTTCCATATTCACTTTTTTCTTCCATGATAATATTTCGCAACGAAGATTGATTGGATAGTACAACATCCCAGTCAATCGTGCTCGCAATTTTTTCGATGGAATCGCCGGAATAACCGACGGCGTACAATGATCCGATAATGGCGCCCATGCTGGTTCCTGTAACATAATCGATTTTTAGTCCGGCGGAATCAATGGCTTTGAGAATGCCAATATGTGCAAGACCTTTTGCACCGCCTCCGCTCAATGTTAACCCAATCTTTGGCCGGCCAGAGGAGGATGTATTTTGAGAGAACGTATTTGTAAAAAATAAAAAACAAAAAAAACAAACAGGAAGGCGCTTCATGTAATTATTTCACCTTTTTACCGCTACAATTTAATGAAGAAGGATGATTTCGAGTGATCTATTCTTTGCGATTTTGCGTCTTTGCGAGATGATTTTTTCACGCAAAGGCGCAAAACCGCAAAGGATAGGGTGGGTGGTTAGTTTGAATTTTCTATGTGTAACTATGTGCCTACTGTGCCTATGTGGTAAATTTTTTTTCACCACATAGGCACAGTAGGCACATAGTTACACATAGTAAGTTCAAACTAAACAACTAACAAAAATAGATCAGATCCCTTTCTCCAATTCCATAATCTTCTCGAATAATTGCTCGTATTGCTCATTGGCCCTGGCCAGTTCGTTGCTGGCCCTTTGATAATCTGCTTCTGCCTGGATGAATTTATTTTTGTCCGAATAGGTTTCCGGCGCGGAAAGTTTTGATTCCAGTTCGGCGACTTTCTTTTTAAGTTCATTTACTCTTTCTTCTGTTTGCTGAAACAGCCGCTGCTGTTTTTGCAATTCTTTTTTTGCCTCTTTGTTGATGGGTGTATTTACAGAAATATTTGCCGCTGCACTTGCATTTTCATTTTGGCCGTTTGTTATTTCCGGAACAGCATTATTGGTTTGTTTTTTTTGTTTGTCTTTTTTTTCATTTTTCTTGAAAGAACCATCACCAGCGTTTTTTTCGGCAGCAGCTTTTCTTTCTTTCCATTCAACCCATTCCGTATAACTGCCCTTGAATTCTTTTATTTCCAAATTATCAATCTCCCAAATTTTATTCGCTGTTTTTGAGATGAAATAACGGTCATGGCTAACCAAAATATAACTTCCTTCATATTTATTCAACGCCTCGATCAGCAATTCACAGGAATGCATATCGAGGTGATTCGTCGGTTCATCCAACAATAAAAAATTCGCTTTGCTGACAATTGTTTTTGCTAAGGCAAGCCTGGCTTTTTCTCCTCCACTTAATATCCTGATTCTTTTGTCGACATCTTCACCACTAAAAAGAAAACAACCGAGCAGGGTTCGCAATTCCAAATCATTTTTCTGGCTGCCACAAAGCTGCATTTCTTCCAGCACTGTATTATTTGCGTTCAATGCTTCGAGTTGATGCTGGGCATAAAAACTTTCGTCGACATTATGTCCCCAGATTCTTTCACCGGAAAAACTTTCCGTTCCCGCTACCATGCGTAGCAGGGTTGATTTTCCTTTACCATTTGCTCCGATCAGCGCGATCTTATCTCCTCTGTCTATTTCCGCCGAACTATTCTTTACGATATTGATATCGCCAAAACTTTTACTCACGTGTTTCAGTGTAACCAATATTTTTCCCGGTGTTTTGTCGATTCTGAAATTGATGCGCAAACTCGGACGTTCCAATTCTGCATTTTCTATTCTATCGAGTTTATCCAGCTTCTTCATCACACTCTGCGCCTGCGCAGCTTTTGATGCTTTTGCTTTGAACCGTTCAATAAATCTTTCCTGCTGCCTGATATAATCCTGCTGGTTTTCGTATGCGCGTTGCTGTAATTCGATTCTTTGTTGCTTTTCTTTTTCGTAGAAAGAATAATTTCCTAAATAAAAATGCAGCGTCTGTTGATATAGCTCGACGATTTTATTAACCATACGATCGAGAAAAAATTTATCATGGCTGACTATCACCACGGAGCCGTCATAATTTTGCAGATATCTTTCCAGCCATTCGATAGAAGGAAGATCGAGGTGGTTTGTCGGTTCATCCAGCAGCAGTAAATCTGGTTTTTGCAGGATCATTTTTGCAAGTAATACACGCATTCTCCATCCACCGCTGAATTCATGAAATGGTCTTTCTAAATCGGCAGGAACAAATCCCAATCCCTGTAATACTTCTTTTGTTTTATGCTCGATATTATAACCGTCGAGCACTTCCATTTCGTGCAGCTTGTCGGTGTACTGGTGCAGCAATGCCTCCCCCCGCCCCCCTCCGGAGGAGGGGGAGTTTGGATTGGCAAGATGTTCTTTTTCTATTTCCTTTCCGAGATTTTCAATTTCTTTTTCTAATTGAAATATTTTTTCGAACGCACTCATGGCAACCACCAGGATAGAATCACTCGTATCAAAACTCAACAGATCCTGGTGCAGATATCCAATGGTAGTGGTGCGGCTTCGTTCCACAGTACCGGCGGAAGGTTGAAATTCTCCAACAAGTAATTTCAACAAAGTGGATTTACCAGTTCCATTGTAACCGATCAGACCGATGTGTTCATTGGGCTGAATATGCCATGTTGCGTCTTCTAATATCGCCCTCGCCCCAAATTCAAATGTTACGTTTTGCAGTCCAGCCAGCATGAGTTCAAGAAAATTTTCTGTTAAATAAAATTGCAAATCTACAGCAAACTATTCGGATTGTTTTAACGCTTATCTTTGAGCAAATTTTTTTCATGAAGAAGGTGCTTATGCTCGTTGTCATCATTGGACTGGCAGCTTTTACAGCATATAAATTACTCTCAAAAAAAGAAGAGAAACCCACAGAAAAAACAGAAGGTCCATTAACTATCAGCAAAAATTCTGAGGCATTCAATACATCTTTCGCCAAAATAATGACCAGTTATTATGCCCTGAAAGATGCTTTTGTGGAATGGGATTCGGTTCAGGTAGACCAGCTAGCCCAATCTTTAAAACAAACTACAGATAGTCTTCTCATCAATGAACTGAAAGCAGACTCGAGTGTAATACAAACCGCGCAGAGTTATGTAAAGACGATCGATGGCGAAGTAGATGGACTTGTAAGCGAAAAAACGATTGAGCAAAAAAGAAGAGCGTTCAATATGCTTAGTAATGATATTTATGACTTGGTGCGTGTTGTTAAATATGACCGTGAAGTTTTATATCATATTAAATGCCCAATGGCCTTTAATGATTCAGAAGAAGCATATTGGTTGAGCAATACCAATAAAGTGGTTAATCCGTATCTCGGCAAAAAACATCCAACCTATAAAGATAAAATGTTAGGATGCGGAGAAGTTACCGACTCTTTAAATTTTGCGAAGAAATAGAACCACGATTCACGAGATTTTAAATGATTATTCGCAAACAAATGAAAAACTTTTTTTTACATCTCCGTATAATCATTTTAAATCAGGTAAATCGCGGTTCTTGTTTATTTTTTTCGTTCAGCCTTTTCGCTACTTCCACATTCTCCCAAAATAAATTTACGGTCACCGGTTATGTGAAAGATTCTCTTTCGGTTGAAACGCTGATTGGAGCAACCATTACCATCAATGGAAAAAATGGCGGCGTCAGCAGCAACCAATATGGGTTTTATTCAATCACACTTCCCGCAGGAAAATATACAATTTCAAGTTCTTTTGTGGGATATCAATCGAGGCAGGAGTATATCGATCTGTCGAAAAATATCAACCTGAATTTTTTATTAACGCCGAAGATTTCCACGAATGAAGAAGTGATTGTTTATTCGAAACGAAGAGATGCAAATGTGAAGAATGCGCAAATGAGTAAGATCGATTTATCGATGAGCCAGGTGAAATCGATCCCGGTTTTATTTGGTGAAGTGGATATTATGAAAACGCTGCAATTGTTACCGGGCGTAAGTAATGCGGGCGAAGGAAACACGGGATTGTATGTGCGCGGTGGCGGCCCGGATCAGAATTTAATTTTACTGGATGATGCGATCGTCTATAACACCGGACACTTGTTTGGATTTTTTTCCATATTCAATGGCGATGCTATCAAAAATACTTCTTTAATCAAAGGTGGAATGCCTGCTCAATATGGAGGCAGGTTATCATCGGTATTGGATATTACGATGAAGGAAGGGAATATGAATAAGTTCCAGGTAGACGGTGGACTCGGTTTGATTGCCTCGAGAATTTCAATACAAGGGCCGATCAAAAAACAAAAGGCATCTTTTATTGTTTCTGCGCGCAGAACTTATATCGATCTGTTGGCGAAACCTTTCATACCAAAATCAAGTCAGTACCACGGATCCGGATATTATTTTTATGACTTGAATACGAAAGTGAATTACCAGTTCTCTGAAACCAATCGCCTGTACCTGAGCGGATATTTTGGACGGGATGTTTTTGATTTTAAAAATTCACAACGTTCTTTCAGTACAAACATTCCGTGGGGAAATACAACGGGTACTTTACGATGGAACCATGTGTTCAACCGGAAACTATTTTCCAATACAACATTGCTTTACAACGATTACAAATTTGCCTTCAATGCTTCGCAGGAAGATTTTAATATCAGTCTTTCTTCAGGCATTCGTGATCTTACGTTAAAAACAGATTTCGATTATTATGCGAGTCCGCAGCATAAAATAAAATTCGGCGGTCTCTTTACCTATCATACGTTCACGCCAAATATTCTTTCAGGAAACCAGGATTCGATAAAATTTCAACCCAACAATTCAAATAAAAAATATGCGAATGAAATGGCTTTGTATGTGCAGGACGATTGGGAGATCAGTGAAAAACTGCAGTTGAATGCGGGCCTTCGCTGGAGCGGATTTGAACAGATCGGTCCTTATACAATTTACCAGACTGATGCGGATCAAAATCGGACAGACAGCACCGTGTACAAAAGAGGCCAACTCATAAAATTTTACAATGGATTCGAGCCGAGAGCCACACTTCGTTATGCAATCAACGACGAAACTTCTGTGAAAGCGGCAGTAACAAGAAATTATCAATACATACACCTTGTTAGCAATGCCGGAACCACATTACCGACGGATCTTTGGGTGCCGAGTACATATCGTGTGCAGCCGCAAATCAGCTGGCAATATACTGCAGGCTTGTTCAAGAATTTTAAGGATAACACATATGAAACATCCGTTGAGCTGTATTATAAACAGATGCAAAACCAGATCGAGTATAAAGAAGGATATACGCCTTCGTTAACCGATCCGGAAGAATCATTTGTATTCGGAAAAGGCTGGAGTTATGGCGCGGAATTTTATTTGAATAAAGCAAAAGGAAGACTGACCGGCTGGATCGGTTACACATTGTCGTGGACATGGAGAAAATTCCCCGACCTCAATAGCGGCAACACATATCCTGCAAAATATGATCGTCGACACGACTTGTCGGTTGTCGGCATGTATGAACTGAATAAACATTGGAAATTATCAGCGGTGTTTGTATTCGCCAGCGGAAATGCCACTTCGCTACCCGAACAGTTTTATGTGGTGGAAGGTGTTCTCTCGCAACAATACAGCAGGATCAACCAATATCGACTTCCGTCTTATCATCGTCTTGATCTTTCTGCAACGTATACGCCGACTTATAAACCCAATAAAAAAATTCATGGCAGTTGGGTATTCAGTATTTACAATACTTACAGTCGCGCCAATCCGTATTTTATTTATTTCGATCAAACGGGAAGTGCTTTTGACGGAACACTTAAGGTAGAAGCCAGGCAGGTATCATTGTTCCCGATCATTCCATCCGTAACCTGGAATTTCAGGTTTTAAGATTTTTTTTTCATTTTCGTTTGTTAAATTGCATGATGTCAATGTCAGCGAACATACAGCTTGTCTCCAACAACAATAATTATGAGTTGGTCCTTCCGGATTCAATACGAGATGCATTTGGTTTGAAGGATCAGAACGGAAATCAACTGAGTATAAAATCCGAGAATAAAATGCAGTTGGAATGGCTTGCACAAAGTATCGTTTCAAGTTTTACAAAGTTGAATGAGTACAGGACAATCTCCAACAAAAAATTAAACAGAAAAAAAACGATGTGCGTGGCTTTGTTGGCAATTTGCGGAATCGTGGCCCTGGCGAAAACCAATATTGCAAACTTATTTCATACAACTCCGCTATATATTAATCTGATCGTTTTTGGCGTTGCGATTATTTCATGCCTGCAGTTGCTCAAATATTTCGCCCTCGGGATTTCTGCGATCAACCAAGGAGATTTTTCTTCCGATCCCGAAATTGAGCAAATCAAAGAAATGATTCTGAAAGATTATTCCGTTCGTAATTTTTAATTAAAAATATCCCAGTTTGTTAGAGCACATGTTGCAATTTCTATGTGCTCCTATATGTCTATGTGCCTATGTGGTGAAAAAAACCAGCATATTCGAGATTTTTTTACCACATAGGTACATAGACATATAGGAGCACATAAAGCGTGTCTTCAAATATAGGTCCCTTCCAAACTTCATCAGCAGTTACAATTCTTATACACATTCGTGTAAAAATTTTCTTATCCAGTTGCACGATTATACCTCAAATTTGCACGCTTATTGCTCAAACTGCACGTTTATAGGATTCTATTTGCCAGTATATAGAAGTTTTGTAAGATTGTATAACCCAGACCTCAAACCCAAAACCTGATGCAAGATCAAATGTGCCTATCAAGCCGGCTCATTGGCATATCCAATTGCCTGGCGACCGAAACCATTTTCCAAATTCCTTTTAAAACCTGCAATCCTAATGTCCGCTACCACTAATGAAAACCACGCTGTCTTCATTTCTTATCCTGCAGAAAAAGAGCAGCAAGCGCACGCCAATCTCCCCGGACGTCGCAAGACTTATTTATTCTTCAAACGTGGATTTGACCTGTTGATATCTTCGCTTGTAATTATTTTTCTGTTGAGTTGGCTTCTGCCATTGCTGGCAATTTTAATCAGACTCGATTCGCGGGGGTCCGTTTTTTTTGTCCAGCGAAGGGTAGGATATCTCGGAAAAAGTTTTTCATGTCTAAAATTGCGAACAATGATCGTTAATGCTGTCAGTGATCATCAGCAGGCTATTTCTAATGATCCGCGAATCACGCGTATCGGAAAATTTTTGCGATTGACGAGCCTTGACGAATTGCCACAATTTTTAAATGTTCTTGTTGGACATATGAGTATTGTAGGACCACGGCCGCATATGCATAAGGACAATGAAGATTTTGGAAAAATAGTTAGTAACTATCGTTTTCGTTTGAAAATGAAACCAGGCATTACAGGCGTTGCGCAATTGAAAGGTTGTCGCGGTCCGGCAAAGGACTTTCATAGTATTTTCCATCGCTATCAATGGGATGCTTTTTATATCCGCAATGCAAATTTCTCCCTTGATTTTAAAATTATCCGGTTAACAGCCGTGCAAATGATTAAATCAATTTTTTTATTTAAAAGCGAAGAAAAAAAACAAAATTCACACGACTTAATAAATGAAACACCGGTTTTGGTGTTGGCAAACCAGTCTTCAAAAAAATAAAATTTCGCGACAGTGTAGAATAAATATTCGCGCAAATTCACA
>JAFDYD010000008.1:0-37275 GCA_018267615.1 Bacteroidota bacterium | reverse complement strand
TGTGAATTTGCGCGAATATTTATTTATTTGAGTTCGTTAAAATCAGTTTCCGTTTTGAAACGTTTTACTTCCTTCGATCCGAGATAGATCCATGCGCTCCAGATAGCAATGATTGCTATCAGGGTAATTCCCCAACCGATCGCGGACCCAATAAAAAAGCAAATCAATGTTGCTATCAGTGGATACCACGCGGGATACCTGAATATTTTTTTCAATTCGCCATCGTTATAATAAACTTGTCCGGTGGTTCGATTGAATGACACAATATAAGGACCTGTTTTGCTTCCTTTTTTAATTGCCCAGCTAACTGTTAATTCATTTCCTTCCCGACAGGCGACGTTAAAATTCTGCAGTTGAAAAGAATGTTCTCTTCCGGATTTATCTAATAAGAAAATCTGGTCGTGCACGACCGTAGTAGATGTGATCGTTATGGGAGCTGAGCTGCCCGTTCCCTGATAGCTGTATCCACCACCACCGCCACCATGCACTCTTGTTTCCATATTCTTTCCTGCACTTACCACCTGGCCAGTGGTCCAATACAAGTCATAAACTTTACCGCTTGTTGATATTGTTCTCATGATAGATATTTTGAAATCGCTGAAACTTATTGAAGTCGTTTTAAATAAAATTCTCCCGATGTGATTTTCACATTCGCCGTCAACGTAACATCGGTACTAAGGTAAACGGTGGCAGAAAAAGTTCCTTTTGCATGATCGGATGTGAGTTCCGAAATAGTGAGCTTTGCATCGGCAACCACGCTTGGAAAAAGCGGATTCACACCGTTTTTATCAGCCATAAAACCCATCGACAAATAACCATTCTTTGACGGATCATTATAATTCATGATAAGCTTTGTCAATGTGTCGCCTTCCTCGTTGATACATTTTTGCGGATCCGCAAAAGAACTTCCCTGCATGATGGGATTGCTGTCCTGAACGATAATGCCGAATTCATCTTTTGTTCCCTGGCCAGCAAAGTCCAAGTAGCCCTGCAACACAGCCGAATACAAACCATCGGTTTTTTTTAATATCTGTATAAGCGCCTCGCTTTTGTATTCTTTTTGCTGGCCGTCTGCTTTGAACCTTAAATAGTAATCACCAGAGCCCGAACCATTGTTATTCGCGTCATTGGTTTTTTTACAACCAGTAATCGCCAGCACCAGACTAAAGATAATGGCGCCGGAAAATTTTAGAAATCGGGGAAATTTATTCATAGATGGGTTTGTAGTTTATCTTTTGATAAACTTAGCCCATCACATTTCTAATGTCAACCATCATTTATTATCTATATGATTTCATTTATTTTTTGCCGGTAAAATCCGGATAATTGCGGATTTATGACTACCTTTTTATACCCACATGAACCCAACTGACTTCATGAGAAAAATAATATCAGCAGCCTGCATGATGTTTATTGCATGCGCATGCATAGCCCAACAGCGCGAGCTTGATTCGCTGTTGCAGATACTGGAATCCCATCAACAAAACGATTCCACAAAACTGAAAGCACTTCTCGATATCAGTTTTGATTATAGCTCCATCGATCCTGACAAAGGACTTGAAAAAGCTGAAGAAGCGATTCTTCTTGCAAAAAAATTGAATGACCAGCAAAGGCTGGCATCTGCTATTAATTACAAGGGAGTAAATTTTGAAGCAAAAAGCCTGGAGGATTCTGCCATTACTTACTACAACCGCGCATTGGATATCCGAAAGAAGACAGGCGACAATACCGGAGTCGCAAAAATATTGCACAATATCGGCATCGTATATTTCAATTTGTCTGACTACACAAAGGCCCTGGATTTTCAACAGCAATCATTAGCGATATTTGAAAATAATAATTACAACCGCGGCATTGCCGGTGATTTAAATAGCATCGGCGTGATATTTCTAACGATTGCAGATTATCCCAGGTCGCTCGATTCCTATCTTAAAGCATTGCGCATATATGAAAAGGGAAATGATGGTATGAGCATAGCAATGGTGAGCAGCAACATCGGGATTATATATAATCATCTGTCGGATTACAACAAGGCATTGAAATATCATTTTGAAGCATTGAAGATTTACAAGGAATCAGGAAATAAAAATGGTGAACAACAAGCGTTGGGAAATATCGGCAATTGTTATGATGATTTGAATCAACCCAAAAAAGCATTGGGATACTATCAACAAGGTCTCGCGATTGCAGAAGAGCAGGGATTTAAAATGGGGATTGCCAATAGCCTGAGTAATATGGGAACTGTTTATAACAAACTGCGAGACTATAAAAATGCATCAACACATCTCAACCAGGCAATCGATATCTATAAAAAATTAGGAAATGAATCGGGCCTCGCATCTGCATACAATCAACTTGGCAATACATATCGAAATGCGACTTTCTTAGCCGGCGCGCCAAACAAGAGCGATCGATATCAAAAGGCCATTTCATATTTTGATCAATCTTTGCAGTCAGCTATTAAAACAGGTACGCTGGATACGCAAGGAGAGTCATGGCAACAGTTGAGTGAAACTTATAAAGACAAAAAAGATTTCGAGCGGGCATTGAATGCATATAAAAATTATATCATTATCCGTGACAGCATTTTTAACGACCAAAGAAAACAGGATATCACGCGGCTCGAAATACAGCATGAATACAATAAAAAAGAAGCGTTGTTAAAATCAGAAGCCGACAAGAAACAAGCATTGGCGGCAACTGAAATACGCAGGCATCGCCTGGTAAAAAATATCATCGCTTTAGGAGCAGGAATCATTTTGTTTGCGGCTGCAATCGTATTTATTTTCTATAAGAGAAAGCGCGATGCACAGCAACAGCAAAAGGAAGCAGAATTCAAAGCACAGGTTACCGATACCGAAATAAAAGCATTGCGTTCGCAGATGAACCCGCATTTTATTTTTAATTCGCTGAATTCGATAAACGATTATATTTCCAAAAATGATTTAAAATCGGCGGATACATATCTAGTCAAATTTGCAAAGATCATGCGACTGATATTAGAAAATTCTGAAAAGAAAGAAGTGCGCTTGTCGGACGACCTGCAGGCGCTGGAATTGTATATGCAACTTGAATCATTGCGGCTGAATAATAAATTCACTTATAATATTAAAATTAGCGATGCGATAGATGTTGAAAATACTTTGATCCCTCCTTTGCTTTTACAGCCTTTTGTGGAGAACAGTATCTGGCACGGGATCTCCGGTAAACAGGGAAATGGAAAAATACTAATCAGGATCGAAAAGGAAAATGAAATGATCAAATGTACTATTGAAGATGATGGAATCGGGCGCATCAAATCAGGGATATTAAAAGAAGAAAAAAACAACAATGAAAAATCATTTGGAATGAAGATAACGCACGCGCGCATAGAAATCATTAACAAGATCAAAAAATCAAATGCCGGCGTGGAATTGTCGGATCTTGCAGATGGAACCAAAGTAGAATTGAAGTTGCCATTGGAGCTAAGCTTTTAATTTTGAAAATGATCAAAGCAATTATCATTGACGATGAACAGCATTGTGTAAACAGGCTTTCTGATTTGCTTGATGAGCATTTTTCCCAATCGATCCATGTTGCAGCAAATTTTCAAACCGTTGAGGAGGCATTAACCGGTATCAATACCATAAAACCTGATCTCGTTTTCCTCGATGTACAAATACACGATAAAACCGGTTTTGATTTATTAAAGCAACTCGATGAGATCGATTTTCAAATCATCTTTACAACCGCCTACGAAAAATATGCGGTGCAGGCATTTAAATTCAGTGCGCTTGACTATTTATTAAAACCAATCGATCCCGACGATCTGAAGCTGGCGATTCATAAATTAAAAGAGCTGATATCAAAAAACGATACTGCAGGAAAACTGGATACACTTTTTCATAATCTTAAAAACTTGCAGGGAATATCGAAACGTATATGTGTGCCCGTTGTGAATGGTTTTGTCTTTTTACAGGTAAATGATATTGTGCGCTGCCAGAGTGATGTCAACTACACAACTATTTTTTTAAAAGACAACAAGAATTTGGTAGTTGCCAAAACGCTAAAAGAGTTTGAGACGATGCTCTCAGACTATAATTTTTATAGAGTACACAACTCGCACATGATAAATCTGAATTATATCAAAAGCTATAATAAGGGCAAAGGCGGATATGTTACCATGATTGACAATTCATCTGTGGAAGTATCGACGAGAAGAAAGGATGAATTTTTAAAGAGATTGGAGGACTTCTGAACTTCTGATGGACCGGATAGAACTGATGGACTTCTGATATGTTTATTTGATGATCACATTATTGAATTTGGCATCATTCCATTTTAAATATTTTTTGGAGATGTATCAGAAGCCTGTCAGCTCCATCTGTCCAGCAGAAGTTCATCAGTTCAATCAGTCTTATCAGAAGTTCTATATCTAAACTTCACCGTTGCGCTTTTTTGTTCACTGGAAGAAAGAAACGCTTCAAATTTTTTTCTTCCCACAGTAAAAATCATCAATGCAGTATTTGGAGGAATAGAACCAAGATTGTCGGCATACATCACCAGTTCGTAGTCAGTGTCCGGAAATGCAGTGAAATCTATCACCAGCGGTTTGTCGGTTAGCCGTTGCCGGTATAATAGTAATTTGTTGTTGATAAAAACAGTGATCGTATCATTATCTATTTCCCCGTTATCGTACAATTGAATTTTTATTTTGGGTGATTCAACAATCACTGTCTTGACGATTTCTTTTTCACGCGGCATTAAATGAATAGACCGCTGAATGGTTTCGAGTGTGTCGTTTTGTTCGATATCCCTTACAAAATCCGAGTTCTGCGTTTTCTTCAAAAAGATTTTTCCGGGTGGACAAGCAGTCAAACTGCCATCAACATGTCCCTGCCATTCGCCGCTGAGCAATTCATCTTTTTCCTGTTTAGAATAAACAAGATCGTATGTCTTGATGCAAGGAATGCAATAATCTGGTATCTGCGACTGCAGCACTTTATTCTCCGTCAAAATCACACGATGGGTTTGCGGATTGTATTCCCCGGTAAAACTTAATTTGACAAATTTCCCCGTATCATAGTAATCATAAGCCTTACCCGTAATTTGGTTGTTTGAAAAATTAAGCTGCAGTTCGATAAAATATTGCGGGTAACAGCCGCCTGGCTCCTGGGTCATTGTTCCTTTCCAAATTCCATCCAGGTCCTCGGCAGAGAGAAGGATAGGCAGAAAAAAAATCAATATTGAGAGATAAAAAAAACGCATCCGCAATTTTGAATGGAAGTTAGCAGATAGTTGATCCCTAAAAATAAAAATTATGTAAGCGGTTATGGTGAGTTGGCTTTGTGTTTCGGAATGCACGCGTGGGCAAGTTTTTTTTCACCACATAGGCACAGTAGGCCCATAGTTACACATAGAACTTTAGATTTCTAATGTGCATTTGTTGGTCCCTGATTAAAAAAAATCCGCAATTAAACACTCTCTAGGTGAAACTATGTGCCTACTGTGACTGTGTGGTGAAAAAAAAATTCTTACTCGGGTTTTTCGTATTTGAAAAGAACAACTGCATTTTTCTGCTCAGTAGAAACGATCCGCACCTCATATCTTTTTTCACCTGCTTTTACTGTGAGCAAAGAGGTATTTGGAGGAATATCGCCGAGATTTTCAGCCACCATCACCAATTCATGTGGTTCCGAAGATTCTTCAAGATGCAATTTGACGGTAATCGCCCGATCGGTGAGTCTGGCTTTTGAAACAATTAATTTCTTATCAAAGTAAATAGATACCGTGTCATTGTCGATCGCACCATCATCATACACATTCAATGTGATTTCTGGATTTGCTACAGTTATTGATTTCACAACTTCATTGCTGCGCGTTGCGAGAACTTTTGGGGTAACTAAAGGAAAAGATTTTTTTTCAATTTTCGTTGCTGTATCCGGCTTATACGTTTCAACCTGGTGTTTGCCCGGATCGATTTTTGCTAACTCTTTTTGCGGAGCCGTTTTCACAGCAGGCTTGGTTTTCTTTACAGTTGTTGTCGCAGTAGTATTCGTGGTCTTTTTTGTGTTCGTGGTTTTTGGCGGATCCGTTTTTTTCGCGACTGGAGGAGGTGTATTTATTTTTTCTGATTTATTCACTGCAGGCGGAGTAACCGGTTTCTTTTTCTCTTCTCTTATTTGCTTTTCTTTCTTCTCCAGAAATGGTTCTTTGTAAAAATCTGTTTCAGGAACTTTATGCAGGAAGATGCTGCCTTTGCCACAATCCGACGAATCGCGGGTGTTCATACTCGTGTATCTTCCTTCAAGAAATTCTTCATCTCCTAATTTTGAATATTGCAGAAAGCAGGTCATGATACATGCATCACCCAATGACATTCTCAATTCCACAATTTTTAATTCACGCAAAAGAACTTTTTTTGAAACCTGATCGAGCGATCCGGTTGCCTCTGCTTTGCCATAAAACACCGTTGTCTTATACGAGTAGGTGACTGCCTCAAATTTTCTGCCTTCCTGCGCTACCTGCACTTCCATTTTGTAACGATCATCGTCTCCAAACAAACGTTGATAGGCTTCATTGGAACGAAAATGTCCGCGCCAGATGCCCGTCAAATTCTGCGCATGCGTCAGGGTCGATGCAAAAAGAAAAATCAAAACAGAACTAATTCTTAGGGACGCTGGTTTCATAATAGCAAATTAGGCAAATATTTTATTTCTATGAATCCTTTCGTAAATGATTATCTGGCAAGAGTTTGTTAAATTTGCGGTTCTTTTGGGAAATGAGACCAAGGGAATGTGTAGGGTTGAAATTTTTTCGTGAGACATTAGACGTGAAACGTGAGACGTCAAACGTTAGTGGTGGGTCAGTTTGGAATTTCTATGTGTAACTATGTGCCTACTGTGTTTATGTGGTGAAAAAAATTTACCACATAGACACAGTAGGCACATATTTACACATAGTTGAAGTATCTAAAGATGAAATTACATTTCAAATTGACCCACTACCCAAACGTTAGACATTGGGCACGATTAAGTATTTTAACATCTCACATTTGACGTTTCTCGTCTCACGAAAAAAAATCCCTCAAGAAATTGATTAAAACAAAGAATACATTCAGATGATTAAAATTACTTTTCCAGACGGCGCAGTCAGGGAATATCAGGAAGGTATCACTTCAATGGAAGTCGCGAAATCCATCAGTGAAGGTTTGGCAAAAAGAATTATTGCAGCTTCTGTAAATGGCGAAGTGTGGGATGCAAGCCGGCCGATCTATAATGACTCCACACTAAAATTATTAAGCTGGAATGACGCCGAAGGCAAATCTACTTTCTGGCATTCTACTGCGCATCTTATGGCGGAAGCGGTTGAATCTTTATTTCCCGGCGTTAAATTTTGGGTTGGGCCTCCGGTAGAAAACGGTTTTTATTATGATATGGATCTTGGAGGCAGGCATATCAGTGAAGAAGATTTGAGAAAATTGGAAGTGAAGATGGCAGAGCTGGCGAAACAAAATAATGTTTACACTCGCAAAGAAATATCAAAAGCCGATGCGGTAAAATATTTTACGGAAAAGGGTGATGAGTACAAATTGGATTTGCTGCAAGGATTGAAAGATGGTGAAATTACTTTCTACACGCAAGGCAATTTCACTGATCTCTGTCGCGGGCCGCATATTCCAAATACTGGTTTTATCAAAGCGGTTAAGCTGACAAATATTGCCGGTGCTTATTGGAAAGGTGATGAGAAAAATAAACAACTGACAAGGTTATACGGTGTAAGTTTTCCTTCTCAAAAAGAATTAGACGAATATCTCGCGTTACTCGAAGAAGCAAAAAAAAGAGATCACCGCAAATTGGGAAAGGAATTGGGAATATTTACCATGGACGATGATGTGGGTCCGGGACTTCCTCTATGGATGCCGAATGGAACCATCATCATTGAAGAGCTGGAGAGACTTGCCAAAGAAACAGAACAAGCAGCGGGCTATCATCGTGTGGTGACACCGCATATCGCGAAAGAGAGCATGTATATTACCAGTGGTCACCTTCCTTATTACCAGGATAGCATGTATCCGCCGATAGAATTGGAAGGTGTGAAATATTATCTGAAGGCAATGAATTGTCCGCATCATCACAAAATATATGCTGCGGAACCAAGAAGCTATCGCGATTTGCCACTTCGACTGGCAGAATATGGAACCTGTTATCGTTATGAACAAAGCGGCGAATTATTTGGGTTGATGCGCGTCCGTTGTCTCCATATGAATGATGCGCATATATACTGCAACAAGGAACAGTTTGCGTCGGAGTTCAAGGCGGTAAACGAAATGTATATTAAATATTTCAAGATATTCGGCATCGACAAATATGTAATGCGACTGAGTTTGCATGAACCTTCCAAGCTCGGACAGAAATATATCAATGAACCGGAACTATGGCTGGAAACAGAACAGATGGTGCGGCGTGTTTTGAAAGAAACTGGAACGCCTTTTGTTGAGGTACCGGACGAAGGTGCATTTTACGGACCGAAAATCGATGTGCAGATATGGAGTACGATCGGAAGAGAATTTACGCTGGCAACAAACCAGGTCGATTTTGCGCAGGGACGACGTTTCAAGTTGGAATTTACCAATAAAGAAAACCATCCTGAAACGCCGCTAATCATTCATCGCGCTCCATTGGGAACACATGAAAGGTTTATCGGCTTTTTATTGGAACATTACGCAGGTAAGTTTCCAACCTGGCTGGCTCCTTTGCAGGTTAAAATACTACCCATCAGCGATAAGTTTTTGCCTTATGCACAAACTCTTTTAGAATCTCTTAAAAAAGCAGATATTCGTGTAGCGGTTGATGATCGTAATGAAAAGATAGGAAAGAAAATCCGTGACACTGAAACTGCTAAAGTACCTTATATGCTAGTGGTAGGCGAAAAAGAAGTCAACGAAAATAAGGTTGCAGTCAGACGCCAGGGTAAGGGAGATTTGGGAACAAAAGATGTTGAAGAATTTATAAATGAAATTAAAAAAGAAATTAAAAATCGTGAATCTTAAATCGTGAGACGGTAAACGTGAGACGTGAATATTCTAATTGTTCACAACTCACGCTTCACGTCTCACGATCTACGTCTCCATCTATTAATTATAAAAAACAAATTGCTCACTTAAAAATTGTAAATGGCATTTCCACCGAGGCCTCCGAGAGGTAATTTTAATCCACGTTTTAGAAAAGAACAACAACAGGAACATCGCACCAATCACATGATCAGGGTACCACAGGTTAGACTGGTCGGTGACAACGTAACCGTAGGTGTATATCCCACAGCCGATGCCATCAAGATGGCGCAGGAACAGGGACTTGATCTGGTTGAAATATCTCCAAACGCAGATCCGCCTGTTTGTAAAATCATCGACTACAACAAATTCCTTTACGAAAAAAAGCGAAAGGAAAAGGAAATGAAGGCCAAAAGCAAGGCCTCAGAAGTAAAAGAAATCCGGTTCACTCCAAATACAGACGATCATGACTTTGATTTTAAAGCAAAGCATGCTGAAAAATTTTTGAAGGACGGCGACAAAGTAAAAGCCTATGTACAGTTCAAAGGCCGCGCAATCCAATTCAAGGATCGTGGTGAACTCCTGCTTTTGAAATTCGCTGAACGCCTGAATGAATTCGGGGTGTTGGAAGGCATGCCTAAAATGGAAGGCAAAAGAATGCTTGCCATTTGGGCGCCGAAGTCGCAGAAGAAAAAAGCATAATGCAAATGTGCAAATTTACCAATGTGCAGATGTGCGAATGAGTCAATTGGTCGATTGATAGAGCTTAACAATGGTAGATAAATTTAATCTTGTTGGCCAGTATTTCGTTTTATCGGACTAATTAAGTTTTCAACCAATCGACTCATTCGCACATCTGCACATTGGTAAATTCGCACATTATGAAGATTTCTCTCATTGGTTCAGGCAACGTTGCAACAGTGTTGGGAAGAAAAATGCAAGAAGCCGGTCATCAAATTCTACAGGTATTTAGCCCGAATGAAAAACATGCTTCCAAACTCGCGGGTTTATTCAATTGCGGATATGCTTCTTCCTGGAAAAATATTGAAAGCAATGCGGATATTTACATGATCGCCATTGCGGATGACGCACTTCAACAGATTGACAAAAATCTTTCCTTACATCATAAACTGGTCGTACATACTGCCGGATCTGTTTCAAAATCGGTTCTTAAAAATGTAAGTACCAACTACGGCGTGATTTATCCACTGCAAAGTCTCCGCAAAGAAATCCAAGAACTTCCAAAGATCAATTTCCTGGTAGATGGAAACACTGAGGATGATCTTACGCTGATTGAAGATTTTGTAAAAACTTTTGGTGACAAGGTCGAAAAAGCCAATGACGATGAAAGATTAAAATTGCATGTTGCCGCCGTCATTGTCAGTAATTTTTCCAACCACCTGTATGCTTTGGCGGAGAAATATTGCATCGATGAAAAAGTGGATTTTAATCTGTTATTACCATTGATTGCAGAAACAGCGACCCGTTTGCAATACGGGTCTGCGGCAAAAATGCAAACCGGTCCGGCTGTGCGCAATGACACCGAAACGATTCAAAAACATCTGGAAGCTCTCCACGAATATCCATCGTTGCAAAAACTGTTTGATGCAATTACAAAAAGTATCCGGGATTATTATGGGGAGTTCGAATGAGTTGATTGGTTGAATGGTTTTGAACCATGATTAAAAGACTAATGGATTACCATGAAGTTTACAAACGAATAGGTACTTACCGAACTATGGTTTGGCAATAAATCGAATTTCACGGCAATCCCTTAATCTTTTAATCATGGTTCAAAACCATTCAACTATTCAACCAATCAACTCACCCAAACTACCTATCTTCTTTCCCTATATTTGTGCTTCGCCTGACACGCGTATGCATATATGAGTGTATTGAAACTTTTTAAACCAATTACCACTTTTGTTTTTGATGTGGATGGAGTATTGACCGACGGAACCATTCTCGTTTTTGAAAACGGGGAACAAGTTCGCCGCATGAATATAAAAGACGGCTATGCATTACAGTTAGCCATCAAAAAAGGATATCGCGTGGTGGTGATCTCCGGTGCAAATACCGAAGCGGTTAAAACCAGGCTGAATAAGCTGGGTATTCACGATATTTTTTTACAGGTGCAGAACAAAGAGCAGAAATTATCGGAGTATGTAGAATCTCATCAACTGGAATGGAAAGAAATTTTATTTATGGGAGATGATATACCCGATTATTCCGTTATGAAAAAAGCAGGATTATCTTGTGCGCCGGCGGATGCTGTCAGCGCAATCAGGGATATTGCAAAATATATTTCAACCATTGATGGTGGCAAAGGATGCGTGCGTGATGTTATCGAAAAAGTGCTGAAGCTAAATGGACACTGGGAACTAGATACCGAAATTGCATCGAAATAACTAATCGTGAGACGTGAAACGATAAACGTGAAAAATTTAAACGCTGATTTCACGTTTATCGTTTCACGTCTCACGATTAGTTCATTACCAACAGTCACAACCTAAAAACTTGAAAACACTAGTAGCTTTTTTCCGGTTGATCCGTTGGCCCAATCTATTCTTCATTGCATTGACGCAATCACTTTTCTATTATTGTATTCTGAGAGCTAGTTTTCAAACCGGATATAATTCCCTTTCTAATATTTTACAACCCGTTGAGTTCTGGCTTCTTTCTCTTTCTTCGGTGTTGATTGCAGCAGCCGGATATATTATCAACGACTATTTTGATTTGAATATTGATCGCATCAACAAGCCTGATAGAATTGTTATTGAAAGATTGATCAAAAGGAGATGGGCCATCGTGTGGCATTGGGTGTTATCCGGAACAGGGATTATGATCGGATTTTATATCAGTTGGAAATTGCGAAATATTTTTATCGGTCCTGCAAATATTTTCTGCGTGGTATTGCTGTGGTTTTACAGCACAACTTTCAAGAAAAAAATATTGATTGGGAATATTATTATTTCACTTTTGACATCCTGGGTAATATTGGTTTTATATCTCTGTGAATTCAGGTTGCATCGTTTTGTTGATCCCGTTTATCATCATGCATTGTCGATGGTTTATAAATTCGCAATATTGTATGCAGCATTTGCATTTATCATTTCGCTGATGCGGGAAGTGGTAAAGGATATCGAGGATATGGATGGTGATATTCGTTATGGATGTAAAACGATGCCAGTTGTTTGGGGAATTAATGTATCAAAAGTTTTTATCGCGACATGGTTGATCGTATTGATCGGATCAATTCTCGTTATCCAGTTTTACGTATTACAATACCGTTGGTGGATAAGCGTGTTGTATTGTTTCTTATTCATACTTCTTCCATTGCTGCAAGTGTTTCGAAAACTATATAAAGCAAATGTTACCGAAGACTATTATAGACTAAGTCAGCTTATAAAAGCCATTATGCTAACCGGCATTTTATCAATGATCTTTTTCAAATTGTACAATACATGGATCGCATAATTCTTGCATCGCAATCACCGAGGCGAAAACAATTACTGGAATGGGCAGAAATTGATTTTGACGTGGTGGTTAGTGAATCTGACGAAACTTATCCCCCAGATCTCGACGTAGAAAAAATTGCTTTGCATATCGCGCGCAATAAAGCGATTGCTGTAAAAGAAAAATCATCACCCGAAAATATTATTCTTGCTGCAGATACAATCGTTGTGTTGGAAAACCAAGTGATCAACAAACCGAAAGACAGAAGCGATGCGATTCGCATTTTGTCTGCATTATCAGGGAAGCAGCATCTTGTTATCACCGGCGTGGTTTTGGTAAAAGGAAAAAAAGAAATTTCATTTGCGGATACTACTGAAGTTTTGTTTCACCAATTGAATCAGGCGCAGATCGAATTTTATGTCGATAAATACAAACCTTATGATAAGGCAGGCGCGTACGCTATCCAGGAATGGATCGGAGTAGTTGGCATCAAAAGTATTCGAGGGGATTTTTATAATGTGATGGGATTGCCTGTGAGCAGGGTAGTGCAATGTTTGAACCGGGATTTTAGATGATTTCCTTCATTGAGCCTGTTCGTCCTTTGCGTCTTAGCGTCTTTGCGTGAAAATTTCTCACGCAAAGGCGCTAAGACGCAAAGTATGAATGCTAAAATCCCCATTCGCATAGGGTGAAAACCACCTATTGCATTTTACTTGTCTTCCTTAATTTGAAGCGTTCATTTTTCACGAACCTTCAACTCTTATCCATGACAGAAAAATTACTGCAGTTCATTTGGCAATTCCGTTATTTCAGTCTGCATGATCTTGTTCTCGAAAGCGGCGAAAATATCTCCATCATTTTCCCCGGGCATCCCAACAACAACCAGGGACCCGATTTTCTTTACGCAAAAATTAAAATTGAAGAAACAATGTGGATCGGGAATATCGAACTACATCTTCAAACTTCTCAATGGAAAAAACATGAGCATGATGATGACAAGAATTACAATAATGTCATTCTTCATGTGGTGTGGGAAAACGATTGGTCTAAACCCGAGCGAAATATACCAACCCTCGTTCTCCAACATCGTGTTTCCAAATTGCTATTGGAAAAATACAGGGAATGGATGGAGAGTCCGTCCTTTATTCCATGCAAAAAAAATATTCAACAGGTAAATGATATGACCTGGACAGCATGGAAACAAAGATTGCTGGTAGAAAGGCTTCAAAGAAAATCACTGATCGTGCAGGAATATCTAAAACAAAATAATGATCATTGGGAAGAAACATTGTGGTGGCTGATCGCTGGAAATTTCGGCATTAAAGTAAATGTATCTGCCTTTGAAGCAGTGGCAAGAAGCATTCCCGTACAAATTCTCGCCAAACACAAAAACAATATGCATCAATTGGAAGCGATGTTGCTGGGACAGGCAGGCTTGCTTGAAAATAATTTCATCGACGAATATCCCATGACGTTAAAAAAAGAATACTTATTTCTGAAAGGGAAATATCATTTACCGGTGGTGTATCAAAACGTCCATTTCCTGCGCATGCGTCCCGGAAATTTTCCAACCATCCGGTTTTCGCAATTGGCTGCACTGATTCATGAATCCACGCATTTATTTTCACGGATCAAAGAAGCAAAATCAATCAACGAGGTAAAAAAATTATTATCGGTGAAGCCAAGCGACTACTGGAATGATCATTACGTTTTTGATGAGCGATCCGTATTGCGGAAAAAATCATTAGGCAGGCAAACCGTCGAAAATATTATTATCAACACAATCATCCCGGTTCTCTATACATACGGATGGTTACATACGGATGAAGTTTATCAAAGCAAAGCTATCGAATGGCTGGAAGGAATTGCACCGGAAGAAAATGCCGAAGTAGAAAAATGGAGACGTATCAAACTGGGTCCCAAAAATTCATTCGACTCTCAGGCATTGTATGAATTAAAAACAAATTACTGCGATAAAAAAAGATGCCTTGAATGCGCGATCGGAAATGCGTTGTTAAAGAAAACAAATGTGGAGCGGGAGTTTTAAAGTTAGCCAATCTTTGCGCTTTTGCGTCTTTGCGAGAACATCTTTCACGCAAAGACGCAAAAGCGCAAAAATTTTTTTTAGCGCTGCGCAAAATCTTTCTCCCACTTAAACTCCACTTTCACGTCGATATCCGGGTTGATGCTATAAATCACCGGGCAGGTATGTGCCGCTTTTTCCAATATCGTCTGTTGCTTGTCGTTGGTGTTCAAATTTTTTGGAAAATGAAATGTTAAATTAATGCCACCAATTCGCCTCGGGTCGGATTTCATGCTCTTTTGAATTTCAATCTTTGTCCCTTTCAAATCCACATTCATTTCCCTGGCTCTCATTCCCATAATGGTAAGCATACAGCTTCCCAATGCAGTGGCAACAAGATCCGATGGAGAAAAGCGTTCACCTTTCCCATTATTATCAGTAGGTGCATCGGTTTGGATGGTGCTTCCGGACTGTAAGTGCGTAGCAACCGTTCTCAAATCCCCGTCGTAAATAACAGTTGAAGTCATTTTTTTATATAAATTTACAGCAGTTAAATCAAATCGAAACCAGTGAAGAAATTTTTCCTGATTGCACTTGCTTGGATATTCACAACAGATTTATTGGCCCAGGATAATCCGTCAACAACTCCGACCTATTCTCCGCGTGATAAAAAATCTGCCAAAAGGGAACGCATCAACAATATGCTGAAGATGGAAGAAGAAGGCGAATTGATTTTTAACAAGCATAGCATATTTGGAATCAAATTATTCACCGACGGTTACGGAATTTCCTACGAGAAAGGAAAATTCAAGTCCAATACAAAAACGAGAATTATCCAGTTTGAGTTAAATGAAAAGAAAAGTCCCAAAGATCATAAGGTTGCCACTGGGTATTTCAATGGATATAATTTCAATTCTGTTGTCATCGGCAAGCTGAATAATCTCTATGAATTCAAAGCGGCCATTGGAGAACAGCGTTTGATAGGAGGGAAAGGAAATAAGAATGGCGTTGCTGTAACAGCTCTTTATACAGGTGGTTTAACACTCGGTTTATTGAAACCATATTTCTACGACGTGGCCACGGCAGACAATGATCAGATCAGGCTAAAATATCCTCAAATTATCGACAGCGGATTTACACAAGCTATTACCGGTGCTTCCGGTTTTACTGTCGGCTGGAATCAGGTGCAAGCCCGGGCCGGACTAAATGCAAAACTCGGTATGCGCTTCGATTATGGCCGCTTCAACCAATCAATTACTGCAATCGAAACCGGAGTTACCGGCGAATATTATTTCGGATCAATGCCGCTTCTGTATGGAGTTGCTGAAAAGCATTTTTTCTTCAATGCCTATATAACGATTATGTTCGGGAGACGAAAGTGATGTATTTTTGGGTGCTGAACGCTNNAACGCTGAACGCTCAACGCGTAACGCAGTCCGCCTTTAGCGTTTAGCGTTCGGCGTTCAGCGTTCATCGTTTTTGCCCTTTGAACCGTTCAGCCATTTCATCTGTTATCTTTAACCAGAAATTGAATTATGCAGGAACTACCGATTATTCCTTCAGTGAGTGAAAATGGACAAGGAATTAAGAAACCAAATTGGCTTCGCGTAAAACTTCCGATCGGGGAAAGTTATAAGCATGTCCGGAATCTTGTCGATCAACATAAACTACATACGATCTGTGAAAGCGGCAATTGTCCGAATATGGGTGAATGCTGGGGAGCGGGTACTGCTACTTTCATGATCTTAGGAAATATTTGTACACGCAGTTGCGGGTTCTGTGCAGTTGCTACTGGTCGTCCGGATGCTGTGGATTGGGACGAACCCCAACGTGTAGCCGAAGCTATTAACCTGATGAAAGTGAAGCATGCTGTAATCACTTCTGTTGACCGTGATGAGTTGAAAGATGGTGGCAGCATCATCTGGCAAAATACCATTCGCGCAGTAAAGGCCTTGAACCCGGATACAACATTGGAAACATTGATTCCCGACTTCAAAGCCGAAAAAGAAAATATCCAGCGTATTATAGAAGTAGCACCAGAAGTAGTTTCACATAATATCGAAACAGTGGAGCGACTCACGAAGCAGGTGCGCATACAGGCGAAATATTGGCGCAGTATGGAGACGTTGAAAATATTGAAAGAAGGAAACGTACGCACCAAGAGTGGAATCATGATGGGACTGGGCGAGAAAAAAGAAGAAGTGATACAAACACTACAAGATCTTCGGAACAGCGGCGTGGATGTAATAACCATCGGGCAATATCTTCAGCCTACAAAAAATCATTTACCTGTTGAACGCTTCGTGCATCCCGATGAATTTGCCGAATTGAGACAGATCGGTTACCAGATGGGTTTTGATTATGTAGAAAGTGGACCGCTGGTTCGTTCTTCTTATCATAGCGAGAAACATGTTTTCCCGGGATACGGACGGGATCAATGGCTGAAAGAAAACAGCAATTAGTATCAATATGGAAATGTGAAAATGTGGGAAATGTGGAAACTCCTTAGATCGATTAGGCTAAAGAATTTTCACATTTCCCACATTTCCATTTTTTCACATTAATCACATTCTCTGCGCCTTTGCGTCTTTGCGCGAAAAAATCTAAACTTGCACCCAAAACATCTCGCATTGTTGAAACAAAACACAATTATCATTTTATTGTTTTTCATTGGAACAATTCAAACCTCCTTTGGTCAACTCCATTGGCAAAAAGTTGATTCTCTATTTGCGCCTCTTCCAGCTTCGGTACACGTTTATAAAACCAATGAAAAATTAAATGGCGAACCCTTTGTCGCTTATTATGTTTCCGCAAAACTGAAAGACAAAAAAATTCAGTTTACTACCCAGGTATCTAACGGGAACCCGTATACGCCGGATCAATTTTACCAACTTGAAAAAGAACCACTGTTGATAGTAAACTGCAGTTTTTTTTCGTATGAAACAGGTCAAAATCTTAGCGCGGTGATACGAAATGGGAAACAGGTTGCATATAATGTTCCGGCATTGAAAGGTATGGGTCCCGATTCCATGCTTTATTATTATCCCACGCGCAGCGCGCTCGGTATTGACCGTAAAAGAAATGCCGATGTCGCCTGGATCTTTAGTTCAACCATGTATCGAAGACCATATGCATTTCAAAAAGCGCCCGTAATTGCAAAAGGACCTGATCCGGATCCATCCATTCTTGATTTAAATGATATCGATTGGAAGTGGTGGGAGATGAGAACAGCCGTCGGCGGAGGACCTACACTCATGCACGATGGAAAAGTGTGGATCACCAGCGGCGAGGAACAAATGTTCGTCAATGAAGAAAATGAAAAACATCCGCGCACAGCCATGGGATATACGCGGGATGATCGTTTAATCATACTCGTTATACAGGGAAGAACACCGGGAATTGCCAATGGCGCTACCTTAAAAGAAGAAGCAGAAATATTGAGAACGCTCGATTGCTATGAAGCGTTGAATCTTTCAGGAGGCGGAAGTAGCTGTATGCTCATTAATGGAAAAGAAACAATCAAGCCTTCAGAGAAAACCGGACAGGTTGCAGTGCCGGCTGTGTTTATGATAAGAACTTCTGATTGAATCGGAGTTGATTTATTACGTTAGCCGCTCAGATTAATATGATTACTATGTGGGTTGGTTGAACAAAAAAATTATAAATGATAAGAAAGGCCTTATGTATTTCTTGTCATCTGCTTGCAAATTTTATCGAAAGAATTTACATAGCCAATCATATTAATCTGAGCGGCTAACGTAATAAATCAACTCCGATTCAATCAGAAGTTCGATTATTGTGCTAGCCGGTCTGATTAATATGATTTATTGTGTGAGTTGGGCTAATGAAAATTATCAACTGTAAGCACTATAAAAGACTTATCCTTTCTTGCCTTATGCGGGCAAATTTTATCGAAAGAATTTACATAACCAATCATATTAATCTGAGCGGCTAACGTAATAAACCACCCCCGATTCAATCAGAAGTTCATGTATTCATCTCCCAAACCAGCGCGCTTGCACCCAATATTGCGGCATCCGATTCTTTCAGATGACTGATTAATATTTTGACCTTGTTCTGGAATACCTGGATCAGGTTTGCTTCCATATGTTCGCGTGTAGGATTTAAAATAAGATCGCCGGCTTTGGTTAATCCACCAAATAAAACGATTGCTTCGGGACTTGAAAACATCACGAAATTTGCCAAAGCAAGCCCCAATATCTTTCCCGTAAAATCAAATATTTCTTTTGCTACCACGTCACCCTTGATAGCGGCTTCATACACTTTTTTCGAATCTATTTCCTCTTTAGGTATATCTCTTAATAAACTCTTCCTCTTCGTCTTGCTGAGTATTTCAATTGCGGTGAGCATAACGCCGGTTGCAGATGCATAACTTTCCAGGGAACCATGTTTTCCGGTTCCGGAATGTAATCTTCCGTCAGGGATAATAATCGTGTGGCCAAGTTCGCCGGCAAAGCCATCACACCCTAAAATAAGATGTCCATTGGCCACGATGCCGCTACCCACACCGGTGCCCAACGTAATCATGATAAAATCTTTCATGCCTTTGGCCGCGCCATACATCATTTCACCGATGGCTGCTGCATTTGCATCATTGGTCAAAATCGTGGGCAATTGAAATTTATCCTGGATCAATTTGGCTAGCGGAACAATACCTTTCCAAGGAAGGTTGGGAGCATATTCGATTGTTCCCGTATAGTAGTTACCGTTAGGAGCACCAACACCCAATCCGCGGATACGGCCGGAACCACCCACTTTGTCTATCAGCTCCGTTAGATGCACATGCAGTTCATCAATGAATGTCTCAACCTGTTTGTGTTTCTTGGTTGACATCTGGCTTGAAAACAAAACATTCCCGTTCCGATCCACGATGCCGAATTTGGTTCCTGTTCCCCCGATATCGATACCAACCGCCAAAGGTTCCAAAGAAACAGCCGCTGCTGCTTTAGCTTTTGACATGAATTATTTTGTTTAAGTTCTGTTTTTGATATCCCTAACGTTTAACAATAAACGCTTTTATTATAGTTGATCAATGTCCGCCTCCGATCTGCTCGTCAAAGTTAAGTCCTTGTGATTTCAATACAGCTCTGAATCTTACCGCAAGCAAAGCAAGTGCTGCGAAACAGCATGCCGCCACCAGGTAAGAAATATGCATATTGCTGGTAGAATCTCCGATCGATCCCTGGAAAGGAGGTATAACAGCACCGCCTAAGATCATCATGATCAGGAAAGCCGATCCCTGGCTCGTATATTTTCCCAATCCAGCAACACCAAGCGAGAAAATACATGGCCACATGATGGAACAGCAAAGTCCACCACTCATAAACGCATACACAGAAATAATACCTTTTGTCATCACGCCAAAAAGCATTGCAAATGTTGCAAGCAATGCAAGTGTCAGCAAAGTCTTCACAGGTTTTTGTTGTCCGTAGAAGAAAGCTGCAATAGCGATGATCACGCAAATAGAATAAGGCACCAGGTCCTTAATATTATTTCCGTAAAGACTGTTCACAAAAAGAATGATCCCAAAAGCAACAAAAGGAACGACGATTGTCGCGATCCGTTTTCCGGATTCAGAAAGATTAAAAACACCTATTGCGCCCGTCCATCGTCCAATCATTAAACTTCCCCAGTACAATGAGATGTATTTTGAAATTTCGCTGTCGAGCATTCCCGCTTCAGTAATATATCCCGGCGTTTTTAACAACGCACCGAAATTATTATCGATGGTTACTTCAACACCTACATATAGAAATATACCGATCATACCCAGTATCAATTGCTGGTATTTCATCGCACCCCATCCGTCTCCGTTTTTTGAAGCAGCGCCGTAAGAAGTGTATAAAATTCCGACAACGATCACCAGCGTGATGGCGGTCAGCGGAAGTTTACCTAGGCTGGTAAAATGTCCAACAAGAATAATCAGCAGTATCGCAAGAAACAATACGACCAATGATGTTGATGCTTTCGAAGATGATTCGAATTTTGCATCATCCTTTCCGTCGGGCAATTTTGAAAATGTAAAGAATAATGCCACTGCCGCAAACACTGCAGCGACGATCATATATAGATTGTTTACATTAGTGACGGTAACGTTGGCATTTCCACTGGAAGGTGTGCCAAACAAAAAGAAACTTACAATAATAGGTCCGAGCGTGGTACCGAGTGAGTTCACTCCGCCTGCGAGATTCAAACGATGTGAACCTGTAGATGGATCACCCAATACAATTGCAAAAGGTTGCGCCGCGGTTTGTTGCAATGAAAATCCCAATGCCACTACAAAAAATGAAGCCAGGATTGCCGGAAATGAATTTGCATTTGCAGAAGGGATGATCAATAACGCCCCTACAACGGATATCCACAGCCCATAGATAATTCCTTTCTTGTAACCAATCTTGTTTAGTATATCATAGCCCACGAGGCTGGATACAATATACAAGATAAATGAACCGAAAAAATAAGCGCCGTAAAATGCGGAGCCGATCAGTTGTGATTCAAATTGGTCGAGTTTAAAGTGGGTTCTGCAAAATGGAATGAAAATACTGTTGGATGCTGCAATAAAGCCCCAGAAAAAGAACACGATTACCAGTGTCGCCAGGGCACCGGTATTTGTCGGCTGTTTTGATTGAGTCATAAGCAAGCGGGAATTTTAATTAGGTGTTGAAAGTAGCAAGTTTTTGCGAAGCGAAAAATTTTTTCATAAGTTCATTATCAATAAATAAAAAACTTCATAAATTGAAAGACAATTAGCCTGAGAAAATTGATTTTTAATTAAGCGGGATAAAAAACAGGATGCAAAAAATTCCTGTACCTTGTTGCTTATTCCCGTTTCGGATAAACCCATATTCCTCTTCATGGAAATAATACATGTGTCAGCAGAATGTTATCCCGTAGCAAAAGCCGGAGGATTGGGCGACGTTGTCGGCGCGCTTCCGAAATATCAGACATTAGCGGGACATACAGCCAAAGTAGTAATGCCGATGTATCGCACGAAATTCCTGATGGAAAACGAATGGGAAGTAGTGCATAAGGGTTATACCAATCTTGGCTCCTGGTGGTTCATCTATACTGTTATCAAAGAAAAAACAAACAAGCTCGGCTTCGATCTTTATCTCATCGACATCAATGGACTTCTCGATCGCGAAAAAATTTACGGATACGATGATGATGCGGAACGTTTCACCGCATTTCAAATTTGCGTGGTGGATTGGATAGCTGCATGGAAACATCATCCTGATCTTATTCATGTGCACGATTATCATGCGGGATTGATTCCGTTCATGATCAGGTATTGTTACAGGTATCAACAATTACAGCGCATACCCACGGTGCTCACCATTCACAACGCGGAATACCAGGGATGGATGGGTTGGGACAAGAGTCATTTTATTCCTGAATGGGATAGTTGGAAAACAGGAATGCTCGAATGGAAAAACACAATCAATCCCTTGGCAAGCGCTGTGAAATGCGCATGGAAAGTAACAACTGTGAGTCATAGTTATCTTGATGAACTACGATATGCAGCAAACGGACTCGAAGCATTATTCGAATATGAAAAAGGAAAATGCGTCGGCATCCTGAATGGAATCGATACGAAGGTGTGGGATCCTGAAACAGATATTTATATCGACAATCATTATTCGATACATTCAAACAAAGAAGGCAAATTAAAAAGCAAAAAGATTTTGTGCGAGCGTTTTGATCTCGAACTGGAAAAACCTTTAATTGTTTTTATAGGAAGACTGGTCGGAGAAAAAGGCGCTGATCTTATTCCACAGGCAATTGGCGATTCTTTTTATTATATCGGAAGAAAAATGAATTTCCTGATTCTCGGCAGTGGATTTCCGAATGTGGAATACCAACTGGAAGGATTGCGGACATTAAGCAAAAGAGATTACAGCATTTATATTGGATACAACGAAAGTCTGAGTCACCTGATGTATGCAGGTGCAGATTTTATATTGATGCCTTCACGTGTTGAACCATGTGGACTGAACCAAATGTATGCGATGCGTTACGGAACTGTTCCAATCGTAAGAAATACCGGCGGATTGAGAGACACCGTGATTGATTATGGAGATGAAGGCGGATACGGAATTCGATTTAATAATCCCGTAGTTGGTGATATCACCCAATCGGTTTGGCGTGCAGTGGAATTGTACGGACAAGAAGAAAGACTGGATGAAATCCGCACGCAGATTATGCAACTTGATTTCAGTTGGGAGACAAGTGTGCAACAATATTTGGATTTGTATCAATCATTGATTCCTGTAAAATAAATCAGATATTCGTGAGACGTGAAACGACAGACGTGAAAATTATAAAAAACAGATATCACCTTATCTCATGTTTCTCGTTTCACGTCTCACGAAAAAAATCCATTTCAAAAAGCTAGCTCACATAAAACGCTTGTTATGTCAAAAAAAATCTTAGCAGTGATTCTCGGTGGCGGTGCCGGCACAAGACTATATCCGCTTACAGCCAGTCGTTCGAAGCCAGCAGTTCCGATTGCGGGTAAATACAGGTTAGTGGACATTCCTATTTCCAACTGCCTGAATTCGGGAATTAACAGGATGTTTGTACTGACGCAATTCAACTCCGCGTCACTGAACAGGCATATTAAAAACACCTATCATTTCAGTGCATTCAGTTCTGCATTCGTTGATATTCTTGCTGCGGAACAAACACCGGATAACCCGACATGGTACCAGGGAACAGCAGATGCGGTACGTCAATGTTTGCGACATCTTGGTCCATTCGACAGCGAATATATCCTCATACTTTCCGGTGATCAGTTGTACCAGATGGATTTTATGGAGATGTTGAACAATCACATCGCGAAGAAAGCGGATATCTCGATCGCAACAATACCTGTACCGGATCGCGAAGCTTCGGAATTTGGAATTTTGAAAATGAACAATGAAGGTTATATTACTTCTTTCGTTGAAAAACCGAAAAAAGATATCTTACCCCAATGGGTAAGCGATACTGGTCCGGCGATGCAGGCACAGGGAAGACATTATCTCGCTTCAATGGGTATTTATATTTTCAACAGGCAACTACTATCAGATCTCCTGCAAAACGAATATGTAGAAGCAACAGATTTCGGAAAAGAGATACTTCCACAGTCGATCAACAAATACAAAGTGATCAGTTACCAATATGAAGGATATTGGACCGATATCGGAAATATTTATTCTTTCTTTGAAGCCAATCTTGGTTTGACAAAAGAAATTCCTGATTTCAATTTGTTTGATAACAATAATGCGATCTACACACGTGCACGCATGTTGCCGCCTGCGAAGATCAGCGGAACGACATTGGAGAAAACTATCATTGCAGAAGGATGTATCATCAATGCATCGCGTGTAGAGAACAGTGTTGTCGGAATACGGACTCGAATTGGAAGCGGCACAACCATTGTAAGCAGTTACCTGATGGGTATTGACTTTTATGAAACGATTGAAGAAATTGAACACGCGCGCGCGCACGGTTTGCCAACTGTCGGAATCGGCAGCCGCTGCTATATACGAAATGCCATCGTTGATAAGAATTGCCGTATCGGCGATGATGTGCGAATCAATGGTGGACCACATCTTGAAAATACGGATCATTCGTTATACACTGTCAAAGATGGAATTGTTGTAGTGAAGAAAGGAGCAGTGCTGCCCAACGGATTTGTGATTTGATTTGATTTAATTCCTTGAACGTTGAAAATTGATTGTTGAATATTGAATATTCTTCACAAAAAAATATTCAATACTCAACAATCAACACTCAATGTTCAACGTAAACTCTCCATATGTCTTCACCTGCAGTTGCCATCCCTGCTCAGAACACCGCACAGAAACCTCGTCTTCCTTTTTGGAGTGTATTCAATATGAGTTTCGGATTTTTCGGAATTCAATTCGGATGGGATTTGCAGAGAGCAAATATGGGCCCGATTTACGAATACCTGAAAGCATCGCCCGACCAAATCCCTTTGTTGTTTTTAGCAGCTCCATTAACAGGGTTGATCGTTCAACCCATCATCGGGTACATGAGCGATCGGACCTGGCATCCCTGGTGGGGAAGAAGAAGACCGTATTTTTTTGTCGGCGCTGTATTAAGTACGATTTGTCTTTTCCTGATGCCAAACAGTGGCTCATTGTGGATGGCAGCGGGATTATTATGGATACTCGATACTTCTGGAAATATCGCCATGGAGCCATTCCGCGCTTTTATAGCCGACAAACTTCCCGATAGCCAGCGTACGCAGGGATTCGCGATGCAGAGTTTTTTAATTGGCATTGGCGGAAGTATCGCATCCGCATTGCCTTTGATCATGTCAAATGTTTTCCATGTTTCAAATGTTTCAGAGAATGGATCAATACCTCATTCTGTAAGATATTCTTTCTATACCGGCGGATCTATTTTTCTCGCCGCCGTAATGTACACGGTTTTTACTTCGAAAGAATATCCGCCTGCGGATATTGGTTACCGTGAGAAAGTAAAAGAAAGTAATAAGGGATTTGGAGCCGGCATTCGTGAAATCAATCACGCTATTTTTAATATGCCCACCCGGATGAAGCAATTGGCATTGGTGCAATTTTTTACATGGCCGGGACTTTTCCTGATGTGGTTTTATTATAATACAGCGGTCGCACGAAATGTTTTTCATGCCGCCAGCACAAGCGATCCGCTTTACATCAAAGGTGTTGAATTCGGAGGAGGCACACTGGCATTTTACAGTATCATTTCGTTTTTATTTGCGCTGATTCTTCCCACCATAGCCAGAAAATTTGGAAGGAAGGCCACACACTCGATTTGTTTGCTTTGCGGCGCATTAGGATTGATTGCCGTTGGCTTTGTAGGAAAGCCGTTTGAATTATTTTTTTGTATGATTGGTGTTGGTATTGCCTGGTCAAGCATATTGTCGATGCCCTACGCAATGCTCGCTGGCGCTTTGCCCGAAGATAAGATCGGCGTATACATGGGAATTTTTAATTTCTTCATCGTACTTCCGGAAATCATTGCTTCTTTATTTTTTGGATGGTTCATGGAGCATGTGCTCGATAACAATCGCATGCTTGCTGTTCAATTGGGAGGTGTGATGATGATATTGGCAGCCTTGATCTGTTACTTTATCGTAAAAGAAAAAGAATAGTCTTCAGCTTTAGCTTTCTAATTCCTTTTCTCCTTTGCAAGAAAGTCTTCGCGCAAAGGAGAAAAGAAAAAATCCCGGACATGAATAAGGTAAAATGTCTTTTCGTAGTCTTTCTGTTTTTAACAAATTTTTGTTTCGGACAAAATAATATCAAACCATATCCAACCAACTGGTGGGTAGGGATGAAATGGAACAAAGTGCAGATTATGCTGCATGGCGATGCTGTCGGGAATGCAACATCCTTTGCTATCAATTATCCCGGTGTTCAATTAAAAAAAATCAACAAGGTTGAAAATAAAAATTACGTTTTCCTCGACATCGTTATCGCGGCCACGGCAAGACCCGGAATTGTAAAAATCACACCAGCGGGATTAACCAGCAACGATCCCATCAATTTTGAATTAAAAGCGAGACGTACGGGAAAATTTGCGCAAGGAGTCACTTCATCTGATTTTATTTATTTGTTGATGCCTGACCGGTTCAGCAATGGAGATCCTTCCAATGATCGCATACCAGGTATGAAAGATCAATCGCTCAATCGAAATGAAATATTTGACAGGCATGGTGGCGATTTGCAGGGAGTCATCAATCACTTAGATTACCTGAAAGATTTGGGTGTAACCGCTCTCTGGATGACGCCTGTTCTTGAAAATGATATGCCCAATCGCACAGAACACGGTTATGCATTCACTGATCATTATACCATCGAACCGCGTTTAGGCGGCGCCGTTATGTATAAGAAATTGAGTGATGAATTACATAATCGTGGAATGAAGCTGATACAGGATGCAGTATATAATCATGTCGGACTCTTTCATTTTACCATACAGGATATGCCGATGAAAGACTGGGTGCATCAATGGCCAGCGCCAACACAACCTAACTATAAAGATCAAACGCTGTTTGATCCGTACGTCGCACAGGCTGATAAGAAGCAAATGTTGAATGGCTGGTTTACCGATCAGATGCCTGATCTCAACCAGGATAATCCTTACGTGGCGAATTTTTTAATTCAGCATGCAATCTGGTGCGTCGAGGAGTTTGGTGTTGATGGATGGAGAATCGATACTTATATCTATCTCAATTTAGATTTCATGAATCGTTGCAATAAAGCATTGACTGATGAATATCCGCATATCACCATGTTTGGAGAAGCGTGGGTAACCGGAACAGCCAACGAAGCTTATTTCGCACAAAATAACATCAACACGCCTTTCAAAAGCAATTTGATTGGCGTTACAGATTTTCAATGTCTGTATTCCGGGATACAACCCGCAATTAAACAACCTGCAGACGGAGTGAATACATTATACGAAACGCTTAGCAATGATTTCCTCTACAAAAATCCCATGAACAATGTCATCTTCCTGGATAATCACGACATGACGCGTTTCTTTTCGGAAGTAGGAGAGGATGTCGCGCGGCATAAAATGGGAATCGCGTGGTTGCTGACTGAACGCGGTATCCCGCAAATGTATTATGGAACCGAAATCATCATGAAAGGAATAAAAAATCCTGACGGATGGGTGCGATTGGATTTTCCCGGCGGGTGGGACGGTGATCCAAAAAACGCATTTACAAAACAAGGAATGAACAATGATGAATTGGCCGTTCAACAATACGTAAGAACATTCGCCAACTTCAGAAAAAATTCTACGGCAATCAAGACGGGCAAACTCATGCAGTATGTTCCGTATAATGGTGTGTATGTTTATTTCCGTTACGACAATCAGCAAACGGTGATGTGCGTGATGAATACAAATGATGGTCCCGCCACAATTGACCTCTCCCGCTTCAAAGAAAGAATGAATGGCTTCACAAAAGCGCTTGATGTCGCAACGGGAACTGTGTTTACATTAGATCCAACGCTTACACTGGGCGGGAGATATGTGTTGGTGATGGAGTTGAGAAAATAGTCTGAACCGGGATTTTAAACGATTTTACTAAAATAGTGCTAAACTTCTTTGCGCTTTTGCGCCTTTGCGAGATAATTTTTTCACGCAAAGACGCAAAAGCGCAAAGATCAGCCAATCAATTTTCTTCAAAGCATGACATGCCATATATTGCGCTTACCAAATTTTCCCCAATCCTTCATCGCAGTTTGCAATTGAGCCATCAGCTCTTTATTATTAACTTTTTTTCCTTTTTTTGGCGGACTGATATCTTCCGCTTTTACTGAAACCAGTTCAAGTTTTGTTGCAAACCAGGTTGTATTGATTCGTGGAATAGCAACGCCGAGTATCATACCCGGCAAACCGCTAAATGATTCTGGTCCGCCGCTGGTTGCAATTTCATCTGTATAAAAAGCGACCACATAAACAGAATCCATAATGATTGCGACTGCTTTCCGGCATTCAAAACCGGCAATCGTGCGTTTGTCAAAAGTGATCTGCCATTTTATTTTTCGTACACTATCCTGCACCAGGAAATTGCTTTCGAAAACTTTTTTTAAACTAATATCTTCCTGCTTATCCAAATCATGAAAAACAATATTATCGGAAGCGGGGCCCATGATCCATTCAGGTGGTTTTTGCGCAGACACAATTTCTCTTCCTGGTTTGTACAATGTTTTCCCGTTTTCAAAATAGAGATCAAAATAAGACGTCGAATATTGTGGAATTGATTTTTTTATTTCAAGTACCCAGCTATCATCACCATCAGCGCTCGCTTCGAGTTCCTTATGCATGTTTACTTTTTTTTCATATTCTATTTTTCCTTTTGTCACGAGCACATCCTGGGCCGAGGATTGCAACACGAACAGCATCACAAAAAAATAAATAAAACTTGTCTTCATAATAAAATATTTTTATGGATTAGCAGTCATCGGGTTCTTAGCAAAATTCCACAAAAATGATATCAGGAAATATCGCTTGATCGTTTGGTAATTATCTTCCCGCAACACATTACTGTTGATATACCTGTTGTATCCTTTGGCTTGATTTAATATATCGTGCCCGCTGATTTTTATAATTGCTTTGTCATTCTTCAATAATTTTCTCCCGATATATGCATTCCACAAAACGACATTATTATTCTGATCAAAAACAACTGTCTTCTGCCGGAGATTGGCTTGTATTTCACTGTTGACTTCAAACTTGTGCGGCAGCTGAACCGTAATGGAGAAATTGTGTTCCTGTGTCCAGTAATTTGTTTTTAAATCCTGGCGAATAGAAGAAGTAGAAGTATTATAATTGAAATTTCCATTATAATACATATTGTATTTTTTTTCTTTTTCTTTCCAAAATCCGATATTGAGTCCACCTGCTACATTATCTGTTTTATTTTTTTCTCCATTCACAAAATTATTATATCGGGAACCACTGAAATTAAAACCGGCGGAAACATTCATATCCAGCTTTTTTAACTTCAAATTATATCCACCACCGGCATAGGCATTGTAATTACCGTTGGTATTGATGTATTGATTGATCGTTCTGCCCAAAGTATCTGTAGAATTACTGGTGACGATGGCGTTGTCTGTCTTTGAAATATTTCCATAGATATAAATCCCGCGTTGACTAAACACTTTATATGTATTGAAATTAAATTGTATGTTATGATTGAACTCCTGTTTTAAGAATGGGTTACCAACATTAATATTCAAAGGATTTGAATTGTCAGCAACGGGTTGAATCTGCTGGATAGTTGGCTGCTTCGTATTTCCCCGGTAAGAGATATTTAATCTGCTATTAGGGCCAAACTTGTAATTGAAAATTATTTTCGGATAAAAATTTGTATAGTTTCTCGTCGACAATGAGTCTTTGAAAAGATTTGTTTGCTTAAAACGCGACCAGCCGATATCCGAACCTGCGGACACGGTGAAATCTCTTCCATTAAATTTAAAAGCACCACCAACAGTGTTTGTCAGCACATCGAATTTATAATGATTACTGAAAGTGTCGTTGAGCGTATTGTACTTCCCACCATTGTCTTTATCATAAGATAATTTTTCTGCGTCGCTTTTGCTATTCCTCAACCCATAGTTCAATTCAATAAAACTTTTTTTACTCAACGGTTCCGTATAAGTGATTTTTCCATTGAGTGATGAAAGCATTGTTTGGCCAACTTTTCTTTGATCCGTGGTACTCGCGAATGTTTGAATATTGGCTTTGTCATAAAAGGAATTGATGGCATAAAGAAATCCATTCGACTTATCATCATTATAAAGTTGATCTACGTTCAATGAAATGGTTCTGCCTGGTTTGGAAAATCTTTTCCTCAGTATCCATATCGAATGAATATTGGAACTGTTGCCGTCGGAATTGCTATTGCGAATGCTTTTGTTAACCGTATCGCCAAACTCATTCAAAGATTCTCCGATGTAATTGTTGAAGCCTAGACTTTTACCGAGGTATCCCGTAGCAGTTACTTTCAATGAGGTAGAACTATCGATTTGCCATTCGTAAATTCCGCTCCCTGAATGACGTTGCCTGCTGCTAAAAGAATTGCGAGATTCTTTATTAAAAAATGCGGTATCTGGAAGAATAGATTGCGACAATGAATTACCGGAACCTTCGCTATTCAATTTGGTGTAACGATAACTGCCGTTGAGATTTTGTTTATCATTTCCGAATTTATTTGAATAATTAATTCCGGCGCTCCAGCTTTTTGGTAATCCCTCACCATAATACGATGAGTTATTAAATTCGTCATCGCTGCCGGAAAAATAAAAACCTCCGAAATCATCATTGTATTCAATTCCATTTCCGGTGCCATAACTATTGGCCTCGTTCCAATCAAGACCTGTTTTACCTGTATTGCTCATGATTCCATATGCAGAAATTTTTCTTTTACTTCTGAATCGATTGATCATGGCGCTACCGTTCCATGACGATTCCGTTCCACCGCCAACATCGATCTTTCCAAAATATCCTTTCTTTTTATCTTCTTTCAATTTCAAATTGATGGTTCTCGATTTCTGGCCGTCATCAATACCGGTAAATGTTGCCTGGTCACTTTTCTTATCAAAAATCTGCACTTTGTCAACTGCGTCGGCTTGAATATTTTTTGTGGCGATAGTCGGATCATTGCCAAAAAATTCTTCCCCTTCAACCAAAACTTTTTCGACCGTTTCTCCTTGTGCGGTGATTTTTCCATTCTTATCAACCTGTATTCCTGGAAATCGTTTCAGCAAATCCTCTACAGTAGCATTCGGTGGTAATTTGAAACTGTCGGCAACAAATTCGAGTGTATCCTTCTTCACACGCAAGGCGCCCAACTGCTGCTTCACGAGCACTTCTTGTAACAACTGGCTTCTGCGGGTTAGTGCTATCTTACCTAAGTCGATTGTGGACGAATCAGCGAGATTGATGATGTCTGTATAGTCGGCGAAAAAATGTGCCGTAACCAGCAACACATAATTTCCTCCTTTCAGATGACTCAGTTGGAAGTCCCCCGTTTCCCCGGTTCTTGTAAACGCGACCAACACCGAATCTGATTTACGAAGAAGAGATATCACTGCATGTGTAAGACTTTTTTTATTGGCCGTATCGCTGATATTACCCTTAATAAAGCCAGATTGCCCAAAACACAACGAGGTGGAAAGGATAAAAAACAATAGGTATGCAGTTAGCTTTCGCATGGATCGTCAAGGGTTAGTAAGCAAAAAAAGATAGGAAGTAGGGGAAATCGAAAATTCCAGTCTTTAAATTTCAATTAAAAAGAAACGAATATGCCAAATGAACTCTTAATTTTACGTTAATAAGATTTCGTCTTCAGTGTTTATCTAAATGTAACTTCTTATGGCTACTAGTGAAAAACAATCCGGCATGCATGAAAAGGAAAATGAAATCGCCAAACAAAAATACGAGGATATTCATTTCGTCGATGCTACCAAATCAGTTTGGAATTATTCTTTATTTTCTGATGACGATATTAGAAATTTTCAAAACGGAACACATTACCGGTTATATAATTTTTTCGGATCACATCAGATCAATGTGCTCGGCACAGCCGGATATTATTTTGCAGTGTGGGCGCCGAATGCAACGTATGTATCCGTGATTGGAAATTTCAACGATTGGGATACGGAACGGCATCCGCTTTTTGTTCGATTGGAAAAATCAGGAATATGGGAAGGATTTATTCCCAACCTTGCGAAAGGGGAAGTTTATAAATATCATATTCATGGATTTAAGGGAAAACGATTAGATAAAGGGGATCCTTATGCGAATTTTTGGGAGATGAGACCGCAAACTGCTTCTATCACATGGGAACTTGATTTTCTATGGAACGATGCTGAATGGATGAAAAAAAGAGCGAAGCACAATAGTCTGTCAGCTCCATGGAGTGTATATGAAGTGCATCTCGCAAGTTGGATGCGGCCCGATAAGAATAATGAAGAGGCTTATAACACATATGACCAAATACGCGACCGCCTCGTTCCTTATGTAAAAGAAATGGGATTTACACATGTTGAACTGATGCCTGTGATGGAACACCCGTTTGATGGAAGCTGGGGATACCAGGGCACGGGATATTTTGCACCTACTTCACGTTTCGGAGATCCGCAAGGTTTCATGTCATTGGTTGACACATTTCACCAGGCTGGCATCGGAGTGATACTCGATTGGGTTCCTTCGCATTTTCCGTATGACGCACATGGATTGTACATGTTCGACGGAGCTAACACCTATGAGTATGCGGATATGCGAAAAGGATTTCATCCCGACTGGAACAGTTATATATTCAACTACAAAAGAGGAGAAATAAAATCTTTTTTAATAAGCAGCGCGCGGTTCTGGCTCGATCGTTTTCATACTGATGGCGTGCGTGTTGATGCAGTGAGTTCGATGTTGAAATTAAATTATTCGCGTACGCATGGACAATGGGAACCCAATGAACACGGCGGCGACGGCAACCTCGAAGCAATTGCTTTTATAAAAGACCTGAACGAAACTATTTTCCGCGATTTCCCCGATGTTCAAACAATCGCTGAAGAAGCGACCGACTGGCCGGGGATCAGTAAACCTACTTATGCAGGCGGACTTGGATTCGGTATGAAATGGATGATGGGATGGATGCATGATACGCTGGACTATTTTAAACTTGATCCTGTTCATCGTCAATATCACCAGGATAAATTTTGCTTTAGCATGATGTATTATTATGACGAGAATTTTATGTTGCCGCTCAGTCATGATGAAATCGTTCATGGAAAATCACCGATGTTATATAAAATGCCTGGTGACGACTGGCAGAAATTTGCTAACCTTCGCCTGATGTATTCTTATATGTTCACTCACCCGGGAGGAAAATTATTATTTATGGGTGATGAATTCGGCGCAACCAACGAGTGGAATTATAAGAGTGAACTTCAATGGGATCTGATGCAATACGATTCACACCGGCTTATGAAAGATTGTGTGCGCGATCTTAATTTATTGTTACGAAGTGAACCGGCGCTATACGAGAATCAATTTAATATTTATGGATTTGAATGGATCGATCTCAATCATCGCGCAGAATCTGTAATCGTTTACAAACGAAAAGGCAAAAAACCAGAAGATGATTTACTCATTATCCTCAATATGACACCGGAAGTGAGGAGAGATTGGAAGATATATACTTCCGGTAAACCGGCCTGGAAAGAAATCTTCAATAGCGATTCTAAGAAATATTGGGGCACTGGCGATGTATTCAATCCCAACGTGCAAACAAGGCTGGTCGATAAAAATGAAATGACCTACGAAATAAATGTCCATCTTCCTCCGTTGGGAGCTGTAGTGTTGAAGTAAAGATATAATGGGGATGAGGTATAAGGTATAAGGTGTATGGTATGAGTTATGGGCAAATGCAAAGAGTCTTCAGTGCTAAACTATGACTGGTGCTTTATTTCGCATGTTCAATTTTAATCGAGATGAAAAACCTCCTCCTGATTTGCTGTGTTTCTGTCAATGCACAGTTTGTTTTTAGTCAGTCTACAGACAGCTCCTCATTTTTCTATCAAAAAGGAATTGAAGAAAAAGGAAAGCGACTATACATGGTTGCATTTAATGATTTTCAAAAATCCGTTCAATATAAATCTGATAATATCGACGCACAACGCGAATTGGGACTGACTGCTCTTGAGTTGAGAAAATACGAAAATGCAAAACAAGCTTTTTTAAAAGTGAACGCGGTTAAAAAAGATGATACTACCGCAGTACAAAGTCTTGCTACCATTTATTACTGGACGCGTCAGTGGCCCGAAGCAGCTCAATATGCAATCAGGGCGCGCGATTTACATACCGGAAAGAATTGGAATTATATTATTGGGAAATGTTATTATGAACAGGAAGATTATGGACAGGCATTTAAATATTTTCAACCGGCTTTAAAAGAAGATTCAACAAACGCAGAGATTCCTTATCTCATTGCGCGGTCTTATGTTGATATGAATAATTATAAAACCGCAATTCCTTATTTCCAAAAAGCGATTTCGTTGGATTCTTCCAAAGTGCAATGGATTTACGAATGCGCATTGACGATGGCCACAGTATATGACGACAAGAACGCAATAAAATATTACGAATTAGCGGCATTGAAGGGATATAAAAAAGACAATGACTTTTACGAAAATTTATCCGATTCATATATCGCAGCCGGTCAAGCCGACAAAGGATTGGAAATAATGTTGAAAGTGTTGGAAAAAAAACCTGCAGATCTTGATCTGTTATATAGCATCGCGCATGTTTATTATAAAATGAAAAAATATGACCAGGCGATTGACTATTGGGACAGAATTCTATCTTACGACAAACAAAATGCCCGCGCACTCTATATGATAGGAATGAGTTACCAGAAAAAAGGTGACGATAAAAAAGGCCAGCAGCTCTGCGACAAGGCCATCGAAATGGATCCATCACTAAAAAACTTGAGGCAGGAGAGGAGAGGGGATATGTAGTTGAGAGGTTGAGAGGTTGATTGGTTGAGTAGTTGATTTGTCGATAAGTCGATTAGTCGATAAGTCAACCAAACTTTATTTAAATAAACTAAAATGAAAGCTGATCAATCTGCCATAGTGGATCTATCGACTTATCGACCAATCAACAAATCAACTACTCAACCAATCAACCTTTCAACACGCTACATCCTCTCCGGCACTCTGCTTCCCAACAATGCCATCGATGATTTCAGTACAGTGGCGGTAAGTCTGCAGAGTTTTAGCCGCAATTGTTTTTTCTCGCTGGTCTCAGCTTTGCTAACCGAGTGCTCTGTATAAAAAGAATTGAATATTTTGGCGAGATTAAAAGCATAGATGGCAATCACCGACGGATTCATTTCTTTACAAGCCTGGTCGATAATCGCAGGATATCTTTCAAGATTTAAGATGACAGCTTTTTCCAGCGCCAGCAACTCACTCGGGTTATCAATTTTCGCATGTTCCTCGCCGGTAGTTTCTTCTTTTCTTAAAATAGATTTTATCCTGGCATAAGTATATTGAACAAAAGGTCCGGTAAATCCATGGAAGTCGATAGACTCCTCCGGATTAAAAACCATTTTCTTTTTCGGGTCAACCCGCAGCAAATAAAATTTCAACGCTCCGAGTCCGATAGTATTATATAAATCTTTTAATTCCTCAGCCGTGAAATCCTGCACCTTTCCCAATTCAGTAGTGTGTTGTTCCGCGATATGAACCATTTCATCCACGAGATCGTCTGCATCCACTACAGTGCCTTCGCGCGTTTTCATTCTGCCTGTTGGCAATTCAACCAATCCATAACTCAAATGATAAATTCCATTTGCTGAAGGAATATTTAATTTCTGGCAAATTAATTTCAATACTTTGAAATGGTAGTTCTGTTCGTCGGCCACAACATACAAACTGAGATCGGGTTTGTATTCTTCGTATTTCAGTACAGCAAGGCCGATATCCTGCGTGATGTAAACAGCAGTTCCGTCACTGCGTTGCACAATCTTTTGATCCAGTCCATCATTGGTCAGGTCGATCCAAATGCTTCCGTCGTCCTTTTTAAAAAAAACATTTTTTTTCAGACCCATCTCCACCAGATTTTTTCCCAGCAGGTAGGTTTTACTTTCATAGTATATCTTATCGAAATCAGTTCCGATTCTTTTATACGTTTCGTCAAAACCCGCGTACACCCAATTATTCATTTTCGTCCAAAGTTCGATCACATCAGGTTTGCCTGCTTCCCAATCGACAAGCATTTGCTGCGCGTCGACCATGAGCGGCGCTTTTTTTTCCGCGTCTTCTTCAGTCAATCCACTTGCAACAAGCTGTTGTATTTGTTTTTTATATTCTTCCCCAAATAAAACATAATAATCACCAACAAAATGATCGCCTTTGATACCTGTCGATTCTGGCGTAGCTCCATTCGCAAAAAGTTTCCATGCGATCATGCTTTTACAAATATGAATTCCGCGATCGTTGGCGATACAAGTTTTTACAATATCATAACCGTTTGCTTTGTAGATTTCGGCCACACTCCATCCCAAAAAATTATTCCGAAGGTGTCCGAGATGCAGCGGTTTATTTGTATTGGGAGATGAATATTCAACCATTATTTTTTTACCATTCTTTTCCTTTCTCCCAAAATTTCCGGCATTATGATTTTCAGTAAGAAAATCGATCCAGACCCTATCCGTGATGGTTAGATTCAAAAAACCTTTGATGACGTTGAACGAAGAAAAGAATTCCGGGTACTTTGTAATAAGCAATTCACCGAGTTCGTTGCCCAGCGACTCGGGTGATTTCTTTAAATTTTTTACAAAAGAAAAAAGCACAACCGTGTAATTTCCCTCAAATTCCTGCTTGGTTTCATTGATAAGAATGAGGTCCTCTTCAATTTTTAACTGGTATTTTTCGGCGATTGCTTCCTGAACGATTTTCCTTATCCTGCTTACGATATCCATTTTTGTTAATTGGATGCAAAAGTATGTATGAATTAGGATTGATCTTTGCTAAACTTTGCGATTTTGCGCCTTTGCGTGATAATTTTTTCTCGCAAAGACGCAAAGTCGCAAAGATCAGCTCGATCGACTATCTAAGTTTCTTGCAAAATGGTTTTAAATAAACGCTCTTTATTGTACCTTCGCGACGGCCCCAGAGAGCCGTTTATGCCAAAAAAGCAGATAATCGCATTTATTGATTTTTTCTATCCGCCCTTCAGAAAAATCATGCCTATTCAAACGTTTAGGTATGCAGCATGTGGCGGCACGAATACCTTACTCGATATCTTCGTTTTTTTTATCAGCTATAATTATATTCTGAATAAGCAGGTTCTCGATCTAGGCTTTATGGCATTCAAGCCGCATATTGCAGCGTTTATTATTTCGTTCCTCGTTAGCTTTCCAACGGGATTTTTATTGATGCGGCATGTTGTATTTACAGATTCCGTGTTGCACAGGCGAGTGCAATTGTTCCGCTATTTTATGCTGGTGGTTGTATGCATCGTGTTAAATTATGTGTTTATAAAAATGTTTGTAGAAAGATTTCATATCTATCCAACCATCGCAAAAATTATCACAACAGCCATTGTTGTTACGTTTAGCTACATCACTCAAAAAAGATACACCTTCAAAGCAGACAGTGAACCGAGAGGCAAGTTGGAACAGTAAGAGAGAGCTCATACGAGAAATATTCAATAATCAACAATC
>JAFDYD010000007.1:55056-108134 GCA_018267615.1 Bacteroidota bacterium | reverse complement strand
TTGTAAATGAGTTTTGATACTGACTTTAATCTCTTTTGGAAATTAACGTCTTTATCGATATTATTTTCGCTAACATAACCTTACTTCCTATCCCGCTTCTATAGCGAGATATGATGCTATTGCTTCCAAACTTTCAAAGAACTTCCGGCCTTTTTCTGCCGCCCCAATTATTTTGGGAGTGCAAAGGTAAGGGCCTAAATTTATCCAACAAATTTTTTTCTGAAACTATTCGAATTATTTTACCAACAACCTGATAACTAAGAACTGTTTTTTTCAGGCGGACGGCAAAGATACGATGATATTATTGTTTATCAAACTTTTTAATTCGTTTTTATTCACAACAACCTCACAATATCATCTTCAAATATCCATTCTCAAACAAAGAACTTTCTTTAGCGGGCGCAAATATAAGACGACATCAATTCTCTCCAAATTTTTTTCAGGATTCTTAACAATCAAACTCAAAATAAATATTTGAAAAAAACGATCCTGGGCTGTTTGTAACTGTGATAAATTACTCTCTTGATTAAGTGAAATGCAAGCCCGTGGCGGCATGGCATGAAAACTCAATTTTCAAAATTAAAATTCAGAAATACTTTTCAACATGCCCTCCGGATAATTAACATTTGTAAGAAAAAGCCCATGCGCAGGCACAGAAAAATCCGCGCGCGTACAATCTTTGCTCTGAATGATTGCTTTAAAATCGTCAACGCTGATTCTATTTCGCCCTACTTGCAACATCGTTCCTGTTAACCCTCTCACCATTCCTCGTAAAAAACGGTTTGCTTTTACCTGGTAGACGTAACAATCTTCTTTTTCTATCCACTCACTTTTGATAATCGAACAGAGAAAAGTTTTCGTCTGTGTATTACGTTTAGAAAAACTTGTGAAGTCAGTATAGGAACTCAAAATATTAGCAGCTGCTTGCAACTTTTCCATATCCAATTTATATGGATAATAGTATGCCCGGTCGCGCAGAAAAGGATCTTTTCGCTGATGAATGTAATAGTGATATTCCCTACTTTCTGCATCAAAACGCGAATGATTTCCGGGTTCTACTATATAAAAATTCCTTACCACAATATCGTCGGGTAAAATGGAATTGATATTATATAGCGAAGCCTGCGCAATTTGTCCATCAAAATCGAAATGAAAAAAATTCTGTAATGCATGTACACCTGTATCTGTCCTCGAAGAACCAGTCATTTGAAATGTTTCCCGGAAATAAACTGCGAAAGCCTTCTCAATTTCAGCCTGAACAGAATTGGCATTTTCCTGAATTTGAAATCCGCTAAAACCGGTACCCTTGTATGCAACCTCGAGAAAATATCTTGGCATAAAGAAATATGATTGGCAGATGCAAAAATAATAGCAAACAGCGATTGCGGATTTAAGGATTTTTGTAAGAGGCGCGGGTAAATGCACCAACAGAGGCGCCCATTCTGTTATCAGTTAACAACCATTTCTTTTTTGAAACGATTGATGTATATACTATCGCTTAAAAGCGTTGCCAGCTGACTCACGTTGATTTTGTCAGATATATAGGGATAGGCCGTTTCGAAAAATTTATACTTGCTTTTATCACTTGCAAATAATTCTCCAAGGCTTTTGACCTGGCTGGCAGAAAAACATTTTGTCTTAAAATATTTATCCGATTCAGCAATTTTCGCCTCGATGGTATTTGCATTGAGCATGCTTGCACGCAACGTGTCTACATCGTGATCTGTTGCAAGATTTTTACAGTCGACATTGAGGCTCCTCCTGGTCAACAAAGTCGAGTCTGCTTTGCTTGCGTTTTTTTGATTTTTCTTTTTGTTCTTAGCGGGTGTTATTTTTTTCACTGAATCAGCCAATGTTGTACCCTGGGTCTCCAACGGAATAAATAGAGTGATTGTATCTGCTATTCCTTGTTGAACCGCATCTACGTATGTGATTCGCTTTGCAGTAGGAGTTGATCTTTCACTCAATTTTTTTATAAACGGATATTTTATGCCGACTTTTAATTTCTGATCTTCAACCTGGCTTGCAGGAATTTCAACAATCGGCGCCGCCTTATCCTGTTTATTTTTTTCTGCTGCCAAGGACGAGGAGTCATTTTTCGAATTCTGATTCGTTATCTCATTTTTAGTAGAATCGTTTACTATTCTACGCGGAATAAATGCATTGTACATAACGGATGTGTCGTTGACAACTGCCGCCATCAGCCTGGAAAAAGCATCATCTCTTTTTATGCCTCTTTCTGCGATTCCCTGATCGAAGGCCGAGTCTGTCAGCGGCATTTTCAATTCACGCGTCTGCCAATTATATAAAGCCCATCCTTTTTCTCCCAAATTCTTTAATTGAAAGCCTTGGTCTTTCTTGTTTATTTTCACTGAAAATACTTGTTCGCGAATTTTTTTTTGGGGGAAACCAAAAGCCAGATTATACGTGCTATCTTTTAAATATGGTATGCTTAAATGACCTAGTTCGGAAGAATTATAAGTGGTATCTCCTATACGAACTCGGAAGACTTGATCGTTATCTGCATCTATTAATACCAGGTAACTCTGTTGCTGAGAATAAGATTTACTAACGATAAAAAAGAAAATTATTGCAAGCCAATTTTTTGACATTTTTACTGTTTGCTTATCTTTTAACAAACCTACAGAACAAGGCACATAATCCAAAATACGAAACCTTGTTCAGGTTTCTAAAACATTGATTTGAATTTAAATATTGCATGGCAGACAATATATATTCGCGTTTTTTTATTGTGATTCCCGGTTTGAATCTTTAACCTTATAGCCTTTATCATTCACCTTTTATAACAATTTTATATTTCTTGCAATAATCAAACTCTAACTTTAGCACCCATAATACACAATAGTAAATTATGAAAACTGTACAGATTTTGTTATTTATACTTTTGGCATCTTTCACACTATCCGCACAAGATGAAGAACCAAAAAATGATTCCTGGAAAAGTGTTTACCAGGCAACCGCTACTAAAATAAATGACCTTGTTCATACTAAAATTGATGTAAAGTTTGATTACGATAAGTCGTATTTGTATGGTAAAGCCTGGATCACTTTAAAACCTCATTTCTATTCCACCGATTCTCTTTCACTGGATGCAAAGGGCATGGATATTCACAAAGTCGATTTGATAAAAGGAAATTCAAAGTCGCCTCTCAAATATGATTATGATGGACTGGTATTGAAAATTCATCTCGACAAACAATATAAAAACAACGAGAACTACACTGTTTTTATCGATTATACCTCGAAGCCAAATGAATTGAAACACGGTGGAAGCAAAGCGATTACCGATGACAAAGGATTATATTTTATCAATCCACATGGCGAAGAAAAAGACAAACCCATCCAGGTATGGACGCAGGGCGAAACACAGTCTACTTCCGTGTGGTGCCCGACCATCGACCAGCCGAATCAAAAATGTACGCAGGAATTTATCATGACTGTTCCTGCAAAATATGTTTCACTATCCAATGGCAAACTGATCTCACAAAAAAATAATACGGATGGCACACGCACCGATACCTGGAAAATGGATCTCCCCAATGCGCCATACTTGTTTTTTATGGGTATTGGAGATTATGCTGTGATAAAAGATTTTTACAAAGGCAAAGAAGTTAATTATTATGTAGAAAAAGAATATGCGTCAGTAGCCCGCAAAATTTTTGGACTCACTCCAGAGATGATGGGTTTTTATTCGCGCATTCTTGGTGTTGAATTTCCCTGGGTAAAATACTCGCAAATGACAGCGCGTGATTATGTAAGCGGTGCCATGGAAAATACAACAGCCACACTTCATTCAGATATTTTGCAGCAGGATGCACGCCAACTGACTGATGGCAATGCCTACGAAGAATATGTTGCTCACGAACTTTTTCATCAATGGTTTGGTGATCTTGTTACCACAGAGAGCTGGAGCAATTTAACTGTCAATGAGTCTTTCGCTGATTTTAGCGAAACTCTTTGGAATGAATACAAACATGGAAAAGACGCAGGCGATGCAGCTAATTTTAAAGGCATCGAAAAATATTTACGCGATGAAAGCAATCCTTCAAAAAATCTTGTTCGCTTTCATTACGCAGACAGGGAAGACATGTTTGATATGGTTTCATATTCAAAAGGTGGGCGCATTCTCAATATGCTAAGAAACTATGTGGGAGACAGCGCATTTTTTAAATCTCTGAATTTGTACCTGACCACCAATAAATTTAAATCCGCCGAAGCGCAACAACTAAGATTGGCATTCGAAGAAATAACGGGACAAGATCTCAACTGGTATTGGAACCAATGGTATTACGGTGCCGGACACCCGATATTGAACATTAACTACGTTTACGATGACGCAGCAAAAAAAGTAAATGTAATCATTCACCAAAGCCAGGGAGACTCATCAGAAACTGCAAATAAAGCATTCAGGCTTCCTTTAGCAATCGATGTATACAATGGCGCCAATAAAGTACGTCATAAGGTTTGGGTGAATAATGCGACAGATACTTTTACATTCTCATACACTACAAAACCAGACCTGGTGAATGTAGATGGCGACAAAATTCTACTATGCGAAAAGACAGATAATAAAACGCTTGATAATTTTATACATCAATATAAATATGCAGGATTATATCTTGACCGAAAAGAAGCAATCGACTTTTGCGCTGCAAAACAGGATGATCCGAAAGCGATCGATCTACTAAAAGTAGCGGTAAAAGATCGATATCATGAACTGAGACAATATGCATTGAGCGCTCTTGATCTTGAAAAGAAAAATGTAAAAGAAATTTTTGAACCGATCATATTTGATCTTGCAAAAAATGATCCTTATAAATTAGTAAGAGCAGAAGCAATAGAATTACTCGGCACTTACAAAAATGCAGCGTATAAAGATTTTTTTATCCAGGCAGTCAGCGATTCTTCTTATTCTGTTGCAGGAAACGCATTGGAAGCCCTTAGCAATATCGACGAAAATGAGAGTTATTCACTGGCGCTGAAAGTCAGTAAACAACCGATGAAGGGCGATCTTTTGTCTGCAGTTATCGACGCTTTTATCAAAGCCGGCGATCAGAGTCAATTTGATTTGATCGCCACGGAATATGATAAAATGCCATTATCACAAAAGAAAATGGATAACCTGCCTTACTTCGCAGCGATGTTATTAAAAATTCAAAATACCGAACAGGTGAAAAAAGGAATTGACGCAATTGTAAAAGTCCGCAACACAGTTCCAAAATCACAAAGGGAAGAATTTGCAGTTCTTATTAATGATAATATTCTAAAACCTATCGCCGAAAGAAAAAAAGCAGCGGGTTTGAAAGATCAGTCAGATTATATAACATCGAAGTTGACTGATGCGAAAAAGGGATTTTAAAAACGAATGTGAAAATATCTGAACCGGGATTTTAAACGATTATCCTGATTCAACACATATTTGATAAAATCTTGAAATCAGAATAATTGTTTAAAATCCCGGTTCAGACATTTTCACCTTCGTTCGCTCTACCAGCTTCCACCAGCTCCACCTCCTCCTCCGCTACCTCCGCCGAAGCCACCAAATCCGCCGCCACCGCCGCCCCCCGACCAGCCACCACCGCCGCCACCCGACCATCCTCCACCTCCACGATCGCTTAGCATGGACGCAATCATCCAAGGGAAAAATCCGGTTCTATTCATCATTCCTCCTCTTCCTCCTCCACCTCTTCCTGCTATGAGAACGATGATAATAATAATGAAAATGATGACGCCTAAAATATTACCGCCGCCACCACCGCGATGACGATCACGATATCCTGCCGGCGCCTGGTATTGTCCCGCCGCCGCTTTTATAATTGCATCTGTTGCGAGATCTAATCCACGATAATAATTTGTCTCTCTGAAATTTGGTACGATCTCTTCTTCAATAATTTCTTTTGTAGTGATATCAGGAACAGATTGCTCCATACCTCCGCCTGTAGAAATAAAAATTTTCCGATCCTGTATCGACGCAACGATAACAACTCCGTTATTTGTTTTTTTATTTCCTACTCCCCAATTCCTCAATATCTCTAGTGCGACATCGTCGATGGACTTACCGCCGATGGTTGTGAACGTGACTACAGCAATTTGTATGGAAGTACTATCGTCATATGCAACCAGCTTTTCCTCGAGTGAATTGATTTGATCCTGCGTCATCACGTGCGCATAATCATTCACCAGCCGCTGTTGCGCCGGACGCTTGCTGATTATTTCATCGACTGATTGGCCAAAGCATATGGTGTATGCGAAAGTGAAGAATAATATCCAGGAAAATTTTTTCATTACTACCAAAACGCTATCGTTAAATCCGGTTAATAGAAATTTTATCTGCCATACACAATATCATCCGATAATTCATTCTTGTCTCCATCTTTATCGTAAGGAAAATGAAACCGCAATGCTTCACCAATTTCACCCACCATTCTCACAATCGCATCGGCATAGCTTTCTTTATGTATATGATGAAGGATTGCATTTACTTTTTCGTTCCAGAAAATATTTCCAACTTTTTCGTGAATGCCTTTGTCTCCGAACAATGCAAGCTGCCTGTCTTTAACTGCAACATATACCAATACTGCATTGCGCTGCTCAGTGGCTTCCATTTTCAACATCCAAAAAATTTCAGCAGCTCTGTCAAGCGGATCAACAAAACGGCAACGGCTTTCAACGTACACACGTATTTCACCGCTGGTTTGCTTTTCTGCAAGCCGGATTGCTTCTACTACCTGGTTTTTTTCATCAGGCGTAAAAAAATCTTTCTTGGATAGAAATGGAATCCTCAATGAAATGTATTTTAAAATTTTACTTCCGGAGCGTTTTCCGATCCCGCATCGGCTTTAAATCCTTCTTTTGCTTTGAATCCAAAAACAGAAGCCGCAATATTTGATGGAAAACCTCTCACCATTTTATTATAATTCGCAACAGACAGATTGAAATCGTTTCTTGATGTTTTTATTCTTCGCTCAGTTCCTTCCAACTGGCTCTGCAGGTACACAAAACTCTTTGTTGTTTTTAAATCAGGATAACGTTCGATCACTCCAATAACTCGATTGATCGAGTTTGCAACTTCTCCCTGCGCTTGTTCCTGGGCGTTATAACTATTGATATCGGCTGTGCCGGTTGTTGTAACCTGCATCGCCTTTGCTCTTGCCGCAGCCAATTGTTCAAGCGTTTGCTTTTCATAATCGGATGAAGCTTTTACAACAGCTACCAGGTTAGGTGTCAAATCCAGCCTGCGTTGATAACTGTTTTGCAGGTTGCCCCAATTCAGTTTCACATTCTCGTCCTGTTTCACCAACTTATTATAGGTAACGCCAATATAAATCGATAAGATAACAAGTATGCTTACTAAAATTAGCCATACCCTGCTACGCTGATTTGTTGCCATAGATTAAAACTTAACTTCCGGAGCTTTGTCTGAACCAGGCTCAGCAGTAAATCCTTGTTTCGCTTTGAAACCAAAAATTCCTGCAAGCGTATTCATCGGGAACGATCTCACTTTCACATTATAATCATTCACCGCCGCGTTAAAATTATTACGTGAGTTGCGAATGCCGTTTTCAATTCCTTCCAATTGTTTTTGCAATTGCTGGAATCCTTCGGTAGCTTTTAACGTCGGATAATTTTCGGATACTGCCAACAGTCTTCCTAATGCACCGCTTAACTGCGATTGCGCTGCCTGAAACTGAGCAATTTTTTCTGGAGAAAGATCATTCACATCTATTTTCACCTGCGTTGCTTTTGCACGCGCTTCGATAACATTTGTAAGTGTCGTCTGCTCGAAATTTGCAGCACCTTTTACTGTGTTCACCAGATTAGGCACAAGGTCTGCTCTTTGCTGGTAATCACTTTGAACATTATTCCAGGCCTTCTTTACATTTTCATCCTGGTTCACTAAACCATTATATCCACTACAAGCACAACCTCCGAAAATCAATATCACTGCAAGGATAATTATCAACGTCAGATTGCGAGTATTCATAATTTTTAAGATTTAAAAGTTAAGATGTTAAAATTAAGACTTTTGTAAGATCGCCAAATAAATATTATAGAGTATGCGTTTTCGTTATATAGCGGCTGGCGGCATGATTTTTGGCCTTTAGATCAAGTAATATAAACAGCTTATCTATGAAAAAGTTCATCCCTGCAATTTTTCTTTTCTTCGCACTTTTCACCAGCTGCAAAAAATCCGGCAAATCATCGAACAATTTACCTGCAACCGTGAAAGATACTGTGCTTGTGCAAGGGTTGAATTTTCCTTGGGAAGTTTTATGGGGACCAGACGATTTTATATGGATGACGCAACGCGGAGGAATTATCACTCGCATTGATCCTTCTTCAGGAAATATTATCCCACTGTTAACAGTAAGCGAAGTTAATTCGCAAAACGAAGGAGGTATGCTGGGCATGGTACTGCACCCTGATTTCAATTCCAATCCATTTGTTTTTGTCGCTTATGACTATATGCAATCGGGTTCTTACAAAGGAAAAGTGGTGCGTTATGAATATAATAATGGTACGCTGATCAATCCAATTACCATCATCAGTAATATCAACGCTGCAACTATTCACAATGGATGCCGGCTGGTGATTACGCCCGATATGAAATTATTTATTTCAACGGGCGACGCATCCAATACGAACGATCCTCAAAACACCAGTGTATTGAATGGAAAAATATTGCGCGTGAATCTCGATGGAACAATTCCTTCAGACAATCCATTACCTGGCAACCCAGTTTGGAGTTTTGGTCATCGAAATCCACAGGGACTTGTATTTGCAAATAATATCCTCTACAGTTCTGAACACGGACCTGATACCGATGATGAAATTAATATTATTGAAAAAGGAAGAAATTATGGATGGCCGAATGTAAAAGGATTTTGTGATCCGGGACCTGAGAAAGATTTTTGTACCGCCAATAATGTGAGAGAACCTCTTAAGATATGGACACCGACTATCGCGCCAAGTGGTCTTGATTATTATAATAACGACGCCATTCCACAATGGAAAAATTCTCTTTTGCTTTGCACGTTAAAAGATAGCAGGCTTATCCAGCTTCCGTTGAATGATGCGCACGATGCGATCATCGGGGCTAATGAATTTTATGCAAATACATATGGCCGGCTTAGAGATTTATGCATTTCTCCTCAAGGCAACATTTATTTCTGCACCAGTAACGGTGGCAATAACGATAAGTTGGTAAAAATTTTTGCTTCGGGCAACAATTGATCTGACTATTTTTGTGGGATGAAAGCATTGGTTCTTCCAGAAAAAAATCAGCCACTTATTTTAAAAGATGTTCCTGATCTTGTTCCCGGTTATGATGAAGTGATTGTAAAAATTCATGCTGCAGCACTAAATCATCGTGATCTATGGATACAAAAAGGTCAATATGCCGGATTAAAATATCCAATCACGCCCGGATCCGATGGAGCCGGTGTTGTTGCGGCAATAGGAAGCAATGTTGATCCACTGCTAAAAGGCAAAGAAGTAATTATCAATCCGGCGCTGAATTGGGGTGATAATCCCGCTTACCAGCATCCGAAAAATTTTCAAATACTTGGATTGCCACTTGACGGAACTTTTGCCGAGTACGTAAAAATTCCCGCAACAAATATTACCTCAAAACCAACACAACTTTCATTTGAAGAAGCCGCAGCCATTCCTTTGGCGGGTACAACGGCCTACCGTGCATTATTCACTAGAGGACGCTTACGTTCCAATGAAAAAATTTTGATAACAGGCATCGGCGGCGGCGTAGCATTGTTTGCATTGCAATTTGCGCTGGCTACTAACGCTGATGTATATGTGACATCCGGTAGCAAAGAAAAAATTGACAGAGCCATCGCTGCCGGCGCTACTGACGGAGTAAATTATAAAGATGAAGATTGGGTAGAAAAATTACAGGAGAAAGCCGGAGGCTTTGATGTTATCATCGACGGTGCAGCCGGAGATAATGTCGGTCACTTGCTGAATCTTGCATCTCCAGGCGGGCGAATAATTTTCTATGGGGCTACGAGGGGGAATCCTGCCAATATTGAAATCCGAAGAATATTCTGGAAGCAACTGAATGTATTGGGATCGACTATGGGAAACCCTGAAGATTTTCAGGATATGGTTTCTTTTGTCAACGATCATCAGCTTCACCCAATCATAGATGAAGTTTTTTCATTTGCCGATGGAGAAAAAGCATTTCGAAAAATGGACAGTGCTGCGCAGTATGGCAAACTCGTTATCAAGATTGCCTGATCAGATGCATTTAATATTTTAGGAATTCCTGATTGCTGCAATGCCCGGCAATTCCTTTCCTTCAAAATATTCTAGCAACGCACCACCACCTGTTGAAACATAACTAACCTTATCAGAAAATCCGAATTGATTTACTGCAGCAACGGAATCTCCTCCACCTACTAATGAAAATGCTCCTTTTTGTGTCGATTCTGCCACAGCAGTCGCGACTGTTTTTGTTCCATGTTGAAATTTTTGCATTTCAAACACACCCATCGGACCATTCCACAAAATTGTTTTTGATTTGTGAATCACATTGGAGAATTGATCACACGCATTGGGACCAATATCCAATCCAAGCCATTTATCAGGAATATTATTACTTGGTGCCGTAGAAGTGTTGGCCGCTGCATCGAATTTATCTGCGATCACAGAATCGGAAGGCAAGTGAATGCAAACACCTTTCTCGGTTGCTTTTTTCAAAAGATCAGTGGCAGTTTGCAAACGATCTTCTTCGCATAATGAGCCGCCGATTTTTCCGCCAGATGCTTTCATAAAAGTATAAGCCATTCCTCCACCAATAATAATATCAGTTGCTTTTTCCAGGAGATTTTCGATAATCAAAATTTTATCCGACACTTTCGCGCCGCCGATAATTGCGGTGAGCGGCTTCTGCGGATTATGTAAAATTTTCTCCGCACTATTTACTTCTGCTTCCATCAACAGGCCAAACATTTTTTTCCCTTTCGGAAAAAATTTCGCGATCACTGCCGTGGATGCGTGCGCTCTATGAGCAGTTCCGAAAGCATCATTCACATATACATCACCCAGCTTTGCCAATTTTTGCGCGAATGCCTCATCACCTTTTTCTTCTTCTTTATAAAACCGGAGATTTTCCAATAACAACACTTCGCCGGGTTTTAGCATGCCGGCTGTCATGGATGCCTGTTCGCCGATACAATCGTTGGCGAAAAGAACAGGCGTTTTTCCGCCTAACAATTTGCCGATATGTTTTACAAGATGCTTTAAAGAATATTTATCCGTGGGCCCATCTTTAGGTCTTCCCAGGTGCGACATCAATATCACCATTCCGCCATCGCTCAATATTTTTTTGATGGTAGGAATTGCCGCCCTGATACGCGTATCATCCGTGATCTCCATCTTATCATTCAGGGGAACATTAAAGTCCACGCGGATCAGCGCCTTTTGTCCCGCGAAATTATATTCAGAAAATGTTGACATATCCATGCGTTTTAGAAAAATAAAGTTAATGCAAACAAAAATGTCTCGCCTGAGGCGAGACATTAATTTATTTTATTTTTTTTATTTGCTGATCAACCTCGCAAAGTAATTAACGGTTCTTACCAGTTGGCTCACATAACTCATTTCGTTATCATACCAGCTCACTGTTTTTACCAGTTGCTGATCACCGACCGACAATACTTTTGTTTGAGTAGCATCGAATAAAGAACCATACCTGATTCCGATAATATCACTGCTCACTATTTCATCTTCCGTATAACCGAAACTTTCATTGGATGCTGCTTTCATCGCCGCATTGATTTCTTCAGCAGTAACTTTTTTCTTTAAAATGGTTGTCAATTCAGTCAGCGAACCTGTTAATGTAGGAACACGTTGTGCACTTCCATCCAGTTTGCCTTTCAAACCAGGCAATACCAATCCGATCGCTTTCGCTGCACCTGTGCTGTTAGGAACAATATTTTGTGCTGCTGCTCTTGCACGACGAAGATCACCTTTTGGATGAGGAGCATCCTGCGTATTCTGATCGTTCGTATATGCATGAACGGTAGTCATCACACCCATTACAATACCGAAAACTTTATCGAGGGTATCTGCCATTGGAGCAAGACAGTTTGTTGTACAAGAAGCGCAACTGATAACTGTTTCGCTGCCGTCGAGGATATTGTGGTTAACGTTGAAAACGATGGTTTTCATTTCGCCGGTTGCCGGTGCGGAGATTACGACGCGCTTTGCTCCGGCTTTAAGATGAGCTTCTGCTTTTTCTTTATCGGTGAAAAAACCAGTACACTCCAACACCACATCTACACCATGATCTTTCCATGGAATTTCTGCAGGATTTTTTTGAGCGTATATTTTTACTTCATCTTTATTAACGATGATTGAATTTTCCGTAGCTTTTACACTTTCTTCAAAACGTCCCTGTGCACTGTCATATTTAAGAAGATGCGCCAATACTTTCGGACTAGTTAAATCATTGATCGCCACTACATCTATTCCATCCATTTTATAAATCTGGCGATAAACCAATCTACCGATTCTGCCAAAACCATTGATAGCGACTTTAACTGTGCTCATAGTTTAACAATTTGAGGTTTAAAATTTAAGGATGCGAAGTTACGAAACATCTGCATTTATTTCGCGGGTTAATATGGATATAATCTTTGTGATTTTCCCAGCGGGACAATGATCATGCTGAAAGGAACAAATAGTTTTGGCAGATTTTCCCTCCACTTATATCTTTGCACTCCTTTCACGGTAAATAACCGTTAAGGCTACTGAGCAGCACGCCGCGTTGGTCAAGGGGTTAAGACGCATCCCTTTCACGGATGAATCACGGGTTCGATTCCCGTACGCGGTACTTTGTTGGATGACTGTTAACGGATAACAGTTGACAGTTTTTGTAGATTATTGATCCCCGCAAATTTTGCGGGGATTTTTGTTTGCGCCTGTGCGCTCGCCGTTGTTGGTGTTTGGGTTAAATCCATCTTACCGAGCAGCGATAACACCAACAACGGCAAGCGTAAAACTAATGAAGCATATTTTCTGTCCCCGAGGAGTCACCGCCATGCGTATTTAGAAGTCCCACGGTGTAATTGCGGGACTCCTCGGTCAGTGATTATGGAATCTTACGGAAAGTTCTACTGAATAAACATACTGCCCCGCGAGATTTCATATCCCTAGTAAGCAGAAAAATATCAGATAACAAATTACATCAGGCTAGATGACATTAATCTTACTAACTAGCATGGTTAATTGCCGACCGAGGAGTCCCGCGTAAGCAGCATGAAGGCGGTAATTGCGTATGGCGGTGACTCCTCGGGGACTAAAAAGATGCAATAACTTTAACCAAAAAATTCTAGCTCATTTATGATATCTGTTTCTGTAATTGAGGCAAAATTTAGACGCGCAAAACTCCATGCAAAGAGTACATTTCTTTACTCTCAATTAGATGCTCAACAAAAGAACATAATTCAAAAGCGAGTGTCACAAAGTCAAGGAGAACGACTTGTAATCTATTATTATAAAGATTTGAATTATTCATGGTTAATTTCAAATGAAAGATTAATCGTTTTAAAAGAGGATGAAGTTTTCTATTATCCTTACAAAGACATTCAAAGAATTGAATTTCCTAAAAATGACGATCTGAAAAGAGACAAAGCGGGAATTGATAGCGTCGATATTTTATTAACTAAAGGCAACCTAATATCATTATTTGTAGAAAGTACCACTTGGCATTTTATTTATGCACTTTTGAAATTTCTACGTCCTGATTAATTTTTTAACCGAAAGTATCAATTAAGAATCAAATTGCCAGATTGGAAATGTTGGTAAATAAAATGAAGACGTCAATAAAAATTTGGCTTTAAAATTCTCTACTTAATCGAGTTTATAATATTCATAAAAAGAGGGCAACAACAGCCTTCTTTTTTATTTTAAAACAATTCAAACGAAAAATATGGCAGGATTAAATACAAGCAATCGTGAGTATATCATTTTCCAGTATGAGCAATTACAATTTGCAATTCTAGGTAGATTCAGGATAGAAGGATTAGACCGAATGAAAGTAACATTGAAAATAGAATGGAAAAATGTAGCTATTCGCCACAATCTGGATTTATACAATGATGGTGCGTTGGATAAGATAATAAGAAAATGCGCTGAAAGATTTTCTTTAGGAACAGCATTTATTTCTGCTGTAACGCCATCACATGAATAAAATGTCTGTCAAGAATCCTTCCAACCAAATAAATTCTTTATCTTTAGCAATTGAAAATTAATTTCGACTCTCCCAGTGTCCATATAAATACCTGATCGTTACCGCACGTTTTCACTCTAAACATTCTTCATGAGATCAGCTCTACTCGTTCTCGCATTTATTTTCATTGGTAAAAATATTCACGCGCAGGCTATAGCGAACGTTCCGGATTCGTTAGCACTCGTTCAATTATATGATAGCACCGATGGCCCTCATTGGAATAACCATGCGAATTGGAAGACTGGTCAACCGTTAAGTAGCTGGTTTGGTATTTCGGGTCGTACGTCCTGCACTACCACCTGTACATTTTATGTTACGTCTATTGCTTTAGCTGGCAACAATCTTAGTGGAATAATTCCATCTTCTATTGGAAATATATCGCGGCTAAACATGCTTGAACTCGATTCGAATAACCTGGTGGGTACGATCCCCTCTGCCTTCGGTAGTTTGCGTTCATTAAATAAACTGAATTTGTCTCACAATCAGTTGTCAGGCTCAATTCCTGCTACGATCACGGGATTGTATCTTTTCTATCTGGATCTTTCTGCAAACCGATTAAGTGGTTATATTCCTCCCGAGTTGGGTATTCAATATGGAATGGGATATTTTGACGTATCAGAAAATCAATTAACCGGCCCTATTCCTTCTACGTTTTATAATCATGATACACTGGCGCAGGGCACCTTCAAAGTGAAAAACAACCGATTGACTTTTGCCGGCATGGAAACTATCGCACAGCAATATACGCACTCGGAATATGCACCTCAGGGAACGATACATATAACGCAACAAAATAATCATCTCTATGTTTCACCGGGCGGAACTTTAAGTCATGACACATTAAGATGGTACAGAAATAATGTGTTAGACACCGGCATTGTTGGAGACACAACGCTGACGATTCATAGCCTCGGAAAATATTCTGTAACCGTTACCAATTCTATAGCGACTAAACTAACACTGTTCAGTGACACGATCGACGTAACATCTTTGGGAGTTCAAGCTGCGCCCACCATAAATAATTTTACGCCAAAATCAGGTATCACGGGCACGTTAGTTACTATTACAGGTAAAGGATTTGCAAATACTACAGCTGTGAGTTTTGGTGGCACACCTGCAACAACTTTTAATCAAATTTCAGACACTGTAATATTGGCAACGGTAGGTTCTGGTTCATCCGGGACGGTATCGGTGACGACGCCGAATGGAACATCTGTCTTGAGCGGTTTTGTTTTTCTTCTGCCGCCACCATCGGTAAATTCTTTTTCACCGACGTCAGGAAATGCAGGCACAACAATTATTATTAAAGGTTCGCATTTCGGTGGTATAACCTCTGTTAGTTTTGGCGGAACTACCGCAACATCTTTTTCTGTGATCAATGATAGTACTGTTTCTGCAATCGTTGGCGCCGGAGCGACCGGAAGCCTCATTGTAACTTCGCCAAACGGAGCAGACACAGTCGGAGGATTTACGTTCATTCCTGCAGCGCAACCTGTACCGCTAATTTATCATTTTGAGCCATCATCAGGTGATATAGGGACAAACGTCATAATCACGGGCAAGAATTTTATTGATGCAAATTCAGTGACTTTTGGCGGGACGCAGGCTTCCTCATTTATAGTAACTACTGACACAACAATTCAGGCCATCGTAGGTCCTGGTGCGACCGGACCGGTTACTGTAACTAACGGTTATGGCACAGCGACCGGTGCAGTATTTGTATTTGCTGGTCAGCCTGCGTTCCATCGATTTGCGCTGATCCAATTCAATGTTTTGTTAAATGGACTTCTGGCGGAACTACAATGGCAGACACGAAATGAACAGAACATCTCATCATACGAAATTGAACGCAGCGGGGATAGTACATTATTTTCCGCTATCGGAACTTTCCAGGCAAAGAATGACTCCGGTATCAATAATTATTTCTTTACGGATTCGCTGCCTTTGTATAGCACCAATTATTACAGGTTAAAGATCATAAACCAGTCCGGCGCTTATATGTACAGCAACATTATTTCGGTACGACTGCCGGAAGCGACAGGTCAAATAAGAGTTTATCCAAATCCGGCAAATGGATTCGTGGTTGTGGAACATCCTTCTGTAAATACCAATTCACAAATTAAACTGATTGATCTAACGGGCAGGATTATTCAAACTGTTCAGGTGGGTCCGAACACTGCGCAAACCAGGTTGGACATCGCGAACGTACCGCATGGCATTTATAAAATTTCCTGGACCGACAGCGTGGATTCATTTAGCCAGACTTTGTTGATCCAATAATGTTATAGATTGTTTACGAACTTTTGCTCGCATTATTGCCATGGCCGTTGTTGCTGTTGTCACTAGCTCCGCAAATTGGTTTAAATTAAAACAGCAACGAGGGCAAGCTCACACCACCCGCATTGTCGAACGTTTCTTATCCAAGGATGCCCCTTAGATATCCCATACATACCCCATACTAAAAGCGTTCAAGTCCCATAGTAGACACTAGGTTAAGCTGTAGACGCTTCAACCCAAAGTCAGGTATTCTCTGTCCCCGAGGACAGAGGAATTGAAGATTATAATTTCTGCCCTCAAGACATTCGCACCAGTCCTAGTGCACGTAACCATCATTCAAATCAATTCGCAAACTTCTTTAAAAATTCAGTTTTATTTCGTCGCGATACTTCTACTTCAGATCCGTCTGATAAAATCACCGTGCCACCTTCTCCTTTTATATAGCGTGTGATGTATTTCAGGTTAATGATAAAAGATTTATGCACTCTGAAAAAACCAAACTTGTGGAGCATGGCATCTACTTGTTTTAATGTAAGCGAGGCTGTTATCTTTTTCCCATCCGAGAGATAAAATATTGAATACATATTTTCCCCTTGCACTTTAATAATATCAATCGCATTGATGAATTCAAGACCCGTAAGCACCGGCAATGCAATTTTTCCTATTTGAGCATGTGGCTGCTGATATTGCATAAATAGATGCAACTGCTCTTCCAGCAGACCCTGGTAATTTTTCCGGTTTTTTAATTTTTCCTGCAAACGATTGGTAGCCGCAATCAGCTCGTCTGTGCTGATCGGTTTCAACAAAAAATCCAGGGCGCTGATTCGCAATGCATCGATGGCATATTCGCTATATGCCGTTGTAAATATTACTTCAAAATCCAACGGGTTACACTTTTGCAAAAATGTAAATCCATTTATTCGCGGCATCTCTATATCAAGAAAAACTACCTCGGGTTTCAACTCGTAAATTTCATCCAGCGCTTCTTCCGGCCTGGTAAAAAGTTTTACGACATTCAATTCCTTACAGTGCATTTTAATTTTTTCCCTGAGCGCCAACAGCGAAATGTTTTCATCATCTATAATAATTGTTTGTATCATAAAATAAATTCAGTTTTACACGGACTATAAATCGCCGGGTAAAGTTATGATTACGCGTGTGCCTGTATCTTCATCATCGCTCATATCAGTTATCGAAACGGATGCCTTACTCTTATGTATCTGGCTGATCATCTCAATTCTTTTAGCAGTCAGGTTCATTCCAAGATGTTGTCCCGATTTTTTATTTTCTGCATTCAGCAATGCTGACTTTTTTCTGCCGATTCCATTGTCTTCAATGATAGCAACAATTTTATTGTCGTCTTCTTTAATCGTAATACTTAAATGCGCCTTTCCATTTTCCTTATTGTGCAATCCATGAATGATAGCATTTTCAACATAAGGCTGTAACAACAGTGGCGGAATTTTATAATTCTCATCCAACAATTCTTTATCAACATTAAACTCATAGGTAAACTGATGATTAAAGCGAACTGCCTCCAAACCGATATAGAGTTTCAAAGCAAGTAAGTCCTGCTCCAGCAACACTTGTGAACGCTGTGAATTCTCCAGCACCAACCGAATAAGTCTTGAAAATTTTTGAAGAAAATCTTTGGCATCTTCTTTTCTATTACTTGTAATTAAGCCATCGATAATGTTCATGCAGTTAAAAATAAAATGAGGATTCATCTGCGTTCGCAATGCCATCATTTCTGTTTCGGCTATTTTCTGTTTCCATTCTGCCTCGTGCCGTATGTTATATATTCTTCTTCTTACAAAAAATATAATAAGCGCTGCTATTATCACAAGAAAAATTATTTTCGATAATAATGTTTGCCACCAGTGCGGCACGACTCTTATGCTAAGCGCTGATTCATCTTTAAAAATGCCGCCGTATTTATCTCCTCCTTTCAAATGCAATGTATAATTGCCAGGTGGCAGGTTATTAAAAACAAGATGGCCATTTTCATTTTCCTTTAATTCATTCATCCTCGGCTCAAGCATATAATAATACCTGTTGATGGATCCATTGTCATAGTTTAATACGCTGAAGTCAACAGAAAATAAATTTTCATCCGGATCAACAGTGAGTGCTTTCGCAGTATTCGTTTCACGATTTCTATCCATCACATTGATTTCGGAAATGCCGACGCTGCCATCTGCGTGTTGGTGCAGCAGTTCCTCCGGTTTGAATTTCACAACATAACCCAATGCGCCACTATACATAAAACCATTGCGGCCTTTGACGAGAAAGCCTTGCAATAGATCTGATGGCAGGCCATCTGATTTACTAAAATTTAAAATATCGCCTGATGTGTGAACAATACAGTATAAACCTCTTTCCGTATTCATCCACAGATTTTGGTTTTCATCAAAACAGAGTGCCAGGATTGAAACGCCTGACATTTTTTTGTTTGTTGAATAATCACTGATTATTTTTTTTTGCCTGGGGTCTATTTCAAAAAGTCCATTCTTGGTTCCTACCCATAAATTACCTTGATCGTCTTCAGCAAGGCAGTCAAAATCTTTGCTTGGAAATTGTTTGAGTTGTTCCGGCGTATTGAATAGTGGCACGAATTTATCTTGCACTTTATCCAGCACATACAAATAGTTTTCACTGGGCGCCACATAAATATTTTTATCTTTTGTTATGATTATATCCCTGAGGCGTGGCGGAAGGCACAGCGAACAGTTGTCCGTCTGCGATGTATAATGCCGAATGAATTGTTTTTTTATCGGGTTAAAAACATAAATTCCATTGGCGCTATTATTTCTAGTGCGTATCCACCATGAACTGTCATTTAATGCGACGACAGTGCGTAAACCGATATAATCTTCTGCATCGGCGGGCTTATATAAAACAGGATGGCGCGTTGCAGCGTTATAATAAACCAAGCCAGCATCTGTAGTAAACCAAAAACGACCGTCTTTTTGTTTTACAATGGCATAAATATAGTTTGACAGATTATTAATTTTCTGCGAAGAAGAAAGATTAAAAAACGGAAATAATCCTGGCGGGCCGCCATTTGGCGAATGGAAAAAAATTCCCTGCCTTTGCCATGTGCTGGTGTAAACAAGATCATCCGTTTCACAAAAGGAGTACGAATAGCTTGGCGATATTCCTTTTATTTTTTCTTCTTTTGGTTCAATATCCCACGATTCAAATAATTGTTTGGAAGGTTCGATATAATTTATTCCGTTGTCGGTTCCTGCCCATAAAATGCCCTGCCTGTCGACAAACAACACATGCGGCTCGGTAGCGCTTATGGAATAATTATCGAAAGGATCATGTATGTACGTTTTGCTTACTCCGCTTACAGGATCAAGCAGTATTAAACCTGCTTCAGTCCCCGCCACTATCCAGTAATTATTATTTTTATCAATCCACTCGCAAAGGGCATGAACAAAATAAGGGTTGCCATCAAGGGGAATTTTTTCGAAAGCCTTTGTCAAAAGGTTAAGCTTGTATAATCCAGATCCAAAACTGGCCACCCAAAAATTATTGTACTTGTCTTCTACAAAAGAATAAATAGATTCAACAAATGGAGTTGGGAGAACCCTGACAATCGTTTTAGTTGCTGTATCCAAATTTAGAAGCAGCGAGCCAAATGAAGACCACAACCTGTGTTGCTTGTCGGCATACATCCATTCGTATTGGAGTTCATCTTTTATTTTTTTGTATTTCTCCGGAAGCATTCTTGTGTTAGCCGCCACTTCCTGGTATTTTAACTGCCGATCAAATTTATACAATGACTTGTTAGCGCTTATCCATGCTTCATGTGTAAGGCTGTCGATATAAATGGCTGTCGAATAAGCTGTATGGAAAATCGGCGCGTCGCCCTGCCTATAAATAAAATTTGTAAATGTATATTTTGATGAATTGAAATAACTGATCCCTCCTACTGTAGACATCCATAGGTTGTGTGTACCGTCGTCCCGAATATTTTTTATTTGATTATTTACCAATGACGTTGTGTCGCCGGGCTGGTGATAAAATTTTTTTACCCGGTAACCATCCAGCCTGTTAAGTCCGTCTTCAGTTCCTACCCATATAAAACCTTTTTTATCCTGTGCAATGCTGGTGATTTTATTGTTGGATAAACCTTCGACAGTAGTGATATGCGAGAATTTTAATGCAGGAAAATCTTGTGCGAAAGTTTTTAGTTGCACCAAATGAAATAGTATAAATAATATCGTCTTTCTCAACTCAAATTTTTATTTATTAAAAATTGCACCGTTGTAACGTGAAATTCGCTTACATGTTTACATAAATATATTGTCAAAACAATAAAGTTGAAAATGATTTAGAATACGGCGGTATAAATAGGGCAACGGATGTGAAAACTTAAGTTAGACGCCGCTTTCTGTAAAAAAACGCCGCTTTCTAAAACAAAGCTCACCAGCATTATTGTTCTGATAACTTTATCAAAACACCATCTCTATTATCAAATCGTAGTTTATGAAAAAAATACTAACGGCAATTGTCTCGACAATTATTTTGTTGAATTTTACTGGCTGCAACAAAAGCAACCCGACGAATCAAAAAAATTCAACCAGTAAAGTTTGGCTGGTAAAAGATATTTCAAGCGGCGGAGCCGTTGCATGTAGTTTTAATTATAATGACCAGGGGCAGATTACTTCGGTGACAAGAAATATCGGACCCTCCAATGATTATACATATAGAGTAGTCTACAACAGCCAGGGAAAAATAGACTCATTTAATATTTACCAGGGACCATACCTAGCATACCCGGCCAAAATTATTTATGAAGGCTCTTTTAATTTTGTATTTCAATCCATACCGCTTGACACTGTACACTTTGGTTTGACGACATATGGATGGAACAGCGCAAGTGAAAATGAAATTGACGAAATAATAACACAGGGCTCGTGGGTCAGCGGATCACCGTATGGACCGAGTGTTAGATATTACGATTATTTTTACGATCCAGGCGGTGGCATTCATGGCGCTTCGTCCCATTACATCCAACAAAGAACTGAAAATCTTTGGGCGCTGTCTGAAGCTGGAACAGGACCTACCATTCCCAATCCTTTTCACAAAGACAGAAGCAACGAACAAAACTATGTTTACTTTTCTGTGCTCAAGTCTGTCATGCAGGATATACTTGTTATGGCAAATGGTTTGCCCAACGGTGTTTTCGAAGCATATAGGGACAGCTCAGGAGTTCAACTAACTGTTGCCAAATTTTATTTCACCTATTCGCTCGACAGCAATAAAAATGTAAATAGGATTACAGAATATATGGCGAGCAACAGGCCCGCCCTTAACCAGTATCCTGTATTTACCTCATGGGATATTACTTATGAGCAGCATTGAAAATATGCATGCGAAGATTTAGAGGTACTCGATGGATGATGGCTGACGGATTAAAGTTGACAGGCTTTGTAGATTATTAATCTTGCCTATCCGAGGAGTCAACGCCATGCCGTAAAAAAAAGAAAGGATCGCGACGGATGATAAAAGAACACCTGCAACCACAGGTGGTGTCCCAGTCTAAAATTTCTATGTGTATCTGCTATGTGTCTATGTTCCTATGTGATAAATTTTTTTTACCACATAGGGACATAGGCACATAGGCGCACATAGCGGATAATCAAATATTAGTTTCCTTCCGAACGAAACAATACCAATGATCCCGTCGCTTGAAAAAAACTCCGGCGGCACAAATAAAATCGATCAGTTATATTTGAACTACTTTCACAAAAACAATTTAGTCCACTGTCGACGCAATAATGAAAAGAAAGGCGATAATCATTGGAGCGGGCCCTGCAGGTTTGACTGCAGCTTATGAATTAATTACCCGAACGGATATCATTCCAATAGTCCTCGAAAAATCTCCCGGCATAGGAGGAATCTGCAAAACCGTTAACCATAAGGGCAATCGCATTGATATCGGTGGACATCGTTTCTTTTCAAAATCTGAAAGAGTGATGCAATGGTGGTTGAATATACTGCCGCTCGAAAGCAGTAAGGAAAATATCAACCTGAAATATCAGAACAAGTCGTACACAATAAATCCTACAGCGCATCCGCAAAGCAACGATCCGAATAATGATAAAGTAATGCTCGTCCGAAAACGTGTTTCTCATATTTTATATCTGAAAAAATTTTTCAACTACCCGCTTTCATTTTCGATAGATACAATGAGAAAATTGGGATTGTCAAAACTGACCAGGATCATAATCACTTATATGATAAGTAAGGTTCGTCCAAGAAAGGAAAACAACCTGGAAGATTTTTTTATCAACCGTTTTGGTAAAGAATTATACTACACGTTCTTCAAGGATTATACAGAAAAGGTTTGGGGAAAACCATGCACAGAAATTTCTGCCGAATGGGGCGCTCAACGAATAAAAAAACTTTCGGTAGGGAAAGCGATTCTTCATTTTGTAAAAAATAAATTCAAAGCAAACGATTCTATCGCACAAAAATCCAGCGAAACAAGTCTTATCGAATATTTCCTATATCCTAAATATGGACCCGGCCAACTTTGGGAAGAAGTCGCCACCCGGATCCGGGAAAAAGGCGGCGAAATTTTTACAGGATACGATGTTTCAAATATTTCTTTCGAAGGGGAACTCATCACGCGGGTTGAAGCAACGGATCAGCACCATTCAAAGAAAATTTTTGATGGAGATTATTTCTTTTCTTCCATGCCCGTTAAAGAGTTGCTCGCAATCATGCAACCCGGCGTAGATAAAGATTTATTGAAAATCAGCAATGGACTTGCTTACAGAAATTTTATTACTGTAGGCGTCCTTCTAAAAAAAATCTCTGCAAATACGATGACCAATCCGGAAAATGGTTTTATCCCGGACAACTGGATATATGTCCAGGATCATTCGGTTAAATTGGGGAGAATTCAAATTTATAATAATTGGAGCCCTGCATTGGTGAAAGATCCCGGTACCGTTTGGCTGGGACTTGAATATTTTGCCGATGATACTGACGCTTTATGGAACATGAACGATTCGGATTTTATAAATTTTGCAATCAAAGAATTAGAAAGTATCGGCTTCGCGAATGCGAGTGACGTACTTGATACCACTGTAATCAGAATGGAAAAAGCCTATCCGGGTTATTTTGGAACTTATCCGCAGTTCAATATCATTAAAGATTTTACGGATCAATTTACCAATTTGTATCTCGTTGGCAGAAATGGTATGCATAAATACAACAATTCTGATCACTCGATGCTGACAGCCATGACTGCTGTGGACAATATCATCAATGGAATTACTTCAAAAGAAAATATCTGGAGTATCAACACGGAACAAGATTACCAGGAATAAACAAACGGCAAGTCAAACAGCTTGTTTAGCAGTATATGAAGCGTCAAATTTTATGCGGAGTATATAGCCAAGTAAACCAATCATAATAAGCCAATCCGCAATGACGAGGTGCATGGGTACAAAACGGAGATGCATAAACGCTAATGCCGATATCACTAACCACTTCTCAAGTAAGCGAAGGTCCGTCAACTTGCACATGAGAAATAATATCACGACAAACAGCTCCACGCTTTGGTAATTCATTTTCAAGATAGGCGCAGTGACTTCCGAAATCCAGTAAACAATAAAACCGGTAAACAATGCTTCCGAAAAAGATTTGGCTGGTTTGAAAATACTAATGCCAAGTATAACGAGATAGCAACACAAAAAAAATACAAATAAATAAGCGGGTTTGATCAGTACATTCAATTTGGCTTTGGCAAGATTAAAAATGTCTCCAAGCTGGTTATGCACGGGTAAAAACCAATGACCGGCGTGATTTTTATCGACAACATATTCGGAAATATTTTGAGCCGGGCATCTCTCGACAATTAATCCATTACCGTTATTTTTTATCCACTCCCGGCAAGAAGAATAAAAATCGATCCAAAGATTTTGTTGTTTCAGCGCAACGGTTAACAAGACCAGGCAAAACGCGCATACTCCAACCCCATAAAAGATTTGCTTTTTATCGGCATGCCGCCAAAAAAGAAAGAAAGGTAAAATCACCAATGCATTTGGCCTGATCCAAATCATGCATGCAAGCAGAATTCCGGAAAGCCAATAAGCAAACGTTGATGGTCTTTTCTGCAACCATAATAAATTGGAGATAAAAGCAGGAACAATAAAATAATTCTGGCCTACAAGAATGGAAACAATCCAGTCGTCCGAAAAAAGAAGCAGCGCTGCCGCACATAAGAGAAAAATTCGCGACTTCGGATCATTAAAAAGAAAATATAGCGGGACCACCATCAGCAGGAAAAAAATATAGTGAATGACAATCCACCAATAACAAATGGTTCTATATTGAAGACCCGCTAATGGTTCCATCAATAACAAGAAACTGGGTGGACTGGTGATCATGTTATTTTTGATATTGCACATGTCGCCAGGATCGAAAAGTGTTTCCGGGTAAGTGGAATTCCATTTAAAATAATAAGGTGGTATGTTTTTCCCGAGTAGTCTCGCTCCTACTACGCGGTTTCGCAAATCAACGAAATTATGGTGGCCCGCTATAGACAGATGTTTCAAAAAAATTAAAAGGAATAAAATTCCAAATATCACCAGTGTGATCCGAAGGCCTTTGTCTGAATTTAATTTCAACTTTTCCAACATGATTCATGCGGCAACTCCGCGTGACTGAAAATATACAGATGAAATTAAGAACTAAAGTTGAAAGTAGTTTATCCAACCAGGGTCACTAATAATTTTCAAGTAGTTCCGGGTCATGCCATACACCCCTAACCTCACACCTTACAAACTAATCTGCACTCCTCCTATCAAACCAACATATAATCCCTGGAAATGATTATCACTCGTGGTTTTGCTCCATTGGTAACGCGTCACCAAATCTTTTCCGAGATCATTTGAATAGTGAACAAAATTTAATGTTGGTCCCGCAAATAATTCTATATGGTCCCCGAGACGGATTGCGGGAAGAATCCGCAATGATGATTTATAATAGTCTCCTTTTTTATTGAAATCATCCAAACTAAGTAATGTAGCTTCTGCGTTTATGCGAAACTGATATGAAATGGGAATATGTGCGCCGATGCCTGCCTCCCATGCGAAAAGCTGCGCGTTTTTATTTTTAAAATTATATCCGGCTCCGATAATGCCATACATGATTCGTCCACCGGAACGAAACGAAAGCAATGTAGTTGTTGTTTCATCCACCGTAACTCCTATTCCTTTTTCTCCATGTTTTATAAGATTTATAATTCCAATAGAATAGTCGCTGCTGTCCGCAATATTTATAAAACCTGCCACTTGTACGCCCTTTACTTTTCGCGCGATATTTATAAAACCTGCGGCTTGTGTATTGACATCCCCGGATTTATTGATAAACCCTGCTGCCTGTACGCCTTTTAAGCTTCCTGTCTTATTTAGAAATCCTGCAACCTGAACTCCATCGGTTTCATTTTTCACGAGATTCATAAATCCCGCGCACTGAACGCCATGAGCTTTGTTTTGAATATGATTGGAGAATCCTGCAATTTGCACACCCGAAGCGCTATCAACGATCACGTTTGACATTCCGCTTAGTGCAAACCCTATTTCATTTTTCGAATATCCACCGATCGCGTGCAACGAAAACGAGTTTGTAAATTCACCTGCATTCGTACCATTACTGCTGATAGGATACACCAATCCGATATGCACTCTTTTATTAGCCACCATTATCTGGGCACTGGAAGAAATATGAAATCCAAAAAATAAAATAATTAAAAATAAAAATCTATTTGTCATAATGTTTTTCTTTGGAATTATGACAACCGTAGGAAAACTTACCCTTATGCCAATATTAAAATAGATTGATACCTGCCTGCCAACCCACCCATCCTGTGACGTTGTTCCATAAACTAAACTTATTGTAATGTTCGGAAGGAATAGGAAACTGGTATCCGGGAATTGCGATCGATTGATTGGATATGTAAGCAGCGAAAGATGGTCCTGCAAAAATCGATATCCATTTGTTGATCCTTAGATTGACACTCACTGCTGCTTTTCCCATTTTATTGAGGTGATCCCAGTCGCCATTATAAATGAATAACCATTTCAATTCAGGACTGACAAAAAATGACCGGCTGATATTTATTTCACTTCCGATACCAAAGCCGAAAGAAAATAATTTATGATCATTGATGAAATTGTAACCTGCAGTCAGAAAATTATAAAGATTTCGATTTCCAGATTTATAAGAAAGATTAATAATAGCAGTTTCGTCAGCAAACACAGAAAGTACGTGATAATTTTTTGAAATATTGATGAGGCCAATCGAATATCCGGAAGAAGAATCCGCTATGTTGATTAAACCGAGTTGAAATCCTTTTAGCTTTTTTGTATAATTAAATAAACCGGCAATTTGTACGCCTTCAACTTTTTGCCGGCTGATATTTCCAAGGCCGGACAATTGAAAACCTTTTATAGCACCTTTATTTGTATTGATTGCTCCTGCTGCCTGCATGCCTTTTATCGGTCCCCATGTTGAATTATTAAACCCTGATAATTGGAAACCGGAAAATGGTGCCTTCACCGTATTGTTAAATCCAGACACTTGCACTCCACGCACAGAATCCAATACACTGTTATGCAATCCCGCCAATTGTACGCCTTTCAGTTTCCCGCCCACTAGATTGAAAACACCCGCTGCCTGGAAATCCTTTACATCTTTTTTGACGATATTAAATATCCCACCGATTTCAACGCCATTCACTCCTCCTGTATAACCTCCCAAAATATTAAGTGAAAATTTATTCACTACCTGTCCTGCCAGGTATCCGTGAGTTCCCAATCCTGGCACCAGGGAAAATTGCAGCGGTGTATACGCAAAAAATTTGCTGATATTGAGACTCTGTAGTCTTTGCCTCGAAGTAAGAAATAGTTTAGCGATCCATGTTTTCTCAGCCTTGTTGGTAACCAATACAGCATTCAATTCAGAAGGATTGCGGGTGACCGTTACTGTTAGTTCCTGATCAAATCCAGCTGCAAGAACAACCGAAGTATCATAGTAGGATATTTTACTGATCGATATGCTTGCCTGATCATTTTTATTTTTTAGCTGCAACTTGAAAAATCCATTTTCGTCGGTGAATGCGGATACCAGTTGGTGCGTTTCATATACGCTGACATCAGGCAGCTTCTCACCGCTTGTGCCATCATATACATAACCGCTAATCGTATAAATTTGATTACTGGCAGCAGTTTGTAAAATAATATGACTTCCCGTTTCCTTATACTGACAACGACCTTCAAACAATGCATCCAATACCTGCTTTACGGTTTTGTGATCAGCAACAAGCGTGACGATACTATCACTTTTGATAATGCTATTGTTATAGGAGAAAAAAAAGTTTCCCTGCTGGCTAATATCCTGCAGCACTTTTGAAAGAGCCTCTTTTTTTGCGTTGATGGATACAATCTTACTGAGCAGATTTTGAGAATATCCATGTAATGAGGCCAATAAAAAAAATATCAGGAATAATTTTCTTTGAACAATGCCAAATGTATTCATTCGATAGATGCCTGCTATTGTAAAAGTATTTGTCCGTTCTTTTTTTCTACCCGGATATTAAATGTTACGCTGATCACTTTTAATATTTCATCCAGGCTCTCATTACGAAAAGTAGTGTTTAGCTGGAGATCTTTCAACCGGCTGTCCGAAATAATAATATTTGCTCCATACGCTTCATTCAATATATCCACTAATTTCCATAAAGCTGTCGCATTGCAAACAAATTCTTTCGTGCGATAATAGTTGTAAAGTTCATCAACATTTTTTTGTTTTACGGGCGTCAACTGATTTTTAAATACAGTGGCCATTTCATTGGGATTCAGCTCCACGCTTTGCTGCTCTTTGCTCACTTTCACGATTCCTGTTTCAACGATCACTTCTGTTTTACCTGGTGTATTTCTTACATTGAAAGAAGTACCGACTACTTTTATGTCAACATCTCCCGCGTGAATGATAAATGGATTTGTTTTATCTGGCGTTACCGTAAAAAAACCTTCACCTTCCATATTAACCATTCGCGTGTTTCCGGAAAATTGTTTGGGATATGAAATAGCAGATCTCTTATTCAGAATCACTACGGAGCCATCCGGCAATGTATCTGTTAAAACATTTTCACTGGAACGAATGACGACAAGTTCCGTTGATTGATTGTATTTGAAAAGGTATACAAGTCCGGCAGCAAGAATCACCACAAGAATAGCAGCTATGCTTCTCCATGGAATTGATTTTTTCGGAGTCATTTCAACCAGCTTTGCCGACTGATTTTTTTCATCGCGATATTTTGAAAAACGTTCCCATGCCTCGGCCTCATTCACTGTACTTTTTCCCGAGAGTTCTTTACTTTTTTCCCAGATCAGTAAATACTGTTCAAAGTATTTTTTATTTGCTTCACTGGCAGCAATCCATTGATTCACGCGGACGTTTTCTTCGTCCGTCGTTTCACCGACCAGGTATTTGATCAGTAGATCATCATTCATATCGTTGACAAATTCCTTCAAGACATCCGGTTTAGTATAAAATATAGAAACGGGATAAATACGGGCAAATATTCAACGAGACTCAGTCTTAATCTCTTTAGCGCTTTTCCCATTTGCGCCTCTACTGTTTTGACTGATATCCCCAATTGAAAAGCGATTTCATGGTATTTTAAAGATTCAAAACGGCTCAATTGAAATACAGTCCGACATTGCTCAGGAAGATCGTTCAATGCAGCAGATATTTTTTTCTCAAGTTCATTTCCCGTCAGCTGCCGCGCGGGATCATTTTTTTCTATCGTCTGTTCTTCCTGCATTGCGGAATATTGCCGATGAACCGTCTTTACTTTTTGATGTTTGATATAATTCATGCATTCATTGTGCACCGATCGATACAAATATGCTTTTACAGAAGTATGAATGTCGAGCTTTATTTTTTTTTCCCAAACTTTATAGAATACCTGTTGCACCATTTCTTCGGCATCCGATGCATCATTTAAAATGGTACAGGCATATGCATGCAGATTTTTAAAATGAGTTTTAAAAATCTCTTCAAAAACCTTTTCATTTCCTACTGTCACTGTTTCTTCACGAACAGATTCATTCCATTCCATGTCGGCATTTTGGGAGTAGGCACTAAAGATACCCGCTTTTGTCAAATCCTTTTTTGTATATGACAACTGAACTGGGATTTACCCTTACTCGTCTCCCGGCTAACTCACCAGTCACTAAAATTCAATCTTATAACTTATGTTCGGTATAATGCCGAGCTGGTAAGCTGTTTTTTGCCGGCCGGTTCTTTCATCAAAATAATTATCATAGAAATTTCTATGATTGGTAAGATTCTGAATATCGATACTGATTGTCCGGGTTGATTTTTTCCTGTTCTTTTTGATATAGATGCTGCCATCGAATCTCAAATATGCCGGTCCTCTTTCTGTAAAATATTTATCGGCAACCAATATCTCCTTACCCGCAGCAATAGACGCCGGAATATCGATCACCGAACTTCGAAGGCCACCGCTGGTAAGCACCTTTGCACTCACACCATATATCTTATTGGGGTTTTTATTCGATTGCCATTCCTTTCCCCCTATAATCGAAAATGAATAATTGCGATCATACCTGGAATTGAATTCTTTCCCTGCATAGTTGGTATAGCTGGATTTAAAAATAGAAAGGTTGGATATGAAGTAATAATTATTGGAAAAAGGTTTTTCAACACTAAGATCAACCCCATAATTTTTCCCGGTGCCAGTACTCACCAAAGGTTTGGTATCAATCAAATCATATACATCTCTCATATTGATCGCTGAAAAGCCACTTGGAATATTTTTTTCTACAGGAATTTTGTATAGATATTGATAATACGCCTCGATTTTTGTCCTGAGGTTTATTACGCTGAAAAATTTTTCATACCCGAGTACAAAATGTGCCGCTCTCGATAGATCCAGATCTTTATTCGGATATGTATGAGCAGCCCCGGGTGAAACATTTTCAAATAAATAAGTTGAGATATGTTCCAGCCGGCTGTGTAAACCTGCAGCGATGCTGAATGTTTGTCCATTCAACTGATACGATAAAGCCACTCTCGGTTCTACACTGCTTTTTTTATTGAGCGCGAGATACGATGCATTGACACCGGAATTAAGCGTGAGCCGATCGGTAATCCTGTATTTCCATTGAAAAAAAACCTGGTAAAATTGTGTGCCGCCATTTCCCTGTAAAGACTGTATCCATTTTTTTTCGGTGTTACTATAATAAAGCTGATCGAGACCGTAAGATAACTGCTGCATTACAAATCCAGTCCGAATCGTATTTCGCAAATTTAATTTGCTATTAAAATAAGACGACAACCTGATTGCATTATCCGTAGTAGATTCGGTAATCGTTCGAACGCGATTATAATTGTCGGCAGGATTCAGCGTATCCTGGCTAAACGAAGAGCGGTTATACGAGGCCGATAGAACCGTTTTAAAATAAGAATTGGGATTAACAAAAATCTGGTGAGATAAGCCGATAACGCCATAGGTTGTGCTGCCGACACCGGTCGCGTTTACTTCGTCATCCGAATTCCATTTGGTACTGTCCTTTTTTGCTTCTAGTGTAAACTTGTTATAGCCACCCAATCCAAAAACTGCGAATGACCCTGACCGTTTGGTATCCCAATTGAATTTAAAAGACAGGTCCTGGTAATCAGGCTGACCTTGTAGATGAAGTATCGGTTTTAAAAGTGCTAAAGTGGAATAGCGGTAATTGACCAGGTAGGCTTTGTTTTTTTGTTTACCCAATGGCCCTTCCGTAGAAATCTCCGCTCCCAATGTTCCGAGCATCACTGAATGTTCTGCTTTGTCTTTGTTTCCGTTTCTGAAATTCAAATCAAAAACTGCGGAAGTGGCATTACCGATTTCAGCAGGGAAAGCACCTGTATAGAAATCAGATTTCCCAATCACATTACTACTTAGCATGCTGATAGCGCCTCCCGTTGCGCCGAGAGAACTGAAATGATTCGGCGTTGGAATTTCAATTCCTTCCAATTTCCACAATACACCCAGCGGCGAATTGCCTCTTACAACAATTGAATTGTTGCCATCATCCGCAGCACTCACACCCGGGAAATTCATGGCCATTCGTGCCGGGTCGGAAAATGCAGCCGGATATCGCCTGGTCTCATCCATGGAAAAAGAACGAGCGCTTACCGTCGCAAATTCATTCAATGGTTTTGCATTGTTCTTACGCAAACGCAATGTGAAACTTTCTAGTAAGCTGAATTTTTGTATTAATGAAATATTCTGCTCCAGCTCTTTTCCCGAGGAAAGCGTCAACCCGGAAATAATCTTTGTTTCATATCCGATAGATGTGAATTGAATGGCATATCGTCCGACTGCAACATCTTTTAACAAGTAAAAGCCACTGCTATCGGAAACAGCGCTTGCACTACCAGGCACCACTTTTACAGTTATCCCAGCCAAAGGTTTTTTTGATTCAGCATCGATCACATATCCTTTGATCGTTTGTTTATAGTCGGACTGACCGTAAGAAAATAAAGATAGCTGCAGGAAAAAAAATAATAATGTCGCTTGATTCTTTTTAAAAAATAAAAGGCAGTACATAATGATAAAGTCTTGATGAACAGATAATGGTTTCTAATTTTTTGGCAGTGAGTAATCCAGCCTTTTCGATTTTGCGTCTTTGCGTGAAAAAATTTTAACGCAAAGACGCAAAAATCGAAAAGGGCAGAGCAGTCAACTCAATACCCAGTTTGACAATTGACTTATTGTGACAACTATCTGTTATCTTACCCTTACCCGCGATTGTTATGTTGAAAAAAAATTGCCGTGTAGCAGTATCAAACTGAAACGATACCAAATGGTAATAGGGGCACTGTTTGAGTTGAAAAGTTGATTGAGTTGATAAGTTGGCTAGCGGCATTGCTTGCTCAACTTATCAACTCAATCAACCTTTCAACTCAAACAGCACCACATTACATACTTGTTAAAAATGTGGAAGGTATGCGGTATAGTGTATGGCAGAGCTTGTTTTAATCACGATTTTTATTTTTCACCCTAAGCAACATTATTAATTAACAGCTTGCCGCACCCTACACCTCTTACCTTCCACCTTTCAAAAAAATCAAACTGAGACACTACCAAAATGTGATTAATTTTGAATCAATCTATATTTTTATGAATGCATCAATACAGTTGCCGGTTTTGAAAGTAAAGGATGATCTGCAAATTTCATCGGTGGATACGATTCCGGTGGAAGAACCATTGGAAATAAGATTGGCTTATTATGATGGCGGTGTTTATACTTCGCGAAACCTCGCAGTTACCATGCGCACACCGGGGAATGATATAGAGCTTGCATCGGGATTTATTTTCACCGAAGGAATTATTTCTCATTTTAATGAGATCGAAAAATCAGAATATGTTTTTGCCGCTTGCTCGGAAAATAAACAGAACGTAATTCAAATTACCTTAGATAAAACTGCCGTACCAAATCTTTCGAACACCGAAAGAAATTTTTATACAACTTCAAGTTGTGGAGTCTGCGGAAAAGCTTCAATCAATGCAATCAGAACGGCAAATATTTTTTCGGGGAAATCTGGGGACAAAAACACAGTTAATTCGAATTTTTTTCTACAGTTGCCCAATAGGTTAATTGATCAACAAAAAATATTTGCCGACACAGGCGGCTTACATGCTTCGGCATTATTCAATCAGGATGGCAGGATGTTATTTGTGCGAGAAGATGTTGGGCGGCACAATGCATTGGATAAATTAATCGGAGCTTGTTTGATCGATCATAAAATTCCGCTCAACAACTCGGTGCTGCTATTAAGCGGCAGAGCGAGTTTCGAGCTTGTACAAAAGGCTGCGATGGCTGGCATTACGATTATCGCTGCCATCGGTGCACCATCGAGTCTCGCAGTATCGCTTGCAGAAGAATTTGGCATCACGTTGGTTGGGTTTCTCAGGGATAATCGTTTCAATATCTATTCGGCGGATTACCGGATTAAAATGTCTTCTCATGAAAATTCGTATTAAAGGAAATTCATTGCGCTACCGGCTTACGCGTACAGAAGTCGAAAAATTTGGCGCAACTGGCTATATAGAAGAGAAAATAAATTTTGGAGAAAATGCGCTGTATTATTCTTTGCAACGCACGGATGAACGTGAATTGTCTGCAACTTTTGAAAACAACAGGATTATTTTTTTTCTACCGGTATTCCTGATCGACAAATGGATAAATACAGATGTCATCGGCTTTGAATACAATATGGCGTTGAGCAATTCCAATGAAAATCTTTTCCTCCTGGTAGAAAAAGACTTTACCTGTCTCGATAAAGTTGAAGAAGATCAGAGTGACAATTACCCAAATCCATTATTGAAAAATTGATCATGAGTGATAATGAAAATAATGAGCCATCCGCTCAAAACCCAGGGCAGCTAAACGATCTAAAAATTACCGATCCAAAAAATTGGGCAGCAGGATTGCCCGGCGTTGCTTCGGCGTTTAAAGATTTGTTCAAGGAAACAGGACCTCTAAGAGGTTTGAAAGCCTCTTTCAAAATGAATCAGAAAGATGGTTTCGATTGTTCCAGTTGTGCGTGGCCGGATGAGGATGGCGACAGATCATTTATTGCGGCCTATTGTGAGAACGGAGCAAAGGCCCTGGCAGAGGAAGCAACCAGGAAAAAACTGGATGCTGATTTTTTTGCGAAAAATTCTGTGATCGACCTGGCAAATTTGTCCGACATGGAAATCGGTAAAAAAGGGCGCATAGCCATACCCGTTTATCTTCCAAAAAACGGCACACATTATGAACCGATAAATTGGGAAGATGCGTTTTTCAAAGTAGCGAACGCATTAAATAGTTTAGACTCTCCGAACGAAGCGGCGTTCTATACTTCAGGCCGCACAAGCAATGAAGCTTCATTTATGTATCAATTATTTGCGAGGGAATTTGGGACGAATAATATGCCCGACTGCTCCAACATGTGCCACGAGTCGAGTGGCGTTGCGCTGAACGAAACAATAGGAATTGGAAAAGGCACGATCACTCTGGAAGATTTTTCTGAAACCGATGTGATCATGTTGATGGGAATAAATCCCGCGACTAATATGCCGAGGATGCTAGACTCACTCGAAAAGGCAAAAAAGAATGGCGCAAAAATAATTGCCGTAAATCCTTTATTCGAAGCCGGACTAAAAGCCTTTAATGATCCGCAAAAGTTAAAAGGAATAATTGGAAGTGTTTTTAATTTCAGTACAAAACTCGCGGATGTTTTTCTCCAGGTAAAAATCAATGGTGATATGGCTGTATTAAAGGCCATTGAAAAAATATTATACGAAGCCGAAAAAGAAAATCCCGGAACCGTATTTGACCAATCTTTTATTCAACAGAACACCATTGGATATGATGCATTAAAATCCAATATTGAAAATTACTCTTTGAACGAACTCGTGGAATCATCAGGAGTATCGCTAAACGATCTCACCGAAGCGGCAAATCTGATGAAACACAAGAAAAGAATTATTATCTGCTGGGCAATGGGAATCACGCAGCAAAAAAATGGAGTGGATACCATCAAAGAAATTGTGAACCTTGTATTATTGAAAGGCAGTATTGGAAAACCAGGTTGCGGATTATGTCCTGTGAGGGGACATAGCAACGTTCAAGGCAATCGAACGATGATGATCTGGGAAAAGCCGCCTGTATGGTATCTTGATAAATTGAAAACTGTTTTCGGTTTTGATCCGCCTCGTGAACACGGCGTTGATGTGGTGAATTGCATAAAAGCAATGCACGATGGAAAAATAAAAGTATTTTTTTCTATGGGTGGAAATTTCCTTTCGGCCACGCCCGATACTGTTTATACCGCCGAAGCAATGCGAAAATTAAAATTAACGATAAGCGTTTCAACAAAATTGAATCGCACCCATCTTGTTCATGGTGAAGAAGCAATTATTTTTCCAACGCTGGCGAGAAGTGACAAAGACATCGTTGAAGGGGCTGAGCAATTTATTAGTTGCGAAAATTCCATGGGTGTAGTTCAAATGTCGAAGGGAATGCTCACACCAATTTCTTCTGAACTGCGCAATGAAAACCAGATTATATGTGGCGTTGCAAACGCAACACTTGGAAATAAATCAAAAGTGGATTGGGATCATTATGCAAAAAGTTATGACGCCGTTAGGGATCTTATAGAAAATTTCATTCCTGGTTTTGAAAATTATAATAAAAAAGTTCGCGAGCCAGGTGGTTTTTATTTACCAAATGGACCGCGCGTTGGAAAATACCAGACGAAAATGTTTGGAGACAAGATTCCGTTTTCGATAACAAACCTTCCGGAAACCATACTCGAAGCAGACGATTACATGATGTCATCCGTTCGCAGTCATGATCAATTCAATACAACTATTTATGGACTGAATGACCGTTATCGCGGCATTCATAATGAAAGGCGCGTCGTATTTATGAATGAAAAAGATATTTTGGATGGTGGATTCGTTGCGGGAGAAAAAGTTGATCTGTTTAATTATCACGATGGCAAAGAACGCGTCGCGAAACTTTTTATCATCGTTCCGTATGATATTCCAAGACGTTGTACAATCACTTATTATCCCGAGACAAATGTGTTGGTTCCTATAAATAGCGTGGCGGAAAAAAGCAATACGCCAACATCTAAATTGATACTCATTAAAATAAAAAAACACCTGGAATAAGAGCGGAAAAACATGCTGGAGAGTGGCGATTTAATCGCTCTGCAACCTGTTTCTCCGCTCTCGTCTTTATGTGAGCCTATGTGGTAATTTTTTTTCACCACATAGGCACATAGACAGATAGGTTCACATAGTAATTGTCAGCTGAGTTTTGAACCATGATTAAAGGATTATCAGGATAGAGTGGAGAAACAGAGCGGAGAGCGAACGACTATTGTTCTCCACTCTTCGCTCTGTTTCTCCACTCTATCCTTCAATCACTATTCAAAACTCAGCTAGCAAATCAACCAATCAACCTATCAACTAATCATAGTATTTTTATAACCTATGGAACAATTCGCAATCATCGTTCTCGCAGCAGGTCCATCTTCAAGGCTTGGGGAGCCCAAGCAACTTCTTCCATTAGCAGATATGAATCTTTTACAACATACAGTCGCGGAAGCAATCAAGGTTTCAAAAAACGTTGTAGTGGTGTTGGGTGCGCATCAGGATTTGATCAAAGAAAAAATTAGAGATCTGGCTGCTGAATTAATTTATAATAAAGATTGGGAGGAAGGAATGGCTTCGTCGATTCGTTGCGGACTCGATCACTTGATAACAAACAAAAAACCGGGTGCGATAATTATTATGGTTGCTGATCAACCTTTCGTATCTTCTGATTTATTGAACGAAATAATTGCAAAATATAAAGAATCAAAAAAACCAATTGTTGCTTGCGGCTATAAACAAGCACTCGGAGTTCCGGTACTTTTTGATAAAATATTTTTTAGCGAATTAAGTGCATTGAAAGGTCATTCAGGCGCAAAAAAAATCATACTCGCTAATTTGCAATCGACCGAATCAGTTTCTTTTCCCTTGGGATATATTGATATCGACACGAAAGAAGATTACAACCAGTTTAAAAAAATACAATCATCTAATTAATCCATCATGGAGCATTGGGAAATATTTGCCTCCTTCCTGATCATCGCGCTGGTATATGCGTCGGTAGGGTTTGGAGGCGGCTCAAGTTATCTTGCTATCCTGGCTCTCTATGCACTGCCTTTTAAAGAAATCAGGCTGGTAGCTCTTTTGTGCAATATCATTGTGGTTACCGGCGGCACTATTATTTTTATAAAGAACAAACAAACGAATTGGGGAAAAATTATCCCAATAGCAGTAACGAGTGTGCCACTCGCATTTGTTGGCGCGCGGCTAAAAATCAGCCAGGAAACTTTTTTTGTGATATTGGGTTGTAGTCTTCTTGCGGCAGCAATATTACTTTGGATTAAAACCAAACCGGGAGATGTGCAAGAGGAAAAACCTGTCGGCAAATATTCTTTTATCAAAGATGGAATCATCGGCGGCGCTATCGGTTTTTTATCCGGCATGGTCGGAATCGGAGGCGGAATCTTTCTTTCGCCATTATTAAACCTGATGAAATGGGATTCGCCAAAAAAAATTGCGGCTACAGCCAGCGTGTTTATTCTTGTTAATTCTATCGCAGGAATCGCGGGACAAATTTCCTCTTTACCTTTGGATATAAATTATACGCGGGTTATCTTATTATGTGTCGCTGTTTTTATTGGCGGACAAATTGGCTCGCGAATGGGAGCAACAAAATTCAATCCATTAGTGATTCGAAGAATGACCGCCCTATTAGTATTCTTTGCAGGCGTAGAAGTATTAACCAAACACCTGCACTTTAAATAGCGTTTATGGTTTTGAAAATTTATATGTTTGGAGTTGCGAAAGAAATATTTGGCAATCGCTATGTAGAATTTACCGTAGATAATACGGATCGAATCTCCGTCGAAAAACTTAAATCATTACTCGAAGAGCAGCGGCCGCGCATGAAAGACATCGGCTCTTATTTGATCGCTGCGAATAATGAATACACAACCGACAAATATATTATTTATGGAAATGAAGAAATAGCGGTTATTCCACCGGTTAGTGGAGGCTGATCAATCTACTCTTGCGGTATTGAAAGAATTTAATGAAGCCAAAATAATAATTGATTATTTCCTTTACGTCCTGTCGAAAATTATCCGCCAAAGCGAATCTCAGTTTGAAATTTCTATGTGTACCTATGTATCTATGTGCCTATGTGGTGAAAAAGAATCTCGATTATGTAAGTTTTTTTTCACCACATAGGCACATAGATACATAGGTACACATAGAAATTTCAAACTCTTTGTTCCCTAAGGTGATTTCTTTCAGCAATAATTTGTTTTGCACTTTCAAAATCCTGCGGCGTATTTACGTTCATCAAAGCGTCCGGATCAGAAGGATTCAGAATTTGTGTATTCCCGTTTCTTATAAGAACCTTTCGCGGACAGGTATAACCGTTAGATTGGAACTCGCGCAGAACCGCGTAGCTGTTGGGTTCCCATATTGTAATCAGCGGCTCGGGCAACCCGTCAAACGGACTTTTAAATGTGGTAGCGATTGCGTTTCTATTTCTATTTTTAGAAAGATATTCAAGCGTTTCTTTATCCAGCAAAGGCAAATCACAGGCAACAACAAACCATGCGGCGTCGGGTTGAAATTCAAAAGCAGAAAGTATAGCGCCGAATGGTCCCAATCCGGTAACCGTATCAACAATGGTTTTATAACCGACAATTGCCTTCGCCTGCTCTTCATTCTTCACAGACATATACACATCATCACAAAAATTTTTTAAAAGACCGGCCATATAATATTGCTGCTCCATCCCATGCCACTGAATGGATCTTTTATCAAATCCCATCCTGCTGCTCTTGCCGCCGGTGAGGACCAATCCATTCAATATAGAATTCTCTTTTCCCATTTTTTATTTTCGCTCGAAATCTTTTTTACCGCCTGTCTTCTTCATCAATTTTGTTTCTTTGATAACGATATCATGACTCAATGCTTTGCACATATCATATACGGTCAAAGCCGCGACGGATGCACCGACCAGCGCCTCCATTTCCACGCCTGTTTTTCCTTCAATTGCTGTTGTGCATTCGATGATTAATTCATCCTTTTTATTAAAGGAAATATTGATGTTACAATTATCAAGCCCGATCGGATGACAAAGCGGGATGAGTTCACCGGTTTTTTTTGCAGCCATAATACCAGCGATGATCGCTGTTTGAAAAACAGATCCTTTCTTAGTTTGTAAATCGTTTTCCTGCACTTTTTCCAATACCTCTTTTGGCAACACCACCACAGATCTCGCCGTTGCGGTGCGTAATGAAATTTTCTTTTCACTAACGTTCACCATCATGGGCATTCCTTTTTTATCGATATGTGAGAGATCGTTCATTGATTAAAATAATAGGACTAAATAGAATAAACATCTAATCCTTGAGCATTGAATATTGAGTGTTGATTATTGATTATTCTAAAAAAATAATCAATAATCAACACTCAATATTCAATGCTCAAGGTTATCTCCTAACTTAATAACATTGCCTACATAGACAAAATTTGTGAATATTTCATACAACCTTATACATTTTTCTAAATAAATTGTTTGAAGGGCCATATCCTGAACACTTCTCCTTTTTTAAATTCGGTTCTCTCCAAAGGTAATTCAAGGAATGCATCTGAATATGGCAGGTTCGCAAGATCTCCAGAACCCCCTCCTTCAACAGGATACGCTATCAATTGCCCCTTCTCATTGATGAGAAGCTTAACCTGCAAAAAATATTGCAATGATGGTTTGAAAATAAAATCTTCATTCAAAATTGCAAAAGCACTTTGAGATTTTATCTGCTGGCTGGCTTTTAACCAAGGTAAAAAATAACGATGAAAACACATAAATGTAGAAACCGGGTTTCCGGGAAAAGCAAACACCAATGTTCCTTTGCCATGTTCTCCAAACCAAAATGGCTTTCCTGGCTTTTGTCGCACTTTGTGGAACAATTTCTCAACAGAAAGCTTTTCCAATGCAGCGGGAACAAAATCGAATTTCCCCATGGAAACACCACCGCTTAGCAATATGACATCGTATTGATCAAGGCATTCATTTAATTTTTTAAAAATGATATTTTCATCATCCGGCAAATGCACCATATCGGCATCGATAGAATATTCTTTTAAAATGCTAAGTAGCGTATGATCATTCGATCGCCTGATTTGAAATGAATCTGGAATTTTTTCGATATCGACTAATTCATCGCCCGTAGAAATGATAATTATCCGTGGATTTTTTTTTACGAGAATTTTATTCTTTCCAACCGTTGCGGCAACACTCAGTATTGCTGATGTTATATATTGATTGGCTTCAACCAAAATATCTTTTTGCTTTTTATCTTTTCCCTGCAGATGTATATTTTGATTCGGAGTAATCGCTTCTACAATAATTGTTGCAACGCGATTTTTTATTTCTATGTCTTCATATGGAATTACCACATCCGTTGTAACCGGCAATACAGCGCCTGTCATGATCTCGATGCATTCCGTATTATTATTGATATCTATCGGTGGCTCACCCGCAGATTGTGTAGCCTTAATTTGAAATGAACGCGCACCATTTTTAAAAGCGTTATAGTTGATGGCGATACCATCCATAGTAACCCTGTTGAATGGAGGGAAATCTCTGTCGGCAATAATGTTTTCGGCTAAAACTCTTCCAATGCAATTTTGAAAGGTAATTATTTCTGTACCAAAATCCCTGGTTCGCGATAGGATAATTTTTTCTGCTTCACTTACAGTTACCATTGAGTTATTTTTTATGGAAGCAGGTGGTGAATTGTCAATCGTGAGACGTGAAACGTCAGACGTGAAATGTGAATAGTCAGATGAAAAGCGTAGTATCAAAACCAAATACTTGCGATTCACGTCTCACGTCTCACGTTTCACGACTGACGATTCACCACTCACAACTCGTCCCTACACTTTATTCAAATCAAAAGGCATCCTGCGAATTCTTTTTCCGGTTGCATTAAAGATTGCATTCGCAAGTGCCGGAGCAAACGGTGGTATTCCTGGTTCTCCTACTCCTTTGATTGTTGCGCCTCCGTCGGCGATGATATGCGTTTCTATTTCAGGCATCTCGTTGATGCGAACGATCGGGTTATTATGAAAATTCGTTTGTTCAGTTTGTCCGCCTTTAAAAGTGATTCCATTTTTTATGGCTGCGGTCAACGCCATCGTCGCGCCACCTTCCATTTGCAACGCAACCATATCGGGATTCACAACAGTTCCCAAATCAATAACGGCATACACTTTTTCAATTTTTATTCCTCCACCTTTTAATGTTGACACTTCAACAACGTGGCCCGATAATCCTGCAAAAAATTCATATTGCGCAACGCCTCTTCCCCAGCCCTTTGGCAAAGGCCTGTCCCATTTCGAAACCTCCTTCAATTTTTTCAAAAGCTTTTTAGTATCAGAATCTTTTTTCAACAGCACATCCAACCTGTACGCCATTGGATCCTTTCCTGCTTTCACCGCCATTTCATCTATGAAACATTCATGCGCGAATGCGACTGTTGAACTGGTCACTGATCTCCATGCAGCAAGTGGAATTGGAAATTCAGAAAAAACATATTCGTTTTTCATATTCGGCAATTCATATTGCTGGCTGCTGATTCCTTCCGTCATATTGGAACTCTCGCCGGTTTCATTTCTTTTCTCTTCCATCGTTGCATCGATGGAGGGAGAAATTACTTTGTGTTGAAATGCAACGGGACTTCCATCTTTTGCTATTCCTGCTTTCATTGCAGAAAATGTCAAAGGCCTGAAAGGACCAAGCTGTGTATCATCTTCTCTTGTCCAAATTAATTTAACCGGTTTTCCAACTGCTTTGGAAATATGAGCAGCTTCGGTAGCGAAATCAGGATACAGTCTTCTTCCAAATGCGCCTCCGTTAAAAAATATATTGACTTTGATATTATCTCGCGGAATACTTAGTGTATGCGCCAATTCATCTTTTACCAAATCCGGACCTTGCGCAGAAACCCAAACTTCGATTGCATCGGCTGCGGTCCATGAAACCAAACAATTCATCGGCTCCATCGGAGAATGTGAAACAAAAGGTGTTTCGTAAAATGCTTCCAGCTTTACCGGCGCAGTAGCAAAAGATTTATCGAAATCGCCTTGCGTGTGAACAACCAAACCTTCTTTTTTTGAAAGATCACGCAGACTTTGTTCGTAGTCTTTTGAATTGAATTTATCATTCCCGGCATTGTCCCACTTTGTCTTCAACGCGAGACGTCCTTTGTGAGCGGCCCAATAAGAATCGGCAACGACAGCAACTGCATCGTATTTATTTTTTCCGATGACTCGCTGAAATTTTACAGTTTGTTGCACACCGGCAACTTTCTTTGTTTCCGTATCGTCAAAACTAACCAGCTTACTTCCAAACACGGGATTATGTTCAACAGAAGCAAACACCATTCCCGGCACCTCCACATCAATTCCATATACTGCTTTCCCTGAAACTTTCAATGGCACATCTGGACGTTGATAATTCTTTCCAAGTATTTTGAAATCTTTTGGATCTTTTAATTTCGGACTTTGAGGAACGGGCAATTTGGACGCCGTTTCAACGAGATCTCCATAACCAATACTTTTCCCGGAAGGCCGATGAAATACCTTCGCATTTTCAGCGTAACATTCTCCAACCGGAACCTTCCATTGATTACTTGCTGCAGTGCACAACATCTCGCGTGCAGAAGCGCCGACTTTACGAAGCTCGAAATAATTTCCTCTGACGGAATAGCTGCCACCAGACACTTGCATTCCAAATTCTTTTTCACCACTTGTTTGAAGTATGGTCACTTTGTCGAGAGACACTTCAAGTTCCTCTGCAATCAATCCGGGAACAGATTGAAATGTTCCCTGGCCCATATCAGGCTTTGGGTTCATCAATGTAATTTTTCCCGAATTCTCGATAATGATATATGGCGACAACTTAAATGAATCCGCCATATTTCCTACGGCATACAATTCTTTTTTTCCTCCTTTGGAAGAAAAACCGAGAACCAATGCAACGCCGCTCAGACTGGTCATTCTTAAAAAATTGCGTCGGTCGACTGTTAGCTTTGGTTCGTTATCAAATATTTTGTTTAATATTTTTGGCATAAAATTTTTTTTCCGGATTAGAAAAGTCATTTATAACTTGATGATTTTGGGATTTCCGGATTTTGAGGTTTCGAAATTTATCAGAAATCTCAAAATCACAAAATCTCAAAATCGCAAAATCATGGAATCTCAACCCATTATTTCGGCTGCGCGATGAATCGCTTTGCGAATGCGTGTGTACGTTCCGCAACGGCAAAGATTTCCCATCATCGCCGAATCAATATCTGCATCCGTGGGTCTTGGATTTGTTTTTAACAAAGCAACTGCCGACATGATCTGTCCTGACTGACAATAACCACATTGCGGCACCTGCAATTCAATCCATGCTTTTTGTACAGCATGATCGATATTTTCCGAAATCCCTTCAATCGTTGTAATATTTTTTGCGCCAGCCGCAGCCGCAACCGGAAGCGTGCATGAGCGCATCGCCACTCCATCAAAATGCACAGTGCATGCTCCGCAAAGAGACATACCGCATCCGAATTTTGTTCCTTTCAGACCTACAACATCGCGCAACACCCATAGCAAGGGCATTTGCGGATCAACATCGACTGTATAAGTCTTGTTGTTTATTGTGAGATTGATCGAAGCCATAATTAATTATTTTAAATTTTATTTGAGTGAAGAAATGAAGGTAAGTACTGCTAATTTAAACATTATTTTAAATAATCAGTGGCTAGTGACTCAGTTTGATTTTTTTTGAAAGGTATAGAGTGTAGGGTGTGGGGTATAGGGTGTAGGGTATAGCAAATTGTTAATTGATAATGCTCTCGAGTGTAAAAAATCGGTAAGTTGAAATAAGGTATGACATACCTTACACCTTACACCTTACACCTTACACCTCACACCCTACACCCGGTGAGACAACTTTATACATTCTCCTTCCACTGATAGGTTTCGTCTTCGAAAAATTCTTTGCCCCAAATTGGCAATTCTTTCTTAATTCTTTCAACGGTTTCTTCGCATGCGTCAATAGCGGCTTTTCTATGAGGAGAAGAAGCGAAGACAAAAAAACATATCTCGCCGGTTTTGATCAAACCCAGGCTATGATGCACGTGTAAACAACTGATCGGATACTTTGCAAAAATATCTTCCCTGATCTGGTCCATTTTTTTTAGCGCCATTTCTTTATAGGAAGTATATTCTATTGCTGCGATTCTTTTTCCTTCCTTTTCATCCGCGCGGATCTGGCCCAGAAAAATACTATGACCGCCGATTTCCGTCTTCGCATGATGTTTTTGAATGCTATCTGCAATAAACGATGCTGGAATGGCGCCTGAATAAAAAATATTTTTGATCTTATGTTCTTTCATCTGGTTCAAATTTATAGAAAATCTTTTGCGCTTTGCGAAACTTCGCGGCTTGGCGCCTTTGCGAGATGATTTTTTCTCGCAAAGACGCCAAGCCGCGAAGAATTTGTGTGAAAAAAATTTGTTGTTTGTGTAACTTACAAATGGAAAACTTATGAAATGTTTCTCAATTGAGAATGAAATTTGATCGGCATGAAAGAAATAAAAGCGATTATCAACGCTTACGATAAAATTGACCGGAACTCGGTGAAAGCTGCATTGGCCACAGTTGTGAATGTAGAAGGATCATCGTATCGCAGAATGGGTGCAAGAATGCTGGTTATGGATGATGGAAAATGGGTTGGCGGAATAAGCGGTGGATGCCTGGAGGGAGATGCGCTGATAAAAGCGAGAACCGCGATCGTAAGATCGGTATCCACGATTACCACGTATGATACAAGGGAAGACGATCCATATCAAATCGGTGTTGGATTAGGTTGCAATGGCGTGATCGAAGTATTATTTACACCGCTTGATTTCAACGATAAGAACAATCCTGTTGAAATTCTGAAAAATGGAATTCAATCACAGCGGCAGACGATCGTATTGCTTTCGATTACAAATCTCAAAGGAGCATGGAGAGGAATCAAACCTGGAGATACAATTCTTTATAACGAATCAAAAAGCCTTGATGTTTTCGGAGAGAAAGATTTCAAATTAATACTGCAAGAAAAAATAGAGCGCCAGATCGCTTTGAATAAATCATCATTGGATCATTTTGAGTTGCCGGATGGGAAAGATATCGATGTATTTATTGAACTGATACCTCCCGAAATTCATGTGGCCTTAATGGGTCATCAATATGATATTTATTCCTTCGCTGCTATTGCCAAAGAGCTCGGATGGCAGGTAACCATCATAGCAAATCCTCTAAAAATTAATCATTCATTTACAATAAACATAGATAGAATCCTTCCACACGATAAGTTTAATGAACTCAAAATCGATGGACTTACTGCTATTATATTAATGTCGCACGATTTCAAAACCGATAAATTGAATTTGAAAAAAGCATTACAGACAAACTGCGTTTATATAGGCATGTTAGGTCCGAGAGTGCGTGCTGAAAAGATTTTTAGAGAACTTGAAGAGGAAGGTTTTCCAATTTCTGAGAAGGATCGCGCACGTATTTATTCGCCTGCGGGATTGGATATCGGCGCATTGAGTCCTGAAGAAATTGCGCTATCTCTGATTGCCGAAATCAGGGCAGTTTTTTCAGAAAGAGAAGGCGGATTTTTAAAACTTCGCACTTCAGCCATCCACGAAAGGGAATAGTCCATACCGAATCCAAACAAAAATCTCATTACATTGTCAACTTGTGGTACGATCCATTAAATTGCGACGATGATCAAAGACAATTACAATAGAGTACACGATTATTTGAGGATTTCCCTGACGGACAACTGCAATCTCCGATGCTTCTATTGTATGCCGGAAGAAGATTATGAATTCACACCTTCGGCAAGATTGATGCAGCCGCACGAAATAGAATCGATCGCAAAAGTTTTTGTAAATGAAGGAGTGAAAAAAATCAGGTTAACGGGCGGCGAGCCATTAGTCCGCAAAGACGCCGCTGATATCATAAGACGATTATCTAAATTGCCTGTTCAACTCACACTTACTACCAACGCTACAAGAATTCATGAATTCATCGACGAGTTGGAAAATGCTAACGTAAAATCATTAAATATCAGCCTGGATACCTTACAAGCCGATAAATTTCAAATCATCACCAGACGCGATTTGTTCGCCCGTGTTTACGAAAATATTCAACTGTTGATTGCCAGAAATTTTCATGTCAAAGTGAATGTAGTATTGATGAAGGGATTTAATGATAACGAAATAAATGATTTTATCGAGTGGACGAAGAATGCAAATGTTCATGTGCGCTTTATCGAGTTCATGCCATTTGAAAGCAACCGGTGGACAAGCAACAAAGTTGTTACCTGGAAAGAAATTCTCGAAGTGATTGAAAAAAAATATTCAATTACGAGATTGCATGATGATATTCATGATACCGATAAAAAATATACCGTCAACAATCACCAGGGAACTTTTGCCATCATCAGCACGATGAGCGCGCCGTTTTGCAGCGGGTGCAACAGAGTTCGACTTACTGCTGATGGGAAAATGAAAAACTGTTTGTTCTCGCAAAGTGAAACCGACTTGCTGACCGCATTCAGAAAAGGCGAAGACATACTACCGCTGATCATTCAAAATATTAAATCGAAGGAAAAAGAGTTAGGCGGACAATTCACAAAAGATTTTGAAAATATTCATACCGAGAACTTGCATAACAGAAGCATGATTGCAATTGGAGGGTGAGAGGGCGAGTGGCTAGTGGCGAGTGACTAGTGGTTGTTGGCGAAAGGTAAATGGTATAGGTAACTATGCTTCATACTTCTTACTTCTTACCTCTCACTACTCTCCACTCGCCACTAGCCACTCGCCCCTCACTTTATCCCATAAGTCAAAGTTGTATAATAAAGTCCGCCGATTTCAGGGCCGCCGAGAAAAGATCGATAGTAATGATTCAACAAATTTGTTGCGCCCAGTTTTATTTTTAGTTTAACACGTGTAATGGTATAACTGATCTGCGCATCTACCGACGAATAGGCGGGCGTATTTCCATTTACAAGAAATGATTGCCAGTAGTAAGCATCCTGCCATTTAAAACTCAAACCCGCACCAATATTCTTATAGATATTCTCATTGTAGATGCCAATATTAGTGATCCATTGTGGCGTATTGAATCCATCTTCCAATCCATCTTCGTTGGATGATTTCTGCAATTTTGCATAAGAAGTATTTGCATTTACATTGTAGCCCTTCGCAAAATGATAAGTAAGTCCGAATGTAAATCCATAATTATATACCGATGTTTGCGAGTTGGTCCACATCCTGTACTGATTCTGTTTTGTTTTATCATACAAATAAAAAGGAATTGAATCGGCCTGCTGTGTATTCGGCACATTCATATTCGCCTGCGCAATAAATGAATGATAATTATTAAAATAAAAATCTGCATCCACAAATAATTTGCCGTCGAAAAATAATCCTTTGTATCCTGCTTCGAATGATTGGATATGTTCCGGCTTAATATATGTGTATGGATTTTTTTTAAGCACCCCTTGATTTTTGATGATCGCGTTATTTTTTGTAAGCCCGTTTTGATTGATATCCTTTAACACCGCTGCCTGGAAAGCTGAGATAGAAGTAGCGAGCCATGCATTTTCAAAAATACCATTCGACATCACAGGCAATCCACCGACACGCTTCACACCTCCGCTATTGATATTCGAATAAGCTTCAAATATACTTGGGTAGCGATAGCCGCTTTGAAATGATAACCTGAAATTATGTTTATAGGTTGGCGAATACACGCAAGTGAACCGTGGGTTCCATGCCAATGGAAAATAATCATTTTTATCAGCGCGTAGTGTTGCGCCGAATTTTAAAGTATTATGAAAAAAAGTTTTTGTCAATGAAGCAAAACCGCCTGTTTTACCGTACACGATATTGCTGTATGTTTTTCCTTTTTCAGGATTAATAAAATAATTTCCGTCGGGCACGATGATATAAGTCCTGGAATCTATGCCTGTCAATATTTCCAATCCCGCATTTTTCTTCAACCCCGATAACCATTCTTCGGTAAGATTCACTTGCGCCTCTGCTTGCACGAAACTTGCTTTTACACGAAGTGCCGCACCGTAATCCCAGTTGTTGGTGTTTTTCAATTTGTCCATTGAATTTTTGAAAGCATCTGTCCCGGGTTGAAATCTTCCCGCATCCGCAGCGGCCCTGGCCTCACGGTGAGCATCAGCCGCAGTTTTTCCTGCGGTTGTTGCGTTATTGAATGCAGTTGTATAATCTGCATACCATGTGTTGTCGGGTTTATAGTCGCGGTCTATGTTCTCAGCCATCGATCTGAGATTATATGATTTGCCGGTATTTTCATTATTAAAATACACTTTGGCATGAACCGATGGTGATTGAAATTGTATTCCGTGTTGCTGAATAAAATAATTCTGCAGCCTGAACCTGTTTGCGCGCTGGTAAACATTATCGAGCAGCGCCATATGGAAAAGATAAACGATGGAACTTTTTGCGGACAATTTGTAATACAATCCGACATCTGCTTTGATATTCTGTAAAGAATAATCCACTACTTGTTTTTCATAATACCCGGTGCGCGATACCACATAGGATTTTCCTTGCAGCGTGATTGTTTTTCTGTCTGAAGATTCATTACCATAACCATTGACGAGATCCCGCGCGGGATTATCATACCCCGTAAGATTGGTGCTTATGTTTGCATTCGGATTGAGATCGGAATGATCGTCTGCGATCCAATCGTATCCTTTGCTAAAACTGCCATTGATTTTAAAGGCAAATTTTGGAGAAACAATTTTTGCAATACGCAGACTTGTTTCGGAAAAAATTTTCGCGCTGCTGTTCGAGTCGCCCAAATGTGTGATACCTGTTTTTTGCTGAACCATTATTCCTTCCGAGGTAAAAGGATTTTTTGTAGCGAAATCTGCCAGGCCATTGATCGTATTCATGCCATATAATGCAGAAGCAACTCCCGGAATAATTTCAACATTCTCTATATCGAGATCAGTTGGTCCGAGCGCATTGCCGATGGGTCCGCCGATATGAGGCGATTGGACGTCCATTCCATCCACTAATTGTGCAAAGCGAACATTCGTTGTATTTGCAAAACCACGCGCATTGATCACTTTAAAACCCAAGCTCGGTGTTATCATCTGAACGCCCTGCACATTTTCCAATGCATCAAAAAAACCAGGAGCGGGTGCGCTGCGAAAATATTTTTCATTTACTTTCTGAATGCTTACCGGCGATTGCAATAATTTTTCCATGACTCTTGACGCCGAAATAACGACTTCATCCAGTACGCCGATTTTTACTGAATCCGGAATTTTTTCTTTGGCAACAGGTGCAACCTGCGCAACAACAAAGCCGCTGCAAAAGGAAAATAAAATGGCGAGAATTTTTCTCATAGCTTAGTTTTTTCGAAGTCGTTATATTATTCAAAAGATAACGACGTATAAAAAAAATTGAAACGCGTAATTTCTTACTTCTTCAATTTGATTGTTTCTTTCTTCAAAAAAGCCGTAAATCTCTCACGCAATTGACCGTGATATTTGATAAGTTGTTTCGCTTCATCCGAAATGGTAGAGCCACCTCCCTTCTCGCCTCCGGTTTGCACGATCACAACGGGTTTTGCAGTTTGCGTATTCAATGTGTTTACAATTCGCCACGCTTTCTGGTACGACATTCCCATTTGTTTCGCTGCCTGATTTATGGAACCCGTTTTGGAAATACGTTCCAATAATTCAACCGGACCGGGACCGAGAAAACGCTCTGTGCCGGATTCGATCCATAAACTTCCGGATATCGAAATGTTTAAACCTTTTTTGAAAATATTTTTTATGGACGAAGGCATAGTGAAATCGGTGTCTTATTAGCGATGATGAAGATAAGGAATGAACTTGAGCATTGATTGTTGCATATTGATTATTGAATATTTTTTTTAATATTCAATAATCAATATGCAACAATCAATGCTCAAGTTTTGGAACCATGATGTGTTAACTTTTTTTATTTGTCTGACTGACATATGTGCTTTCAAAAATTTTGTCGGCATTACCTGCTTCAAATCCTTCGCGGCGGTGCTTTCTTTTTACTTCGCTTTGAGTAAGACTTGCATATTCTGGCAACAATTTCCGTTCAGCAAACTCGACATATGAACCGGGTATCAAGTGTTCTTTGCCTTCGGCAAAAGTTGCCAATACTTTTTGAGCTACGGTTGAACTTTGCAAAAGTCCGCCATCCGGACTAACCTTAATTTTTCCACCCGAATCATTCAATGCGAAACCATTTTGTTCCAAAAAATCATTAAAAGATGAAATGGTATTGTAACCCGTTTTCAAATTATGCACGGCAATAGTAAAATGATTCAGGTAATAGCGATTGTATATCACCCATGCAGCATATTCCGATTCTTTGCCCAGCATTTCATAATCACTCCAGGAAGGCAAACGCCATAAGCCGGAATGAAGGAATTGGTCTACTTCATGCCCATTGTCCAGGTTAATATTGTTTACCGGATCGGATGATAATGATTTTGTGTATGAATGAATAATAGCCTGTGCCGGGTCAGACAATTCTTTCACTCTTAACTCTGAAATAAATATACGGGGATGATGTTCTGTAGGCGGCGCGTACCACCATGCATCGAGTTTTTTTTCGGGAAAAAAATAATAATCTTTTTTTGTATAGCCGTAATGCAAAAATATTTTTTCCAACGACTGAACGCCCAGTAATGGAACACCTAATGTCCGAAAGGCGATATGATCGTTTTCAAGTTCTTTATCTGAAGCGATTATTTTTTTTGCGATTAGCAAATTCAGCAAACGGCCCACATCCGGCACGCGTTGTTTGTATCTTGTCATCAATCCATTCAATACATCATCCAGCACTTTATACTTTGACATAAACTGTGATTTTCGGTAAAATTATGAAAATATCTTAGTAGCCAGTCCGGCTATGCATTCCCGTTAGTATTTGGAAAGATTTAATGCATCCGGGTTCCCTTGTTTTCAAAAAGTTCAACGACGATAACCCCGTTAAGCTTTTCCATCTGGCGACGAATATAAATTGCTTTGTCACGTGCCATCAAACAATAGAGATTCAGTACCGCTTCGCCATCTTCAGTACTATACATTTGCATCGATTGCAGAATGATCTTTCGCGTGCATAAGAAAATAATTACCAGGCGCATGGTATCCAACGGCATATCCATGCGAATCAAAAAAGCAAAGTTGCTTTTTGCTGAATTAAGGGATGTATTGGCCAAGAAAACTTCCTCCTCTATTTTAAAGACAACTTAAATGGCAATTAAAACGATTTAAATGGAATTATTTTTTATCCTTTCTCAAAAAAGGGCCAAAACCGTTACTAAAAATAAATTTTGCGCAATCAGATAGTTGCATATATATTTGCAACCAGATAATTGCATAATCAAATCTAATATGGAAACCAGACGTGACGTATTTCAGGCAATATCAGATCCGACCAGGCGCGAGATCATCGGGCTCATTGCAAAAAAAACAATGAACCTAAACTCGATTGCAGAAAATTTTAATGCGAGCCGGCAATCGATTTCTGTTCATATTAAAATTCTCACGGAATGCGGACTGATCGTTATCAAAAAACAAGGAAGAGAAAGGTATTGCGAAGCAAAATTGCAACCGTTAAACCAGGTATCGAGTTGGGTTGAACAATACAAGAAATTCTGGGAAGGAAGATTCAGCGCAATAGATGACTTATTAGTTGAATTGAAAGCCGGTAGTAAAAAAACAAAAGGAAAAAATAAACACTAACAACTAAAATCAAAACAAATGACACATGAAATTTATCCCTGTCTGTGGTTCGACGGACAAGCAAAAGCCGCGGCAACATTCTATTGTTCTGTCTTTAAAAATTCGCGCATCACCTCCGATACGCCAATGGTCGTAATTTTTGAATTGAATGGAAAAAAATTTATGGGCCTCAACGCAGGATCTCAATTCAAATTCAACGAATCGGTTTCTTTTGTAGTGACCTGTGATACGCAGGAAGAAATAGATTTATATTGGGAGAAGCTTACCTCAGACGGCGGAGAAGAGAGTCAATGTGGCTGGTGTAAAGATAAATTCGGACTTTCCTGGCAGATTGTTCCCTCCATTCTCGCAACATTGATGTCTGACAAAGACAAAGCTCCGCGTGTAATGCAGGCTTTTATGAAAATGAAAAAATTTGATATTGAAAAATTGAAAAACGCTTAATACGATTGTCATGCAAAAAGAATTAGTCGTCTCTCGTGTGTTCAACGCGCCGTTGGAACATGTTTGGCGTGTATGGACTGATCCGGATCTGATCATGCGTTGGTGGGGCCCGGATAAATTCACCTGCCCTTATGCCAATATTGATTTTCGCGAAGGTGGTAAATCAGTCGTATGCATGCGTGCGCCAAAAGATTTTGGAGGCCAGGATATATACAGCGTGTGGGAATACAGAAAAATTGAGCCGATGAAAAATATTGAATTCATCCAAAATCTGGCGGACAAGAACGGGAATAAAATGCAACCGGTACAACTGGGCATGCCGCCGGATTTCCCGGAAGATTTAAGAACGGTTGTCACTTTCAAACAGCTCGCAAAAGATAAAATTGAAATGACTGTTACAGAATACGCCGACTTTGGACAAATGAGTCATTTTGCAAAACTCGGATTAGAACAAAGCATGGATAAGATGGTTGCAATATTTAGTTGAAAGAGCAGAGAAGATGCTAAACGCCGAACGCTAAACG
>JAFDYD010000007.1:0-55016 GCA_018267615.1 Bacteroidota bacterium | reverse complement strand
CGTTTAGCGTTCGGCGTTTAGCATTTAACGTTTAGCGTTTAGCACAAAATATTTCGCTAAGTTTATTCCTTGAAAAGTCAGAAACCAAGAATCGATATTATCAATGAAGTGCTGGAAGAATGTATTCTTGCATTCCCGGTTTCTTCATTTATTATTAGCTTGTACCAGCGATATCAAAAAATGGGCAGCCTGAGCAAGAAACAGCTAATAGGACTTTATGATAAAGCTTCAAAAATTCAGGGACTGGCGCCAAACAAACTGGCAACGCTCGAAGCAATTATTAAACGAATGCCGACAAGATATAAATCCGAAAAACCCGAACCCAAACCTTTATTTGAAAAAGATCCTGTGACAGGAAAAATGCTGGATGAAATTCTTTCCAAATATCCCGAACACAAAAGAGCGCTTTTTCTAAAAGCCAAATATGAAAACAACGAGCCTCTTTCTGCAATGGAAATGGACGATCTGAAAAGATTTAATAAAATGGTGCATGCAAAATAAAAAGTAACGAAGATCTTACACATTTCTGCATTCCGCGACTGACATATTACCGAAACACTCTTATGTAATCTACAAACAAATGCTGCGGGAAAACAGTCGTATTATCCGGCGGCCCCGGCCAGTCGCCGCCGACGGCAACATTAAAAATAAAAAAAAACGGAGCGTTAAATGGGTAAGGGCCATTCAACAGTGACTGACTACCGCCTGCACTATACAACTGATCATCGACCAAAATTTGCAGACTGTCCTGCTTCCATATCAAACTAAATACATGAAATTTCTGTGAGAAATCTTCCGACGGAGCATCGTAAGAATGGCTGACATATGTATGTGTGCCATCTTGTCTTTTCCAATGAAAAGATCCGACAACTTCTTTTGGATTGGTGCCGACCAATTCCATAATATCTGTTTCCCCACATCCCGGCCATCCTACTTGTTGAATATTACTTCCCAGCATCCATAGTGCCGGCCACATTCCTTTTGCAACAGGAAGTTTTGCGCGGATATCAATCCGGCCAAATTGAAATTGTCGTTTATCCGCTGTCGTTAGTCGGGCTGATGTAAAATTATTTCCGCCATAACTTTCTTGTCTCGCTTCGATAACGAGATTGCCGTTGGAAACAAAAACATTTTGCGGTCTCGAAGTATAATTTTCCAATTCATTATTGCCCCAGCCACCTCCACCGGTTTCATAGTTCCAGTTTTGGGTATTAAGTGTAGTGCCATCGAATTCGTCATTCCAAATTAAATTATACCCGGCGTAGTTCATCGGCGTCGTATATCCACTCATATCTGTAGGAAGATAAATGCCATCATTGACGATTGTTATTTTATTTTTTGATGACAACAGCGTGCAATGCTGCGGATCGCTCAACTGCACAAAAAAATCCTGGCTTGCACGTCGCAAGCTATCACCCGTTATCACAATATCAATGTAGACTTGTTTCTGACCGGGTGAAAAACTCAATGTACCCGATTGTGCAATAAAATCAGTACCGGCTATTGCTGTTCCGGCCACTGTTGTATAATTTATACTTGGCTGATTGTTGGAGACATCACTCAGATTAATATAAAACCGAATATTACCATTTGCATTTGTTCTCTGAAAAACAATATCGCTCATGCTTATGCCAGGCAAAGCCTGGTTGCTGCTTTTTTTTGAACATGCAAACAGGACGGAGGAAAGCACAAAAACTGCCGTGGTAATTTTCATTTTTCTTTGACTTCTTAAAAATCGTAAAAAAAACGCACATTTGTACAAGTAACAGAACACTGCTTTCCTGATCACATTTTCATATCAATTAATGAATCGTCACAATATATGAGCTTATGAAACATCAATATAAGCCATTACTCTTACTTTCTTTAATGTTCCTCATGGTAGGTGCATTGTTTTGCATGAATGATATTTTGCTACCATCGCTGATCACATGGTTTAAACTGAATTATGCACAGGCCACCATGATCCAATTTACTTTTTACCTGACCTATATCATTTTTCCGATACCAATTGCATGGATGATTCATAAATATGGATATAAGGTCAGCTTGTTGACCGCGTTGCTTGCCTGTGCAGCGGGTTGTGCTTTTTTTCTCCCCGCTAAATTTTTTAATTCCTATTCACTGGTACTGATTGCCATTTTTATTATTTCGACCGGCATCACTATCATTAATGTGGCTGCAAATCCTTTTGCCGCTATGTTGGGTGATCCGGAGGGCGCACATCAACGCATAAATTTCGTCCAGGTATTTTCGCGCATAGGCTATGCCGTTACACCGCTTGTTGCGACAGCGCTTATATACAATAAAAGCGGTGAAATCCGTTTTCATTTCCCTTACTTGTTGTTGGCTGGTGTGCTCGGGTTAATTGCCATATTATTTTTCTTCTCGCATATTCCCGCCATGAAACCTGGGGCTGACGAAAAATTCAGCTTGAAAGGAATTATATCGGAAGGCATGGCGCACCGTCACTTGTTCTATGGTGTGTTTGCCATGTTTTTTTATATGGGGCTTGAATCATGCACCGCAGGATTTTTTATTCCTTATTTGAAAACCGTCATGGGTTACGACGATACTAAGGCCGCGAGCTATCTTACATTATATTATGTCTTTACTGCGGTGATGGGGATGATCGCCGTGTTCCTCCTTAAATATATAAAAGCATACAAACTTGTAGGCGGCTATGGAATGGGAATGATTTTTCTTTTTATCGTCTGCATTTTTTTTCATACAAACTACAATGCATTTTTTTTAGCGGCACTGGGGTTGTTTCTATCAATCATGTTTCCAACACTGTTTAGTCTCGCGATTGAAGACATAGGAAGCTTCACCGGGAAAGGATCTGCATTGTTGAATTTCGCAATCATTGGCGGTTCGGTATTCCCGCCGATCCAGGGATTGATCGCCGATGCACATGGAGTACAGGTTTCTTATACCATTCCGTTGGTTTGTTGTATCATGCTAACATTGTACGCTTTCTTTTTCACACGTGAACCATTGTTAAAACGAAAACAGGCATCGCAAGCCGCTTCTTATGTTGATGGTTCTATCAAAAATTCCGCACGATGAAATTATTAGTAACAGGATTTAATGGATTTGTAGCGGGAAGCATCTTAGCGCAAGTTCCAAAGGATTGGGAAGTGCATGGTATCGGTAGATCAACAATTCCTGCCGACGGCCGGAATATTTTCTATCACCAGGTGGATTTGCTTGATAAAATAAACCTGAGAAATTCACTCAAGAAAATCATGCCCGACGCTGTTATTCATACTGCCGCCATTGCGAATATAGATTACTGCGAGCAGCACAAAACGGAAGCCGAAGCGATTAATGTAAGCGCAACTGCTGATCTCGCGAACATATGCAAAGAGATAGATACAAAATTGGTTTTTTGTTCAACCGATGCAGTATTCGATGGACATAAAAAAAATTATACCGAGGATGATACTCCCAATGCAATTAACTATTATGCATCCACGAAGATAAGAGCGGAAGAAATTGTATTGTCCGCAAGCAAAAAAAATATTGCAGCAAGGCTTGCGCTTGTAATCGGACTACCGATTATGGGGAAAGGAAATTCTTTCCTGGCAGAGATGATAGAAAAATTAAAAAAAGGGGAAGCGGTTAAATTTCCGGCAAACGAAATACGAACACCTGTTGACGTGATTACATTGGGAGCTGCATTGAATGAACTCGCTGCCGGCGATTTCGGCGGCATCATTCATCTTTCGGGTAATACACGCATCAACCGCTATGAAATGGGAAAACAAATTGCGCGCAAGACAGGATTTTCTGAAGAAAAAATCATCGCCATCGATTCGAGTGATATACCAGGGAGGGCACCGAGATCGAACGACGTATCTTTAAGCAATAACAAAGCACGCAACGTTTTGAAAACGCCGATGCTTTCACTGGAAGAAGGATTGGAATTAATTTTGTCAGGAAAATTTTAATTGAAAAGTCAATCAATATGAGCAATATCAAGTTTGATCTCGAAATAAAATTCGGAACAAAATATGGGAAAGAAGAAGAAGAGGCCGTGCTGCGTGTGTTGCGCAACAACGCGCCGACCAGCGGAGATGCTTGTATTGAATTCGAAAAAAATTATGCCGCTTATTGCGGAACCACGCATGCGCGCGTTGTCAGTAACGGATCTAACGCTTTATTTCTTTCAATGATTGCGATTGGTATCAAACCGGGTGATCATGTTATAACAACTCCGATTACCTGGATTGCTACAGCAGCCGCTCCTGCAACATTGGGTGCGAAAGTTGATTTTGCTGACGTTGATTTGGATACTTACAATATCGATCCAAAACAAATTGAAGAAAAAATTACATCAGAAACAAAAGCCGTTATCCCGGTGCATTTGTATGGACAACCTTGCGAAATGGATGAGATCATGGCGCTTTCACACAAACATCATTTTGCAGTAGTAGAAGATGCTGCACACGCGATCGGCGCGGAATATAAAGGCCGAAAAGTTGGCGGGTTCGGCGCAACAGGCTGCTTCAGTTTCCATGAACAAAAAAATATTTCCACCTTGGGTGAAGGCGGAATGATAACGACGAATGATGCGAATATTTTTGAAACCACTTCTCTTTACCGCTCGCAGTGCACGCGCGTGCACGGCAAAAGCACAAAATATTGCAAACTGGATGAAGAAAAATTTCCAATAGGAAAAAAATTCTGGTGGCAGGATTTCGATGATTGCGGTTATAATTTTCGTATGACGGATATCCAGGCTGCAGTCGGAATCGAACAATTAAAGAAAGTAGATGCGCTTAACCAACAACGAATAAAAAATGCCGATTATCTATCTTGGGGATTGAAAGATATTCCCGGTCTGAAATTACCGACAGTGCGTCCATATAATAAACATGTCTTTCATCTTTACCCGGTAATGGTAGATCCCAAAGAATTTGGAATGACAAAAGAAGATTTGATTTACGATATGCTCCACAAATTCGGGATCAAACTGGGTTTTCATTACATACCGTTACATTATTCTACCGCATTTAAAAAACGCGGGTTCAAAAAAGGACAATTTCCAAATGCCGAAAAAATTGGAGAAAGATTAGTTACGCTTCCTATCAACCCGCGACAATCAGAAGAAGCGCTCGCATATCTCGTAAAAAGTTTTAAAGACGTGAGATCATAATATCTAATTCTTAAAAACGAACGATGCAATTTGAAAAGACAATCGAGAAATTTAAATCGGAAAAATATTTTTTCAATGACAACGACAATATATTTATTGCAAGGTCGCCCGGACGTCTTGATGTAATGGGCGGAAATGATGATTACACAGGTGGTCTTGTATTTGAATCCACGATTCGCGAAGCGACTTATGCTGCCGCACAATTGTGTGATGCACGTGTAGTGGAATTGAAAAATAAAACTGTTAGCGACGCGGGATGGCAAGGGGATGTCACGATCAACATAGATGAATTATATGAGGAAGATAAAGTCCGCGAAATTGTAAACAGATCTCCCGGTGTTCGATGGACCGCCTATGTGTTGGGCAATATCCATTTCCTGCTCAAAAGATTTCCGGGTAAAATAAATAGCGGAATTCGAATATATATGGAATCTGATGTTCCACTTAATAGAGGAGTCAGTTCATCCGCTGCTATTGAAGTGGCTGTGATGAAAGCGTCGGCTGCAGCTTATGGAATTGATTTGAGTGGAACGGAACTGGCACTGGCATGTCAGTGGGTTGAAAACGTCATTGCGAATTCCGCTTGTGGCATTATGGATCAAATAGCAGTTGTGAGTGGACGGGAAGGATATATTCTTCCATTGGTCTGTCAGCCATGCATACCCGAAGATCTGATCCAGCTCCCCTCGCAGTTAAAAATTTGGGGCATTGATTCCGGTGTAAGTCACCAGGTTTCCGGTATTGAATACGAAGCCGCAAGAGCAGCGGCTTTCATGGGATATAAAATAATTTGCGACATGGAAAATATCCCCGTAACACGCGATGAGCGAAATGATATCCCGCGTTATATCGACCCTGAGTGGAACGGATATCTTGCAAATCTTCCGCGCTCGCTTTTTTATGAAAAATATGAACATGCACTTCCCCAACATTTAAGTCGACAGGAATATCTTGAAAAATATAAAGAGCATACCGATCCTTTTACTCCGCTAAAAGATAATGTGGTGTATAATGTCCGCGCGAATACACGCTATGCAGTGGAAGAAAATCAACGTGTGCAATTATTTTCTGAGCTTTCGCGGGGTGCATCTTTGTCATCTTCTATTCGCTCATTTACATTGATGGGAGAATTGATGTATCAATCACACTATGCTTATACCGAATGTGGATTGGGAGCGAAAGCAACGGACTTCCTCGTAAATCTTTGCAGAAAATATGGAGTTGCTCATGGAATATACGGCGCGAAGATAACCGGCGGCGGCGCTGGCGGCACGGTTGCAATTCTTGCAGAAACAAAAGCGGACGATACGATTGCGAAAATATTCAATCACTACAAGGAAGCTGGATTTGGAAACCCTTATTTATTCGATGGGAGCTCTAACGGTGCGGATCATTACGGAATTGTTGTTAAATAATTTTTCAATAAAAAAATATCGTTTGAACAATCTGATTTCATCCGTCGTTCGCTCAGAAGAAGAATTATTACAAATCCATCAACTCAATAAAGAAAATCTCAGATCAATAACAAAATCGGAGGAGCAAAAGAAAGAAGGATTTGTAAGCTGGTTGTATCCACCGCAGCTTTTAAAACAGATGCATGAACTCGCTCCGAGCATCGTTGTTAAAGATGATAATAAAATTGCCGGATATGCACTAGTAGCCTCGAAAGAAATGATTGCCTTTCATGCCGACCTGCAAACATTATTTTCTCATCTTTCAAGAGTTCAATATAAAAATCAGCCACTCTCCGATTTTAGTTTTTATTGCATGGGGCAAATTTGTATCGACAAAAATTATCGCGGATTGGGTTTGGTAAATATGCTTTACCAAAAACACAAAGAAGTTTATGGCGACCGTTATCAATTACTGGTCACCGAAATATCAACTTCCAATATACGATCTCAAAAAGCACATGAGAAAATTGGATTCAAAACAATTCATACATATCGCGATCAGCAGGATGAATGGAATGTAGTGGTTTGGGATTGGGAAGATCGCAAATATTAATTGGCCTTATCCATCAACGGCCTTATTTCAACACTTCCATCGAATTCGAATATTGGACATTTAGCGGCGATATCATGCAAATCATCCATCGATATTACATTAATCATAATTATCTTAAAGCCACAAAATAAAACCGTTTATCATGCCCTGTTTTGAACTGTAATTAAGGTAGATATTTTGCTGTGAAGATCTTCTGGGCGGAATGGCTTTGGAACAAATTCTTTGAATCCTTTTTGTATCAAATCAGCGCGCATATTATCATACACGGCTGCCGTAAACGCAATTGCAGGAATTGCGGGATTTATTTTTTTTATTTCGCCAAGTGCAGTGAGTCCATCCATTTCGGGCATTTCAAGGTCGATTAATACCAGGTCAAACTGATGTTTGCTAAAGAGGTCAACTGCTTCCTTACCATTATAAGCTTCCTTCACGTCAATACCCCATTTTGTAAGAAATCGACGTGCGATAGACATATTGATCGCATTATCTTCCGCCACCAAAACTTTCACACCATTGAACATCGCAAGATGTTTCACTTTTTCTTCGTTGATATAATGCTTCCTGTTTTCATTGATATCAAGTTTCAATGTAAAATGGAAAGTACTTCCTTTTCCTTCTTCGCTCTCAAGCATTAGGTCGCCATGAAAAAGATTTACCAGTTTTTTCGTGATGGATAAACCCAAACCGGTGCCGCCATATTTGCGTGTTGTATTTACATCTGCCTGGGTGAAGCTCTCAAATATTTCCTGCCTCTTATTTGCAGGAACACCGATGCCGGTATCCTTCACCATGAATTGTATCGTTGCCTTCTGACTTGTTGAAAATATTTTTCTTGCAACCAATGTGATGCCTCCCTGGTGAGTGAATTTGATCGCGTTGGATAAAAGATTGCTGAATACCTGGTTCAGTCTTGTTTCATCCGTCATGAACTCCATATCGAGACTGTCAATATCAGTGGTGAATTTAAGACCTTTCGCATGCGCCTGCGCGGCAAACTGAACGGTTATTTTTTTCAGGAATTCCCTCATATCAACCGGCGCCACGCCCAGTTCCAATTTACCCGCTTCGATTTTGTTGAAGTCGAGAATTTCATTGATCAGCATCATCATATGCTCCGATGAATACTTCAATATTTCGAGATGTGATATTTGCTCCTGCAGATGTGTTTCCTGTAATAATAAATTAGATGCGCCGATAATACCATTCAAAGGTGTCCTCAATTCATGGCTCATGTTTGACAAAAATCTCGATTTTGCCTGCGACGCAACTTCTGCTTTTTGTTTTGCCTTCATCAATTCAAACTGCGCGCTCTTGATTTCGGAGATATCCAGGACACTGATTTTTAAAAACTGGTTACCACGATCGAGGAACGGAACAATATTTACGAATGCAAAAAAAGTTCTACGCTTTGCAGCAAAAGCCAATTCACCTTGCCAGTTTTTACTCGTTTCACGTGCAAGATTTTCTTCGATACTATTGAATAGTTTGATATGATCTTCCAAAAACCAGTTTTCGATATTTGTTCCTTCGATTTCTCTTTTGCTTTCTAACTCGAAAAGTTCGACCGCACGGTTATTACATCCAGCGATAATTCTTTTTTTAGCATCCATAATAAATACACCGTCCAATGATGTATTATAAATGGTATCCACAAATTGCTTTTCCTGCAAGATGGCTTCTTCATTATCCCGGTTCACCCGAAGAATTGCATATGAGAAAAATGTAGTAAGCACCAATGAAATTGCGAGGTTACTATTGTACAACCTGGTGAACATGCCCACGATACTTACCTGGTAATAATTTTCATAAGGGCTTACATTCAAACAAATCAATACGGAAACGATCGTGATCAGGTATACAAACTTAAGTTCGCGGAAATTTTCCTGGACGCTTATCACAAAAGTCATCACCAGGAAATAAGGAAAATATAAAAGGTATTCGCCAGCCTTCAATCCTTCCATATAATTCATTACGATCAGGTATAGATTGAGATTGACGATCGAGATGATCCTGGCCAATTCATATCTCTTTCGCGCGTTGAGATGAAATGCAAGAATAAAAATATAACCCGCTGTGAGGTTGATAAGCGCACTGATATAAAGACTAAGCGTAAAATAGCTGACTACGGATAATAAATTACCGCATAAGGTGAGAATGATAAACTGGTTGAACCGGATTATCTTTTTCCTTTGGGTTGGTGAAACAATATCATTCAACCCTGAAAAAGCGATATCCTGGTAAGCAGACCATAGGACAGGTGATAGTCTTTTTTTCACAGAGGTAGAACCATTAATTATGAAATATTAAAACGGTAACGTATAATAATTATTATTTAAAACGTTATATATTACTGAAGGAATCCAAATTTCTATGAGTAATTATGCCAATGACAAGCCATTCATTTTCAATGGTGAAATTAATGTTCAATCTATAAACGAATTATACGGCGACGACTACGCATATATTGAGGAAGTGTTTGATACGGTTTTAAAAGAATACGAACTTCTCACTAACAATATTATTGCTGCTTATGATTCAAAAAATACTCCGGTACTGAAAGCAGCAGTGCATAAAATAAAACCAATTTTTGGATTTGTAGGATTACTCAAAGTGCAGCAGCAATGCCAGCAATTTGAAAATACTTGTCATTCTGCTACGGCGTTTGAATCAGTAGTAGATGAATTCGGTTCATTAAAAAATAGCCTGATAAAAAGCAAATCATTAATAGAAGAAGAAAAGAAGAAATTAGAACTTTTTAATAACCAACGTGCATGAGTAGCCTCGCGTGTATTATTGTTGAAGATTTGCAAGTAGCGGCCAACTACCTCGAAAAATGCTGTGAAAAAAGCGGACAGGTAGCGGTGAAAGGACATTTTGTAAACGTTCCTGATGCACTTGCCTATTTGAATGAAAATACGGTTGACCTGATTTTTCTCGATGTAGAAATGCCGGGCGCAAATGGCTTTGAATTACTCGACCAGATTGCTTTTTCTCCAAAGGTGATTCTTACAACTGCAAAAAAAGAATACGCTTATAATGCTTTTCAATATAATGTTTCCGACTATTTGATGAAGCCATTTACCTATCAGCGTTTCATGGAAGCGCTACAAAAAATACAGCCATCTGGCGAAACTGTTTCTACCAATAGCGCATCTGATCATATTTATATAAAAGCGGATGGAAAATTAATCAGGCTGAATAACGATGCGATTTTATATATCGAAAGCATGGGTGATTACGTAAAATTTGTCACTGCCGATAATAAAAGATATATCACGCATAATACAATCAAAAACCTCGAAGAAAAAGTAAGCAAACAACATTTCCTCAAAGTACACCGCTCCTATATCGTAAACCTCCACAAGATCGACGATATGAGGGAAAATATGCTATTCATTAAGGGGAATGAAATTCCTGTAAGCAAGGCGAATAAGCAAGACGTTTTCAAAAGACTTAACATCATCTAATTCCCAAATTAGGACAGAACTTGAGCATTGAATATTGAATATCCCTTTTTGCGAAATATTCAATATTCAACAATCAATATTCAATGCTCAAGTGTGTTCCTGTTTATCGAAGATTTTAATCCGAAAATCGAAAGAAAGCGCTCGTCTATCCAAAAAATTTCCGCTCTCTCTTCTTATTTATCATCTTTACTATTGCAAACCAAGTCCTGAAGTCCGTATCCTAACCTTCTTAGTGATGGTAATCCGAAAAACTCGAACCTAGTACTATGAAATGAAATCCGAATGCTATGAAACCTGGAACTTTCGTCCTAAACCTATCAGTTCCACATACGCATCTTACCTTTTGAGATTTCAAACTCATGCGAAGCCGGGCAACTAAGCCCGGCTTTTTTATTAGCTGCATTCCTTTGTGTATTCGTGCCTTTGTGGTTTAATTTATTTTGAATCACAAAGGCACGAATACACAAAGTTGGGGATAGATCATCGTTATTTTCATCCCAAAAAACGAAGCTTTTTATGCCTTTGTCGAATAAGTTATGGATAGAGGGAAACAATGACAATCTTTGTTATGTCAAACGGATGATAACAGAACACTAGCCCGATAGAAGATACAAAACCTATGAAAAAATAATCCAATACCCGAAAAAGTTGATAATCCCTTAACCCTGATCCTTATCCTTGAAAAGCAAAAAATCCAGTATCGAAAAAACCTTTTTCTCCCTTTAAAATCTGTGCCCTGATGACGGAAAATCAGATTGACGGCCCGAACAACAGATTTGAAAAAGCTACCTGATGGTAGCTTTTCTTTTATTTAGATTTTTATCGTCATTTCGAACGGAGTCTCGTAGCGAAGCGAAGAGACGAAGAGAGAAATCCCCAGCTATTTGGCGGGGAAAATTTCTGACAAACAGCTGGGGATTTCTCATCCGCCATATAAACATGATATTATAAACCACTACGGGCGGATTCGAAATGACGATCATTTTTTTTAGTTAAGTTGTTCAGGTGAGCCCGATTTCATAATGCCTTTCCGGAATTTCCACATCAAGAAATCCTTTTTTGAGGAGCCGTTCCCGGAATGCCAATTGCACATCATACTCGCCATGCACAATAAATAATTTTTTTACTTTTCGTGGATCTTGACACGCGAGAAATTGACTGAGATCTTGATAATCGCCGTGGGCACTCATGCTTCGGATGCTTCCGATCTCTGCATTCACTTCATGAAGCACCCCGAAAATATGCACTTCTTTTGCGCCAGCAATTAGTCGCCCGCCCAACGAATTTGGTTCGCAATAACCCACCATTAAAATTGAATTTCTACTGTTTTCGATATTATTACTGATATGATGTTTCACGCGACCAGCTTCTGCCATGCCGCTCGCAGAAATAATTACACAGGGTTCATTCCTGTAGTTGAGCGATTTTGATTCGTCAACCGATTGAATGTATTTGAGCCCCTTGAACGAAAATGGATCTTTGTCCGTCTCCAATATTTTCTGAATATTTTTATTGAAAAGATTACTGAATTTTTTTACTGTTTGTGTAACGGCAGTACTCAGCGGACTATCTACAAAATAATCAACTGGCGGCAGGCGATTTTGCAATTCGAGTTGATTGAGCGAAAACAGAATTTCCTGTGTACGACCAACACTGAATGCCGGTATGATCAGTTTTCCTTTTTTATCCAAACATGTTTTTACAATCCAAGGCAATAATAAATCAGGCGTGTTTACGTCCGGATCGTGCAAGCTGTTGCCGTACGTAGATTCAATTAAAATATAATCAGCTTGCGGAAAATTTTCCGGAGATCTCAAAATCATATCCCGGTAACGTCCAACGTCCCCGCTGAATGTCAGCCGGCTTTCCTTACCATTTTCCTTGATGATAAGATGAACAGAAGCGCTGCCTACAATATGTCCCGCATCAGCAAACATCACTTGCACATTTTCATCTATAGTAAGCCATTGATCATATTCTACTGTTTGAAAAAAATCGAACGCACGTTTTGCATCTTCTTCATCGTATAATGGTGCCAGGTAGGAATTCCCTTCTACAAGTCTTTTTTTATTTGCGTACCGGATGTCTTCTTTTTGAATTGAAGCGGAATCTTCAAGCAATATTGCTGTGAGTTCTTTAGTAGCAGGCGTGCAATATATCTTTCCGTGGAAACCATCTTTCACCAACTTGGGAATTAAACCACAGTGATCAATATGCGCATGTGAAAGGATCAGAAAGTCAACCTCGGAGGGTTCGAAACCCCAGGTCCTGTTGAGCGTGTCCGTATCAGTTCCTAATCCCTGGAACATGCCGCAATCGAGCAAATATTTTTTCCCATTCGAAAGTGTCAGTAAATGTTTTGATCCAGTAACCGTGCGTGCAGCACCATGAAAAGCAATTTTCATATTGTTGATTTGAATGAATTACATGTAAGATAATCGATTTAAGATTGGTTTTACTCCGTCAGCCATCGAAGGCTCCGATGGCGGTTGCAAAAAAATAATCTTTGCATTCACCGCCGTCAGGCTCTTCGACCGCTGACGGGGTAGGTGCTTTTTTTCACTTTAAATGACCAGGTAATAAAAAACTCAGCAACCAATTCACCCGTATCATTTTTGCCAATAGATTTTGCAATGATCGAATGTCCTTCACCGGTAGTAACTGCTTTGGCAATTGTTTCACTGATCAACTGTCCATCCTCACAAACAAACGTCGTTATGCCCGTTGCTTTTTTGAAATAGCTGCTATCCACTTTTGTTACGAGCATGGAAATGTCTGGTTTATTTTTATGGGCATGAGCGAGACTTAACAAACCCGTGCTCATTTCCGCAGCCATACTGAGACAAGCAAAATAAGTTGATCTGAATGGATTTTGCGAGAACCATTTATACGGCACCGTTACCACGCACTTGTTTGTATCAATATCCTTAACTCTTACCCCCGAAAAAAACGCACTCGGTAATTTATAAAATAAAAACACCCTGAACTTGAAAGGATGTTTTGCGAGTGCAATAAATGAATCGGTGTGGGGCGTCATTATTTGGAATGAGATTTAAGGGTGAAAGGAACAGAGCGGAGAGCGAAGGGATAAACGCTCTCCGCTCTGTTTCTCCACTCTATTTCAATCGTATTATTATTTGTCTATTTCAACAATACAAGCAACTACACTATTATTATCTTCTTCGGTCTTGAATTGCATATTTCCTTTCGAAGAAGTTTGGAAATGCACGTTGCGAATTAGTTTATTGCCCAATACTGCATTAAATCTTTCGGCATAATCCTGATTCGGATTCTGGCTGATCTGGCGGTTGATATCATACCAATTTAAAGTGTCTTTGCTGACTAAAACTGCTATGAAGTCTTTTGTGCCGATACTGTCCGGCGACATCGATTTATTTTTTGGGAACAATCGATACCCTGCAATTCCACAAAACGGAGAATATTTTGTTTTTGTCGGATCCTCTGGATTTGGATAAGGAAACAGCGTATAGCTGGTACCGTCAGTTTCTTTGCCAAATACATAAACATAACATTCAGTTGTATTTCTGATCTCCATCTTGAACTTACTTCCTTTTTGTACGCTTGAAACTGTTTCGAAAACATTATTACCTGAAAGTTTAAGTGGAATATATGCGCCCGCTACCGTTTTCTTTCCATCAAAATTCACCTGCACTAATCCAACTTCGCAATCGAATGGCGCTTTAGCAGCAGTTCCCATTTTTTGCATGGGCTCCAATCCATATGCTTCACGAACATAATATTTGAAATCACGGTAACGCACCCATGCAAATCCATTGTTGCCCCATTGCGGTCCCCAACTATTCATGATCAGAAACGAACCACCATATTTGGCGTCGTCATATCCAACCACACATTGCGCGTGACCGCCGAATCCCATCATGCTTTGATCATCGGCTGTTGGCGTCCATACATCCTGCCCCATCATCGGTTGCATATAACTTCCTCCAACCATCATACCGATGACAACGGGAGCGCCTTGTGATAGATTTTCCTTGATAGCACGGAGATCTATCGCATCCGTTCTATCGCCTATGGTTAAACGATTTGCTCCACGCATTCTGAATTGCTGTGCGTCGCTCACCAATTGCTGATCGGGTTGGCGGCTACAGTCCGCATCGGAGTATGGAAATTTATCGTAAGGAACCGATCCTTTCTTCGTCATAAATTCCATCGCGCGTACGATATAAGAACCTTCGCATCCATCGAGTCCAATCTGGTTATATAAAAACGAGGGACTGAATTTTAAACTGTTCGGGTCTTCGCCGGAACGCGCAGCTTCAAGAATCGTTCTTGCACCGTAAGCACTGCTCCACGCAACACAACTACCCTGGTGTCCCTGGTCACCAACAGCAGGAGCAAATTTTTGCAAGTTCGCAGATTCAGGCAATGGATTTTTTCCATCATCATCCGACAACGATTCATAAATTTTTGCCTTGTCAAATTGTTTAGGATCCAGGAAGCCGCCAGTGGCAAGCTGTGCTACATTCTGCACGATTGCACTGTTGCATCCTCCTCGTCCAAAGAAAAAATAAGCAGCGATGCCAATGACAACAATCAAAAGCAAACTCTTTGGACCGCGAAATAACATCAATAATAAAGGAAGTAAATTGAACAGGCCGCCACCACCACCTCCACCAAAACCGCCACCTCTACCACCACTATCGGAACCACCATCATCCTGTTGATCGGGATCGTCAACCATACGTACTGGCATAGGAAAAAAGTTTGTTTGATTAAAATTAGGAAAGTTCTTTGATTAGTTGATTGGTTGAATAGTTGAGAAGTCGATAAGTTGATAAGTCTATTGGTCGATAAGTCGGCAAGGTTTTTAGCAGCTGGTAACGACATTTGCGTTTCACTTATCGACCAATCGACTTATCGACTTATCGACTTCTCAACTATTCAACCGATCAACTTCTCAACTAATCCACCAGTACCTGGCTTCTCAGCAAATCCTCAAACACATCTCTTTTTCTTATCAGGAATGCTTTGCCGTCTTTCACCATTACTTCTGCAGGTTTGAAACGGGAATTGAAATTGGACGACATTTCAAATCCATATGCTCCGGCATTATGAAATACAAGATGATCTCCTTCGCGCACTTCATTGAGTGTACGATCCCAGGCAAAAGTGTCCGTTTCACAAATATTTCCTACTACAGAATACTTTTTCTCCGGGCCGGAAGGATTGCTGATATTTTCTATATGATGATAGGCATCATAAAACATCGGGCGTATTAAATGATTAAAGCCGCTGTCAACGCTTACAAATGTTGCAGAAGACGTTTCCTTGATCACGTTCACCTGGGTAACAAAATATCCACATTGACTCACTAAAAATTTTCCCGGTTCAAACCAAACCTGGAAATTTCTTGCACCGGGTTGTGTGTGTGATGCAAATGATTCGTTTACTTTTTTTGCAATCGCGTCGATATCTGTTTCTGTAAAATCTCTTCTATCGGAAACTTTAAACCCGCCGCCGAGATCAATAAATTTTAATTCCTTAAAATGTGGAATGATATCAAACAATATTTCTATACTTTTCACAAAAACATCCGCATCTTTTATTTCACTTCCGGTATGAATATGCAGATCAGCGATATTCATATCATAACGGCGAACAACATCCAATACTTTTTCGATCTGGTCAACCGGGATACCGAATTTACTTTTGTCATGCCCCGTTGATATCTTTAGATTTCCACCAGCCATAATATTCGGACGCAATCGTACTCCAACAGGATAACTTCGACCAAATTTCTTTCCGAATTTTTCAAGATTGGAGAGACTGTCGATATTGATGATAACACCGAGCGCCTGCGCTTCTTCTATTTCACTAAAACCAATTCCATTCGAAGTATATAAAATTCTTGCAGGAGGAAAGCCTGCATATAATGCAAGTCTCACTTCATTGATAGAACTACAATCAACATTTGCACCCAATGATTTTATATAACGAAGAATATTGATATTGGTGAGCGCCTTGCACGCGTAGAAAAAAACGGTATTACTATTATTGAATGCCTTGGTGAGCTTGTTATACTGCTCTTGTATTTTTTCCGCGTGATATACATAAAGTGGTGTTCCAAACTCCTTAGCCAGTCCTGTGAGATATTCGTTTGTTAGTTGCTGTGACATAAGTTTGCGAATATAACAAATGTGGAAATATGAAAATGTGGGAATGTTTGAACCATGATTAAAGGATTGAAGGATTAGCATGAAGTTTCGTAAAGAACAATTTCATGCTAATCCTTCAATCCTTTAATCATGGTTCAAACATTCCCACATTCTTCACTCTTCTTCCTTCTTCTCTTCATTATCCTCGTTCTCTACCAATTCTCCTTCTTCACTAACAATAAATGCGGGTTCTGATTCTTCGGCGGAGGTTGTGTGATTGATGACAGTGGGTTCAACAATATTTTCACCAAAAACTTCTTTCAGCTTAGGGAGATCTGCTGATGAGTTGATTCCAAAATAATCCATGAATAATCTTGACGTAGCATATACGAGTGGCTTGCCGGGCATGTCTTCATTGCGACCGGTAATAACGATCAATTCTTTCTCCAATAATTTTTGAATGGAATAATCGCTATTGACACCGCGGATGGATTCAATTTCTCCTTTAGTAACTGGCTGTTTGTAGGCAATGATCGCCAATGTTTCCAAAGCCGCCGTCGATAAACGCTTCAGGAATTTTTCACCATTCAGTTGTGCTACCGTTTTATGATATTCTTTTTTTGTAAGAAACTGCCAGCCGCCGCCACTCTGTTTTATTTCAAACGGATATACTTCGTCTTCATATTTTTTTAAAATATCTTCTAGTGAAGTTTCAATCTGTTCGAGTGTCAGTTTATCTTCCATAAATCCCAAAGCGTGATTCAGCAATTCTGTAATTTCTGCTGTTGTCAATGGCTTGTCGCTCGCAAAGATTAACGCTTCTATATGGGGAATAAGATTAGGAATTTCCATTTGATGGTTTTTTTCATTGAGGCTGTCTCAATGGTGAACGGAATTAATAAGACGCCTAGCCCTGCAATGCTGCCGCTCCACTCACGATTTCTGTTAATTCAGTTGTGATAGCTGCCTGTCTTGCGCGGTTATAAGAAATACGCAAACTGCGCAAAATTTCGTTTGCATTTTCTGTTGCCTTGTCCATCGCGGTCATGCGCGCTCCGTGTTCGGAAGCATTGGCGTCCAGCACTGCTTTGTACAATTGAGTATTCAGAATTTTCGGCATCAATTCAGCAATCAGTTCTTCTTTTGCAGGTTCAAAAATAAAATCGCTTTTTTTCGCGCCAGCCTTTGATTCGATTTTTTTGATCGGCAAAAATTGTTCAACGACAAAACGCTGTGTAGCCGCATTTTTAAATTCGCTGTACACGATATCCACCGCATCGAATTCTTTGCTTTCAAAAGCTTTTACTGCAGCTTGTGCACATTCTTGTACGCTTTCAAAATTCAAGTGCAGGAAAATATCTTTGAACGTACTATCAACTTTAAAATTATTTTTTAAAAAATGTTCGTATCCTTTTTTTCCGATGCTCCATATCTGCACATTTCCTTTGGCATGCTGCGCAGCATATTTTTCTTTGATTGTGGCTTTGGCGAGCTTGATCAAATTGGAATTATAAGCACCGCAGGAAGATCGGTCACTTGTGATAACGATCAATAAAGCTTTTTCAACGGGCCTTGCCACAGAAAGTCCGGAACTCACACTTCCTTCGGCGTTGCTTACGATATTACTTAGCAGTTGTTGCAATTTTTTTGCATAAGGGCGCATCTGAGTGATTGCTTCCTGGGCCTTACGCAATTTCGTGGCGCTGATCATTTTCATCGCCTTTGTGATCTGCTGGGTACTTTGAATGGATTTGATCCGGAGGCGAACCTCCTTCAGTTGTCCTGCCATAAAGAGTGTTTAAAATCGGCTGCAAAGGTAGCGGAAAGAGGGTGAAATTCCAGTAGTGTGGGGAAAATTTGCGGGAGGCTTTTTGGGTGAGGAGAAGAGCGGAGAAACAGAGTGGAGAGCGAAGGGTGATCAACCCTCCGCTCTGTTTCTCCACTCTTCTCTTCGCCTCACCCGAAATAATCCTATTTTTGCTCTCCTCATGGCAAAAGCAAAAAACAAAGAGAAGCCTGTAATCCTGATAACCAATGATGATGGAGTTGCCGCGCCCGGCATACTCAACCTGGTAGAAGCAGTAAAAGATCTTGGAAAAATTGTTGTCGTGGCGCCGGATAAGCCGCAGTCGGGCATGGGACACGCCATCACCATTGGCGTTCCACTGCGTCTTCACCGGGTTTCCATTTTTGAAGGTGTAGAAGCATGGCAATGTTCGGGCACACCGGTCGATTGCGTAAAGCTTGCTGTCGATAAAATATTACGACGCAAACCGGATCTGTGCCTGAGCGGGATCAATCACGGCGCAAATCATTCCATCAATGTGATTTATTCGGGAACGATGTCGGCGGCTGTTGAAGCGGCCATCGAAAGTATTCCATCTGTCGGATTTTCGCTGTTGGATTATAGTGTAGAAGCCAATTTTGAAGGCGCACGCAAGTATGCCCGGATTATCGTAGAACATCTTTTGAAAAATTCGTTTGATAAACATCTTGTTTTAAATGTAAATATTCCCGCTGTTGCATCTGAGTTGATAGCCGGGATGAAAATTTGCAGGCAAGCATATGCGAAATATGAAGAAGATTTTATGGAACGCAATGATCCGTCGGGAAAAAAATATTATTGGCTGACTGGCAAATTCGTGAATTTTGATAAAGGAAAAGACACAGACGTATGGGCGTTGGAACACAACTTTGTCAGCGTGGTACCGGTACAATTTGATCTGACAAATTACGTTCTTAAGGGCAAACTCGAAAAAACGTGGAAATTGTGATATTCAAAAAAGACAATCTCAAAATCGGCATCGGCATCGGATTAGTTGCTCCCCTCGTTGCAATGATTATTTATTATTACTGGAATTTTTCCAGGGCGATGACGATGTCAGAATATTTTAACCTGCTTGTCACCAATAAACAATTACTTACCGGAGTCAGCAGCATTTCCTTAATTGCAAACGCAATTTTCTTCACCATTTATATCAATACGCACCGCGACAAAACAGCAAAAGGAATTTTTGTAGCCACATTGGCCTATGGAATAGCGGTGCTGGTTTATAAGCTTGTTAGTTGAACCATGATTTAGCTGATTAAAACAGATTAAGCTGAGAATTAAATCTTTCGCATCTCACGATTTAATTCTCAGCTTAATCTTTTTTAATCAGCTAAATCATGGTTCGTATCTTTGCCTCCACCATTTATTCATGAAGTATTATATCATTGCCGGAGAAGCTTCAGGAGATCTTCATGGAAGTAATCTCATCAAAGAATTAAAAAAATCAGATCAACAAGCGGTGATTCGCTGCTGGGGTGGCGACCTTATGGAACAGGCGGGCGCTACAGTGGTAAAGCATTACAAGAATCTTGCTTTTATGGGTTTTGCAGAAGTTATAAAAAATCTTCCCACCATTTTACGCAATATCAAATTTTGTAAAAAAGATATTGAATCATTTCAACCCGATGCGCTGATATTAATCGATTATCCCGGATTCAACCTGCGCATTGCAGAATGGGGAAAATCGAAAGGATATAAAATCATCTATTACATTTCTCCGCAGGTTTGGGCATGGAAAGAAAGCCGCGTGAAGTTGATCCGCGAATGTGTTGACAAAATGCTGGTGATTCTTCCTTTTGAAAAGGAATTTTATAAAAAATGGGATTACGACGCGGAATATGTTGGACATCCGCTGGTGGAAGTGATTGAGAAAGCGAAGGAGAAAGCGGAGAATGAGATTGAGGGCTCATCCCCAGTCTCAACCTCAACCTTAACCTCCACCTCAAAACCACTGATCGCTCTTCTTCCCGGAAGCCGCAAACAGGAAATCATGAAGAAACTACCGGTGATGCTTGAGGTAAGTAAATTATTTCCCGGTTATCAATTCGTGGTGGCACAGGCGCCGGGACAAGATGATTCTTTTTATAAAAATCTCATCGGCAATTACGACAATGTGTTATCGGTAAAAAATCAAACCTATAATTTATTAATGCGTGCAAAAGCAGCATGCGTTACTTCAGGAACTGCAACTTTGGAAACTGCGTTGTTCGGCGTTCCCGAAGTTATTTGTTACAAAGGAAGTTCCATCTCTTATCAAATTGCCAAGCGACTTATCAAGGTGAAATATATTTCTTTGGTGAATTTGATCATGGATAAATTGGTGGTGAAAGAATTGATACAAGACGATCTTACCATAGAAAATCTCCAGCGTGAATTAAATGACCTGCTGAATAATCCGCAGCGGCAACAGCAATTGAAAAAAGATTATGAAGATTTGAAAGAGATATTAAGTCGCGGCGGACATGCATCTGCCAATGCAGCCAAAAGTATTGTCGAGTTTTTAAAGCACTAATGTCGTTTGAAAAAAATCACCCTGATTGCGATGATAATCATTGCAAGTAAAAACATAAAAATCGAAATGCGGTTGATGCCATGCATATAGCTCATCCATTTGCTGTGCGGAGCATTCGGATCACGTTTTTTTATGTAAAGATATTCTGCTATCTGTCGCCATACTCCCATAAAATATATTTGTGTTTCAAAGATACAAACAGGCAACATTCGAAATAGTTTTGAAAATTCTATATTTGCAATCCGATAAAAAAGGGGGATTAGCTCAGTTGGCTAGAGCGCTAGCGTGGCACGCTAGAGGTCGTCGGTTCGACCCCGATATCCTCCACAATTCTGACACAATTTTTCTTCACGAGAAGGCTCCTAAAAGTAGAGCCTTTTTTATGCCCTTTTGCGTTTACGTTATTTACTCATCATCACAAGATCAATATTATGTTGGTCACTCCGAAAATTTTGAAGATCGCTTATTTCGTCATATAAATTCTGGAAGCAAATCAACTAAAAAAGCAAAGGATTGGAATTTGGTTTCTATGGAGACTTTTCAAACAAGATCTGATGCCATGAAAAGGGAAATGGAAATAAAAAAGAAAAAGAGCCGACGATATATTGAATGTCTCATTCAGCGATCGCTCTAAAGCGTCCCGACGCATGTCGGGAAGCTCGTCGGTTCGACTCCGATATCCTCCACGAAAGTCATATTCAAAAGATGTCAAATGCCTGCAAGTTGAATGCAGGCATTTTTTATGCCGCTGTTAGTCTGGTTGCTCGCTCGGTAAAATAGTTTAAATTCAAACATCAACACAGACAAAAGAAATGGTTTAAAACTCCATATATGCGTGATCCCAATAAATTTCTTGAATCAAAAAAAGATTTCGGAATTCTTATCATAAGATTGATTTTCGGATACCGACTTATAGAAGGCATGGTGACCGTAATATCCAATAAGCAAATCCATGGCCTCGCCGGTTTTTTTTCAGACAACCATATACCTTTTCCGCTGTTCAGTGCATATTCTGCCGTTTGTGCGGAACTTATTTGTGGAATATTATTTATTATAGGACTCTGGGCTCGCCAAGCAGCTCTAATTATGGTTTTTACTTTTACGGTCGCAATTGTATTTATTGATATTTACGCTGGTTTTGAAAAGGCTTTTCCTGCATGGTCAATATGGGCGATTTCGATTTTCATTCTTTTGAATGGTGCTGGGAAAATTTCTTTGGATGAAAAGTTCAACCGTAGGAAATAACCAGCCTGATTTTACAGGCGAGTTTAACAGCAACAACTAGCATTAGCAGAGAGCAGCGCGGACTCACCATACAAGTGCAACACGATTAGTAAACCGACTAGTCCGGCGGATCAACAAAATTTCAATCGCTGCTGCGGAGATTCTTCGGCGTAGAAAAAAATATTGATTAGTGCGCGCCTTGACTTTCGATTTTCGGTTTTATTTTTTTGCGCTGTTGTATTTCGTTGAAGACTTTTTCATAATCTTCAAATTCTGTTCCCAATAATCGATCCCATATTCTAAAGTGCACGCCATAGTTTCCGTTAAATTTACTATGATGCATGTTGTGGTGAGTACTGGTCGTGAGAAACCGAAGCCATCCCTTATTAAAATTTGCCGGATAAATTTCATAACCTAAATGTGACTTAATATTGTCTAAAAGCCCCCAAAGTTGCACAACACCAAGCACAGGTGCGTAAATCGGGATAAAAAACGCTACCGGAAAAATCCAAACTGTCAACAGGAAAGGTTCAATCCAAAAGAATGACAGGGAAGTAAAAGGATTTACGTCGATGCTTCTGTGATGTTCAAGATGAACATAGCGAAAAATTTTCGGATGATGCAACAAACGGTGGCACCAATAAAACCAGGTATCGTCCAAAACAAGAAGCATAAAAAATCCTGTAATTGCAAACCAAGGGCTATGCTCAGAAAAATTCGAGTAAATTTTTGTGTACCCTTTCGAGCTTAAATAAATTACGACGGCGCTAAATGAGGAACCGACAATAATAGTCGTGACAGCATTTTTCAGTTCGTGTGCAATTTGTTTGTTGTTTACCCTTTGTTTTATTTGGATTTTGTAATTCCGGAGTTGGTTTTTGAATTTTTTCCAAAATAGAAAATAGGTCAATGTAATGAGTGTGCCATTTAAAAACAAGGCGGTTAACATGCCAGAAGGTAAGTATTTTAAAATATCTGAAATTGCTTGCATACAGTAGGTTTTATCGACCAAAGTTCGACAATCGATTTGTCAAGGCGGTTACCATTTGATAGTTAATTGGTAATCTGACGGCGAATTCTGCTAAGACTTTCTGGAGTTATACCAAGAAAAGAAGCGATATACTGAATGGGGACATTTTGAATAATGGCGGGGTGATTGTTCAAAAGTTTAACATACCTCTGTTCGGCGCTCAACACAGCAAGATCATTGGCCCGCGTTTCGTTGTAGTTAATAGCTTGCTCAAATATGGTCAGACTAAAATTTTTAAATGACTCGCTCTGCATTATCAATTTTTCGAGATCTGATCTTTCAATTTTTTGAATTGAACAGTTGGTGATGCATTGAACATTTTCTTTGGACTTTGTTTTTTTTACAAGACTTAAAAAGGGGGCTATGAATTGTCCTGACTCGCAGAGATAAGTCGTGATTTCTTCTGCTTCCGCACTATGATAAAACAACCTCATAAATCCAGATGATAGAAAATATAAATTTCGGGGTATTTTATTTTCGTGTTCCAAAATCTCGTTTTTCGATACGGTAATTTCTTGGAAATATTTTTTGCAAAGCAGAATATCAGCGTCGCTTAAAACAAAGTCTGCTGAAATAATATCTATTATGTCAGGTTTCATTTAGTATTTTGTAGCGAATTACGTCATCGATTGGTTAGAAATGTGCCAGGAGAATAAGTAGGGTTTTATCATATCAAAGCTAGTTTTATTGGTTTTTTGATATAAAAAGTAAAATAGTTTAAATCTGACTTTTAAAAAAATTGGATTACTTGTTGTTCCAAATTTGACTAGAGGGTGCTTAATCCAAAATTGGAAAAATATCATTTCAAAAAAAAATGTTGCCGTTAGATTACAAACTCCGGAAATAATAATTAATAGACTTTCCTATTAAGAGGCCTTTGAGTGGCTACGGAGACTCATCGGCGAACAAAAGCTTTACTGAAGACAAAATGCGAGAGACTGGCTCATTCAATTTCTCCGCCCAAAATAAAAATAAACAGATGCAGCAACGCTTGGCCCATATTTCGTTGGTGGTAGATGACTACGACAAAGCCATCGATTTTTATGTAAATAAATTGCATTTCACTTTGACCGAAGATACCATTCTGTCGGAAACAAAAAGATGGGTGCTGGTGACGCCCCAAGGTGCGGGCAGTTGTTCTCTGTTGCTGGCGAAAGCCGCAACGGAAGAACAAAAAAAATTTGTCGGCTACCAGACGGGCGGACGTGTTTTTCTTTTTTTATACACCGACGATTTCAGCGGGGATTACCAAAATCTCATTGACCAAAAAATAGAAATTGTACGGCCGCCTGTTGTTGAAATTTATGGAACGGTCGTCGTGTTCGCGGATTTGTACGGAAATTTATGGGACTTGATAGAGCCAAGCAGATAATTTAAAACAGGTTCGCCCGATGATAGCATCTGTAAATGCGAGTTTCCAGCCTACTCTTGCAGCAACAACCGGCATCAACAGCAACTCACACGAATTCGCCGCATAAATACTACGCTAACACCCGACCAACAAAAGTCACAATTCAACATTCATCATTCTGATTGATTTTCGGATGTTGATTGTTCTTCCTTCACAACTGTATTTCGCATCATCAATTTTTTCTTGAACCATTTTTCAAGACGGTGATGCATCGGTACCAGGACACCTGCGATTGCGGTGAGCGCAAGAATCATGAGGATTGGAGTTTCATTGGTTATGGCTTCTAATTTTGGGTGTAGTAACAATGAAATAAATTCGAAAAGCAACAACAACCCGATAATGCCCATCATCTCTATCACCCATGACTTAATTTTTTTTCGACTGAGCGCCAAAATAATCAGAAAGAAAATTGGGATGAAGGCTGCAATGCCGGCTAATTGAAGATTGTGTTTTCGGGTTTCAGCCTGCTTCAATCTCTCTTCTTCCAATTCTTGCTCGCGCATTTGTTCAGTGAACGCGATGTATTGAAAATGCCGGCTTTTTTCCTGGTTAAAAAGTGTGTCTTTGAGCGCCGCATTTAGCTCCAGGTATTTAATTGTACTATCATTATTTTTTTTCGATTTATAAATTTCAGTCAATAGCGAACTTGTGGTCAACATACCCAAGAGAAAAGGAGTCGCTCTTCCTGTTTCGAGTGTTTTCTCTGCATAATAGATAGACGAATCAAGCTTCCCGGTATTTCGATAAAGCTTCGCCATTCCATTATATATTTCCATCAGGTCCTTATACATTTTTTGTTCGGCGGTAAGTGTTGCTGCTTTTTTGTAACATTCAATAGCCGTATCATAATTTGCCTTTTTTGCATAAATATTTCCCAGGATATATGGGATATATCCATAACTATTCTTTCCATTAACAGAAATATCTTTTTCGTTTGCTGCATTCATATATCGCATCGCTGAATCGTAGTGATCAAATTTTTCATAGATGCTACCTATGATTGTATAAATAGTGGCAGGATAAATATTTTCAGCGAGCTCCTTGCATTTGTATGAATAAAGAATCGCATTGTCATAATCGCCCTGGTCCCTGAATATCGAAGCCATCGCACGATATGCATTGGCGATATCTTCTTTGTTACCCAGCTTTTCATAAATGCGCAACGCATCAATAGCAGCGTTAAGCGCATGACTATAGTCGCCCGTGATCCAATAATTACCTGCAAAAAGATAAAGTGCATCCGCTTCAAATTTTTCTGACTTCATTTTTTTTGCGGTCAATAACGCACGCTCTACATATTTGATACTTGAATCGGTATTGAGGAAAAGAAAATGATTAGCTAAGTCAAGAAAATTTTTCTCGGAAGTTGAATTTATGACATCAGTTGCGCTACTATTATTTGAAATGATCGATTGCGCTTTTGTTCCTGGCATAATTGCGAGCGCTAAAACAAACAATAGAATATTTTTCATGAAGCAGGCTTTGGCATTTAAAGTTATGGAATTCGATATTTACGAAAATCCAGATAAAAAAAATTCTTCAGCACGTCCCTTTTATTAGCGTCGAACTGTCTTTAAGATGTCTAAAGAAATTTATTCATCGTAAAAATCAATCAAAATGAAAGAATTTATGTTTCTCGTAAGAGGCAAGGATGCGATTTCCCCGGAAGAATTATCAAAACGTTTGGGCGCCTATGAATCCTGGATGCACAATTTGGTTTCAAAGGGAAAGTTTAGGGAAGGACAACCTTTGCAAGATGCATCGACCCTGGTTATTTCAGAAACAGAAGCGCTTACCGAAGGTTACTTTTCGCGAGCTAAAGAATTGGTGAGTGGTTACCTGATCATTAAAGCAAATGATTTCGCGGAAGCCGTGAGCATTGCTAAATCATGTCCGTTGATTGAGCAGTTTCCAATTGAAGTGAGAGAAATGAAAATAAGATAAGATATATTTTCTGCTTTCTCCTATCGAGTTAGTATCCTGCCGTTTAATAAAAATAAAAAACTGTAACACGGGCGACAAACATCGTATCCGATACTTTTTATTTTTGTTGTACAACGGGGAACTCGTCTATGAATGTACCAGCATTTATATTGTGTCTTATTTTATTTACTGACCATCCGTTGCTCGAAAAAAAACCCGATGCGATATTGGGAAAATGGAGAAATCAGGAAAATACTTTAATCGTAGAAGTTTACAAATACAATTCAGAATTCCGTGGCAAGATTGTTTGGTTTGATCAGGGTGATCAAGTGCCCATGACCGAACGAATGGATGTTCATAACCCGGATAAATATTTGCAAAACCGAAAAGTTTTGAATCTCGTGGTGTTGACACGGCTGGTATTTAATCCGAGTAATAATATTTGGGAGAACGGAAAAATTTACGATTGCACTTCAGGGAAAGAATGGGACTCTTCGGTATGGCTCATAAAAGATAACCTGCTAAACGTTCGCGGATTTTGGCATCTCTCCATATTCGGAAGGAATATGATTTTTACGAAAATCCCCTGATCTAAATACAAAAGTTTAATTAGTGATTGCCAGCAAACTGCTGAATATCGCTTTTACTGAACGTAGTCAATTCAATAATACTCGCATTATGTCTTAAAAAAGGCGGGATAATTTGAAACACTTCCTCCTTGTTATTAAAATCACTGATGAACCAGGATTTGTGTACGCCCGATTTGCAACCCAATGTGCATTTGCTAATAGATGTGATCCGGATTCGACAAACAACTTGATAACCTACTTGCATTCAAAAGTATTTTCGGAATGTGGTATCTCAATTAAATATGTTGGCATTTGTATCGATTTAATATTTTATAAAATGAAATTACTATTAAAAGTTTTTCTTTTTTATTTTAAACCGAACCAACGTTCTCGCCGGCTCGAACCGAAATATTCCTTATCTGCAGTCAATGCTTCCGAAGCATCATGATGAATTCCGAAAGGTTTGGGACCGGAGAAAAAATCTACATCTACTCGTCCTACCTGGCCCTTACCAAATTCTATATAGCATGATCCTGCGCCCGTATATGGCGAACCGTTTTCTTTTCCTTCGAATGAGGCAATGATCGAAGCCGCTGCAATTTTTGCCGCGCCTTCTGCGAATACACCTGCCTTTGGTGTGCCCACACTTGTTATATCACCGACTGCATACACGTCTGAAAATTTTGTTAATAGGTTTGCTCTGTCAACCGGTATCCAGCCATTCTCTGCCAGTCCACTTTGCAGAACAACATCCGGCGCCACATGTTTTGGAATGCCGAGAAATAAATCAAATGGCATTTCTGTTCCGTCATCAAGAATGGCCGCTCTTTTCAAACCATCGATCGAACTCACTTTTCTTTGTGCTATGAACCTGATATTTCTTTCTTCAAAACTTTTCACCAATGCTTTTGACGAATCCGGAGAAGGAGGAATGGGAGAACCAAACGGTATGATCAGGCTGATTGTACACACATCGCGCACGCCGGCTTCTATGAGATAATCATGTAACATCAGTGCAGCCTCACTGGGTGCAGGCGGACATTTAAACGGAGCGCCACAAACACCCACAATGGCATTACCTTTTTTAAATTTCGGAATCACTCCTCTCAATTTTTCTGCCCCTTCGAAAGAATAATATTCATTGCCATGTGTTGTGAGCCCGGGTGTGGCATTAAAATCATAATTAGCGCCTAATGCCACTACCAATACATCTGCCTCGTATGTCTTATTTTTTGTAGTAACCATTTTTTTCACCGGATCAATAGCAGTAATTGTTTCCTGGCAAAATTTTACGCCCGGTTTTACGATACTGCGGTAAGGAATTTTTACGGAGTCCGGCGACTTACGCCCAAACATCACATCGAGTTTTGAAAATCCAAAATAAAATGAATCGTGCTGATCGATTAGTGTGAGGTCAAGTCTGTCGCCGATTTTTTCGGAAAGTATGGAAGTCAATTCCAATCCTCCAAAACCTGCACCTAATACGAGTACTCTTAATTTCATTTTATGTTTTTTGGGATTGGAAGGTACATTTTTCCTAGCAACAAAAAGATAAGAGCGAAGAAACAGAGCGGGGAGCGGAGGATTATCCGCTCCCCGCTCTGTTTCTTCGCTCTTATCTTTCGGGAATTATTTATTGCTGTCCGTGTCCGCCTACCCTGTTCGTTTCGTCCACGTTTGCCCGACGGCCTTGAGGTTGATTATTATTTTTTCCGAAACGATATACTAATGTGAGAATGATTCTTCGGTTATCCCACACAAAATGACTTCGTGTAATTCCTTTATTCAGGTTTGTATTGCCGGTAAAACTCATCAGGTAAAAAGGATCGCGCAAACTTAATTTAATCGAGCCTTTGCCACTCAGTACCTGTTTCGATCCCGATAATGAGAACATGCCACGCCCGTCTGCAAGCAATGCTCCGCTGATATAATCTTTCGCATAATAGAATCCGCTCAACTCCGCAACCCATCCTTTTTTGAAAGAATACTGCGTATTGAAGTTTGCATTAAAAGAAACAAACGATACATCAATATTGGTGCTATCGATCACACCGAGATAATGATTATTATAAACATTGAAAAAAGCATTCATCATCCACGACTTGGTCAATTGCTTGCTATAGTTGATAGAGAGACCGATATTCCTGAGAGAAGCTACATTCTGACTTGTTTGATAGGTAGTATAGTTAGAATCTAACGGCTCTCTAACGGTGATGAGTACGTCACTGATGATATCGGTAGTCTTTGTATAGTTGGCACTGATATTCAACTGTCCCTTATAATTCCAGCTTACTTCAATATTATTACTGAACTGCGGTTGTAGATTGGGGTTACCTACCTGGTAAGTATACCTGTCCAACTGCCAACGGAAAGGATTCAGACTTTGATAATCGGGTCTTTCAATCCTTCGTCCAAAAGATAATCCGAACGTGTTATTATCATTCGGCTTATAAGTAAAATAAGCTGTCGGGAAAAGTTGGATATAATTCTTTTTAAAACTCACGCTCTTGACGGTCTGATCTCCGGTTGCATTTGTTTGTTCGGTACGCAATCCGAGCTGCATGGAAAATTTCTTGATCTTTTGCGACCAGTTTACATAAGCCGCATTGATATTCTCCGTATAGATAAAGTGATTGCTGATCGATGTATCCGTTTCCCATTTTTGATTCGCGCTGTTGTACAACGTATATGCCGCATCGTTATCTGTTTTCACAAAACTTGTTTTAATACCTGCTTCCAGCGTGATATCCGGTGATACTATTTTTTTATAGTCACTTTTCAGACTGTAGATATCTATTTTCGATGGAAGCAATCCATTCAACAAATAAGGATCTTCCGACGGAACTTTATCGGCGTTGTATAGATAATTATTGGAATAAGCAGTTCCTTTTGTATTATAATAGATATAATCGGCATCAACGGAAATCTCACTTCCTTTTTCATCTAGCTTACGCAAAAAATTTCCATTGAATCCGACGCGAAGTTGCGGCGTTTTATTTTGCGATTCTGCAATATTATATTGAACAAAATTGTGCAAGCTATCGTAAAAATCAGCGCGTGATTTTGATGTGAATTGTTCCTTATCGTAGTTACCGTTAACTGAAAATCCGATCGTGGTTTTCTTATCGGCAAAAAAATCAATTCCTGCTCGCCAACTGTGTCCACGATCGGAATATCTTCCAAATGTATTTTGTTCTGTGTACCTGTTAAATAATTCATTCGAATTTTCCCTCAGGCTCTTGGTGAGATTGCCCTCGTTGAATCCTTCCCAATATGCATATCCATAGTTACCATAAATATTTGTGCGGCCCTGGCGCCAATTGAATGTGAAATTATTTGTGTTCTTAAAATATATCGCAACGATTGCATTCGTGGTAATCGATCCATTAAATCCGTTGTTGCGGTTTTTTTTCGTGATGAGATTGATAACTCCTGAATTTCCGGCCGCATCATATTTTGCAGGTGGCTGGCTCATGATCTCTATCTGGTCGATCTGGTTTGACTGCATATTTTTTAAATAATTCGCCAGGTCGGCAGCATTTAGGTAAGTTGGCTTGCCATCGATCATAATTATAACACCCGCTTTACCCTTCAGACTTACATTGCCATCGTTATCGACGGTAACGCCCGGAGATTTCTCCAGTACTTCAAGCGCATTCAATCCACCATTCGATGGCGACGCATCCACATTCACGACCGTCTTGTCAATTTTATTTTCTATCAAAGGGCGCTTACCCACCACCGTTACTTGCCCAAGTGAAGTTTCAGAAGATGCGAGAGAAATATCACGAAGTGCGAGAGAAGCGTGACTGGCATTTAGTTCAAGCGGTTTATACAAAGCGCTAAAACCGACATGGGTCACTGACAATATATATTTACCAAAAGGAACATTTTCAAACAAGAAAGTACCCGCTTTATCCGAAGTAGTAACCGACGAAACCGAAGAATCAGCGCCTTTAAGGAGAGATACGGTGACTGCATCTAGAGATTTTCCCGTAGCGTCTTTTACCAAGCCTTTTATTTTTCCATTGTTGGCCTGGCCGAAGGAGAAGGAAACAAAAATCTGCAATAAAAAAACGAGGGTTAAAACTCTCATACAATCAGCTTGGGTTTTTGAAGATCAGAAAACGAATTTTGAAATCATTTATTGAAATAAAAACCTAAAATTGGATAGAGGGAGAGATTGGATTGTAATTGGTAAAAATAAAGGTACGGTTATTTCAAATGTAGGAATGCAAAAATAAATGTGTACGGTTTTGATACACTTCGATGATTTTGGCATTTTGAAAAAAGAAAAAATGTATTTTGAATTGGCAAACTCAAACCTCAAACAGCCCGAAGAGTGAAATTAGTCCCGCTCATACTTTTACTGGCAGCGACGAATAAAATGGCTACCATCTCTCTCGCTGAAATTTTGCGCGTGAAAGATTCGGCGCACACTATTCTAAGAAAACAAAACGATACTTCGGACGGCGAACGTCGACGATTAATATTGGCAATAAAAAATCTCGGCCAAACAATTGCTTCGAACGACAAAAGCAGGATTGAATCGATTTTTACCTTTCCTATTTCGGACGAAGTATTCAGCCCTTTCATAACTGATACAGCTTTTGAACATGCAAAATCCAGGAACAATAATCTGCTCTCAAAAAAGTTATTCGACCAATATTTTAGTACCATCTCCACGGGGCTTAAGTGGGGCGAATTCAGAAAACTCTTTGACTATTTAAATCCGACTGGGCTTCAACGAAAGGACACAATTAATTTTGAAACGCTAAAGAAAACGCAGCCTTGTTATATGCAATACGAAATAATTGTCGTAGAAGAAAATACGATACTGTTTACCTACGGCCGAAATACAAATGGCAATTTTCAAAGCAAAACAGGGAATTCAGAAGATGAATACTGCGGCGAGTATTCCATTTCGTGGGAATTTAAATTTGACGGACAAAAACTTATTTTTATTCGTCAATCAGCAGCAGGATAATAAATAGTAATTATCTTGATTTTATGATCAAGCGTTTTTCCGATTGACTATATCAAGTGCACGAACGATAATCTCCAAATCAACAATTCCCCTGAATCCGCTGAAACCTACTGATAGAATAGTTCCGTCTTTTAATGTAATGGGTTGCCCACCCTGCCATCCGATATAGTCGGGACGTTCTATTCCAAATTTTCTTTCATCGATCTCATTGTTGAATGCGAGCTTTTCATAATCACCCGTTTTCATTCCGGTAATATAAACCTGGCTGGCTTTTGTCCACGCAACTCGAAATGCTTCGCGGTTTCTTATTTTATTTGTCCCGAAAATTCTTCCATGAATACCTCCATGTGGATCAATAATACAAACGGCACAATTCCCATTCGCTATTCTTTTATCATCTTCATTTTGCATATACTCCGGCATCAGCTTTTCCGACTCTTCGATGATTTGCTGAATGACGTTGATCAGTGATGTATACGACATAGAAATATTTTTTTTGAAATGATTGTCGAGTCGTGAGACGTCAGACGTGAAACGTGAGACCTACTATATCTGACTTCAGATAAAAATAAAAACTTGTTCATCAACTTCTCACGTCTGACGTTTCACGTCTCACGTCTAAAAATTCAATGCGAAATCTCTCCCTATTGCGACCATGCTGTTGGCTCACGATCCCAACGATGATGTTTCAATTCTCTCAACAAAGATTCCCGCAGTGCTTTGCCATCACTACTAGCCATATTGATTTCAACGTTTTTTAATTTTCGCATACCCGGGATCGTTGTAGCAACATCGGGATTCGCTAAAATAAATCGCAGCGCCATTTCTGGCATCGACATTCCTGTCGGTATCAATGGCTTCAAGGCATCTGCATGATCAACGCTTGATTTTAAATTTTCAGGAACAAAATAAGAAGCACGCCAATCATTCGCGGGGAATGTAGTAGACTTCGTGAAAGTACCGGTCAATGTGCCTTCATCAAATGGAACGCGCGCGATGATTCCGATTTTTAATTCTCTGCACAGCGGAAATAAATTATCCTCCGGTGCCTGGTCAAAAATATTATAGATCACCTGCACACCATCAATCAAACCTGTTCGCAATGTATGCAAACAATTATCCGGCTCCCACCTGTTCACGCTAACACCCCATGCACGTACTTTGCCTTGTTTCGTCAACTTTGTAGTTGCTTCTTTCCATTCATCATTTGCGGCCCAGCTATCTTCCCAAACATGAAACTGTTGCAGGTCGATTGAATCTACTCCGAGATTCTTCAAACTTTTTTCCGTGTATTCAACGATATAATCTGCAGGAAAAACTTCATCGAGTGTGAAACCGCGTTTTGATGGCCACTTGCGATTTTTGGGAGGGATTTTTGTCGCAACATAAAGGCGTTTGTTCTTATGCCGCTTCAACAAATCATTTAAAATTTTTTCACTCAAACCATTTCCATAAGCCCAGGCCGTGTCAAAAAAATTACAACCTAATTCTACTGATCGATCCAATGCGATTTTGATTTCATTTTCTTCGGAGCCGGTCCAACCCGCCATTCCCCACATGCCATATCCTATTTCACTTACTTCCCAGCCAGTGCGACCAAAAGTTCTGTATTGCATTTATTATTTTGATTTATGAATGATAAAAATAATAAGAAGTGAGAGAAAAATGGATCGTTGCAAAAAATTTAATTCCGAAAGAACGAAATTTAAAAATCTTTTTCTGTGCGCCCCTGCGTCTTTGCGTGAAAATTAGCCTCCCGAGTATTCGAGAGTGAAATTTTCACGCTAAGGCGCAAAGCCGCAAAGAAAAAGATTTAAAACCTGGCTTGCAACGTCAAATAAAATCCTCTTGCATCGGAAGGAACAATACCGGGACCGGGATAACTGTCGGCTCTTCGTGTAAAATATTTTTCATTTGCGAGGTTGTTGATTGAACCAAAAAAACTAAAATGCTTATTCAATCTATATTCCGCAGAAATATCCATAATGCTGTAGGCAGGAACAATTCCATCGATTGCGTTGTCGGTGTAAGTGGCGTTTGTTGCATCTGAAAATTGTTTGCCAGTATATGAGAATTGATAAGTAACTGACCATTTCGGTTTGCGAAAAGCAAGTCCGGTTTTGAAAATAATATCCGGAACGAATTCGACTTTATTATTTTCAATAGACGGATCCTTGCTATCAACATATTTTGCATTGATCAAAGAAAAATTTGAAAAAATGGCGAGACCCGTTTTGGATTTCACACCATATATCCATTTCCAGATATCCACTTCTGCATAGGTTTCAAATCCGATATGCACCGAGCGCGCCACGTTGGTGCGCAAATTATAGATTAGAAAAGTGCTCGTATCATAAGAAAGAATATTCCCGATCTTATTATCGTAGTTGATCAGGAAAAAACTTGCATCGAAATTAAAAATACCGGTGCTTTTACGAATGCCGATATCAGCAGAATATCCCTTTTCATCATGTAAGGCGCTATCGACACGAAGATTCGGATTCAGTGTACGCAAGTCATTAAAATTAATCGCCTTATAATTCTGTGAAAAATTAGCATACAGTTGAATCGGCAGCGTGATATTATAAGTAACTCCAATTCCTCCCAATAAGAAATGGCGCGTATTTTCAATATGGTCTGTGATCTTTTGCGGGTTGATGGGATTCCCGGAAAGATCATAGATTGCATTGGTATAATTGCCATCTGCTTTGGTGGTGATGGTTTCAAAACGAATTCCGGGAATAATGTTTAGTCTGCTTGTTACGCGAAATATATTTTCTGCGAAGATCGCGGTATTGTGATTGGGGAATTTATAATCTGAATAGCGCAGCGAATCTTTTGGTTTGAAATTAAAATCATCCGTTGTACCACCCGATCCATTATTCCCATAGCCCTGCTGCCGATGTGTGTGGCCACTATAATAACGGAAACCAATAAGCGCCGTTGAAGAAGTGTTTCCAATATGATATTGATATAGTAGCCTGCTTTCATTTCCCCAATTATTGTAATGGTCCTTATAAAGATTTCTGTCTGATCCGTCATCTGCACGATTGATAAACGTCAGCAAACCCAGCGCATCCCGGTACGCCTGCAATCCAAAAAATCTGGTGTTAAATACAAGTTGGCGGCCGAGATGATAATCCAGCGAAGCCGCACCTAAATTCCATTTGACCTTGAACCAGTTTCTCGCGCGAACCGATTGACGCGGATCTTTTGCGAAATCAGCGTCCGTTAATCCACCTGGCTGATGCTCGAGATAATCCATATACGTGTATTGCAACGTGAGAGATAATCTTTCATTCAGATTATATATTGCGGAAGCGTAAGCGGTGTTGGTATTGAATTCTGCATTTGGCCTCCAGCCGTCGCCGGATTTATGTTGGTAAAATGCATAGTAATTCAATTTGTTTACGGTGCCGCCGATACTGGTTGATGTATTTATAAAATTCCATGAACCACCGGTGAGTCTTGTCGTGATGGAAAATTTTTCTGTATCCACTCCGCGATTCATTCTGAAATTGATCATACCACCGAATTGCGTTCCATATTGAAGAGAAGCAGCGCCGCGAACAATTTCAATACGCTCGATTGCTTCTACCGGTGGCGTGTAATAACTTTCGGGATATCCCAATGCATCTGCGCTGATATCATACCCGTTCTGTCTTGTGTTGAAATTCGAAACACGATTGGGGCTGAGTCCTCTCCCACCAATAGCAAGTTGTATTCCTGCACCATCATTCTCCCAAATATTTAATCCCGCAACTTTCGCATATACCTGCCTGCTATTGTTAGTGGCTTTGTTGGCGATTACATCTTTCATCACAACTACTTCTGTTTTTTTTCCAGCATAGATTGATGTTCCTTCAACATCGTGCAGTCGTGTAAATCCTGAATTTATTTTTTCATCGGGTTGAACCGTAACACTGTCGAGTGTTTTGATATCGGTGGAAAGAGGTACATGTATCAGCAGGTTGCTGTTCTCCACTTTGATGCTCTTGATGATCTTCACATAACCAACCGAACTTACTTCCAATTGGTATTCACCAGGTGCAACATTTTGTAAAATAAATCTTCCGTTCTCATCGGTAATCGTCATATAAGAAGAATGCTGCAACGACACGGATGCGCCGGCGACAGGTTGTTTGCCATAACCAACACTACCGGAGATCTGTACCCGCTGGGCGTTTGCCCCTAAAAAACAAACTAGCAATAATAAAGTCGAAATAAATTTCATCGTAATTTTCGTTTATCCGTAAAAGGCAGAATCCATGATTTGTGCCCGAACCAGCTTTCTTTTTCATTGGCAAGATTCACCGTGCTGTCGATATAGAGCATACTGCCTGATCCATTGAGCGAAACATAACTCTGCACGGTTACTTCCGGATTTTGTATGCCCTGCTTTTGATACTCACGTTGCAGGATATGCGCATATTGAAGCATCATGTCCGGCTGTGTCTCCATCATTCTTTCCTGGTATGCTGTCAGAAAGTTTGCGGTATTCACCTCAAATTTTCTTCCGCTAGCCGGATCTTTGATATAGAAAAATGCCGCCCCGCTTTTTTCCATCAGCATCACACGCCAGGAAAATCGATAACCTTCTTCCGTCCATAATAATTTGCCGGGATATAAAAGGAACCTGGCAGGCATCAGTAACTGTATAAAAAAATAAACAGTCAATAACCCCAATATCAATTTTTGCCTGTTCGGATGAACCGGTAAAAATATAATCCGCGAACTGGATTCATGTGATGCATTGAATAAGGATCTTATTTTATTAATGAGTAGAACATGAAAATTTTCCGAAAAGAAAATAAGTGTGGCGCTGATCATCAGGTAAGGAAACATTCCGATTTGAAAAAGAACTGCCGTCAGCGAATGAAAAATCAATACAAGCAAATAGCCTATGGTTCTTGTCGATTTATTCAATAACAAAAAAGGGATTGACAAATCAAACAGCGCTCCGGCCCAACTAAAAAAATATGCTGTCCAACTTTGTGCGAGGAGCGGACCAATCAGAGGAACGTTTGCTTTTGCAAGGAGCCAGATCTTAAGCGGCATCGCGTGCAGAAGCCAGTCGCTGGTTAGCTTTGATAATCCTGCAAAAAAATAAATGATGCAAAGTTGAAGTTTGAATATCCAGATCGTCCATGCGGGAACCTGTGTTATTTCCAATGAAGGTTCACGTAATAAATCGATCGAAAAATACCTGTTGGCCGGAACGAATATCAATAGGAACGAAATAATCGTGACCAGGTAATAATGATTCAGGTAATAAGTTTTATCCAATAACTCTGCGTAGCAAAAACAAAGAAAAAAAACAGGTGTGGCTAACCGGTAGAAAAGACCGAGGCAAATAAATAATGCAGCAATCGCCATCATCACATATAACGCATACATATAACCGCTTTCCAAAGGATGCAGCCATTCAAACCCAAAAAATGGGAAATGAAATTTTGGTTTGATATAGAAATCATAGACCCATCCTTTAGCAATAAAGCGGACAGTACTATAGAATAGTACAGCCCCGAATGCAATTCTGAACACTGCTAACGGGGCTATGTGACGATACCGGGTTAAAAAGTTAGTCCCCATCATCATCCTGAAAAGATATTTTTATACCGAGCGCTGAACTCATATCCACTTTCAGCAACACAGTCATTTTTCGAACTTCGGTGAAAGCGTCAGTAATGGTCGGATCATCCATAGTGATTCCTGTAGAAAGCGACTCAGGCAGTGCCTGCATTTTGGAAACGAGCGTAGCCCATTGACTTTTGATTGCATCATTTAAGGAGCCGCCATTTTTTTGCGCGTTTGTTGCGGCCACTTTATCTGCGAGCGCATTGGGTGCACCGCTCGTATAAAGATGTTGCAGTGCCTGCACTTGCGCGATCAATAATTCGGAAGAGGTTCCACTGTAATAGCCTTCTACTTTTGCCGGAGATTTCGGCAACGTAGACGGACCATAAATGCCAATCGGAATTCCGATCTTATAATTCTGCAGGTTCACATCAAAATCCAACACGAAAGCATTTACCAAAAGACTCAATGAACTTCCTGCATTCACGCCCGTCGCCTTTTCAAATTTGTCAAGATAATTTTGACCGGAAGTCCAGGCTGACGACACTTTACCGGATTTGTCTTTCAAAGAACCTGTCAACGCGGTGAGATATTGTTTCGCACCATTCGAATTTGCGTTTGTCGTAAACCGCGCCAATGATGCATCATCGCCGTACGCGAAGAGCATAAAATCCAACGCGGGAAATCCTTGCGCGGCATAATTGCCAAGTCCGTCGATGGCATAACTCGCGCCATTGATATTATTATTAATAGTAACCGTATCCGTAGGGAATGCGTTTGTAAAATGTGTTGTCATAAATAAATCTGCAGCGGGACCAAATTCAAATTCACTCACTGCTGCCCAGGATTTATAAGCTACTTTAAATGCATTTCGCAAATCCGATAATGAATTTGCAGTTGGCGCATTTACAAAAGCAGTTGCAGCGTTGTTCAGATTTGTTGCATCGGTTGCAAACTGTTGATACGCCGGTACGATGATATTAGCGCCGAGATTTGTCAATACCGGATCGGAATTTCCAGCCGGCGGAGGCGTTGAACTATTATTATTCGATTTACTACATGATATCAATATAATAGTTGTGCAGACAACGATGCTTAGCAACGATATCAATATTCGATTCCTCTTCATAATTGAAATTTTATAAATTCGATTTGATTGCATCCCAGCCATAGATCGTGCTGATCTTATCAAGAATCGCATCGATGCCGGCGGGCGTGATATTATAAAAATTATCGCCATACAAACTCAACACCGACTGGTAATCTGCATCGCTGATTTTTTTATGCGTGTTGAATTTAAGAGCAGTCCAGAATCCCAACGACTCTGAAAGATTACCACATACTGCTGCTGCGCCATTTGGCAAATTTCCTTTTGCTTCATTCAATTCATGCAGTGCTGCCGCAGCCTCCATCGTTTCAAAAATTGGAATGATGATGGCGGCTTGTTGTAGCGCAGTTGCGTTATCACCTGCAGAAAGTGCGGCTCTTCCCTTCAAAAATGCATTCAGCAGAGTTGTATTTGCATTGATGCCGGTGAGTATTGTTACTGGTTTTGTAATTCCCGAATCGATCTGGCTTGTATAAGAACCCCAATATTTCACACCAGTTCTATTTGCGGGAAAATTAGCGGGTACGCACCACAGGTAGAAAGCCTGGTCCCATGCATGAATTTTTGCAGCATTTGGAACTGCGCTGTTCAAAGAATCTCCGAGAAGAATATCAGTTATTTGATGACCGAGCAAAACGCCCATCATGGTTTTTGTAAAAAACTGGCGCCAATAAATCCCATGTGCAGATAACAAAGTTTTTCTCGTGCTCACACCGGCTACGCCATTTGATGCAGGAAGCCCGGTTGCGCTTGCTATTCCAATGCTATCCATCACGGTCAACATCACAGCTTGAGCAGCAGTGAAAGTGCTGCTTTGTAATTGTATTCCCGATGCATTCAAATTTAGCGTGACACCGTTAAAAGTTGTGTCCGTAAAAAAGCTACCCTGGTTTGCATACATTCCTTTTAACTGCGCCGCACTAACGGTGTTGCCTGATGTATTTCCTTTGTTGATTGCAATTTCTATTTCAGCGAACATCGACAAAATTGTTTTTGCTTTGATAGAATCTGCATCACTAAAATTATATGTGTCAGGAACTGTATAGACTGGAGGATTGCTCCCACTATTATCTTTCTTACATCCAATGGAGGAAAAGGCGATCATCCCAACAGCCAATATCGCTGCCGGTGCGAAATTTTTTTTCATATTGTATCAATTAGTTGGCAGCAAAACTATTGTAACCTGCATGGAATGACTTACAGATTCGGGAAAACGGTTTACGGTATGAGGAATTTAGTCGATTAGTGATGAGTCGATTGGTCGATAAGGGGTTGCATTTTTTTTAAGCTTTTACAAAATGCAGTTTTATATATGCGGCACGGTATGATTTTGCTATGTGTAACTATGTGCCTACTGTGCCTATGTGGTAATTCTTTTTCACCACATAGGCACAGTAGGCACATAGTTACACATAGAGAGAATCGCTGATAATGAAATTAATTTTCAAACTGTACCACTACCCTTCTTGTAGACGTTTCGATTAAATTCAAATATTTCCTTTCTTCAATTCATTCACCGCGAAGTCTGTGGCTCTTGCAGTAATAGCCATATAAGTTAATGAAGGATTCTGGCATGCGCTGGAAGTCATGCATGCGCCATCTGTGACAAAAACATTTTTTGCATCCCATACCTGGTTATGCGCATTGAGGACGGATGTTTTTGGATCTTTTCCCATCCTTGCAGTTCCCATTTCATGAATGCATAGCCCTGGGTTGGCTTGCGGATCGTCGAATGTTTTGATATCTTTTATCCCTGATTTTTCCAACATTTCTGCCGCGCTGTTCATGATATCTTTTCTCATCGCGAGTTCATTTTCTCTCCATTTACAATCGATATCAAGTAGTGGCAATCCCCATTTATCTTTTTTGTCTTTGCTTAATGTTACTTTATTATCCGGATGCGGTAAATGTTCTGCCCATCCTCCGATCCACATGTTCCAATCACCTGTTTCCGTCAGCTTTGCTTTTAATGATTCACCAATTCCTTCCAAATCGCTTACACGTCCCCGGTAGCCTCCGCCCTGGTAACCGAAACCGCGCACATACTCTTTTTGTTTTGTTTGTTCATTGATATTCCTGAAGCGCGGAATATAAATTCCATTTGCTCTTCTACCATAAGTATAACTATCCTGGAAGCCGTCATAGTTACCGGTTGCACCCACATGATAATGGTGATCCATCAGGTTGCGGCCGAGTTGATCGCTGCTATTGCCTAAGCCTGTTGGATGTGCATCGGAAACTGAATTGAGTAATATAGATGTCGATCCAATGGTTGATGCATTGAGAAAAATAATTTTTGCGTAGAACTCTTCCGTCTTCATTGTTTCCGCGTCGATGATTCGAATGCCTTTTGCTTTTTTTGAATCCTTATCATAGATCACATCAACGACAATCGAGAACGGCCTTAATGTAAGATTGCCGGTGCTTTTTGCGACAGGCAATGTTGCACCATTGCTGCTGAAATATCCGGCAAAGGGACAACCACGATCACATAAATTTCTGAACTGGCAGGGCCCACGTCCATTCCATCCTTTTGTAAGATTCGCAACGCGTCCGATAATCATTCTTCTTCCATCGGAAAAATTTTTCTGCAAACTTTCAGCAACATGTTTCTCCAGGCAATTCATTTCCATCGGCGGAAGAAATTCGCTGTCGGGCAATTGTGGTAATCCTTCTTTCGAACCGCTGATGCCCACAAATTTTTCAACATAACTGTACCAGGGAGCAATATCCTTATAACGAATGGGCCAGTCAACACCGTGGCCATCTTTTGCATTTGCTTCGTAATCGAGATCGCTCCAGCGATAACACTGGCGGCCCCACATGAGACTTCTTCCTCCAACATGATATCCGCGGATCCAGTCGAATGGTTTCACCTGCGTATATGGATGCTCCAGGTCGTTTACAAAAAAATGCTTATTTGTTTCATTGCAGAAACCGCGCACCTGGATATGTTGTTCTTTGTACATCTGCTGCGTACTGGTTCCGCGATGTTCAAATTCCCAAGGCGCTTTGGTTGCAGTCGGATAGTCTTTGATATGCTCTACATTTCTTCCTCTTTCCAGCACGATTGTCTTCAAACCTTTCTTGCAAAGTTCCATTGCCGCCCAGCCGCCGCTGATACCGGAACCAACAACAATAGCATCGTATGTATTTTCTTTTGCTGCTTTATTATTAATATGGAGCGAATCGCCTGGCATGATCTGATTTTTTATTTTTTATTCGTCAATATGACATTAAAAAGAAAGGTACAAAATCAGCTATTATTCGTGAAAGTTTTTTATCCAGCTATTTGCCTTTGGCATTGGAGGCTGTCCATGCAATGGCATCCCTGACCAGGACCTGGTAATCGTGATTTACACATAGTGAAGTATCGTGACCAACACCGATATAGATCATATTGTATTTCTCATTGGTCCATATCAGGGGATGATCTCCCATCGGTATTTTTTGTGTGTATGTAGATTCGTCTGCACGGGCAAGCACACGTACTGATCCGCGCACGCTACGGTTCCACTCGTACCATTCGTCGGAGATGACGATTGAAGGCGGCATATTTTTCGTGGCCGGATGATTTCTATCTTCAAAGATCAATGTTGCTTTTTGAAATGGAGGATGTGGAGAATAGGTTACATCTCCCATAAAATGTTCAAACCATTCCCAATATTTCTGATTCGGTTTGAATTGTCTTCGTGTTAGTCCCGCTGCATGGATACCAACCCAGCCTTTGCCTTGCTCTATGAATTTCTGGAGCGCGTCTTGTTGCGCATACGACATATCGAATGGCGCGAGATGGAGCATCACAAACACCTGGTAATTGGCAAGATTTGCGTCATTGATCACACTTGTATCTTTTGTAAAATCAAAAGCAAAATTATTTTCAGCAGCCAATCTTTCAAACATGGGTCTGGCGCTATCGATCATGCGCACATGATCTTTGGCGAGAGAAGCAACAACCAGTACCCTGTAGGCAGGAGCCCGATGCATTTTATATGACAACGATATCAAGGTTAACGTAATCAAAGAAAGAATAAATAATGGCTTAATTAATTTTCTCATAGTACGATTTTTCAGTGAAGGGAATGCTTGTTCAAGATAAAGAATTTGTCTGAACCGCGAATTTGTGCGATTTTACTTTACAAGTTGAATAGTTGATTAAATGATGTTTTGCGAACCTTTGCGATTTTGCGTATTTGCGTGAAAGAGTTTTCGCGCAAAGACGCAAAGTCGCAAAGCGATAAATACAAAACCCCACAACATGAAACACTTTGTAGCTCCTTTTTTATTTCTATTATTTTTTCTATCATCATCTGCACAGAAGCGAATCGACTTCACGCCTACTTTATTTTATCATATTTTTTCAGGAGACACACTGCCTGTTCTAAAAATATCTCCCGGCGATACCGTACATACAGAAAGTGTAGACGCAATGGGTATTGATAAGCATGGTGTGCGTCGTGTGCGAAGCGGCAATCCTCTGACCGGACCATTTTATATAGAGACGGCGGAACCGGGCGATGTGATCGCGATCACGCTGACAAAATTATCTCTCAACAGAAGCTACGCCAACAGTGCGGAAGGATTTGTGCCGAGGGCGCTGCCGAAATCAGATCTTGTGAAATCAAAAAAAGTGACAATCGTGAAATGGAATTTTGATTTGCAAAAAATGACCGCAACTCCCGAAGTAAAACATGAACATCTGCAGCATTTGACAGTTCCGCTAAACCCAATGTTAGGATGTGTCGGACTCGCATCAGCAGGCAATAAAAAAATATTAACGTTTGATGCAGGTCCGTTTGGCGGCAATATGGATTTTAGCCGCATAGCGCAAGGCGCGACAATATATTTACCAGTATTTCACCAGGGCGGGCTATTATATATCGGTGATGGACATGCGATGCAAGCCGATGCGGAATTAAATGGAGATGCTTTAGAAACCTCGATGGATATTGAATTTACCACGCGTGTTTTAAGAGACGAGCAACATAAAATCTCTATGCCGATGGTCGAAGATTCAATGTATATCATGTGCGCTGGATTGGATAAAAGTCTTGATAATGCTTTGAAAATTGCCAATGCAGGAATGATGAGCTGGCTGCAAAAAAATTATCATCTTAGCTATGAAGAAGTAACTATATTTCTTGGATCTGTTGCTGAATATACAATCGCCGAAGTTGCGGATCCAAAAGTTGAAGTGATAGCGAAGATCAGGAAGAAGTTTTTGAATTTTTGAGTAATTTATTTTGATTATTCTTTGCGCCCTTGCGTCTTTGCGAGAGAATTTTCTCGCAAAGACGCAAGGGCGCAAAGAATAATCAACGTCATCGCATCTACATTGAACCTTCAAATACACCCTTCAGCATTCACAATAACCGTTTGAGTAGATTCATTCACCTGTGACCAACTGCAAATCGTACATTAATACCGATAATATTTTTTGTTAACCAAACTATTACACGATGCTTAGGCAATTTTCTGTAAGATTTGCTACGGCTTTTTTGATTGCGCTCATATCAACCAGCGCATGGACGCAAGTAACCACACCACGCGTGCCGAGTCCGGCCGCTTCTGTTACACAAACCATCGGTATATCTACCATCACCATCAACTATTCAAGACCTTCAGTGAAAGGCCGGGAGGTTTGGGGCAAACTGGTTCCATACGGATGGAATGTGCAGCAATTTGGCTTAGGCAATTCAGCTCCATGGAGAGCGGGCGCCAATGAAAATACGATTGTCAAATTTTCGCATCCAGTAACATTCGAAGGGCATGCCGTACCCGCAGGCACGTATGGATTATTTTTTGTAATCAACAATGATAATACCGGCGAGGTAATATTATCGAAGGATACTAAATCATGGGGAAGTTTTTTCTATGATCCAAAAAAAGACGAACTGAGAGCGCCGATAAAAATCCGCGACGTTCCGACATCAACTGAAATGCTCACGTATGATTTTCAAAATCTCACAAAAAATTCTGGAGAGCTGGTGCTCAATTGGGAAAAGAAACAATTTCCGGTGAAGGTAGAATTTGCAGTTGATGATATCGTGATGACCAATGCTGCTGAAGAATTGAATGGAGCAATTGGTTTTAACTGGATTGGATATTTCACTGCAGCGAATTATGCATTGCAGAATAGAGTAAATCTCGACCAGGCTTTGATATGGGAAGATAAAGCCATTGGCATGAACAACAGTTTTAACACAATCAGTACAAAAGCAAATATCTTAAAGGAGCAAGGCAAAAATGCTGAAAGTGATAAAGCAATGAATGATGCACTTGGAGTTGCCACTGAAAACGAACTTAACAACTATGGTTATACGCTGTTGGGCAATAAGGAATATGATAAAGCCATCGAAGTTTTGTCGATGAACACAAAAAAACATCCTACGAGTGCAAACACTTGGGATAGTCTCGGTGAGGCATATGCGACAAAAGGTGATAAGAAAAATGCGATTGCCAGTTTTAAAAAAGCATTGACCTTAAATCCTCCGCCACTTGTTAAAGCCAATTCAGAAAAATTTTTAGCCCAACTCGCAGCGAATTAAGTAAGGTTAAGGTTTCGCGCAGAGTACGCAGAGAAAAAGAGTGCGTAGAGGAATTTTCCCTCTGCGCACTCTTTTTCTCTGCGTACTCTGCGCGAAATAAATTCGATCAGTAAAATCGTTCAAAATCCTGGTTCAGACATTTTTCGCATACTCTCACTTTTATTACCTACCTTTGGCGTTCTATATGTTATTGCTCTCCTCGTTTCTTTAGTGAATCCCACTCAAATTTCGTGAAAGGCTTAACGTAAGGCAGGTAAAGTATCAGTGAATAACTAGGTAGCCTTACCACATTTTTTAATCAAATTATTATTTTAAGTGTCATTTAACAATTTACAGCTCATTGAGCCTGTGCTCAAAGCATTGGACAAGGAGGGTTATACCGTACCCACTCCTATCCAGGAACAAGCTATTCCAATCATTTTACAAAAACGCGACCTGCTGGGTTGCGCACAAACTGGTACCGGTAAAACAGCAGCATTTGCTATTCCGATTTTGCAATTGATGTCGCATCCCGAAAACATACATCCGGGTCCACGCAAAATAAAAGCACTGGTGCTTACACCAACACGTGAACTCGCCATACAAATCGAAGAGAGTTTCAAAGCGTATGGTAAATATCTCGACTTAAAACATCTTGTAATATTCGGTGGTGTGTCGCAGGTAAACCAAGTGAATGCAATTCGCCGTGGTGTTGATATTTTAGTGGCAACACCGGGTCGATTACTCGATCTCGTAAATCAACGTCATATTTCTTTACAGGATATTAAATATTTTGTATTGGATGAAGCAGACAGAATGCTGGACATGGGTTTTGTTCATGATGTAAAAAGAATCATTTCGAAACTTCCATCAAAAAGACAAACGCTTTTTTTCTCGGCAACGATGCCACCTGAAATTCGTGATCTTGCAAAAATATTATTGACAAATCCCGCAAAAGTGGAAGTGACTCCTGCTTCAACGACAGCAGAAACGGTTCAACAGTCTTTATACTACACGGAAAAAAACAACAAGAGATCTTTATTGATCCATCTTTTAAAAGACAATGCGATACAAAATGCATTGGTCTTTACACGCACCAAGCATGGCGCCGACAGAGTAAGCAAAGATCTGAATCGCGCCGGAATTCGTGCTGAAGCAATACATGGCGATAAATCCCAAAATGCAAGACAGGCAGCGCTGCAAAATTTCAAATCGAAAAGAACAAGAGTGTTGGTTGCTACTGATATTGCTGCACGCGGTATTGATATCGACGAACTTTCTCACGTGATCAATTTCGAATTGCCGAATGTTCCCGAAACATATGTGCATCGTATTGGAAGAACAGGCAGAGCCGGCGCAAAAGGATTAGCAATATCATTTTGCGATTTTGAAGAGAAAATTTATTTGAAAGATATCCAAACGCTGATCAGTAAATCTATCCCTGTTATCAGTGATCATCCTTATAATGTTCCGTTGATGCATAGCAGCGCAAAACCCGAGGGGCAAACAACTGCATCATCATCTTCATCATTCAGGGGGAAAAGATCTCCAGGTGGTGGTAAGCGTTATGGAAGAACGTTTACACAAGGATCATTTGCGAGGTAAGTCAAGTCGATTTTCATTTCTACATTAAAACATTGAGTATTTCTTACTTGAACATTGAGTGTTGAATATTGATTATTGAATATTTTTTTAATATTCAATAATCAATATTCAACACTCAATGTTCAAGTATAAAGCTGTGTGAGATGTGAGCGTTAATATCTTCTCGGAGGACGGCTGTCTCTATCTCGTCCGGGAGGACGACTGTCGCGGGGACGAAATCCACCACCGCCTCCGCCGCGGGATTGTTCTTCTGCTTCTTTCACAGACAATTTCTTCCCTTTGATTCCCGCACCATCAAGTGTCTCTATCGCCAATTTTGCATCGGCCTCTATTGGCATATCTACAAATCCGAAACCACGACTTTTGCCGGTTTCTTTGTCGAGAACAACTTTGGCGGAATTCACTTCGCCATACAATTCGAACATCTCCTTTAGATCAACATCATCAAAATCATAAGGAAGTGCTGCTACAAAAAGCTTCATGTTAACATTTTTAAGAAAGTAAATTTACAAAGACCATGTAGAATAGCGCCAGAATCTGGCATTAATTTCATGGATTTAACTAAATATAGCTGATTTATAATTATTGGCCCGTTTTATGAAAATAAATTAATTTAATAAAGAGATAACCGGGAGAAATCATGAAACGTAAAATCTGAGATCAAGACCGTGAAAATACGATCACATTATACCAGGCATCCGGGATTTCGCTCTTTATTATCGATCACTCTTTAAAATTTAATCATGCTTCGTGTCGCTTTATTTTTTTCGGTTGCAATGGTTATGTTATGCGGTTGCAAACAGGAGCAACAAAGTGCAACTCCGCCAATTCCTAACGAAGAAACAACGCTGAATGATGTTTCCTATGGAAATCATCCGCTGGAAAAAATGGATGTGTATCTCCCAAAAAACAGGACGGCAAATACGAGAATTATTGTTTTTATTCATGGCGGTGGTTGGTTTAGCGGCGACAAAGCCGATGGCCGGGACGGAGCAACTTATTTTCAAAAGCAAGGATATGCATTCATCAGTATCAATTATCGGCTGACAAGAACTCCGGAAAATAATATTCATCCTGCTCAAATTGAAGATATCGGCAAGGCGCTTGATTTTATCGGACAAAAAAATAAAGAATGGACCTTAACGAATAATCGCATTGTCCTTTTTGGAGGAAGTGCGGGCGCGCACATGGCAATGCTCTACGCTTATAAATATGATGGTGCAAAAAAAATCAAGGCGGTTATTTCAATAGCAGGTCCCACCGATCTAACGGATTCGGCTATACGAACCAATAACCTGGGCGATTTAACAATTGAAGAAGTGATTGAATCATTCATTGGTGCAAAAATTACAACCGATATAAAAGCATGGCAGGAAGCAAGCCCTATTAATTATATTTCATCTGCGTCTCCTCCTACATTTTTTATTCATGGCACCAACGATCATACAGTGCCATATCAACAATCGGTATCTGCTTACAACAAATTAAAAAATGCCGGCGGTATTGCTCAATTGGAAACGCTGAATGGTGTTGATCACGACCTGATCGGTATTAATTGGCTGGATGTTCTTCCAAAGATTGAAAACTTTGTGATAATAAATACACCTTAATTTCGGCATCTCCTATTAAAAAATTTCTGTCAATGATGACCTACCATCTTGCAACTGAAAATGATTTTAATGAAGTTTTTGACATGTATATGGACAATGACTTCAACAAATACCTGACCTATGATTTAATGAGCAGGGAAAATTTCAAACCGATATATAACGGATTATTGAAAAGAGGTACTCTATATGTAGCGAAAGAAAACGATCAGATCGTCGGCACTTATCAGTTGGTCGCCAAAACCGACCGCCAGGCTCATATTTATTACCTCGGATCATTCACCATCAAAAAAGAAATGCAGGGAAAAGGATTGGCGAAAGAAATATTATCAGCAATCAAAAAAGATGCAGCAACAAAAAAGAAAAAAAGAATCGAGCTTACCGTCGATATGAATAATTTAGGCGCAATAGCGCTCTACGAGAAAATGGGATTTGAAGTAGAAGGTGTTATTAGAAAAAATTATCGCCTTGCCAGTACGGGCCAATATTATGATGAATATTTGATGGGTTTGATATTATAAAAAGGTGAATGGCGAGTGACGAGTGGGAATTTCCTCTCGGTACTAGCCACTTCCTGCTCGCCGATATTCACCAAATCAGGATCGTAAAAATGTTGATAAAATACGGTTGCAACAGCCGGCAATTATTCGTATTTTATTAACTCACTGCAAATCCAAAGCTATGAAAACAGAAAAAATCATCAAGGCTATTCAACTTACCATTGGCCTGCTCATCGTCGCGACTATTATGTGGAGTTTAATTGGGAAGGGTTAACTTCTGATATTTCTAATATATTCTGATAGGAGTTTTGACTTCCGCCCGAATATATCAGAAGTAAATTTTTTTTCTTGGTGTTTTCGTGTCTTTGTGGTTGAAAGTAAAATTAAACTACAAAGACACTAAGGCGCCAAGGTATTGCGCCCACATTTTCATATTTCCACATTTTTCACATTAATCCCTACTAAGTGAAAATCCTCAAAATATCTTATTTCTCATTTCAAACACACTACCTTATTTTTACCAAAATTATAATTACATGAATCTTTTCGTAGCTGGCTTACCTTATGATGTTGATGACCAGGAATTGCAACAGATATTTGAAGAATATGGAACTGTTGGTTCTGCTAAAGTTATTCTCGACAAAGAAACCCGCAAAAGTCGTGGTTTCGGATTTGTAGAAATGCCTGATGAGGCAGAAGGCCAAAAAGCGATCCAGGCTTTAAATGAAGCTTCTCTCGAAGGAAGAAAACTTACTGTGAAAGTTGCCGAAGAAAGAAAGCCGTCTGGTGGCGGTGGTGGTGGATACCGTGGCGGCGGTGGCGGTGGCAATCGCGGCGGTTATAATAAAGGTGGCGGCGGATTCAACAGAGATCGCAACCGTTATTAATCTCCACAATCGGGGCGGAAAAAATGAAGTAGCTGACTGTTATGAAACATTTCATATATATGCTGGCTGTTGCAGCATTTTTTTTGTCTGCACATACTGCTCCTCCCAAAAAAAGATTTAACGTCTTGGTGCTCTACGAAAATGGAGGGCACCATATTTTATTTTCCAAAGCAGCCATCCCGTGGCTGGATAAATTGGCCGCCGACAGTAATTTCTCCGTCGACTATATCCAAAGCACTTCGTCGATCGATGAAAACTTTCTAAAAAAATATCAACTTTTTTTACAACTCGATTTTCCTCCTTATGCATGGGGAGAAAAAGCGGAAAAAGCTTTTACAAATTATATAGAAAAAGGAAAAGGTGGATGGATCGGTTTGCATCACGCAAGCTTGCTTGGTGAATTTGACGGTTACCCAATGTGGCAGTGGTTTTCAAATTTTCTCGGCGGTATCCGCTGGAAAAATTATATCGCCGAATTTGCAAAAGCAAATGTGCACATTGAAGACAGCCTGCATCCATCTGTAAAAAATATTTCCGGTACTTTCACTATTCAAAAAGACGAGTGGTACACGTATGATAAAAGTCCACGTCCGAATGTTCACGTGATTGCGAGCGCAGACGAATCTTCCTATGAACCGGATTCAAAAATAAAAATGGGTGATCATCCCGTTATCTGGACCAACGATCATTACAAGGCGCGTAATATTTATATTTTTATGGGCCATTCTCCCGAGCTTTTTGAAAACAGCGCTTACACCACACTGTTACGAAATAGTATTTTTTGGGCGGCTGGAAAATAAATTGTCATTGCCATAATCAATCGATATGAGAAAAAATTGTCTCGTGATCATTCGACTTTGTCTTGTAATTGTATTTGCAGGAATTCTTTCATACACTTCCTGGTCACAAAAGCAAAAATTCAAAGCCATTGCTTTCTATACGACGACAGTAGAAAGAGATCATGTCAATTTTGCAAGAGATGTTTTGCATTTCTTCAGTTATATTTCTGCGAAAGATCATTTTTCTATTGACTCTACAACGCAATGGGAGAATATGACGGATGATTATTTAAAAAATTACCAGTTGGTGATTTGGGTAAATGAATTTCCACATAATGAAGTCCAGCGCAACGCTTTTAGAAAATACATGGAGCATGGTGGTGCGTGGCTTGGCTTCCATGTTTCAGGTTATAATGATAAGGAAACGCAATGGCCATGGTTTGTCGATTTTTTGGGAGGAGCCGTTTTTCATAATAATAACTGGCCACCATTGCGCGCAAAATTAATTGTGGATGATAGAAATCACCCTGTTACCAAACATGTTCCGGCAAGTTTTATTTCGCCGATTAATGAATGGTATCAATGGAAACCGAGTCCAAGGCTTAATAAAGATGTTCATGTTTTAGTATCGTTGGATTCATCCAATTATCCACTTGGGAAAAAAGATATTATTCGTGACGGGGATTTGCCGGTGGTATGGACCAACACCAAATATAAAATGCTTTATATGAATATGGGCCATGGCGATCTTGTGATGAGTGACTCTACCCAAAACCGGATGATTGAAGATGCAGTGTTGTGGCTGGGTGAGCGCAAGAAATGATATTACTCCCGACCATCTAAATGTATCTATTCCATAACTTATAACTTAACCTCAACTATTTTCTCATGATTGAATACTGGCAACGCGGACCCGTTGAGAATATTCCTGCATTGCTTCAACCCGTTGCACATACATTGTTGCAGGCGCGCGCAGAAATCAACGAGCTAATGAATGAGTTCCCGGAAAATTTGTTATGGGAAAAACCTGGTGGCGTTGCATCACCTGCATTTCATGTGCAACATATCAGCGGCGTGTTGGACAGATTATTTACTTATGCAAAATCAGAATCGCTAAGCTCCGAACAACTACAAGATCTTTCGTCAGAAGGAAAAAATAATCCGGATATCAAACTTCACATGCTGCTGGATCGATTGAATAAACAGATCGATATTTCACTTTTACAATTGTCAACTATTAATGAAAAAACGCTTACCGATTTTCGCGGCGTGGGAAGAAAACAATTGCCATCTACCGTGATGGGTTTATTATTTCACGCGGCGGAACATACGATGAGACATACAGGCCAGCTGTTAGTTACCGTGCGGATTTTGAAGAGTGGAGAAACAGAGCGGGGAGCGGAGGGTTAACGCTCTCCGCTCTGTTTCTCCACTCTTCAAAAAAGCCCCTCTACCGACTGATCTTTAATCAGTCCTTTTATCAATTCATCTGTCTTTTTATAAGATGCTCTGAACACCGCACTTCCCAAACTGATTCTTCGTATGCCCCACTCCGTTAGACTTTCGAAAGAGGGTAATCCCGGCATACTCACCACATTTATCGGCAAAGAAGTGGAAGCTGTTATTTTTTTGATAGATTCTTCTTCCTTAAGAAAAATAACAAAGATTCCGTCGGCACCTGAATTTTCATAAGCCCTGATTCTTTCCAGTGTAATAGCAAGCGGAGAAGGCAGATTCATTAAATAGCCATCTGTTCTCGCGTTGATAAACATCTTTATATTTTTTTTCAGAAGCCCGGATTTAATATCGTTCAATTTTTTGCTAAACACATCGACAGGAATTAATTCGCGGCTGTTTCCACGAACAGAATCCTCGATATTGACACCCACAACACCAAGCTCGCTCAGCCTTTCGAGATTGTCGACAATTTTTTCCGCAGTCGATCCAAAACCGGTTTCCAAATCCACTGTCAATGGAGCTTTTATTACTGAGATTATTTTAGCAACAACAAATAACAAATCATCAAAAGAAATTTTCTCTCCATCTTCAAAACCGAGAGAGGAAGCAATGGCACCGCTCGATGTGCCGATAGCTTTAAATCCGTTTTTCTCAAACAACTGCGCACTATATGCATTCCAGGCGTTGCCTATAATAACCGGTTTGTTCCGATAATGCAATTGGTGAAAAATTTCATAGTTGCTCATAAGTTCTAATTAGTTTGATTTAAAAATTAATTCGATTTCAAGATTATTTCTTTGTGCCTTTGCGGCTTTGCGCGAAAATTTATCTCCCGAATATTTGAGCGTAAAATTTTCGCGCAAAGCCGCAAAAGCGCAAAGAAAGAGGCCTATTTAGTAAACCAGTCTGACGAAATTTTATTTTTCAAAGGCATACTTATCATCGAGTGGCGAGTCGCAAATAGCAAGTGGCTAGTGGACTTCCCACTAGCCACTCACCACTTGCCACTCGCCCAACTTACACCAACTGCATTTTCTCAGGATCCCAGTTCACGATTTTTTGTGAGAAATAACTTTCATTACAGGAGAGCGCAGGTGCTGCAGCTCTCAATCCAAAAACAGAATCTTCTACAACTGCTTTACCTGTTCTGATAGAATCAAAGAAATTGGTGAAATGATCCAAATGTTCGCTATATCCCGCTGGCGCATGAAAATCGATATCCGCTTTTTGAGGAGCTTTCTTTTCTTCGTCGGTATATTTTTGTTTATATGTTTCTGTCAAACTATCCTGCATCGATTTCGGATAAGTGAATACTGCATCATATCCGCCAAAGCCCGGCGCCTTTGGTAAAATACTATGATGCACTTTCAATCCACTTCCTCTTAATTCCATTGTGCCTTCTTCTCCAACAACTTTAATACTTTCTTGTCCGCCGGTACCACTGATAAAATTAACCTGCAGCGTCAGTTGGAATGCAGCATGCTCAGGTGAATCCGGGTATTGTAGAATTCCAGTCATTACATCGGGCACATCGCGACCGTCTTTCCAATAGCAGAGTTGACCACCTGCATAAATTTTATTCGGTCCTTTTGATCCGGTAATTACATGCGTCCCGGAAAGAAGATGAATGAAAAGATCTCCGGCAACACCTGTTCCGAAATCGCGGTAGTTGCGCCACCAGAAAAACTTTTTCGGATCCCATGAAACTTTATTCATCGCTTCAACGTAACGGTTCCAGTCAACTGTTTCTGGAGATGCATCGCTGGGCATCGTGTACTCCCATGCACCGATCGAACTCTGCCTGTCATACACCGCGTTCACCATATTAATTTTCCCGATCTCTCCAGCTTTGATCAGTTCTAACGCTTTCGCATATACGATACTGCTTACACGTTGACTACCTACCTGCATTACTTTTCCACTCGCACGATGCGCTTCTACTACACCCATACCCTCGCTAATTTTGTGCACCATTGGTTTTTCACAATACACGGCCTTACCTTTTTTCAAAGCCTCTTTGGTAATACGTGCATGCCAATGATCGCTGGTAGCAATGATGATCGCATCTACATCTTTGCGGTCAAGTATCTCCTGGTAATTTTTTGTGGTGAAAACATCTTTGCCATATAATTCCTTTGCATTTTCTAAGCGACCGTTATATAGATCACATACGCCAGCCAGTTCAACACCGGGGACTTTCAGTGCGGTTGCCAAATCAAAATGTCCCTGGATACCAAAACCAATCACGGCCAGTCTAACTTTATCATTTGGCGAAATTCGTTTTTCATAAAATATAGTGCGTTGTTCTGCTTTTTCTGCCGCAGCTAAACTTGCAAGCGGGGCACCTGCCAACAGCAGGCTTGTACTTCCTATCTGCTGCAAAAATTTTCTCCTAGATGCATGGGTGTTGTTTGACATATTCCTTTTTTTATAGTTGATGATTAGGGTTCTAAAGTTAAGGGATAATCATAAAGGATGAATGAGAAATAGAATGGCGGGACGATAAAAGAACGAATACAAAATTGCTTAACAGAATAAGGCCCATCATTACTCATGCACCGTGCGTGATTCGTCGTTCTTCGTGTCTTTGTGCGACATTTTCTTTCCGAATAAAATGCAACCTGCGGATTCGAAACAACGGTTATACATCGATATAAAAAGATTTTTGAATTATTTATGTAACGCAAAACCCCGTCGGCGGTCGAAGAC
>JAFDYD010000006.1 GCA_018267615.1 Bacteroidota bacterium | reverse complement strand
GCGTTCAGCGTTAAGCGTTCCGCGTTCCACGTCCTCTAAAAAAGTTCATCCATGACTTATAAATTCTTCTTAACAATTTTAATTGCTGTTTTATTCAGCTCATCATTATTCTCACAAAATAATTACGACAGATCCTGGAAAAAGATCGATTCACTGATCAATCAAAAAGGATTGACACAGTCTGCGCTGGAAGAAGTAAATAAAATATATGCGACAGCAAAAAAAGAAAAAAACAAAGCACAGGTTGTAAAGGCTCTTATATATAAACTGTCCCTACAAGAAATAAAGGACAATAATATCATAAGCAGTATTCAGCAATTAAATAAGGAGATCACAGCGACGTCCGAACCTTCCAAATCGATTCTGCTTAGCCTTGATGCAGAATTATATTGGAAATATTTTCAACAGCACAGGTATCAATTATATGATCGCACGCAAACGATCAATTTCAAGAAAGATGATATTGCAACCTGGGGCGCCGCGGATTTTCATAAAAAAATAAGCGAACTATACCTGGCCTCCATTCAACAGGAAAAACTATTACAACAAACAAAGTTGGAATCATTTGATCCGATCCTCATCAAAGGAAATGTCCGCTACTTACGGCCAACCTTATACGATTTGTTAGGTCATCGCGCATTGGATTATTTTAAAAACGATGAGATGGATGTCAATAGGCCCGCTTATGCATTCCAATTAAATGATCCTGCAATATTTGCAAACAGGAATATTTTTTCATCACATCGTTTCATAACGAAAGATTCTTTGTCGCTCCATTTTAAAGCGCTAACCATATTCCAACAGTTAATTCAATTTCATTCCGCAGACTCGAAACCAGATGCGATGATTGATGTTGATATTGAAAGAATTGGTTTTGCATGGCAGTATGCAGTTATGGAAAATAAAGACGCGCTATACGAAGAAGCATTGTATCAATTGACAAATGAATATGATGGAAATCCGATTGCTGCTCAAGCCTGGTTTTTGCAAGCCGAACAATATTCAAACAAAGCGAGGCAATACGATCCGCTGAAAGACACTTCTAACCGTTATGCATATCTGAAAGCCAAAGCGATTTGCGAACACGTGATACAACAAAAAGACAGTTCCGAAGGAAAAAGCAACTGCGCAAATTTACTGGTACAAATAACAGAAAAAGAAATAGCAACTCAGACCGAAAAAGTCAACGTGCCTGGTCAGCCTTTCAGAACATTATTGTCATATCGAAATTTCGCGATGGTTTATTGGAGAATAATAATGGTTGACAAACAAATTGAAGCCAATCTCGGAACTGAAAAATGGAAGGACGATTATTGGAAAAAATTAGTTAGTCTGCCCGCTGTTAAATCATATTCGCAATTATTACCTGATACAAAAGACTACCAAAAGCATACGGTCGAAATAAAAACGGATGCGCTTGAACCCGGAGAATATATCTTACTGGCGGGCACAAACAAAGATTTCAACATCGAAAAAAACTATTTGTGCTCCCAGGTTTTTTCTGTGTCCAATATCTCATACATCAGTAATGCAAACGACTATTTTGTGTTGAACCGTGAAACCGGCCAGCCCTTGCAGGGAACAGAAGTGCAGGTGTGGTATCAAACTTACGATGCAAGACAAAATAAGTATGTCCAGAGAAAAGGAGAACAATTCAATACCGACAAAAACGGTTTTTTTCATCTTACTTCATCAAAAACAAGAAGCAATAATGAAATTCAATTGGAGTTCAAAAGAGGCAATGATCATTTGTTGATAGCAAACGACAGAATTTACAATTACTACCACTCAAATGAAACTGTTGCGGAAAATAAAACGGATTTTGAAACTGAAAATCTGAACACTTTCTTTTTTAGTGACAGGTCCATTTATCGTCCCGGGCAAACTATATTCTTCAAAGGCATTGTTGTTACCAAAGATTTTCAAAGCAAACAATACAAAATATTGCCAAAGTTTAAAACGAAAGTAATCTTGTACAATGCAAACGACGAAAAAATTGATTCATTATTTGTCGAAGCAAACGAATTCGGTTCCTATCACGGAAGTTTCAAATTGCCCGAAGGGCAATTAAATGGAGAGTTCACAATCAAAGATGATTCAACCGATAAAGGTCAATCCTTTTCAGTAGAGGAATATAAGAGGCCAAAATTTGAGGTGACATATAATAAGATCAAAGGTTCGTATCGTGTAAATGACAGCATTCAAGTTACAGGTACCGCAAAGGCATATGCGGGAAACTTCATCAGCAACGCCTTGGTAAAATATAGAGTCGTTAGAAATGCGCGAGTACCTTATTTATATTATTATAAAATGGGTGGCTGGCGTCCGAATCGTCAACAACAAATAATACAGGGCGAAACGCAGACGGATAATAATGGAAAATTCAAGATAAACTTCAATGCTATTCCTGATAATAGTTTTCCAAAAGAATCAGATCCCGTTTTTGATTACGAAGTGAGTGCGGATATAACGGATATCAATGGAGAAACGCATAGTGCTGCAACAACTGTGCATGTTAGTTATAAAGCGATCAATATTTCTATCGATGTTCCCGAAAAAGAAAACTTACCGGCAGATAGTTTGAAATATTTATCGATCACAACCGAAAATCTTTCCGGCGAATTTGAATCGACAAAGGTCAACATCAATATTTACCAATTAGCCTCACCCAATCGACTTATCCGTGAAAGATATTGGCAGCAGCCGGATCAGTTCATCATGACGAAAGAAGAATACCTTAAATATTTTCCGTACGATGAATACAGCGATGAAACAAAAAAAGAAAGCTGGCAAAAAATCGATAAAATATTTGAGGCAAACGATACAACAAAAGAAAATAAAAAAATAAAAGTCCAAGAAACAAGTTTTAAGCCTGGATGGTATTTAATAGAAGCAATTGCAAAAGATAAATATGGAGAAGAGATAAGAACTACAAAATTTATTCAGCTATTCGATAACAAAACCGGTTTCCCTCCTACCCCAACTTACAATTGGGCAACTTATAGCAATCAATATGCGCAGCCGGGCGAAATTGCAACCGTAAATATTGGTTCTTCTGCTAAAGATTTATTTGTTATCCAAAACTCTGAGCGAAGTCCAAGGGTAAATCCGAGTCAAGTCGAGGGGCAATACCACTTTCTTACTATTAGTAATGAAAAAAAATCAACCACATTTCCCATAACCGAATCCGATCGCGGTGGCTTTGGAATATCGTATGCATTTGTAAAAAATAATCGTGTGTTCACCGGCAACAATACAATTATGGTTCCATGGACAAACAAACAATTATCGATCAACTATGAAAGCTACCGCGACAAAACACTTCCCAGCAGCGAAGAAAAATGGAAAATAAAAATTGCTGGTTATAAAAAAGATAAGGTAGCTGCTGAAGTGTTGGCCAGCATGTATGATGCTTCGCTTGATCAATTTAAACAACAGAATTGGACTTATCCTGATATCTATACGATGTATGCATCTGGCAATAATTGGACAGCGCAAAACAATTTCTACTATGTAAGATCAGATCAAAAAAATCCGTCTGATTATAGTTCGATCAGTTATTATCAAAACATATATGACAAAATTTTCAATCCTAGAGAGTATCGAAGAATAACGTTACCCGGAATAAAAAGTGAACTTCAAGGTGCTGTTAGTGGAGTCGCAATTCAATATAAACGTGATCTTGAGAATAATAATATGGCAAGCTTCGGATTTCATACCAACAAAGTTTCGGCGACTGCGGTACTGGACACAAACAAAAACATCACAAAATCAAAAAAATCATTTCAATCAGAAGTTCAAATACGCAAAAACTTTTCCGAAACCGCCTTCTTCTTTCCCGATCTCAAAACAGATTCAGCCGGTAACGTAGAATTTTCGTTCACCATGCCGGAAGCATTGACGCAATGGAAATGGATGACATTTGCCCACACGAAGGATTTGTCGATGGGTTATGATGAGAAAATGATCGTCACACAAAAACAATTAATGGTTCAACCCAATGCTCCAAGATTTTTGCGTGAAGGTGATAAGATGGAATTCAATAGCAAAATCGTGAACATGACGGACTCGATGATTAACGGATCGGTGATTTTACAATTGATCGATCCTTCAACCAACAAGCCTGTCGATATTCGATTTGATAATAACAAATCGACGCAGAATTTTTCAGTAGGTGCAAAACAAAGTGTAAATGTAAATTTCCCAATTACTATTCCTTATAACTTCAATCAACCCATTATATATCGAATCACAGCGACTGCCCCCCTCTCCTTCAGGAGAGGGGATGGGGGTGAGGTCTCCGATGGAGAAGAAGCGACTCTACCGGTGCTCAATAACCGAACACTAGTCACTGAAAGCATTCCATTAAACATAAACGGAACAGGAACAAAAAAATTCCGTTTCGAAAAATTATTAACAAGCGGCGAAAGTAAAACGCTGAGCAATCAATCTCTCACGGTTGAATTCACGAGTAACCCTGCTTGGTATGCAGTGCAGTCACTTCCCTATTTGATGGAATATCCCTATGAATGCTCCGAACAAAGCTTCAATCGATTTTATGCAAACGCACTTGCATCGATGATCGCGAACAGTTCGCCACGTATCAAAGAAATATTTGATCGATGGAAAATAAATGATACTACTGCCTTATTAAGCAATCTCCAAAAAAATGAAGGATTAAAATCAGTCCTGTTGGAAGAAACGCCGTGGGTGTTGGAGGCAAAAAATGAATCAACCCAGAAAAAAAATATTGCATTGCTTTTTGATATGGTTCGCATGAATGCTGCATTGGAATCAGCTTTTGCCAAATGGCAAAACATGCAATTGGAAAACGGTGGATTTTCCTGGTTTAAGGATGGTCCCGACGATCGGTATATCACTCAATATATTCTTACAGGGATTGGTCACCTGAAAAAGATGAATGCATTACCTCCTGCATTCACAGGCAAAATAAAAAATATGGTGGCACTGGCCATTACTTATCTCGATAAAAAAATAAAATCAGATTATGATGAACTGCTGATCAGGAAAAAGAAAAATCCAAATGCCAACGAGTTGTCCGGTATTCATATCCAGTATTTGTACATGCGCAGTTTCTTCAGCGAGTATGCGATACCGGGAGATATATTTCCTGCAATGAATTATTATCGCAAACAGGCACAAAAATCCTGGTTGCAGCAGAGCCGGTATATGCAGGGCATGATTGCACTCGCACTTTTCCGCACAGGCGATATAAAAACGGCAAATGATATCCTGGCTTCATTAAAACAAAATGCAACCGTGGATGAAGAAATGGGAATGTATTGGAAAGATATCCGGAATGGATATTATTGGTATGAATCGCCGATTGAAACACAATCCCTGTTGATAGAAGCATTCCATGAAATCAAACACGACAATAAAATAACCGACAACCTGAAAACCTGGTTACTAAAACAAAAACAAACACAAAACTGGAGCACAACAAAAGCGACTGCTGATGCCTGTTATGCACTGTTGTCACAAGGGACTAATGTATTGGCGGAAAATCCCGATGTACAAATCACACTCGGCAAGGATATCATCGATAGCAAGAATGAAAAATCAGAAGCCGGAACCGGTTATTTCAAGAAAATAATTCCAGCTGAAACTATAAGCGCTGAAATGGGCAATGTAACCATCTCAGTCTCCTCTCCGCCCCTTGGCGGAGGAGGACGGGTGGGGGCTTCCTGGGGCGCCATCTACTGGCAATACTTCGAAAACCTCGACAAAATAACCCCATCGTCAAATTCAAAAATGCCACTCACAATTGATAAAAAATTATTCATAGAAAAGAATACAGATCTTGGGCCTGTACTGGAACCAATCACTGAAAACACAACGTTAAAAATCGGCGATAAGATCAAGGTGAGAATTGAATTGCGTGTCGACAGAGATATGGAATATGTACACATGAAGGATATGCGCGCGTCTGCATCCGAGCCTGTGAATGTAATCAGCCAATACAAATGGCAGGGCGGTCTTGGTTATTATGAAACCACCAAAGACGCAAGCACGAATTTCTTTTTCAGCTGGTTACCAGAAGGAACTCACGTATTCGAGTACCCGCTTTTTATTACAAGCGCCGGAGATTTCAGCAATGGCATCACAACCATTCAATGTATGTATGCACCGGAATTTTCCGCACATAGCGATGGAATCAGGGTGCATGTGAAATGATTTTGGTGCGGAGATGTTGAGTGGGTCAGAGTTTCGCGCAGAGCACGCAGAGAAAAGGAGCACACGGAGAAAAATCTCCTCTGCGTACTCTTTTTCTCTGCGTGCTCTGCGCGAAACTCTGACCCACTCAACATCTCCGCACCAAAATAAAAATATACTTTTGAAACATGAACATCGACATCCTTATCATCGGCCAGGGAATTTGTGGAACCATGCTTGGCTGGTATCTCGAAAAAACAGGATTATCTTTTTTGGTGATCGATGAATCAAAACCTTTTACTGCGTCGAAATCCGCTGCAGGTATCATTAACCCGGTAACAGGCCGACGCATTGTCAAAACATGGATGATCGATGAACTGATGCCTTTCGCTTTGCACGCATATCAAACCATTCAACAAGAATTCAACGCGCAATTCATTTCCCAAAAAACGATCATCGATTTTTTCCCTTCTGCACAGATGCGCCAGGCTTTTTTAACGAGATATGAATCAGATCAACAATACCTGCGCATGGCTGACGATGAAAAAAAATGGTACGGATATTTCAATTACGAATTGGGATGGGGAGAAATAGATCCTGTGTATTTGGTAGATGTACAAAATCTAATTCTTGCTTACAGAAAAAAAATATCCGATCGGCAATTGTTGATCGAAGAACATTTTTCTATCGATCAACTTGTCCTTTCCGAAAATAAAATTCGATATAGAGATATTGTCGCCGATAAAATCATTTTCTGCGATGGCATCGAAACTGCGCAAAATTCTTTTTTCAAGGCGCTTCCTTTTGCGCCCAATAAAGGGGAAGCACTGATCATCGAATCGGAAAATATTCCTGCGCCAAACATTTTTAAAAAGGCGTTGAATATCGTGCCTTGGAAGGACAATCTTTTCTGGGTAGGCTCCTCGTATGAATGGGAATTCCAGGACGATCGTCCAACCGAAATATTCCGGAAAAAAACGGAAGCGTTATTACAGCATTGGCTGAAGTCTCCTTTTAAAATAATAGATCATTTTGCGTCGGTTCGTCCCGCCACTCTTGAGCGCAGGCCTTTCATCGGTTTTCATCCGCAATATCCGCCTGTCGGCATTATGAATGGCATGGGAACTAAAGGCTGTTCGCTGGCCCCTTATTTTGCGGCGCAATTCAGCAGGCACATCGTCTCTGGTGCCGCCCTCACTGGCGAAGCCGACATCCACCGTTTTGCGAAGGTGCTTGCCCGCGCAAACAGCACTCCCGGCAATTGATTCACCGAAAGGAAATTTTATTCTTTTTTTATTTTTTCAATTGTATATTTTTGTCCCGATAATGCTGCCAGCTGCTGGTAGCGATTGATACAAATTATATTTTATGTTATAGTGACAAACGAAAAAATGTACGTCATCCCGGAAAGATTCCGGAAGACAGAAAACCTTCATATTTTATTTTGGCTTTTTAAAGACTTAAGTTGGGCGATGCTCTGGAAACCTTTAGGCATCGCAATGATTTTCCCCACGATCGGCGTCGCACTTCTCATCACCTGGCAAACACGCAAAATAAAATCCGAGTTGTTTCATAATCTCGCAATCGACTTTTGGATTTGCGCCAATGCGATGTGGATGATTTTAGAGTTCACCGGGCTCGACGAGCACTACCGAAAATTTACGTCGATACCTTTCAGCATCGGCGTATTTTTTATTCTCACTTACTACCTGGTTATTTTACCAAAGGAGAAAAGAAAGGAAAGAATGATGGAGAACGGGTTGGATAAATCCAGCTTGCCCATCGACATCGAAACAGCAGATCCTATTACTACTTAATGGATCACCGAATTTTAAGCCATCTGCAAAGATTTTCTGGACGGAACGATTGTCGTTTTACCGGCTACAAAATTCAGGGGGTTTTGATTGAGCAGCCCAACCATCGCATCATATAGATCTGGTAATTCGTGCCGGAAACGAACCGGATTTTCAAAAAAAGTTTCGACACATACCGCCCAAAATTCATGATAATTACAGGAAGCATAATCTCCCAATAAATTTTTACCACCCTCTTGCATAACCGTAAATATGGGGCGCGCAACTTTTGAATAATTCTTGAATTCTTTTTTGAAATGTTTGTCCTCCTCTGTTTCCGTAATAAATGTTACATAGGCCAATGCATGACCCATTTCATGCAGTCCCACATTGCAATTTGGCGTTTGTCCTAAAATACCTTTGATAAAATTATCCCACGAAAGATAAATGCCTGTCTGATCCACATGCCCCATAAAAGGACGAGAATAAAAACCATAGTGATAGTCGTCTTTCAAAACAAAAATATCGTTGAAATAATTCAGCATGAATTTATCCAAACCAAACGTAAGCTGTACTGCCACTGCGCTTATCAAAATCGGCATCTCTGCACTTTCCTGTACTTCTATATAATGAAAGCGTCTTGATTTTCTGAAAAGATAAGTGCGGAACAAAAATTTTCTCTGTTCTTCCAAACCCAACCTATTATAGTACTTGATATATTTTGAAACAACGGAATGATAAAAAGTTTCGTTGGCAACAAATTTCCTGTACTGTTGACGCACATAAAGCTTGTTAAAAATTGCAGACACCGGGCGATGTAACAGGAGAACCGCAGCTACCAGGGAGAAAATAATAACTATTTCCATAAGGCTCTATTTTCTTTTTGAATTCAGGGTGATTCAACAATGAATTGGCCTTACATGGGGTGTTGGATAGATTGGCTTTCCTGGTAAGAGGGATAAAAGTTAACGGGGTTTAATCATGAGGAATGAATAGTACGGATAGTACAAGATAAAAAGTATTTTTTAAAAAATGAAAGCCTAATACTCGGTTTTTTAATTTTTTTTGCTTTGCGCGATTAGTTGGCAGATAACAGTTCATAGTTGACAGACACTATATCGTAATTTCCACATAGGAGCTGTCAACAGTGAACCGTCATTCGTCAGCTTCTCAGCACAGTTGGGTCCAAAATCTTTGATTTTGTAGTGGGATCCTGGTTCAATAACCTGCAAAGTGAAAAATAAAGATCAGGCATTTGTTCCCGAAATGGGAAAGGTCGCTCGAAAAATGCTTCAACACAAACCGCCCAAAACTCTTCATAATTTGTTGCTGCATATTTGTTCAGGATATTTGTCTCGCCTGCCTGCATACGTGCAAAGATGGGCCGTGCAATAGGAGAAAACTCATAAAATTTGCTTCGGAAAGAATTGTCCATTCCATCCTGTACTGTAAAATTTACATAAACCAACGCATGCGCCATTTCATGCAATCCCACATTTTCTCCGTCGCTATAGTCGCTGTACTCACGTATAAAATTATTCCACGAAAGATAAATTCCATTATCATTCACATGCCCTTCGAACGGAACTGCAGACAGGCCATAACGATAGTTCTCCTTCATCACATAAATCGTTTTGAAATAATTCAGCATGTAATGCTTCAATCCAAAAGTTAATTGAATAGCTGCAGCACTTATCAGCAGCGGAATTTTTTCTTCTTCTTCAATGCCTACATATTGAAATTCTTTTGCTTCCATGAAAAAAATAGTACGTCTGATAAATCGATCCTGGCTGTCTGTTTCTAAACTTTTATAGTAGGGATTGAATTCGGAAAGTATATCGTGATAAACAGATCTCTTCTCCTCAAATATCCTCGATATTTTTTTTGTAAGAAATCGAAAGCGCAGGTACTTCATCAGTACAAAAAAGCATAATACCGTGGCGATGATGAATACGATATTGCCCGAACCAGGTTTGTCATATCCCTGGTTTGAATAGGGCTTCACTACCGAATGCGATGCTTCGTGAGCCACCGATTGCATGGCCTGCTGGTAAAGTATACGAATGGAATCGGGTAAACCGGCTGTATCAGCTATATTCTCCAATATATAGGTCGAGTCTGGAGGCATAAAAGTTGAAAATAATGATTTTTATGTTGAATGGTTGATTAGTCGATAGTGTCTCAGTTTGATTTTTTTGAAAGGTGGAAGGTATGGTGCGTGGGTATGGCAAGCTGTTAATTAATAATGTTGCTTAGGGTGAAAAATAAAAATCGTGAATTAAAACAAGCTCTGCTATACCCTACACCCCCTACCTTCCACCTCTAAAATCAAACTGAGACACTACCAACTAATCAACCTTTCGACCAATCAACTTATCAACTTATCAACCTTTAAATTACCTTTGCCCCTCTTAAAATAAATGATACAGGATGTACAGAACGCATACATGTGGAGAATTAAGCTTGGCCAATATTAATAAACAGGTAACGCTTGCGGGTTGGATACAAACAGTCCGCAAATTTGGTAGCATCACTTTTGTCGATCTGCGTGACCGTTATGGCATCACCCAGTTATTATTTGGAGAAGAATTGAACAAACAGTTGGATGAAACTGCATTGGGCAGAGAATTTGTTTTACAGGTAAAGGGAATTGTTTCGGAAAGAACAAATAAGAATCCAAATCTTAGCACAGGTGATATCGAAATAAAAGTTTCTTCTTTTTCAGTATTGAATAAATCTGTCACACCACCATTCACCATCCAGGATGATACCGATGGTGGAGATGACCTCCGTATGAAATTCCGTTATCTCGATCTGCGTAGAAATGCCGTAAAAAAGAATATGGAATTGCGTTATGCAGTGAATCGTGCTGCGAGAAATTATTTGCATGAAAATAATTTCATGGATATCGAAACACCTTTTCTTATTAAATCAACGCCAGAAGGCGCGCGCGATTTCGTGGTGCCATCGAGAATGAACTCGGGACAATTCTATGCGTTGCCGCAATCGCCTCAAACTTTCAAACAACTACTCATGGTGAGCGGATACGACCGCTATTACCAGGTGGTAAAATGTTTTCGCGATGAAGACTTGCGCGCAGACAGGCAACCGGAATTTACACAGATCGACTGCGAAATGAGTTTCGTTGAACAGGAAGATATTCTCAAGATGTTCGAAGGAATGATCAGGCATATCTTTCTATCAGTAAAAAATATCAACTACACCGACAAGATCGATGTGATGACCTGGGAAGATGCGATGTGGAATTATGGTAATGATAAACCGGATATCCGTTTCGGAATGAAAATCGCAAACCTGAAAACAGCATTTAAGAAAGATGGCATACAGGCACGGGGTGAATTGATCAACGATGCAGGATTTGCTGTTTTTGACAATGCAGAAACCGTTGTTGCTATCGCCGTTCCCGGTGCCGCCGCTTATAGCAGGAAGCAACTCGACGAACTAACGGATTGGGTTAAACGCCCACAGATAGGCATGCAGGGTTTGGTGAATATCCGCTATAACATTGATGGCACTTATAAAAGCAGCGTTGACAAATTCTATAATGAAGAAAAATTAAAACAGATTGCAGCGTTTTGCCATGCAAATCCCGGCGATCTTATTTTGATATTAGCGGGCAAAGAAGAAAAAACGCGCAAGGCCATGAGTGAACTCCGCCTGGAATTGGGTGAAAAACTTGGCTTCCGGAAAAACAATGAGTTCAAATTATTGTGGGTGGTAGACTTTCCGCTGTTTGAATACAGCGAAGAAGATAATCGATGGGTTGCGAGACATCATCCATTTACTTCCCCCAAGCCTGCGCATATTGAAGTGATGATTAATAATGATCCTGTTATTCATAACGCCGCTGAATACCTGAAACATCCGTATGCAGATATCAAAGCCAATGCATACGATATGGTATTGAACGGAAATGAAATTGGCGGAGGTTCTATTCGAATATTCCAGAGAGATTTGCAGGAAAAAATGTTTACCGCACTTGGCATGAGCCAGGAAGAAGCTTTACATAAATTCGGATTTCTTTTAGGCGCTTTCGAATACGGCGCGCCTCCTCATGGTGGAATCGCATTTGGATTTGACAGGCTCTGCGCGATTCTTGGTGGCAGTGAAAGTATCCGCGACTTTATTGCTTTTCCAAAAAACAATAGTGGCCGGGATGTGATGCTTGATGCCCCTTCTACCATCGACGATAAACAATTAAAGGAATTATCGATTTCGATTGATAAGAAAAGTCCGGCTACAAATTAATAACCTTTTACGCACGAGTTTTTTTCATGAAAAATATTATCCGACTTACGACCATACTTACTTGGTTTAACCTGGTTATTTCCGGTCTTGTAATTTTATACCTGCTACTTGCCGGTATTGCTTCAGGATATTTTCTCTCCTTTGTCGTAGTGATCATATTGCCCGGCACAATTGTTCTTCACTGCTATGCAGCACTTCAACTGCGAAAAAGTATTGTACGTCCAGATGTTCCCTTGAGTAATCAAACGCCTATCGGGATACGATTTGTGGGATTTGTGGTTTTGATTTTCGGATTGCTGAGTTTATATAACGGTATCACCTTACTGATGCATCCCGACGAAATCATCAAACAGATAAAACAAATGCCGGATGCAAAAAACCTGGATATCGCAAAATTTCTACGCATAGGAACATATTTCGGATTGATATTTAGTATTTGCCTGATCGCAAATGCAGTGATCAATTTCAGGTTGCTGAAATGGTATCAGATGGAAACGAGCGAATGATTTTTTCGAGAGATATCCGTTAAGTTGAATTGTTGATTGAGTTGAGTGGTTGATTCTTTGCGCTTTTGCGCCTTTGCGTGAAAAATCCTCACGCAAAGACGCAAAAGCGCAAAGAATCAACTCAATCAACAATTCAACCTGACGGACTTCTCACGAAAAAAATCTCTTATTTTTTTAAAATCAGGTATAATATAAAAACGACTGCAATCAGAACTGCAAAACCAAGCAGATCATACCAGAGTGTTGTGGATTTTTTACTTTGCGCTTTTTGAATAAAATTTTTGCAGTTATCGATATAAGTATTTAGACCGGGATAGTTTTTATTCAGCAATTTCACTTCTTCAAATTTTTTCAGCGCTTCACGATAACTTTCTTTGTCGTATGCGATCAAGGCTTTTGTAAACACGATAGATGCCTTGCTTAAATGCGGAGTGATCGCAGTGGTATCGAGGTATTCATTCAATATCGTAACAGGAATGGCGAAATTTAATCCGGCGGCAAGACCACCGTTATTTTCAAGACTTCCGAATGTTGTTAATCCAACCACTTCTCCCCGCTCATTACAAACAGGTCCGCCACTGCTTCCCCGGTTGATATTTGCATCCATTTGAATGATTGGCCATCCTTGCACAGATTTTTTGATCGCGCTCACGATCCCTGTCGTTAATGTCGGTTCGATCGCAGATTCCTGCGCAATAAAATTATTGTTGGTCACAGGTCCCGGGTATCCATAAACGAAAAGTTGCTCACCCACTCTTGGAAGCTCCATATCTGCAATCTTCAAAGTAGGAAGCGCGGAGTCGCCATCAATTTTCAGGATCGCGATATCCTTCCCCGGCATGGGTTGTCCCTTGATAACAACAGTTGCTGCTTTTTTCAAGCTGCTTGATGCTCCCGTATTGAAATCCGTACTAAAAACTACATAGATATCTTTTTTTAAGTTGTAGAGCACCATCGAAAAAAGCCGGGAATAAACAGAAGCATACGTATTATATAATACACTTCTTTGTTGTTCTGTAAATGTGGTTGCCCACGAACTTTCCAATGCGGTAATATTTGCATTTGTGATTTGCTGAAATGCCGAAAGAATAAATTGACGACGGATAAAAGCATTGTCGCGATCGATGAGGTGACAATTCGTAGCAACATATCCATCACCAGTAATAAAAAAACCCGTTCCATTCGATGTGATTTCTTCTGGTTGCTTTATATAGTCTAGCGTTGCTTTAAAAAAACGATAAGGATTATCGTTGATTTGCTTCAGCACGATATCCAATTTTTGTTCTGCTGTATATATGACTCCACTACTGTCTACACTTTGCAACGAGTCGAGCACCAAATTAAAATTTCTCTCATCCATCTTCATTTTGTTCACATACACGTCTGCTGAAAAAACAGTTTTTATCATCACCACACCCGGACGATTGATCGCATAATTTTGCACGGAAGAAAACTTCTGGGCATGAGCTGTATGCTGCAATACAGTGAACAAAATCAAATTAAAAATATATAAGCCTTTTTTTAAGAAACGCCTTTGCATCATACGATCAGGGGTTTGTTTTAAAAACCTAAAAAAAGCTAACTTGTTGTTGAATTGGTGAAAAAAATTCTTATATGAATGTTTCTAGGGTGCCTCTGGCAGAAAGGCTTCGTCCGCAAACGCTGGATCAGCTTGTCGGACAAAAGCACTTGACGGGTAAAGGTAGCATTTTACGATCAGCTATTGAACAGGGCAAGGTTCCATCCATGATACTCTGGGGTCCGCCAGGCACAGGCAAAACAACCATTGCCAATATTATCGCCCACACATTGCATGTCCCTTTTTATACATTGAGCGCAATTTCATCCGGGGTAAAAGATGTAAGAGAAGCGATCGAAGAAGCCAAAGAAAAAGAAAAAGCAATTTTATTCATCGATGAAATACACCGGTTCAATAAAGGTCAGCAGGACGCACTACTTGGCGCAGTTGAAAAAGGGATCATAACCTTGATCGGTGCAACGACTGAAAATCCTTCATTCGAAGTCAACAGCGCATTGTTGAGCAGGTGCCAGGTATATGTGTTGAAGCCATTGGATCAACAGGATCTTGTGCAATTGCTTACACATGCCATCGAAAAAGATGAGGATTTAAAAAAAAGAAAAATCAATCTCAAAGAAACAGAAGCGCTCATTAATATTTCCGGAGGTGATGCCCGCAAATTGCTAAACCTGCTCGAACTCGTAGTAGACGCTACGCCGCAAAAAAATGATGTAAATATTACAGATGATCGCGTGATGGAAGTGGCGCAACAACGCATAGCATTATACGATAAAAAAGGCGAGCAACATTACGATATCATTTCGGCGTTTATCAAATCCATGCGCGGTAGCGATCCCAATGCTGCAGTATACTGGCTCGCAAGAATGATTGAAGGAGGTGAAGATGTAAAATTTATCGCAAGAAGAATGCTGATCCTTGCCAGCGAAGATATCGGCAATGCAAATCCGAATGCGTTATTACTTGCGAATGCTACTTTCGAGGCGGTGAATAAAATTGGGTATCCTGAATCGAGTCTTATTTTATCACAGTGCGCCACCTATCTCGCATCATCACCCAAAAGCAATTCCGCTACTGTAGCAATCGGCAGCGCACAATCCGCAGTACGAGAACACGGAGATCTTCCGGTTCCATTACATATCAGGAATGCACCCACGCAATTGATGAAGAGACTTGATTATGGCAAAGGATATGAATACAGTCATAATTACGAAAATAATTTTTCAACCCAGGAATATCTTCCTGAAGAAATCAAGGGAACTGCTTTCTATGATCCGGGTCATAATGCGAGAGAGGACGAGCTGAGAAAATTTTTAAGAAACTTGTGGAAGGAAAAATATAAATATTAAAGTTAGATGGATGAGTAGATATTTTTAACAAGTGTGCAGACCCCGTCAGCGGTCGAAGACCCTGACGGCGGTCGTCGAATTAATAAATTAAAAAAACACTTTCATTTTCTCCGACGAGCCCATTTTCAACATCCTCCGTCTCGCCTTAATCGAAACGAGAGAAAAAATAAATCAAATGATTTGGATCTGTAAAAAATTCGATGAGCTTACTCCACGCGAATTATATGCGATCATGCAATTGAGAAATGAAGTTTTTGTAGTGGAACAAAATTGTGTTTTCCAGGATGCAGATAACAAAGATCAATCATGCTATCACATGATGTGCATGCAAGATGATAAACTCATCGCCTATGCACGCATAGTACCAGCAGGGATTTCATATAGTGAAACTTCGATCGGCAGAGTAGTAACTTCCCCATCGGCGAGAGGTACAGGAATTGGAAATATGTTGTTGAGGAAAACACTTGATACAATAATCTCCCTATATGGAAAGGTACCTCTCAAAATTGGAGCGCAATTATATTTGAAAAAATTTTACGAATCTTTTGCGTTCAAACAAACAAGTGATATTTATATCGAAGATGATATTCAACACATAGAGATGATGTTAGAATATAACGACAAATAATTTTCCATTATTTGGAAAGCATTCCAAATAATATTCTAATCTTCTGCCACACCAATCAAACAATATTTCCCGTTCTTGTATTGTTGCACCTTGTTTATTAAATTAGAGTTGCAATCCAAACCGTCGAAAACTAAATCAATATTCCATGAAAAAAGGTTTACACTCCTTGCTACATAAGAGTGTCATTTCCCTGGTCATCGTGATGGCCATTCACTCACAATCATATTGCCAGTTATCTGCAGGAAACTACTTTGAAGGTGGTCTCACTGTAGGTCCGATGGTGTTTATGGGAGACTTGGGAGGACATTTCGGAAGAGGTACGAGCTTTATCAAGGATTACAATATGAAAGCCACCAAACTTTCTTTTGGTGCTTACATTGCAGCGCATCCTTCCGAGGTATTAGGTTTCCGTCTCGCCATAAATTATGGACAGCTGGATGGTGATGATGCGTATATCACTCCGAAAGGAGGATACGAGGTGGCGCGTCATGATCGTAACCTTGATTTCAAAACAAATATTGCCGAAGCATTTTTTGCAGCAGAAGTATATCCCACTGTTATATTTGAAGACCAACCGACCGATGTCACCGGAAGACTCAGACCTTACGGCGTGATCGGTGTCGGCGTGTTTCACTTCAATCCCCAGGGAAGTTATGTTGATCCAAACAACGGTTCAACACAATGGGTTGATCTTAGACCCTTGCACACAGAAGGACAAGGTTTTCCTGAGTATCCTAACAGTAAAGAGTATTCGCTTACGCAGTTGAATATTCCGATGGGTGTTGGTATTAAATATTATGTCAACGAACAAATAAACTTTTCACTAGAATTACTGTACCGTAAAACATTTACTGATTATATAGATGATGTCAGTACAACTTACGTGGACCCAAGTACATTCTATGCACATCTTTCTCCCAGTCAGGCACAGATCGCAGATCTTATTTATAACAAAAGTCCTTTGAGAAGTACCGACCCTGCAAACTATGGTCCCGGTGCAAAGAGAGGCGACCCGACTCAGAAAGATGCGTATTTCACACTTGGCTTAAAACTCGGAATTCGTTTCGGAGCCGGCCGCGAGTGGAATAATTCAACACGTTGCCCATTGTTAAGATTCTAAGATATTTTTTGATCCGTACCCTTTTTTAATATTGATTCGAAAACAATCAATAGTAACTATGAAAACTGTATCCAAATCCCTTTGCTACATATTTGTAGCAGCGCTATTCACAATAGCATTGTACCATCCTTCTTATGCCAGCAGCAAACCGCTAACAGCAAAAGAAAAAGCTCCTTATTCTGTTGTGGTCAATAAAAACCTGAACAGCAAAAAGCACAAGATCCGGCTTTATAATGATGCCGGACATCAAGGTATTTTGTTTACGGTGAATGGTATTGAAGGAAACAATTATCAATTGTTTGTGTTCGATATGGAAGGTACACTGGTGACACAGGTAAATGTAGAGAACCGTGAAACCACTGTATTGAACAATATGGCGAAAGGAAATTACCTTTTTGAAGTGCTTATTAAAGATGAGCGGATAGAGAGTGGCCAATTATCGATAAAATAAAAAATGATTTAAAAGCTATAATTAACGACCAATAAGCAGCGGGGAAATTGGTAGAATCCGAATATCCGAAGGTTAAGTAAACCTGATCCGTTCCCTATATTTTAGGTACCCTAACGATTTTATTAATCACTTCCCGCTAATGCTTATTGGAAGTGTTTCAATTTTTTGGTTTTGTTTTCCAATATCTTCAATAGCCGGTGATGAGTAGTTGCCGGCTGTTTGTTTTTTGTAAGATGATGGAGGCAAAAAAAATATTCAATAATCAACACTCAATATTTAATGCTCAAGTCTGAAATTCAAAAAACCTTTTTTTGAATACTTGCGTATTGAATATTGAGTGTTGATTATTGAATATTTTTCCAATCTTGCACTGCACATCTCACAAAAAATTATTTCAAAAATATCTCTCCCGCTTCCTTCCAATTATTTATCCGGTCATATTCTGTTATGTTGAGATTATGTGCCGAAGTAAATAAATATTTTTTCCCCTGGAAATATTTCAGATTCTTTACATGATCGTCGATCATATAGTCCCCAAATACAAGCCGCTTATCTCCGCACAATGTGAGCTGTTTCCATGTTAAAAAAGGAAAATGTTCCAACAGCCATTCCAATTTATCCTTCAGTGAATTGGGAAATTCAGTAGCGGCAGATACAATAAAAACTTCATAGCGCTGATTCATCTCTTTCAGTACGTCTACGCAATCTTCCATCACCGGCAGGTGACGAAAAAATCCCTCTCCCATCAATCGCTCACGAATCATCGCCTGGTGATGTTCAGGAAATCCTCTCCCCCATGAACCACCAAGCATATTCTGATAATTAATTTCACCACCATATTCTTTCTGATACCAATCAATCATGGCTCCCATCGGATCGGCCATTACTTCATCCATGTCAATGATAACTCTTTCCATTTTGGAATTTGATTTTTGCCGTTAAGCTTTTTGATGAATAAAAAATATTCAATAATCAACAATCAATATTCAATGTTCAAGTGAGTACTCAGAATACATAATTGGTTCTTCTACTTGAATATTGATTGTTGATTATTGAATATTTCCTATCCGATCTATCGAAGTTCTTCCTTCAAAAACTGCGCAGTAAAACTCTCTTTATTTTTCACCAGTTGTTCCGGTGTTCCTTCAAATAAAATTCTTCCGCCGCCATCTCCTCCTTCCGGACCGAGATCGATAATATGATCTGCTACTTTGATCACATCGAGATTGTGTTCTATCACAAGCACGGTATTTCCACGATCAACTAATTTGTTCAACACATCGAGCAGGTGCTGTATATCTTCGAAATGAAGTCCCGTTGTCGGTTCATCCAATATATAAAAAGTCTTTCCCGTCTCTCTTTTTGAAAGTTCGGTTCCTAGTTTTACGCGTTGCGCTTCACCACCACTAAGCGTAACCGCAGATTGTCCGAGCGTAATATATCCAAGTCCAACTTCCTGCAACACTTTTATTTTACGATAGAGATAAGGTACATTCTGAAAAAACTCAACAGCTTCATCAACCGTCATATCCAACACATCGCTGATCGATTTTCCCTTGTATCGTATCTCCAGTGTTTCACGATTGTAACGTTTACCATTACACTTTTCACAATGCACATACACATCAGGAAGAAAATTCATTTCGATCACACGCATACCTCCACCTTCACACACATCACAACGACCGCTTTTAACATTGAATGAAAAACGGCCTGCAGTATATCCTCTTATCTTCGCTTCCGGCACCGATGCAAACAATGTTCTGATATCAGTAAAAAAACCGCAGTATGTTGCGGGATTACTTCTTGGTGTCCGGCCTATGGGCGACTGATCTATCTCGATCACTTTGTCTACGTTTTCAAGTCCCCGGATATTTTTATATTCCAACGGCGTCACTCGTGATCCATAAGCATGCTTACTCAAAACCGGGTATAATGTTTCATTGATCAATGTTGATTTTCCGCTGCCGCTTACGCCGGTAACCACAATAAATTTTCCCAGGGGAAATTGTACATCTACATTTTTCAGATTATTTCCTTTGGCGCCTTTTAATTCGAGAGACTTTCCATTTCCTTTTCTTCTCTCGGAAGGGATCGCTATTTTTTTGTGCCCATTCAGGTAAGAAGATGTAAGCGTATCCAATTTCAACATCGCTTTCGGTTCTCCCTGCGCAACAATTCTGCCTCCGTGAAAACCGGCACGCGGACCAATATCCACAAGATGATCCGCAGCAAGCATGATATCCTTGTCATGTTCAACAACCAATATACTATTGCCGATATTCCGTAAATTTTTCAACGCTTCTATTAAACGATGATTATCGCGCTGGTGCAAACCAATACTCGGTTCATCCAACACATAAGTAATCCCCTGGAGTTGTGATCCGATTTGCGTTGCCAGTCTTATGCGTTGCGATTCACCGCCACTCAATGTACGTGAAGGACGATTTAAGGTGAGGTAAGTCAAACCGACATCCAACAAAAACTGCAAACGCTCGCGAATTTCTTTTAACACATCTCTTGCAATCGCGTTTTGTTTGTCACTAAGTCTTTTTTCAATTCCATCAAACCAAAATATCAGTTTGTCGAGACCCATCTCACTTAACTCAGAAATATTTTTTTCATCGACTTTGAACCAAAGACTTTCTTTTCTTAATCTGGCGCCTTCGCAGGTTGGACAGGTTTTCAATTCCATAAATTTCTCCACCCACTCACGCAATGCATCGGAGCTTCCTCCGGCGAACCATCTTTTGAGTGAGTTGACCACCCCTTCATATTCCGTCGCATATATGGGACCGTTAGTTGCTGTTTCTTCAAATTCAGGATTGTCTTGCGTTGAACCAGTTTCATTCCCATATAAAACAAGATTCAACGCTTTTTGTGGCAGATCTTTGATAGCCACATCAAGACTGAATTTCATTTTTTTTGCAAGCTGTTGTACTTGCTTGAAAAAATAAGACTCTCTTTCTTCTCCTAGTGGAACAACCGCCCCTTCGTTGATACTTTTATTACGGTCAGGGATAATCGCTTCCATATTTACCTGGTAAATCGCACCAAGTCCTTTGCATGTTGGACAAGCACCATATGGTGAATTAAAAGAAAAACTATTGGGAGAAGGTTCTTCATAGCTGATGCCTGTATCCTCACACATTAACTGCTTGCTATACTGAATCGTTTTATTGCTGTCGTTGATCAATAAAAACATAAGATCTTTTCCTACCTGCAATGCTTTCTGAACACTCTGGCTGATCCTCACTTTCATATCATCCGTAACAGCAAGACGATCGATCACTACTTCGATATCGTGAATTTTATATCGATCAACCTGCATTTTCGCGGCAAGATCTTTTACTTCACCATCAACACGCACTTTGAGATATCCTTTTTTGCGAATATCTTCAAAGAGTTCCCGATAATGTCCTTTGCGTCCTCGGACAAGCGGCGCCAATAAACTTATTTTCTTATCACGAAATTTTTTGAAAATATTTTCAACGATTTCTTCTTCGCTGAACTTCACCATTTTTTTTCCCGTGTTATAGGAATATGCTTCGCCGATACGCGCGTATAGCAGGCGAAGAAAATCATACACTTCGGTAACCGTACCAACGGTGCTTCGTGGATTTCTGTTTGTAGTTTTTTGTTCGATGGAAATAACCGGGCTAAGTCCGGTGATCTTATCTACGTCTGGGCGTTCCATGTCGCCGATAAATTGGCGTGCATAAGCGCCGAAACTTTCCATATAACGACGCTGGCCTTCCGCATAAATCGTGTCGAACGCCAACGAAGATTTTCCGCTACCGCTGATACCAGTTATTACGACCAGTTTATTTTTTGGAATGCTGATGTCAATATTCTTCAGATTGTGAACTCTTGCACCAAACACATCAATGGCTTCCTCTGTATGCCTGCCATTTTCTTCCGCTTTTTTTTCCCCCATCATTATTACCTGCTCCTTATTATGCCGGTTGAACTACCGGGTATGCAATTTACGGAAAAGTTGAATAGTTGATTTGTTGATTAGTTGGATCGGTTTGAACCATGATTAAAAGGATTGAAGGATTATCATGAAGTTTACAAACGACAAAGTGATCTTTGAACGATACTTTAGTAATTTATAGAACTTCATGATAATCCTTCAATCCTTTTAATCATGGTTCAAACCTATTCAACCAATCAACCACTCAACTACTTATGCAAAGTCACAGTCGGCGCCTTTGTCTTCGCTCCGTCGCTTACAACAATATTACTGATAGTAGTATCATTATATCCGTGATGACCATACACATTCAGTGTATATGTTCCCGGAGGCACTGCACGCATCATGTATTCACCATTCCAACCAGGTACTGCATAAACAGTGTCAGTTGAATTTACGGCCTGAACTAATGGAGAAGCACCGGGAGGTAGAACCAATCCTTCAATTCTTGCCGACTTATGATCGTTGAACGCAACGATATATGGTTTGAGATAGAAAGTGCCGCTCCAGAAAAAGATAGAACGTTGCAAATTGAAATCAAGCCAAAGTTTGAAATCATTATTGCTCACATCATATACATGTTCCCTTCTTACGTTGATATCAAAATAAGGGTGCGGACCAAAAACATCCAGGGGATAACTGGTTAAACTATCTGTATATATAGAATTATCAGAACCAAGTGTGATTCTAACCTTTAAAATTTTTCCGGAAGGATAAGTTCCTGAAGCCAGTAAAGTATCTACTCCATTTCTTAACTGTAGCAAATCGTACACACCCGGAGTAATATTAAGTGTGTCCCAAATTGAATTTTTTCCCCAATCATCACCCCATTCGCGATCATCATCTTCATCACCCTGTTGCTTCGAAGTATCGATCTTCACCGCAACCTGGCGGATATCAATCAGCACTTTATAAAATTGAACGGGTCCATCTGTGAGATAAACTGAAACCTGTGATTTTCCTGGTGGGATGTTTGGATTTGAACTGGAAGAATTGTCTTTGTTACAAGCGAAAAATAAAATAACTAAAGCTCCGGCCGAGGCGGCCAGCCATTTTGTGATAGTTCTCATATTGCTAAAATTTTAAGGTAGAAGTGCTTCGCCTGAATATTTTCAAATACTGTTCCAAAAACTGTTAACCGGGAGCTAATTGAGGTAAACGCAAATAAATATGGTAATTTCCGGTTACATTTTTTTTATAAGTTGCACTTGCTCCATTATATATAACATCATCCCTTATGCGCAATTCATTATTTTTTTTATTACTGCTTACGACCGGCACTTCTTTCAGAGATAAGACAGGGAATTTTTCCCAAAAAGAAAAAGTAGTGATCGCTTATGTCGGAGGATTTCGTGGTTTGATGAACATGGATTCTATCAAAGCAGAAAAAATAACGCATATCAATTATGCCTTTGTAGATGTAAAAGACAACCGCGCTTATTTGCACAACAAGTTTTTTGACAGCGCCAATATGGAAAACTTGAAAAAATTGAAATTAAAAAATCCATCTCTCAAATTATTGATATCAATTGGCGGCTGGTCGTGGAGTGGAAATTTCTCCGACGCAGTATTGAGTGATACTGCACGCAAAGCTTTTGCGGCAAGTGCCGTGGAGATCGTTCGCAAATTCGATTTCGACGGCGTGGATATCGACTGGGAATATCCCGGCTTGATGGGCGCAGGAAATATTTATCGTCCAGAGGATAAGGAAAATTTTACATTCGCACTCCGCGATTTGAGAAGCTCATTAAACAAACTAGCATCAACAACCGGGAAACCAAAATTACTCACTATTGCAGCAGGAGCGGACACTTCATTTATTTCGCACAGCGATATGAAAGGCGCTCAAAAATACCTCGACTATGTAAACCTCATGACGTACGATTTCAAAGACGAAGGCGATCCTGTAGCGGGTCATCACACGAATCTCTATGCAAATCCAAATGGAAAAGAAACATATACGGATCTTTCTGTAAAAAATTTCATGCAGGCTGGCGTGCCTAAAAATAAACTCGTTGTCGGATGCGCTTTTTATGGAAGAGGATGGAAATTAAAAACGACGGCGGGAAACGGCCTGTACCAACCAGCAATAGGAAACACTCACGGTGGCGGATATACGCGTATCAAAGACAGCCTTCTCAGCAATGCTGCATACACACGCTTTTGGGATGCCGATGCAAAAGCTCCCTATCTATTCAATGCACGCGACAGCATTTTTATTAGCTATGACGATGAAGAATCCATCAAAGAGAAATGCCTCTACATACAAAAAAATAAATTGGCCGGAGTAATGTTCTGGGAATATTTCGAAGATCCTAAAGGTTATTTGCTGGATGTGATTCATAGGGAATTGAAGTAGATGTCTCACCCTCTTTTTTTGTCCTCACCCTCGTTCCCTCTCCTGAAGGAGAGTGATGCCTGGTACCGAACAACATTATAAAATTGCATCACCATATCGACAGCATTATTCGCAATGAAAATTTCTTTCTACAAAAACACAACAAATTTCGAAGCCGGGCATCCCTCTCCTTCAGGAGAGGGAACGAGGGTGAGGACAAAAGAAGAGGGCAGAGAGCCAGTACCCTACTAATTTTATAGACTTTTACAAAATAATCAATCCAAAATTTGGCGATATAAAATATTTGTCCTTATCTTTACCGCAGTTCTTTATATCTCTTATCAAGAAAGGCTGAGGGAAATGGCCCAATGAAGCCTTGACAACCTGTCTCGTTTTTAACGAGGCAAGGTGCCAACTCCATCTCGCCCGCGGGCGCGACAGATAAGTCAGATCTTAGCTTTACAATATTCCCACTACATATTTGCAAGCTCTTCTGACTATCAGAAGAGCTTTTTTATTTTCCTTCCATAGAAAATCTAATTGCGCTCTGATTATATTCTTTCTTGAACAATAACAATTTTAAATGATCTGCTCCGATAGTGGAAGGAGTGAAAATTTTTTATCATGCAAGAAACAACAGCATTTATTCACAGCATCCCCGTGGATCCATTGACAGGCGCCATCTCTGTTCCTATCTATCAAACATCCACATTCGTACAGGAAGCACCCGGTGTAAACAAAGGTTATGATTATGCGCGGACAAACAACCCGACAAGAGCTACGCTCGAAAACCTGATTGCACAATTGGAAGAAGGAACAACTGGCATTGCTTTCGGAAGTGGGCTCGCTGCCATCGATTCTATTTTGAAATTATTGAATGCAGGCGATCACATCGTTGCTGTAGATGATATTTACGGCGGCGCCTATCGGCTCTTCGAACAAGTGTACAAAAAATTTGATATCCATGTCACCTATGTAGACACTTCCATTCCGGGAAATATATTCAATGCAATCACTCCAAAAACGAAATTGATCTGGATCGAAACACCTACCAATCCAACTTTAAAAATTTCCGACATCGAAGCGATTGCAAAAATTGCAAAAGCCAGCCGATGTTTACTTTGCGTGGATAATACTTTTGCGTCACCGGCGTTACAAAAACCTCTTTCGCTGGGAGCTGATATTGTAGTGCATTCTGCAACAAAATATTTGGGTGGACATAGTGATCTCATCGCTGGACTTGTAGTGACAAAAGAAAAAGAATTGGGAGAAAAAATCAAGTTCCTCCAAAATGCCGGAGGTGCTATTCTTGCGCCGTTCGATAGTTGGCTGGTGATCCGCGGATTGGAAACTTTACATTTGCGCATCAAACAACATTGCGCGGGTGCCGCAGCGGTGGCCACATTTTTAGAACAGCATCCGGCAGTGGAAAAAGTTTACTATCCGGGCTTGCTTTCACATCCAAATCACGAAGTTGCTGCAAGGCAATCGACCGGATTCGGAGGTATTGTCTCCTTCAAATTGAAAGACGACACAGAAGAAGCAGCGATAAAAATAGTTACTTCAACACGGCTGTTCAAGCTGGCAGAAAGCCTCGGTGGTATAAAAAGTTTGCTAAGTCATCCGGCCACCATGACGCATAAAACCATACCGTTCGGAAAACGGCGCGCCGCCGGCGTTGCAGATAGCCTGATCCGCTTATCCATCGGTTTAGAGGACCCCACCGACCTGGTTAAAGATCTTAAACAGGCACTCACCTCGGTAACTGAGCCAACAAAAACAAAAGCAACGAATGGCGTTCATTCGTATTAATACGTATTCTTCCTACTAAAAAAAATACGCATGAAAAGGAAAGAAATATTAAAAAGCCCACTAAATTTGTTGACTGTCATAGTACGAAATGTATTTAGCACAACCAATAGAAGCAGACCGTATTTCAACAAACCCATTGATGAGCTTTTGTTGTATGCCCAAGGGCATACTTTAAATCTATTATCCATCCCATTCGTTCTTGTCGACGCCCGTGAAAATCCGGTCAATAATATTTTTCACATACTTCAAACTAAAATCAAATTTGTATGAGCACTTATCGTTTTGAAACATTGCAATTGCATGCCGGTCAAACTGTGGACCCAACAACACATGCCAGGGCAGTTCCTATTTATCAAACAACATCGTATGCTTTCGATAATTCCGAGCACGCAGCGAATCTTTTTGGATTGAGGCAATTCGGAAATATCTATACACGTATCATGAATCCAACCACCGATGTATTCGAACAACGCATTGCTGCATTGGAAGGCGGTGTGGCTGCATTGGCTACCGGTTCAGGACAAGCAGCTCAATTTCTTGCATTAAATAATATTCTACAGGCAGGAGATAATTTTGTAAGCACTTCTTATTTATATGGCGGTACATACAATCAATTCAAAGTTGCATTTAAGCGTTTAGGCGTTGACGTTCGTTTCGCTGATGGCGACAATGTTGAAAGTTTTGTAAAGCACATAGATAAAAACACAAAAGCGATTTATCTTGAAACAGTAGGTAACCCGCGTTTGAATATTCCTGATTTTAAAAAATTTGCTGATCTCGCAAAAGAATATGATCTGCCGTTGATCGTCGATAATACTTTTGGAACTGCAGGCTATCTTTTCCGCCCAATAGAATGGGGCGCAAATGTAGTTGTTGAATCTGCAACCAAATGGATCGGTGGACATGGAACCGTAATTGGGGGTGTGATCGTTGATGCCGGAAATTATAATTGGGGCAACGGAAAATTCCCTCAGTTCACAGAACCTTCAGAAGGATATCATGGTTTGAAATTCTGGGATGTGTTCGGTGAAGGAAATCCATTGGGTTTACCAAATATTGCATTTGCAATTCGTGCACGTGTGGAAGGATTGCGCGATTATGGCGCTTCACAAGCTCCATTCAATTCATTCTTGTTATTACAGGGATTGGAAACATTATCACTGCGCGTACAACGCCACGTTGATAATGCACTTGAACTGGCGCAATGGCTCGAAAATCATCCGCAGGTCGACTTCGTGCAATACCCTGGGTTGAAGAGCAGTCCATATCACGATCTTGCAAAAAAATATTTGAAAAATGGTTTTGGCGGCATATTGAATTTTGGTGTGAAGGGCGGAAAAGAAAATGCCAGCAAATTTATCGACTCACTAAAATTAGCAAGTCATCTTGCAAATGTGGGCGATGCAAAAACATTGGTCATTCATCCTGCTACCACTACACACGAACAGCTCAGTGAAGCAGAACAGATAGCAGCCGGTGTGCAGCCAAATCAAATACGCATCAGCGTTGGTATCGAACATATCGATGATATCAAAGCAGATTTGGAACAGGCATTTGAAAAAGTGTTCTCGAAAGAACTCGTAGGATAAACCCACTTGAACATTGATTGTTGAATATTGAATATTGATTATTTCTTTGTGCATAAAGAAATAATCAATATTCAACAATCAATGTTCAAGTGTTATATGAATCAAAAACAAAAAACTTGTCTCACAAAATATTCTCTCACACCGAGCCTCTTCTCCTCGAATCAGGAATGATTCTTCCGCAATATCATTTGGCATATACAACACATGGCAAATTGAATCATGAAAAGGATAATGTGGTTTGGGTTTTTCATGCATTGACAGCAAATAGTGATCCGGCAGAATGGTGGCCCGGACTTGTTGGCGAAGGAAAATTATTCGATCCTTCAAAATATTTTATTGTTTGTGTCAACATGCCTGGAAGTTGTTATGGCAGCATCGGTCCCTTGGATAACAATCCTCAAACCAACGAACCATACTATCACGATTTTCCATTCTTCACCACAAGAGATATGGTACGAGCGTATAAGCCATTGAAAACATTCCTCGGTATAGACAAAATACATATTGGTATCGGTGGTTCAATGGGTGGACAACAACTACTCGAGTGGGCCATCGAAGAACCAGAATTGTTCGAATATATTTTTCCGGTTGCTACCAATGCGCAACATTCTCCCTGGGCGATTGCATTCAATGTAGCGCAGCGCATGAGCATCGAAGCAGATGGAACATGGAAAGATAAAAATCCACTCGCCGGTATCCAGGGCATGAAAGCAGCAAGAGCCACTGCACTAATTTCTTATCGTCATTATGATACTTACTTGCAGGCACAACCGCGCTCCATTACATTTCCATTTGGAGACGGATGGGATGGAGCCGCATCTTATCAACGCTACCAGGGCGAAAAACTCGCACAACGCTTCAACGCATTTAGTTATTATGCGCTGAGCCAGGGAATGGACGCGCATAATGTTGGACGTGGCAGAGGCAGCATGGAAAAGGCATTGCAACAGATAAAAGCAAAAGCTTTGGTGATTGGAATAGAAACCGATATCCTGTTTCCATTGCAGGAGCAGCAATTTATTGCAACACATATACCCCATGCGGATTATAAAGCGATTTATTCAAATTTCGGACATGATGGCTTTTTACTGGAGTTCGATGCTATCAGCAACCTCGTAGAAGATTTCATGCAGAAAAAATTCGTAACAAGAATCGCGAAAATGAAAACGAGTTAAAATATCTCCTCAAAACAATTCATAAAAACTTCTGTTAATAAAATTCATTAAAAGATAACCAGCATATGGACGCACATAAGCAACTGACGATTGGCCTGTTCGGATTCGGTGTAGTAGGCGAAGGTCTTTTTAAAATATTGCAACAAACTCCTTCGTTGAAAGCAAGTATCAAAAAAGTTTGCATCAAGCATCCCGGGAAAAAAAGAGATGCACCGGATGAATTATTTACCACAGATAAAAATATTTTACTGAACGATCCGGATATAAACGTGATCGTAGAAGTGATCAATGAATCAGAACCTGCATTCGAAATCGTTTCAACTGCATTGAAGAACGGAAAAGAAGTGGTGAGCGCAAGTAAGAAAATGATCGCAGAACATTTACCCGAATTATTAGGATTGCAAAAACAAACCGGCTTATCTTTTTTATATGAAGCCGCAGCTTGTGCTTCAATACCTGTTATCCGCAACCTCGAAGAATATTATGACAACGATCTGTTGCACTCTATCAAAGCCATCGTCAATGGATCTACGAATTTTATTCTCACCAAAATGTTCGAAGAAAAACTGGATTTCCAACAGGCGCTTCTCCTTGCGCAACAATTGGGATTTGCAGAAAGTGATCCTTCTCTCGATGTAGAGGGATTTGATGCCGTTAACAAATGGACATTCCTGTTGACGCATGCATATGGCATCATTGAACAACCTGATAATATCGTTTTCACCGGCATCCAAAATATCCAGGGAAGCGATGCGGCTGTTGCAGCGGAAAAACATTTTGATATCAAACTCGTCGCGCAAGCTAAAAAATTACAAAACGGAAAAGTTGCTGCATTTGTATTGCCACAATTTATTCGTCATGATGATCATCTCGCCTTTGTAAAAAATGAATACAATGGTGTAGTGATCGAAAGTGGTTTTGCTGATAAACAATTTTTCTACGGGAAAGGTGCGGGAAGTTTTCCTACTGCTTCAGCGGTATTGAGTGATTTATCTGCGCTACGTTATCAATACAAATACGAATACAAAAAATTATATCATCACACACCTCACGAACTGACAAATGATTTTTATGTGAAGGTTTATATCAGTTTTGATGACTGGTCCTATGTTCCAAAAGATCGTTTCGAATGGATTGAAGAATGGCATGCAGAAAACGATCGCAAATATCTTGTCGGTGTTTTGGCATTTGAAGAATTGCGAAAGAATAGTTGGTGGAGAGAAAATAATACTTCATTAATACTCGCCCCGGAAACAATCATAGAAGATGTAGAGATCAGAAAACTAAAAAAGAAAAGCTTGGAATTAGCAGGGATCGTTTAGAGAAAGCAATTCAATGCCTAGTGGGCTTTTATTTTGATAACATCTTAATCTAATACTATTATCTCCAAATGCCCTCTATGTGAACCTATGTTTCTATGTGCCTATGTGGTGAAAAAAAATTACCACAGAGGAAACTAGAAATATAAAATGGAGACACTTTAGATTTCTAGCTATTGCATCCCCTTCCGCCACTCAAGCATTTTTTGTGGCGCCAGACTATCAAATAGTACTGGGGCATCCAGTTTTTTGCCATTACTGGAATAATTCTCAATCACATTTTTAATGAGGTTAGTTTTGAGATCGGGATATAATGAATAACCCAGTTGTATGAATTTTCGTTGATACCAGTCATAATTCTGTGGACCAACCCTGGCATAAAGTCTTTCAAAATCTTCAAGTCTTTTGTATTTCGGCACAAAAGACGGATCCGTTTTTACAAGATCCAGTGGAAGATTTTCTTTTTGAAGATAACATATAAGAAAATACGAAGCCATCACCTCGTTAAACCAATGTTCTTTCTGAATATTATAAAGAGTAAAAAACACATAGTGACCCAGCTCATGCAATGCAACATAATCAAATCCGGATACCACACTATCACTTGTGGTTTCATTTTGCGCATTGTTTAAATGACTCAGCGCATTCTTATCTGCCGACACAATTAAACTTTCATTGATGTCGGTATAATGTGGCAATCCATATGGCTGTGGGAACGGCAGTCTCTCCCAATCTGATTTATTCAACAAAAATATTTTTTCATTGAATACCTTTCCCGGAAATAATGGAGTGTAAAAAGCAACGCAATCGCGAACTAACTGCTGGATGGTTTTGGCCCTGATTGAGTAACCATGACTATAGTAGGTCATCGGTTTACCTGGTAAAGAATCCAACTGTTCACTATTCAATAGAGAATCTAATAAATCCTTGTCGCGAGTTCTATTATTTTCTGTTTGCTCAACCTGAGATTTCAGGGTTGCCGAGATATATAAAAGGATAGCTGTAAAAATGATCTTACTAAAGTAAAAATTAGTTCTTTTCATAAGCAGTATTTCACTAATAAATAACTGTCAAATTATTTTGCCAGTTCTGATTTCTCAAACTCTTTCTTAAAATAAAGATTTGTAGAACCACCAGTAGAAAATGTTGTTGCCGTTACTAACGTCCAGCCCAAATTTGCCATATAGTTCAAGGCATCCGGTATTGAATTCAATTCTTTTATTTTAGCCAGATTGTTTTTGACTGCGGAGTCTGCAAATGAAAATAATGAATCCACTTCACCATTCACCAATCGTATGGAAATTTTTGTTGAAAAACCATTTTTATGATATGCTTCAACGATACAATATTTTTCGATCTTGGATTGGCAACTTGCTTTTGCTGCCGTGAATAAAAACAGGCAGATCGCAACTGACAATATTTTAAAGACTTTCTGAAAACTCATAATGAAGTTTTCAAAATTAATAAATCAAATTTCTGAAAGAATAAATCCTTGATGATTTACAAATCCTTAACCAATTTCTCAAAGTCGGTGAAGAAGAAATACAATTTAATATTTCACGAACGTCATTTCGAATCCGCCAGCAGCGACTAACATTATTTTTAATGTTATGGCGGATGAGAAATCCCCGGCTATCTATAGCAACCTCCCAATTAGTTTGCTGGGGATTTCTCACTTCGTCTCTCCGCTTCGCTACGAGACTTCGTTCGAAATGACGCTCACAAAATATGAATGTCTGTTCAATGTCTACGTCGAACGAAACTTTGCAACACCCGCCATTTCTGTTTTTATTTTCCGTTGCAATCTCAGCGTCCAATACATAATCAGCAGCGCAACTAAATTAATATCAAACGCGGCCCTTTCTGGTTCCCTATATAAATGAAACTTTGAAATACCAGCGTCGAAAATAAATTTTGTGGATGACGTGAAGTCAATTCCAATCGACACATAAACACCTGCAACATATTTATAAGCATAGCCCATTCCCACAAAACCGATCAGCTGAAGAAGCTGGTTCACGCGCATATAATATACTGCCATTCCATTAGACCTGATACAAAGAACACCGCACGCAATGGAATAAGCATATACACAAAGCATAAATAATTTTACGGTAATGGAATGGCTGGTCACCGGTGGCTCAGTAAAAAGTAACCAGATAATAAGTTGCGCGCCAACAGCTCCTCCTATCAACTGGTAAAGGCCAGCCTGTAGTAAATATGATTTTGTTTCATCTGAAATATGTTTCTCGATTTGCGGTATATTCATCAGCATCGATATGAATTTTCTATATTAAAAAATCGCTGATAAATAGGGATTACCAACCTTAACCAATCTATGGTATCACATCAACCGTGCCACTTCCTCTGCATGCTTATGTCCTTTGTCACAAAAAATTTAGCGCGCAATCGGTAAAATTTCGATAAACTATTTTCCGCGATGGATAATTTTCTGCTGAAAATGTCACAAAAAAATTAGGTGGCCGATCCTCAGATCGCGATCGACCACCGATTTGTTAATTATCACTAGCCGTTTTCAAAACTTCGGCTTTCCACAACTGCGCTTTTAACTCAGCCTGTGCGATTTCTTTTGATCCGTGATCGAGGTTTTCATAAAATGGAAGCGAGACCGGGCTCGAATTATTTAAAAACCGAAACGACAAAAGAAGCGTTCGCAATTTCCCTTTTTCTTTTTCATCATATTGCTTAACAACCGTGCAACTGTCTACGTTTCTCAAATCAACGATCAAACATTTTGGTAACAGCACATTTGTTTTAAAGTATAGTAATTTGCGCTTCACCTTGTCAAGCGCTATCAGGTTGCCGGAGATTTCTTCCAGCCTTGAAAAATATAAACGGCGGGATCTTGCAAATTTTTCTATCGCTTTACTAAGTTCACCCGTACCGTTAAAAAAAACATATAATGGAATGCTGATTGTATTCATAAAAAAATTTTTTCTTTAAATAATATGTATGTGACTTGATGATCGATATGGTTATTCAACCATGATTTAAGTGATTTAAAAAGATTATAAGGAGAATTGACTGGGTGAGCGAGTTGATTAGGTTAATGGTCAATTTATTGACTCATTCAACTCTCATCATAATCTTTCTAAATCACCTAAATCATGGTTCAATTAATTTCCTGGTATTATTTCCAATCGAATAATATCCCTTGCTCACCATTGGCACTTCACGTTTCCCATGATTCCATCCAAGGTTTATTTTGAATCTTTTATTTTTATGTTTCATCGAATAAAAACCTTTATGGATGATGGGCGATGCAATGGTATCGACATGCGCAACAGAACCATGGAGCAATTTCTTATAGTTATCACCGATCGAGTAATATCCCTTAGTGGGAATATTTTTACCGGGGAAATCTGTCTGCGCAATTGCACACACCGATGCCAGTAGAAAACCTATTGTTATTATCAATAATGATTTCATAATAATTTTTTTGAGAATGATCCAAACTCGCCGCAAATCCAGTCGACACGGATATGATGGCAGATCATAAATGATGCTCTCTTAAATGAGCACCAAAAAAAGAAATGAAAACAGTGATAGATAATATTAAATCCTCAATACCCGGTTCATCAGAAAAACGGGCGCAGCATGCGTGATTGGCTGCTCTATAACATTGGAGAGATGATCATCAACAGATTTGTAAGACTGCACATTGCGGAAATCGGGTAATATAAAATCCAGCGGCATAAACTGCACACGCGTTCCCGAAGAAACCAGGTGTTGCTGCTGTGATAATAAAACGGTCCGGCTTGAAAATTCATTTTGAGAACAATCATCATTGCATGGACGCAAATCCAAATGATGATCAGCGGATATGCACAACTTTATATTTGCACGGCTATCGTCTGGAAGTATTTTATTGAGAAATGGTCCCGAAAAATACGCCAGGTATAAAAGCAGTAATATAGAGGTGCTGACTTTTTTCATACGGGTGTAAAATACAAAAGAAGAAATAGCGAAAAATTTCTACACCGTTAAAGTTTTCTCAAACCAGTTTGATTGCTTGGTACGTTAAAAAATCACTTCAAATTAAGGTCACTCACTTTTCAACCAATCAACCTATCGACTAATCAACTCTCAATTATACACCTTCGGACTCTTCACTCCCCTTGCCGCTCTCCCGGATCTTCCTCCACTGCTTCCAAACGTATATGCATAACCGATTCTGATAGTAGCGGCGCCTGCATTATTTTGTCCGTCTTCTGCATGCTTCTGAACGGGAATAAAACCGTAGTTGCCCCCTCCTTCCAAAAATATACGGTGCTGGTCAAAACTGTAAACAATACCGATGTTTACTTCTACACCCCAATTAAAACTCTTCAATTGATCTTTGATATCTGCGGTTGTATCGAATGCTGCAGGTTGCGTTAGAAGCGGAATCGTTTCCGCCTCATCGGCATATACATTTGAAGTTCCACTCGTTTTTGTGTTAGCTGATAATAAAAAACTGGCAAATGGTCCCGCTGATATATATACACGCAACGGCGAATGATCACCCAGATCAAATCCAAACTTCGCCAAAACAGGCACCATGAGATAATTGAATTTTGCATCGGCGTCGAAGTTGGTCCACAAATACTGCGGCGCCGGATTTGGATAAAACAAAGCAGCAATATCCGGCGTAACGGTTAGCGCTTGCTTACCATGTTTCTTACCACCTTGTGCAGAATATTCCAATCCAAGTTCAAGAGAAAAAAGATTTGAAATACCATACTCACCAAACAAAGCGAAATTGGGACCTAACCCGGATTGATAACCGGAACTGACTGGATTCGAGCCGCCCGAACGGAGGTTAGGAATACTGATACCTCCTTTTACTCCGACAGAAATATTTTGCGAAAAAACTTTTTGAAACAACAGGCAACTGCAAACGAACATTATGCCGGCGACAGGTTTTCTCATAACAGTTTTTTTGAATCGGATCAAATCCAATTCTCCTCAATTTAAGTGATTGCCTGTGAAAATTAATACAAATTTATGCTGCTGACGATCTATTATTCGAACTAGAATTTATTCTTTGCGTTTTTGTGCCTTTGCGAGAGATAATTTTCTCGCAAAGGCGCAAAAACGCAAAGAATAAATTCAGCTCAATAAGGAAAATCATATCATCTTTGCAGATCATTCAAATCACTTCTATGACACTTGAGCATGTTGCTATCTGGACAAACAACCTGGAAGCGTTGAAAGAATATTATATGAAGTATTTCGGCGCAGTATCAAATAATAAATACACAAATTCGAAGAATCATTTTGAAAGTTATTTTCTGAGTTTTAGCTCGGGGGCGAGACTTGAAATCATGTCGATGCCGAACATTCCCGGCAATCAAAACGATACAATTGAAAAACAACACCAGGGAATTATTCATCTTGCTTTTGGAGTTGATACGTTGGAAGAAGTAGAAGCAAAGGCAAAACAACTGCAAAAAGACGGTTATCGTATTCTTCGTGGCCCGAGAAAAACCGGCGATGGATATTATGAATTTGAAACATTGGATCCGGATAATAACAGGCTGGAAGTAACAGCAAAATACCCGGAGTAATAATTTTCGTAAAAGAAAATAAGGAAGAGAAATGTGCATCATTTCAAACGAAGTCTCGTAGCGCAGCGAAGAGACGCAGTGAGAAATCCCCAGCTATTTATAGGAATTTACAAACTAGTTAGCTGGGGATTTCTCACCCCGCCATCAACTCATGATTCAGCGAATCACGATGGGCGGATTCGAAATGACGAAGTTCAAATCACGAAATCCTTGATCAAAAGCAGATTTAATGACAATCAAAAAATCACCGGCAAAATATAATGATATCCCAATTTTCCTGATTCTAATTCCATGCATCAATGCATTGAATTATTATCTCACTTATTCAAATATTTCTCTTAACTGGCATACAGCTCTAACTTTTGCAATTGATACGCTGGAAGGATATATAGCATGGTGGATTATCCGTTCCATCATAATTCGGCTGGATAGAAAAATACCTTATGCACCAAAACCCCTCAAAAGAATTTTTATTCAAATCCTGTTAACATGCGTTGGCGCTCTTGCTTTCATTATTGTTTCGACAGAAATTCTCAACTGGATTGTAAAAGACACTCCGGTTCCGTCGAGTTTTTACACGTTGGATATATTCATTTTCCTGATTTGGTTTTTTGTTATTAACGGCATCTATATCGCCTGGCATTACTATATCGTTATGAACGAACTTGAAAAACTGAGACGGGAAGAAAAGAAATTGCGTCAGGATGGTTTCACCGTCAAACATGGAAAACAAAACCTGCAAATCCCATTTGCCGGCATCGCCGGTATTTATGTTGAAGGAGAATATGCGGTATTAATTACAACTGATGCAAAAAAATATTTGCTGGATCAATCGCTCGATAAAGTGGAGAAACTTTTGCCTGGCGAGTTTTTTTTCAGGATGAACCGGCAATACATACTTCATCGCAATATGGTGAGCGGTTATGAAAGAGGTGAACATAATAAACTAAATGTGCTAGTATCACCATCGCCACAATTTCCGCCAAATGTCCAGGTAAGTCGCACAAAAGCAGTTGCATTTAAATCATGGTTCCAGCAAGGAGACTAATGCATTTCATCCTTTGCGTCATTGCGCCTTTGCGTGAAAATATTTCTCGCAAAGACGCAATGACGCAAAGAAGTATCAATTCTAAATCTCAAAAATAAATTTCAAAATGCATAACTTGGGGCATAAAATTATTTGTTATGCTCAACAACGAAATGTTTGAAGCAGTAGATCACTATATCGACAACTTACTCGTTCCGGAAGACAATGCATTGCTTTCGGCGAAACAATCGCTCGAAGAAGCAGGTATGCCTCAAATTAGCATTTCACCCAACCAGGGAAAATTTTTGCACATCCTGGCGCTACTTTGCAATGCAAAAAAAATCCTTGAGGTAGGAACACTTGCGGGGTACAGCACAATCTGGCTCGCAAGAGCGTTGCCAAAAGACGGTAAATTGATCACACTTGAAATCGATCCGAAACACGCGGCCGTTGCAAAAAAAAATATTGAAGGAGCTGGCTTAAGTGAACAAGTCGAAATCCGAATCGGAAAAGCCATGGATATTTTAGCAAGCCTGGAAAGTGAAAAAGCCGGCCCATTCGATATGATTTTTATAGATGCCGACAAACCTCCATACACAGAATATTTTCAATATGCACTTCGTATGTCCCGCCCCGGTACATTGATCGTTGCAGATAATGTAATCCGCGATGGCAAAGTGATCGATCCAAACCACACAGACGAAATGGTAAAAGGCGCCCAACGATTTAATAAATCACTCGCAGCGAACAAAAATATTACAGCAACTATTATTCAAACTGTCGGCGTGAAGGAATATGATGGGATGGCGCTTGCTGTGGTGAAATGAGTGCTTGAGGTTTGAACAGTTTTTGAACCATGATTAAAGGATTGAAGGATTACCCTGAAGTTTCATTAATTGTAAAAGTACGGGTCGACAATCGCCTTGTTATTTGTAAACCTCATGGTAATCCTTCAATCCTTTAATCATGGTTCAAAAACTAGCGACTAATCAACCGGCAACCCTCACAAACCCATCCTCATCTACCACTAATTTTTTTTCTGCTTGTAAGAAATTGATAACCTGGTTTAATTTATCTTTTTGAATTCCTTCGAGATGCTGGAATAATTTGCTGGCAGGTATTTCAGAAGTTTCAATTAATTTGAGTACACGCTGATGAATATTGTTGAACTCTTCGTTGCTAAGAGGCGTCTTTTTTTTCTTCAAACAATTATCACAAACACCGCAAGACTTTGCATCATCTTCACCAAAATATTTCGCGATATATTGGCTTCTGCAATCGGTGGTAGAAATATATTGCAATGCAGCTCCTACTCTTTTTTTATATTGCTCTTTTCTCTTTTTATAATTTACCTCATTGATCCGGAGATCTTCTGCTTTAACGCGTGCATGTGAAATATACAATTGCGGTCCATCTTTTTGAGGAATATATTCGATGACTCCCCGGCCATGAAGTATTTTTAATTGATTCACCAACTCATCTAAATCTACATGTAATAATCCCGCGATCACTTTTTCGTTGATATGCACCGGCTGATCAAAAATTCCCGAATAGGTACGAAGCAACGTTTTTATCAAAGGCTCTAATAGAGGATTCACTTTTTCAAAATCATACAACCCTTCCTTATTGGTTGTAAAAAAAACCGACGACTGGATAAATACCTGTTCATTCAAACTAAACAATTCCTCCTGCTCCAATGCCTTCAGCGCATATACGGCGAGGTTAGTATCCAGTTTGAACTTCTTAATAAAATCCGTCATATCAAAATCATAGTAAACATTTTCCGTGCCCTGCGGAATTTGTAAATAGTTGACTACCGCTTGGTAAACAATACGAATATTTTCTATCGAGGGAAAATGGATATCCGGCAATTCATTCAGCTCCGCGATTTCCGGTTCACTATATAATAAAACAGCATAGGCATTTTTTTCATCTCTACCCGCACGCCCCGCTTCCTGGTAATAATTTTCAAGACAGTCGGGCGCATCGGCGTGGATCACTACGCGCACATCGGGCTTATCGATCCCCATACCAAAAGCATTGGTACAAACAATCACACGCGTGTTTCCTTTCATCCATTCATCCTGCTTTCGACTTCTTTCTTCCTGTTTCAATCCCGCATGATAAAAATCTGATGCAACGCCATGCATTGTCAACAAGTCGCTGATCCATTTGGTGCGTTTCCTGCTCTTGCAATAAATGATTGCTGTTCCCGCTACCTTTTGCAAAACTTCCCTGATCTTATTGATTTTTGATTCGCAGGAAAAAACACTGAACGACAAATTCTTTCTGGCAAACGACTGGCTGAAAACAACGTGTTGTTTCAACTGAAGTTTATCCGCAATGTCTTTCTGAATTTCTCTGGTTGCAGATGCTGTCAATGCGAGAAACGGAACGCCTGGCAATTCTTCACGCAACGATGCAATACGCAAATAAGGTGGCCGAAAATCATAACCCCATTGAGAAATACAATGAGCTTCATCTATTGCTACAAGATTAATATTGAATGAGGGCAGATATTCTTTAAAAAGATTTGTTTCCAGTCTCTCGGGAGATACGTATAAAAATTTGCAATTGCTTTCTGCGGCCAGTTTAAATATATTGATCACCTCCCTCCTGCTCATACCGGCGTAGATTGCAAAAGCAGTGATATTTTTCCGACGCAGGTTTTGCACCTGGTCTTTCATGAGCGCAATCAGCGGACTGATCACCAAACACAATCCATCTTTCGCCAATGCCGGAACCTGGAAACAAATTGATTTTCCGCCACCGGTTGGTAATAATGCCAACACATCTTTTCCATCCAGCACGGATTGAATAATTTCCTGCTGCAAGGGACGAAAAGACTGATGACCCCAATTATTTTTTAGTATATCGTGAATGTTCATGGAAAGCCTCCCCTTCCCCCTCCGGTGGAGGGGGGATAATCGGCGAGTTTTTTATTTTTAAAAGTTCCTCCTGCGCTCACTTGTTAGAAAATATATCGCACAAAGTTTTAATAAAAATCTATCTGAAAATATCGCTGTAAAGTTCAAAAAAATCTTTCTTTGTGACTTTGCGCCTTTGCGCGAAAATTTCCTCATCCGATCCTCATCAAGTTTGAATTTCTTATACAAAGGCATAAAAAAAATAGCATTGCCGCTTATCCCACTTTCTTCACATACAATCTCAGCGAATTAATAACCAACACCACATCACTCAACGCCATCACCAATGCACCGACTGCCGGTGTGAGCAATCCAAATGCCGCTACAGGAATTGCAATCACATTATAGAAGAATGCCCAGAAAAGATTTTGCTGAATGGTCAGGAAAACATTTCTTCCAAGATTTAATGATACAGGAAGATTTTTCAACCCTTTATTCATCAATACAACGTCTGCAGTTTGTATCGCAATATGCGAGGCATCGCTCATAGAAATGCCAATAGTAGCTTTCGCCAATGCAGGCGCATCATTAATACCATCACCCACCATTACCGTCGGCATTTGTGCAGTAAGCGCCGCGATTTTTTCCAACTTTTGTTCTGGTGTTTGTTCCGCAATCACTTCATCGATTCCCAATTCATCGGCAATTTTTTTACAATTGGAAAACCGGTCACCGCTTAATAAAATGGTTTTTATTTTTTTGGATTGAAGATAACGAATGACGTCTGTTGCTTCTGTACGTACTGAATCTTTCACATCGATCCAACCTAATAGCTCGTTGTTCTTCACGATATATACATTGTGCGATTCTTCTTTGGTAAGTTGTTCCGCTATGCGATAAGATCCCGCGCGATAAATATCTCCATTGGAAGCGGTCGCATTAATTCCAAGACCTTTTATCTCGTCGACTTTCGTCCATCGCAAATCATTTTTTGTTTTCCATGCGTTTGCAATGCATTTAGCAATCGGATGATTGGAATATTTCTCCAATGAAAAAGCAATCTGCATAAATTCTTCGCGAGTAATTGTTGATTGATGAAAAAAATCTGCAATCGCAAATTCACCCGTGGTGAGCGTTCCGGTTTTGTCGAATACAACCTGCCTGATATTTTTAAATAATTCCAGGCTTTTTGTATTTCGGAACAAAATACCGTTTGTCGCTGCGCGGCCAAGGCCAACTGCAATCGCCGCCGGAGTAGCGAGCCCCATGGCACAGGGACATGCAATAACCAACACCGCGATACTGCGCATGATCGCCGCCGTGAGATCATGTAAAAAAATATAATTCGATACGAAGCAAACCAATGCGATTGCTAAGACTACGGGAACAAATATGGCGCTGATTTTATCTGCCAATTGCTGAATAGGAGGCTTATCTCCCTGCGCACGTTTTACAAGATTGATAATGCCGGAAAGCACAGAATCATTTGCCGTTGCTGTTACTTGCGCTTTCACAGTCCCGTCAATCAAAACACTTCCGCCAATCAGGGCGTCCTTTGCTTTTTTTGCGACGGGAATACTTTCACCCGTAATGATAGATTCGTTGGCGCTCGCATCACCCCATAAAATTTTGCAATCGGCTGGCACCTGCTCACCGGATTTGATAAGCACAAGATCGCCATTACGCAGTTGCGTATTTTCAACCGGAAAAATTATTTCCTGGTGCTGATCATCGAATGCAATCATATTGGCCATTATTTTTTGCGCCCTCGCCAGTTTGTTCAAAGACCTTTGCGTAGATTGAACAGAAATATCTTCCAGCCAGTTTCCCAAAAAAACAAGTGTGATGATGGCAGCAGCGGTTTCATAAAATAAATAACCTTCGCCAAGATTCAATAGAGTGCCAACAAGACTATACAAAAAAGCGGCAGTGGCTCCAATCGAGATAAGTACATTCATGTTTGGCATTCCGTTACCAATGCTCTTTATCGCGCTCTTTCCAAAAAAACTCATTCCGACAATATAGACCGGCAAACAAAGTGTAAGCTGCAACCAGGGGTTCATCAGCCAATGCCAATGCAGCCATCCGTTGAACATGTGCAGCATTAAAATCAGTGTAAAAGGCAGGCATATCAACAGGTAGCGAAGAAATTTATTCAGGGGCCTTGCGGTTTTCGTATTTGCTACGGAATCATCAACCACTTTATATCCCAGGTCTTCAATCCCTTTTTTTAATTCCTGCGTGGCAGAATCTTCTTTTGTTTCAAAGCTCACATCACCGCCGGCAAAACTCACTTTCACGTGCTGCATTCCCTTTTTCTCCAGGTATTTGTTGATGGTTAATGCGCAATTCGAACAGGTCATTCCCTCTACTTTCCAATTTATCGTCTCCATATATTTGTTGTGCAGATGACTTGAATCGTCACCGCTCGTTTCTATTTTTTAAACAGCAAATTTACAAAATTCAAGTAGTGACTCATTTTGAAAATTATTACGAGTCAGTCCTTGCCCCTCTCCTTTAGGAGAGGGGTTGGGGTGAGGGCTCAAATATATTCGAAGTTTGCCACCATACAGTAGGCACAAAGTTGCACATAGAAATTTCATCAGGGCGTTGTCGCCGGGAATAATAAAAACAACTTCTAACCTGTAAGGTTTAAGTTATTATGAATGTTTTATTTTGAAAATAAGTTATGCCTCCGATGTGTAACTATGTGGTGAAAAAAAATTATCAGGAAGTAACATCGCAAAAAAGGCTTATACCTTTGGAAAATGGAAAAAATCATTAAGCTAGAAAATATTCATCAGGTAGCACAAGAGTTCTGGCAGGAATTCAAACACAGAAAAGTATTTGCTTTTGATGGAGAGATGGGCGCGGGCAAAACAACTTTTATTCATGCATTGTGCGATGTGAAGCAGGTTACCAGCTCGGTTGGCAGCCCGACTTTCTCTATCATCAACGAATACATTTCACCTGAAGGAAAAATTTTTCATATCGATTTGTATCGACTCAAAGATGAAGAAGAAGCCATGCGCGCCGGTGTGGAAGATTGCTTGTATTCCGGAGAAATATGCCTGGTAGAGTGGCCACAAAGAGCGCCGGATATTTTTCCGCCAGACACGACATATATTTCAATCGAACTGGTCGATCCGGCAACAAGAAAAATTCATGCGGAATAGCATTCCCAAAAGATAGACAATTCAATTTAAAATTGTAATTTACCCGCCCCGCTCGTCCGGATAAACCATAAAGATGTCTCAGCAAAAACCGATTATCAGCACTTCCTTCAGTTATGAAACACTTGAAGAAACGCTGGATATTAAACCGAAGGGCAGCCAATTGCATATTGGTATCCCAAAAGAAACTGCTTTCCAGGAAAACCGTATTGCTTTGACGCCGGAGGCCGTGGGTGTATTGGTAAGCAACGGGCATGAAGTGATCATGGAGCATAATGCAGGCGAAGCTGCTCATTTTCGCGATAGAGACTATGGCGAAGCGGGTGCAAAAATCGTTTACGATAAAGCGGAGGTTTTCAAAGCGCCTTTGTTGGTAAAATCTGCCCCTGTTATTGAAGAAGATCTTCCTTTGTTGCAGATGAACCAAACCATTATTTCCCCGATTCATCTGTCGGCACTCAAATCCGAGCTCTTGGAAAAAATGATGGAGAAAAGAATAACAGGAATCTCCTTCGAAAATTTAAAAGACGATAGCGGTAGCTATCCCATCGTTCGCGGCATGAGTGAAATTGCCGGAAGTGCGGTGATGCTGCTGGCAGCTCAATACCTGAGCTCCGCGAATCATGGCAAAGGTGTTTTGCTCGGTGGTATTTCCGGAATTCCTCCCACCAAAGTAATCATTCTCGGTGCAGGTATTGTCGGCGAATATGCCGCCAGGGCGGCGCTGGCTCTCGGTGCTTCCGTAAAAGTTTTTGATAACAGCGTTTATCGTTTGAAGAGATTGCAGAACAATATTGGTTTTCGCATATACACTTCCGTTATAGAGCCCAGGATATTATCCAAGCAATTAAAAACATGCGAAGTGGCAGTCGGCGCTCTTTCTTCACAATCCGGCAGAACGCCAGTGGTCGTCACAGAAGAGATGGTAAGCAATATGCGCGCCGGTAGTGTGATCATCGACGTTAGTATCGACCGCGGTGGCTGTTTTGAAACTTCGGAAATCACTTCTCACGAACATCCGATCTTTTTAAAATATGGTGTGATCCATTATTGCGTGCCGAATATTCCTTCGGGTTTTGCGCGCACTGCTTCGCAGGCCATCAGCAATGTGCTGATGCCATTGGTATTGGAAGCCGGCGAAGAAGGTGGTTTTGAAACACTCGTATGGCACAAAATACATCTGCGCAGCGGCATCTATCTCTTCAAAGGCGCACTCACAAATTTTCATCTTAGCCAGCGTTTTGATTTAAAATACACGGACTTGAATTTGTTGATAGCGAGCCAGCGATAAGATCAGGGCGAAGAAACAGAGCGGGAGCGCATTACCCTTCGCTCTCCGCTCTGTTCCTTCGCTCTTCTCTATTTCTTAAAGTCCAAAATATTAATTCCTTCCTCACAAAACCCATATTCCTGTTTGTCATTAGAGCTCACAATAATTAAGCGGCCTCGCCCATAATCCTTTATCAATCGTTGATACAATGCAATTCCTTCCTCGTCAAAATTGGTACAGGGTTCATCTAACAAAACTATTGGCACATCGGAAAAAATTGCCTGCGCTAATTTTACACGCTGTTTCATGCCCGAGGAATAATAACGGATTTGCTTATGCGCAGCATCTTTCAATTGAACCATTTCAATAATGCTTTCTATTGATAATGTCGCCATAAATGGTTTGAAGACATGATGGAATTTCAGAAATTCTGTGACAGTCATTTCTTCCGTCAATTCAAGATACGGTGCGGAATAGGAAAGAAAGCGATAACAATTTTCTGCGGGAACTGAAATAGCATTTTCAGCCATTTGGTATTTCAATGTCCCTTCATTGGGCGCCATGGCGCCGGCGATTACCTGTAACAGTGTTGATTTGCCCGAACCGTTTGGCCCGGTGATAGCATATGCATGTCCCGAAATAAATTCATAACTGAGATGACGAAAGATCCAGTCACGGTTGAAGCGCTTGCCGGCATCAGTCAGCGTAATCTTCATCCAAACTTGATTTGCTGTAGCGTTTGATAATACCTCTTCCACTTTCGCGGATAAAAGTAACGATCTCATCTCTTTCATCCGTTGCAGGAAATTCCTCCTCGAGAAATTCAAGAGCCTGCGAAGTATTCATTCCCTTATTATATAATATCCGGTACACATCCAGGATATGATTGATCTTCTCAACTGTGAAACCTCTTCTTTTCAAACCCACAGAATTGACACCGCAATAACTCAGTGGCTGACGACCGGCTTTTATATAAGGAGGAATATCTTTTCCTACCAGTGAACCGCCACTCACAAAAGAATGCTGGCCGATTTTTACAAATTGATGCAACGCACACATACCACCCAGGATGGCCCAATCAGAAATGATCACGTGGCCCGCAACCTGTGTGTTATTACTCATGATACAATTATTTCCAACGCTGCAATCATGCGCAATATGACAGTAGGCCTGTATCAGGCAATTATTTCCAATTGTAGTTTTCTCGCGATCCTTTGTGCCGCGGTTCACAGTTACAAATTCGCGGATGGTTGTATTGTCGCCGATAAATACATTGGAATATTCGCCTTGAAATTTCAGATCCTGAGGAATCGCTGCGATAACTGCTCCCGGAAAAATGCGACAGTTCTTTCCAACACGTGCACCTTCCATAATCGTTACATTCGAGCCTATCCATGTGCCTTCACCAATTTCAACATCCTGGTGGATGACGGTGAAAGGATCTATCTTGACATTCGTGGCCAATCGGGCATTAGGGTGTATATAAGTATGCGGATGAATCATTCGGTGGTCAATTGAGTGATTGTTTGTTTGGTCATTTAACACAGTTCCTTCACTAAAAACGGAATGGTCTTTCATAAAAAATGCTGAGTTTAACCCAGCATGACAAAATTAAAGTTATTTGCGGCATTTCTGCTAAATTAACTTCTCTTTACCAACTGGGCCATCAGATCCGCTTCCGTCACAACTTTGTTTCCTACAAACACAGTTCCTCTCATTTCAACAATACCGCGACGTATCGGACTGATCAATTCAAGTTTCATAATCATCGTATCTCCCGGCACAACTTTCTGCTTGAATTTGCAATTGTCTATTTTTAAAAAATAAGTATCATACTCGCCAGACATGCTCGCATTGATTGCAAGAATGCCTCCTGTCTGCGCAAGTGCTTCGATCTGCAACACACCTGGCATAATCGGGTTGCCCGGAAAATGTCCCACAAAAAATGGTTCATTAAACGTCACATTCTTAATTCCGACGATATGCTTGTCCGTTAGTTCGATGATCTTATCCACCAACAAAAACGGATAACGATGCGGCAAAGTTCTTTCTATCTGTTGTGTCGAATAAATCGGCGCCTGGTTGGGATCGTATAACGGAATATTTTTTACATGCTTGTTCTTGCGGATATAATGTTTAATCTTTCTCGCAAAATCAACATTCGTCGAATGCCCCGGCCTGTTTGCGATAATATGCCCCTTCAATGGATATCCAATCAACGCAAGATCTCCAATCACATCAAGCAGTTTGTGACGTGCGGGTTCATTGGGAAATCTCAACTCCAGGTTATTCAGGTAGCCTTCACTCTTCACTTCTATTTTATCACGCCTGAAAGCTTTTGCAAGACGACTCATTTCTTCATCAGTAACGGGCTTATCAACCACCACAATCGCATTATTGATATCACCACCCTTGATCAGGTTATTATCGAGCAATGTTTCCAGTTCATGTAAAAAACAAAACGTTCTACAAGGAGCGATTTCATTTTTGAAATCGGACATCTTTTTTAATCCCGCGTGTTGTGGACCCAACACGGGACTATTAAAATCAATTAATGTCGTTACCTTATATTCCATGGCCGGCATCGCAACCATTTCCACTCTTTTCTTTTCATCATAGTGTGTGATATTGGTATCGATACTATACCATGCTTTCGCCGCATCCTGTTCCACCACGCCCACTTCTTCAATGATCTCCACAAAAGGTTCGGAACTTCCATCGATAATAGGGATTTCCGGACCATTCAATTCAATCAGGCAATTGTCAACACCCATACCAACAAGCGCCGCCAGCACATGCTCCACCGTACTCACCTTGGCTCCGTTGTCTTCAAGCGTTGTGCCACGGGATGTGTCGGTAACCAGGTCGCAATCGGCCTTGATGATCGGCTGACCAGGCAGGTCAATACGTTGAAACTGATAGCCAAACCCGGGGTTAGCTGGACGAAGCGACATATCCACATTGATTCCGGTATGCAATCCCGTACCCGAAATATTCACCGGGCTGTTCAATGTATGTTGTTTGTCTGGGCTGAAATTGAGATCCATTCGTTTTTATTAAGACGTGCAAAGATACAGTTTGGAAGCTAAAGTTGGGCAGGAAAGGTGGTGCGGAGTCGGTTGGTCGATGGGTTGATTGGTTGATAGGTTGATTCGTTGAAAGGTTGATTTGTTGAGAAGTTTTGAACCATGATTAAAGGATTGAAGGATTACCATGAGGTTAACAAGCGACAATACGATCTGTAACCTATAGTGTAGCAATTAACAGAACCTCATGGTAATCCTTCAATCCTTTAATCATGGTTCAAAACTTCTCAACCAATCAACCAATCAACCTATCGACCCATCGACCAATCAACCTACATCGTCTCCTCCCTCTCCAGCATCAATATCGCACTCTGCGGAACGATAAAATATTTATCGCCTTCGTAAATGACTTCTGTCGCGCCACTCAATAAAAAAATAGCGATATCACCTTCACGCGCCTGTAGCGGAATATATTTCACTTGTTCGTCTTCGCTCTTCCAGGGCTCATCATCAACCGGCATAGGGATCGCATAACCGGGACCGGTTTTAATAATATATCCCTGTTGTACTTTTTCCTTCTCCTGCACACCCGGTGGAAGATATAAACCGGTGTCGGTACGTTCATTGGGTTTCGAAGGGCGAATCAAAACCCTGTCGCCGATCACCACAAGCTTTTTGAATTTGTTATCTGAAGTAAGATGCATGATGCAAATTTAAGGCGTAGTTGGTTGATAAGTTTTGAACCATGATTAAAGGATTAAAGGATTACCATGAAGTTAACAAGCGACAATACGATCTGTAACCTATAGTGTAGCAATTAGTAGAATCTCATGGTAATCCTTCAATCCTTTAATCATGGTTCAAAACTTATCGACTAACCAACCCATCACCGCCTTTATTAACAAAAAATTACACGCTCGCATGCTAATCCCCGCAAATGATTTAATTTTATTTGTACTTAAATGATTCACTATGGAAGGAAAGAAATCAAAAATTTTATTGTGTGAAGATGACCAGAACCTGGGTATGGTTTTGAAAAATTATCTAGAGCTGAATGATTTTGATGTTACCCTGGAAAGAGACGGAAGATTGGGACTTGCCGCATTTCAACGCGAACACTTTGATCTATGCCTATTGGATGTGATGATGCCCCATATGGATGGCTTTACACTCGCCGAAGAAATCCGCGATGTAAATCCAGACGTTCCTTTATTTTTTATCAGCGCAAAAACGATGAAGGAAGATATCATCCAGGGTTATAAACTCGGCGCCGATGACTATATCACAAAACCATTCGACAGCGAAGTCCTATTGCTGAAAATAAAAGCAATCTTAAAACGCAACGATGATGTAAATAAAGAAACGGAGAACAAAGAATTCGATCTTGGCTCTTATCATTTCAACCCAAAATTGCGCGAGCTGAATCATAACGGTCAGATGCAAACGCTTTCTCCCAAAGAAAATGAATTGCTGAAAATGCTCTGCGAACATATGAACGACCTGTTGTCGAGAGAAGCTGCATTGAAAAAAATCTGGGGCAGTGATACTTACTTCAATGGCCGCAGTATGGATGTGTATATTGCAAAACTCAGAAAATACCTGAGAGAAGATTCAAATATTGAAATCGTAAACATTCATGGAAATGGATTCCGTCTTGTAGTTCCGACCCCGGCATAACTTTTTTTTGAATAGCTGGAAGTAAATATTTGCACTCAAAAAAATATTCAACGGTCAATATTCAATAAATCAATACAGAAGTTTCAATTCAGGCACTGATTTTGAGTTAAAACTTGAACATTGATTATTGAATATTGACCGTTGAATATTTTTTTTTTGAATGAGAATGTCGTTTTGTGACTGGCATTGAGTTTTACAAAAGTTTCTCTCCAAACTTTTGAACATATATATTTTATTCTTCGTGTGATAACAACACAAAGCAATACAGGTAACTATGTAGATTTAGTTTATATCTATATTGCAATAATCAATAAAACTACGGCAACGTCCCATCCCTTTTTGAACCCTACTATTGCATGCAGAAAAATTCAACCATTCGCAGAATAATACCAAACAAATTGCAGATGTAATTAAATAATTCCATGCTCATTTTGGCCGATCCCATAAAAAGAGAAGACGAAGGTGTGCAGCTTTCTGTTCCCGCTACGCTCACGAAGCAAGTGGCGAAATGGGCCACTGTGTATTTCCGGCAATATCATTTCGGATATATTTTAACACAGGAGTTGAATACAAAATTGTTCAACATCTATATCTATCGTTTTATCATCGAAAACAACATCGTATTATTTCCATTCAGTGAAATACCAACATTGGTTTTACAATTCATGCTCATGGGCAGTATCCCTTGCCTCCTCAAAGGATTTGGAAAAATCACACTGCGAGAGTCACGGTACAATATGTTTTATATTCCTAACGGCGCCAATGAAGCACTTTTCGAAAAAGGAGAATATGAATCTTTCCATATCGAACTACATTCTCCATATATCAATGAGCTATCTCTCACGCATGTAGACATCAAAGATCTAATGCACAAGCTGAATGACAGCAGTCATTCCGGGCATCCATTGCGCCCCGGCCTCATCACAAGAGAGATCCGCGATGTTGTCCGCGATATACGCGGACAAAATAAAGAAGGAAACGCTCTCAACCTGGCACTCACCAGCGACATCTACAAACTATTATCCATCTATGAAGACTACCTAACGGGATCGGATAACCGCAATCATATTATCTTACCAGGAACAGAAAAAACACTTTCAGAAATCAAAGAATATATTGCAGCCGATCCGGATATCCATGAGTGCAGCGTCGAAAACCTGTCCAAAAAATTCAACATCAATGCCAATACGCTGAAAATAAATTTCAAGAACGAATTCAATATAACGCTCCATCAATTTGTGCTCGACCAGGTGATGCAAAAAGCAAGACTGATGGTCTTAGACAATAGGTATTCCATCAGCTCAATTGCCATCCAGCTCGGATACTTCGACCAATCCAATTTCGGAAAAGCATTCAAAAATTATTTTGGTCTCTTGCCAAGCGAAATGAGAAAAAGACAGGAGTGAATTTACTTGCCGGCATTTTTTGAACCATGATTAAAGGATTGAAGGCTTACCATATACAACAATCATCGAGGCGCTATGATGAACATCAATCGTCATTTCGAATCCGCTAGCAGCGATTTATAATATCATGTTCATATGGCGGATGAGAAATCCCCAGCCAACTATTAAAAAAAATCTTCGCAAACAGCCAGGCTACTGTACTAGCCTTCTCGCTTTGCCACTCCATTCGAATAAAGGCTCGCTTTTCATGGCAATCCCTCAATCCGTTAATCATGGTTCAAACCCTATGTCACATTTAAACATTTCCTCTTATCCAAATTCACCTATAAATAAAATTTCTGATTCACTCAAATTTTTAATATCCAATACGGAAATTTATCCTCCTGAAAATTGCTATCCACTAATATGAAAACCCATTGGGCCTATGATGAAATTTCTGACTGACACCAAACGATCCAACAATATTGAAGATGTGTTCGTGCATCCGCATCTTCAAAAATATATTTTACCGTGGACTAAATCCATCTACAAAAAACTTGATGCCGGGCATTTATTAATACAGGAGTTCAACGCCGTTGGTTTTAATATCTACCTGTATCAACTTATCCTCGAATGCCCGGCAACTTTTTTTGCAGAATTTGACAAGCCAACGGTCGCATTGATACAACAATCAGGCTCGATAGGTTTACATTACGTGCCGAAGGGAACGCAAGAGTTTTTTTTTCCAAAAGGTTCTCCCGAACTAATATATATAGAACTTGAATCAAATTGGATAAGAGATATCGCCTACAACAATGAACATATTTGGAAAATATTTCAGGCGGCTCAATTGGGAGACAAAGACGGAGTTCAAGCTGAACCAGTTGTCATCGATTATTTATTCAATCAAATTATCTCAAATATTAAAAATTGTAGAGAGACCGGCATAGAACTCCAAGTAGAACTTAAGGTTCAAATGCTTGAATTGTTAAACCTCTATCGAAAAGCTATAAAAGAAAAAAAAATAATGAGCAGCCTTTGCCCGAGTCCACACAAAGAGGCGTTATTAAATATTTGGCAGAAAATAAAATCAAATCCAAATATTCAACTTCATAAGCTGTCAATTTTGTCCAAGCAGAATTTTATGCATCAAAAAACACTAAGCCGGAATTTCAAAAGACTATTTAGTGTGGATTTGCATTCGTACGTACTTGATCAATGCATGCAAAAAGGATTTCATTTAATTTCAACTACAACGCGAAAAATCCGTGATATCTCTTCTGAATTGGGCTATAAGGAAACAAATAGTTTCAACCGGGCGTTTAAAAAATATTTCTCCGTATCGCCGAGGGCATTGAGATTATAAAATCTTACTTTCCTAATTTACTACTATTTTTAAAATAGTAAGTCATGCTTAGAAGAGCATATCGTTGCAGGATATTAGATTGTGAATCTTCGATATAATTACTTGTAATAGTTCTACGCAAATTTGTATTCTGTTTCAACAAATCATAAATAATAAGCTTCCCCTGTACATTTTGCTTTTTAAAAAAAGATTTGGAAATACCGACATTCCATAATAATGAACTGGGACTAAATCCATGTGAAATATTGCTATTGTATAAATAATTTAAATTATTTATGAACCTGAGCGAATTCCAATTAACTGAAAAGCTGCCGTTCAATGATTGTATCGTGTAATTAGTAGTTTGCGCATAAGAATTGTTGTATTTAACATCGTTATAAGAAAAATTATAATTGCAATCAACAGACACCAATTCCTTATAGTTAAAACCACCACCTATTTGCACCACTCCATTTGTGATGTTAGAAACGATCTGTTGATTATTAGACATCGAAATATCGCGATTATAATTTAAGGTGATCCCGGTGGAAATATGAAAATTGATATTTTCAGTTTTCTTATACTTCGTAAAATTTATATTACCTCCTAATCCAAAACTCCCATTTACATTTATAAATCGGCTCGCCTGCCTCCCGTAATCATCATAAAAAATTTCATTTACAATTTTGTTAGTGATGGGTGAATATTGAAACGCAAGATCAACGCTTTTTGTGACGGCCGACATTGAGTACGATAGTCCATAATTTTGAAAAAACGACGGCCTGAGATAAGGATTTCCCAATTTCACATAAAGAGGATTGCTATTATCAGGAACCGGCTGCAATTGTTCCTGAATTGGCTGCTGACTCCCGGCCGAATAATTGAAACGAACGTTCTGTTCCTTGTTGAAATGAAAAATTATGTTTGCCGAAGGCGAAAAATTCAGCTCATGTTGCCGAACTAAACTTTTGTCCACACCGATATTATTACGCAATTGATTGTAGATACCGGTAACTCCGGCCGATACTTCCCACTTTTTTTTGTTGTACTCGATTAAAAAATTCGAGGTATTAATTGTAGTGACAGAATTGAATTTCCCCGAATACACAGAATCGACTCCTGCAACATTTCCCGAGCTATCAAGACTATAAGTAATTTTATCTGTAGTTGAACCCGTAACATTCAAATTTTCCTGCAAGATCAGTCTCACAGAATTGCTTATCGGCTCATTAAAAGAAAAACCGACTTCGTAAACTCCGCCGCTGGTATTGTTGGTTATTTTCTGATTTATGCTGCTGGCACTGTCTATGAAATTGTTCTTGTAAAAAATATTTTTCGATGCATTTAAAGAAGTATTCTTCTGTTGATTTTGTATAACTCCGGCATTAACTGTAAAAGACTGTCCTTTATCATTTAATTTTTTTCCCCAAAACAACCGCACCGAGTAATTATTGCTGGTGCCATTTGCAAAATTATTTCCCTGGCTCTCGTTAATCTTAGAGCCATCTGTAGTAGTTGTGGCCACTTTATTGGAAATATTTCCTTGAGAACTGCCAAAACCAATTTCAGGCGTAATATTTATTATATCAGACGAATCAGGTTCATATTGAATTGTAAATTGGGCACGGTGTCCGTTGCTGCCAGTCTGCTGAGTGGTTTTTGTGTTAGTGAAGAATGTCGAATCGGGAACAATTATTTCCTTTCTGTCTATTAAAGATTCATTAGTGGTATTCGTATTTTGATAGCTGTAACTTCCACCTACTTTCAGTCTCCTACTCCATTCGTCAGTATAATTGATTCCCATGAAGCCAGCTTTTGTGACACCGTTACCAGGATTAACAATTACAAGATCTGCGCCCGAACTAAAACCAACATTATTAATATTATTATCAGATCCAACAACAGTTAATTTTTTGTTGCCGTCGAAATAATTAATCATGCCGCTAAATTCATATCGCTGATCAGTACCAATGCCTCCATGTATATAACCAAACAAGTCGTTTTTTGTCTTTTTCAATTTAATATTAATGGTTTTATCCATGCCATTTACAGGTCGGTTGCTGAACACCTGCTCCATGGTTCTCGTATCAGTCACCTGTATTTTATTTACCATATCCGCCGGCAAATTTCGAGTAGCCATAAGAAAATCGTTTCCGAAAAATTCTCTTCCGTCAATCAATATTTTTGAAACCGTCCTGCCATGAAATTTTATATTTCCAAACACATCGATCTCAAGCCCAGGTAGCTTCCGCAATAATTCTTCAATCACTGCATTCGGCCTTGTTTTAAATGAACTCGCGTTGTATTCGACAGTATCTTTTTTGATAATTATAGAAGGGAGTTGCGTCTGTACAAAAACTGTATCGAGCTCTACAGAGTGAAATTTCATTCTGATGTCACCTAGGTCCATAAATCGTTTTCCGTCGAATGAAAATTCTTGATGACAGTCATCATAACCAGTATGGCTAATAATTAGTTTAAATTTTTGATAAGTAGAAAGGTTGTTGATTTCGAAAACACCATTCTTATTTGTGAGTGTTTTTTTTTCCGCAACGCTGTCGCCCAATTTATAGATCGTAATACTAGCGAGATCAAGCGGGATTTTGCCAACCGAATCCAATACTCTTCCAACCAACAAAGTTTTATCGCTTTGAGCAAGAAGATATGTTGAATGGCAAAAAAAAATTATCACTGCAAAAATATGTTTCATGCCTTAGCTGTATAAATCGGTTCGTGCAATCAGACACGATCAAATCTACATTTTTAAATGTCCAAAAAAATGATGCGTCACAGTTCCAATTTGTTTCAAGACTGCTACTAGACTTAAAATGTCTGCAAATGATTATTCAATATCCTTTAGTGATTAGTGAATGACTTCCAAAATGGAAATAAATTTAAAAATCGAGATACGAAAAAACTTTTAGAGAAATACTCTTATCGGTAATCACTCTCAAAAAAAAATCCGAAATCACTCTGAATTTATTTTTTGTATTGGGAAATTTATGAATCAAAACAATTTCGCTTAGATCAATATCGCCGATCCATTCCACCCTTCATCATAGAACAAATCAAACCGATTGTAAAAAATTTTCAACAACCAATTATTTTTTATGGAAACCATACATATGCCTTTCGATATCGTTACCGGAAATTCGGAAAGGGTGGTACTCACCGAAACAATACCGGATTTTTTTAAAGACTATGAAATGACTGAAGCGAATCATACAATTGCATTTGGATCTTTTGGTCATATGTCTTTTCAGGAGTGGCATCATCATGAATCGTCCATTTCACTCAGGTATTCAAATTCACTGGCCATTAAGAACGATCACCTGATTTTTCAAAGTAAAGAAGCAGATCTGAGATTACAATTTGCATTAAACAACAATCTCCATTTTATAGAAGAAGGAATCGGAACAAAAGAATTAGTAGAAGGAAATTTCAATATGTTTTATGTTCCTGCATTGAGACATGAACAAACAATGCAGGCAAATCGGCTGTATAGTAGTTTCTCGGTGCACTTTTGTGATACTTATCTTGATAGTTGGGCCGATTGCTATCCTGCTTTAAAAATTTTTTTAAATAAGATAAAAAAAAGGCAAGCAGCAGTGTTGTGCGGCACTAATCAGATCACATCTATTCAAATGAATGACATAATTAGACAGATCGTGCAAAGCAAATTCACAGGAATCGCCAGATCTCTTTACGTTGATATCAAAATTAAAGAACTATTAATGCTGGTGTTAGATAGGGTATCCAATGATCCGGTCAAACAACAAACTTGTTTAAGCAGAACTGACATCCAAAGATTTTGCGAAGTAAAAAATACGCTGATAGAAAATATACAAAATCCAATGTCATTGAAACAGATCTCAAGAAAATTCGGTCTCAATACAAAAAAAATTAAAGCTGGTTTCAAACAACTTTATCAAACGACTCCATTTAACCTTCTACTAAATACAAGAATGGAGAAGGCGAAATCGATGCTTGCCTTCTCAGAATTGGACATTACTTCTATCGCTGACGAAATAGGATATGACAATAAGCACAGTTTTTCAAAAGCATTTAAAAAATATTTCGGCTATCCGCCTGGCAAATACCGAAAAACAAAACACGAACCTGTTTATAATTATTCCACTTTGGACAATTAAAATACTCAATTGGATAATCGAAGCAGATAATACGGGAGATATCTTAGCATCGTTGCATTTTCGACATTGAATATTCCACAAATCTCAACCAGGAAAAATGACAAAAAAAAATATCCACCTCAGCAGCACTATCAATCAAAAACACTTGCTGGTACAAAGGCGATTGTCAATTATCATTCCGGTTTACAATGAGGCTGAGACGGTGCACCTGATCCTGGACGCCGTCAGAGAAGTGAATTTGATTAACTGGATGAACAAAGAGGTCATTATAGTTAATGATTGTTCTACAGATCAAACAGGAATGACCATCCGAAAATACATCGAAAGAAATCCTTTTATGAATATCCGGTATTTCGAGCATGAAGTAAATAAAGGAAAAGGCGCAGCATTACATACCGGCATTCAACAAGCCACGGGAGAATTGATTATTATTCAGGATGCCGATCTTGAATACGATCCGCGCGAATACAATACACTTCTAAAACCTGTTGTTGAAGGACGTGCGGATGTTGTATTTGGTACCAGGTTTTTTGGGGGTCACCCTCACCGTATTCTTTTTTTCTGGCATTCTATTGGAAACAGGATGCTGACTTTTCTTTCCAATATTTTTACCGGACTCAACCTAACGGATATGGAGACATGCTATAAATTATTCCGCTCAGATATTATCAAAGGTTTACCGTTGGCAGAAAAACGTTTTGGTTTTGAGCCCGAAATTACTGCAAGGATTGCGCGGATTCCTGGTATCAGAATTTATGAAGTAGGTATTTCTTACTATGGCAGAACTTTCTCCGAAGGGAAAAAAATTAATTGGAAAGATGGCTTTCGGGCTTTGTATTGCATTGTGAAATATGCTTTTTTAAAAAAGAATTCTTATTCGCACAAAAATTTCACTGCTTCTTTGCCAACTATCGAATCTCAGCATAACAGGCTTGCCGAACCTGCACATGGATGAAGCAGGCGACGCTGTCGAAAAATAGCATTCACATTTAAATACGACGCCGATTAAAAGAAATTACTATTTCGTGAGTACATCATGCAGGTATTCTTTGGACATTGAAAAGTCCTGATTGGACAACTCAATTCTCTGGAACCGATAATATCTTTATTAAGGATTAAATAGAAAAATATCTAACTCATGAAAAACGAATCCTTTTTTGCAAATCATGGATTGGAGCTTTCGAAAACTCAGCCGGTCACTGAAATCAGTCAAGTGAACCAATGGATGTTTGAAAAGATTATTCCGTATGCATGGGGAAATATTTTAGAAATCGGAAGTGGCACCGGAAATATTGCAGATATTTTTGTCAGGCAGGGAATCCCGATCACAGTGAGCGATCCGGAGCAACGATATTGCCATTCACTAACAACAAAATTCAATGGCACAAGTATGGTGCGAGCAGTACACCATATCGACTTATTCCATGAAGATTTCGAGAGAGTACACGCCAATTTATTAGGGCGCTTTGACTTTATAATAGCGATTAACATAATTGAACACTCTCCAAACAATAAAATATCACTGTCGAATGCAAAAAAATTGTTGACGCCCGATGGCTGCTTAATACTAGGACTACCTGCGTGTACTGCTCTTTACAACAAGCTGGATCAGGGATATCAATATTGGCATTGGTTGAACAAACAAGCCATAAAAAAAATGGTGGCCCCGGATTTCAGGGTTATAAAGATGAAATACTTTAACCTGACTGGCATTGTGAAGCAATCTCTTTCAAGCTACATTTTTGGTGAAAAGATTAATACCTCCGAACGACAAAACAGGTTCCAGGAATCGGTGCCTTCATTTCAAATCGAAGATTTAGCTTTTAAGCAAAATGGATTATCCCTAATTGCAGTCGCAATTAAAAAAGAAGATGAGTATTTACAAATCTCGACACATGCGTAAAAATATTTCGATAGCAGGTCATTCCCGGTCAAAAAGTTTTAACGATTTTATATTTAGAGAAAAAAAGAATAATCGTTATTTTTTTATCGCCGCAGCTCTAACTATTTTCCAATTTGTAATTTTCAAATTGTTATATCCTTTTCCAGATTTTTTTTCGGATTCATACAGTTATATATATGCGGCCTCTGCTCATTTGGATATTAGTATTTGGCCCATCGGGTATTCTAAATTTTTAGCTGCCTTTCACGCGATTACTCATTCCGATACTGCACTGATTTTTTTCCAGTATTTCTTTCTGGAAATTTCTGCAATTTATTTCTTTTTTTCAATCCTATATTTTTATAATCCGGGCAAAACGACGATCATCGTTTTATTTATATTTTTATTTTGTAATCCTTTGTTTCTCTACATAAGCAATTATGTAAATAGCGATCCACTTTTTGCCGCAATCAGCCTGATCTGGATAACACAGTTGCTTTGGATCATCCATTCGCCACATATTAGCCAGATTTTTATCCAGGCAACTCTTTTGTTCCTTGCTTTTACCATTCGAAATAATGCCTACTATTATCCATTTATTGCTGTGCTTGCATTTATTTTATCGAAGCACAAGCCGTTGATCAAATTGATCGGCTCTGTTGCAGGTTTGCTATTGATTATTCCTTTCGTCATTCATTCCCGCAACGAATCTCTTAAAATTACAGGTACAAAACAATTCTCTCTTTTTACAGGATGGCAATTAGCAAACAATGCCTTGTATATATATGACAAAATAAAAGTGGACAGTACGCAATGGCAAACAGCCGAAACAAAAGAGCTTGACCGGATCAGCAGACAATTTTTTAAAACTATACCAAAGGAATTTAATTACAGAAAATATCTCGATAACTATGTTGGCAATTACTTTATTCGTCAGCCGGAAGCTCCTTTAAAGCAATATCTCTGGAGGCATTATAAAATAGTAAATGATTCCACGCAGATTATTGGCTGGGGAAAATCATCAGTTGTCTTTTCAGAATTTGGAACTCGCATTATTAAGCAACACCCAATTTCATTTGCGCGCTATTTTATGTTACCCAATGCTAAAAATTATTTTTTACCGCCATTGGAGAAACTGGAAATCTACAATCTGGGTCTGGAAAATGTTCCAATCGTGGTGCAGGATTGGTTCGACTATAAGACGAATACAGTATGGTCTGCATCTAATAAAATACAATCGTATATCCTATTCTTGTTCCCCCCAATTTTTCTGGTCATAAATGTTTTTTTTGCAGGAAGTCTGATATGGTTTTTTATTAAAAAATATTATTTAAAAACCACCAGGGAAGTTAATTACACTCTTTTGCTGTGCGGTATATTCTTATTGTCAAATTTTTGTTTTACGGTTTTTGCGACTATTAATGTTTTTCGCTATCAATTTCTTCCGATGATAGTCTGTTTAACAACCCTGTTGTTGATGATGGAATGGCTTGAAAAAAAACAAATTCTACTTAGACCAATAGATAATTTGCTTCAGTCAAAAAAAGAAAGGCTTGAATGGAGAGACACGGCGCTTAAAAATTTCTAACAGTTGAAAATTTCATCCGATAACATTTTCATTACATATAAGAAATTATGGAGGAAAAGAATTCATCCAAGTCTTTTGCCGATTTTATGTTCAAGGAAAAAAGAAATCGGTTTCTTTTATGGCTGATCGTGATTGGTACCCTTGTCCAATTCGCCGTCTTCAAATCCATTTATCCATTTCCTGATTTTTTTTTGGATTCATACAGTTATATTTTTGCCGCCTCCCAACATTGGAACATCAATATCTGGCCAATCGGGTATTCAAAGTTCCTGTCAGCTTTTCATGCAATTACCCATTCGAGTATGGCCCTTGTTGCATGCCAGTATTTCTTTCTTGAATTGGCAGGTTGCTATTTTTTCTTTACGGTTTTATATTTCCAAAAACCCGGAAAAATTTTCACTTCGGTAATGTTTGTATTTCTTTTCTTTAATCCACTTTTTCTTTATCTCGGAAATTTCGTTAACAGTGACGCGATATTTGCAGCCTTGAGTCTATTTTGGGTCAGTACATTATTTTGGATCATACACAGACCAAGATTCAGCCAAATATTTGTGCAGTCCATCATATTGTTCTTCGCATTCACAGTGCGTAATAACGCCTATTTTTATCCGTTGATTGCTGCCCTTGCATTTATTTTGTCCCAACAAAAAATATGGAGCAAAGTAGCCGGATCACTTATACCATTGTTACTAATCATTCCGTTTATATTTTTTTCGGGAAATGAAGCGCGCAAACTCTCGGGCGTAAAACAGTTTTCGCTATTCACAGGATGGCAACTGGCGAATAATGCCTTGTACATGTATGATAAGATAAAAATCGATACAACACAATTACCCACAGCCGCAACCCGGGAACTGGATCGATATAGCAAAGAATTTTACAAAAATTTCTCCGCCGACTTTCTAGATTCAATAAGTTGGTACCCGGGAAATTATTTCATATGCAAACCTGAATCACCACTATTTCATTTCCTTGCATTTCGTAATACTGAAAGTCCATACGATTTAACTCATACCACTACAGGTGTCGTGGCATGGAGCAAAGCTTCTCCGGTGTTTGCACAATATGGGAGTTATCTGATTCAAAAACATCCATTGGATTTTGCAAAACATTTTATACTTCCAAATGTGATGTACTATTTTTTGCCTCCTTTGGAAAAATTTAATCTATATAATCAGGGATCTGATGAAATTGGACCAATCATACAAAATTGGTTTGACTATGAAGATCCCCATCTCACCGTTATGTCGAAGGATTTACAAAGCAATTTGCTGTTTATGTTTCCTCCGCTTTTTTTGGTTATCAATTTATATTTTTTTGGTTGCATGATTTGGTTCCTCATTAAAAAAAAATATAGAGAAACCAGCGGAGATTTTAATCGCATCATGATAGTATGCACGGCCTTTCTATTAGTCAATTTTTTATTTAGCATTATTGCTACTATAAATGTTTTCCGCTATCAGATATTTCCGATGGTCGTATGTCTAACTGCCTTACTGCTGCTTGTAGAAATAATAAACAAAAAAGAAAGACCCGTTTTGGACAATTCAAAGTACTGATAGGATAACTATGTCGGCAATTTCCAGATGTATCTTCATCAAACAAAAAAATAAATACTAAACCCACCGGATTATAAAATTGCACAATCATCGACGGTAACTACAAGTTGTCTAACTATGAAAAAAATACTTCTGTTCATCGCGATTATGTTAGTTTTTGTGGGCGCTATAGTGTGGGCCTACAATAAGAGTAAACAGTTTCGAACGGAACAATACAGCCTGTTATCGCTTCCATCTTTCAATCTGCTATTAATGGACAGTAGTACTTTGTTTAGTACAAATCAACTTCAAAAAGATCGTTTAACTATACTCATCTATTTCAGTCCGGATTGTGATCATTGCCAGCGACTAACAAAGAACCTGATAAAAAATATTAATGGTCTCAAAAGTGCACAAATCTGTTTGATTACTCCGATGCCGATCAGTGAGACGACGTCATTTTATAAATCATTTGATCTTGGCAATTATAAAAACATAGTGGTGACGCAGGATTATAAATTTTCTTTCTATAATTTTTTTAAGGTGTCTGCTTTCCCATATATCGCAATTTATGATGGACAAAAAAAATTGATAAAATTATATAGAGAAGAAGTAAACATGGAGAGGATTTTTAAAGCGGTTCATATTTAATATTTAGACTACCGGATTTTTTTGATCAATACTCACTGTAAATACAACTTAAGATTTAGATGCCACAAGAATTTCATCATACCATTGATCCTAATCCTGCAACATTAAAAGCAGTTCAAAAACCTATCGAAGATTTTTCCGTTATCCTCGATGCGTATGGATTGGAGTATAAGCATGTTGAATTCCACAGGCAGGTGGGCGAAATCAATAAGGTGCAGGGCTGGATATTGCACATCTCAGTTGTAAGGTGGCAGGTGGAAGAATTACTACGGACAATTATTCCTTTATTGATCAACAAAGATGTTCCGTTCAAAATAATTAAAGACAAAGACACAGCGAGAAATTTACTAGATGGAAATCTCGGGTACTTTCAAATTGGAAAAGTAATTAGCATATACCCGGAAAGTGATACCGATGCTATTTATCTGACAAAGGAATTAATTCAATTGACGATGCCATTTAAAGGACCTAAAATACTTACTGATGTGCATCTGGGGGCTAACGTTTATACTCGGTATGGAAGTTTCAATCCCGTCATGATGTTAGATGCAGCGGGAAATGAGGAAAGATATATTTACAATCACAAAGGAGAATTAGTGCCAGACATTTTCACCGTACCCTTTGCATTGCCGGAAGGTGTTACTTGGCCGTTTGCTGATTTCGCAAATCCCATTGCTCCACCCACCAAAAAAATATTTAATAAAATATACAAGCCGACATTCATTCTTAAGTCAGATGCCAAAGGCAATGTTTTTAAGTCAATCTATCTAAAAAAATTATTCATTGTAAAATGGTGCGTCATCAAAGAAGGAAAAAGAAATATGTGGTCTGATGAGGCGGGTCGTGATATTCCAGACAGATTGATATGGCAGAAAGAATTACATGATGATCTTGCGCCGTTGCTGCCTTTGCCTAAAATTATCGATCTGTTTCTTGAAGGCGAGGACATGTATTTGGCAATGGAATTTATCCAAGGTCAATCTTTAATGACTTGCCTGGAAAATATTAATCGGAATTGTTTACCCTGGTTTCAATTGAGTACAAAAGATCGATTAATAATATTGGATTGGTTGCTACAGGTAATTCGAATTCTCATGATCTTCCATCAAAAAGGGTATGTACATCGAGATATCACGCCAATGAATTTTTTGGTTAACAAAAAAAATCGCCTTTTTATTATAGATAATGAACTCGCTTATTCTGTCTCAGCACAAAAACCATTTCCTCCATTCGAAGCAGGAACACATGGGTTCATGTCGCCAGAACAATTGGAAGTCAGAAGACCAAATTTTCATGAAGATATATATGGATTGGGCGCTACAATGATTGTATTGTTGACTGACATATACCCTATATCATTCGACACGGCAAATTGCGCAAGATTAACGGAGCATTTATCTTTTTTTATCAAAGACAAAACGGTCGCGGACATGATTGCAGCTTGTGTTGATCATAATCCGGAAAGAAGACCTTCTCTTTCCTATGTTCAACAAATTATCGAGAGATATCGTGAGAGTCTGCTTAATACAAAATCGCCGAATAAAATGTCGGCGCAAAATCAAAGTATCCATAATCACAATTGGAAATCGTTTATTAATGACGCAATAACCGGACTTGTAAAGTATCCTACTATTATATCAAAAGACTTGTGGCAATCTGAAATCTCATCGCAGGAAAATATTGCACGCGAACAAAAAGTAGGGTTTGGTAAATCACCTGGTCTTTATCAGGGTATCAGTGGCCCTCTTTATTTATTAGCGAGAGCACATCAAATGGATTACGATATTTCGTCTTGCCACAAAGCCTATCAAACAGGTTGGGAATATATCATGACTAACTATTTGAACCAAGTTCAAAATTTAGCGCCCGGTCTTTATGGAGGCGCCGCTGGGATGGGTTTAGCTCTTTGTGCCGGTATGAAAGCAGGCCTGCTTGAAGACGATCAAAATAATCGACAGTGTTTTCAGGATTGCATGATCGTGCCACATTATGGACTCGATTTCGCAAATGGATTAACCGGGCAGGCAATCGTTGCCTTGCAAGGAAGGCAATATTTGGATCCGGAATTTTTTACACTCTTAATGAATAATTGGATCAATGTTCTTGAAAACATGCAGGAAAAAGATGGGCATTGGGTTACGATGAAAGATGCAAAAGGAAGGAGCAGTATTGCCACTAGTTTCGCACACGGCAACACAGGTATAATTTGGTTTCTGTTGAAATATGCTATTACACATGAGGATGAAAAAGTAAAAAAAATAATTGCAAAAGCGCTTGACTGTTTGAACAAAGAAATAAGAACGGTGCAAACACTCATAAGAAAAAAAAGCATCAGGGAAATATTTATCAATGGTTTCCATCTTCATTGCATCCAGGGAATGATTTTACTGCTGATCAAAACAAATGAAGTACTACGTGAAGAATATTACAAACAAAAGGCAGAGGAGTTGTTGAATGCCTTTCCTGCCAATATGGTTCATAATAATTTCAACCAGGATCTCGGTTTAGCCGGCCTGGGCGAATTATATCTGGAAGCATTCCGTGTATTTAAAAATGAAGAATGGAAAAACAGAGCTGGATGGATTTCGGATTTCTTTTTTCAAACTCATGCAAAAACGGAGGAGCAAACCATTTACTGGTTGGGAAATAATTCTCGCTTTGCTGTTGCTGATTTTATGACTGGAAATGCGGGGATCATACATTTTTTGATGCGGTGTGAAAAGCCGCTGCAGCTCGGTTATAGATTACTGGAATAATTGAGAACTCATTTTTAGTCTTAAAAAAAATCGAAATTATAAAGCAGAAATAATTTATTGGATTTATAAAACTTTTTGTTGCAACAAAACTGTCTTCAAAGAAAATTACAGAAGACAGGCGGCGGACATCCATCACCGTTATAATTTATGATGGATAAAGGGGAAACCGAAAACCTTTATTAGAGTAGGTAATTTAAAACCATTTTTATGTCAAATTCAAAAATTCTAATGGGAGCTGGCGCTTTAGTATTGACAGCTGCTGGCGTATTTGCAGGCAGAGCAAGTACTAAATTTGCAAATGCACCTGGTCTTTATTACAAAAATGTGAGCAATGTTTGTACGATGATTACTAGTGCATTAAGCACTGCAAAACTTACTACCGGTGGTGCTGGAACACAAGCAACAATTAAGACATCCGGTGGCATAGGAAATATTGCTTTATTTTCAGATGCTGCTTGTTCAGCAACTAAAGCAGTTCATTTTAAATTTTAAAAATTGATTGAGGAAACAGTTTTGAAATTTAGGGTTTGTTTGATAAAGCTTGGCAATACTTTTTCTTCATCATAGCAGAACGCAAGCGCTGCTTTCATCTCCGTAAGCAGCGCTTATTTCTTTTTTTTCATTTTCGAAATAAGTAGAGAATCCGTCAAAACCAAACAAGTCGAGAACTTTTATTTAGAACAAATAATCTAGAAATCATTTTTTATGTTAAATTCAAAAATACTAATTGGAGTTAGTGCTCTCGTATTGACAGCTGCTGGTGTAGTTGCAGGTAGAGCTAGTACAAAGTTTGCAAACGTACCTGGTCTTTACTATAAAAATGCCGCTAATGTTTGTACAATGATTACTAGTTCCTCCAACACTTTCAGATTTACCTCAGGTGCGATTGGATTAGCGCAAGCAACGATCAGGACAGTCAACTTTGGAATTATTAGTCTATTTTCCGACGCAGCCTGTTCACCAGCCAAAGCAGTTCATTTTCACCCTTAATAATATTAGTCGTCATAAAGAAGGTCGGATTATTCGCAGTTTATAATATGAAACCGCATAATTTCTGGATACTGATTCTTCAATAAATGGAAGATTCGGTTCAAAAGTTTTTCAATAACCCGGATTTTGTGTCAGGTTGGGATCAGCATTCCGCTCAGTTTGTGGAATTGGGTATAATTGCTGAAAAGATTGCCACTCATTACCACCTCCTTTCAATGGAGTTGCTATAGACATAACTTGGTCAATAGTGCCCATCCTTTTAAGATCCAACCAGCGATGGCCCCATTCAGCAAATAGTTCAATTCTCCTTTCTTGAGCGATGGCCGTCAAAAGCTCTGGCCCACTAGTGGCCGTTGTACTTAAAAGCCCTGCTCGCGAGCGAATTTGATTAATATCGGCTGCAGCATCCTGAAAATCATTTTGCATGGCAAAAGATTCCGCTCTGATCAGGTACTGCTCGGCCAGTCTGAAAACCATATAATATTCTGTAATCGCAGCGCCAGCTTGTCTTTGTGCAGGGCCTATTTTGTATTTGTACGGAACATAATAAATAGTGCCTGAATAATTTGTACTAGTGATCCATTGAACTTTTCGTTGATCATCTGCTTCAAATGCTTGCAACAATTGGTCATTCAAATAATAATTTGGAGGAGATGTAGAATCATAAGGAATTAGGAACATACCCTCAGGAGTTGCATTGTATAGTCCGTTATTTATATTTGAATTGAGTTGCCATTGAAGAATCGCCTCTGGACTAGAATTGGAAAATACGTCCTTCAAATCGGAAGCAAGGTAGAATAGCGCTGACTGGTTAATAATGGCACTTGCTTGCTTTTCGGCATTGATCCAATCTCCCGTATACAAATAAACTCGGGCAAGTAAAGCTGTGGCAGCCCATTTATTTGCCCTAGTTCTCTCCCCGGGCGAATAAGAATAGTCCTCAGGTAAAATGTTTTGAGCGGATATTAAATCATTCAGAATAAATTCGTATATCTTTTCTTTATTTGTTCTAGAAGCTAACGCATTTAATTTATAATCGGTTGAGGTAATCATTGGAACATCTCCAAAAAGATTCACGAGATAAAAATAAAAAAAGGCCCTAAAAAATTTTGCTTCAGCAATAAAATGATTTTTGGCAGTTTCTGATATTCCCTTGGAAGCTTGTACCCCTTCTATAATCGCATTAGCCTGATATATGTATGTGTAAGGTGCGTCCCAAAAAAAAGGTTCTACCACTCCCCTACTTGGCGACAATGTATTTGAAGAAAAAGGATCCGCACCTAAAAGAGGTAACAATTCATCCGCAGAGGAGCCACAATATACTGTAAACGCGCCAGCTCCAAAGCTAACCTCTCCCCCCGTGTTGATCATAGCGGAATATAGTCCATATATGGCCGAAGTGGCATTGGTACTATCCTGAAATGCTTCTTGGGTAGTTATCGTAAGAGCTGGAGGTGGAATTTCCACCGCTTTTTTGCATGAACTTTGTATAACTATCAAAAAAAATATGCTGGCTATTCCACAATTGCCTAAGCTAATTTTTTGGCAGATTTTATTTAACCCTATTATAGACATAATATAATCTGTTGATAAATTAAAAATTAAATTGAATGCCGAACGTAAACATTTTTGCTGGTGGTATCGCGCCCAAACTTAGTCCCTCCTGTCCAGGATCAATCCCATTATATTTGCTCAGCACAAATAAATTCTGACCATGGAAATATATATTTGCATTCTGCATACCGGCTCGTTTGGCCCACGCAAGCGGCAGCTCATAAGTTAAAGAAAGATTCTGCAACCGAATGAACGAAGCATCAGAAAATATCCCGTCTGAAAGAAAAAGAAATGAATCACTATCCTCCGGCTGCGTTGTGAAACGGGCAAACTTTGCATGGTCTCCCGGTTTTTGCCAACGATTCAAAACCTGTGAAGACTGATTATATAATCCTCCAGGTGTACTATTGAATATTGCACTGGGTCGTAATTGCTGCTTGAAATGAAAGAACAAACTCAATTGTAGGTTTTTGTATCGAACTTCCGTGGCAAAACCTCCATCAGATCTAACGCTCCGATCCTGAATGAATAGATCACCCGTAGTACCAGTATAATCATAAGGGTTAATGATACCGTCTTTGTTTTTGTCTTCATAAGTGTACTTTCCAGTTTTCGGATCTACACCTGTCAAGTGCAATACTCTACTAATGTTCAAGGGTTGACCAATAATAAATTGTCCAAAATATGGCGACTGATCCAGATTTGGATAGGATAATAATTTATTTTTATTAAAGCCAACATTAAACCTCATTGACCAACTAAAATTTTTTTGATCGAACAGTTTTCCGCCGAATGAAATTTCCCAACCACTGTTCTGCACTTCAGCAGGGAGGTTGGCAGCTACAGTATTAAAACCGGTTATAATAGGCAACCTATAGTCCAGCAACTGATCACCACTACGATTTCGGTACCAGGAAACTTCAATACTAAGTCTGTCCTTAAAAAAACCAAGGTTTAATGCTACCTCAAGTTTTCTGTTTACTTCCCACTGCAAATCCGGATTGGCATGTATTAAAGGTGTATAGGCAGATTGTCCCTGATAAGGTAGTGTGGCGCCTGTCCAATGAGTAAGGAAGTTATAGTCCCCAATCCGGTCACTTCCAGTTAAACCATAGCTACCCCGCAATTTTCCAAAGCTTAAAAAACTAAAATGATTTTTTATCAAGGATTCTTCAGTAAATATCCATGCACCGCCTATTGCCCAAAAATTTCCATATTGCTTGCCGGGTCCAAATCGGGATGAGCCATCCCTGCGCGCAGACAAATTAAGAATGTATTTATTTTCCCAATTGTAATTAATACGTCCAAAAAAAGCTGCATATTTATATTTTATGCTAATATCACTTGCTCCTTTAATCGGCGCATTTGCCACAGATCTAAGCAAATTGTCGTTCACGTAACCGTCTCCAAAAATAGTATTCCCATCCATTGAACTGGATTGACCAGAGCCAGCTACCAAAACATTTAATTTGCCCTTCCCAAGCAATCCATTATATTCTAATTTGGGTTCTACAATCGCGTTGCTGTTATTATTATTGCCGAATACGGAACTGCCCGTAGGATTATCGAGGGGGTTTTTAGATATTATGGGGTATATCTGTATTTGAGAATTATGAATTGTTGAGTATCCCAAATCTGTGGAAAGATTCAATCCCTTGAAAATTTCGTAATTAAGCGTTAACGCGCTATTGAGGAAATTGCTCTTTGCCGTATATGGAGAAAAAATGACGCTAAAATAAGAAACATCAGTAGTGGGTAGCCAATCTTTCCAATTTAGCTTGCCTTGTGCATCTAAAAAGGCTGGGGAATTAGGAGCAATCAACACAGTAGGAGATAAATTTATGTAATCAGATTGCGAATAGGAATAGTTGTTTGTAAAAGAAACCCTAAAATGCTGGTTTGAACTTTTGTGTGTAAGATTTAATTGAATCGCTCCGCGTTGATCTGCACCTGTGTAGTTCATAATACCTGTTTCTCGATGATAATCCCCCGCCACTCGAAAATTGGTCAACTTATCGCCTCCCGAAATGGTTGCATGCAAATCCAGATCTTTACCTGTTCCACCCCATAATTCTTTTTGATAGTCTGTATACCTGGTAGTATCCCATTTCACCAGATCATAAGCATTTCCAATATCAGGAATAATACCATCATTTCTAAATGCTTCTCTTCGCATTGATAAGTACTGTTGTGTATTTAAAAGTGAATGATGTTTAGTTACTTTACTTATACCAGTGTAAGCACTCAGTTCAAATTTTGTTCTGCCGGGCTGTCCTTTTTTTGTTGTAATAACGATAACACCATTAGAGCCACGAGAACCATAAATTGCGGTCGCATCAGCATCTTTTAAAACGGTAATACTTTCGATTTCTGAAGGATTTAGACTAAAAAGTGGGCTTTGACCACCGGCAGGTCCTGTAAAACCATTTTGCGTTACACCAAGTGACCCTGTTTCATAATTGCCACCAAGACTTGGTGATTCCAATATTGTCAACGGAACACCATCTATAATGTATAATGGTTCGGAAGGTAGGTTAGGATTAATAGAACTTCTTCCCCGTATTTCAACTTTAATTGGTGCACTGGCGTATCCACTTGTGGTAGTAACTACCAAACCGGGTACACGGCCTTCAAGTGCTAGGATGGGATTCATCACCGGCTGTCTTTCTATTTCTTTTGCAGTTACAGTTGAAATATTTCCAGTGCTAAATCGCTGCGTAGTTGTTCCATAAGCCTGCACGACTATCTTATCCAGTTCATCGGTTGCAATCTGCATGACGAGATTTATACTATTATTATCACCAATTTTTACCGATTGCGACTTGTACCCGGTAAAGCTAACCGTGATTATATCATCCTGCGTTGCAGTCCGCAAAACAAACTCGCCATTCACATTGGTTTGTGTCCCGCGCTTTGTTCTTTTGATTATTACGTTTGCATTGGCTAACGGCTCTCCCTGCGGATTCGTAATTCTTCCTTTTATTTCTACTGGTGGAACATCAGAAATACCTGATGATACAGATTTTTGTTTTATCACAACCATCTTTTCAAGAATCGTGTATGTCAGTGGTTGATTCACAAAACAAATTCCCAACGCTTCTTCGATAGAGGAATGCGTAACATCAATATCCACATTTTTTGCTTTTTGTAAATCTTCACGTGTATAAACAAAACTGTAACCAGTTTGATTTTTTATTTCTGCAAATATGGTAGTCAGCGGCACGTTTTTTAATTGGAGCGTTACCGTTTGCGAATAACCTGTAGCATGCACATGCATACAAAACGCGAATAATAAAACGGCAATTATCTTCATAGTCCGCAGTGTTTGGATTGCAAAGCTTCGCTTGGGCAATGCTTTGCGAAGAACCATTAAATCCATAATTTTGGTTGGTTTTGGGTTTAATAATAGACTTTCGCGCAACGATGGTATATGTTAATCCAAATACTCTCCGGGAATGCCTCTAACATTCCCGGTTTTCTTTTAATCAAACTTTACAAGTGGCATTTCTTTATTCTGGTGATTTTATTTTGTACATTTTATAAAGCACAATTTTTTAGAAAATTTTTTCAATAATAAAATTAAAATAAGGGAGTGTTGAAACAGCTCCCTTTGCCAGTCAAAAAATCAAAAATCAGACATGAGAAAAATCTTATGCTAAAAGCAAGCAATTTTTGATCCTTTCTCAGTAAGAGAAAGGCAGAGTCCTAAATAGTAAAATCGTATTTATAGAATTCGGAGGGTGGAATTTTTATGGCAACACAATTACTTTTTTTCCATCTATTTTAAAATGTATATGTCCTGTTAGTTCTAATATCTCGAAAAGTTTTGACACAGAAACATTTCTTGGAATGGTAGCATTAAAATGATCCGGGATATCTCCTTCATAACTCACATCCACGTCGTACCATCTCGCTGCCTGCCGCATAATTGTTTTTACATCACTATTCGTAAATTGAAATATCCCTTTTTGCCAGGAAACTACTTCGTCGAGATTTTGGTTATCAATTGTCTTCATGCTTCCATTTTCATCAACCACTGATTGTTGTCCGGGCTTCAACAAACTATTTTCATCCCCTTTGATTATTTTCACTGACCCTTCCAGCAATGTAGTCCTTATCTCACGCTCATCAGTATACGCCATTACATTGAAATGGGTACCGAGCACTTGCACTTCCATCCCATTCACTTTAACCTTGAAAGGCATTTTTGGATTTTTTGCAACTTCAAAATAAGCCTCCCCGGTTAACTCAACTGATCGCTCTTTCCCGGTAAAATATACGGGATATTTCAATGAAGATGCTGCGTTTAACCATACCCGTGAGCCATCGGCCAATAAAAGCTGATATTGACCTCCCCGAGGTGTAGCGACTGTATTGAACAATATCTCCCTGTTACGCAAAATGACTGAAGGATCCAGGGTATAAGCAAGCTGGCCATTTTCTGTTTTTAAAATTTTTGCATCTCCCTCCTGGATGATTTTTCCCTGTTCCGCTGTATCCAGTGTAACGACAGAACCATTCGCCAGAGTTAATGTCGCTTTGCTTCTTCCGGGAGCAACATCATTTTTATAAACACTTACAACAATATTTTTTTGCTCCGGCTTGCGCGAATTGTTCCATATTAACCACGAAGCACCACCAAGGACAATTAATATCCCTGCTGCTGCGGCATATCGCTTGTAAAAAGGACGGCGATATTCAACTGCTGGCTCGGCGACAACAGGTTTTGAGATCCGATTTTGTATCTTGTTCCAAATAGCTTGTTCGTTATAGTCTGCGACAATTTTTAAAATTTTTTCTTCCGAAATATTTCTCAGGAACACACGATTTCTCTCTGATTCGGATGCCCATTCATTCAATCGAACTTCTTCCTCATCATTCAGTTCATCACGCAAATATTTCAAAATAAGGGGAGCAATCCGGTGGATGTTTTCTGGTAAAAACATTTTCTGCTTGGTTAAATTATTAATGTTGAATATCATCCCCTCGTCTATTTAAATAAAACAACCGAGCGGGGCGTTTAACTGGTCAAAGACAAAAAAAATATTTTTGATGGCAAACAATATCATCATATTAATGATTCCGCCCATCAAATGAAAGTTAATTTGTAAAAGAAGGAATTTTACTGGGAAATTGCCATGCAAACGATTTCCAGTAAAACCATGCTAACCATAAAATCTTTTTTTGCAAGTGAGTTGCGCAACAATTCAAGTGCCCGGCTTTTGTTATTCCGGACATTCTGCGTTGGCATGCTTAGCTGAAGTGCTATTTCATCGGGTTTTAGTCCTTCTACAAAGGTCAGCTTGAAGATTTTTTTTGCGAGCTCCGGTAACTTTTCAATTTCATCGGATACAATTTTTACCAGCTCGCTATGAAGAATTCGATTCATCACTTCCTCATGTCCTTCTGTTTCAAGGTACATGATCTCTTTATGCGATGAAGCTTTTCTTTTTTTATGTTTGAGATAGTTGAGGCATGCATTTTTTGTAATCACATATAAATATGCCTTTATATTCTTTTGCTCAACAAAAGTTACACGCTGGCGCCATAGTTTAATAAAAGATTCAGCAACGATGTCCTCTGCCTCTTCTTTATCTTCAACAATATTTCTTGCGTAAAAAAACAATGGGCCGCCATAAAATTCAAACGCATCTTTCAATGTCGATTCATCCCCATTTTTGAATTTATGCATCCAGATATCGTTGTCCATACGGTCGATAGTCATCTTGAGTAAAGCGGTTAATGGTTATATACTACGGTTACTTCCAGGTTATTTCTGAAAAAAAATCATGGCAATCAACAATACTATTGAGAAAACACAAAGAGAGAATACTGGACATTAAAACAATTACTGAATAAGGTTGAAGTGTTTGTTGGGCGTAGGGGAAATACAACAAATTTATACGCACGGATACATAAAAACACTTATCTTACGAATATACACAAGGAAAATTAATTTCCTAAAAAAAATAAAGAATTTATATCCACAGTAATTAGATTTTTTTCAAAGATCAGGTTCTCTTTTGTAGTTGCCGACAAGAAATCACTAACTGTTGATCTGCTTATATCCGGTTTTTAAAATTATTTACCTGAAAATAAACTTCAATTTCAAAATTAGAATAAATATTCATAATGACAAATATTTAATTCTTAAAAGCTATTTAATCACTCTTTATGACTACAACGGACTAAAAATCAATTGATTGCATGATTTTATATTTGCTGTCAACAGAAGCCGCAGATGAACCAGATCAGTAAAGGAAAAAAATACAACAGGATAAAAGCCGAATTAGCTGAAGCAGGAAAACAAAATGCTGATCTCGCCACGCACATGCAAGTTCATGCTTCAACAGTATCTGATTGTTGCACCAACACAAATCAGCCCTCCATCCAGGATCTGTTCAGAATTGCAGAATTTCTCCAAATAGATGTAAGAAAATTATTGATGCCTACTTCTTGGGTTAGCCAGGAAGTAACTACTACGCAGGCAGCCGAAAAAGAACCGGCTCCCATTCACAAACTGAAATCGCACAAACCTTCTGGCGCAAAATCAAAAGCAAAACCCAAAAATCAAAAGTAATTTTTTGGAACGGTAATTTTAATCATAGGCTCCGCGAATAATGCAGTTCCGCTACATTTTACAAACATAAATTTATTACCTGCTGAATTCAATGCGTAAAGTATTTTAACGAGGATCTGAACCGTTTTAAAAAGAAGATATATACGTTATTTCATCTTGGCTATCATAGAAAATTTTTGTATCAGGGATGAGCGAATAGGTACCAACAGCCTTTCACCAAATTCAACCAGATTTCCTGAGATCCTTTTTTAACTCTTTCAACATGTATCCATATCCCTTGCTGATAAGCTGACTGTACGAACTATGCTCAAAGGATTGCATGCGCCCGCTTACTTTATCGATCAATACCATCTTCATAAGGTCTTCTTCCTCCATCGATAAATCCAGGTTATACTTCAATAAAATCTGTTTTAATTTAGTTGTATTGCGCATACCCACTTCCGTTATAATTTCAATGTCTCCTTTTGATATGAAACGCTTTCTTAAATGAATTCACAATTTCCGGTGCTCTAAATAAGGGGCTCGATGCATTGCTCTTTCCCAACTGATAATAAATCCTTCCGTCATTCACACCGGGGTTAAAAAGTACGAGAATATCCTTTCTGCCATTACCCGCATCTACATATTCATTTTGTTTGATCTCCGTGTTTGTCTTTTTATTTTGTATTAGCAACAAAAAAGTATCGCTTTGCAGATTTTCAAGTTTAAACCTAAATTTACCCTGCGCGTCAGTTTGAGTCTCACTTTGCACTGGACTGATGATTTTCACAATTGCATCGACCGGAACAACGGTCTCTTTCGCAGACGATACAAAACCTGATATTTCTGTTTTCTTTGCGCTTTTAAATTGATTATACAGTGTAATGGAAAATGTGATGATTGCTGCAATTGAAGCAAAAATAATTTTACCCTTCGTAAACCACTTCGATATATTTTCTTTCTTGATCATCGGAATAACTAAAATAGCAAAAAAAATCTGACGAGCGCAAACTGCATGACAATGACCGCCCACAAAATTCAAATTGTTATACGTATTCGGTCCCACGTTTTCCGCGTTGCAATTTTTGCGTTCCACCAAAACAAATGCTGGTTACATTTCAAGAATATCTTTCTAAATTTGGTAACCTCCCTGTTGAACTATTCATACACGCAAAAAAATTTGCCATGAAAATAACAGACCTCAGCACAATTCATAAACTGGTAAGCAATATTTTTTCATGGCCCGCAAACAAAGAAGAATGGCAACAATATAAACTCAGTGAAGAACAAGTCAATTTTTTTAAAGAGAACGGTTATCTCGCCGGTATTAAAATGCTCGATGAAAGCCAAATCGAAAAGCTGCGCAACGAATTGACGGAGCTCGCCGATCCAAATCATCCCCGCCATGATTTGTTCTACGAATTTCACAGCAACGAATCCTCGGATCCAAATACAATTTTATTTCATGCACTGGGTGCATGGCGTATTACACCTGCTTTTCATGATGTGTTATGGAACCCGCGTTTCCTCGTGGCAGCTAGTCAATTGCTTGGTGACGCGCCCGTGCGTTTCTGGCACGATCAATTATTTTACAAACCAGCAAAAAAAGGCGGCGTTGTTGCATGGCACCAGGACTATTCCTACTGGACGCGCACAAAACCCGTGGCGCACCTTACCTGCTGGTGCGGCCTCGATGATTCTACCATTGAAAATGGATGTTTGCAATACGTTCCCGGCAGCTTTCGCTGGGGATTGCTCGACAAACCCGATCTCGCAGGCAACCTGATGGGCATCATGGATTATTTGACTCCGCAACAACAAAAAGAATTTCATCCTATACCTATTGAAACAAAAGCAGGTGAAGCCATCTTTCATCATCCCCTAACCTTACACGGTTCGGGTGAAAATAAAAGCGCAAACCCGCGCAGGGCCTTTGTAATAAATGCTTTTGCCGATGGCGTGTATTCAGATAGTAACGAACCTTTGTTGAATGGAGTACCTGCAATTCCAAAAGGAAAAAAAATGGAGGGACAATTTTTTCCGCTATTGTTTAAAGGATAGAGATTATATATCGCACAAAGACGCAAAGAAAAAACAGCAAAGCTGTATATTCTTTGCGTCTTTACGCGAAAATATCCGACAAAACCTCAATCAATAAATTTCATCTTACCTACAAAAGTCTGCTGGTATATCTTACGATCTTTTATGATAAAAGTATCCGAACCCAGCAACACATCAAGGCTCGGCGTTTTTGCTTTCCAAACAATATATCCCAATTCGCCTTTAACAACCATTTGATATAATTCAAAACTTGATTGCTGTTTTGGAAAATGATCCAAAAGATTGACAAAAAAAGTTTCTATCTCTTGGAGACCTACATAAGTCGCGGCTTGCGTAATGAGAATAGATTCATTCGTATAGTCAGACATCACAGCCTGCAAATCGCTATCAAGAAAAGAACTTAAATGATGATCCAGTATATTTTTTGAAACATCACTCAATGTGATTTCTTCATTCTGATTAATAACCATTCTTTTGTTTTGCATCTTTTCCATAATTTTTTCCGCTTCTTTTTCCCTTCTATTTTTTACGTTTCCGTCCCCGAGGAGTCACCGCCATGCGTACTTAGAAGTCCCACGGCGTAATTGCGGGACTCTTCGGTCAGTGATCATGAAATCTTGCGATGGATTCTGCTAAACATACACACTGATCTGCAAAATCGCTAAGTTTCATTTTACCTACAAAAGTCTGCATCCATCACGCCAACACCACATCATTCAATACAATCGCCATATCATATTGCTCAACACGAAGCGTTTCAGAAATCACACCATACCTGGTCGGGATATGCTTGGCAAGTTCGGAGGTCCAGAATGATGTCCTGTCGTCCCTCGTTTCAAAAATATAGATGCCACTAATAGCTCCTGAAGATTCTTCAGCTAAATAATATTTTTGAAGAAGGCCCGGCACGGCTCTGAAATGCTCCAGGTCTTCTTCACAAATTTTCATCAATGCTTCTTCGCTATACGTTGACTTGAATTTTACTGCTAATACTGCTTCCGCATTTTTCATGTTATTTTCTTTTTTGATGGTATGAAATATGCAGCAAATTTAAACGCAGTCAGGAATAAGAGGATAGACTAAACAGTCAGAAAAATAGACTACAAGGTTTACGCTTCCATAAGGGATTCGCAAGAATAATGCTGTCGATATTGATGTGGAGTAAGATGATACTTCTGTTTAAATACCCTGATAAAATGAGACACATCTTCAAATCCACATTCGAAAGAAATTTGATTGATATGTAATTCGGTAGAAATTATTTTTTGATGTGCAAGATGCAGCTTCCTGCTTTTTAACCAGGATGCGGGTGTGGTATGATAATACTCCTTAAAAGTTTTCTTAAAAGTAGAAATACTCATATGACACAACTGCGCATAATTTTCGAGTTTGAGATTGTACGAAAAATTTTCTTCCATCACACATCTCATATGATAGACACTATTCTGACAAAGAGAAATAAAATAATCAGTCAGGGCCTGGTGCTTTTTGTTGGAGAAAAGACTTAAAAGCAACTCTTCAAATTTGAGAAGCAAAAGTTTTTCATCCGGCTTTTGCGACAATGACAAATAAGACCGGATGGAATGATAATAGCTTTCAAGCAATTCATCTTGTGCTACCCGTATGACAGCATCCTGCGTAGAAAGATCCTTTTGATCAACCCGCAACAAGCCATTATTTTTTTGCAGAAATGTTTTGATAAAATCGTCTGGAATAAAAATAAAAATGGCGCAAAACTCGCTGTCAAAAAATTGGTGCGCAAGGTTCGCTCCCTTCTTCACAAAAATGATATCACTTTCATTCACTTCATAAGAATGATAAGTGGTCCTCCATATTTTCTTACCGGAAGATATAAATGCAAAATAATTGTTGTTGGACCAGATACCGAATCGGGTATCTTCGGCCATGCAGGTGTATTCAACAAACAATAATTCGTTCACTTCCATTTTAGAAAATACATTATTGTCTTTTATTACGGAATAAAGATTTATCATTTTAATGAAGATTGTGATCAAACAAAATCGTCTGATAAAGTAATAAAGGCAGTAGGCTGGAGAGAATTGATAACGAAAATAGATCTGTTATAAATCGCTGCGGAGAGAGCGGGATTCGAACCCGCGATACCCTTTCGAGTATACACACTTTCCAGGCGTGCTCCTTCAACCACTCGGACATCTCTCCAAAATTTCCCGCCGGTTCAGCGGGCCGCAAAAATACAATTTCGACCCTTAGCGTCCGAATATTTTTTCAGCATTTGCAGTGGTGATGCGTGCTACTTCTTCTTTGCTGATCGACATCACTGCCGCCAATTTTTCCGCGATATATTTTATATAACTGCTCTCATTTCTTTTACCGCGAAAAGGAGCGGGTGTCAGGTAAGGTGCATCCGTTTCAAGCACAATATGATCAAGTCCGATCCGGCTGACCACCTCTGGTAATTTAGAATTTTTAAAAGTGATCACGCCACCGATACCCATATAAAATCCCAGGTCAATAATTTGTTTCGCATATTCATAATTTTCTGTGAAACAATGAAAGACCCCTTTTAAATTTCCATCTTGCTTTTCCCGAACAACGCTTATCGTTTGCTCGATAGATTCGCGGGAATGAATAACAATCGGCAGATTGTATTGAATGGCCCATTCAATCTGCATATTCATGGCCTCATATTGATCTTTTTCAAAAGTTCTGTCCCAATAAAAATCCAGTCCGATTTCACCAACCGCAGCAAAGTTTCCGGAAGCCAGCGATTTCTCCACCAATTTCAATTCTTCTTTATAATTCGCCTTCACGGAACAAGGATGCAATCCCGCCATGGCTATACATTTGCCGGGAAACCGCTTCACCAAACCCAATAGAGCGGGCATGGTTGCGCTGTCGATTGCCGGCAGGTAAAATTTTTTAACTCCTTCATTATCCGCTTTTTGCAGGATCTCAACAATATCCTCGGCAAAATCTTCAAGATACAAATGGCAGTGAGTGTCTATAAAAATCATCGCAATGGTTTCTTTAAACTGGTTGCAAAATTCTGCAATAATCTCATAACAAAATCAGAAAAGAGCTCGCATCAGGATTACTTTTTGATGCCCATTTTATAATTTTTTGTTCGCCACACAAACAAAAATTAACATCCATTTGAATAAGTAAAAACTTATAGATCAGGCTACGGCACGGGGTCATCTCGTAAATTACTTTGCACGAATCAAAAAATGTTCTACCTTTAAATCAGTTTTCATAGGGTACGGATTAAAAACGGGCCAGGGTGTCTACCCAGGCCCAATTCATTTAAGGCCAGTTCGTTATTGTTTTTGTCGAAAATTTTTCAGAAGGAGCGGCAATTGCTTAGCTGATCACTTCAAATTCAAACCCATTCTCTTTAAAAAAAAATAAAGTTTGCGTCAAGGCAACTTTCATCCTGTGAAATGCTTTTTCGCTGTCATGAAAAACAATAATGGAATTTTTTTTTGCATTTTTCAAGACATTCTTTGCGCATTGACGGGCAGAAATTTTTTTATCGAAATCAGCGCTTAACACATCCCACATAATTATTTTGAACCCTGCTTTTTGCAAACATGAAACCTGGAAACGCTTTATGCGGCCATAAGGCGGGCGAAAAAGATTGGAGTCGATGTATTTTTTTGCCCGGGCTATGTTATTAATATATTCTTCATCGCTCACCCTCCACCCATTCAAATGATCATGCGTGTGATTGCCCACACGGTGGCCTTCTTCCAGGATCCTTTTGTACACTTCAGGATATTGAGCTACATTTTTTCCTATGCAAAAAAAAGTTGCTTTTGCATTTTGCTTCTTCAGCTCATCAAGAACGAAAGGGGTTGCTTCGGGGTGCGGCCCGTCATCAAAACTGAGGTACATTTTTTTTCCCTGCGAAGGCATATCCCAAACACATGAAGAATAGATCCTTTTCAGGAGCCAAGGGGTTTTGACCAAATAGAACATGCTGCAAATTTCGGTACACCAGGCCGGAAATCAGTAGGTGTAGATATGTATAATTTCCTTTCCTTCTTTAAAAATCTTCCCATGCCTGCTAACAAATTCTTCCTGGCTTTTTTTATCGGTCAGTATCTTGTCCATATACTTCATCACTTTATCATTAGGCAACCTGACCGGCCCTCCAAACAAAAGCGCTTCATCAATATATCCCCGCAACAGCGCCGGCAATTGACCATTAAACAAATTTACCGCTGCAAAAATATCACAGCCTAAGATGGCGCTGTCTGAAACGCAAACGATCCCAACCACAGAAGTGTCTGCATTTTTGAATTTTTGAATGAAATAATTAAAATAGTCATCGCCTAAATGAACCTGTTCATGCTGTTTTTCTCTTCTCCTTTTTTCTCTTTTGCTTTCTCCTTTCGGTTCTCTTTGAGACAAATAAGCCATTGATTTGCTGTTGACATGCCCGCGTTCCAACTGGTAATCGATCTCCCGCCATATCTGCACCTGGTTTTTTGAGCTGTCAAGCACTTTTCTTAAATGGCTGTTGGCAAATCCCCTGTATTCGAATGGCTCTTCTTTGTCGCTCCACCTGTCTTCTTCCACGCACATTACAGGAATATATTGGTCCTTGTTCGATGGCCGCAGAATCGTATCATGCATAACCATCCTGTCCTGCCTGCCTCCTGAAATGATTTCCCCGGAGCCTACGTATATGGCGCTATCAGAGTTGTTATTGATCCGCAGCCAATGCACGTTTTCGGTGGAGGCTGTCCCTCTTTCTGTAATTTTTGCAATCCCCTTTTTGATCGCATCGCTCAGCGACATCACTTTAGGGATGCCAATTATCCCTCCATAGCCATTGTCTTTTTGTCTTATAGGGATAATCTTTAGGTTTTTATAAAGAAGGGCGCTGTCATAATCTACAAACAGCGTTTCGTAAGTAAGCTGGGAGAGCGCAGCATTGGCGCTTAATGCAAACAATATAGAAAATAAAAACTTCATCAATAACCAGTGCATCAAATGTAATAAAATAAAACCGACAATGGTAGCCCTCTCCTGCTGCTTATCAAAACCTGTATATTTGCGGCATGAGCAAAAAAGTGAGGGTACGTTTTGCCCCCAGCCCAACCGGCGGGCTGCATATAGGAGGCGTTCGCACGGTATTGTACAATTATTTGTTTGCCCGCCAACATGGCGGCGATTTTGTTTTAAGGATTGAGGACACCGACCAAAGCCGATATGTTCCCGGTGCTGGCGCATACATTTTCGACACCCTGAGCTGGTGCGGATTAGAGCCTGATGAAAGCCCAAGGCACAAGGGCAGTTTTGGCCCATACAGGCAAAGCGAGCGCAAAGAAATTTATCGCAGGTATGCTGAACAATTGGTGCAAAAGGGTTAGGCTTATTATGCTTTTGACGCACCGGAAGAACTGGAAGCAAAAAGAAAAACGGCTCCAAATTTCCAATACAATATCTCGTCAAGAGGTGAAATGAAAAATTCTTTATCGCTTAATGAAAGCCATGTTAAAAAGCTGCTCAGTGAAAATGCCCCACATGTCATAAGAATAAAAGTGCCTTCCAATGAAGAAGTGAAATTTACCGACATGATCCGTGGGGAAGTTTCTTTCAACACCTCACAGGTTGATGATAAAGTTTTGCTGAAAGCAGATGGTATGCCGACTTATCACCTTGCTGTTGTTGTGGATGATTGCCTTATGCAGATCTCTCATGCATTTCGTGGAGAAGAATGGTTGCCTTCAGCGCCCGTTCATATTTTGTTATGGAAATATTTGTTCGGAGAAGAAAACATGCCACAATGGGCACATCTCCCATTGATATTAAAACCAGATGGCAATGGCAAACTAAGCAAGCGCGATGGCGAAAGGCTCGGCTTTCCTGTTTTTGCAATGGACTGGACAGACCCGAGAACGAATGAAAAAACAACCGGCTTCAAAGAAAGGGGATTTTTGCCCGAAGCGTTCATTAACATGCTTGCCCTGATCGGATGGAATGATGGGACCGAGCAGGAAATTTTTTCTTTGCACGAACTGGTCGCAAAATTTTCGATAGAACGCGTACATAAGGGAGGGGCAAAATTCAACTACGAAAAAGCAAAATGGTTCAATCATGAATGGATAAAACGTTCGGCAGTGGACAGCTATCAGCCATTGGTAAAGAACTTGTTTACCGATGCCGGAATATACATTGATAATGAAACTAAATTTTCCAGAGCCCTGGAACTGGTCAAAGACAGGTGCACCTTTCTCACAGATTTTGTTCAGCAGGCTTCTTTCTTTTTCAAGGCCCCTGAAAACATTGACATTGCTGTCATCAAGCCAAAGTGGGACGAAAAAAAGAACCTGTTCTTTATCGAGCTCATTCGAGCTTATTCATTGATGAATTCATGGCAGCACGATGCCCTGGAAAAAGAGTTTAAGGAGCTTGCGGCAGTAAACGAAATAAAGCCCGGCGATGTGCTGTTGCCATTCCGCATCATGCTTGTTGGCGGAAAATTTGGCCCGGGCGTTTTTGATATTGCCGCAATGGTTGGTAAAGATGAAACGATCCGCAGAATAAAACAGGCGCTGCAATTGCTATAATCAATAATGTTCCGGGCCATGAGGCCCGGCGGGTTTATTTAAAAGCCTGTCGTACCTTTCTCTAAAGAATTACATGCAGAAATACAACAGGCTTTTATATTTTCTTGCTGTTATCAAGTTCGCGCTGCCATTTTTTTTACAAGCCGCCATTTATGAGCCTCACCGCGATGAATTGCTGTACTTAGCCGAAGGCAGGCACATGGCATGGGGTTTTATGGAAGTGCCGCCATTGCTGAGTGTATTTGCATGGCTTACCAACTTTTTTGGCGGCAGTATGTTCTGGATAAAGATATGGCCGGATATTTTTGGAATGCTCACTTTTTTAATGGTGGCCAATATCATTACTTCACTGGGTGGGAAAACTTTTGCGCTGATACTTGGCTGGCTGTAATTTGTAATAGATGGTTATATGCTGTTGTTCTTTTTATTTCAGCCAAATTGTCTTGATACATTTTTCTGGGCGCTGATGGCTTACAGCATTATTCGTTTTATACAAACACAAAACGATAAATGGCTCTATGTTTTTGGAATAGG
>JAFDYD010000060.1 GCA_018267615.1 Bacteroidota bacterium | reverse complement strand
ATTCGTCAGCCTGCAGGGGGAAGGCCAGGAAGGGGGGATGTTAAATCCAACCATCTACTTACTCGCCATTCCGCTAAAAAACTCATTTCCTTGTCTATTAACAGAATCGCAAGAAAACGTAATCAACCTAAAAATGGATAGTCAGTATAACCTTTTGTCCCACCACCATAAAATGTAGCAACATCCGGTTTATTCAAACTGGACCCACGTTTAAATCGTTCAGCTAAATCAGGATTAGCCAGATATAATTTACCAAACGCAACAAGATCCGCATAACCGCTTTCCACCGCTTCAGTCGCAAGTTTTAAATCATACCCATTGTTCACCATCCATGCTCCATGAAATTCACGACGAAGTGCCTTAAAATCAAAACCGTGAAATTCTCTGGGACCTCCGGTTGCACCTTCCACAACATGCACATAAGCAAGCTGTAATTCATTGAGTTTTTTTATCAGAGGAAAATAAACATCCGTTGGATTTGAATCCAATGCATCATTCGCAGGAGAAACGGGTGAAATTCGAATGCCGGTGCGAGCCGCTCCTATTTCAGCGATCACAGCTTCCGTCACCTCAATTGCAAAACGTAATCGATTTTGAATGGAACCACCATACTCATCTTCACGTTGATTGCTATGATCGCTTAAAAACTGTTGTATCAAATAACCATTCGCTGCATGAATTTCAACACCATCAAACCCTGCTTTAATTGCGTTGTGTGTCGCTTGACGATAATCATCAATGATTTGAGGAATTTCATTCAATGTTAATGCGCGAGGCATGCCAATTTCAGCAAATTGCCCTGTTTCTATAAAGGTTCGTTGCTTAACAGGTGCAATAGGAGAGGGTGCAACAGGAAGTGCGCCCTGGGGTTGCAAAGTTGGATGAGAAATTCGACCAACATGCCAAAGCTGCAAATAAATGAAGCCTCCTTTTGCATGCGCCGCATCTGTCACTAATTTCCATCCCGCAATTTGCTTTTCTGAATAAATACCGGGTGTCCACGCATAGCCTTTAGCGGTAGGAGAAATCTGCGAAGCTTCAGTGATAATCAAACCCGCATCACTTGCGCGCTGAGCATAATAGTCTACATTCATTTGCTGTGGTGCATCTGTGCCATGGACTGCACGATTACGGGTTAATGGCGCCATGACAAATCGATTACGCAAGAGTTGACCGCGTAAATTGAATGGTTGAAATAAAGTTGAATGCTTTGAATCCATGCTTTCTCTGCTCCTTTTCGCTTGAGTGAAGTATTATTATCATCGATTTGTTGAGATTTTCCAATAATGTCATTGTCTCCAGCGTTTTCTCCGCAAGACAGTTTAGTATGGAGGGCGACTCGATGCCATGGATGGCATCGTCTAGGACAAGGATGTCCTGTTTGGAGCGCGGAATACTAAACTGTCTTGCGGAGGAAACACTGGTCTGGGTCTTCAATAAATAAGGGGGGGCATTATTTAGGATTAGATCGTTTCAAATTTCGTGGGTTCTAACCTAAGTGCGACAAAGGAGGTAGAATAGTGCATTTTTATTGCTCTGCCCATCGTTGCAGAAAGACGAGTCAAAGAAAGAAAAATGCGTTCTTTAAAATTAAATGAAAATAGCGAATTATCACATCTTGTCATTCATCATCTCAAAAAAGGCTGGTCTCCCGAGCAAATTTGTGGTCGATTAAAACGAGACAATAAGGGAGTTTCACTAATAAGCCATGAAACTATTTATCGTTGGATTTATAGTGATTTTGGTAAGCGGAATCGGTATTATTCCTATCTCCGTAAGAAGCGCTTTCTGCGATCACCCCGAGGCACGCGTAAATCACGCATTACTATACCAGAAAGAGTCTCTATTGCGGAAAGACCCAACATAATTGGCCTGCGCCAAGAGTTTGGGCATTGGGAGGGTGATTTGATGATGTTCAGCCGTGGGACAACTTCAAATTTAATTACCTTGCGTGAGCGCATGAGTCGATATATTGTGGCAATCATTAACCCTAGTCGACATGCAGAAGAAACATCCAGACGCATTTTAGAATATTTTTCTGGAGATAAAATGAAAAGTATTCTTTCATTAACGCTTGATAACGGTCCTGAGTTTTATGCACATTTAGCTTTGGTGAAAGAATTAGGTATTAAAACATTTTTCTGTGACCCCTATAAATCATGGCAAAAAGGAACTGTTGAGAATGGAAATGGAACATTAAGGATTGAATTGCCTCGAAGTACACCTTTAAATGAAATGACACAAAAAGAAATAAATGATCTTGTTAAAACGATTAATCGAAGGCCCATGAAGTGCCTTGGGTATAAAACACCCGAAGAAGTTTTTAATGAAAATTTGAGAAAACTATAATGAACGTCAAAATGAATCGGAATGATCCCTGCTTTTGCGGCAGTGGAAAAAAATTTAAAAAATGCTGTATATCAGAAGGTAGAATTATTGTTGCAGATAAAGGTTGGCAAAAATTGCGTGAAACAGAAGGCAAATTAGTTGATGGTATTCTCCTGCCTTATGTGGCCTCTGTTGCAGAAGATTTATTAGCATTTGCATGGGAAGATTTTTGGTTAGAGCATGAGAATTTTCCACAAGGGTGGTATGACGGTGTAGCGCAGCAACTTATTTCTGCTTGGATGCTTTTTGATTGGAAACCAGATGCACTCGAATCCCTGGGAGACATTGAAATTGAAGAGGGATTTCCAATAGCATTACAATTTTTGCAAAAAAAAGGGCACTTATTAACAAATTATGAAAAAGAATTTATCCGAAAAATATGCCAGACATATTATAGTTTTTATGTGGTATTAAATGTAGTACCTAATGAAAGTATTACCTTAAAAGATATCTTATTAAAAAATATAGTTACTGTTAAAGAGTTACAAGGATCTAATATACTGCAGCCTGGAGATGTTGTTTTTAATCGTGTGCTTACCATGGAAAGTCAATCTATTTGTGTTGGTATGTTCCCGATGAGATTCCCTTCTCAATTACATGCAGATTTACTTGAAATACGTGAAAAATTAATTGCACAAGAAGGAGAGCTTACTCCGGAAAAACTTACAGGCGAGTTAGCAGATCCCATTCGATTATTGTTTTTTAATATGTGTGAGGAATTACTTAATCCAATATTGCCTGAGGTTTCTAATAGTGATGGGGATCCACTAATTTTTTGTACATTACAATTTTCTTTAGGTTGTAGTGTTGAAGAAGCATCTCAGGCATTGCTTCCAATGACACTTTCTAAAGATATTAATGAATTTTTGGTAGGTGCAAAACAAGACAAAAAAACAGGGCAAATTAAATGTATTGAATTGCCTTGGATAAAACGAGGTAAAAATACTATTTGGGGTGATATTAAAATTGAATCCAATAAGCTCACAATAAAAGTGAATTCTTTAAATCGTGCCAACAAGGCTGAAAAAGAAATAGCAAAACGTCTAGGTGAAAAAGCACAATTTATAAAAATGAAACAAAGCACTCTTAAGCAAGAAATGAAGCGCCAAGAAAAAAAATCGAAAAAGCCGTTAGATGCCGAGATACCTGAAGCAGAAGTAAAAAAGATTATTGAGAAACAATTAAAAGAACATTATATAAACTGGCTAGATGAAGCTTTACCTATATTAAAGGGTCTAACACCTAGAGAAGCCGCAAAGAGTAATCTTGAGCTTGATCGGGAGCGACTTGATGCTTTATTGCTAGATTTTGAGAGAAAAAATTTAAACCCTAATCATCCTCAAGTTAATGTTGCTTGGTTGAAAAAAGAATTAGATTTAATTTAAACAGCCGCTAGAGAGCATATCTATAGCAGGCTGCAGGGCTTTGTCGCAGTTGGGACGAGAATCCGCCT
>JAFDYD010000005.1:59086-114502 GCA_018267615.1 Bacteroidota bacterium | reverse complement strand
AGGCACATAGACACATAGGTGCACATAGGCATCGCAAATAATTATGGTGATTTAATTTTTTCTGGGAACTCAATTGCTCGACAGGCCTCACCCCTCTCCTTCAGGAGAGGGGCAGGGGTGAGGGCCTAGAGATTCATTTGCTTCAACAGTGCAATAGCGGCTCTTTTATGCGGAGAATTTGTCTGAATAATTTTTTTTGTTACCTCAGATGCTTTAGTGATATTATTATTCTTCAAGAATGCCAGCACCGAGTACCACTGGGCTTCAAAAAAAACTGTTTTATTTTTTGGGGACGACGATACGGAATCAAATTGTTGAACTGCTTTGGCGGGTTCGTTTTTTTCCAGCCAGCTAAGTCCCTTGTATAAATGCATGTACTGTTTCAGTAATTCATTTTTGTCATCAATACCCATTGTTTGATAATCGGATTCTTTCGCTGCAATCACCAAATCATATTTATGTTCTTTGTAGTTATTGTAATAATTACTAATCTCCACGGGATCTGATTCGCTCGAATACGATTTATAAAATTCATTGAAAGCCGTTCCAGCAATGTTTTGAGTTAATTCAGACGGCTTTTGTTCTTTGGTGATAGAATCATTTATTGGAGTTTGTTTTTTTACAGTGTTGTCGGTAACAGCTTTTTCCTGCTCTTTATTTTTCTTGTTTAAAATAAGATATAAAACAGATGCGGAAATAATTGTGAGCAGGAAAATTGCAGCGATCTTATATTTTCTCCACAATAATAAAACCGGCGCGACTTTCACCTGCTGTTCAGATTTTATTTCGCCTTGCTGAAAGATTGCCCGCAACATCAATTCGTCTTCATATAATTTTCGCAGATCGGTATCGGTACTTAATTCCTGCATAAAAGATTCTTCCTCCGATGGGCTCATCAGGTTGTCCAGGTAGTTGGCAATTTTTATATGGAGCTCTTCGAATTTATCCATAACGATCTTCAACTTAGTTCAAATGGTTTTTCCAGATATCAAAAAAACGCTTTCCGCAGCGACTTATGATTTTTATGGAAGATGATCTGTTGATTTCTTTTCTTTTTGCAATCTCATCGTGACTGAGCCCTTCGATATGTCGCCATATCAGCAACTGTTTGCAATTTTCGCTCATCTTATTCAATACCATCTGCATTTTCGGAGAGAAAAAGTCATTTTTTTTTAACTCTAAATCGTTTTCCTCGGAGGAATGTTGGTTCATCCCAAATTCTTTTTCCGCGTTAGTCCGCAATAATTCTTTCCCGATAATTTTAAGATATGTTCTTTTGAAGATGATAAAAAAGAAGCCGACGTAATCAGGATTCGAGAAATTAATTTTACCTGCCTTGCCATTTTCGTTGAACGATTCCCAGGCTTTCAAAAAAGCGTTCTCTGCAAATTCGCGGAACTTGTATTCCGGAACAACACTATTTTTAAAAATAACGCGACGAAAATAATTTTCTTTATGGTTTTCATATAGGCAGGCAAACATCCTGTTCTGCCCTTCAATATCCTTTTTTTGCCATATGTCTATAGCAGTAGTGCTTAAAAAATAATAACTGCATCCTGTTTCAGTCATCGATTATTGCCTGTGTTAAAGTGCCCAGTAAATTAAATAAAATTTACGGGGAAAATAGTATTTGACGCCGGTTTCGCGCAGAGCACGCAAAGAAAAGGAGTACGCAGAGGAGAGCGCCTCTGCGTACTCTGCGCGAAATATTTCCGAATTTTTAAACTGTTTTACTTGTTCTATAAAATATTAAATTTGATGGCACATGAGTCCATATCTTATTAATAGTTCCGCAAAAACAAAAAAAATCTACATCGCTAAAAATTTTTATTTGTAAATTCTGATTTATCAAACCTTCATCCTTCAAAGAACATGAACAAAAGGATTTGCATACGGCTACTCTTGTCGGGACTGTTTTTGTCTTTGATAGATCAGGCCATTGCACAGTTTGATTTTCCCAATTCGCCATCGGATTCGATTATTTACCGCGACTGCAATCGATGGGTGGCAACTGCAGGCGAGTCCAGATGGGACTCTGCGATTTTTTATGGGAATGAACTAGCATCTGTCTCCAAAAAAGAATTTGGCGAGATGAGCCATGGGTATGCGGTGGCGAGCGCTTATTATCTCGGCTACCTGTATGCTGCAATGGGTGACGACAGAAAAGCGTATGATTATTTGAAACGAGGTGTAGATATTTTTGTGGCGATCGGTGATACTGCCTGTTTCCGGTACAAGAATTCTGTTTTTTATTATGGAGTTACTTGTTATGCTGTCGGCGCCAATGCGGAAGCGGAGCCTTATTTGATAAAATCGGCTGCACATTACCGTGAGGCGAATGAGATTCCCACGTATGCACAAGCTACTATTTGTCTTGCTTCGATATATCTTTTCAAAGGTGAATATGCAAAAGCGGAATCATTGAACCTGCAAATGAAGGAAATACTTGATACGATGCCCAAATCAGGGTTTGTTTATTATTTACTTGGATCCATTTATAATAATGTTTCGGCTATCTATGCACAAACAGGAAATGCAAAAAAGGCACTTCAGTATATGCAGAAGTCGGAGGCGGTTGAGAAAACTCCTCAATCGGGTGTGAATGGCAGTGACTACGTAGCGGTTGTACTAAACCTGGCTGATGCTTATGCGAATTGTAATTATCTCGACAGTGCATTGGCAAGATGCGCTCAGGCGGAGGATAGTCTTGCTCTCACAAAAAAAAGCGCGACTTATGCTAAGTTGTTACAGGAGAAAGCACATATCTATCAACAACGGAATAATTTTCGTGAGGCGATTCGTTTGTACCAGGATTTTAAACTGATCGCAGATACGCTACCCGTGCAACCCGAGGAATATGAAATCAATTTGATAAACCTTGGCATGTTGTATTCAAAAACGAAGCAATATCGTAAAGCGGATTCTTTATTTCGTGAGCAGATCGGCAGGCTCAGGCAGAATGGATTTGGAAAATCATTCGAAATACAGCAATCACTGGCAGGGTTATGCGCAAATTTGATTGGGATGAAAAGATATAAAGAGGCTTCGGATAGCTTGATGAAATTATGCCACCTGACGTTTCGCACACTGGATAGAAATTTCGCGGGGATGTCTGAAGCCGGCCAACTTCATTACAGAACAGTGCTGGATGGTTTTTTTGATTTGTTATATACCTGCATGTATTCAGATAAGTCGATCAAAGATGAATTGGTTGCGGAGGCATTTAAATTGGAACTGCAAAGAAAAAATCTGATACTCAATAACCAGGTGCGCATATTAAATAAGGTGAGAAATTCAACGGATAGCGCGATGCAAAATCTCTATCACGATTGGTTAACAAACCGGCAGATTCTTGCAAAGCAATATTCACTGGCAGTCAGTCAACGTATTTTTAATACCGATAGTCTCGAGTACCTGGGAGAAAAATATGAAAAAGAAATTTCTTCGAAAACACGGACTTCTATTTTTAATGATAGTGACGAACCTGTTGCGAGATTTTTCTCACACCAGGATGGTTCTTCGGCGAATATTGAGTTTGTCCGATACAATTATCAATCAGCGGATGGAAACTCCAAGCCGATGTATGCCGCATTTATCTACAGAACGGAACAAGCAACCCCCATTTTTATAAATTTATGCGATGAAGAATCTTTGACGCATTTAATGAAGGATAATAGAGGAGCATGGATCGACCAGGAACAGCTCACGCAAAAAATGTACAATGCTCAAAACAATGGTTCAAAGATCTTGTACAATTTAATATGGCGCCCGATGGAGCATTACCTGGATCATGTAAAAAATATAAATTATTCCTCAGCCGGATTAATAAATAATATCGCTCTGCATGCGGTCCACGATGGCAGGGATTATCTTCTCCATCGATACACGCTTCATCGTTATACCAGTCTGTTGGAAACAAATCAATCATCCTTCGCATATGCGGTACCGAAAGAAGTTAATATCTGGGGAAATATGAATTATGAAAATGCGAATTATACGTCAAACCCAATCAATCAATCAGCAAGTTCATTGGTTCCCCAGGAAATGAAAATGGTTGCGAAAACGAAGAATATGTCTAAAGGACCATTACAATCGTTTGATACCACCGAGATATCCGGCATCAAAAAAGTATTTTATCGTTACCGGGTTTCTGTAAATAGTTTTGAAAATGAATTCGCGACTGAAGAAAATTTTAAAAAGGCTGCAGCGAGTACCAGTGGCATCCTGCATATTTCCACGCATGGTTTTTATGCTCCGTTGAGTGATCAGAAAAAATTGCAGCATCCTTTTTTGAATAACGCAGATATCAGTCCGCTTTTTCGTTGTGGACTTGCATTTTCTGGTGTAAATTATTATTGGATCAAAGGCATTCCGAAATCAAATCATGAAGATGGAATCCTTACCGGGTATGAAGTTGCGCAACTTGATTTGCACAATGTAGAATTGGTTACACTGAGTGCTTGCGAAACCGGTCTTGGTGATGTGACGGGCAATGAAGGAAATCTTGGTCTTGAGCGCGCTTTCAAATTGGCGGGGGCGCATCATCTTCTTGTCAGCCTTTGGGAAGTGCCCGCGAAGCAGACAGCAGAATTGCTTTCTCTTTTTTACAATAATTGGTTACAAGGCAAAGCGCCAGCAGAAGCCTTGCAAATGGCGGAACAAACGATGCAACAAAAAAAATATCCGGCTTTTTTCTGGGCGGGATTTGTGTTGGTGGAATAAATGAGAGTGGAGAAACAGCGCGGAGAGCGCTAAACCCTCCGTTCTTCGCGCTGTTTCTCCGCTCTCACTTAATGAAGGGAGCCCTCGCAAAATTTTTTTCCCCACCTGTAGATTTTTTCTCATCCACCGGCACATTACTTACGATTTAACTGTGATTAAAACCGGTTCACATGAAAAAAAATTTGACTGTAATTCTTGGCATCGCTTTATTAATCGTTTCCTGTTCAAAGTCAAACAGCGGAAGTTCCAATAATAATGGCAACGGAAATGGAAATGGTAACGGTAATGGACAAACGGGAACGTTGCTGAAGAAATTTACTTTTGTAGTGTATGATTCCGCGTCTCCGGGGCCGATCGATTCTACGATCAACAACTACACGTATGATAGCCAGAATCGAATGATATCCAATATCGGCAACGATTACCAGTTGGGGCAAACACTTCTCGACAGTATTACCGAAGTTTATTCCTCAACCACTATAACGGAAACAAAACAAATTTGGAAAGGAAGCGCGCAACAACAAACAGTAAACACGACGTACAATCTGGATGCTTCTGGAAAACGTCCGGTCACTTCAACCCAGACAACTACAGATTATACAAAATCTACTACCAGTAATAGCAACTCAACCTATACATATAACAGTGATGGATACCTGACGCAAGAGCAGATTTTCCAGGTTATATCCGGTGTGCCTTTGTTGGTTACGCAAATCGATTGCACAGTTGCGAACGGAAATTTTACAAAAACGGATATCACTATTTATCTTATTCCCGGAAATTCTGCATCAGGTTTTCTGACATCAACAGCATTCAGTTTCTCGAGTCAAACGCCAAGCCAGGCCATGATTGCAGCGACAGGCAATGAGATCAATGCCGTAGTAGGCATAGCAGGTAATGGTCTTAATCTTTTACATCCAGATAATAATCTTGTGCAATCGGCAACTGTTACAGTTTTAGGAAATGTAGTGGAAACGGAAAATATTACATACACTTTCGATAGTCAAAACAGGGTTAGCACCATTACTTATACCGGCACAACGGGAAACCCGATCGCAAAAGCATATTATTCTTACTAAAATGGTATAAGTAGGGTATAAGGTATAAGGTATGTCATACCCTATACCCTACACCTCACACTCCACCAGGCCGGTTCATCGTGCTGCGAAAATTCCCTTGTTCCAACTTGTACAACCCGTGAATAGGTTGTTCGTTCTTATCTGTCGAAATTAATGGGACAATTGTTCGCCATGAAAAAGACAGAATTCGCGAGGTTACTCATCCTCATCATTCTCCTCATTTTCTTGAATCCTTTGTGGGCGCAAAAATATACGAAGCATGGTCAGTCGAAGCTTGTTAGTGTTGTTTCATTCAAAACTTTTAGTGGAGGTGTTATCATTATAAAACTCCGTATGGATGATTTACCCGACTCGCTGAGTTTTTTGATCGATACCGGGAGTTCGAGCGTTTCTTTTGATTCTGCTACGAGCAAACATTACGATATGTTGCCGGAAACGTCCGACCAGGTGTTGGTGGGAATAGGCGGCGCCAGGAATGCAAAGGTTCTAAAAAACAAAACCATTCGTCTTGGAGACCTGGTTGCAGATCATGTAAACCTCAATGTTGTCGATTATTCTATTCTTAGTAGTGTTTATGGAGAAAAGATCGATGGGATATTGGGAAATAATTTCCTGTCGAGATTTGTCGTCAACATCGATTACGACAGTTCAAAATTATTTATTTATTCAAAAGGACATTTTCGATATCCGCGTGGCGGATTTTTGTTCAACCCTGCGATGGTTGGAATTCCGATGCAGGTTACGGAAGTAAAAGACGCATCGGCGGTTACTTCGCGGTTTTATTTTGATACCGGCGCGGGATTGTGCATGCTGCTTTCCGAAGAATTTGTTAAGGATAGTTCGTTGTTGAAATCCAGTAAAAAAATATTACATACCCAGGCGGAAGGATTGGGTGGAACCGTAGATATGCGTCTCACCTATCTCAAGGAAGTAAAAATTGGTCCGTATAAATTCCGGAGAGTGCCGACTTATATTTTTAATGACGAGAATAACACCATGGCATATCCGAATCTGAGCGGACTCATCGGAAATGATTTGCTTCGGAGGTTCAACGCTACTTTGAATTATGATGCGAAAGAATTCTATCTCGTTCCCAATTCACATTTCAGTGATCCGTTTGATTATTCGTATACCGGGTTACATATTTATTGGACAGAAAGCGGGCAAATCGTAGTTGCTGATGTCATGAAAAATTCTCCTGCGGAAAAAGCCGGATTGAAGCCAGGTGATATCATTATGGCGTTGGATAATAATTTCAATGGAAATATTCAAACATATACTGCCATTCTGCAAAATGTGGGAGCGAGAATAAATTGTATTGTGAAGAGAAATCAAAAACTGGAGCAGTTGACACTGGTGGTAAAAAGTATTTTTTAAGAGCATGTTTTAATAATGAATTTACGGAAGAAGGCACAAGAACCAGGATACAAGGTTCAAGACGTGACTATTCGTTGTGCCTTGTGCTCTTGTCCCTTGACTTCTTCATTCACTATACTTCAACATCTCCCGCTTATTTTGAAAGCCGATCATGTGGTAGCGAAAAAAATCGCCCTGTAGAGATCATTTTCCATGTGTGTTGATTTATAAATGAACAGGACTGCGATCAGCCCCGTCTTGCAATGACGACCTAGCCTATACGCGGCTAAATCTGCAATTTGGCGTCTGATTTTTTCTAAAGTAACTTTTCCAAAGTTTAAAACTTTGGAAAAGTTACTTTAGAACGCCACCACGCAGAAGTCACTTTAGAAAAGCTCCATCTCAAAAAAATCAAACACTTCACAAGAAAATTCGCTCAACCTCAAGAAAAATCAATTCATAATCTATACAATCCAAACATTGACAAATATCTTATTGCATTTCCGTACACGAGTTGCAGAAAAAACGGAACCAGAGATAATGAATTAATCGCTAACAGGGTTTATCAAATTCGTACAAGTTGAAACAAGTGAGAACAGATTCAATTCAAATCTTAATTTTGCCAGAATCAAACCTGTAGTATGCAGTCCAATGAGGCACTGATCGGGGAAGTCAGAAAAATTATCGAAGCAAAAACGGGATGGGGCGTGAGTGACGACTGGACCAACCAGGATTTTGTTGCGCTCAGTGAAAAAATTCAGGAACAGACGGGCGTCGCAATTAGTCACGTGACTTTGAAAAGAATTTGGGGAAAAGTGAAGTATGATAGCCTTCCGAATACACATACGCTGAACACCCTTGTTCAATTTGTTGGATACAAAAGCTGGCGTGATTTCAAATTACAGCACGGTAGCACAGAAACTCATGAAGAAATCATTCCCGCCGAAAAACCTTTGAACGGTCACGCGGTGCAGGCGTCTCCCCGGAAAATTTCTCCTTTTGTAGTTAAAGCGTTAACCATCGCGGCGTCGATCATTGCTGTCATCGTCATCATTCAATTCATATTTGCCAGGCAAAGGGAGAATGTCAATCCTTCCGATTATGCCTTCAGCAGTAAAAAAGTTGTTACCGAAGGTGTACCAAATTCTGTTGTTTTCGATTACGATGCCACCAAGGCGCCATTGGATTCCTCTATCATTTTTCAACAATCATGGGATACTACTTATAGAACAAAAGTGAGCAAGAATCAACATCAGCACACAAATATTTATTATTACCCGGATTATTATGAAGCGAAATTACTCGTGGGACATAAAATCGTGAAAGAACATAATGTATTAATTACTTCCGGTGGCTGGCTGCCGCTCGTTGTGCAAAAACCAGTTCCTGCTTATTTCAAAAAAGAAGATGCGATGGTCGATGGAAAATTTTCTTTGTCGATCGATAAAATCAAAAGCAGGAATATTCATCTCGGCAACGATCCGTTGATAACCGTTTACTCGCACGTGCGCGATTTTGGCGAAATATATTCTGACGATTTTGTTTTTGAGACTTACCTGAAAAATGATTTTAGTGAAGGCACCGCAATTTGTCAAAAAACAATTGTGTATTTATTGTGTGAAGGAACGGCGATCGGAATTCCACTTTGTATAAAAGGATGTGTTTCGGATATTGATTTGTTATTCACAGATTTTTTTATTTCTGGCAAACAAAAAAATCTATCCGCCTTCGGTGTTGATTTTAGCAAATATGTAAAGATCCGTATCGAATCAAAAAACGGCAAAGCAAAAATATTTGTCGACGATGCATTGGCATACGAAGTAACTGATCACATCAAGAAAGCAAAAATTATCGGCTTCGATTATGTTTTTTATGGAACCGGTTCGGTGGATTATGTGAAGATGTCGAGTCCGAAGATGAATTATGATGAAGAGTTTTGATGAGGTGCAAATGTCTGAACCGGGATTTTATACGATTATTCTTATTTAACTGATGATGGATAAGATCTCGACATCAGCATAATAAGAATAATCGTATAAAATCCTGGTTCAGATCTTCTCGCAAAGACGCAAAAGCGGAAAATTTTATTGCGGAGAATGTTTCAGCGCGGCAGTAACAAGCGATTGCCTGGATTCAAGCCGATAATATAGTCTTGATTGTTCATTATTGATATGATCGCCATACATAAAAACAAGTTTTCTTTTATCGAATACGCGTAGCCATTCCTCCCATGTCACCGCTACAGCATCATCATTCTCAGTTCCATTCGAAAAATCAATTGCTATTTCTTTTACACCTTCTTTATTTTTTGATTTCATGATCGGTATTCCCTGGTTTCTTCTTGTCCATTCAAGAATCGTTTTATGATCCGTCGTCGCAAGTAAATCATCAATAGTATTCATACATAAAATATTAATTATTCGAAAATAATTTCAAAGATCCATAGGTTGCTGTTAAAGCAATTTTAAGTTTTGGTTAATTAAGATTTTGGAAGGAGTAGGGAGTAGGGTGTAGGGTGTAGGGTGTAAGGTGTAAGGTGTAAGGTATGCCATACCCTACACCCTATACCCTACACCTTACCCCTATACCCTACTCCTCACTTTACGCTTCAAAACAAACTGTAGAAAATTATTCCCAAATCGGCTGGCATGAATTTTTTATCGATAATTGTTCGATCGAATAAAGAATTCATCCTTCCAAATTCAAAATCTGTCTATGGGCCTGCCGAAAACCAAAGCCGCGCGGAAGCACAATGGCATTATCCGTAATGGTTCTCCTAAATCTAAAAATGGAAAAGCAAATTCCAAGATTGTAAAAGCAAAAACACTCACAAGCTTAAGTCTGGGAAGAAATGGTCGTCAACATTCCAGCGAGATGTCGGATAAAGAATTACTCAGGGTACTCACCGAAGTAAAGAACGGAAATTTTAAAGTCAGGATGCCCATCGACAGCATGGGTCTCTCCGGAAAAATTTGCGATACACTCAATGATATCATCTCGCTTAACGAAAAATTAATAACAGAATTTACAAGAGCAGGCAGCACCATTGGTAAGCAGGGAAAATTAACCCAGCGTATAGAAATTCCCAATGCAAAAGGTGATTGGGCCACTGGTGTCGATTCGCTCAATACACTCATATCCGACTTGGTTCATCCCACGATAGAAATTGCGCACGTGATCAGTTCCGTTGCCAAAGGAAATCTTTCGCAGCAAATGCCTTTGGAAATCGGAGGACATGCATTGAAAGGTGAGTTTTCAAGAATCGCGAATGAAGTGAATGATATGGTGAAGCAGTTGAATCTTTTTTCGATGGAAGTGACGCGTGTTGCACGTGAAGTTGGATCGGAAGGGAAATTAGGAGGCCAGGCAAAAGTAAAAGGTGTGGCGGGAGTGTGGAAAGATCTCACCGATTCGGTGAACCAGATGGGAAGTAATTTGACCGCACAGGTGAGAAATATCGCGGAGGTAACCACAGCGGTTGCCAAAGGCGATCTATCCAAAAAAATTACCGTGGATGTGAAAGGTGAAATTCTCGAATTAAAAAATACCATCAACACGATGGTGGATCAGTTGAACTCCTTCTCTTCCGAAGTAACACGCGTGGCACTGGAAGTTGGTACAGAAGGAAAACTAGGCGGACAGGCACAAGTGAAAGGAGTTGCAGGAACATGGAAAGATTTGACAGACTCTGTGAACCAGATGGCGAGTAACCTCACAGGCCAGGTAAGAAATATTGCAGAAGTAACAACAGCATTTGCAAAGGGAGATTTGTCGCGGAAGATCACCGTGGATGTGAAAGGAGAAATTCTCGAGTTAAAAAATACGATCAACACGATGGTGGATCAATTGAATTCATTTGGATCGGAAGTGACACGTGTTGCGAGGGAAGTTGGATCGGAAGGAAAACTTGGTGGACAAGCAAAAGTGCAAGGTGTGGGAGGTGTGTGGAAAGATCTGACGGATTCGGTAAATCAAATGGCGAGTAACCTGACGGCGCAGGTGAGAAATATTGCGGAAGTAACAACAGCCGTAGCAAAAGGAGATTTGTCGAGAAAGATCACGGTTGACGTGAAAGGAGAAATTCTCGAATTAAAAAATACGATGAATACCATGGTGGATCAGTTGAATTCATTTTCATCGGAAGTAACGAGAATGGCGCTCGAAGTAGGAACAGAAGGAAAGCTCGGTGGACAGGCGCAGGTAAAAGGGGTTGCGGGAACATGGAAAGATTTAACGGACAGTGTAAATGGAATGGCGAGCAGTTTGACAGGACAGGTAAGAAATATTGCAGAGGTAACGACAGCGGTGGCGAGAGGAGATTTGTCGAGAAAGATCACGGTGGATGTGAAAGGAGAAATTCTCGAGCTAAAAAATACGATCAACACGATGGTGGATCAGTTGAATTCATTTGGATCAGAAGTAACACGTGTTGCGCGCGAAGTAGGATCGGAAGGAAAACTCGGCGGACAAGCAGATGTGCCGGGCGTTGGGGGAACCTGGAAAGATTTAACGGATAGTGTAAATAAAATGGCGAGCAACCTAACATCGCAGGTGCGTAATATCGCCGAAGTAACAACGGCCGTTGCTTCGGGTGACCTTTCCCGTAAGATCGATGTAGGGGTGAAAGGAGAAATTCTCGAACTAAAAAATACGATCAACACGATGGTGGATCAGCTGCGCGGATTTGCATCGGAAGTAACACGCGTTGCACGTGAAGTAGGATCGGAAGGAAAACTCGGCGGACAAGCAGCGGTGGAAGGAGTAGGAGGTGTGTGGAAAGATTTAACGGATAGTGTGAACGGAATGGCGAGCAATCTGACAGGACAAGTAAGAAATATTGCCGAAGTAACAACCGCCGTTGCGAAAGGAGATTTGTCGAGAAAAATTACCGTGGATGTAAAAGGCGAAATCCTCGAATTGAAAAACACGATCAACACGATGGTGGATCAGTTGAATTCTTTTGGATCCGAAGTAACACGTGTTGCGCGCGAAGTAGGATCGGAAGGAAAACTTGGTGGACAAGCAAATGTGCCAGGTGTTGCGGGAACCTGGAAAGATTTGACAGATAGTGTGAACATCATGGCAAGTAATCTTACATCGCAGGTAAGAAATATTGCCGAAGTAACAACAGCCGTTGCGAATGGAGATTTGTCAAGAAAAATTGCTGTGGATGTAAAAGGAGAAATTCTCGAGTTAAAAAATACCATCAATACCATGGTGGATCAGTTGCGCGGATTTGCATCGGAAGTAACGCGTGTTGCGCGCGAAGTGGGAACGGATGGAAAACTCGGTGGACAAGCAAATGTGCCTGGTGTTGCTGGAACATGGAAAGACTTAACAGATTCGGTGAATCAGATGGCCGGTAATCTTACCGCGCAAGTAAGAAATATCGCAGAAGTCGCAATTGCTGTTGCGAATGGAGATATGTCGAAAAAAATTACGGTGGATGTGCGCGGAGAAATTTTGCAGTTGAAAGAAACACTGAATACGATGGTGGATCAGTTGCGCGCATTTGCATCGGAAGTAACACGCGTTGCGCGTGAAGTGGGAACAGATGGAAAACTTGGTGGACAAGCATTCGTGCCAGGTGTTGCGGGAACATGGAAAGATTTAACCGATTCGGTAAACCAAATGACAGGCAACCTCACTGCGCAGGTGCGTAATATCGCCGAAGTTACAAAAGCAGTTGCAAGCGGTGACCTTTCAAAAACAGTTGCCATCGATGTAAAAGGAGAAATATTGGATTTAAAAAATACCATCAACACGATGGTGGAACAATTGAACTCATTCGCATTTGAAGTAACACGCGTTGCGCGTGAAGTAGGAACGGAAGGTAAGTTAGGTGGACAAGCAGAAGTAAGAGGCGTTGCTGGAACATGGAAAGATTTGACAGATAGTGTAAACATGATGGCTTCCAACTTAACCAACCAGGTGCGTGGTATTGCGAAAGTAGTTACCTCTGTAGCCACAGGAAATCTGAAACAAAAATTAACGATCGTATCGCGCGGTGAAGTGGCGCAGCTCATTGATACGATCAACGAAATGATCGACACGCTTGCGTTGTTCGCCGACCAGGTAACAACTGTTGCACGTGAAGTGGGCGTTGATGGAAGATTGGGTGGACAAGCAAGTGTGCCGGGCGCTTCAGGTATCTGGAAGAATCTTACAGAAAATGTAAACCAGCTCGCACAAAATCTCACAACGCAAGTGCGGTCTATTTCTGAAGTTGCTTCTGCCGTTACTAAAGGAGATTTAACAAGAACAATACGTGTCGAGGCAAAAGGAGAAGTAGAAGCGTTGAAAGATACGATCAACCAAATGATCGCGAATCTGAAAGAAACAACATTGCGCAACCAGGAACAGGACTGGCTCAAATCAAATCTTGCAAAGTTCACGCAGATGCTGCAGGGACAAAAAGATTTGAAAACAGTAACACAAAGAATATTGTCGGAGCTCGCGCAGGTGGTGGTCGCGCATTATGGCGCTTTCTATATTTTCCAACAGGTAGACGATTCGCAAAATGCAAAGTTGAATTTGTTCAGCGCATATGGATACAGGTCAGATAAAAATATTCCAACAGAATTTGCAATTGGAGAAGGTTTGGTTGGCCAAGTAGCATTCGAAAAGGAAAGAATTATTCTTTCTAATATTCCGTCAAATTATATTAAGATCAGTTCCGGTTTGGGAAGAGCAAAACCAGCGAACCTGATCATTCTTCCAGTATTGTTTGAAAATAAAGTAAAAGCGGTTATAGAACTTGCATCGCTCGATGATTTTAGCCAGACGCATCTTGACTTCCTGAGTCAACTTACTGAGAGCATCGGTATCGTGTTGAACACCATTGAAGCGAATACGAGAACAGAAGAATTGCTTGCGCAGTCGCAATCACTCGCAGGAGAATTGAAAATTCAACAGGAAGAATTGAGTCGTACAAACGACGAGTTGCAAGATAAGGCGCTGTTGCTGGTGAAACAGAAAAATGAAGTAGAAGCAAAGAACAAAGAAGTAGAAGAAGCCAGAAAATCATTGGAAGAAAAAGCGGAACAACTCACACTCACTTCGAAATACAAATCAGAATTTCTTGCGAATATGTCGCATGAGTTGAGAACACCTTTAAATAGTTTGTTGATTCTTGCACAACAGCTTTATGAAAATGCAGAAGGCAATTTGAGCGACAAACAGATTCGTTATGCAAAAACAATTCACTCTTGTGGTGATGACCTGATACAACTCATCAACGATATTCTTGATCTTTCAAAAATCGAATCCGGGTTTATTACGGCGAATATTTCACCAGTGCGTTTTTCTGAAATATCATCCTTCGTCGAAACAACATTCAAACCAATTTCGGAAGCAAGACATCTTCGCTTCACCATAGAAACAGATTCGAAACTTCCGGATTCTATGGAAACGGATTTGCAGCGATTGAACCAGATATTAAAAAATCTTCTTTCCAACTCATTTAAGTTTACCGAAAAAGGTGAAGTGAAATTAAAGATATATGAAGCAGATAAAAATTGGAAATCGGGCAATGCAAGTCTTGATAACGCAAAAAAAGTCGTTGCATTTGCAATCAGCGACACTGGTATTGGTATTCCACAGGAAAAGCAAAATATCATCTTTGAAGCTTTCCAACAGGCAGAAGGTTCAACGAGCCGTAAATATGGAGGCACGGGATTAGGACTTTCAATTAGTCGCGGATTGGCGGAATTATTGGGAGGAACGATCGAGTTAGAAAGTACGATTTCAAGAGGAAGCACCTTCACATTATTTCTGCCAGTTGAAAATATTGCAGGTATTGTTTCGAAAGAAACGACTTCCAACCTCAGCGCATATAACCAGGTTGGTGCAGAGCCGAGTGAAATTGATTCCTTATTAAATTCCCTTCGCGTTTCGAATGAAAGGATAGAAAATACAAATCTTGCAATCGTCAACGAAATGATCAACGAAAGTGGTGATGACCGTTCGAATTTGCAGCCCAACGATAAAATAGTGCTGGTGGTAGAAGATGATCTTCGTTTTGGAAAAATCATCATCGACAAAGCGCACGAATTTGGATTGAAAGCAATTGTTGCACTGAACTATATCGAAGTGTTTGAATTTGTAAATCGGTTCTCTCCAATTGCCATTACACTTGACGTAAAGTTATCTGATACCAGCGGATGGAAAGTACTGGACCTTTTGCGTAACGATTTAAATTATCGTCATATCCCGATCCATTTGATTTCAGGAGAAGAAAATAAATCGTTGGCTTTAAAAAGAGGCGCAAGAAGTTTTTATCTGAAACCATTGGATAATGATTTGTTGAATCAGCTGTTCGGTGACATTGTTTCATTTAGCAATAAAGAATTAAAAAATATTCTGGTTGTCGAAGACAACGAATCAGATTCTTCCCAAATGGCAAAGATTCTAAAAAGTGATACAGTTGGAATTACGGTTGCATCCACAGGCAAGCAAGCCCTTGAAGAAGCGAACTCTGGAAAATTTGATTGTATTATTCTGGATTATACGTTGCCGGATATTTCCGGGTTGGACCTGGTGCAAAAAGTAAGCGAAGTAAAGGAAGACTTTACGCCTTTGATTGTTTATTCGGCAAAGGATTTCAGCAGCAAAGAAATGCATGACCTGAGCCAGTCGTCGAACTCGGTACTCACAAAAGGAGTGAATTCGCTCGAGCATTTGTTGGAAGAAACCGTTTTGCAATTGCATATTAAACATGCTGATCTCGCTCCGGAAAAAAGAAAGATCATCGAGAATATCAGGATGAAAGAAGATATTCTTTCGGGGAAAAATATTCTTGTTGTGGATGATGACGTCCGTAATTTATTTGCATTGACAACTGTATTTGAGCGCTACAATATTAATGTAACTACAGCTGAGAGTGGCAAGGATGCAATTGCGATCATTAATGACGATAAAACAAAAGTGGATATGGTGTTGATGGATATTATGATGCCGGAAATGGACGGTTATGAAACGACACAAAAGATTCGCCGCGAACATAAGAACAGCACATTGCCGATTATCGCAGTAACAGCAAAAGCGATGAAGGGCGACCGTCAGAAATGTATTGAAGCCGGAGCTTCCGATTATATTACCAAGCCGGTAAAAATTGATCAGTTGCTTTCATTGATGCGGATTTGGTTTTATAAATAAAAGAAATGGATATGAGTCCGAAAATTCTTTTAGTTGACGACCGGGAAGATAACCTGATATCGATGGAAAGTATTTTGTCGCAGGATGGATATCGCTTTGTAATTGCGAATTCAGGTCGCATGGCATTAAAGATATTGTTGACCGAAGTTGATTTTGCGCTGATACTGATGGATGTAAAAATGCCAACACTAAATGGTTTCGATACCGCGGCGTTGATATATGAACGTGAGAAACTAAGGCATATCCCAATCATTTTTATCACTGCGAATAATTATGGAGAAGAAAATGTGTTCCAGGCATACCGGACAGGCGCTGTAGATTATATCTATAAACCGGTGAATCCCGATTTGCTGCGGGTGAAGGTTTCAGTATTTGTCGATCTCTACAAAAAAAATCACCAGCTACTTGCGCAGGAACAAAAATTAATGGCGATCAATAAAAATTTGGAGCTGGAAATTAATGAGCGGAAAATATCGGAGCAAAAGATAACGGAATTGAATCGCCAGTTGCTTGAAAATATTTCCAATCTTGAATCGGCAAATAAGGAATTGGATCTGTTTGCATTCATGGCTTCACACGATTTGCAGGAACCTTTGCGAAAAATAAGGTTTTATTGCGACCGGCTCATTCACAGGTACCATGATAATTTGGAAGAAGATGGCAAGAACGATATCGGGCGGATACAGCGACTATCGGAACGCATGCAGACGATGATCAAGGATATTCTCTCATTCTCGAAAATTTCTGCAGACGAACAACCATTGATAAGAACAGATCTGAATATTATTGTCGATGAAGTTTTATCTGATTTAGAAACGGAAATACATAACAGGAAGGCGCAGATTAAAAAAGAAACTCTTCCCTCACTGCATGTGAATGCAGCGTTGATGCGACTTCTTTTTATCAATCTCATCGGCAATGCGCTTAAGTTTAGTAAAAAGGAAGTACAACCGGTAATAAAAATTTCCGCCGACTCAAATTTTCCGGAGGAGGTGAATGGAAACGGATCATCAAATAATTATTCCCGTATAATAATTGAAGATAATGGAATTGGGTTTGAACAGAAATATGCGAAACAGATATTTGATATGTTCAGAAGATTGAACGGGAAATCTGAATTTGAAGGAACGGGAATCGGACTTGCGCTTTGCAAAAGGATCGTCGAAAAACATCGTGGCGTTTTGTCTGCTAAAAGCCAACCAGGCGAAGGAGCAACTTTTATTATTTCTCTCCCGGAAGTTGCTGAAAAGAAAACAGTTTCCTCACCCCAACCCCTCTCCTGAAGGAGAGGGGTAAGGGGTGAGGGCTTGATTATATCCAAGCTTTGTTGCACATACTAATTGAGTGGTGAAGTGTTTGGTAATCCTTCTTAAAATAAAGAAGGCCAGATAGAGATCCAGCCCGTTTCAAAATCCAATATCCTATGAAAACCATATTGTATAGTTCAAAACTTATTCCAATATCATTTAGCTCTTAATCTTCATCTATAGCAGATTTTTTGGGTAAATGCCACCCAATTTTGAGGAAAAATTTTCATTCAAATTCGAACAAAACGAGTTTATTTTTCCTCTCTGAATTGTCTTCGCACCAATAACGTACTTTTATCTTACTGGCACAAGAGTTTTATTATTTGTTTCATGACACTCACTACCTATAAAAAGAAAAGGACGCTTGCGAATACTCCTGAACCATCAGGGGGAAAAGCGGCAGGCGCGAAATTGCATTTTGTTGTTCAGAAACATGCGGCAACGCGATTGCATTATGATTTCAGATTGGAGATGAATTCAGTTTTAAAAAGTTGGGCAGTTCCAAAAGGGCCATCGCTGAATCCAGAGGATAAGCGTCTCGCCATGATGGTAGAAGATCATCCATATGATTACAAAAATTTTGAAGGCATTATTCCAAAAGGGAATTATGGTGCAGGCACTGTGATCATCTGGGATGAAGGTTATTATGAACCATTGGAAGAAAGTGGTTCAAAAAAAGAGCAGGAGAAATTGTTATTAAAGCAATTGAAATCAGGTTCACTCAAAATAAGGATGTTCGGAAAAAAACTGAAAGGTGAATTTGCTTTGGTGAAATTGAAAAATGCAGAAAACAATGCCTGGCTGTTGATCAAGCACAAAGATGAATATGCAAGTTTGAAAGATATCACACTAAAAACAAAATCTGTGATTTCTGGTAAGACGATAGAGCAGGTGGCAAAAAAGCCAGTACGCCGAACGCTAGACGCTAAACGCTGAACGCATAACGCAGGTAGCCAACTAGCGTTCAGCATTCAGCGTTATGCCTCACAAATAACTCAACCATTTCTTTTCCGACTGGTATTTTCTTTTATATTGGTCGAACCATTTGCATGCAGGATACAAAATAAAAATGAGTGCCGCCCACACGATATATACTGTTACCAAATTGAATCCGTAATTGCCTTTGAACATCGGCGTTAGTCCAATTTTATTTGACAGGATCATATCTGAAGCTTTGAAACCACAGATCATTGCGCCTACTACTGCGAGCAAATGGATCGCATAAAAATGAATTACATAATAGAAAAAAGGTACCCTGCCAAATACGGATATTTTTTCTCCCAAAGAATTCAATGGTCTCTCGGCAAGCGCGAGAAAAATCATAGCAGGACCGATAGTGATCAGTGCGTACAATAATGATGGAGGATATTTTGTTACGTTGAAAAATGACAGTATGCTGAACAAGGTATTTTTTTGAATTGACCACGGCGATGGGTCTCCATAAATATTAAATCCACGTAATGCAAAGAACAGAAGGATCGATGCGATTCCAAGTATCATCATCATATCTTTTCTCAGTTCGCCGTCATAGTTAGCATCAAATAATTTTCCGACGTAGTAACCAACTGAAATGATTCCGATCCATGGTAGTAACGGATACATGATAAAAACTTTCAGATGTCCCACGACAAAAAGTTTCGGTTCATGCAAAACAGACCAAAAAAAAGATGCAACTCCATCGCCCGCTACATGCACTCCATCCAAAAGATTATGACCTGCGATCAACAAAAGACCGATTGCCAGAATGAGTTGCCGCTTCAGGTGAATCAATGCAGACAGTATCATCATGCTTACGCCGATCACCCAGATCACTTGTAAATTAAACATCGGGTATGATGGGTTGAATGTTGTTGCCAGGCCAATAATAGCGATCTCTACAAATACCAGCCACAATCCTCTTGTAAAAAGAAAACGCGTCAATTCGGTTTTCCCTTTTTTTGAACCATATAAATAAGCTGAGATGCCGGCGAGGAAAACGAAAACCGGCGCGCAATAATGTGTAATGAATCTTGTAAAAAATAAAATCGGGTTTGTTTGTGCCAGGTCCGTTGGCTCATAAAAAAAAGAATCATAGTGGAAAAAATGGCGCACGTGATCGAGCGCCATAATGATCATTACAGTTCCTCTTAAAAGATCTATTGATGCAATGCGTTTATTTTTATTGATATTTTTTTCAAAATTGAGCGAAGGAGAATTCGTCATTCGTATGATCGATATCAACGATTCATTGCTTTGTTGAATAAATTTGTAGTTTTTCAATGTAGCGCGTTGTTTTGATGTTCAATGTTTTTCATGTACGGAGAAAAATAAGGCACCGGCAATCCGGCGACTGCCGGGCCTCGTCCTCCCCAATGAGTACTGACCATGAACCACGAGGAAGTTTCTTATCCCTTATTCAATCAGAAAATTCAAGCCTAAAAAAAAGATAAGGCTAATAGTTAATGGGTGATTAATCAACGGCCTCCGAATTTCACTGATGACTTGCTGTTCATGGTTGCTCACTAATCCGAATCAATACCATACTTCCATCCTGTTCTGGCTTTTCATACAAATAAATTACGGTATATATCTTACGAACCTTGTTCAAAAGGGTTGCTACCATCGGATAAATTCAAAACAAAAGACCGTTTTGTTTTTTCGACCTAGTCTAACGGTCATGCTTGTATGATGATGCTGAAAATAAAACTGACTGGATTTTATAGCAGCGTGTACCGATATCGAAATTTAGGCGAACAAAAGTAAAAAGCATTTTAATGATAAACCAGCGAAATCAAACGAATGGCGGTTATACGTTGTTGTTAGGTAATCGTGATTGTCCTAACGGTAAATTGGTTAAGCTCTTTGCGGCTTTGCGCCTTCGTGATAATTTTCACGCAAAGGCGCAAAGCCGCAAAGAGCTTGATCGTTCGCACATTGGAACTCGTCTCTCTCCACTCATTTACCAGTAACAACCGCAAGGCAAACGCGCCCCGTGCAGAATATTTTTTTTATTTACTTGCATCTTTTTGTTGTTAACCTTATTCAAAATGAAATTCATGGCTCTTATTATTAGTTTTTTCTTAGGCCGCAAGCAATCGTCGTCAAAAATATCTGAGGCTGTGTCGAAAGGAATCACAGAGGCTTTTCAAGAAATGGGATACAGATCTGATCACCCAGGCAACCGATAAATTCTTTTTTCGTACAGAGTCAAATAAAAAAAATATTCTCCGTTATCTCTAGAGAAAAAATAAAACTGCATATTTATGACATCAATGCCGAACGACCCTGAACGCATCGACACGATTGCAATTCGTCTTGCCAACAAATTTTTAAACCAGTTATTTGATTTCTGCAATCAGAAAAATTATTTTGTATACGTAGGAAGTCTTGCAGAAATCATGGATTGGTCCTATGAGTTTCACCAGCAGTATGATCACAAAATAAAAGATTGGGAGACTTTCGGAACGAGCAACGAAAATATTTTTAATGCTGTCAGTCAGGATGAATTTCTGATAGCCTGGGGAAATCATCGAATTGCAAAATTTTACGAACAGAATGCCAACCATCCCAGGAAATTCATAACGCGTGCAGGTGCAAAACTTTTCGTGGATAATATCACAAAATAATACCTGTAATAATTATAGTTGATCCGTGCCCTATTAAAAAGGTCGCTGGAAATTAATTTTTCCCAGCGACCTTTTATATTTCGCGCAGAGCACGCAGAGAAAAGGAGTACGCAGAGAAATCCCTCTGCGTACTCCTTTTCTCTGCGTGCTCTGCGCGAAATAGTTTTGAATTTTCAAGCTGTTTCGCTATCGATTATTGCATAACTAATACTTAAACGCAGATTTCACTTTCGCCATGAACATTTCTTTCTTTCTTCTGCTTACTTCTATCTCCATACCATTACTCATCACAACAGTTCCGCCGTCTCCACGCATATATTCTTTGATATGAAGCAGGTTAATGAGAAATGATTTGTGTACGCGAAGAAAAATAGTATCGTTCAATAATTTGTCGTAGTCGAACAAGGGTTTCGAAATCATAATGGTCTTGTTATTGACAAGACGAAACACAGTATAACTTCTTTGCGCTTCGCAATAAACAATTTCTTCGAGCTTTACAATCGTGAATCCTTTCAGTGTAGGTAAGCATAGTCTCATCTCCATCGGCGATCCAATCTTGTTGATATTATGCAAAAGCGTTGCTGTTTGACGTTCGGGTCTGTTATGAGTCAGCCTTCTTTTCACACGTTCAACTGCTTCCACCAAACGATCTTCATCTACTGGTTTCATCAGGTAATCAACCGCACTGAATTGTAATGCCTGCAGCATATATTCGTTGTGCGCAGTAACAAAAATCACTTCGAAATTTTGTTCCGTTAATTCCATCAGCATTTCCAATCCATTCTTGCCGGGCATGCGCACGTCAAGAAAAACAAGATCAGGCTGAATCTCTTCCAGCATTTGTTTTGCCGAAATTGCATTGGAGCATGTTGCCGCAATTTCAACTTCCGGGCAATTTAATTCGAGTAGTTTTTTTAAAGTCCGGATTCCATCCGGCTCATCATCGACAAGGATTGCTTTCATATGAAAATTTTATTGGTTATGATATTAAATCTCAAAACGGCACAAGTGCCTGTTTTTTCTCTATTGAATTCGCTGAGATCAATGATCTCAAGCGTGCAACCGGTATCATATTTTTCATTCATGATTTTTATCCGGTTGCGAAGATTGGATAGTCCCACGGGCCGATGTGATGGCCTGTTTGTTTTTTTCATTTCTTCGGATTGATTGATCCCAATCCCATTATCTTCGATATAACAAGAAATGATTTCACCCAATTTGGAAAAACGTATCGTCAAATTTTTTCTACCTTTTTTATACATTAATCCGTGCCAGATCGCATTTTCTGCCAGTGGTTGTATCATCAAAGTTGGAATCAACGTTTCTTCCTTATCGATATTGTCGTCGATGATAATCCTGAATGTGAATGAATCATCGAAGCGGAGTTTCTCCATCACCAGGTAATTTTCCAGGTGTTCGATATTTTCATATAGCGTTGTGAATATTTCTTTGGACTGATTGAGCGTCGTTCGGATCATGTTCGCAAATTTGCTTAAGTAACGTGAGGCTTTTTGCTGTTCATTATCCAGTATCATTCCTTTGATGCCATTCAGCGAATTAAAAATAAAATGAGGATTCATCTGCGTTTGCAGCGCTGATAATTGCGCTTCTGCCAACTGTTGATTTATATAAGCGATCTCTTTCTGTTGTTTCTGCAAAGAGTTTTCAGATTCTATTTGTTTTATTTTATTTCCTAAAAGAGTCGCTATGGTTGTGAGTATTTTAACGTCACGATCATCAAAATGATTTTCTTCGTGATGTTCGGAATCGATAATCCCGATCAATTCATCATCGTGAATGATTGGAACGCATAATTCACTGAGCCTGCTCATATCGTCGACTCTGTAGCGATGATCATTTCTTGTATTCGGTACGAGTTGAGGTTCCTTGGTTAGCATTACATGTCCAACAATTCCTTGTCCGGGCATCACATCGAATATGGTTGTTGCAATTGTTTTTGGATTTCCTTTCGGACCAAAAGCCGCTTTTTGTATCATCTTGGTTTTATCCTTGTCCCACATATATATGATACAGTCGACATAATTCATTCGGCCGATTAAATTTTTTGTAACATCCCACAGCACTTCATCAACACTGTTTTTACCTACGAGTGATGAAGAAAAATAGTTGCTGATATGTTCCAGTTCAAATTGATTTTTATATTCATCGGCTTTTAATTTCTCGATATGCGTTTTTGCTCTTTCCTGTTTGCGGATATAACTCGTTCTCCATTTTAACAATAAGTAAACACACACGGATAAAAATGCAACGAACAAAGCCATGAACCATTCTTTTCGCCAGAACGGCGGAATGATATATACGCTAAATTCACTCACCTGTTCCGGCCACCGGTTATTGAGTGAATATAGTTTTACCTGGATTCGATGAAAACCGGGAGAGAGATTCGAAATCGTAAAACTATTTTGCAATCCAAGTTGCTGCCATTTGGTGCTATCTTCTTTTATAAGGCGATATGCAAAGCGCTGACTGCTTCCCGTTAGAAAGTTGATGCTGCCAATTGTTACAGTAAATTCATTATCTGGCAAACTCAATGAAATATTTTTTCCCGGGTAATCAAATTTTTTTTGACTGCTTGTGGTCAAACTCTCTATGAAAAGATGTGGAATTTGTTTGTTTTGAAAAATGATATCCGGATCAAACTGTACGATCGTATTGGTGAAGCCAATGTATAATTTATTCGCGGCGCTATCATAGAAAAATTTTGCGCCATTCGCGATTGGAAGATCAGGGAAACCATCTTCGCTATCGAAACTCGTGATCCTGGAAGTATGCAGGTCGAGACAGGCGATGCCGGAATAAGTGGCGAGCCAAAGTTTATTTCCGATCACAATCATCGAGGCGATGTTGTTATCCGGCAATCCGTCGTTATGCGTGAAATGACGGAAATTCTTTTTCTCGATATTGTAACAGATCAGCCCGTTGTTATTACTGTTGATCCAAATATTATTCGAAGGATCAATCGTAAATGATATCACCTGTTTGTCAGGGATTTTAATAAATGGGAACGAATCTAAAAACTGATCCACGGTTTTTGTCGACACATTATATCGAAGCAAACCGTGACCAGATATCCAAATATTACCTGCAGTATCTTCTTTGATATTGTTTGGATTCTGCAGTTTATTAAAAATATCCGGAGGAAGATCAACCGTCGAGAATTTTCCGGTGGACTCTTCATACTTATAAATATTTCTACCAGCGACCCAAATGTTTTGTTTGCGGTCCTTATATAAATCCGATGCCCAATCATTGGGCCTGTACCAATTTTCGATAGGCAATTCGGTGATATGATTTGTCTGGTTATTTATTTTGAACAAAGGACCATTGGTTGTAACCAGCAACGAATTTGTGTCGATCGCTGCTATCGCATACAGGTTGTCTGAAGTTTTAAAATATTTTTGAAAACTGACCTGCCTGATGAACTGAAATTTTTGCTTGTTGAAAACGAGCAACCCGCTATTACCACGTGTAGCAGCATATATTTTGTCACGTGTGGCGAATACATCATCGATCACTGTATTCGGAAATGCATCTTCAATAACGCTGGGAGTTTTGAATTGTTTAATATGTGAACGCGAATTTGATTGCCTGAACAATCCCTTATTGGTCGCTATCCAAAGATTATTATCCCTGTCTTGTAAAAGATGCCTACAGAAATAATATTGAAAATATTTTTCAGGATTGAAATCAACGCGGCCGGTTTTGATATCGAGTTTGATTTTATAAAAGCCCGAACTGTTTCCGGTGAGATAATATGTTGAATCGTTGATAGTGGTTAGTTCCGATCGATAGTCAAATTCATTTTTCAACATCGAAAAAGGCAAGTGCGTTACGGTCTTTATTTTGGCCGCGCCATTCACATAATAAAATTTGTCCGATTCAAGATCCAGGATAAAAAAACTTCCGCAACCGAGTTGGAATGGCTGGTATCTTTCTCTGTCAGTATCCAGGAATTCGCCAACCAACGGACAATTTGCTGCGGAGATTTTTCGGAAGGAGCGTTTATTGATATCGTAATAATACAATCCATCGATGCCTACAATCGCGAGTCTTGTAGTATCCAGGCAAAATAAATTTTTACCGAATGTGAAATTTTCTACCGGCACCTGGTCTTTCGAATAATAATCGAAACGAAATACGAGATTATAATCCTGGTCGAAATGGTAGAATCCTGATTTTGTGAGAACAAAAATTTCTCCCTGGGGATTTCCATAGACCGACCTTATCCAATTGAATTTATATTGATACTGCTTATCACTATACGGAATAAAAAGATTTCTGCTAGCGCCAGTGCATGTGTTTATGATATGAAGTCCGTCTGCAAAAATGGAGAAACGATATTTATCTAGGAAAACCAATCCTGTTAAACTCTCTCCGGGAATAGATGTACTGTCGTTATAGCTATGGAATTGTACAAAGTCAGTTCCATTAAAACGGTTAAGACCTGAAGGTGTCGCGATCCAGATATAGCCGATAGAATCTTGCGCGATGCCGGTGATGAGGTTGTTGGAAAGCCCTTGTTGCTTTGTATAAAGTTTGAAATTATTTTCATCGATATCCTGCGCCATTAGCTGGGTTTCGCATAATAGCACGGATATTAAAATAAATATCGTGAGGCGCAGTTTATTCAGATTCATTAACGCGGCTAGCCGTTTTAGGGTGCTAAAGATAATCGTTTAGTGACATGGATTTACCCCTATTCCCCTATACAGAACGATGCGATCCCTTTAAAAAACTCAGGCATACCTTTGGTTATCTTTCAGCTACCGATGGCTCAAACCAAAATCAAAATATTTTTATTGGATTGATGGACGATGATGCTGTTTGTTAGAATTCGCTACCTATTTGGCAACAAACATATTCTTTGCGTTTTTGCGCCTTTGCGAGAAACATTTTCTCGCAAAGGCGCAAAAACGCAAAGAATATGCATAAAGAAAGCCATTCCGACGTCCGCTATGAGCTGCTCGTCTTTCCTAAATTATTCTTCTCTAGATATTGATAACTGTCATGTATAGCCGCAAACACATCAGTGGCTGTTTTGTCCATTTCAATTACCATCCATTCTGTATTTCCATTTGCAGCTTTTACAATTGCTGGAAAATTTTGCGTGCCTTTGCCGACGGGAACCATGGGGTCAGGATTGTCTTTTGGCAAATTGTCGTTCCATTTGGCGGGTCCATCCTTTATATGCAGGAACTGTGCACGCTTGCCAAATTCGGCAACAATTTTTGCAGGATCATATCCGGCAACTTTTACCCAGTAAGTATCGATTTCAAAAAATACATCTGGCTCGACAGACTCAAGCAGCCATTGATAAACGAGTCTGTCGCCAACTCTGTTCCTGTATTCCCACCAATGATTATGTAAACCGAATTGAAGTCCGTGCGATTTTGCAAAATGATTGGCTTCATTATAAATACCGATCAATTCTTTTGTACCATCCAGTGAGCTGTATCTTTTGTCTTCCGGCCATCCATGCCATATCATTTTTTTTGAGTTGAATGTTTCTGCCACTTCCAACATCGCAGCCTTCGATTTATCATTCAGCGGAAGTTCGATATGTGAAGAGGAAACTTTCAGTCCCGCGTCTTTCAAATATTTACCAGCCTGCTTCACCGAAATATTATCTGGCCAAAAAGCAGTTTCGACAGTATCGACACCAAGGCTCTTAAGTTTGCGCAGCGTGCCTTCGATATCTGTTTTTATCTGGTCTCTTACCGTATATAATTGCAAAGATATTTTTGCAGGCTGCGCAGTGGGATTATAAAGCGTATTCGAAAAAATATTTTTCGGAAACAGCGTTGCGCCCAATGCGCCAAGACCGGCTACACTTAAAAATTCTCTTCTTGGAATTTTGTTGATTTTTTTCATGGCGGGAAATATTAATGGCGAACGCTGAACGCTGAACGCTAAACGCATAACGCTAAACGCTGAACGCTGAACGCGTTATGCGTTATGCGTTCAGCGTTATGCATTCCGCGTCTTTCATTTCTTCTGTTGTGCGGAATATCCGCTATTATTTAATTGTGTAAAAAAATCGGTTGTTTTTTGAATCGATGCATCATCGTTCATATCAAACAAACGAAAAGTTTCTTTGTCTCCTTTATAAATATCGTTCTCCTGCATGTCGCCTTGTGATTTGTATGCAGCGATCACCCATTGCGCAACGGTTTTATAAGAAACCTGTTTGCCATATCCAAAATGCGTGGCCACATCGATAGAAAATGCGGGTGCATTTTTTTTCATCGTCGTTTCAGGAAAACCATCGAGCATTGTGAACGCTTCAGGCTTTTCATCCTTATATGTACTTCCCGCGATTATAATTGGCTTCTTCGCACCTTTGTATCTCTGCAAAGCACGAAGCGCCATAATGATTGCTGTTTTATGATGACCATGCTGACCCACAAAAGGAAACATCGTAATAATAAAATCGTATTGCTTTGCTGCAAGAATTTGGTCAAGTCTTTTTTCGACAAATGGGATATCCCAATTTTTTCCCGTTACATAAGGAACCGGGTTAAGATTATAATAATCATCTTTCTGATCAAAAAAATAATATTGACGAATGCCCATGATATCGCCCGCTTCCATCACTTCTTTTTTGCGAATGCGCGGCAATTCCGAGCGACCGATCGTTGAGTCGGTAAGATTATATCCATAGTAAACCGAACCAAGTTCAGAGCCATGAAATCCTCCTTGTCCGTCGGTGATCTGAGCCAAGTCCACCGTGCCTTTGAGGTCGTGTGTAATTTTATAAAGGATGATAGGGAAACTCGTTTCATCATCAGGATGCGCCTGCACTACGAGCACATTTGGCCCGGTTTGAGCGAAAGTATAATGAGAAAAAACGAGCATAAAAAAAACAGAAAGGCTTAAGCGGGTTATTCTGGCTATTTTCATTTTATTAAATTGTATCGATGAAATTAAAGTATTTTTCATTTTATCGGGCAAGGGCTTTTAAAATAAATTTCTGTTCTTCGGATTAATAAATTTGCGCACAAAGGCACAAAGCCACAAAGGGATGCGTTTAGTGCCTGAAAAAAATATTGAGCGTTTGTCCTTTTTGTATCTGCCCGTTCGTCATAGCATATATAACCTAATCATTCATCATCAAAAAACTTTATTATGACAACGAAACAAGTTGCAGATCGCCTGGTTGAACTCTGCCGCGTAGGGCAAATGCAAAAAGCGCAGGAAGAATTATATGGACAATCCATCACAAGCGTCGAACCCAAAGGAGCTCCTGTTGAAAGAGCCGAAGGTTTTCATGCTGTTTCTGAAAAAGGAAAAGCCTTTGCAAGTATGATCGAGGAGCGTCATGGTCTTTCTATTACCGATCCGATCGTCAATGGAAAACAATTTAGCATTGGTATGACGTTGGATGCTACTATGAAAGGGCAGGGAAGAAGATTGCTGGAAGAAATTTGTGTGTACAGGGTGGAAGATGGAAAAATTGTTTATGAAGAGTTTGTTTATTGAGGATGAATGTGGGCATTGTTGCAAACCTTTGCGTTTTTGCGCCTTTGCGNNCGCAAAGGCGCAAAAACGCAAAGGCCCAAATGATTATTGAGTGTTGAATATTGATTATTGAATATTTCTCTCGTGATTTCTAAAATATTCAACAATCAATATTCAACAGTCAATGTTCAAGTATCATCATTCAATTCGAAAAAATTACCATTCCGCTACACTTCCGTCTTCATGTCTCCACAAAGGATTTTTCCATTGGTGTCCTTCCTTTGCCATTTTGATCACATGTTCTTCATTAATGTCAATTCCAAGTCCCGGTGCATTCGGAATTTTCACAAATCCTTTTTCATATTTGAAAACTGATTTGTCTTTAAGATAATCCAGCAGATCACTTTTTTCATTGTAATGAATACCGAGACTTTGTTCCTGTATAAAAACATTGTGACAGGTTGCATCTACCTGTAGACATGCAGCAAGAGCAATTGGTCCAAGTGGACAATGCGGCGCCGCGGCAACATCAAACGCTTCTGCCATGGAAATAATTTTTTTGCATTCGGTAATACCTCCCGCATGCGAAAGATCCGGTTGAATAATATCTACATATCCATCGATCAATAAATTTTTAAACTGCCAGCGGCTGAACATTCTTTCACCAGTTGCGATCGGTATCGAAGTATGCGCAGCAATATCACGCAATGCTTCATTATTTTCAGGCAATACAGGTTCTTCGATAAACATCGGGTGAAAAGGTTCTAGTTCTTTTGCCAGCATTTTTGCCATCGGTTTATGCACTCTTCCATGAAAATCGATCCCGATACCAACAGATTGACCTACGGCTTCACGCACAACGGCAACGCGTTTGATAACGCGCTCGATTTTTTCATATGAATCGATATATTGTAGTTCTTCCGTGGCATTCATTTTGAGTGCTGTGAAACCATTGTCCATAGCGGCTTTCGCGGCATTGGCAACATCATTCGGACGATCCCCGCCGATCCATGAATAAACTTTTATCGTATTTCTTGCTTTGCCTCCGATAAGTTGATAAACCGGGGCATTGAAATATTTGCCTTTGATATCCCATAATGCCTGGTCGATGCCGGAGATGGCGCTCATTAATATCGGACCTCCCCGGTAAAAACCACCACGATACATCGTATTCCAATGATCTTCGATATCCATTGGATCTTTACCAATCAGGCTTCCCATCAATTCATCAACAGCAGTTTTTACTGTTGCAGCTTTGCCTTCTATGATCGGTTCACCCCAACCCAAGATTCCTTCATCCGTTTCAATTTTTAAAAACAACCAGCGAGGCGGCACCTTGTATAATGCATAACTTTTAATTTTCATGAAAGCTGTATTTATTTTTTAATGGTAGCGTTTCAAATTATGACGTGGTTCAGTTGCTCAGTAACGTCATTTCGAATCCCGCTGCAACGACTCAAAATATTAGAGAGTTTTGCGGGGTGAGAAATCCCCAGCTATTTATAGGAATTTTCCAATTAGTTAGCTGGGGATTTCTCATCCGCCCTATCATCGTGATGAGACAAATCTCTGCTGGCGGATTCGAAATGACGCTGCTGAACTCCTATCCGAAATTACCTATTTTCAATCTTTGCAAAATAATTTTAGTTGATTTGCATTTGAGTAAATGGATCACAACCTCAAATACAATTTAACAATCATGATCAGGAAAATACTTTTTTTTATGCTGATTTGCTATAACACAAATGCACAACCGATTTCTTTTCCCTTAAAAGCATCGGCAAACAAAAAATTTATCGTCGATCAAAACAATAAACCGGTTTTCTTAAATGGAACAGCTACTTGGCGACTCGGTTATAATGTTTCTTATGAAGATGCAAAAAAATACCTGGCCGACCGAAAAGAAAGAGGGTATAATTCAATAATTGTTGAAATCACGCCTGACCTGGGCGGCGATCGTCCCGAGCATGGCAATCAACCCAATCTCTATGGCGAATACACATTTATCGATACGGATATCAGCAAACCGAACGAAAAATTCTTCGCGCATGCCGATAGTATTTTGCAATTGTGCAATGACATGAATTTTGCCGTGCTTCTTTTTCCATTATATCTCGGATGTTGTGAAGATGGATGGATAGAAATTCTTCAAAGAAAACCAAACACGGTAGAGAAATGCCGCGAATATGGCAAATGGGTGGCACGCCGATATCAGTCGCTGCCAAATATTATCTGGGCAAGTGGCGGCGATCATGATGAAACGCCGGAATCGCTTGCATTTGCAGAAGGCATCGCATCGGTTGATAATGTTCATTTGCAAACTTATCATACAGGTCCTGGTCATACTTCAACCGAACGAATACCAGACGCAGCATGGATGACATTAAGTTGCACGTACACCTATTTCCCCGCAATGGATCAGCACTTTCGTTACTATCATGTATATGCGCAGTTATATATGGAAGAACAGCGCAACACGCGGATGCCTTATATTATGGCCGAAAGTGAATATGAAAACGAAAGAAGTGAAACCACACAATTTATCCGCAGGCAAGCCTATTGGTCACTGTTAGGAGGAGCGTGCGGACATATGTTTGGAAACAGAGACACGTGGATGATGAATAAGGATTGGCCGAATGCATTGCATACTCCCGGTAACGAAAGCATGGAAATATTTTATGAACTTATAAAAACAATACCGTGGTATGATTTGAAAACAGATTGGGCGCATCTTGTTTTTACCTCGGGCAGAGGCGAATTTAACCCGACACAATATCCCGGCGGAGACGAATATGCCACTGGCGCGATCACCAAAGACGGCAAACTTGCCTTATTATACATGCCGACCTACAGAACGGTTTGTGTGAACCTGCAAAAATTTAGCGAAGCTGTCAGTGCAACATGGTTTGATCCATCGAGCGGAAAATATACTACCGATAAAAAGCAGTTTTCAAATAAAGGTGTTGTCTACCTGACTCCTCCGGCCCGAAACAATGATCGCGGGTTTGATGATTGGGTATTGATCATTCAGACAAAAAAATAATTTTATTGGCGTCGTTGTCCCGCGTAGGCATTATTGTTATATTTTTAGTGGGTATAATTCATTCATTCCATATTGATGAAACCGATTGACGTCAATACCCTGCCTACTCCTGCATTGCTTGTTGATTTGGATACCATGGAAAGAAACCTACGCACAATGGCTTCTTTTTTTGAAAACAAATCCTGCAAGCTTCGTCCGCATTTCAAGAATCATAAGTGCATCGCGCTTGCAAAAAAACAACTTGAATTTGGCGCAATCGGTATTACTTCTGCAACGCTATATGAAACCGAAGTGCTTGTTCAGGCCGGTATAAATTCAATTCTTGTTGCGAACGAAATTGCCGGTGAAGCCAATTTGAAAAAGCTGATTGAATTATCTGCTGAAAAAGAAATTATTCTTGCTGTAGATAATGAAAAAATAGTGGATGATATCGCGCGTCTTTCATCCAATAGAAAAAATAACTTAAGTCTTGTCGTTGATATTGATCTTGGATTGAAACGTTGCGGCGTGAAACCGATGGAACCAGCACTTGTTCTCGCTAAAAGAATTGTAGCAAAAAACCTGAAGATGGATGGACTCATGGGATATGAAGGCCATTTGCAAAGATTAGATCTGATCGCAGAGAAAGAAAGACTGCGTCGTAAAGCGATGTATCAACTCACTGCAACAAAAAAATTATTGGGGGATGAAGGGATACCGGTAAATATTGTGAGCGCCGGTGGTACGGGCACCTATGCGATCGCCGGAATTTCTGAAGGGATCACGGAAGTGCAATCCGGCAATTATCTGTTGATGGATACTTCTTACGCGCGTTATGCGCCGGACTTCGAACCGGCGCTTAGTTTATTGACGACGGTTATCAGCACCACTCCAGAAGAACGATTTGTTGTAAACGCGGGCATCAAAGAAATCAGCGGAGAACGTGGAATGCCTTCGGTAAAAAATATGCCGGGCACTTCTTTAAGATGTTTGCATGCGGAACATGGTATTGTTGATATCGAGAATAAAACTATCAATGTGGAAGTCGGAAAAAATGTGGAGCTTTCTGTTTACTATAGTGATGGAACGGTGAACCTGCATCGCAAAATGTATGGTGTGAGAAATGGAATGGTTGAAGAAATTTTTGAAATTTCTATTTAGCCTGATTGGAGTAATAAGAATGGTGATATATGGATGGGGGGTAACGGAATCGATAAATTAAATAAATTTCAAAATGATTATTTTAGAATGGTTCTCCTCTTTGCGTTTTCGCGTCTTTGCGCGAAAATATCTCACGCAAAGGCGCAAAGTCGCAAAGAATGGTAACTCACTGACTCAATTCCTTAAAAAAATATTTCCCCTTTGTTTCCTTTCATGCTCGCTGCATGCACAAAACACTTCTGCATTTAGAAATGCATCGCTTCCTATTGAATCAAGAGTTTCAGATCTCTTAAAACAACTAACCCTCGAAGAAAAAATTTCATTGCTTGGCTATCAAAGCAAAGCAGTATCACGGTTAGGCATATCCGATTATAATTGGTGGAACGAGGCGCTGCACGGTGTTGCAAGAGCAGGCAATGCAACGGTTTTTCCCCAGGCAATCGGCATGGCCGCATCCTTCAACAACGAACTACTGCTCGAATGCGCCAACACCATTTCAACCGAAGCAAGAGCAAAATACAATCTCGCATTTGAAAAAGGATTGCACCTGCAATATATGGGCCTCACATTCTGGTCGCCCAATATCAATATTTTTCGTGACCCTCGCTGGGGACGTGGACAAGAAACCTATGGAGAAGATCCATTTCTTACAGCCACAATGGGATCGGCATTTATAAAAGGCGTGCAGGGAAACGACAAAGATCATTTGAAAGCGGCCGCATGTGCAAAACATTTTGCAGTGCACAGCGGACCAGAACGTGAGAGACATGGTTTCAACGCAATCGTCGATGAAAAAGATTTGCGCGAAACTTATTTGTATGCTTTCAAAAAGCTTGTCGATGCCGGAGTTGAATCCATCATGTGCGCCTATAACCGCGTGAATGGTGAACCATGTTGCACCAGCAATACTTTACTTCATCATATTTTGCACGATGAATGGAAATTCAGCGGACAAGTGCTTACTGATTGCGGAGCATTGAATGATATTTCTTCAACACACAAAACTTACGCAAGCGATGTGGAAGTCGCGGCTGCAGCAATCAAAACCGGTGTGAGCCTGGATTGTGGAAATATATTACAGCGTGATGTGATGAAGGCGATTCAGCAAAAGCTATTGTCGGAGAAAGATGTTGACAATGTACTAAGTTATAGTTTGAAGACCGCGATAAAGTTGGGATTTTTTGATGATCATAATAATTCTTCGTACGCAATTTATGGAGCCGATAGTGTCACGAATGCATATCACACAATGCTAGCAAGAAAAATGGCGCAGCAGAGTATGGTACTGCTGAAGAATGATAAAAATATTTTGCCACTTGATAAAAATAAATATCACGCATATATGGTCGTTGGTCCGAATGCAATGTCGCTCGATGCATTGCTCGGAAGTTATCACGGTGTAAGCGACAAGGCGGTGAATTTTGTCGAAGGAATAACACATGCCGTAGATGCGGCTACGCGTGTTGAATACGATATGGGATGTGATTATAAAGACACGTCTCGTTTCGGAGGAATATGGGCGGCGGGAAATGCGGATATCACGATTGCCGTGATAGGACTTACGGCCGTGTACGAAGGAGAAGAAGGCGATGCATTTCTTGCCGAAGGAGGAGCCGACAGAAAAAACCTCAGCTTGCCGGCTTCACATATCGCATATATGAAGGCGTTACGAAAAGGAACAAAAACTCCCATCATCGCGGTGATCACTTCCGGCAGCGCGGTTGATGTTGCGGCAATCGCACCTTATGCAGATGCGGTTATACTTGCCTGGTATCCCGGTGAGCAAGGTGGAAATGCACTCGCTGATATTCTTTTTGGAAAAATTTCGCCGTCAGGGCATTTGCCCGTTACGTTTTACAATTCTTTCAATGATCTTCCTGCGTATAATAATTATTCAATGGAAGGAAGGACCTATCGTTATTTCAAAGGGAAAGTGCAATATCCTTTTGGGTTTGGACTTAGCTATACAAATTTCAAATACGAATGGATCAGTCAGCCAACCGTCGATCATGATGCTATTTCTTTTTCAGTGAACATTACCAACACTGGAAATTTTGATGGTGATGAAGTCATACAGGCATATTTTAAATACCCGGATTTACCACGCATGCCGGTTAAAGAGCTGAAAGGATTTAAACGCGTGTCCCTCAAAAAAAATGAAACACAAAAAGTTGAATTTAAAATTTCAATTGGTGAATTGCAAAAATGGGACACAAATAATCGGCAATGGAAATTATATCCCGGCGCTTATAGGTTGCTGTTAGGAAGTAATTCTGCCGATGAGAAATTAGCAGTATCAATAAATTTGAGTGGTCACTAAAATAAACTTCATGTATAAAGGTTTTTTAGCGTTTATTATTTTCTTTATATGGGGAAAAGCGGTTCATGCCCAGCAGAGGAAAACCATTGGACTGAAAGATTTTTTGCAGGAATATGTCGATGTTTCATCATTGCCGTCGTATCAAACAGGTGCGTATTCAGCAGAAACATCCACCTACGACAGAACGGGTTTGAACAACGATGGTTTTGAAGGAACCTATTCTTATATCAGAAAAAATCCTGACAGTTCATTGGTGATTTTTGATGTGAAAGGAACTGGCGTTATCAATCGAATATGGACACCAACTCCTTCCGACGATAGTCTTGAGTTTTATATTGATGATCAGTCCAAACCTGCTTTCACGATTTGTTATATGGATTTGTTTTCTGGAAAGGTCTATCCATTTGTTGCTCCACTTTGTGCAAATCAACTCGGCGGCTACTATTGTTATTTGCCGATTCCCTTTAATGAATCTTGTAAAATTGTTTTCAAAGGAAAGCTAACGAGGTTTCATCAAATCGGATACCGGTTGTATCCGAAAGGAACTACGATCAACAAATTTAATTTGTCATTGAACAAAGAAGAGAGTGATGCATTGACAAAAATAAAATCAATATGGGAACAATCTTCCTTATCTGCATCGGTAATCAATAAGGACCCGCAATTTTTTACAGTTCTCAACAAAGATTTCGAATTACAACCGGGCACGAACAAAATTATTTTTGAAACAAATCGCCCTGGCAGAATTGCCGGTTTTGAATTGTCATCATCCGAAAGTCTTGAAAATATTGCCAAGAATATCGATCTGAAAATAACATGGGACGATGAAAAATCACCCGCGGTATTTTGTCCGCTGGCTGATTATTTTGGATATGCTTTTGGCAAACCATCTATGAAGAGTTTGTTGATCGGTTCAGACGCAGGGAAAAATTATTCTTATTTTCCAATGCCCTTTGATAAATCAGCAACCATAGAATTACTTTATAGAAAACCTGCAAACATAACCGACGAGAAGAAAATTACATTTCACACCGCTGTAGTCTTTAACGAACATGCCCGGGATATTAATAACGAAGGCAAGTTTTATGCGTACTGGCGACGCGAAAATCCTGTGCCAATGCAACAACCTTTTACCATGCTTAATGTAAAAGGTCGTGGACATTTTGTTGGCACCGTTTTGCAGGCACAAGGATTGAATTCGGGTATGACGAGTTTTTTTGAAGGCGATGATTCAACAGTCGTAGATGGCGAACTAAGAATGCATGGAACGGGATCTGAAGATTTTTTCAATGGAGGCTGGTATGCATTGCTCGATTGCTGGGACGCCGCTATGAGTCTGCCTTTGTCGGGTGCGCTTGTGTATTCAATTCCGTTTTGCAGAACAGGCGGTTATCGTTTATTCCTCGGTGATAAAATTCCTTTCGAAAAAACTTTTTTTCATTCAATCGAACATGGTCCTGAACACAATCTTGTTCCTGCCGATTATACTTCGGTGAGTTACTATTATTGTGATCAAAATAATTTTCAAAAAGCAATTCCTTCCAACGAAAATACGCGCGTCTATGTTCCCGATACTCTCATACTTTATCCGCAATTGCTGAATGTAGGTATTGAAGGTCGCATGGAAACTGAAACTAGATGGGGATTTCCGACCGGCGGACTTACCTATTATTATTCCGTTGATAAGGATACCAAATTGCGCATATCCCTAACCGATATACCTGCAGGTAAATATCGCGTATTTGTTGATTATGTAAAAAACCCTGAAGGCGCCATGTTCTCGATATGGCAAAGGCAGACTGCACTAACTGATTGGATAGATTCGCACAATGATGCAATTGCACGCGTTCCCTTGCAGGATATGGCGGATGTGGTTATTACACCTTTGAATAACACAATTTCATTCCGGTTTAAATCAAATCAGAAGCAGGGAAAATTTATTTTGAATAGGATTGTGTTGATAAAAAATAAAAGCCAGTAGCAGAGAAAAGTTCTGATTGTCGTAGAGTTTGATATTGAAGCAACGTCATTTCGAATCCGCCATTAGTGAGTAACATTATTTTTATGTTTTGGCGGTGAGAAATCCCCAGCTAATTATAGAAATTTTCCAATTAGTTAGCTGGGGATTTCTCACTTCGTCTCTCCGCTTCGCTACGAGACTTCTTTCGAAATGACGTAGATGAAATATCAAATTCTACCAACGATCAAGGCTCGCCAAAATTTTTATCTGCATCGTCAATAATCAACACCCAGTCATTTCCGACACCTGTTTTATACGGCGTGAATTCCATACTGTCCTTTTTATCCAATGTTTCTTTTTTAACTGAAGCATTTTTTGGATCGAACCACCATGCGTTTATTTTTTTCCCTTTGATGAATTTTAAATTCACAGTGATCTTTTTTCCGACAGGCAAATACAACATGCAATAACTATTGTCTGCACCACGAAAAGCTTCCATATGTTCGCTATTTGTTTCTCCTTGTCCGGCAATGATGATCGAATTATCCGGAATGCGCCCGAGTTGAGGTCTTGACTGGATCAATTTTTTCAAATACCCGGCCTGGAAAGCGCCAGGGCGATCCATCGCATTCACCCAACCTCTGTCAGCATAGTTCACGATCTCTTCGCGTTCGCTAAAAAATTGCCACATCGCGTGATGACCATAAGTAACACCACATGCGCCTGCAAAAACAGAGCGATAGATTTGTTTCCTCACATCATAGTCGCGGAAATATCCATTTTCAACTTTCCATGTTGGCCATGGATTTACAGGGTGATCCTCATAGTTAGGCTCCGCGTCGAGTGTTGGTTTTGTCGGCGCATACTCACGGTCTCTTTTTACAAGTTCCCAACAAGCAACATCATGTCCGCCACCGTGACCGGATTGAAACATATTTATATTGAGCCAAGGCTCGCGATGTATCCATTGTGAAGTAGAATTTTTTCCGCCGTTCGGGTGATAACTGATCAAACATTTTTTGTTGGTTGCATCAATAATTCCTTTTGCCATTTGTCGCCATATCGGGCGCCAATCGTTGGAGTCGTTGATAGCGGGTCTGTCGCCACCAAGTATCCAAATAATATTCACATCATTTTTGTAGCGATTGCCAATCCAAAAACCATATTTGTATGCATTCACGCTATCGAAAACCACCGGACCTGTGCCCCACATTTTCGTTACCTTATCACCCCAGGTTGGCAATAAACCAATAAAAATATTTCTCTCTTTCGCCATTTTGATCGTACTGTCGATGACGGCGAAATATTTTTCATTGGGTTGAGTGGGATCCAAATTTTTCAAAGGCAATTCACCATATCGATTCGGTCTTGTGAGTCCGTCGAATTCCGCAAGTGCAACAGCTTGTATTACGTTGAATTCTTTGGCTGCTCTATTGTCCAGGTATTTTTTTATTTCCGGTAAATCAAGCCGGTGAAAAAGTTCCCATCCGGTATCACCCAACCAAAAAAATGGGGTGCCATCTTCATATTGGAGATAATGGCCGTCGGGTGTAACTTGTATGCGGCCATGATTCGTTTGTGCATGACCGGCAGTTACTAGCAATACGATTAGAAAAGAAATAATATAGATTCTCATGAGTTGATATTTTGATTTGTTGATTCTTTGCGCTTTTGCGTCTTTGCGTGAGGATTTTTCACGCAAAGACGCCAAGCCGCAAAGAATTTCAATCCTTTAATCATGGTCCGAAGTTCTGTAAATTGCCTGATTCATTTTCTCAATAAAATCTGTTAACATGCAACGAATTGCTTTTACCATGAAACTTTTTCCAGGATACGAAGACGAATATAAAAAAAGACATGATGAAATCTGGGATGATATGAAATCATTATTGAAAAATGCCGGGATAAAAGATTTTTCGATTTTCCTGGACGAAGAAACAAATACACTATTTGCTTACCTGTTAATAGAAAACGCCTCGGCGTTGGACGATTTACCCAAAAACCCCGTCCAGCAAAAATGGTGGGCATGGATGAAAGATATTATGGAATCACATGCGGATAATTCGCCAGTGCAGAAAAGGCTGAAGGAAGTTTTTTACCTTCCGTGAAAAAAAGAGTGAAGAAACAGAGCGGAGAGCGGCCCAAGCCTCCGCTCTCCGCTCTGTTTCTCCGCTCTTCCTCTCCGCACTACTTTTTTCTGCGCGAAACATTTTCAAAGAGACCACTTCTGCCGATCAATAATTTTTAATATGAAGTGAAAATCGCTTATTTTAACTAAACAATTACTGGCTTATGAAAGAAAAAAATAAACGCCGGGCCTTTTTAAAGGATCTCACACTCGGAGGCATTGGTGCGGCGATGATGCCTGCAGCTACTTTGAACACAGAACGGCTGACCGAACAATCTGCAGATACTGATCAACGTGAGTTTGCCGGCGCCAAACGTGCATATAATACAACATACAAAGGCGAGTATTTAAATCGTGTTGCGTTCCCAATCGGCGGACTTGGTGCAGGTATGTTTTGTCTCGAAGGTTCTGGCGCTATTTCTCATATGAGTATTCAGAATCATCCCGACATTTTTAATGAACCGGCAATGTTTGCAGCGATTTGTATCAAAGGGTTGAAGAATGGTGTGAAGGTGCTCGAGGGACCAGTGCCACAATGGAAATTTTTTGGACAATCAGGTACCGGCAACGGAGCGGCAGGAACTACATTTGGATTACCGCGATTCAAAGATGTGAGCTTCACTACAAGATTCCCTTTTGCTTCAATCAATTTGCATGATGAAGATATTCCACTCGAAATAAAAATGACGGGCTGGAGTCCGTTTATACCAACCGACCAGGATAATTCAAGTTTGCCTGTCGGCGCCATCGAATATGTTTTTAAGAATACCAGCGCGAAAAAAATCGACGCCGTTTTTTCATACAACACAAAAAACTTCCTTGTCAACGATGAGAAGGCGACAGATTCTATCGGTAAAATAAAAAATGGATTTATACTACAACGGGAAGGCACAACCGAAAAGCCACAGTTGAAAGCAAGCTTCGCTGTATTTGTGAACGATGCAAATACTGTGGTAGATCACTGCTGGTTTCGTGGTGGCTGGTGGGATCCGATGACGATGGCATGGAACACCGTACGAGATGGACTGACTAGATCTACTGATCCGGTAGAGAAAGAAGCGCCCGGCGCTTCTTTGTATGTTCCATTCTCCTTATCACCCGGCGCTTCAAAAACAATCCGGCTGATGATGGCATGGTATGTTCCATTTTCGGATATCCATATAGGTGAGGTAGTGAATGATGAGAAAAAAAATTGTGATCCCGCTTCGGGTTGTTGTGCTTCGCCGGCAGATCTTGGGATCGTCAATGGCGGGCAGGCTCCTTCTCCGAATTACCAGCCCTGGTATAGCAGCAAATTTGAAAACGTGGAAGCAGTTGCGGATTATTGGATAAAAAATTATGCTGACCTACAGAAAAATTCTAAACTTTTTGCCGATACTTTTTATGCAAGCACCTTGCCACCGGAAGTGATGGAAGCGGTGGCGGCAAATCTTACCATACTGAAATCGCCAACGGTGTTGAGACAATATGATGGCCGTTTGTGGAGTTGGGAAGGTTGCGGCGATGCTGGTGGCTGTTGTCATGGTTCTTGTACGCATGTTTGGAACTATGCGCAGGCGATGCCGAATCTGTTTCCTGCTTTGGAACGCACATTGCGTCATACCGAATTTTGCGAAAATCAAAATAAAGAAGGACACCAGGGATTCAGGGCAAATATGCCGATCAGTCCTTTGAAACACGATTTCCACGCTGCCGCCGATGGACAAATCGGTGGCATTATGAAAGTATATCGCGAGTGGAGAATTAGCGGCGACAATCAGTGGATGGAAAAAATTTTTCCGATGGTGCGAGTGAGTATGGATTATTGCATTCATACCTGGGATCCGCGAGGCAAAGGTGTTGTCGAAGAACCTCATCACAATACTTATGATATTGAATTCTGGGGACCTGATGGTATGTGCACCAGTTTTTATTTGGGTGCATTGAAAGCAATGATCGAAATGGGTTCTCACCTTAAAAAGGATATGAGCAAATACAAAGAACTCTATGCAAAAGGCAAAGAACAAATCGAAACAAATCTTTACGACGGCGAATATTTCATCCAGGATATTGAATACAAAAATCTGAATGCAAATGATCCTGCAAAAGCAAAATCTTTTGGTGGAGAATATTCCAAAGAAGCTGTTGATATATTACAAAAAGAAGGACCTAAATATCAATATGGCCGAGGTTGTTTGAGTGACGGCGTATTGGGAGTGTGGATAGGAAGAATGTGCGGGCTTAATGATTTTGTAGATGCAAAAAAAGTAACCAGCCATCTAACGGCCATCTATAAGTACAATTTCAGAAGAACACTTCGCGAACACGCAAACCCGCAACGCCCGGCTTATGCAATCGGCGATGAGGGCGGATTGCTTTTGTGCACGTGGCCAAAAGGTGGTAAGCTCTCGTTGCCATTTGTATATTCAGATGAGGTATGGACCGGCATCGAATACCAGGTTGCATCTCACCTGATGCTGGCAGGAAAAGTGAAAGAAGGATTGGATATCGTTCGTGTTTGTCGCGACAGGTATGATGGAAGAAGAAGAAATCCCTTCAATGAATATGAATGCGGACATTGGTATGCAAGAGCAATGTCTAGTTACGGTTTGTTGCAGGGACTCACTGGGCTTCGTTATGATGCAGTTGATAAAACTTTGCATATTGATTCAAAAATTGGGGACTTTAGTTGTTTTCTTTCTACAGCTACCGGCTTTGGAAAAGTGGATTTCAAATTGGGTAAAGCTGTGTTACATGTTGTGTATGGAAAAATTGATGTGGACAAAATATTGTTGGGTGGAAAAGAAATAAAAGCATGATCATCGAAAAAAATAAAATTGTTTCTATCGATTATATTATGCGGAATAGCAGGGGAGATGTATTGGAAGATACGAAGCATAGTGGTCGCGCCAACTATCTTCACGGTTCATCGGGGATACATGAATATTTGCAATCGCAGTTAGAAGGCCTTGGAGTCGGCGACAAAAGAATGGTGATACTTCCGAATGAAATTACGAATACCGGAGATGATTTTTCATTTGAGATCATCATTCAACAGGTAAGAAATGCAATGAGCACAGAACTGCAGCTAGGCTATCCCGTTATGGTAGCGTGCCCGGATGATTGCGGTTGTTATGATGTTTCGAATTAAAATGTGGAGACCGATTTAATTAGTATTATGAAAATACATGTCTTAAATGGATTTCTGGGCAGTGGAAAGACGACGGCGATCAGGCAGGCTTGTATTGGACTGATGCGGGATAATATTAAAGTTGGTGTGATCACCAACGACCAGGGAATAAAACTGGTTGACGGAGGTTTTTTTAGAAGTTTACAAATTCCAAGCCGACAAGTAGTGAGCGGCTGCTTCTGCTGTAACTATAATCAGTTCAACACGAATATGGAATCGTTGATTGAGACCAACAAACCCGATGTGATCTTTGCGGAGTCGGTTGGTTCGTGTACGGATATTGTTGCAACGGTTTTAAAACCATTACAAAGTTTTCATCCTTCATTTGAACTCAGCTTTTCCGTATTCGCGGACGCGCGACTCTTGCTGATGTTGCTCAAGGGAAATTTTTCGATGTTTGATGAAAGCGTAAATTATATATACAAAAAACAACTCGAGGAAGCGACTATTATTGTGATCAACAAGATTGATTTGCTTTCCATTGAAGAAGATGAAGAAATAAAACATTTGATGGATGAAAAATTTCAGGACAAGAAATTGCTGTTTCAAAATTCTACGGACCCTGGTAGTATCCGCGACTGGCTAGAAGCGTTGAATCAAAATCAATTTGATAAATCATCCGATTCACTGACGTTGAATTATGATATCTATGGAGCCGGCGAGGCAAAACTTGCCTGGGTTGATGAAGAAATAACCATTCGCAGTTCTTCCAGAAACGCATTGTCTGACGGCGGTGATCTGATCAAAAATATTTACGAAAGAATAAAAGCATTTGGATATCCCGTTGGGCATTTGAAATTTTTATTGAACGGCGATCAAAAATTTAGTTTCACAAGTATCGTTGAGCCTTCAGCAGTCAAAGTGATTGTGAAGCCTGCCGATACCGTGATATTGTTGGTGAATGCAAGAGTGCAAACCGATCTGGATGAACTTTCCCGGATAATCGCCGATGCGATTGAAGAAACTACGAGATGGTCTGGATGCAGGATCACTATAAATAGCCTTGATGCATTTCAACCCGGATATCCGAAGCCGACGCATAGGATGTCCTAACTCGTATGCATAAGCGATTTTATGAGAGTTTCGCGCAGAGCACACAGAGAAAAGGAGGGCGCGGAGGAAGTTACCTCTGCGCCCTCTTTTTCTCTGCGTGCTCTGCGCGAAACTTGTTTCACGCAAAGACGTTAAGGCGCAAAGAAGAAACCTGTTCGTTCTTCCCCCAAAAATAAATTCATCCAATATCCCCTGATCCTTAACTTTACTGATCTATTATTATTCAATCGAAAGCTATATGAAAAAGTATTTTTTGCGCTCGCTCGCAGCAGTTGTTTTCTTTTTTGCATATCAGGAAAATTCAATCGCATCGATATCCTTGTCAGATACTTCCGGTAGCGATGGTTGGCGGCAACTTTATAATGGTAAAGACCTTACCGGATGGAATCACGTCGGACCGGGAAGCATGACTGTTGAGGACGGATTGATTCGCGGACATGGGGGCATGGGACTGCTCTATTGGAAGGGACAGAAATTTTCAGACTGCACATTTCGTGTGGTATTTAAAATGCGCGACACCAATGACAACTCCGGTGTGTTCATCAGAATTCCTATCGAGCCACGCGAAGAATGGATGCCCGTATTTTATGGTTATGAAGTGCAGATCGATAATAAACCCGAATTATCAAATGAAGACGAATATCACTATACCGGCACGCTCTATTCGATTTCAAAACCTTTGGCAAAAACAGGAAAGCCCGGTCCGGAATGGAACGTGATGGAAATTACACTTGATGGTCCACGCACGATCGTTTATCTGAATGGCGTGAAAGTAACCGACTACAAAGAAGGGGATCCCGCACCGGCGCGCAAATTCGATTTTGAACCTTATCGTGGTTTGCGACCGAACAGCGGTTGGTTCGGAATACAAAATCACGGAGATAATGATATTGTATATTTTAAAGAAATTTCCGTGAAGCCACTTGCGAAAAAACATTAGTAAAGAATTCATTTTTTGTTCAAATAATTAATCGCCAATATGAAAAAAAATAAAAATCAACCCGATAAAAAAATTGTCAGCCGCAAAGATTTCATCAAAAAAACAGCGATGGCTGCAGCCGGATTTTATATCGTGCCACGCGACGTATTGGGTGGACGAGGATTCACCGCGCCGAGTGATAAGTTGTATATCGCATGCGTCGGCACCGGTGGTGAAGCGGAAAATGATATCCACCATTATGCAACGGCCCCGAAAAAAAATGCGGTGATTGCATATCTCTGCGATGTGGATGATAGGATGTCCGCTCCGCGAAGAAAAGAATTTCCAAAAGCAGGTTATTATAATGATTGGAGAGAAATGTTTGATAAGGAAAGCAAACATTTTGATGCGGTGACAGTCGCGATACCAGATCACAATCACGCGATCGTTGGCTACAGTGCGATGCAAATGAAAAAACATTTGTATCTCCAAAAACCATTGACACATGATATATATGAGGCGCGTGTGTTGACCGAAGCCGCAAAAAAATTCAAAGTTGTTACACAGATGGGCGACCAGGGTTCATCCTGCGATGGAATGCGCACCATGCGCGAATGGTTTGAAGCCGGAGTGATCGGTGATATTGAAAAAGTGTATTGCTGGACCGACAGGCCAGTATGGCCGCAAGGAATTTCATGGCCAACAAAAGCGCAACCGATTCCAAAAGAATTAAAATGGGATCTGTGGCTCGGAACAGCGAAGCAAACAAATTATATCGATAATCTTGTTCCGTTCAACTGGCGCGGCTGGTGGGAATTCGGAACAGGCGCACTCGGTGATATGGGATGTCATATCATCGGACCGCCATTTAAATTATTGGAGCTGGGTTATCCTACAGAAATTACAGGAAGCGCCAGCACCGTATACAATGGAATTTTCAAAGAAGGTATTTATCCAGAAAGCGGTCCGGTATCGAGTTCAATAAAGTTTAAATTCAAACAAAAAAATGGAAAGGATTTGGATCTTTTTTGGATGGATGGCGGCATCACGCCGGAACGTCCGAATGAATTGGATCCTGCGCTTAATATGAATGAACTGATGAGTGATTGGCCGGGTGAAAATGATTTTGAAGGAGGCACATTATTTATAGGCACCAAAGGAAAAGTTTCTTGTGGCTGGGGCGGAAGTCATCCGCGATTGTTGCCGATTGAAAAAACAAAAGAGATCAATGTTCCTGAAAAATATGCGCGCGTAAATGGTGGCATGGACGGACATTGGTGGCAATGGGTTGATGCATGTATTGCAGGATATGGAAATATGGAAGTCGATTCTCCATTCGAAGGATATGCAGGTCCGTTGACAGAAACTGTATTGCTCGGAAATTTATTATTACGCTGTTTTAATATCCGCGAAAAAATAAAAAGAGACGATCCTGTTTATGGAAACATGGAAGGATATAAATTCCCCGGAAGATATATCACTTACAAATGGGACGGCGCTAATATGCGCGTCACCAATTTTGATGCAGCAAATCAATTTATCAAAAGAGAATATAGAAAGGGTTGGGGAGAATTGGTATTGTAATTAGGTTTCGCGAAGCACGTAGAGAAAAGGAGTACGCAGGGAAAAAATTCCTCTGCGTACTCCTTTTCTCTGCGTGCTCTGCGCGAAATATTTTTCCTTTGTGCCTCTGTGTTTTTGTGCGATATTCCCCTCCGAATTAACACCAACAAATATTTCTTATGAAGAAAATACTTGTCATCCTAATCATCATCTCATCAACCGCGTTCCATCGCTCGGCAAATCCTAATCAGCCAAACGCTGATAAGAACGAACTTCTCAAAATGGAAAAAGAATTTTCGGATTATGTGCAGCAAGAAGGTATTGCCGCGGGCTTTGCAAAATATGCAGCACCTGATGCTGTTGTCAACAGAAACGGCAACCTCATCTCGGGACGCGATAAGATCAATGAATTTTATAATCAGGCAAGATCAAAAAAAGATAAACTCTCATGGACTGCCGACTTTGCCGATGTTTCCGCTTCCGGTGATCTCGGATATACTTATGGTAAATATATTTACGTGGCGTATGATTCTGCGGGAAATACAAAAGAATACAAAGGAATTTTTCATACAGTTTGGAAAAGACAAAAAGATGGCAGTTGGAAATTTGTGTATGATTGAGATGCTCTCATTGTTCAATTCTTCGCCGGAAGCGTAATAATGAATTCTGCTGATTCACCAGGTTTATTATGCACCTGCAAATCGCCGCCATGCGATTTAATGATATCATAACTCAGCGATAAGCCCAATCCCGTTCCTTGTCCAGTTGGTTTTGTAGTGAAGAAAGGTTGAAAAATTTTATCGATTATATTTTCGGGCATGCCATTACCGTTATCTTCTACTTTTATTTGAATAGTATCTTTTACTTTTTTCGTTTGAACAGAAACAGCAGGCCGATAATTTTCATCGGATATTTTTTTCTTTTCGTTTACTGCATAAAGGGCATTGTTGATCAAATTAAGAAGCACTCTTCCGATATCTTGCGGAACAATATTGATTTTTCCAATAGTTTTATCAAAATCGGTTTTTATTTCTGAGTTGAAATTTTTGTCTTTGGCACGTAAGCCATGAAAGGCCAATCTCAAATATTCATCGCACAACATATTGATGTCTGTCAGTTCTTTTTTGCCGGTGTTTGTTCTTGAATGTTGCAACATCCCTTTAACAATCGCATCGGCACGTTTTCCATGGTGATTTATTTTTTCTTCATTCGTTTTTATATCATTAGAAATAGCAATTGCTTCCTCAGTCTTCCCTGATTTTAATTGTGCCTGCAATTCATCTACCAATTCTTTGTTCACTTCTGAAAAATTGTTTACGAAGTTCAGCGGGTTTTGTATCTCATGTGCAATTCCCGCGGTAAGTTCTCCAAGAGAAGCCATTTTTTCTGCCTGGATGAGCTGGGCCTGGGTTGATTTCAAATCAGACAACGCTTCCTCTAGCGTTTTATTGACTTTTTGTTTGTGACGGTTATTTCGATATAGAATTAAAGCAACTATTGTCAGTACAACGGCGCCTAAAATAAAAGTGTAGGCCCTCACTTTATTTCGATAGTTGATTTGTGCAGATTCGATTTCGTATTGCCTTTCCTGTTTGTCAAATTCATCTAATTGTTCTATTGCTAATTTTTCATTGTATAGCTTGGAGCTATCTTTATAATTTAGCGAAGCACGACTATATGCTAAGGCTTTTGCAGGATCTGATTTTTCATAAATGCTGGCAAAAAAAGCATTCACTGCTTCCAGTTGTGAGCTAATTCTGCTTTCCATCGCTATCTTCATAGCTTCATTTGCATAATGAAGACAGGAGTCCCGCTCGTCTAAATAAAAGAATGTTCTGGCAATGTAAAAGTTGCAATTAAAAAAATGAGAATAAAATGACGCCGATTGAAGGGAGAGCTTGAAAAGCTGAAGTGCGTCTTCATACTTTTTATTAATCAAATAAGCCTTTCCTAAATTCACGGCAGAGTAGAATTTAATCCATGAATAGGAATCGGGAATGTTTGCAGTGTAAGATGTATTACAATAGAAAATAGCCGAATCAATTAAACCCTTGTTCAAATACACTTCACCAATGTTGTTATCCATGTATGCAGAAAGTTCTCGCTCATGTATTGAATCATACAAAGCTTTAGAATGCCTCAAGTAATCTAACGCTGCATTGAAATTTATTGAGGTTCCGAGAATAATCCCTATCTCTCCTAAAAACTGAGCTTGATAGTAAAGGTCGTTATTTCGAAGAGCGAGCTTTAATCCCGAGTTTGCAGTGCTGAAGGATTTGAGTGTATTCCCGGTATGACGTAATATGATTTCAATTGCCAATAAAGATCTTAATTCCCCTTTTACATCCTTAATCGCTCGAGATAGTTCAGCTGCTTTCAGCGCATATGTTAAACTTGAATCAATTTTGTAAACATAAGCGTCTGAAATATCCAACATTGTCAATACCTGGGTTGAGTCATGCCCAAGTGTATTTAATTTTTGCTTCAATCGGCTTATGCTGTCGTTGTTTATGGATTGGCCATCGCCTTTAGACAAACATAGAAATGCGAGTGTAATTATCCAGGCTATCTTTTTATTCATATCGTTTAATTTCCTGGGATTTCAATAACAAACTCACTTCCTTCCCCCTTTTTTGTTTCAACCTTTATTTCTCCGCGATGTGCTTTTACAATATCATAGCTTAAACTCAAGCCCAATCCTGTTCCTTGTCCAGTTGGTTTTGTAGTGAAGAAAGGTTGGAATATTTTATCCAGGACTTTGTCGTCAACACCCATGCCATTATCCTTTACACGGATCTCAATTTTATTTCCGATTTTTTTTGTTGTTACGGAAACAATCGGAACATAGTCGCTTCCGCTTGCTTTCTTTTTTTCCGATACCGCATAAAATGCATTGTTAAAAAGATTCAGCAACACTCTTCCAATTTCCTGTGGAACCACACTTATTTTTCCGATACTTTCATCAAACTTCGTTTGTAGTGTAGCGTTAAATACTTTATCCTTTGCACGAAGTCCGTGATAGCTCAGGCGCATATATTCGTCAGCAAGCGCATTGATGTCGGTTGGTTCTGTTTTTCCGGCGCTTGTACGCGAGTGTTGCAACATGCCTTTTACAATCGCGTCGGCTCTTTTACCATGATGATTTATTTTTTGCTGGTTGAGACTGATATCAGTAAGCAGTTTAACGATATAAGGTTTGTCTATCTCCGGTTTTTCGATTTCTTCTTTGAGCTCCTGCGAAAGTTCGATACTGATCTCGGAAAAATTATTTACAAAATTCAATGGGTTTTGAATTTCATGCGCGATGCCTGCAGTGAGTTCACCCAGCGATGCCATTTTTTCCTGTTGAATCAATTGCACCTGCGTGCTCTTTAAATCTGTCAGTGCATGCTGCAATTCTTCTTTCTGTTTTGTTATCTCGGCGGTTCTCTCGGTAACCAGATATTCGAGTTCGTTTTTTCTCGCAGCAATGATTTTATTTTGTTCCTCTTCGCGCATCCTGATCATTCTTTCCTTATCAAGCGCCTTTCTTTGTCTTCGTGAAATAAAATACATAGCGCCCATCCATATAATTGAAAAAGTACGCGCAGCGTCTTCATATTCTTTTACAGAATTCAGCCAATTAAATTTAAAAAGATTAACGATGTCGAAGTTTACCGTTACAATCAGAAAAGGAGCAACAGCGGTAATCAACCAGCGGCCGGGACGGAACTCATCATTTCTGTGAATAGTAATGATGGTGAAAAACATCAACGCGTGCATAAACCATTTCAGCACGGGTTCCGTTACTGATAGAACTATAGAGAGTCCAAGCAAAACTATAGCGGCAATCCAGGCAAGACGAAGCCTGTTATCCCATTCAGCAAGTTTTGGCGATGACTCCAAAATCTTTCGCAGGTAACGAGCAATAAAAAAAATAACGACGGCTTCCGGAAACATGCAACTTGTTTATTTCTATAATCGAAAATAACCCTTTATAACAAAATCAATCTAAAACAATTTATTCAAATTTTTATGAGCGGTTCTTTTTCGTCGCCCTTCTAATTTATGTTTGTATAGTAAGAGCGAATGACGAGTAACAAATAGCTGGTGGTGTATTACACTATTCGCAAATGAAGGCTATTGTTCAATAGTCATCATTCATTGTGCTCTCTTGTTCGCGGTCACCACTCGCCCTCGCTGCTCACCATTTATCATTTTTCCACACGTCATCAATTACAACAATCAATCGATGAAAAAATATATTTTTCTCCCATTGCTGCTGCTCATCATTTCTGCAAGCTATTTATTATTATCCGCAAAAGATACCCGCAGGGATGAAACTGTGGCGCGAATATTTGCAGAAGGTATTGTTTCTACAGAAGACGATGAGTTTGGAGAAACATTCACGCCCGATGGCAAGACCTGCTATTTCACCAAAAAAAGTCCTTCTACCTTGCAAAGTAATGTATATGTGATTTGTTATTCACGATTTAAAAACGGAAAATGGAGTGAACCGGAAATTGCTCCATTCTCGGGTAAAGACAAAGATTTCGGACCATCTATTTCACCAGATGGATCAAAACTTTTTTTTATTTCCAACAGAACGGATAGTTTAAAAAAAACGCATGATACGGATATCTGGATGGCAAAAAAATCGGGTGATGGCTGGACGAATCCGGAAAATCTTGGACCGGTTGTGAATACGCCGGGTTATGAACTCGGTTGTTCGGTTGCCAGCGATGGAACGATCTATTTCAGTACAACGGGTATCAGTGGAAATCCTGATTTGTATTGTTCAAAATTCGTGAATGGCAAATATCAAAAACCGGATAGCCTCGGCGATGAAATCAATTCTGCATTCAGCGAATCGGATCCGTTTATCGCACCGGATCAAAGTTATATTTTGTTTTCGTCAGAAGGACGTCCCGATGCAACCTCCAGCGGAAAGGGCGCCAGCGCAGAATACCAGCGAAGCGATCTGTATATCAGTTTTCATAAAGATGGAAAATGGACAAAGCCACAGAACCTTGGTTCATTTGTTAACACATCTGCAGAGGAATCGAGTCCATATGTTTCAGCAGACGGAAAAACACTTTATTTCACCAGCGAAAGAAATTTTATCTCGCTGCCAATGAAAAAAAAGCTCGACTATTCTTTCCTCGAAAAAAGTCTACATGCTGCCGGCAATGGTTTGGGAGATATCTACCAGTTACCTGTAACCGAAATGATGAAAAACATAAAACGATAAAATTTTATGAAGACATATTTTACAATGAAAAGATTTGATTTGATCGTTGTCTGCGCCGGACTGTTGCTGGCGATATTGACGCAATCGCATATCAAGCGAAATAAAATCAATATTCCAGATCCTGCGCCTTATGAACACCAGGAAGCGTTGCATGATCCAATTGTATTTGCAAAAGATATTATCACCACAAAAGATGATGAATTTGGCGGAACCTTTACACCGGATGGCAAAACTTGTTTTTTTAGTAAAAGTGTTTTACGTTTTTATATCGATGTGATTTGTTATTCTGAATTTAAAAATGGGAAATGGCAGACGCCGCAAGTGGCTCCATTTTCCGGACGATATCGTGATTTCGATCCGACGATATCGGCGGACGGTACAAAAATGATTTTTACATCTGACAGACCCGTCTCTGGCGAAGATGAAATCGACTATAATATTTGGATGGTTACGAAAACAGCAAGTGGATGGAGTGAACCGGTGATGCTTGATTCGGGAGTGAATAGTAAATACGATGAACATTTTGCTTCGATGGCCGCTAACGGAACAATTTATTTTAGCTCTAATCGCCCTGGGGCATTGGGAGGAGATGGTGATGCTGATATTTATCGCTGTGTGCCCGTCAATGGAAAATATCTTACAGCAGAACATCTCGATTCAGCAAGTTCACCTGCGTATGAATTGGATTGCACGATTGCGCCTGACGAAAGTTTTTTGTTGATCGGAGATTATGGCCGGCAAGGCGGATCAGGTAGTTTCGATATTTTCATCAGCAAAAATATCAATGGCAAATGGAGCGAAGCAAAAAACATCGGGCCAAAGGTCAACACGCGGTTTCGTGATTATAGCCCACGAATCAGCCCGGATAAAAAATATCTCTTTTTTACCAGCGAGAAAGATTTTGCAGCGCCACCGTGGAAAGGAGTCAGCAGTTATAAAGAACTCGAAGAAAATTTCCGCGGTATCTTCAATGGAGCAGGGAATATTTACCAGGTAGAATTGGAGGCGCTTGGAATACAAAGACCGCGTTAGAGAAAGTGTGGAAATGCATGGCAACCGTTTCGCGCAGAGTACGCAGAGAAAAAGAGGGCGCAGAGGAAATTTTCTCTGCGCCCTCTTTTTCTCTGCGTACTCTGCGCGAAACTTTATTAAACATATCCACATTTATTTTTTTAGTCGAAATAAAAAATAAAATAAGATTAGTATGATAAAGATTGCAAATTGCTTTATATTTTACATCAATGAATCGCAGACATTTTATTCATACTTCTGGATTATCGCTCGCTGCAGTATTAACCAGCGATTTAATTTTCGGATTTCCAGGTTCTCCAAAACAATCATCCATAAATTTTCCTGATAAGGTTTCGGCAATTGTTGCGGATCGCGTCATCAATCTTAGCAGTTCAGGAAAACAAAAATGGACCGGTCGGGAAATCATTGTTGAATTCAAAGATAAAGGCGATACAATGGCTGTTACCATTCAGTCGCCTAAAGTAAAACTCAGCCAGGTTAATCTCTATTGGAACATTCCCGGAAAGAGGGGGACTATATTGAACGATCAATGGGAAAGAACTTATGGCGATATTTCATGGCATGCGTTGCGCGATACTGAAATGCTGCCCTGGTATTTTATGGAACGTCACGGAGAAAACACAAACGGATTTGGTGTGAAGACCGGAACACGATCATTTTGCTTTTGGCAAATCGCAAATGATCAATTGACTTTGAGTCTGGACACTCGCTCAGGTTCTGATGGTGTGCAATTAGGTGAAAGAAAATTAGAAGCTGCAGAAATCATAACCATTCAAAGCAAACCGGGTGAATCTGTTTTCGAAACAACGAAAAGGTTTACCAGGATGATGTGTGATAAGGTGCGAATGCCTGCACAGCCTGTATATGGAATAAACGATTGGTATTTTAGCTATGGAAATAATTCCGCAAAATTAATTGAAGAACATACTCAGCTGATGGTGCCGATGTCGGAAGGATTGGCCAATCGTCCGTTTTCGGTTATAGATGCTGGTTGGTTCAAGGGACCTCCATCTGCTCCCAATGATTCTTCCTGGGGTGATAATATGAGTGATCCGAACGATAAGTTTGTCGATATGGCCGCGCTTGCAAAACGCATCAAAGAAATCGGGATGCGTCCCGGCCTTTGGACAAGACCTCTTTGTGGGAGTTATAAGGATCCGCAAACTTTATTGTTGCCGGATATTGCGGGCAGAGAAAAAAATAAACCCGTGCTTGATCCGAGCGTTCCTGAAAATATCGAGCGTATAAGAAAATATTTCAAGTTGTATGATGAATGGGGTTATGAAATGGTAAAATTTGATTACACCACATTCGATATCATGGGCAAGTGGGGATTTGAAATGATGCGTGATCGTAAAATGACAAGTGGCGCATGGAGCATGAATGATTCTTCAAAAACAAATGCTGAAATCATTTTGAACATGTACCAGCAAATACGGGAAGCCGCGGGAGAAATGTATGTCATCGGTTGTAATACGATCAGTCATTTGTCTGCCGGATTATTTGAGTTAAACCGCATCGGCGACGACACTTCCGGGAATGAATGGGAGAGAACGCGAAAGATGGGCGTGAATGCTTTGGCTTTCCGTGGCGTACACCAGGGAAATTTTTATGCAGCGGACGCGGATTGCGTCGGACTCACAACAAAAATACCCTGGGAAAAAAATAAGCAGTGGATGGAGCTGGTCGCTGCGAGCGGCACACCGCTTTTCATTTCCGCTCAGCCATCTGCGACAGGAGCGGCACAGAAAGAAACGATCAGGAAGTGTTTCAATCTCGCATCGCTGCCATTGCCGGTTGGAGAACCTTTGGATTGGATGGAAACTGCAACTCCGAAGAAATGGAAATTGAATGGAGAAGTAAAAGTTTTCGACTGGAGTTGATCTCGTATAAAATGTATAACTTTCTGCTAAATATTGCCTTGTGCGTATACGTTTTTATTTTAGCATACTGCTCACCGTTATACTGTTGAATGGATTCGTGTCGCATGAAAGATCAGCTTATGTCGATCATCCAACATTATCGATTGGTTCTCCTGCGCCTGATTTCAATCTTCCGGCTGTGGATGGAAAAAATTATTCACTTGCTTCTTTCAGCAAAGCGAAAATACTGGTGATTATTTTTACCTGCAATCATTGTCCAACTGCGCAGGCCTACGAGGATCGCATAATTAAATTAACATCCGACTATACTTCAAAAAATATTGCTGTTGTTGTGATCAACCCAAATGATCCAAAGGCGTTGCGTCTCGACGAGCTCGATTTTTCTGACTTGGGTGATTCATTTGAAGACATGAAAACCCGTGCAAAAGATAAATCCTTCAACTTCCCTTATTTATATGATGGAGAAACACAATCCGTGTCGAGAGCTTATGGTCCGGTTGCAACACCACATGTTTTTATATTTGATAAGGAGAGAAAGCTGCGTTATGTTGGAAGATTTGATGATATGGAATCGCCATTCAAAACTCCGCGCAATAATGATACGCGTGATGCCATCGAAGCGCTGTTACATGATCAGGAAGTAAAAGTGCAGACGACAAAGGTTTTCGGCTGTTCGGTAAAATGGGCCGAGAAAAAAGATCTTGTGAAAAAAGCGCTCGACAAATGGGCGACGGAACCTGTTAATATAAACACAATCGACGATGCGGGCACAAAGGATATTTTCAAAAATTCAACAAACAAATTATTTCTGATTAATATATGGTCGAACAATTGCAAACAATGCGAGACCAATTTCCCGGAATTTATTACGATGAACCGAATGTATCGCGACAGAGATTTTGAATTCATCAGTATCAATGCAGGTAAGCCCGGAGATCAGCAAAATGCTTTGGGATTTTTGCAAAAGCAGCAAGCTTCCAATAAGAACTATTTTTTTTCAGCAGGCTCGAGATCTTCTTTGATTGCTTCGATTGATCCATCCTGGAATGGAAATATACCCTATACATTGCTGGTAGAACCTGGCGGAAAAATTGTTTATACCAAACAGGGATTGATTGATGCAGCTGAGATGAAAAGAACGATTGTCAATAATCATTTGATAGGAAAATATCCATAGAGATTTGAAGTGCTATTATTTGATTTGCCAAAACATGAAAAGAGTATGTCGGTTGGTCAACTGGTCGATCGGTCGATAGGTCAATAAGTCGATAG
>JAFDYD010000005.1:22448-59047 GCA_018267615.1 Bacteroidota bacterium | reverse complement strand
CTATCGACTTATTGACCTATCGACTAACCGACATATCAACCAATCAACTTCTCAACTTTTCTTCATACATTTTCAATATGAAAAAAAAGCGACGCGATTTTTTAAGACTTGCCGGGCTCACTGGTATAGGTATGGGAACCGGCATGCTCAAAGGTTTTGCAATTGATAGCACCAGTCCGGCAACCAATTCCCCAAATTCCAAAAACGATGAAGCGATGCAATATAAGAATGCTGATGAAAAAAATATCAGCCTCATTGGCCTCTATGGCGTATGGGCAGCTGGCTTGACAGAAAATAAATTGCCTGCCTTTTCTTTTCGGAATAAAGAGTGGACGGATATTGAAAAATGGAGAGCCTCAGCGAAGAGACGTCTTGAGGAAAGATTATCGATCCCGGATATTGGAGGAATGCCAAAAGTCAATATCAATAAACAATATGAATACGATGGATTGCATATTGAAGAACTTACGTGGCAATTACCTTATGGCCGCGCTACGGAAGCGATTCTGCTAAAACCGGCGACCGCAAGACAGCCATTACCCGCAATTTTAGCTTTTCATGATCATGGAGGAAATAAATATTTTGGAACGAGAAAGATTACAAAGACTTCCGACCATCTTCACCCGCTGATGGAAGAACATCAAAAAAATTATTACGAGGGAATGGCATGGGCAAATGAAATCGCGAAGCGAGGATATGTTGTGTTGGTACCTGACGCGTTTGCATTTGCGAGTAGGAGAGTGATGATGCAGGATGTACCGGAATATTTACGTGATAAATTAACTGATGATGAACCTGAGAAACCTGAGAATATCCATGCGTACAATGAGTGGGCCGGGCAACATGAAAATATCATGGCGAAATCATTATTTTGTGGAGGTACAACCTGGCCTGGAGTTTTTTTTGCGGAAGATAAAAAGGCGCTGGATATTTTGTGTGCGAGGAAAGATGTCGATCCAAATCGTGTCGGATGCGGAGGTTTGTCGGGCGGTGGTTTGCGTACTGTGTTTATGGCCGGTCTCGATCCAAGAATAAAATGTGCTATCCCCGTTGGATTCATGAGCACATGGAAAGATTTTTTGTTGAATAAAACGTACAACCACACATGGATGTTGTATGTACCGTTATTACCAAACGAATTGGATTTTCCGGAAATACTGGGATTGCGTGCACCACTGCCTTCACTAGTGTTGAATGATGAGAATGATGATCTGTATACAATGGAGGGAATGCAGGCCGCAAATCAAGTACTCGGAGAAATATATCAAAAAGCGGGTGCGGCAGACCGTTATAAATGTTCATTCTATCCTGGTCCGCATAAATTTGATAAAAAAATGCAACAGGAAGCATTTGGTTGGTTTGATAAATGGTTGAAAGGTTAGGAGTATATTTTTTATTGATTTTATTCTTTGCGCTTTTGTGTCTTTGCGAGAAATAGTGTTCTTGCAAAGACGCAAAAGCGCAAAGGATAAATAAATTTGAAGTGATGAATATTCATGTTTCGAAAGATCCCCAGGCATTGGGAAAGACTGCCGGCGCAAAAGCCGCTTCTATTATCAGGAAAGCAATCGATGAGAAAGGAACTGCAAATATTATTCTCGCTACGGGAACCAGCCAGTTTGAAACATTGAATCAACTCACGAGTGAAAAAGATATTGATTGGAATAAAGTCGTGATGTTTCATCTTGACGAATACATCGGCTTACCCATTACTTCACCTGCAAGTTTTCGGAAATATCTGAAGGAACGATTTCTGTCGAAAGTACCTGCGGTTGGAAGAGCTTTTTTGATAGATGGTGAAACGGATGCAAAGGCAGAATGTAACAGGCTTTCCAACCTGATCAAAAATTATCCCATCGATGTAGCGCTTATTGGTATTGGTGAGAATGCGCATCTTGCGTTCAACGATCCGCCAGCCGATTTTGAAACTTCACAACCTTATATCATTGTTGAACTGGATGAAGCTTGCCGAAAACAACAACTGGGTGAAGGCTGGTTTGCGACAATGGATGATGTTCCGAAAAGAGCCATCAGTATGTCGGTTAAACAAATCATGCGATCGCAACATATTATTTGCTCGGTGCCCGACAGCAGAAAAGCGACCGCGGTAAAAAATAGTTTCGAGCAATCAGTAAGCAATCTTTTTCCGGCAAGCATTCTTCAATTGCATCAACAATGTGATTGTTATTTAGATAATGCATCGGCTGCGTTGCTCGAAAAGTTTCAATGAAAAAATATTTTCTTTGCGCTTTTGCGTCTTTGCGAGAGAATTTTCTCGCAAAGACGCAAAAGCGCAAAGAAAAACACATTTACATTTCTACGTCCAGTCAACTCTTTTAATTACATTCGGAATTAAAAATTTATATCGATGGCGGTCGCTACAATGGATATTGGTTCTTTGAGCAAGCGGCAGTCACTCATTTCCACACTCATCATCGGGTTTCTTTTTTTTGTCATCGGGTTTGTTTCATGGGTGAACGCGATTTTAATTCCCTATTTTAAAATCGCGTGCGAACTCACCAATTTCCAATCTTATCTCGTCACCTTTTCGTTTTACATCGCTTATTTTATCATGTCCATACCTTCTTCTTTTCTTATAAAAAAAACGGGTTTCAAAAAAGGCATGATGATCGCATTCTGGTTTATGGCCGCCGGTGCATTTATTTTTGTTCCTGCGGCAATGACACGCACCTACCAGGTTTTCCTATTGGGACTTTTTTCCATTGGTATCGGGTTATCCATTTTACAAACTGCCGTCAATCCATATATAACAGTACTCGGTCCAAAGGAAAGCGCTGCGCAGCGAATCAGTATCATGGGCATTTGTAATAAAGGCGCCGGCATTTTAGCTCCGATCATTTTTGCAGCAGTGATATTAAAAGCGACAGATACAAATTTGTTCAAAGAGTTGAAAGCAATGGACGCAACGGTAAAAAATATTGCACTCGATGAATTGATCGCAAGGGTGATTGTTCCATATATCTGCATGGGTTTGATATTATTTTGTTTGGGTTGGTTGGTTCGCTATTCATCACTGCCGGAGATCAACACGGAACACGAAACCGCTGAAGTTTTAACTGCGAATGCATCCAAGAAAAATATTTTACAGTTTCCGCATTTGGTTCTCGGCGCACTGGCTATTTTTTTGCATGTAGGCACGCAGGTCATTGCAGTGGATACCGTTATTGGTTATGCGAATTCGATGCACATAAGTTTATTGGAAGCAAAAGTGTTTCCGTCTTATACTTTGCTCGCAACAATATGTGGTTATATTTTCGGGATTATCTGTATTCCAAAATATATTAGCCAGGTAAATGTTTTCAGGATATGTACAGTGATGGGTATTGTTTTCACGCTGCTGATTATTTTTTTGCATGGTCAAGTATATTTTTTGGGTCATCAAGCGGATATTTCCATCTGGTTTCTTGTATTATTAGGACTCGCCAATTCATTAGTGTGGGCCGCCTTGTGGCCACTCTCGCTGGATGGTTTGGGAAGATTTACAAAACTTGGAGCATCCATCATGATCATGGGGCTCTGTGGCAATGCTATTCTGCCACTTATATACGGATGGCTCGCGGATCATTACAATGTGCGCAGCGCATATTGGATATTATTCCCCTGTTATTTGTATTTGATGTTTTATTCTTTTTATGGACATAAGTTGAGAAGATGGAGCGTCGGGTGAGGTTGATAGGTTGACTAGTTGATGGAGTTGATAAGTCGATTGGTGAGTAATATCGGGTCAGCTGACTTTATTTATAATATTTCATTATCTCGACGTATAGACCAATCGACTTTTCGACTATCAATCCATTCAACTCATCGCGAATGTTCGCCAGCACAATATTCCCGTTCACCTCATAGTCGATACCATTTGTAGATGGTACATCAATTCAATTTTTTATGTGTACCTATGTGTCTATGTGCCTATGTGGTGAAAAAAAAATTACCACATGGGTACACATAGAAATTCTAATTGAGCACCACTTAGTGATAAGATTCTTGGAAACTAAAAAAATTGGTCGTTCACCGCTCATCGCATTTCTCAATCCATTTCATAAAATGATCCTTGCAAAACCGGCTCAAAACAATCTCGTTGGGGTGATTGATTTTTAACTTCAACACCAGGCTTCCATTTTGCAATGGCCGAAAACTTGCAATAATATTTCCATTTACAATAAGCTGACGGTTCACCCGATAAAAAACCGTGGGATCCAATTCCTGGTCCAATACATGAAGCGGTTTGTTGCTGACGAATTTTCTATTGTCCGAGGTCACAACAAATACATTTCTTTGTTGCAGTACAAAAAAAGCAACCTCGTTCACCCGAAGAACATCAAATTCATTTCCATTTCTTACGATCAGCCTCGTTAAGTAAGCATTCTCGGATTTTAGGAGTGAATCGCGCAATGATAAATGACAATTATAATTTATCCGCTGATTGTTTTTAACTCTTGTTAACATACCACGGAAACTTTCCTGTTGAACCGGTTTGAGTAAATAGTTGATGCGTTTTTCATCAAAAGTCCGGATCATCCGCTCTTCATAATAAACGGTAAAAATTACGGGGCATTTTATTGGATGATGGTTGAATAGTTTGAATGAATCTCCGTCTTTTAAATTTACATCCATAAATATCAGGTCGGGACTTGGATTTTTTTCCAGCCATTCTACGCTCTGTTCGATACTATTCATGACACCACCGATGGAAATTTTATGATCCATTTTTTTGATTTCCCTGATCAATTTTTCCGCGTCATGCAATTCATTGTCGATTATCAGCGCAGTATTCATTCAAAAAAATTTCTGATGAATACAATGCTAATAATTTAGTCGCCAAACTATTTGGTAGAAAATGACTTTTTGAGTAACGTCATTTCGAATTCGCCAGTAACGACTTCGAAATGACGTTGTTCGTTGAGATTTCTTGTTAGAATGTTTACTTCAAAAGCTTATAATGCAGGTTGCCTTTCATTCGTTCCATACCAATTAATATTTCTGCTTGCATACATCACGAGCGCCAATACGATAAACAGTCCGATACTTCCAACCAGCAATGCCGTATCCTCGAGGCGAATCAGGATAAAAATAAATCCGTAAAGTACACTCAATACGCCGCCAAATATACCTGCGGATTTCCAATTCCTGAAGTGACTTCTTGCGTACCAGCTGATCAATAATATTGTTGAAATGGCAGCTACCGCATATGCATAGTCGAACAAAATAAATTCGCTGATGGAAAGCAATAACGTATAGAAAATCACCAATGCCAGTCCGATCAATATATATTGCACAGGATGCACCGGTTTTTTCTGCATGAGTTCAACGATAAAGAATAATGAAAAAGTCAGACCGATAAACAGGATCGCATATTTAATACAACGATTTGTTTTTGCATATTGGTCCGCTGTTTCAAGAAGCGTAACGCCAAAGGCAATATTATCCTGTTCAAATTTAAAATCTTTCAACACGGTTGAGAATGGGAGGTTGGCTTTATTGAACACCCATTTTGCGGTGAAACCGTTTTCAGTAACCGTTCTTTCTGTTGGCAAATTATTTCCATCAAACGAGGGACTGTTCCATCCGGATTGCAAAGTGAAATCGCTGTTGCCGCTAAGCGGAACAAAATGTAGCTGGCCACTTCCTTTGATTTTTAAATTCATGGCGAACGGAATATTTTTTCCGATATCCGCCGCCGTGATATTTATCGGCGCAGATAAACCATTTTTTTCGATTTCATTTTCAGGCAATCCCGGCGACAATTCATATTGCGTGCCACCGAAATCAACAGCCATCCTTTCTTCAATCCCCCTAAAATCTGAAAGCCCAAAACAAATTTTTGAATCTTTCCATTGTATCGAATTTGGATCAACATCCTTTGGTAATTGCAAAATAAAATTGCCGTTGTCTTGCAGTCCCGCGCGGTATAATAGCACTTTGTAAATAGAGCGGGGACGAATTTCATGTTGAATCGTTCCGGCTACATGAAGATTTTCCGGAAGTATCCAAACGTGTTTATTTTCTTCAACCGTTTTGCCTTCCGTGGTAGTATAATAAGTTTTATACGGAAGAAAAAGAAAAGGGCCGGCAAGCGTTTGCGCAAAGGCCCATTTGCTGCTTACTTCGGTTGCCACTTCTTTTTGGCGCGCTTCTCTTTCGGATACAAGGTTGTTGATGAACATCGTTGGGATGATCATCACTAATATCAATACACCTGTGATAATTCCTTTAAGTAATATTTTGTTTGACGATGTTGACTGCCCGCTGCTTTCGGCAGTCGGTTCAATTTGCGAGGTTTCCATTTTTTTTATTTGTGGTGATGAGTATATCTTTTGAGGTGATGAAAAAAAGGATTGAATTTTTTTGAGATGAATGAGGATTGCGGCGAATGCGCAGGAAAAAAGTATCCCTGTTATCCAAAGCAGCCCAAATAAGAAATCATTCAAGTTGAAATAAGGAATCGGCGGTGAGAACAATAAGGCGCCGGCAATTCCATAAAGCGCGGTGCAGGCGAGGCAGATAGCGCCGAGATTTATTATTTTATTTCTACTATTTGTTTTTAGTCGTTCAATAAAGGGCATTGCGATGATGAGAATGACTAAGACCGGCACACTGGCTACTGCTGCGCCAGGTGCTGCGAGAAGGCCGACGAATGAATACATCAAATTCCCGGAAAAAATCATGAAAAGAAACCACCCGACACCAAGTACAAGGCAGGTCGTGAGCCAAATACGAAGCGGGATGTTTATTTTGAAATGGATATTTATCATCCAAAGCACTTTGTAATTCAAAGTAAGTATTATTTTTTTGGATTTGCAAGAGTTGGAGGAAATATTTTTATGTGAGCTTTTCTAAAGCCACTTTTCCAGAGTCCCTTTTCCAAAGTTTTAAACTTTGGAAAAGTGGCTTTAGAAAAACCGAATTCATTATCACCTAACTGTTAAAAGCGAGGGTTCACTCAGCCATTTCACCGACTCGGAAGAATTTGGGAATTCTTTGGTACTGCAAGGCTCGCGAAAGGATTAATTTTTCTAAAACAAACCGTATGACAATCAACAAACCAAAAGCCTGGAACATTCTTATTCTCATCCTGCGCATATGGCTCGGCTACAGGATGATTGCCGCAGGATGGTCGTCTGTGGTAGGCATACTCAGCTCGCAGGAAGAACGAAATTTTTTTCATAAATGGTTTGGAAACGAATTACATTTTCCGCTTCCGGTATTCATGGCATTCTTAGCAAAAGGATCAGAAGTGCTCGGAGGTTTTTTTGTGCTGATCGGTCTTTTTACAAAACCCGCTGCCATATTAATCGCGTTTACGATGACGGTCGCAACTTTGACTGCTAACTTGGGAGAGAATTGGGTGATTGATGGTGGCTTCACAGTTTCTTATACTTTATTCGCGGCAATACTTTTTCTGACAGGTGCTGGAAAATTCAGTTTGGATAATTTGTTTTGGAAGCCTCCCCCTTCCCCCTCCGGTGGAGGGGGTTTAGCGGCGGGTGTTTGATTCTTCTAATTAGTAAAATACAGGGATTCGCCAAAGTTTAGCAGTGAGCAGTTAACTCTTCTGATTAATAAAATATAGAGGGATTCGCCAGAGTTTAGCGGTGAGCAGTTAACTCTTCTGATTAATAAAATACAAAAACTTGCAATTGATAAAATATAGAGACAAGCCGATAAACCCCCTCCACCGGGGGGGGAAGGGGGAGGCTTTATTCCTCTTTTTTAAGATAGTAATTATTATCAGTCTCCTTAATAATGAGTTCCTTTGTCGATGGTTTGAATTCAAAAAAATAGCCGTAACGCGTATTCAGGAATTTGTCGTTCCCCAATGGCTCGAGAATAAATAACTGCCCTCTTGTTTCAAGTTTCAGCACATCATTATCTTTTGTACATTCTACTTTTATTCCGAGTTGACTCGAGGAATATATGCCCAAATATTTTTCAAGCTCCCATGCATTCATGACAACCTTTTGAAAAGTTGGAATGTGATGCGGGATATCAAAATAAATATTCAATACTTCTTCAACCACATCGTCTTTTGAAAATACCTGGCAATTGGCGCAAAAAGAAATTGCAAGGGAATCTTTTGGAAAATACTGAACGTTGGTTGAAAACTCTTCTATCTTACCACTATGCCCAAACGCATTTTTTTCATGAAAACTGAATGGAAATATTCCCATACCATATCCGTCTTTTAATGTGGTCATCGTTTCCAGGCTTTTTTTGCTGATCAATTTTCCGGCAAACAACGCTTCGATAAATTTTGTAAGATCACCTGGAGTTGATACCATCGAGCCTGCGCCTCCGTGAATGCTCATATCTGTTTCAGGTTTCTGTTCCCATCTATTATTGATAAAGCGGTATGAGTAACTTTCATTTTTTAACGGGTCAATCTTGGTTCCATAATACGTATTTCGCAGACCAATCTTCGAAATGACTCGCTGGTTAACGGCATCCGAATATGATTGCCCTGAAATTTTTTCGATAATATATCCGAGTAAAAGAAAATTGGAGCTGCTATATGAACATCTTTCACCAGGTGTAAAATCCGGCTTTGAAACGCTGATCATCGTCAACATTTCCTGGTGTGTTCTGGGTTTGCCCATCCATTCAGAGAAATGTGGATCTTCAGTATAATCATGAATGCCGCTTCTGTGATTAAGCAAATCAGAAATGGTGATCCGGGGCGCGTTTGTTATGTCGGGAAAATATTTATCAAGCCTTGTATCGAGGTTAAGTTTTCCTTCTTCAATCAGTTGAAAAATCATCGTCGCTGTGAAGACCTTGGAAATAGAACCAATTCTATATTCTGTTTTTTCATTGGCCGGAATTTTTTCTTCTCCTTTTATGAAACTATATCCGATCGATTTGCTATATATGATTTTTCCGTTTTTTGAAATGGCAAGGCTGCCCATCGAAAGATTGCGCCTTTGCAAGGCATTCATGAAGCTGTCAAGTCCCGCTTTGTTGAAGGATTGTGAAAATGCGGAAGTAATGAGAAATAAATGAAATATTGAAAGAAGAAATATTCTTTTTGGCATGCGCAGTTGGTTGATGAGGTCGCTAATGCAATAACAGGTTAAAGATATAACGGAATAAATAAAAAAGATTTTATTTTGATTGCGAAAACCGGCACCAGCATTTCAAAGATACCAAGACACGAAGTTTTATCAGTATAATCCGTACAATCGTTTAAAATCCCGATCGAAATTTATTTCCCCAAACCTCCAATAATCAACGGAATTGTTTTAGATTGTTGCACGATTGAACACGAGAAAATAATCACTACTAAAATCTTTTTTTATGACCAGGAGAAGAGATTTCCTTAAGAACACCGGTGCATTGGCCCTCGCGGGACTTGCTTTTCAAAATGTAAATGCGCGCTCTTTTTTTTCTCCTTCCGCACACCTTGACAAAATCGGCGTACAACTTTTTTCCATTCCGAAATTGCTGGAAAAAGATTTTGCAGGTACTATGAAAATGGTAGCTAGTGTTGGCTTTAAAGAGGTGGAACTATTCGGCCCATATCCATTCAGTACAGACGAAGCAAAGCAACGATGGAAAGCGATTGAACCGCAAGTTGGTTTTTCCGGAAGCGGTTATTTTGGATTGACGATAAAAGAAGTCAAGAAAATTTTGGATGATAACGGTCTCGCTACTCCATCCATGCATACGGATCTCTCCACATTAAAAAACAAAATGGGAGAAATGGCAGAAGCTGCTCATGCACTCGGACACAATTATGTGATTCTGCCGAGTTATGAAACGCAGCCTACATTGGATGCATACCAACGTTTGGCGGATCAATTCAATGAAATCGGTGCGCACGCAAAAAAGCTGGGAATTCGATTTGCATTTCACAATCATGGGAATGGATTGCACGAGATAGAAGGAAAGAAAGTTCCTTTGGATTTGCTGATCGAGAAAACAGATCCCGAACTGGTCTTTTTACAAATGGATATTTATTGGACACAAGCCGGCGGCACCTCACCTGCCGCGCTACTCGATAAATATCCCGGAAGATATCGCCTGATACATTTAAAAGATATGAAGAAAGATGTTAGGTTTTCTGGTGATGGTGGTGATCCAAAACAATGGATCGAATTGTGGCCTTACATGGCAGATGCAGGAAGTGGCGTACTTGATCTGAAAAATATCATCACGCACGCAAAAAAATCCGGTGTCGAACATTATATACTCGAACGCGATCTCGTTCCCGATCCGGAAATCGCGCTTCCAAAAAGTTATAAGTATCTCGCGGGATTAGATATCGGTTAATATAAATCACTTCTTTTTTGATTCTGTGATGTGATAATAATTTTCTTTACAGGTTGAAAAACTAAAAATATTTCGCGCTGAGCGCGCAGAGAAAAGGACGAGGTACAAGGTATAAGGTATAAGGTACAAGGTACAAGGTATAAGGTATAAGGTACAAGGTACAAGGAGCAAGGTACAAGGTACAGGGGTCGCTCCTTGTACCTTGCTCCTTGTACCTTGTACCTTGTACCTTGTGCCTTGCCCCTGTCCCTTGTACCTTGTCCTTTTCTCTGTGTGCTCTGCGCGAAATATTTTTAGAAAGAATCTTAAGAATCAAATTAGTTTTGAATTCATATTGCTTTTGTCTAACCATGATATTAAAATAATCATCTACATCAAGCAACAAATCTCCATGTCTCTTGTCCTTCCAAAAAAGTTGGAAAGGACAGCATTGTTCTGTCCACTCAAAAGGGAACACATATCGTAACAAAACCGGACAGTTTATTTTTCTTGTTTTAACCTAGGCTGTTGATTGCTAGACTTATAGCTTTCTGGCATTTTGTTGGTGTCAGTGAATCGGTCATTGGATTTTTTTGCTTGCCGGAGAAAAACTTCTATAAAATATATCCGTCAGAGGTCGAACACCCGGTCAGCGGTCGAAGACCCTGACGGCGGTCGTAGAAAAAATAAAAATAAATTCATGTTTAGAAACTACTTCAAAATCGCTTGGCGAAATTTATTAAAGGACCGCCAATTTACCTTTCTGAATTTAGTCGGACTGTCTACCGGTCTCGCATGTACGTTTTTAATTTACCTCTGGGTGCACGACGAATTGCAGGTAGATAAGTACAATGATAAAGACGCTCAACTTTACCAGGTGATGGTGAACGAACACCAGGAAGATGGAATTAGAACCGCTGCGTATACGCCGGGACTATTAGCAGATGCATTGAAAAAAGAAATTCCTGAAGTCGAATATGCGGTCACTGTTCTTCCTGCGTCGTGGTTCCAGAATAAAGGCATTATTAGTTATGACGATGCACATTTCAAAGCAGAAAGTCAGTTTGTCGGTAAGGATTATTTCGATGTGTTCACCAGCAAATTTATAGACGGAGATAAAGAACGTCTGCTTGCAGATAAATATACCGTTGCGATTTCTGAAGATCTCGCCATGAAATTATTTCATACCACAAAAAATATTATTGGTAAAACGATTCACTGGGATCATCAACAATTTACCGGTACATATGCAGTCTCCGGCATTTTCGAAAAAAATCCTTCAAATGCGACCAATCAATTTGATATCCTGTTGAATTTTGAATTGTTCAAAGAGCGGCGCCCCGGAATGGAGATATGGAGCAATATGGATCCGCATACCTATGTGATTTTAAAGAAAGGAGCTAAGTTGGATTTGGTGAATAACAAGGTGCAGCATTTCCTTGAGACAAAAGATAAGAATATAAAAACTGAACTTTTCCTCTTTAAATATTCAGATAAATATCTCTACGGACAATTTGAAAATGGCAAACAAGCTGGCGGAAGAATTTCCTATGTGCGGTTGTTTTCAATCATTGCAATCTTCATATTGATCATTGCATGTATCAATTTCATGAATTTGTCTACCGCAAGAGCTTCGCGGAGAATAAAAGAAGTAGGCATAAAAAAAGTTGTAGGCGCGCGTCGCATCACACTCGTGCTTCAATACCTGGGAGAATCGATGCTATTGACGCTTCTGTCGCTCGCACTCGCTATTGTATTGATCGTGTTGTTGCTTCCGGAATTCAACAATATAACGGGGAAACATATCCGCTTATCATTTGATGCAGGATTAATTAGTTCAATAGCTGCCATCACACTGATCACGGGATTAATTGCCGGCAGTTATCCCGCACTATATCTCTCCGGCTTCAAACCTGCAGCAGTATTGAAAGGGAAACTCAAAACATCTATTGGTGAATTATGGATCCGGAAAGGATTGGTGGTTTTTCAGTTTATACTTTCAGTCGTATTTATTGTGTCTGTATTGGTAGTCTACAGGCAAGTCAGTTATATACAATCGACAAATCTCGGTTACAGCAGAAGTAATATCGTTCACTTTGAAATTCCCTTTGAGGTTGATTCTGCCAAATTAAAAAGAGCCGCAAATTTTCTGGAAGAATTAAAAACAATTCCGGGTGTAATGAATGTGTCGAGTTATTATCACAATCTCACAGGTGATCATGGTTCTATTGGCGGATTTGAATGGCCCGGAAAAAATCCGAACATGAAGGTTGTTGATTTTGCAAATCTTGAAGTGGGATATAATTTCATCGAGACACTAGGAATGCAAATGAAAGAAGGCGCCGGATTTTCAAAAAATGATAATGCCCAGCATGAAATTGTTTTCAACGAAGCCGCGATACAGGCGATGGGACTAAAAGACCCTATTGGGAAAACAGTAAAATTCTGGGACCAGCAGAGGAAAATCGTCGGGGTTGTAAAGAATTTCAATTTCGAATCATTATACTCAAGTGTAAAGCCCTGCTTTTTCCAGGTATATCCTGTGATGCCGAACGTAATGGTAAAGATCAAGGGTGGAACCGAAAGACAATCCATCGCACAAATCGAAAAGATCTTTCGCGAATTCAATAAAGGTTATCCATTCGACTACCAGTTCCTCGATGAAAATTACAATGCATTGTATGAGTCGGAAAGAAGAGTAGGAGTGTTGTCGAGATATTTTGCGGGACTTGCGATCATCATTTCCTGTCTTGGTTTATTTGGATTGGCCGCATTCACCGCCCAAAGAAGACAGAAAGAAATCGGAATAAGAAAAGTTGTGGGAGCTTCTGTAACAAATGTCGTGTTGATGCTGTCAAAGGATTTTTTGCGATTGGTGCTGATCGCTGTTTTTGTTGCGTTTCCCATCGCATGGTGGATGACGAGCCAGTGGTTAAACAGTTTTGCTTATCGTATTCATATCGGGTCGGATATATTTCTTTTGTCTGGAATCGCAACGATACTGATCACTTTGGTAACGATCAGTTACCAGGCAATCAAAGCTGCAGTTGCGAATCCCGTAAGGAGTTTAAGAGCGGAATGAATATAAGTTGAAATGTAGACCCCGTCAGTGGTCGCAGACTCTGACGGCGGTCGATGATTTCGATGTCGATTGAAAAAAATAATTTAATATGTTAAAGAATTATTTCAAAACTGCGCTTCGCAATATGATGAGAAATAAAACTTTCTCACTCATTAATATTCTTGGATTAGGACTTGGAATCGCTTGTAGTCTCTTTATTTATTTGTGGGTGCAAGACGAACGCAGCTACGATAATTTTCACGCGAATAGCGATCGCCTCTACCAGGTTTTAATTTCTGACAAAGACAAAAATGGCACGCTGACTAACACGAATGATAATACGCCGGGTTTGTTGGCCGACGCATTGAAAAAACAAATTCCTGAAATTTCCGGAGCCGCTACCGTAATATGGGAGAATGAATTTTTATTTACCGTTGGCGAAAAGATCGGTAAAGAGAAAGGAAGATATGTCGGTCCAGATTTTCTAGACATGTTCAGTTTTCCACTCATTGCAGGAAATCCAAGCAATGCGTTGTCATCACCCGATAATATCGTGATCTCAAAAAAAATTGCCGACAGTTATTTCGGGAACCAGGATCCCATCGGTAAAATAATTAAGATTGGCGATAAAAGAAGTTATGTAGTGACTTGCGTCGCCGCTAATGTTCCGGATAATTCTACATTGAAATTTGATTTTTTATTGCCCATCAAGCATGGATTTGAAGACAGTTATTGGATGATTGATGGTTGGAACCATTTCGGTCCGGCGACTTATGTGCTACTCCAAAAAAACGCATCGATTGCCCAGGTCAATAATAAGCTGAAGGATTTTATGTACAAGCAGGATCAGCATATTGACGATAAATTAGTGTCGCTGCAATTGCTAGAAAACCGTTACCTCTATTCGCATTTCACCAATGGCATTCCTACTGGCGGTCGTATAGAATATGTGCGGTTATTTTCTGTAATAGCAGTTTTTATTTTGTTGATCGCGTGTATCAATTTTATGAACCTCGCTACGGCACGCTCCGTAAAACGCTCAAAAGAAGTAGGCATTAGAAAAGTAGTTGGAGCAGTGAAAGGTCTTTTGTTCAGACAGTTTTTGTTGGAGGCCATCATTACCTCATTCTTTGCGGTGATTATTGCCATCGGCTTGGTGATGTTGTTTTTGCCATCGTTCAATCAACTCACAGAAAAAAAATTAGTGCTTCATATCACCGATCCATCGGTAGGGATCACTTTATTCTTGCTGACATTAATTACTGGTTTTATTGCGGGTAGTTATCCTTCGCTATTTCTTTCTTCCTTAAACCCAATAACTGTGTTGAAAGGAAGTTTGAAATTTAAAAATAGCGATGTTGTTTTCAGGCGGGGACTTGTCATTTTTCAATTTACATTATCTATCATTTTAATTGTATGCACCGTTGTTGTCTATAAACAAATGAACTACGTGCAAACAAAAAACCTCGGCCTCGATCATTCGAATCTCATTTATATGCCCGTTGAAGGTGATCTCGTAAAGAACTATGAGAATTTTAAAAATGAATCACTGGCTTCCGGAAATATTGAGCAGATTTCCTTTTGCGGAACTGAACCGACCAATGTAGGTTGGTATTCACCTGGCATGGTGTGGGATGGTAAGGATCCAAATGATAAAACACTTTTTGCGCAGGTGGAAGTCGGGTTTGATTTTTTAAAAACAATGAAGATCAGTTTGGTCAATGGCCGCGATTTCTCAAAAGATCTTCCAACAGATTCGACAAATTTTATTGTGAACGAAACAGCAGCACGACACATGAAAATCCAGAACCCGGTGGGCGCTACATTTTCTCATGGTAAAATGAAAGGAAAAATTATTGGGCTCGTGAAAGACTATAATATTGTTTCCTTACATGGTCCAATCGCTCCGATATTTATAAACCTGGCTCCAGAGCCTGAAGAAGGAATCGCCATTATTCGCACATTGCCGAATAAAACAAAACAAACGCTTGCAACGATAGAGCAGATTGCAAAAAAATTCAATCCCAAATATCCGTTCAAGTATGATTTTGTAGATGATCAGTTGAATAGGCAATATCATAGTGAGATGATCGTTGGCCAGCTTTCCAATGCATTTGCATTTATCGCCATTTTTATTTCATGCATGGGATTATTCGGGCTGTCGATGTTTATGGCTGAGCAACGTACCAAAGAAATTGGTATTCGCAAAGTGGTGGGAGCATCTGTTACAAGAATTGTCGCTTTGCTTTCAAAAGATTTTTTGTTGTTGGTAGTTGTTGCGTTTGTGATTGCGGCTCCGATTGCGTGGTGGTTAATGAGTAAATGGCTGCAGGATTTCGCATATCAAACTGAAATTGGTTGGGTGATATTCGTATTTGCGGGACTCACAGCGGTTTTGATTGCGCTTGCAACAATCAGTTACCAAGCCGTCAGGGCTGCATTAGCGAACCCGGTGAAAAGTCTGAGAGCAGAGTAGACCCCGTCAGCGGTCGAAGACCCTGCCGGCGGTCGGTGATTTCGACATCGATTGTAAGAAAATAATTTGATATGTTTAAAAATTATTTCAAAACCGCGTGGAGAAATATTATTAGAAGCAAAGGGTATAGTTTTCTGAATATTTCTGGTCTCGCAATCGGAATGGCAGTTGCATTATTGATTGGACTTTGGGCACACTATCAATATTCTTATGATAAATTTCTTCCGAACTACCAACAGGCATATCGTGTGCAGAGAAATTTCAACAGCAATGGCGACACGCTCACTTTTCCAACTACTTCATTAAAATTAGCGGATGCACTGAAAAGAGAAATCCCGGAAATCGAATATGTCGCCGAATCGGATTGGACGGCGATGCATGGGTTGGTAGTAGGGGATAAAAAATTTTATATGCGGGGTGCTATAACGGGCACAGATTTTTTAAGAATATTCCAATTTCCATTGGCTGCGGGAAGTGTAAATACAGTTTTTAAAGATGCATATTCAATCGTATTGACAAAAGCAACAGCCAAAACATTATTTGGTTCTGATGATCCTGTTGGGAAAATGGTTCGGTTTGATAACAAGAACGATTTGAAAGTAACGGGCGTATTGGAAAATATTCCAAACAATTCCAGCTTCCAGTTCGACTACCTGGTGCCGTTTAGTTACGCTGAGCAAACAAATGAATATATAAAAGCAAATAGAAACGGGTCATATGGAAATAACGGGTACCAATTATTTGTAAAATTAAAACCGGGCGTTTCTTATTCGCAGATTGCTTCTAAGATCCGTAACATCGAACATACAGAAACGGACAACGTTAATGCAATGTTTTCTTATGTTATTCTTCAGCCCATGAAGAATTGGCATATGTTTGGAAATTATGTGAACGGAAAAGAATTAGATGGTTTTATTGTATACGTGCGCATGTTCAGTATGATCGGTGCATTGGTGTTGATGATAGCCTGCATCAATTTCATAAATCTCACCACGGCGAGATCGGAGAAGAGAGCAAAAGAAGTTGGAGTGAGAAAAGCAATCGGTTCACAACGCAAAGATCTCATCGTTCAATTTCTCGCCGAGTCTTTCTTGTTGACCTTGATCGCATTTTTATTTTCGATACTATTGGTACAACTGGCATTACCGGCATTTAATAATCTCACCAAAGACAAAATAAGCATCCCGTTTTCAAATATATTTTTCTGGATCATTATGTTTGTGTCGTTGGTCATTACGGCTTTGTTAGCCGGTAGCAGACCGGCATTTTATCTTTCATCTTTCAATCCTGTAAAAGTGTTGAAAGGAACTATGAAGGTTGGGAAAATAGCTACATGGCCACGAAAAATTTTAGTGGTGATCCAGTTTGCATGTTCGGTGGCGCTCATCATCAGCACAATTATTATTTACCAACAGATACAGCATGCAAAAAACCGTCCGGCAGGTTTTGATCTGAATCGCGTCATGACAACGAACATGAACGAAGATCTGTCTCGTAACTATATTGCTATTAAAAATGAACTCATACAATCAGGCATAACCGAAAATGTAACAACGTCTTCAAGTCCGGCCACAGATGTTTACTGGCATACAGATATTGATAAATGGCCCGGAAAAAACGCAGGCGAAACCGTTGAGATGGGTGCTATGTATGTGACAGCCGACTATTTCAAAACGCTCGGTATAAAAATGCAGGAAGGAAGACCATTTGAAGGGCTGTCTGATACACTCAGCGTGATATTTAATGAGACGGCGATAAAACGCCTGCGAATAAAACAACCATTAAACCAGACCATTACTACTTACAATCAGCAACACTTAAAAATCGTGGGTATTGCAAAAGATGCATTGATGGTATCGCCTTTTTCTCCTGCTGATCCAACCATGTTTTTTTTAACTCAGTATCCACAGGATATCATGATGTACAAGTTATCTCCGCGCATCAGTACACAGGATGCTATTAACAAACTCACTAAAATATTTAATAAATACAACCCGGCTTATCCATATAATTATCAATTCGCCGATGCGAACTACGCGGCGAAATTTAACTTCGAAGTTTTGGTAGGGAAGCTTGCCGGAATATTTGCAAGTCTCGCGATATTTATTTCCTGTCTGGGGTTATTTGGACTGTCTGCATATATCGCGGAACAAAAAACAAAAGAAATCGGCATCCGCAAAGTGTTGGGTGCATCGGTTTCGCAAGTCTGGTTATTACTTTCAAAAGATTTTATACTGTTGGTGATTATAAGTTGCGTGATTGCTTCACCGGTTGCATTGTATTTTTTACAACAATGGTTGATGAAATATGATTATCGAATCAGTATTGGTCCGGCAGTATTTATTATCGCGGCGCTAATGGCCTTGGTCATCACGCTGGTTACTATCAGTTTCCAGGCGATAAAAGCGGCTCTGTCGAATCCGGTAAAAAGCTTGCGATCAGAATAGTGAATGTGAAATATGGAAATATGAAAATAGAAGCGTTAAAATGTTGAATGGTTAATCAGTAAAAAATTATTAAGGCCGTCAGCGGTCGGCAAGTAAGAATAAAACAGGAAATATGTTTAAAAATTATTTCAAAATCGCTTTTAGAAATTTAATACGTCACAAGGCTTTTTCTATTATCAATATAACCGGGCTCGCCATTGGAATGGCCAGTAGTATTTTGATCTTGTTATGGGTGCGTGAAGAATTAAGCTATGATCGCTTCAATGCGAATGCTGATCAGATATATCGCATTACTGCCAATGCCGATGAATTTAAAGCTGCGGTAAATCCTGCCGGTATGCCCGCAGGTTTGCAGGCGCAAATGCCGGAAATAAAAAATACAGTTCGACTCAGTCATTTATCGACCGAACTTGTTGAAGTTGGAGAAAATAAGATTGAAGAGCACCGGGTTTTCTATGTTGATTCTACATTCCTGCAATTTTTTTCTTACAAATTGGCAAAAGGAAATCCCGCAACTGCATTGAAGCGCGCAGACGGAGTGCTGATCACAAAAGACCTTGCAAAAAAATATTTTGGAACAGATGATGTATTGGGAAAAATGATGCGGCTGGATAACGATAGAAATGTTGTTGTTACAGGGGTTCTCGAAAATATCCCTTCCAACTCACATCTTCAGTTTGATATGCTCATTCCCATGTCTTCAATTTATCAGTCAGATTATGATCTGAAAAATAATGTATGGACCAGTTTTAATTACTACAGCTACCTGCAGTTGGATAAAAATTTCAAACCAACGCCTGCCGCCATTGCAAAATTTGAACGCCAGATGGATGAGATCTACAAAAAACGTGTTACCGGTCTTAAGATCAATTTTCATTTGCAGCCATTAACCGATATTCATTTGCATTCCAATTTCCAGGTTGATCTCGATGGACATGGAAACTATCAATATGTAAATATATTTTTTATCGTGGCGATTTTTATTCTTGCCGTTGCGTGTATTAATTTCATGAATCTCGCCACCGCACGCTCAGCCCGACGTGCTAAGGAAGTGGGTCTTCGCAAAGTCGTTGGTGCCGGGCGTCATCAACTCGTGGGTCAGTTCCTTGGCGAATCAATGCTCATTTCATTTATTGCATTTCTGATCGCGATGCTGATGGTATGGCTCTTGCTTCCCGCATTTAATAGTGTTTCCGGCAAGCATCTCAATATTCATATTCTGGATTGGAAATTAGTTGGCAGCCTGCTTGGTATCGCACTCGCTACCGGATTGCTATCCGGTATTTATCCGGCTCTTTATTTATCAGGATTTCAACCTGTACACGTGTTAAAGGGAAAAATGAAATCATTCGGCGGAAATCTAATTTTCAGAAATACATTGGTGGTTACACAGTTTATTGTTTCCATTGTATTACTTGTAGGAACTGCCGTTGTTTATAATCAATTAAAATTTATAAAAAACACAAATCTCGGGTTTGACAAAGAGAATCTTTTGTACATGGAGATGACAGGAGAATTATGGAGCAAGCAGCAGGCGATGAAAGATGCACTCAAACAAAATCCATTGACAAGCGATTTTACAATTACTTCTGACCTTCCGACTAATATGATTACAGGTACTATAGATATTGTGTGGGAAGGAAAAGATCCAAAATTACAGGTTGTATTTCCATCGATGGCTGTTACCGAAGACTTTTTTGACGTTTTTAAAATGAAAATAATGAATGGCCGCGCTTTTTCAACAGCATTTAAAGGAGATTCGGCCAATTTTATCGTCAATGAAAAAGCGATTCAGGTGATGGGGATGAATGTTGCGACGGCTGTTGGAAAACCTTTGACAATAAATGGTAACAAAGGAACTATCATCGGTGTTGTAAAAGATTTTAATTATAAGCCGATGCAGTATGCGATCGAACCGATGTTTATCAGTTTGAATCGTTGGGGTGGTAAAGTTGTGGTTCGCACAAAACCCGGCAAAACAGAAGCAACAATAAAAGAGTTGCAAAAAATAATGGTCGGGCTGAATCCTTCTCGCCCGTTTTCTTATAATTTCCTGGACCAAGATCTCGCAAATCTTTATCGTGGCGAACAACAGATGGGAGTACTGTTCAATCTTTTTGCAGGGCTCGCAATTTTTATTTCCTGTTTGGGATTATATGGGCTCTCTGCTTTTATGGCTGAGCAACGCACCAAGGAAATTGGCGTGCGTAAAGTATTGGGCGCATCTGTTTTCACCATCGTTTATTTGTTATCTACAAATTTTACAAAGCTGATTTTTATCGCGATGGTTATCGCTATACCTGTTTCCTGGTTTGCGATCAATAGTTGGCTGCAGAGTTTTGCATATCATGTAAGCGTAGGCTGGGGAATTTTTGTTGTCGCTTCTCTGATTGCATTATTCATTGCATGGTTCACGGTAGGATATGAATCCGTAAAAGCGGCGTTGGCGAATCCGGTGAAGAGTTTGAGAACGGAATGATATTTCTGTCTGAACGCTAAACGCTAAACGCATAACGCTGAACGCGTAACGCCAAACGCGTTCTGCGTTCTGCGTTTAGCGTTTAGCGTTCAGCGTTCAGACAGAAAAACGCAAATCGATTAATTACCTTCTGAAATAAACATGAGAAAAACTAATTATGCCAGGGTTGAAGACCTATTGATGGATGAGGGATTCATCCGTTGGTTCCGTCGGTCAGATGAAAAAGAATTTTTAGAATGGCAGCAATGGATAGAAGCATCGCCAGCGCATAAACGACTTACAGACGAGGCCGTTCAACTGTTATTACAAATGATACAGCGGGAAAAAATACCCGATGTATCCGAGCAACATATTACAGATAGTTTCAATCGGCTGTTGAAGAGAATCGATTCACAAAAAAAAATTGAGCCGCCGATATTCACAAATCATAAAAAACCAGTCATGCTAAAGAACTATTTCAAAATAGCGATTCGCCAACTCAGGAAACAAAAAATGTATGCTGCAATTAAAATTGGCGGCTTTGCACTTAGTCTCGCTGCTTGTTTGCTGATAGCACTATTTATCAAAGATGAATTGAGTTACGATAAAACATATCCTGATGGAAATCGCATGTACAGGATAATTGGAGTGTACAACGATAACGGGAAGATCATAAAAGGAACTTCCATGCCTCCGCCACTGCCAAAAGCTATGCAGAAAGATTTTCCGGAAGTAGAAAATACGGCGAGACTCATGGCCTTTCCGCTTTTTTACGGAGCGGGTAGTAATTATGTAACACCGGCCGGACAAGAAAAAAATATTTATGAAGACGGGTTTACGTATGTTGATCAATCTTTCCTCGACATATTTCATATCCCGATGGTTTATGGCGACCGCAAAAAAGCATTGGCTGAACCGAATACGATTGTCATTTCGAAAAGGATTGCGGATAAATATTTTCCCAGCCAGGATTGTGTTGGAAAAATCCTGTTTCTCAATAATGATAGAAAGCGCCAATTTAAAATTGGTGGCGTAATGCAGGATTTCCCAGCTACCTCATATCTCAAATACGATTTTTTCTTAACGCTGACAGGCGTTGAATTTTGGCAAGGTGAACAAGCGGGCTGGGGATCGCAGAATTACGAAACTTATTTATTGGTTCGGCCCGGAACAAATATGAAAGCGTTCCAACAAAAAATGAGCGCCGATATCATCAACAATTATGTGCTGCCTGAAATGGTTCGTAATGGAACCAAGGATGCTGAAAGCATTGTAAAAAAAGCGTCGTTTGAATTACAGCCGGTCAGTGATATCCATTTGAAGTCATTTGATATTTATGATTACCAGAAATCGCATAGTGATATGCGTTTTGTGTGGTTGTTTGGCGCGATCGCATGTTTCATCCTGATCATCGCATGTATTAATTTTATCAATCTCTCTACCGCTAAATCGGCCAATCGTGCAAAAGAAGTTGGATTGAGAAAAGTGATCGGATCTTTTAGAAGCAGCCTGATCAAACAATTTCTTACCGAATCATTGCTTTATAGTTTCCTCTCATTTGTATTGGCAGTAATCATTGCATGGTTAATGCTTCCTCTGTTTAATACACTCGCGAATAAATCGCTCAACATGCCATTGACTGAATGGTGGTTTGTGCCTGTAATAATCGCGGGTACATTTGTTGTGGGATTTCTCGCAGGCATATATCCATCGTATTATCTTTCCGCTTTCAAACCCATTAGTGTATTAAAAGGAAATCTCAGCCGTGGTACCAGGAATTCTCTATTGCGCAACGGCCTCGTAGTTTTTCAATTCGCGACTTCCGTCATGCTTATTATCGCGACAATTGTGATCTATAGTCAGACAAAATTTATGTTGAACAGAGAAGTTGGTTTTGATAAGGACCAGGTTCTTATTATTGAAGGGACGCATACGTTGCCGGGTGACAATATAAAAAGTTTTAAGCAGGAATTATTGAGACTGCCACAAGTGAAAAGCGTATCCATTAGTGATTATTTGCCGATTGCCAATACCAAGCGAAATGGAAATACATTTTACAATGAAGGAAAGACAAAGGAGGAAATCGGTACCGACACACAATTCTGGATTGTTGATGATGGCTATGTAAAAACGATGGGAATGAAAATGGTGGTTGGAAGAAATTTTTCCTCCGAAATGCTTTCCGATTCGCAGGCGGTGGTTATCAATCAAAAGATGGCGGATCAACTACATCTGAAAGATCCAGTCGGGAAGATCATTACTAACGGTTATGGACACTACAATATCGTGGGTGTTGTAGCAGATTTTAATTATGAATCCATGCGTGATAATATCGGGGCAGTCTGTTTAAAATTGGGAATCAGCTCTTCAATGATGACCGTAAAAGCAAATGGCGCAGATATGAAGGGTCTCATTTCATCTCTTGGAGTAGTATGGAAAAAATTTGCGCCCACTCAGCCATTGCGATATGAATTCATGGATGAAAGCTTTGCGAATATGTACGCCGATGTGCAGCGTATGACAAATATTTTTACCAGCTTTGCCGTCCTCGCCATCATTATAGCATGCCTCGGATTATTTGCACTCTCTGCATTCATGGCTGAACAACGTAATAAAGAAATCAGTATCAGGAAAGTTTTAGGAGCAAGTGTCAGCGGAATCACCGCTATGCTGTCGAAGGATTTTGTAAAACTGGTTTTGATATCCATTGTGATTGCTTCACCGATTGCATGGTGGGCAATGACAAAATGGTTGCAGGATTTTCAATATCGCACACCGATTACATGGTGGATGTTTGGTAGCGCGGCGCTATTGGTAATATTAATTGCATTGATGACTATTAGCTTCCAGGCAATCAAGGCCGCGATTGCAAATCCGGCGAAGACATTGAGATCGGAGTAGCGTTGAAAAGTTGAGAGGTTGATTAGTTGATTGGTTGAAACCAATTACCCCGTCGGCGATGTCAGAATAAAAAAAAATTTATGTTCAGAAATTATTTCAAAATCGCATACCGTAATCTCATCAGGGATCGTCAGTTCACATTGCTCAACATGGTCGGACTTTCTACCGGTCTTGCTTGCGCCCTGTTAATTTATTTATGGCTAACTGACGAAATGAGTGTGGATAAATTTAACAATAATGACGATCGTCTTTTCGCGGTGATGAAACTGTCTCCAAATTCTGAAGGAACCATCGAACTACGCGAGGAGACACAAGGACTGCTGGCGCAATCAATGTCGAATGAACTTCCCGAAGTGCAATATGCTGTCGCTGTGCGCCAGGCTGACATCGGGGTCATTTCTTCTTCAGACAAGCATGTCAAAGCAACGCCACATTTCGTCGGCAAAGATTTTTTCAATATTTTCTCTTATCACATCGTCGATGGCAATATAAAAAAGACTTTTTCCGGGATATACGGTGTGATGTTATCGGACAAACTCGCCTTAAAATTATTTAATACCACGAAAGGTTTGGTTGGTAAAACACTTGAATGGCAGGGAAACAGTGAGTTCAACGGCGTATACCAGGTGGCCGGCGTATTTGAAGCGCCGCCATCAAATGCAACAGATCAATTTGATTTTTTATTTACCATGGATTTATATCTGACGAAAGAATCGGAAGATGTCGCCTATTGGTATAGCAACAGCATGAACACTTATGTTCTTTTGAAAAATGGCGTTGACGTAAATCAGTTCAATAAAAAAATAAAAAATTTCACCCAGGAAAAAATTAAATCTCTTTATAAAAATGACCCGACTGCAAAATGGGAAGGCGATTTATTTGTACAACGTTATTCGGAAAGATATTTGCACAACCGATTTGAAAATGGTGTGCAATCGGGTGGCAGAATAGAATATGTAAGACTGTTTTCCGTTATCGCGATTTTCATTTTGATAATAGCCTGTATCAATTTCATGAATCTTTCTACAGCAAAAGCTACGCGGAGGATGAAGGAAGTCGGTATCAGGAAAGTAGTGGGCGCGCAAAGAGGATCACTGATTCTGCAATATATTAGTGAATCCATGACGATGGCATTTTTATCATTGATTCTCGCTATCGTATTCGTGGTGGCTTTGCTCCCTGCATTCCGCTCGATCACTGGAAAAAATATTACTCTCGATTTCAACGCCGGATTTATTTTAATTGTAATAGCGATTACATTCGTGACCGCACTTATTTCCGGAAGTTATCCTGCATTATATCTGTCAGGCTTCAAACCGGTCTTGGTATTGAAAGGAAAGTTGAATACATCCGCGGGCGAATCATGGATAAGAAAGGGGCTGGTTATTTTTCAATTTGCAATCTCAGTGGTATTGATTGTGTCGGTTATTGTCGTGTACAAACAAATGAAATTGATACAAACAAAAAATCTTGGCTATAATAAAGACAACATCATCCATTTTTCAAACGAAGGAAAATTGCTAAAAGGATCCGATGCATTTCTTGCTGAGATAAAAAAAATCAATGGAGTGGTTTCTGCATCGAGCATGGAAGGGAATATGACCGGGCGTTATAGTCAGGGTGGAAGCTGGATCAATTGGGAAGGAAAAAGCCCGCAGGAAGGGTTGGAATTTGAGGGTCTTGATATGGATTATGGAATGATGGAGATGCTTGGTTTACAAATGAAGGAAGGTAGAATGTTCTCCACAAAATTCGGATCGGATAGCATGTCAGTTGTATTCAATGAAACTGCGATCGCTGCTATGCGATTGAAAGATCCTATTGGCAAGATTGTGGACGTGTGGGGAAAAAATAGAAAGATCATTGGCGTCGTGAAAGATTTTCATTTTGCGTCTCTTTATAAAAAAGTGACGCCGTTCTTTTTCAGATGTTATCAAAACAACTCAAATATTTATGTAAAAATTCGCGCCGGCAAAGAAAAGGAAACGATTGCAGCGCTTGACAAATCATATAGAGAATTCAACCAGGGACTTCCATTCGATTTTAAATTCCTGGATGAAGATTACCAGGCTCTATATGCATCTGAACAAAGAGTTTCAGTTTTATCAAGATATTTTGCAGGCATCGCGATCATCATATCCTGTTTGGGATTGTTTGGTCTGGCTGCATTTACTGCGCAAAAAAGACAAAAGGAAATCGGCATTCGCAAAGTGGTCGGAGCATCTGTGCAAAATGTCGTTATGCTTTTGTCTAAAGACTTTATAAAATTAATATTGATTGCCGTACTGATTGCATTTCCGTTTTCCTATTGGATCATGCATCGTTGGCTCGAAAGTTTTGCTTATCGGGTACAGATTGACGCTATTATTTTCATTGTGGCAGGCGCATCGATTATTCTCATCACATTGCTGACAATTAGTTTTCAATCGATCAAAGCAGCAATGATGAACCCGGTGAAGAGTTTGAGAACGGAATGAATGGGGAAAATGTGGAAATGTGGAAATGTGAAAATGTGAAAAATGTTGGTAGTGGATCAATTCGAAATATAATTTCATCTTTAGACACTTCAACTATGTGCCTACTATGCCTATATGGGAAATTTTTTTCATCACATAGGCACAGTAGGCGCATAGTTACACATAGAAATTTTAATCTGACTCACTACCAAAATGTTTGATCCACTAGCTCCGCTCTTCGGGGCGGAGAAAAAGAAAGTTGATTAATTTAATGTAATCACTCACCCCGTCAGCGGTTGAAGACCCTGACGGCGGTAAGTCTGAATAAGGTTGAAAGGTTGATTAAAAATTAATTACCCCTACAGGGGTGCATCGAATAATAAAAAAAAATTTTATGTTCAAAGCCTATTTTAAAATCGCATATCGAAATCTGATCCGGGATCGCCAGTTCACTTTGCTAAATCTTGTTGGTTTATCAATCGGTTTGACTTGCACATTATTGATCTATCTATGGGTGAGCGACGAATTGTCAATCGGAAAATTTAGTAAAAAAGACAATCGGCTTTTTCAAGTACTGGCGAATAATACCGAGGCCGGAAATATTCAAACTACAGAACATGTCGCGGGACTACTTGCAAATGCGCTCGCTACAGAAATGCCGGAAGTAGAATCGGCAGCAACTTCTGTTCCCGCTTCGTGGTTCTCCAGTAAGGGAATCCTTTCTGTTGGCGTAAACTCAGTGCGCGCAAGCGAACAATATATCAGCAAAGACTATTTAAAAATTTTTCCGCTTGAATTTATTGCAGGAGATCAACAAAATGCGGTTCCAAATAAATCATCTATCGCTATTTCTGAAGAGCTGGCGATGAAATTATTTCATACTACACAAAATGTAATTGGAAAAGTGGTAGAGTGGAAGCACGAAGATTCAGGGACAGATTTTGGCGGAATTTTTACCGTGTCTGGTGTTTTCAAAAAACCTCCTCCCAATTCCGAAGATCAGTTTGATCTTTTATTTAATTATGATTTGTTTGTCGATAAACGCCCCGGTATGTTGAGTTGGTTCAATGGTGATCCCAACACCTATGTTATACTGAAGGAAGGAACAAATGAAAAGCAGTTCAACGATAAAATAAAAAATTTTATAAGAGCGAAACAGCAGGCTTTGTACGGTTCAAAGAATTTGGAATGGATAGGAACATTATTTATCCAGCGTTATTCGGATAGATATTTATATAACCGCTATGAAAACGGTGTGCCTGTTGGTGGCAGGATCGCATACGTGCGATTGTTTTCTATTATTGCCTTATTCATTCTTATTGTTGCCTGTATAAATTTCATGAACCTGTCCACTGCGAAAGCCGCAAAAAGAATGAAAGAAGTTGGAATAAAAAAAGTAATGGGAGCTACTCGCAGTTCGCTTATATTTCATTACCTGGGAGAATCTGTATTGATGAGTTTTCTTTCGCTTGCCATCGCAATCGCGCTACTCTCTTTTTTTCTTCCAACATTCAACCAGATAGCAGGCAAACATCTCACACTACATTTTAATGTAGCTTTTATTTTATCCATACTTGCAATCACTTTGTTCACCGGTTTAATAGCAGGAAGTTATCCTGCATTATATCTCTCAGGAGCAAAACCGATAACAGTTTTAAAAGGAAAACTAAATCCTTCTCTTATTGAATTATGGATTAGGAAAGGGTTGGTCATTTTCCAATTCACACTCTCTGCTATTTTTATCGTTTCAGTACTTGTGGTGTACAAGCAAATAAAATTGATCCAGACAAAGAACCTGGGATATGATAAAGAAAATGTTATCTCTTTTCGAAAGGAAGGAAAATGGACCGGTGATGTAAAAACCTTTTTTGCAGACGCCAAAAAAATTCCCGGAGTATTAAATGCATCGAGTGCTTCCGGTGATTTGATTGGAGATCACGGCGGCACATCCAATGTTGAATGGGAAGGAAAAAAGAAAGATCAGGAAATTGAATTTGGCGGATTGTGGGTTGACTATGACTGGGTCGAAACAATGGGTTTGCAGTTATCGGCTGGACGTTCCTTCTCGCCAAAATTCGGATCAGATAGTTCGGCAATCATGTTAAATGAGGCAGCGATAACAGCAATGAACATGAAAAATCCAATAGGGAAAACGATCAAGCTCTGGGGCAGAGATATGCAGATCGTAGGAGTATTAAAGAACTTTCATTTTGAATCCTTCTATGAAAAACTGAAACCTTGTTTTATACAATATTCTAATCGTGAAGGTAATATTATAGTCAGGTTATCGGCAAACAATCAAAAAGAGACGCTAACACATCTCAACAAAATTTACAAAGCATACAACCCCGGCGTTCCATTTGAATATAAATTTCTTGATGAGAATTATAATCAGTTGTATGCGTCCGAGCAAAGAGTTGCTGTGTTATCGAGGTATGCAGCAGGACTTGCGATTTTAATATCCGGTCTTGGATTGTTTGGCTTGGCAGCATTCACAACACAAAAAAGACAAAAAGAAATTGGTATCAGGAAAGTGATTGGTGCGTCTGTTAAAAATGTGATTTTTCTTTTATCAAAAGAATTTATAAAACTCATTCTTGTGGCGATGCTGATTGCATTTCCGCTTTCATTTTTGATCATGAATAAATGGCTCGAAGGTTTTGCATATCGTGTACATATGGACGTTATCATTTTTATTGCTACAGGATTTGCAGTATTATCGATTTCTATATTGACAATTAGTTTTCAATCGATCAAAGCAGCAATGATGAACCCGGTGAAGAGTTTGAGAACGGAATGAATGAGGAAAATGTGGAAATATGAAAATGTGAAAATGTCGGTAGTGGATCAATTTGAAATATAATTTGATCTTTAGACACGTCAACTATGTGCCTACTGTGCCTATATGGTAATTTTTTTTCACCACATAGGCACAGTAGGCACATAGTTACACATACAAATTTTAATCTAGCCCACTACCAAAATGTTTGATCCACTAGCTCCGCCCTTCAGGGCGGAGAAAAAGAAAGTTGATTAATTGATGGGTTGAAAGTAATCACTAACCCCGTCAGCGGTCGAAGACCCTGACGGCGGTGGGCCGGGATAAAGTTGACAGGTTGATTGGTTGAAATTAATTACCCATACGGCGTTGTACCGAATAAAAATAATATAAGAGAAATTTTATGTTCAGGAATTATTTAAAAATCGCTTTGCGAAGTCTACAGAAGCAGAAAATGTATTCTGTGATTAAAATTGGCGGCTTTGCATTGAGCATCGCCGCGTGCTTGTTAATTGCATTATTTATTCGCGATGAATTGAGTTATGATAGTCAGTGGCCCGACGGTGATCGGATTTATCGCGTTATACACGAATATGACAATAATGGTAAAGTCGGGATGAGTGCACATTTCCAGGCGCCGTTTGCTAACACCTTAAAAGCAGAATTTCCCGAGGTGGAACGGGCAGGGCGATTTATGCCATCAGCACTTTTCTACGGTGCCGGAAATAATCTGGTGATGAAAGCGCCGGATGGAGAAAGTATTTACGAAGACGGATTTACTTATGCTGATCAACAGATATTGGACATGCTTCAGGTTCCGATGGTGTACGGAAAACGTGAACATGCACTGGACGAAATAAATTCCATTGTAATATCGAAAAGAAAGTCTGATAAGTATTTTCCAAATGAAAATCCGATTGGAAAGATATTCTATCTCAATAATGATAAGACAAGAGCATTTAAAATTAGTGGAGTCATAGAAAATTTTCCAAACAATTCTCATCTTCGATTCGATTTTTTATTGACGTTGAAAGGCATCGAACTTTGGAATGGCGAACAACAAAATTGGCTGGCGACAAATTATTTTACGTATGTACAATTGCGTCCGGGCACAAATGTTAAACAGTTTGAATCGAAACTCGAATCGATCAACAAGAAATATATCTATGGAGCATTCGCCGGGTATAAACCTGAAGAAAGAAAAAGAATAGTTGATGGATACAAATATCATATGCAACCATTGCGCGATATTCATCTGCGCTCGGGCGATATGCGAGATGCATTTCAATATGGCGATATTCGTTTTGTATGGTTATTTGCCGGAGTAGCAAGTTTTATTTTATTGATCGCCTGTGTGAATTTTATCAATCTTTCAACCGCTAAATCTGCAAATCGGGCAAAGGAAGTGGGATTGCGAAAAGTGGTTGGATCTCATCGATTGGATCTTGTAAAACAGTTCCTGATCGAGTCAACAATATTCAGCGTATTTTCATTTATACTTGGATTGCTGATTGCATGGGCGATGCTTCCATATTTTAATACACTTTCCGCGAAATCACTCACAATTCCGTGGAGTTCTTGGTGGTTTGTGCCATTATTGATTTCGTCTGCCAGTGTTGTTGGCATTCTAGCCGGTACCTATCCTTCTTTTTATCTCTCTGCATTTAATCCGATCAATGTATTAAAAGGACAGTTGAGCAAGGGAAGTAAAAATGCAAGACTCCGAAGCGTTCTCGTCGTTTTTCAATTTACCACCTCGGTAATATTGATCATTAGTACTATCATCATTTACCAGCAGATGCAATTTATTTTGAATCGAAAAGTGGGATTTGATAAAGACCAGGTGGTATTGATACAGGGAACAAACACACTCGGGAAAGAAGTAAAGAATTTCAGAGATGAATTGAAAAAATTATCACAGGTGAAAGACGCTTCGGTCAGCGATTACCTTCCTGTCGATGGCTTCAAAAAAAATGATAATAATTTCTGGAATGAAGGGAAAATAAATGCTGAAACTCCGGCAAATGGACAATATTGGATAGTTGATGAAAACTATATCAACACAATGGGTATGCATATTGTAGAAGGAAGGAATTTCTCCAGCGAAATTCGTTCCGATACACTGGGTGTGATTGTAAATCAGACAATGGCAAAAAATCTCAATCTCGGAATCAACCCGATTGGGAAACGAATCACGAACGGAGACCCCGCTATGCACGTGATCGGAGTAGTTGAAGATTTTAATTTCGAATCGATGCGTGGCAATATCCGCGGATTGTGTATGACTTTTGGTATCAGTCCTGATATTATTTCCGTAAAAGTGACTACCGCAGATGTAGGAAGCGTTATCCCGGCCATTAATTCAGTGTGGAGAAAATTTTCACCAAATCAACCCATTCGCTATACTTTTTTTGATGAAAGTTTTGCCAGCATGTATAAGGATGTGCAGCGAATGGGATGGGTATTTACCAGTTTTGCGGTCCTCGCGATAATCATAGCATGCCTTGGATTATTTGCTTTGTCTGCATTCATGGCAGAACAGCGCAGCAAGGAGGTCGGCATTCGGAAAGTATTGGGTGCGTCAGTTACACAAGTGACTTCTTTACTTTCAAAAGATTTTATCAGGCTCGTTCTGGTTTCAATTATCATCGCATCACCAATTGCATGGTGGGCGATGCATACATGGTTGCAAGATTTCGCATATAGAACACCGATAGGTGTATGGATATTTTTTGGTGCAGGAATATTTGTAGTGATGATAGCTTTAACAACAATAAGCTTCCAGGCGATAAAAGCAGCGGTTGCGAATCCAGTGAAATCTTTAAGAGCTGAATGAACCCACCCCGTCGGGGGTGTAAAAATTTTTTCAAGATCAACCGTAGAAAAATAAAATCGTAATCACATGATAAAAAACTATTTTAAAACCGCATGGCGTAACCTGTTGAAGAATAAAACTTTTTCGGCGATCAATATTTTTGGACTATCCCTCGGCATCACTACTTTTCTGCTCATTATAAACTATCTGCGTTTCGAATATAGTTATGACGACTATAATATCAATAAAGACAGGATCTACCGGGTACCCATGGTCGAAACGGAGAAAGGCGGGAAGCCTCAGACTTTTGCATTTACCTTTCCTGCAGTAGCACCTGCACTGAAAAAAGACTATCCGGAAATTGAACAGGCAGTTCGATTCAGAAAAGTTTGGGGAGTAGTAACTCAGGGTGATCAAAAAATCATTGAAGACGGACAGATTTATTTTGTCGACCCTGCCGTATTTAAAATCTTCACATTCAATTTTGAAAAAGGTACTTCGGAAACCGCTTTCGCAGAGTTGAACGATGCAGTAATCACACATTCGACAGAAAAAAAATATTTCGGCAATGAATCGGGAATCGGAAAAAAACTTCACTATGGGAATGAAGACTATGTTGTGAAGGCCGTACTAAAAGATATTCCGTCTAATTCGCATATTCAATTTCATATCCTTTTAAATTTTAACAAATACATCGCTCTAACTAACGGTAACGCCAATACTAGCTGGGGCTGGAGCGATTTTTATACTTATATATTATTGAAGCCGGGTGCAGACATAAAAGGCCTGCAGGCGAAAATGCCTGCGTTTGCACAACGCTATAGGGGTGATGACATGAAAAAAACCGGCTTCACCCTTTCATTCGATCTCGAAAAATTAAAAGACATTCATACGCTTTCTACTTATGATTATGAATTGGCAGGAAATGGAAATTTATATTACCTGAAATATCTCGGCATTGCGGCATTGTTCATTTTATTTATTGCGTTGATCAATTATATAAACCTTTCTACAGCAAGATCACTGGAACGATCCAAAGAAGTTGGATTGCGTAAAGTTGTGGGGGCTACAAAATTTCAACTGGTCAGACAGTTTCTTGCTGAAAGCATGCTCGTAAATATTTTCGCGATTTTAATCGGTTATGCTCTTTTCAAAGTGACGCTTCCGCAATTTGCAACGCTGATCGATCAGAATGTATTGGATATGCAGGCTACAGGTTGGAAATTCTGGGCGCTTACAATCGGGATTTTCCTGTTGAGCACTTTGTTGGCAGGTTTTTACCCGGCATTTGTATTGTCGTCTTTTCAACCGATACAAACACTTAAATCCGGAAAAGGATTTTCCGGAATGGCGACAAACAAAAATTTCCTTCGAAAATCATTGGTGGTATTACAATTCACAGCGGCCGTTATCTTGATTGGCGGCGCGATTGGTTTTTATCGCCAACTACAATTTATGAGTAACAGGGATCTTGGTATCAATATTAAACAGACGTTTGTGTTGAAGCAACCATTGAAAATGGACAGCAGCAACCTGGCTGCCGTGGAGTCGGTTATAAACGACATGAAAAAAATTCCCGGTGTGCAAACCGTAACTGCATCAACCGAAATTCCCGGTAATGAAGTTGGCGGTTCGTCTGGTTTCAGGTTGATCAATTCGTATGATGATAAACGTTGTAGAACATTCGGTATTGACGAAAATTTTATTCCTAATTATGGATTGACGGTTGTCGCCGGAAGAAATTTTGGCGAAGATAAACCCGTGAATGAACATGATACCGGAGCGGTTATTAATATTATCCTGAATGAAACGGCTGCAAAAGTATTTGGCTTCAAAAAACCTGCAGACGCCATTAATCAATTGGTAGAAGGCGCGGGTCATCATTGCAAGATCATCGGTGTGATGAATGATTATCACCAGCAATCACTTCAAAACAATTTTGATCCGATTGTTTATTATCGGGAACAACATATTTATATGGGCAATTTTGCATTGAAGTTGAACACGCCAAACATTTCACAAACTGTCGATCGTGCAAAAACAATATGGCATGCTGCTTTCCCGCAAAGTCCTTTACGATTTTTCTTCCTAAGTGATCATTTCAATGAACAATACAAAGACGATAATTTATTCGCAACCATATTGGGCCTCTTCACTGTCCTTGCAATTATCGTGGCAAGTCTCGGCCTGTTTGGTCTTTCTCTTTACACAGTTGCAAAAAGAACGAAGGAAATAAGTATTCGCAAAGTGTTGGGCGCATCTGCACTGCAGATCACAACACTCATCACCAAAGATTATGTAAAACTTATTTTAGTTGCCTGCCTGATCGCAATTCCGGTTGCCTATTTTCTTTTGCAAAACTGGTTAAAAGATTATGCATTTCACATCGAGATCGGGTATTGGTTTTTCTTTTTGCCATTTTTATTAATTGTTGCAATTGCGTTGATTACAGTTTCATATCAATCCATCAAAGCTGCACTAACCAACCCCGCGAAGAGTTTGAGATCCGAGTAAATAATTGCTTTGCTCATTCTTTGCGTTTTTGCNNGCAAAAACGCAAAGAATGAGCAAACATTTTTCGATTTGTTGAAAACTCTTATCATTTTCTTTGCTTTCATCATTTACATTTGTTGCCCCAAATAATCCGGAAAAATGATACAAAGTGCTTACATACACAAAATAGCAGAGAAATTAAATTTTTCTTTAAAGCAAATCAATAATATTCACGAGCTCCACAGTGAAGGCGCCACTATTCCTTTTATGGCTCGATATCGCAAAGAAGCTACAGGCAATTTGGATGAAGTGCAAATTGGAGCTGCTATTGAACAGATCCAATACTTCACAGAACTTGATAAAAGAAAGGAAACCGTGCTGAAGACGATAGAAGGATTGGGTAAGCTAACACCTACACTCAAATCCCAGATTGAAAATTGTTTTGATGCCACACAGCTCGAGGATATCTATCTACCGTATAAGCCTAAACGAAAAACAAGAGCTTCCGCGGCATTGGAAAAGGGCCTGGAACCATTGGCTACGCTGTTATTTAACCAGGGACCTGGAAAACCCGAAGACGAAGCTGCACCATTTGTTAACGAGCAGGTAAAAAATATCGGCGAAGCATTGCAGGGCGCTTCTGATATCATTGCCGAATGGATTTCGGAAAATCAACAGGCAAGAAATGCTATCCGTGAATTATTTAAAGACGGCGGGATCCTTCATTCAAAAGTTTTTCCAGGAAAAAAAGATGAAGAAGGTGCCCAGAAGTATAAGGATTATTTTGATTTCAGCGAACCGTTGTCGCAAAGTCCCTCACATCGGGTACTTGCAATAAGACGTGGAGAAAAAGAAGGATTTATTTCGATGGATATCGCCATCGATAAATTGAAAGGCATCGATGCATTGGAAAAAATTTTTATTAAAGCAACCAATGAAAATGCTTCACAGGTAAAGCTGGCGGTTGCGGATAGTCTTGACCGCTTGTTAAAACCTTCTATTGAAACTGAATTCCGTCTCTTCAGCAAAACGCAGGCGGATGAAGAAGCAATCAAAGTATTTGCAGAAAATCTTCGACAATTATTATTGGCTTCGCCGCTTGGTTCAAAAAAAGTGCTTGCAATCGATCCGGGATTTCGCACGGGTTGCAAGATTGTTTGTCTCGACGAGCAAGGCAATTTTTTAGTAAACAGTACAATCTATCCACATCCTCCACAAAACGAGTCTTCCGAAAGTATTGCCGAATTAAAAAAATTAGTGAAGCAGTATGGCATCGAATCCATCGGCATTGGAAATGGAACAGCGGGAAGAGAAACGGAACAGCTTGTACGTGGAATTGATTTTGGAAAACCGGTGAGTGTTTTTATGGTGGCTGAAAGTGGTGCTTCTATCTATTCAGCTTCAGAAGTTGCGCGCGAAGAATTTCCGGAGCTGGATGTCACGGTGCGCGGAGCTATCAGCATTGGTCGCCGCTTGCTTGATCCGTTGAGTGAATTGGTAAAAATAGATGCGAAGTCGATCGGCGTGGGACAATACCAGCACGATGTCAATCAAACCAAATTGAAAGAAGAGTTGGACAAAACGGTGGAAAGTTGCGTGAACCATGTGGGCGTTGATATCAATACATCGAGTAGGCATTTATTAATGTATGTATCGGGATTGAGTAGTTCCCTTGCAAAAAATATTGTGGACTATCGCGCGGCACAAGGAGGTTTTAAATCACGCGAAGCTTTGAAGAAAGTTCCGTTAATGGGTCCGAAAACCTTTGAACAGTGTGCTGGTTTTCTCCGTATCAGGGAAGCAGAAAATCCATTGGACAATAGCGCGGTTCACCCGGAAACTTATGCGGTGGTAGAAACGATGGCTGCAGATCTGGGCCACACCGTCACTGATTTGATCAAGGATAACACATTGCGCAGCAGGATCGATAAAAAGAAATATATTTCAGCGTCAGTCGGTGAACTAACGATCAATGATATCCTAAAAGAACTTGAAAAGCCTGGCAGAGATCCGCGCAGCCAGGTGAAAGAATTTCGTTTCGAAGAAACAATACGATCTATCGAAGATGTAAAACCAGGAATGACGGTTCCGGGGATTGTTACCAATATTACTAACTTCGGTGTTTTTGTTGATATTGGAGTAAAGCAGGATGGGCTCATTCATATTTCTGCATTGAGCAATACATATGTGTCAAACCCAAATGATATTGTTAAATTACAACAGCAGGTGTTGGTAACCGTTATTGAAGTGGATGTGGCGCGCAAAAGAATTTCTTTATCGATGAAGGATCACAAAACGGAAACGAAGACTAAGCCATCTATAAAACCTTTTGAAAATAAAAAACCGCCACGGAAACAGGAAGAACCTTTAGATTCTTTTCAATCGAAGCTGATGGAGTTAAAGAAGAAGTTTAAGCAATAGGGAGAAAAGAGTGGAGGAACTGAGCG
>JAFDYD010000005.1:18503-22428 GCA_018267615.1 Bacteroidota bacterium | reverse complement strand
CGCTCAGTTCCTCCACTCTTTTCTTCTCACCTATCCAGCCCCCAATCGCTGCTATCCATTTGTCACGATTTGGTCCGTGATGAGAAGAAATTTCAATAATGTCTCAGTGTAATGGTTAAGTTTTTGTATAATGATAATTTTTTATGACTTTTAAAATTCATCCGAAAAACCTAAAATTCAGTTCGTCTAAATAGGATAGAAGCAGAGAGTCTTTGCAGAAAAATGACATTATGAAAATAGTTATTAGCATCAATTTATCGACCCGTATAAATACGGTAATTTGGTTGGGAAAATGCATGAACGACAGAATGATTTATTGATTTTGAGATTTAACAAATCTCAAAATCAATAAATCCAAAAATCAATAAATCCTGTCATTATAAATCATCATTTTTGTGATGGAAACAAACTCAAATAATATGGGAGAAAAAAATCACATCTTAAACTACGCTCCAATCGTTATCGCACTCATTCCTATTTTTGTTGGCCTGTATGAATACAAGGTGAACAATGAGAGAGAATTCGGTAAAAATTTTCTGACACAACAGAGCGTTGTGTATGATGAGTTGCTCGGTGACCTGGGAAGTATTTCAACTTCTATCAGTAATCCTTCGGATTCTGTTTCGCAGGCAAATTATACACAGGCAAAATTTAATTTCAACCAGCTTTATTATGGAAAATTAAATCTTTATCAAAGCGCCACCATCGAAAAGTTAACTGATTCACTATATAATCTTATCAATAGTTATGATAGTATAAAATCGGCGCACATGCAGCGTGAACAACTGGAGGAACTAGTTGACAAGGTTCAGGATAAAGTATATAAACTATCCGTGGAATGTAAAAAAGCCCTAAGGAATACGTATAATATAACTGGTGATGATAGTGTTACCCCACGCAAATAATTTTCTTGATCTTTTGTGGGATTAAGAGAACACAAATTTCTTTTGCATTAGATAATTATAACTGGCACCCAACAAGACTGAAGTCAGCACAACTGAAATTTTGTAATTCATCTCTGTGTCTTGTGTGAAATTGGTGTAATGCGTAAAAAAATAAACTCCTAATTCAGAAAGTACCAGGTTTCCTATCCATACTAAAATGAATTTGACTATTCGCTGAAATATTTTTCCATCGGTTGTTTTAAAGACCCAGTTTCTGCATAATACAAACTGCGTTATGCCTCCGACGATATTGCCGATTAAAACTCCCACTCCGTGCGGTGAATGAAATATCCCTACCGATAAAAAAGTGCCAAGAAAATATGTGAGCGAGCCGATGATCGAAGCCGCTTGAACCTTAAGGAAAGTGATCATTAAACTAAAATTAATGATCCACTAAACCCTCGCGAGTATTTTACGATTTAATAATAAAAATATAATGCCCGGAAAAGAAAGAGCGGAGAAACAGGGCGGAGAGCGCAGGTCTATGCACCCTGCGCTCTCCGCCCTGTTTCTCCGCTCTTTCTTTTCCGGGCGATGGTCCGATTTTAAATTTCCTACAAGTCATCAATGAAAAATAAAATAATAGATTTGCGCATAATCGCAACTTCATCAACCATCAAACAAGCAACATGTATAAATTCTTCTTCGTAGTCATCTCGATGTTTTTTTGCTTCAGTGCATTCACCCAAATGCGCGTTTATACGGTGGCAAATGCGCATTCGCATAATGATTATGAAAATACGGAACCATTTCAAATGGCATATGAGGAGCAATTCGGCTCCATAGAGGCAGATATCTTTCTTCATAATAATGAACTGATCGTGGCCCATGATCCGCACGAAGTTTTATTGAATCGTACGTTGGATAAATATTACCTGGAACCATTGGCGGCAGCTATGAAAAAGAATAACGGTTATGTGTACCCGGACAATAACCGGCAATTACAAATGCTTATCGATATAAAAACAGATGCAGTGCCAACATTAGACAAGCTCGTAGCAGCATTGTCCGCATATCCAACACTGATCAATAACCCGTCGCTGAAATGGGTGATCTCCGGTAGCAGACCCGATCCTTCTAAGTTTACATCTTATCCTTCATTTATTTTATTTGACGGCGAGTTGCCAAAAGAATATGACGCATCTGCTTTGAAGAAGATCGATTTGCTCAGTGATGATTTCAAAAGATATTCGGCATGGAACGGTAAGAGTATAATTCCCGATGCTGATAAATCCAGGTTGCGCACTGCGATTGCAAAAGCACATGGCCTGCACAAGCCGGTTCGTTTTTGGAACGCTCCGGATATGATCAATGCGTGGTCACAGTTGATGGATCTGGATGTTGATTATATCAATACAGATCGTGTAAAAGAATTGTCTGCCTATTTCAACAAGGAGCGGTCGCATTTTTTTACTGCGAAAAATACGCATAGTTTATACAAGCCGACTTATGCATCAGACAGAGCCAATACAACTGTGAAGAATGTGATATTGTTGATCGGTGATGGAACCGGGCTTCCTCAACTGTACAGTGGATATACCGCTAACAAAGGTGCGCTGAATATTTTCCAAATGCGTAGTGTTGGATTATCAAAAACCAGCTCTTATGATCGTTATGTCACTGATTCCGCGCCTGGCGCAACTTCCATGTCTTCCGGCGTAAAAACAAAGAATCGTTATGTGGGCGTTGACAATACGGGCGCAAAATTAAAATTGCTTCCGCAATACTTCGAAGAGAAAAAAATAAAAACAGGATTGATTACAGTCGGCGATGTAACGGATGCAACACCAGCAGATTTTTATGCGCATCGCGCCGCACGGGATAGCTCCGCTGCAATATTCATGGATCTTGCAACTGCTCCTATTCAATTGTTATTGGGTTCAGGCAATTCAAGTTTTAATACTGATTTAAAAAATTTATTGGAGAAAAATAATTATCATATTGTTTCTGCCCTCGATAGTGTAAGTGATGCAAGCAATGAGAAATGGTTGGTGATGGATTCAAAAGCAGACTTGTCGATGTTGAATGGAAGAGGCGACTGGCTGCAGCGTGCGTTTACAAAAACGTTGAATATATTATCGCGCAACCAAAGCGGTTTTTTTATTATGGCAGAAGGAGCGCAGGTCGATCATGGCGGTCATGCTAATAATCTTCCTTATGTTGTTACTGAGGTATTGGACTTTGACGAACTGGCTGGTAAAGCCATGCAATTCGCGGATGCAAATCCGGAAACGCTGGTGATTATTACTGCTGATCACGAAACCGGTGGCTTGACATTGCATGATGGCGATTATAAGAAAGGATATATCAACGGACAATTTTCTACCAATGGACACACCGCACTTCCTGTTCCCGTTTTTGCCTATGGACCGCAATCACAATTGTTTTGTGGCGTCTATGAGAATACGGAAATCTTTGTTAAGATTTTAGAAGCGATGAAAATAAAATCTGAATTGATGAATAAGTAACGAGCGTTTGCCCGGCATTTGTTTTGCAAATACATGTCCATGCATTATCTATTACTTATATCGTCTTTTTTTCTTGTCAATCAAAATCCTGATCCGACAAAATGGGAATTCTTTTCTAAGAAAATTAATAACAACACGTACGACATCCATTTGCGTGCGAAAATTGCCAAAGGATGGCATGTGTATTCGCTGTTCAATGATGGTGGACCCGGTCCCGCATCCGTTCATTACGAAAAAAATAAAATTCTAAAATCTGTGGGCGATGTTAAAGAAATTGGAAAAGTGCAGCGCCGATATGAAAAGTTATTTGATGCTCATGTGAGAGAAGTTTCTTCAACCATTGATTTTGTTCAGATCATGCAGCGAAAAGATACATCAACAAAAACTCCCACTACCGTCACTGGTTTCGTCAAGTATATCACATGCAATGGAACTTTATGTTTACCTCCAAAGGAGTTGCCTTTTTCTGTTGATGTCAGGTAATTGTCTAACCAAGATTTTAAACGATTTGAC
>JAFDYD010000005.1:0-18441 GCA_018267615.1 Bacteroidota bacterium | reverse complement strand
GTCAAATCGTTTAAAATCTTGGTTCAGACTAAAGTGTAGAAAATCATTCACACTCTGTTTCTAATAGATGCTGGCTCGTATTTTGAACATCTAATGCTAAAATGAAATCATGAAAAAGTCTATTATATTTTTGTCAACGTCTTATTTTCCCGGGCCTGATCAACCTAATCCGCAGCCCAAGCCTGAAATTCCGCCAGTAGAGCCAACGCCACCAGCTCCCGAGCCAAGGCCCACCGCAAAACTGAATCTGACACTGGCAGCGAGTAAGTTTTTTGTTTTTTTGAAAGTGGCGAATGTGATTTGAATTGATCGTGAGACGCAAACGTGAGACGTGAAACGTGAGAGGCTACTCCTCACGTTTCACGTCTCACGATTAATTCAAAATCAGTTTTCAAAATACATCTATAATCTCAAAACGCACCTCATTAAAAACAAATTCATCACTTGCTTTTTTCTCCTTTAACAATTTCGCGAGTGGCGCATATGGAGAGAGGAAAAAAATTGAGGTGTTATCAAAATTTTGTTTTCCTAATCCTGCTGCAATAAAAAATGATGCATGTTTGCATTTTATAAAAGCTCCTGTCGAGCAAGTATCGTAAATAATATCCGTGTTGATTTCTCGCAACAGCGCCAGGTCCTTTATATGTTCAGACATCTGACGGGCATGCATATCTTTTTCCAAGTGACTCATTGCTCTGCCGGTTTCATATTTATCACCCGCCGAACTTTTTTCTTCACTATTCGCCGCCTCCTGTGCATTGTCGATATTTTTCTTGGACATAGCAATTCGAGCGTTGATAATATCGAGACCGATTTGTTTGAGCTGGTTTTTAAAAGTGATCTTTTGAGAGATGGTCATGCTGCAAGATAAGAAAAGAGGAGCCCTCCTCCCTCACCCCAACCCCTCTCCTAAAGGAGAGGGGCAGGGGTGAGGGAAGGGGAGGCTTCTCAATTTTTTTCTACTTCTTTTATTTATCACCCGCCGAACGCTACACGCAAAACGCATAACGCTGCTTCAATTTGTTGTAGCATTCGGCATTCAGCGTTTAGCCTTATGCGTTATTCAAACAACTCTGTCAATTTTTTCTCTAACTCGTCTCCGTGTAGATTTTTTGCGATGATCTTTCCCTGTGGATCGACTAGCAGGTTTTGGGGAATGGCTTGTATTCCGTATCGTACAGCAACTGCGTTATTCCAGAATTTCAAATCGGAAACATGGTTCCAGGTCAGGTGATCATCATTGATTGCCTTTATCCATTTTTCTTTTTGTCCAGGTCTGTCGAGCGATATAGAAAGAATGGTAAAATTTTTGTTCCTGAATTTATTGAATGTAGTCACTACCTGCGGATTTTCTGCACGACATGGTCCACACCAGCTCGCCCAAAAATCTATCAATACATATCTGCCTTTGAAAGAAGAAAGACTTACGGGTTTTCCCAACGTATCATTCTGTGTAAAATCAATTGCATTTTTCCCGACCGCTGTTTCCCTGGCGAGGTCAATTCTTTCCTGCAGATTTTTTCCTGAAGGAAGATTTCGATAAGACGCATTCAGTGTTTCCAATAGTGGTTCCACTTCTTCAGGCTTAATATCATATCCCGCGAATTGTGACAATGCATACAAAGCAACCGGTGTTTTATTTGCATTGGAAACGATAAAAGGTTTGTACACTTTTTCTTTTATTTCGAGCTCCAATGAATCGATTGCATCATTTGCTTTTTTTCTGTTGGCAGAATCTTTTTTCTGATCATAAGTTTGATATAATTCATACAAGCTATCAAGCATCGGGTCATACGCATCAACCGCATTTCTTATTGCTAAATAATCTTTCTGCATTTTTGAACCAGTCACTGTCGAATTACTCAGCGAATCTTTTGCCACTAACTCCATATTTGCAGGTTCGAGATAAAAATTATAATAGTCTTTTGGGAAAACGGATTTTGCTCTTTTTGTTTTTTCGTCAATCAGTCCTGTTGCAATTTTTACCTGTGCGGAAACCGGCTCCTCCAAAATTCCTTTAAAGATTGCCGTTCCATTTTTTATTATTGCGCTGTCTGTAAAACGTTCTTTGGTACTGGCCTTATAATAATTGAAGTAAACGATGCCCGAAGAATTTTTTATTGTTTCCAGGTGAACTGTCAATGCAAATGGACCGGTGAGTGCGGATTGAGCCATCACACAAATATTAATCAGGAGAAAAACAAAAAGCGACAAATAATATTTCATAATAAAAAATTTGGAAGAAATTTATTACATAAATATGATTGCTATCGACTATGATTGGTATCGACCACATGTCTTCAATAATCAGCCGCAATTTACAGCATCAGCCAAAACCGGCCAATTTGTGTATCGAAAGCGTACAGCTAAAACTATGTTATTGCTATAGGAAAAATGATTGTCAATGAGATAAAAGGATGGTATTTTATTTGGACGGCAATTTAAAGTTGTTGCTTTTGAAAACTTCTAAACGGTCACTATGCTAAGAAATTACTTAAAAACTGCCTGGCGCAACCTGCAAAGAAGCAGGATGTACTCTTTCATTAATATCGCCGGATTAGCAACAGGTTTGGCCTGCGCTATTTTAATTACGCTGTGGATCAAAGATGAATTAAGTTACGATCAATTTCATACCAACGGATCTCAATTATATCGCGTGATGGCGATTACAAATTGGGGTGAGTTAAACGCAACTGCAACGGTTCCATCAAACTTGAACCTGGCGCTTAAAAAAGACATTCCTCAAATTAAATATGTAGCAACAGTATCTGATGATCATATACTTTTGACAGTTGGTAACAACAGTTTCAAAGAAAAAGGATATTACGCAACCAGCGATATGCTGCGTATGTTTTCTTTTGATTTGCTACATGGGAATATCAACACCGCACTGGATGCGCCGGATAAAATTGTAATCACCCAAAAGCTTGCGGAAAAATATTTTGGAAATGAAAACCCGATAGGGAAAATTATAAAAATAAATACTGCGGAACCTTTTGTGGTTACAGGGGTTGTAAAAAACATTCCTGCTAATTCTTCGTTACAATTCGATTGGCTCATTCCATTTGAATATTTCCGGAAGAAAAATGAATGGCTTGATAAATGGGGAAGTTATTCCACTTATATGTATGCGATGCTTACTCCCGGAACTTCTTTGGAAAAAATAAACAGCAGGCTTAAGCATTTCCTGACCGAAGAAAAAAAAGAAGAAACCGAAGATGAAATTTTTTTACAACCCTTCACTGAAGTTTATCTGCACGGTAATTTTAAGAATGCAAAACCAGACGGTGGAAGAATAGAATATGTTCGATTATTTTCCATCATCGCGATTTTTGTTTTGGTCATAGCCTGTATAAATTTCATGAATCTCACAACAGCGCGTTCTATTAAGCGAGCCAAGGAAGTCGGTATCCGCAAGGTAATTGGAGCTGAAAGAAAAGCAATCATTGCCCAGTTTTTGGGAGAGGCCTTATTGTTGACATTACTTTCAGTGCTTCTGGCATTGATTATTGCAGAGCTTTCGTTACCTGCGTTCAACGAACTAACGGGAAAGACTATCCGCATTAGTTTTTTAGATCCATCTTTTTTAGTCACGATGGCAATTATAACCTTGATAACGGGGTTGATTTCCGGAAGTTACCCTGCATTTTATTTGTCAGGGTTCAGGCCTGTACATGTTCTGAAATCGGCAATCAATAAATCCGGAAGTAAACATATTTTAAGAAAGGTATTAGTGGTATTTCAATTCAGTTTATCTACTATTTTAATCATCAGTACCATTATCGTCAATAAGCAGGTTGAGTATATCAAGAATAAAAATATCGGTTTTAATAAGGAGAACTTGCTTTCTATGGCTATTGAAGGAGATACTTATAATCATTTGGATGCAGTCATGCAAGACCTTTCTACTATGCCCGGTATCATAAGTACGACTGCGATTTCAGATTATCCGATAGATATTCAAGGAACCTCAGCGGATTTGAGTTGGCCGGAGAAAGCACCCAACCAGGTGGTAACTATTTCCGCAACTTGGGTTGGATATGATTATTTAAAAACACTTGGTGTTCCACTTACAGCGGGAAGAGATTTTGCGCGAGACAGATCGGATAGCAACAGTTATATTGTCAATGAATCTGCCGTGCGAATGATGAATCTTAAAAATCCCGTTGGACAACAAATTAAATTCTGGGTTGGTGCGGGACCTATTATCGGTGTGATGAAAGATTTTCATATACAATCACTGCACAAGGCAATTACGCCATTGATTCTTTGCCTTCAGCCAAAAAATGCTGCAGGAATTTTAGTACGAACACAACCTGGAAAGACGCAACAGGCAATTGCTAGTCTGAAAAGTGTTTATGAAAAATATAATAAGTCATATCCTTTCGAATATCATTTCATCGATGAACTTTATGAAAAAAATTATAAGAGTGAAATAATGGTCAGCGGACTTACTAATGCTTTTGCGGTAATGGCAATCTTTATTTCTTCTTTGGGTTTGTTTGGCCTCGCCACGTTCACTGCTGAACAAAGAACGAAAGAAGTGGGTATACGTAAAGTGTTGGGCGCATCGGTTGGGGACATCGCAAGATTACTGTCAAAGGATTTTATGAGATTTGTGTTGCTGGCTATCTTAATTGCAATCCCATTATCGTGGTGGGCTATGAGTTACTGGTTACAGGATTTTGCATATCGTGTGGCGATGAGTTGGTGGATCTTTTTGATGGCAGGACTGGCAGCCGTAATTATTGCTCTGTTAACTGTAAGTTTCCAGGCGATAAAAGCTGCAATAGCGAATCCGGTAAAATCGCTGAAAACAGAATAATCATATTGAGGTGTTTAAGATAAATAGGATTTGTTGTAGAAGCTATCTCCTGATTTGAAGTATTTCATCGATATTGAAATGGTAAGCAATCTTTCAAAAAAACATTTTTAAATCCCTCATTCTGCTATATCTTGTACTCAATCAAAAAAAAATTTGTGAAAAAAAATCTTCTCTTACTTAGTGTTCTTTTATTTGCAGTTGGTATGACAAACGCACAAACACAAAAAAAAGCACCAGGCAAACTATTGCGTCATGTGGTACTTTTTAAATTTAAAGACACGGCAACCCCGGATGATGTAAAAAAAGTTGAAGAAGCTTTTCGGGAATTGCCTTCTATTATTTCTGAAGTAAAGGCATTTGAATGGGGAAAGAATAACAGTCCCGAAAACCTCAACCAGGGATTTACACATTGTTTTTTTGTAAGCTTCTCAAGTGAAAAGGATCGAGATTCCTATCTTCCTCATCCCGCGCATAAGGCATTTGTCGAGTTGCTCAAACCTTATCTTGATAAGGCGCTGGTGATCGACTACTGGGCATCAAATTAATATTTGGGTTTTTTGATTTAGAAAAGGTTTCGGACAGAGCACTCATTTTCTCTGCGTGCTCTGTCCGAAACCTTTTTAACCCGTGTTCTTTAACATTCCTTTTAATATGTAATTATTCTTGCTCTTGCATCTTTCCTTAAATGACTTGTATGTTTAAGGAAAATTCTCCCTTTGATCCAAGATATTTCCAGGTTTTATTTCAACTGATTTTTTTGTGTTATGGAATATTTTTTCTCCAGTGGAATGATTGGACACACTATATAATAAGCATCATCGGATGTTTGCTTTTTAATTATCTCACCGAAAGTATTAAACAAGGAAAAATGCTTCCCGCTTTTGGAAAGCAGGGATGGAATTTATGGGGATTCAGCGTAATGATCAGTGCGATGAGTCTTTGTCTTTTATTGAAAACAAATCATTGGTACACCAGTTTAGTTGCATGTTTTTTAACCGTACTCTCCAAATATATATTTCGAATTGGTAAAAAACACCTTTTCAATCCTTCCGCTTTTGGAATTGTAGCCACGTTGTTAATTACGAAAGATGCGTGGTTATCACCCGGGCAATGGGGAAGCAACGCCATTTTATTTTTCCTGATATCAGTATTAGGAACGATTGTCGTGACGCGCGTACAAAAACTTGATACGAGTTTAGCATTCTCCTTAACCTTTATTGGACTTTTATATTGGCGACAAATTTTCGTATTAGGATGGCCGTTAGATTATTTTATTCATTCCATCAGTAGTGGCAGTTTGTTATTGTTTGGATTTTTTATGATCAGCGATCCGAAAACTTCACCGAATCATCGCGTGGCAAGAATAATTTGGGCGATGAGTGTTGCCATAATTGCTTTTTATTTCTCAGCATTTAAATGGATCTACAATACCCCGATATGGATATTGGTTGCGGCCGCACCCATTGTTCCCATATTGGACAGATTCTTTTCGTCGAAACCATTTGAATGGTCATCATCAACGGTGTATATCCGTTCTATTTCAAAAATTAAAAAAGAATAAACATGAAATCGTTTAGAAAAAAAATTGCGGCGGTTATGGTTGTAACGGCCATGATCACCCACGAAGCATCGGCCTTTTGCGGCTTCTATGTAAGCAAGGCAGACGGTACACTGAAAAATAAAACATCGCAGGTAATTATTGTGCACGATGGCAATAGGAGTGTCGTCACGATGTACAATGATTTTAAAGGAGACATGAAAGATTTTGCGATGGTTGTTCCGGTACCGGTTGTGTTGAAACGCAATGATATCAAAGTGGTGGATCAGCAAATTTTTAAACTGCTGAATGAATATAGTCAGCCGAGACTTGTAGAGTATTATGACGAGAACCCTTGTTATTTAAGATACGATGATAGCGACAAGAAAGAGAAAGCCCCAATGGCCAGTATGTTGGAAGGCAAAGTTTCTGGTTTAAGTGTTCAACGCGCAGACCTCGGCGTAAAGATCGAAGCGAAATATTTAGTAGGCGAATATGATATTTTGTTATTAAGCGCCAAAGAATCTTCTGGATTAAAAACATGGCTAACCGAAAACGGGTATAAAATTCCGGAAGCTGCCAATGAAGTCTTGCAACCTTATATCAATAGCAATATGAAATTTTTTGTGGTGAAAGTGAATGAAAAAGAGTTGAAAAAATTATCAGGTAATTTTTTGAGACCGATACAAATTTCATTCAATTCACCAAAATTCATGCTTCCAATCCGTTTGGGAATGGCAAATGCGGATGGTGACCAGGACATGATCGTGTATGCATTCACGAAAAAAGGCAGAATAGAATCGACAAACTATCGCAATGTCGAATTGCCAACCGGGAAAAAAATTCCCTTATTCGTCCAAAATAATTTTTCCAATTTCTATTCAAATCTTTTCCAGCATCAATGGGATCGTGAAGGAAAAGCAGTGACAATGCTGGAATATGCATGGGATGTGAGTCCGAAAAATTATATGAAATGTGATCCTTGCGTTGCCACTGCTCCATCGACCCAAGACCTTTTACAGTCGGGCGTTTTTTGGTTGAACCAAAATACTGATTACGATCCGCAAAACCTGGATGATGACAACAGCAACGATCTTGTTTATTCGGATAATGTTTACTTCAGCCGCCTGCATATTCGATATAATAGAAATTCATTTCCGCAGGATCTGATGTTCCAGGAAACATCCAATACGGAAAATTATCAGGCGCGTTATATTATTACACATCCAGCCACCGGTGATTTGAATTGTGTTGGTGGGAAAAAATATTTGAGTGATTTGAAACAAAGAAGGAGAGAAGAGATGCAACAACTCGTTTCATTAACCGGCAAAGGTTATTCCGATTGGGATGTTGTTACAAACAACGATGAAGAAAAATTTATTCCTGCAGAAAATTCCTATAATGAGGCTGCAATTGCAAATAACAAAATTGAAAAACGTCAGCATGGAATTCTTTTTGCAACATTGGGTGTGATGGGATTGATATCGTTGGTAGGTTTCCGTCAACGGAGAAAAAAACCCATGTAGTGCGTATTTAGCTGGAAGACTTAAAAACGCTTTGTGTTAAAGTCTTTCGGCTTAAATCGGCTTGCAGCGTTTTGATCATTTTTTTTGTAATTTTAGTTTATCAAGTTCACCAAAGAAAAAGGAGGTATTCATGCTATCTACAGATTATTCATGGAAACCTTCGGTTGGTATCGCCTGACCGGGTTTCTCCATCAAAATATTCTGCCGGCAAGGGCCGGAGCCACTGTCCATGGGCAGTGGTTTTTTTATTCATAGACTGCTTGGTCATTTCTTAAATAACAACCTTAAATAATCGAATCATGAAAAAAAATAAATCTAAAATTTCAGGAGTAACGACAATACTGTTATGCATTTTTTTGTGCGGTTCGATTATTTCCAAGGGACAAATGCCCGCATCTCTCAAAGATTTTTTCCCGCCGGGAACAAGTGTTTATGAAAATATTTCTTATGCAGACGATACATCCAGAAAACATCTGCTCGATATTTATCTTCCTCCAAATGCAACGGGTTCGCTACCGGTAGTTGTGTGGATACATGGCGGCGCATGGATGTTGAATGATAAGCATGCTGATATGGGCTATATGAAAAATACTGTTCGCTCATTTATCGATAGCGGCTATGCATTTGCAACAATCAACTATCGCTACAGTACCGATGCAGTATTCCCGGCGCAGATACAGGATTGTAACCAGGCGTTGGAATATTTGTATGATCATTCGGGAGAATATAAACTGGACAAAAATAGATTTGCATTGATTGGATTTTCTGCCGGCGGCCATCTTGCTTCGTTACAAGCTTTGTCGAACAATAACCAGGTAAAAGATTTTTTACCTCCTGGAAATAAAATTTCATTTAAAATAAAAGCGGCGATAGATTTTTATGGGCCGGCTGATTTTATCGCATTGATCGGCATGGCAAATGTTACGGATCCAAAAAGTCCGGTTGCCTTATTATTGGGCGCGCTGCCAATTGACAGACCCGATCTTGCAAAAAGGGCGAGTCCTTCTACCTACATTGATAAAAAGCGATCCTCCATTTTTGATCATCCAGGGAGAAAAGGATGAATCGGTTCCACAGGCTCAATCCAAATTATTGAAATCATATCTTCAGGTTGCGGGCGTACCGAATGAGCTCATCATTGTTGAAGGTGCACCGCATTATGGTGAAATGTTTGATGCGGACTATATCAGGAAAAGGATTTTTTATTTTTTAAGAACCTACCTGAAAAGTTGAAATCAGCTCCGACCGCTGGACGAAATATCGCATTTCACAATTTTTGCCTGCACATTTATCCCTCAAATCTGCACAGTTATCGGCTGTAACTGCACGAATATGAAATTGTCTGTTTTTCCTTAGGAAAACTGCCCGGCTTGCATTTTATTACATGGGAAATCGCACAAAAAATTAGAATCGGAAAGGATTTACAATCAGAAGAAATTAATCGACAAAGATGAATTTTTCCAGGTGTAACATATGTCTTTCTGCGTGATAAATGCTGAGGTAAACCCATTCTAAACGGGTGAGTTCGCCAAATGCATGATGTGAGAAAGAGGTGCAGATTTCAGAAAGATCTTTTGTTTGAACCATTTCAATCATCTTGTGACGTTCGGACCGGATCTTTCCAATTATTGAAAAAGGATCTTTGATAGTATCGGATGGGAATATTTCTCTCGGGGCCTGAAGTTTTTTTTCCAGGTCAAGAAAGACATATTTGATGTTAGCGGATTTCTCGTCAGCGGCACGGTTAGCAGATCTGGAAGGCCCCTGCAAAATCCTGTTGATGGCGATATCCAATCGCAGCAGATGCTCGGCAATTTCACCGGGCGTCCAGCTTCCATCAGTTGTTTGTTTATTAAAATCTTCACTGTCGAAAGACGAAAAGAATTTTAGTAACAGGCTGGTGGAAAGTTGCAAATCAGCTATGACGGCTTCGGTTTCAATCATCCGACAAATTAATCAATTGGCGCGATTTATAGCTTTTTAATTTGTTGTAACTATTACCTAATAACGTATTTTTTTAAATGTAAGATCGTTTCAGGTTTTAAGCATGAAATTGGCGTATCTGTAGGGGATATGTCAAGAAAGAAAGACCCGGGTAACTGGGTCTTTCTGATTTATATGGCCGGTTCATCCATTTGAAAGGTAGGTGGCGGAGGGTGTAAGGCATAAGGTGCAAGGTGTAAGGTGTAAGGTGTAAGGTGTAAGGTATGCCATACCTTATACCCTATACCTTACACCTTACATCTTGCACGGTATACCTTCTACCTTTGAACAAAAATCGAACTAACTCACACCTTATATTTGCTCTCTCGTTTTAAGTATTCCCAAATGAACCAAAACAATCCCCGGATCAATCGCGTTGCGGTTAGTGCTTTTTTCTTTTTACACGGATTATGTTTTTCCACTTGGGCCTCGCGGATTCCGAACATCCAACAATATTTTCATCTCTCGGATGCAAGTCTGGGCTCTGTTTTATTTGCGATGCCTATCGGATCTTTTATAACGTTGCCTTTTTGCGGATGGCTGATCACAAAAAATGGAAGCCGAAGCATGGTATTATTGGCCGCAGTCATTTATTGCTGTTCGCTTACTGGTATCGGGTATGCATCGACGGTAGTTCAGCTGGTGATCTGTCTCTTTATCTTCGGATGTGCGGGCAACCTGATGAATGTGGCATTCAATACACAGGCTATCGGTGTTGAAAAAATGTATCCAAAGCCGATCATTTCTTCCTTCCATGGCATTTGGAGTCTTGCAGCTTTAGCCGGAGCTTCTCTCGGCGGATGGCTGATGGGAAAAAATATTGCGGTATCAACACATTTTTTATCGATTGCAATTGCAGGTTTCTGTATTACTATTATTTGTTTACGCTGGTTGTTGACTTACGATGTCAACCAGGAACAAAAACCAATATTATTTCCGAAACCAGCGAAATCAATATTGAACTTCGGTATGATCGCATTTTGTTCGATGATGTGCCAAGGTGCGATGTTCGATTGGAGCGGTGTATATTTTAAAAAAGTGCTGGTATTGAATCCTGCATTGATTGGAACCGGGTACACTGTTTATATCATTAGCATGACCACAACACGTTTTTTTGCCGACTGGGCTGTACACAAGTTGGGCCTAAAGAAAATTCTTTTGTGGAGCGGCATATTGACTGCGACGGGATTGTTGATTGCGGTTTGCTTTCCTTTTTTATTTCCAGCCTTGTTCGGTTTTGTAATTGTCGGAATCGGTGTTTCTGCTGTCGTTCCATTATTGTTTAGCGCTGTGGGAAAATCCAAAACACTTTCACCGGCCGCTGCCATCGCTTCTTTGGCAACTCTTGGATTTATAGGTTTGTTGATCGGACCGCCTTTGGTCGGTTATATATCCGGTGCAGCCGGTTTGCGAGTTTCATTTCTTGTGCTGGGATTATTTGGCCTTTCCGTTTCCGTGATTGCTTCGCGCATCCGGTATGACAATTGACCAGGAATAAATTTCGATATTGCGTTATCAACTAATCCCTCCGGCTGATCTTCTCCGGTTGTAATATCAGTTTGGCCGGAGCTACCCAGATATTGATATCATAACCAGCAACGCGTATGTAGATTTTTTTTCGGCCAATCCGGATAACTTCACAAGGAAGAATGCCGCCGAATGTTGAAGAATAAAATGCTTTGTCGGATTTCTTAAAGTTCCATTGCATAAATAGGGTTTTTATGGGGTTGTGTAAAATTAATAGGAATGATCTCCCAAACAAATCCCCTGATCGTGGTATTTATGGATGAGAGTCATCGATAACTATTTGACGAAAAATTTTAAGGATGATAAACAAGTGCGAATCATGAACCAGTTCTTTGTTTATGCCAGAATGGATGTTGTTGGCTGCTGTAAAGCACGTGATCGTGCGAATCAATCGCTTTCCCAATGGCTACGCTGATCATCGTTTCTTTTCCTGAATCGTTATGCACCCATATTTTTTTCCCATTTCGCTCGACGCGTTGAATGGACAAATAGGGTAAAGCCAGTTTCTCGCTGACGATTTTATCCTGATTAAACTTCTGGGAGCTACTGAAAGAATGAATGAGATAAGAATGATCTGCTTTAGCTGGTTGTGCGATGGCTTGCATCGCAAACAATTTATTTGATTTTACCAACCATATCTCGAAACGAATGGCAAAAGATCGTTTTTCCAATGGATAGTTGTTTTGTGGTTAGCCGAGGTTTTCTCAAATATAATAATAAATGTACAAGAAACAAGGGGAAGAACCAATTTGAGAGCGGGTTTGGAGGAAGTATGCCGCTCTTAAAATTGTCAACGCTTGAATACGACAAATAAAAAAGGGGTCAGAATAAAAATTCAACCCCGTTTTAAAATCCAATATCCTATGAAAAACCGTTGCAAAAGTATCGAAAAAAAGGATCGGAACGCCATATCGCTCGTCCATTCGTCGAATAAATAAAAGAATTAGTCGAAAAATAAGAGATAAGGGCAACGGTAAGGCGATTACGGGTAGGCAAACTTGAACATTGAGTGTTGAATATTGATTACTGAATATTTCTCTTAAAACACTCAATAATCAATATTCAACACTCAATGTTCAAGTGAGAAATCTCAATATTCAATTTCTAGTGACTAATGTCTCTTTTTAAATTATAACGCATCGCCTTCCAATAGTCTTTTCCGTAGTCAACCAGGATTTCCGCACCCGCGGGTATGTCGCGCGTTGATTCAATAAAAACTTTTCCGTGCTCTACAACATAGACACAGTTGTTGACAAGTGATTTGTTTTTTGTCAAGCCTCTTGCATCGTTTGCATATCTTCCCAATGCTTTCTTATATCGTAATGCGTCGATGACGAGGTTTCGGTTGATGTAAAAAATATATCCGTTACGGCCATTTTTGTCATCAACATTTTTCCAGGTATTTGCGGCACCTTTGTATTCGACAATCCTCGTGCCTTTCGGGATAAATTTTTTTGTAAACAGCCCTTTGCCTGCTCCCCCAATTCGCGAACGTTTTATAATAAGATTTTTTTCTAGTAATGCCATTTGTTTTGCTTGATCCGTTGATGTTTTTGTTTTTACTTTTTTATCTCGCCGGAAAAAAAGGGCGATCAAGTAAGTTTACGATAAAAATTGAGGGGTTTCGCGCTTTGCTGGTTTTGTTGCTTCACCTAGATTTGTTCTCCCGCTACCAATGAAAGCGTTTAATTCCTGAAGTTCCTAAAAGTAATTGCTTACGTCCAAAGCATTTAACTCTTGAAAAGCCCCTGGTTAGTTCTGGGGGCTTTTTCGTGTTCAGAAAAAAACAAGGAGCAAGAAGACAAGGTACAAGGTACAAGGTACAAGGCTCAAGACTTGTACCTTGGTTTCTTGTCTTCTTGTTTTCTTGCACCATAAATTTTACTCGTTACATCAAGATCCCCGGATGATTCTCAACAGCACAGCTATAATCGCAATCACCAGCAGAACATGTATAATACCTCCGGCATGATATCCTAAAAATCCGATGGCCCAAAGGATAACAAGAACAACCGCGATGAGATAAAGTAAATTTCCCATAAAATTTTTTTTAAAGGTTAATGAGGAGAACGTCCGCAAAATTAATCAATCGTTATGCCCGCCGTCAAAATCAATTTATCCTCGCAAGTGGGTAGTTAAATACACAACCGGGATTTAAAACGATTTCACGTATTGTCTTCGTGCCTTGGTGTCTTTGTGGCTCAAAAAAAGTTAAACCACAAATACACCAAGGCACGAAGCTTTAAACACTCCTTGACACGATCAGTATAATCAGTGAAATCGTTTAAAATCCCGGTTCAGACAACATCACCGGGCACAAAAAAGCCAAAGATTAACTTTGGCTTCTTTTTCACAGAGAAAGGAATTATCCTTATAATTTCGTTACCTGGAAATTCTCTACTACTTTCCTGCTAACATAGAAACTGCGTTTGATATCGCCGTTCTGTGTACGGATGATGAATGTGGGCTGAATGTCAGTTCCATCATAAGGTAGTTGAAAAGTTTTATCAAAATTAGCATCACTGAACTTTTCGTTATACACTACAAGACCTTCTTCATTTTTTATAATTAAAGAGAACTTTTGTGCAGATGGATTGCTGAATTCAACACGAAATAAATAAGCGCTTTCATTAGCTCCGGCATATTTTACATCAGCCTGCTCATTTACAACGGTAGATTTTTCATTTCCTTTAACTGTTCCGGCTACAGAGGTAAGCGGATTTGATACTGATAACAACGCTACGGCTGCTATACTTGCGACGGATTTTACAAATTGTAGTTTCATACTTCAGATTTTAATTGTTACGAATTGTTACTAAAAATGGTTATTAAAAAAATTTTACGAGGCAGCTTTCAATCGCAGACAAACAATAGATAGGAATTAATTCTCGATCTTTTGATAACACAAATTTACTCGCGTAAAATGGTTATTAAAAACCATGTTTGAACGCTGTATATCATGTCTAGCAGTGCTATATATGATCTAAATAGCTGGAGAGTAATAGGTTATCGTGTGTGGTGGACATGATGACCAACCTAGGAAATAAAGGCGGCAAAAAAATGTTAAAGCGTTTATTTGTGCTCGTTAGAATGATTATCAGCGTAAAAAATTTTTTTAGTTATGCTCTTTGCAATGTTTCTTCTTGCACAAATCGAAATAAAAGATCCTTGTGTATAATATAGATAGCTGTTTTCGATGCATGATCATTTTGTGGAGGGGCATATTCCAGTTTATACAACGGCGCATCAAATGCATTATCAAGAATTATTTTTCTTTTTAGATTGACGAATTCATCAAACCCCGCGCGATTGATTTCACGAAGCATTTCTTTTTTGGCTGCGCGCTTCAATTCTTCATAATTAAATGGAAGGTCAATAAATTTTGTCGAATCATTTTGTTTGTAAGAGAAACGATGAAGATTATTATTGAGTGGAACGACATTTTCATCGCAGTAGGCCAGGAAAAGCGAAATGGATGTATAACCAGTTTCCTGGATGTCGGACAAGGTAAGCGTTAACATAGAAACGATTTTCAACAAAGCTAATTTTTTGTTTAAAATCACTTTATACAACTTTGTGGTAGATTTTTGACGCGATAATGATGGTGTGCTAAGTCGGAACCTGCTTTACGGCAGATTTAATAAGAAGATTCGGCGCAAAGCGATTGATGATCAACGCTAGTTTTTCTTTGCCATTTTTCCCAACATATGCTTCGAACTTTCCACTCGCAACGGCTTTCATGATCTGGGTGGCGGCTTTATCTGCAGGCAATCCCTGCTCAATATCGTGTGCCATAATCCCAAGGCTTCCTCCCGACCCCGTAACAGCATTTACAGAAACATTTGTTCGTATATACCCTGGCGTTATAATGGTCACTAAAATATTTTGATCCGCCACTTCCGCGCGCAGGCAATCAAAAAATCCGTGTAACGCATGTTTGGCCGCCGCATATGCAGAACGTTTTGGAGTGCCGATCTTTCCCATCACGCTACTCATGATTACAAAATGGCCGGATTTTCTTTCTATAAAATGCGGAAGCAGATAATTCGTCAGCGAAACATAACTGAAATAATCCACCTCCATTACCTTACGCTGCACTTCCATACTCGTATCAATCACAAAAGAACGCTGACTGATTCCACCATTATGGATCATAATATCAATATGATCAAAAGCTGCGATGGCTTCTTTTGTTTTTTCCTGGAGAGAAGATGCATTTTCCAGATCGAGTTGGATAATTTTTATTTTTTCGGGATGCGCGCATTGATTTTTTACCCGCTCGAGTTCGTTTTGTTTTCTGCTGGATAAGATCAGCATGGCGCCTGCTGCTGATAGCGCATATGCCAGCGCTTCGCCAATACCGGAAGAAGCACCGGTTATCCAGGTTACTTTATTTTGAAAATATTGCATGAAGGAAGTTTTGTTTGAATCACACCAGTTGTTATTAAATATACAAATTTAATTTCCACACGCGCCGATTTATGGCTGCACAGCAAAACTTCGTAAATTGATCACTGTTGGTTTCGTTTTCATTATTCAATATTTTATTAGGTATGATCAGGAATGGTCTTTTATTGTTGTTGCTAAGTTGTAGCCAGAACCTGTTTTCTCAACGTATCATGGAAGTTAACTACCAGCTCGACCAGCAGGGCAATTATAATTTCTATTGCAAGAATAATGCTTATTGTAACTATATTCTTGAGATTGGTTTTGGAACGCTGGATAATATGAAATCTGATATTGTATTGCCCTACCGTGGGATGATGAAACCGGGAATGAACAAGCTTTTCAAATTATCGAAGCAAAATGCGTCCGAGGCTTTTCAGTTTAAATATTCGATTGATTTTGCAAAAGGATGCATTAATCCCAAAACGGATACAAACTTCACTTACCTGTTACCGTTATCTCAGGGAAAAGAAACGCAGGTGTATGTAATGCAGAACGACCAGCAAACAAGTTCAAAAGAAAGTTCAGTTGGTGGAAACGCACAGGAAATTAACCCGGGATCAAAGAATTGGTATCTTGTCCGCATGCGAATGAAACCCGGTGATACCATTTTTTCTGCGAGAAGGGGAATGGTTACTGAAGTAGACGACAAGAGTGATGCGAATGATGTGGGCGGTTCCAGTATCGGAAATGAAAATTATGTGGAGATTGTACATGGTGATTGTTCATTTGGAAGATATGGAATATTGAAAAAGGGTAGTGCACTTGTTAAACCCGGGCAATTTGTTGAAGCCGGTACGCCAATAGGTTTGGTTGGTGGTGATAAATTTGGAAGAGGTTCGGAAATAAGATTCAGTGTGCATTATAATGTGGAGCCGGGTGATTCACAATATGGATCAAATGCTAAAATATATTGGGAATATGTTCCACTCAAATTCTGGACAAAGTCCAATGGAAAAATAAGTTTAAAGCACGGGGCAAATTATATCAGCGAGTTTCCGAAAGAGATTCTGCAACAGGAAATCAAGAAGCCGGACGTAAAAAAAGGAAAAAAGAAATAAGTTAATGTGCGAATTTACCAATGTGCAGATGTGCGAATGAGTAGTTGATTGGTTTTAAACCATAATTAAAGCAGCGTGAAGAAACAGGGCGGAGAGTGAAAGATTATGCGCTCTCCGCCCTGTTTCTTCACGCTTCCTTCCATTCGCACATCTGCACATTGGTAAATTCACACATTTACTTCAGCCACTTGCTTTCAAACTGCGTAAATTCCTTTTTTATCTGTTCAAATGTTTTTTTATACGCAGTGTATACCTTCTTCAATTCGGCATGCGTATTTTTTGAAATGGATTTTTTATCCGGAAGCTTTTGTTTCGCTGAAGCTGCGAGCGACATTTTTGCCAAATGCATTTCATGCCGCAAATCATCGATTTGTTTTCTCAGGTTGAGAAAATGTTGTTGAAAGGTTTCGATACCGCTTTTGACCGCGGGCTCATTTTTTTTAGACCTGATCTCATCCACATAATCTTCGAAAATTCTAAGGATATTAATATGTGAATTCATTTCAGCAATCCATAGCCTGTAGCGAAAATGGAGGCCCATGATACTTGGAGTGTTTGGCATAGCAAAGAATTTATTTACTAAACTTAATGAAATAATTATAATTTCATTCGTATTTCGTAAAAGTGTAAACTTAAGATATCGTCAATATGAAAAATACGGACGAGATAAAAGTAAATGGCAAGATTGCATTGATAACCGGGGCTGCCAGGGGTATCGGTCGCGCCTGCGCTTTGGCTTTAGCGGAAGCCGGGGCAGACATCGCGTTGGGATTAAAAACCGAGTCATCAGATTATGGACTTGTTCACGAAATAGAAAAGATGGGACGAAGAGTGCTGCCTTTGCAGATGGATGTTAGCAAAATGAGTGAAATCAATGCCGCCGTTGAAAAGGCCGGAAATCACTTCGGCAGGATCGATATTCTTGTAAACAATGCCGGCATCGCACCTGAAAATTATATCGAAAACGTAACGGAAGCTGATTTTGATTACACACTTGCCGTCAATCTAAAAGGAACTTTTTTTACGAGCCAGGCTGTCGGTAAATGGATGATCAAACATCGCTACGGGAGGATCATCAATATCAGTTCACAGGCAGGTTTTATAGCACTTCCTACGGAATCCGTTTATTGTATGACAAAGGCGGGCATTTCTCATCTTACGAAATGTATGGCTGTTGAATGGGCGAAGTATAATATCATGGTGAATGCGGTAGGTCCCACTTTTGTTCATACACCTGGAACCGAAGATTATCTCGCGAATGAAGATGCTAAGAACCTTGTACTGTCAAAAATAATATTAGGAAGAATCGGTGAGCCAAAGGAAGTTGCAAACGCCGTTTTGTTTCTTGCCTCGCCCGCGGCTTCTTTAATTACCGGAACAACTCTGATGGTTGATGGCGGATGGACGGCCGTGTAAAAGATTTTTTTTGAGGTTGTATCTTTTCCTAAAGAAAAAACTAGTGCTCAGTCTAGCAGAGAATTTATATTTAAAGACGTTCTCTATGTGAACCTATGTGTATTCTAAGATTATGATTTA
>JAFDYD010000059.1 GCA_018267615.1 Bacteroidota bacterium | reverse complement strand
ATGGTATTACGCAAAAAAAAGAAATATTGGTTTCTGGTATTTGAATGATGCTGCAGCTCCCTCGCTCATGCTTTCGTATGCGCTTGGAAGAATTGGCTGCCAGGTTTCGGGTGATGGTGACTGGGGAATTATCAATAGCGCTTATTATACAACTCCGGATTTAAAAGTCGCGCTCGCAAGTTCACCGACTTATTTTAATGCAGTGGCAGCAAAAAATCCCGGACTTTATTTGAGCCAGTTCGGAAGCACAAACGTGCCGCATTTATATGTAAAAGCCCCTTCTTTTTTACCTGATTGGTTATTCGCTTATCCATATCCGCACAACGTGGTGAATGAAGGATTGCGCATACCCGCTTGCGATGGCTCCTATTGTGGTTACCTGCCGCTCCCGGTTTTTCCTACGCCTTTTTATGAAACATTAATCTGTTTGTTACTTTTCTTTATAATCTGGCGTGTGAGAAAAAAATTTACAGTGCCCGGAACTCTTTTCGGATTCTATCTTGTTGTCAATGGTATCGAAAGGTTTTTTATTGAAAAGATCCGCGTGAATACCAAGTATGATATTTTTGGTTTTCATCCAACACAAGCAGAAATCATTTCTTCTCTTTTATTGATTTCGGGAACGCTCCTGCTTATTATTCTTCCCAAAAAATACAAGGCAAAATCGCCGGGTAATGCCGTGTCCTGAACACGCCTTCACTAAAAAAAGAAATTCAAAAAGAGCCGCTGGAACGTGTCTTCAGTCAATTTCTTAGATTGACCAATCACCACCTTTCATCAGGTCAAAACCTCCTTTGGTCAACTTCTTTTCCGCAGCTGTAACCCAATTTCCATTTTTGCGTCTTAAATCCTGTTCCCGAAATTTTACCAATTATCAGTATTAACAGCCATCCAAAATAAAACAATGTTCTATGTAATACAAAGTACTGATCTTTGGATTGTAATAATCTAAAAATAGTACTAAAATATAACTTGTTATGAAAAAATTGATGTTTTTAGTGTCAGGAATCGTGATCGCCTTATCCTCGTTCAGTCAAACACAGCCAGAAAACGGAAGAGTAGTGGGAGTGATAAAAGACGAAAACCAAAAGACCTTTGAAGCAGTTTCAGTATCTCTTTTAAAAGCAAAAGATTCATCATCGATTAAAGTAATTACCTCGGACAAATCCGGTCTTTATCATTTTGACGGCGTGGCGCAAGGCAAATACCTGGTTTCTGCTACAGCGATCGGGCATTCGATTGAATATTCACCCGTATTTGAAGTTGCNNTCAAAATCATTTACGCAATTGAACGAAATAGTTCTGAAAAAGAAATCGGGACAATTGCAGGAAGTATCAGTAGTTGGAAAAAAACCTTTTATAGAACAGAAAGCAGATCGCATGGTTGTGAATGTAGATGCTTCGCCCTCAAATGCAGGTTCGAGTGTGATGGATGTGTTGGAAAAATCTCCTGGTGTGATGGTCGATAAAGATGGTAATATCAGTTTAAAAGGCAAACAAGGAGTTACAATTATGATCGATAACAAACCTACTTACCTCACGGCAACCCAGCTCGCAAGTTATTTGAAAAGCCTTCCTGCGTCTGCAATCGATCAATTGGAAATAATGACCAACCCTTCCGCAAAATATGATGCTGCAGGTAATTCAGGAATCATCAATATCAAAACGAAGAAAAATAAAACAAAAGGTTTTAATGGAAGTCTAACGTTGACGCACACCCAGGGTGTTTATCCAAAACCGAGCGGCAGTATCAATACAAATTATCGCAACGGGAAATTCAACGTGTTCCTGAATGCAGGATATACGAGATGGGAAGGTTTTCAGAATCTTGATATCAATCGCAATTATTTAAACGTATCCGATAAGAAAGTGAATTCAATATTCACACAACATACCACTATGAAATTTACAAATCCGGAATTTAATGTGAAATTTGGCGTCGATTATTACCTGACAAATAAGACAACAGTTGGATTTGTTGTGAGTGGATTTCAAAATAAAGAATCCAATCTCTCCACGAGCAATATATTTTTGAAAGATGCGCAAAACTTCGTCGATTCCATTGTGTATTCAACGGGAAACACAAAAGGAAAATGGCAAAACGGATCATTCAATCTGAACCTGAGACATCAATTTGATTCAACCGGAAGAGAATTGACAGCAGATGTTGATTATATCAGGTACAATTCAGGCAGTGATCAACATTTTCAAAATACAACTTACAACTCAGACGGTTCTTTTCGTGATGCCTCTGTGCTCACCGGTAATTTACCTTCCACCATCGATATATATTCTTTCAAAACAGATTATAGTCACCCGCTTAAAAAAGATCTGAAGTTGGAAGCAGGATTAAAAACAAGTTATGTGTCGACCGACAACAAGGCGAATTATTTCAATGTCATTGATAACGCATCCCTCGTCGATACAGGCAAAACAAATCATTTTTTATATCGTGAAAACATAAATGCAGCATATGTGAATTTGAATAAACAATATAAAAAATGGGGAATACAAGCTGGTTTAAGATTAGAAAATACAAATTATTCCGGCCACCAGCTTGGCAACAGCTATACTGTCAAAAACAACGATTCAGTTTTCCAAAAGAGTTATTTGAATGTGTTCCCGACAATATATATCAGTTACCAGGCAAATGAAAAAAATCAGTTCGCGATAAATTATGGCCGCAGAATCGACAGGCCATCTTATGAAGATCTGAATCCATTCCTATTCTTCCTGGATCAATATACTTACCAGGCAGGTAACCCTTATATGCAGCCGCAATATTCAGACAATGTAGAATTATCGCATACCTATAAAAGTTTTCTTACAACGACCTTGAATTATGGGAACACAAAAAATTACTTCACCGAAACCTTCGAACAACAGGATCACGCAACGATCGTCCGTCATGGTAATATCGGAAGAAGAGAAAATGCCGGTGTCGCAGTGAGTGCACAAATAAAAATTACAAAATGGTGGACATCGATGGTATATGCAAACGCGAGTTATAACAAATACAGTGGTGTTTTATATGGAGAAACGCTTAACGCTAGTACTACTACTTATCTCGGTAGTCTGAATAATCAATTCAGATTTGGAAAGGGTTGGAGCGCTGAACTCTCAGGCTGGTATCGCAGCAAAGGTTTGGATGGACAAATCATCGTCGAACCAATGGGCGCCGCATCTGCAGCAATATCAAAACAATTATTTAATGAGAAAGCAAATTTGAAATTGGGATTGAGAGATATCTTTTATACACAGCAGACGAGAGGACATATCAACTTTCAACAAACAGAAGCAACATTCCGTAATTCGAGAGATAGTCGCCAGTTAAGTTTATCATTCACTTACAGATTTGGCAAACCCATTAAAGGACCACAGCCAAGAAGAAATACCGGTGGCGCCAATGATGAATCCAATCGTGTAAAAACAGGCGGAAACAACTAATTCACTAAACGAATTCCAAAAAATAAA
>JAFDYD010000058.1:66234-67063 GCA_018267615.1 Bacteroidota bacterium | reverse complement strand
GTGTCTACCCCGGCCCAATTCATTAATAGCCAGTCATCACAACAAATTTTCTCTTCAATTTATCTTTCGCTAAAATTTTCTCCACAAATTTTTTTGATGAATCGTAGTTCGGGATTCCGCAGGCATCTACTAAAATATCTATGAAAGCATAAGCATGCACACTTAATGGATTGCCTCAAAATTGTATCCCTGTTCACTAAAATGGCCAAGCACTTTTGGCAGCGCCACACGCATCCGATCATAAGCTTTTTCGCTATCATGGAAAATAACAATCGATCCGGGCTTTGTATTTGCGATGACGTTAATGGCACATCGATCACCATTGATATTTCTGTCAAAATCCGCACTCAACACATCCCACATAACGATATGATAGCCGAGCGAATTTTTTAGATTGTTGATTTGAAAATGACTAATTCTTCCATAAGGTGGCCGGTAAAGATTGGAATCTATATATTTCGCGGCTTGACGGATATCGTCAAAATATTTTTGGTCCGTGGTTTTCCATCCATTGAGATGATGATGCGTGTGATTACCGACACGATGCCCTTCCGCAATGATCCTCCTGTACAAATCATGATGCTCAACAACATTTTTCCCAATACAAAAAAATGTAGCTTTCGCACTGTATTTTTTTAATTCATCTAAAATAAAAGGAGTTGCTACCGGGTGCGGACCATCATCAAATGTGAGGTAAATAATTTTTTTTTCACGAGGCATATTCCATATACACTTTGCATAAATTTTTTTTAGTATCCATGGAGTTTTGATAAAATAAAACATCTTGCAAATTAATGTGGAACTATGGAAATATGAAAATATGATAGTG
>JAFDYD010000058.1:6360-66214 GCA_018267615.1 Bacteroidota bacterium | reverse complement strand
CTATGTGCCTACTGTGCCTATGTGGTGAAAAAAAATTACCACATAAGAATATAGAAATTGCAAAACGAGTCACTATCATATTTTCATATTTCCACACTTCCACATTCACTAAAACGTATTCACATGCATCACTTCTCCACCCTGCCGGAATATTTTTCCATTATATTTTACAAATTCTTCCTGGCTCTTTTCGTCTTTCAATAATTTATCCATGTATTCATGCAGGAATTTATCGGTCAAGGTGATCGGTGCGCCAAATAAAACCGCATCATCCGTATATCCTTTGAGCAAAGGTTCCAGTTGACTATAAAATAAATTTTTTGATGAAAAAATATCCGAACCAATTACCCTGTCACCGGATATGGCAACAAACCCAACAACAGAACTATCTGTTTTGCGGAATTTGTCGAGAAAAAAATTATAATATTCATCGTTGATCAGCGTCATCTTCTTATCAATATTTCTCGACAGGTAAGCGAGCGTTTTGCTTTTAATACCGCCAAGTTCCAATTGGTTATTGATTTCCTTCCATATCAATACCTGGTTTTTATTTTGATCAAGCACCTTACGCAAATGCGGATTGGCAAAATCGCTGTACATGAATTTTTTTTCTTTATCACTCCATCTTCCTTCTTCCACGCACATCACAGGTACGTATTGATCTTTTCCTGTAGGTACAAGAATCGTATCACGCGCAATCATCCTGTCCTGTCTTCCCCCGGCAATCACTTCACCCGAAGAAATATAAATTGATTTGTCAGAATGATTATCAATCCGAAGAAAATGTACATTTTCAGTAGACGCTGTGCCCCGCTCGCTGACAGTTGCAAACCCGAGTTTCAATGCCTGGCTCAGTGACAAAATCCCCGGCATTGCAGGATTATGAGCACCTTTCTTTACGCGGATTGGAACAATTTTCAGATTCTTGTATTGCCATGCACTGTCATAATCAACATACACAGTTTCGTAAGTGATCTGCGCATAACATACGACACCGGAAAAAATAAGTATTATGGAGAATAAAAATTTCACGAATGAATGTATAACAATCTTTGTAGTTAATCAACGGACTTAGGATTTTTCTATTGCAATATTATCGTTTGGGTATAAGGTATGTCATACCTTACACCTTATACCTTACACCCTACACCCTACACCCTACACTCTACACTCTACACCTAACACCCTCCGCTTACTCCACATCAATTCTCATCACTGTCATATCTTTGCAGACTATGCATCAAAAACTGAGAGTCAGGTTCGCACCAAGTCCAACCGGTGGACTTCATCTGGGCGGTGTTCGTACCGTTCTGTTTAACTATTTATTTGCGAAAAAAAACGGTGGTGATTTTGTTGTCCGTATCGAGGATACAGATCAAACACGTTTTGTAAAAGGCGCCGAAGAATATATTTTCAAAACCCTTAGCTGGTGTGGACTGGAGCCGGATGAAAGTCCGATTCACGGTGGCCCTTATGCGCCGTACCGCCAAAGCGAAAGAAAAAGTATATATCGCGAATACGCAGAACAACTCGTGAAAGCCGACAAAGCATATTATGCTTTTGAATTACCCGAAGAATTAGAAACCATGCGCGATATGTATAAGACGCCGGAGAATCCTTCGCCGCAATACGACCATCGCATTCGCATGAATATGCGCAATTCGCTTAGCATGACATTGGAAGAAACAGAAAGACTGCTTGAGGATAAGGTGCCGCATGTGATCCGTATCAAAATGCCCGAAAGCGAAACAGTCACTTTGCATGATATGATACGCGGTGATGTAAATTTTAATACCGGAACCATCGACGACAAAGTTTTATTAAAGGCAGATGGGATGCCGACATATCATCTCGCTGTTGTTGTTGATGATTACCTCATGAAAATCTCACATGCTTTTCGTGGAGAAGAATGGCTGCCCAGCGTGCCGGTTCATATATTGCTATGGAGATATTTATTTGGTGAAGATAATATGCCTCAGTGGGCGCACCTTCCTTTGATTTTAAAACCGGATGGAAATGGCAAACTCAGCAAACGCGATGGAGACCGTTTAGGCTTCCCCGTTTTTGCGATGGATTGGACCGATCCGAAAACAGGCGAAACAACAAGTGGATTCAGGGAGAAAGGATTTTTACCGGAAGCCTTCATCAATATGCTCGCGATGATGGGATGGAACGATGGCAGTGGACAAGAAATTTTTTCGAAGGATGAATTGATAGAAAAATTTTCTATCGAAAGAGTTCACAAGGCCGGCGCAAAATTCGATTATGAAAAAGCAAAATGGTTCAACCACGAATGGATAAAAGCGGAGGAAATAACAAGATACCAGGAAGAAGTCAAAAATATTTTCCGAAAAAGAGGAATTGAAATCAACGATACAAACAAATTAAGCAAGGTGATGCAATCCGTAAAGGATCGTTGTACGCTGCTTCCTGATTTTTATGACCAGGGAAAATTCTTTTTCGAATCTCCCGGGCAATGGGATCTTGATGCAGTAAAACCAAAATGGAACGCAGACAAAGCCGCATTCTTTGTTGAATTTTCAGAGAAACTGAAATTATTATCGGAATGGAGCGCACCATCTATCGAAGGTTCTTTTAAAGAACTTGCCGCGGCAAAAAATATCAAGGCAGGTGAATTGCAATTACCACTAAGAATAATGCTTGTCGGAGAAAAAAAGGGACCACCTGTTTTTGAAATCGCCGCGATTTTGGGATTGGATGAAACTGTACAAAGGATCAGTTTGCTTCTTGAAAAAATCTAATTGCAAATTTTATCTAGGCTAAAAATTCACGCAAAGGCGCAGAGCCGCANNTGCGGCTCTGCGCCTTTGCGTGAACATCTATCAGGACAATCAGATAAAATCATTTCTTCAAAGAAACTTACATTTGAGTGCTGAATTTCAACAGCGAAATGCATGGAGAAAAAATCAAATCGCCCCATTCGGGTTCTTGTTGCAAAAGTAGGATTGGATGGTCATGACCGCGGCGCGAAAATCATCGCCACTTCACTCCGCGATGCCGGCATGGAGGTTATTTACACGGGACTAAGGCAAACACCGGAGATGGTTGTACAAGCGGCTTTACAGGAAGATGTAGATGCAATCGGTATCAGTATTCTCAGTGGTGCACATATGACTGTGTTTCCAAAAATTATCCAGTTGATGAAAGAAAAAGAAATGGACGACGTATTACTGACCGGCGGAGGAATTATTCCGGATGATGATGTAAAAAAATTAAATGAAATGGGCGTTGGTAAATTATTTGCACCTGGCGCAGCCACCACTGAGATCAGTAATTATATTCGCGAATGGGTAAAAGCACATCGCGACTTTTAGGAAATACTGGTAGCGCCTGAGTTTGAAATTTCTATGTTGGACGATGTTTATATGATTTTCGTGAGACGTGAAACGATAAACGTGAGCTGACGCATTCATTTTTGTCGTTTCACGTCTCACGAAAATCACATTCTATACGCGCGCTTGCTCAGTATCCAAAAATCTCTTCCAACGAAATTTTCTTCACATCTCCATATTTCGCCAGGTCATCCATTTTTATTTTTTGATCAGAAGCAACAACGCAATAGGTATAAGGCTTGCCGGAAATATTTTCCTTTGCGAATTGTTGCAGCTTTGCAAAATTTACTTTTTCAAAATTCTCATAAACATCTTTGCGAATATCCTTATCTAAACCTTTGCGTTTGTCAGCAAGGTATTGATTGATCACCGCATCTTCGGTATAGCGTTCCGTTTCGATCGTGTTCTTAATACTTGCCTTACAGGTTTGCAATAATTTTTCCGATTCGGGCATCGTGTTCAGCAGATCGTTCATACCAATAATCGCTTCATTCATTTTATCTGCCTGGCATCCGATATATCCGATCATCGAATATTTATCCTCTTTTTTTGAAGGTTCCTGGTAAAATGCGAACGTACCATAGGCGAGGGCTTTCGATTCACGCAATGTTTGAAAAACAACAGAGCCCATTCCTCCTCCATAATATTCATTGAAAACTTCCACCAGTGTTTCATTCGAAGGATCATAATCAGAAGTATTTCTCACCCAGGAAATTTCTGCCTGCACCATATCATAATTGGTAAACAACACGGTATTCTGTGTTTGTTGAATTTTTGCAAATTCATTTCCCTTTGGATATGGCACAAAAGTAGTTGGCAACATATGCACCTTATGAATAGAAGTAGTTGCATCAGGCAAAGAAAGTGGTCCATAATAAATCACGACATGTTTATATTGTAGAAGTCCGTGCAGGAAATCTACAAGATCCGCTGCCTTCAATGCATTCAATTCATCATTGCTCAATTGGTTATTAAAAGGATTTTTTTCTCCGTACATCGCATAAAAACGCAAGCCGGATAAGATCGCTCTTTTATTTAATTTATTATTGGCCCTCGCTTTCAGGATTCTCGCTTTCAAAGAAGCCAGCGCTTTTTCATCGGCCTTGCAATGTGTTAATATATCTTCAAATAAACCCGCCGCCTTTTCCATATTTTTTTGCAGCCCGGTTAAATTAATTGTTGTGTATTCTGCGCTCGCATCAATACTAAAATTACAAGCGAGGTCATAAAATTGCTTACTCACATCTTCCGCACTCATTTCATCGGTTCCGAGAAATTGCAGGTATTGCGAAGAAATCGATAACAACTTACTATTATAAGTTCCCATTTCCAGCCTGTAACGCAAACGGAATATTTCGTTATCCTTATTCTGAACATATAACAACTCTGTATTACCGAATTGCTTTTTCTGAAAATCTTTTGTGTAGTCGAGCCACTGCGGACTAACCGGTGTAGCGGGCATCTCATCGATTTTTTTTAGAAATTCAGATTGCGCATCGCGATTTACTTCAACAGGAGTGATTGGTGGCTTATTGACCTTTACAATAGATTTATCTTCTCCCTTTCTTTTGTAAATGCACACGTAATTATTGCCAAGCCATTTGTTCGCAAAATCAATGATATCTTTTTTCGTAAGTTTATTCATATCATCCAACGAACGTACATCGGCAGGCCAGGTTTCATTTTTCGAAACAACAAACGGATTAAGCAATCGATAAGTTCTGTTACCATTATTATTCAATCCATCTAAAAAAGAAAATCTTGCATTGTCCACCGTCGCACGAATCAGTGCTTCATCAAAATTTCCCTGCTTGATCTGGTTGATCTGATCCAGCAAAAGATCTTTTACCTGTTCCAATGTCTGATCAGATTTATTTCTTGCAGTAATATAAAGCACAGAATAATCTTTCATATCATCCAAATATCCGGAAGCATTTAACACTGTCTGTTTTTTATTAAGATTGAGATCAAGCAAGCCGGCTTTTCCATTATATAAAATCTTCATCAGCGTTTCTGCAATCAGAGTTGATTTGGTGTCGATATCACCGGGCAGGCGAAATCCAATTCCCGTACTCTCGGCATCCGGACCAAATACTTCTTTGATAACTGGAGCAGCAATCGGTTTCTCCGGCGCCGGATTATATTCCGTAACTGGTTTTGGTTGCATATAACTGAACAGCTCATCAATTTTTTTGATCACATGATCAGGATCAAAATCACCGGCAAGAATAATCGCCATATTATTCGGAACATAATTGGCATTATAATATTTCCTGATTTCTTTGAGAGAAGGATTTTTCAAATGCTCGACAGTGCCAATCGTTGTTTGCTGACCATAATTATGTGTTGGAAATAAAGAAGCATACATTGATTGTTCAACCTTGCTTGCATCGTTATCGAGTGATCTGTTTTTTTCTTCATACACTGCTTCCAGCTCTGTATGAAAAATACGAAATACGGGACTGCGAAATCTTTCTGCCTGCAGTGTTAAAAATTTATCGATGGATGTGGAAGGAATATCTTCGGTATAAACGGTTTCTTCCACGCTGGTGAATGCATTGGTATTTTGTCCACCCATCGATGCCATCATTTTATCATATTCATTTGCGATTGCAAATTTTGCAGCTTCTCCACTGACCTTGTCGATATTTCTATAAATTGCTGCTCTTGCAGCAGTGTCTGTACTATGATTATACTGTTCATACAAGGCATTAATGGAATCGAGCAAAGGTTTTTCTTTACTCCAATCTAGGCTGCCATATTTGTCCGTCCCTTTGAACATCATATGTTCGAGATAATGGGCAAGGCCTGTATGATCTGCCGGATCGGTTTTGCTGCCCGCACGCACAGGTATCAACGCAGCAATACGCGGTTCTTTTTTATTAACGGTGAGAATAACCGAGAGTCCATTTTTCAAAACATAAAACCGGGATTTCATCGGGTCGGCGGGAACAGTTTTGTAAGTATATCCCGCACTGGTTACTGTTTGCCATTGGTATTTATCCTGCGCAAGCCCAAGCTGTGCAATCATCACAAAGACGGAAAGAAAAAATAATTTCATTGATTTTCTCATGATTAAATTGAAATTTTTCGAGCGGACAATTTATGCATTTTAATTCAACCAAAAAAAGCAGGCGTACTAATTAACAGTATGATGTGAACGCTGAACGCTGAACGCCGAACGCTAAACGCTGAATGCGAGAGGATAATTGCTTGTGTTGCGCGTTTTGCGTTTTGCGTTCCGCGTTCAGCGTTCCGCGTTCAGCGTTCCGCGTTCAGCGTTTTGCGTTTTGCGTTCCGCGTTCACCAAATAATTTTACTTTTGAAAGAAAATACCATGTACCAAACATTGCTCACGACACTCGCTGACAACATATATATAATCACCATCAACAGGCCGGATAAACTCAATGCGTTGAACACAACAGTTATCGATGAATTGGGATCTGCTATAGACGAAATATATAATAACCAGGAAATAAAATCTGCTGTTCTAACCGGTGCCGGCGCAAAGGCATTTGTTGCCGGTGCTGATATCAGCGGTTTCTCCGGGCTTACCAAAGAGCAAGGAATGGCGTTGGCAAAAAAAGGGCAGGATATTTTTTTTAAGATTGAGCGTTCAGCCAAACCTATTGTCGCCGCTGTAAATGGTTTTGCTCTCGGCGGTGGCTGCGAATTGGCGATGGCATGTCATTTCAGAATATGCAGTGACAATGCGCAATTCGGGCAGCCCGAAGTGAACCTCGGATTATTACCTGGTTATGGCGGCACACAGAGATTAACTCAACTCATCGGAAAAGGAAGATCACTTGAAATGCTGATGAGTGGAAATATGCTGAATGCTGCCAATGCATTGCAATATGGTTTGGTGAATGCGGTTGTATCACAGGAAGAACTATTGAACAAAGCAAAATCTATACTTTCCGTAATTAATTCAAAAGCTCCATTGGCCATTGCAAAATGTATCGAATGTGCCAACGCTGCCGGACAACCTAACGATGAAGGCTATGCGCTGGAAATAAAATCTTTCGGTGATTGCTTTGGTACGGAGGATATGAAAGAAGGTGTCGCCGCATTTATGGAGAAGAGAAAACCTGTGTTTAAAAGCAGGTAGAAACAACGTTGATCGAGGTACGCTTTGCGATTTTGCGTCTTTGCGTGAAAAATTTTCACGCAAAGACGCAAAATCGCAAAGTGTCGCAAAAAAACTTTTTCCATCCGGCTATTTCTTCTCTTTCGGCGGTTTTATAATAACCGTGTCCGTATTAAATAACGGTACCGAATAACCGCCGGAATCAATAATAGTTTTTGGGAAATTTTTCACGAGCGTCGGCCAATCTTTTTTATCAACGGAGGATTGATATAAATAAATATTATGAAGGTTTTTCATTCCCTTCAATTTCATCACACCCTCCGCAGTCACTTTCGTTCCGACAAGATTTAACGAAATCAATTTGTCCAACGCAAGCAGTTTACTCATACCATTGTCAGTAACCCGCGTGTGATCCAATTCCAGCTTCGTGATATTGGTGCACTGCACGATGATGGATAATGACGAATCATTGACTGGAAAACCAGTCAACTTTAATGAAACAAGTTGTTTTTTTAATGGAAGCAATAATGCAATAGCCGAATCATTGTTCTTCAGCGACACACTGAAATTTGCTTTCAGGTAATTTGTGTTTTGTGAGAGCGGGATTACAACCACTCCTAATTTTTTCAATGCGTCGACAGCCGGATCACTGGCTTTTTCTACAGGAGTTTCAGGAATGCCTGATAATTCTTTTTGCTCATTCTCTTCTTTCTGCAGCGCAACAAAATAAGGTTTCAGTTTTTCGGGTTGCGGAAAATCTTTTACTTTTTTTGTAAAGTCGGCGCCATTGTCGATCCACCAGGTCAGGAACGCAATTTCCAACGTACTCAATTGCGGTTTTTCTTTCGGCGCCATATGATGTTCCTCCTCACGCGGAAGTGTGATGCGTTTTATCAATTCACTTTCTTTGGATTTTCCTGCAACAATCACTGCACCATCCTTGCCACCTTTCATGATCAGATCTGGCTGGTCTAATCTCAATTTTCCTTTTTGTTTAGAAGAACCATGACAACCATAACATTTTTCCTGGAAAATCGGTTGCACGATATCGGCATAAACAACCGCCTCCTGCACATTGAGAATCGGTTTTCTTTTTACAACAGCCTGGCTATCGCCTGTTAAATTCTCCAAAGGTTGCGTCAGGTAATCAGAGCCATGTGTCAATGATCCTCCAAGATGACCGGTTACGATCAATAGCAACAATAATATCGCTGACACCAATCCCTGCCAACGATATAAAATATTTTTTTTGAAGAAAATATATGTCAGGATAGAAACAATAGCCACAGCGATTCCCATCCATTGATGAAGACCAACCATCTGTTCATCGTATTCACCGGTGGTAGAAAGAACGTATCCTGTAATGCAGGTCAGTATCGCACTGATCATTCCTAACAGCAGTATAACGTTGATGATTGGTTGAAGATGTTCCGATTTGTCTTTCCGTGATTGCCAAAGAAATAAAGATGCCAATAATAAAATTCCTATGGGAAGATGAACGAGTACCGGATGAAGATGCCCAATAAATTCTGTAATGGAAATTAGCATTGCTTAGAACAAGTATTTGAAGATTGATTTTGATTTTTGATTTGGAGATTTAGTGATTTGGAGATTGAAGAAATCTCAAAATCACTAAATCCCTAAATCTCCAAATCATAACTACCATATTTATTTTCTTCACGAAGCCGATCCATATCTTTTTCGCAACAACTGCATCATATGCACATTGATCGCCCATTGATCAGCCAACGGCGAACGTGTATAGGGCAACGTTGGCATATAATCCGGCGGACCAAATTCAGTTAATATCGTGAGCCGCTGACCCGCTTTTCTTTTCATCTCAACTATTTTGTCCCACCACGAAAAATGTGCTTTTACTGCATCCGACCATTCGGGAGCTCTGGGATCATTTACCTGCGGACCTTCAGGATGTCCGATGCGCGCGTGAATATGATCAACACGCGCTAATGTAAGATCAATTGTTTCCTGTTGATCTGATAACAGGCTTTCACTCACGTTGCACCAATGAGAAACATCGAAAGTAATTCTTAGTTCCGGAATTTTATCGATGTATTGTCTGCCGACAGGCGCGGCAAATAATATTCTCGAACGGTGTGTTTCATGACAGATGATGACTCCTGTTTTCCTTGTGAGTTGTGTTGTATGATCGATAAATGTTTTATTCTGATCATAGCTAAAAAAATCTCTTCCTGAATGACAATTAATATATAATGGTTTTTGAATCGTTTGGGTTGCCGCGGCATCGATCATCGCAGTAAATTGACCGAAGTGTTTCTGATAATTACTATCAGAGCCGCCACATAAAAATCCAACTTCAAGATTATATTTTTTTAGTGTTGAGAACAATTCATCCTGCCCCGCTTTCTCCAGCGGCCACCAAAGTTCAATACCATCATATCCTTCTTTTTTTGCCTTGGCGCAATATTCGTCGAGCGTTCCGGGAAATCCCCAGTTGGTAGCTAATAATTTCAATTCAAAATTTGTATTCATACTCAAGTCAGGTTTATGGGCAGATGCAAAAGAGTCTAATGAAGATAATAATAAGGCAGTAGATGATGCTGTAAGTTCTAAAAAGTTTCTGCGATTCAATTTAATTTTTTTTTATTATTAGTAACGGTGTTTATGTTGTAGGTTTTTTTTCACCACATAGGCACAGTAGGTACATAGTTGCACATAGAAATACGTCTATTTACGAGGTAGATTTTTATATAAGTCGTTCACAAAAGTTTTTTGTCCTTCTTTGAAAATATTGGTGCAATTAAAATTTATCAAAATCCCTTTCGGCTTTTGCATCAATTTCATGTATGTTATTACTTGTGAATGATGCACGGGCAAAATTCCTTCTATAGCTTTTAACTCAACCAATATCAAATCTTCTATCAGTACATCTGCTTTTAGTTCGGTTTCTAATTCAACTCCCTTGTAATGAACGGGAGTCCATAATTGCGTTTTGAAGTTAATTGATCTTATTTCTAGTTCTCTCTCAAAACATTTCTCGTAGACACTTTCAATCAAACCTGGCCCTAATTGCCTGTGTACTTCAATGGCACAGCCGATTATCCTATAGGTCAATTCGTCAATATAATCTTTTGTCATCCTCATCCTATGTGCTCCTATGTACCTACTGTGCCTATGTGGTGAAAAAAAACTTAGCACAGAAATGCATAATTACATATAGAACATTATTACTACTAGCGTATTATTACAATAATAGCACCGTTAATTTCTACGCCAATATTTCATCAATCACGTTACCACTCACATCCGTTAATCTAAAAGGCCTTCCCTGGAATTGATACGTGAATTTCTCATGATCAAATCCCATTTGATTTAGAATTGTTGCCTGTATATCGAAAGGAGTTACTTTTCCACTGACTGCACTATAACCAATCTCATCCGTTTCGCCATAACTAAATCCTTTTTTTATTCCACCGCCTGCCATCCAAATAGAAAATGCATCTGTATGATGATCTCTTCCTTTAAATGGATTTTTCTTGCCTTCACGATTTTCCTGCATCGGTGTTCTTCCAAATTCTCCACCCCATATCACTAGTGTTTCGTCGAGCAACCCTCTTTGTTTGAGATCAAGTATCAATGCAGTCATTGATTTATCTACTTCTCTGCATTTGTTGATGAATCCAATATCGAGTGCATTGGTATAGTCGCTACCATGGCTATCCCAGCCCCAATCGAATAGTTGCACAAAGCGAACACCTTTCTCTACTAATTTTCTTGCAAGCAAAACGTTATTAGAGAATGCTGCTTTGTTTGGATGCGTGCCATACATATCATGGATATATTGCGGTTCATCGTTGATGTTCATTACATCTGGCACAGATATCTGCATGCGATATGCCATTTCGTATTGGGATATCCGTGAGAGTATTTCAGGATCTTTATACTCCTCATATTCCTGCTTGTTCACTTCGTTGATCGCATCGATTGAAGCTTTGCGCAGATCACGATCCATGCCTTGCGGATCTTTGATGAACAAAACCGGGTCACCTTCAGAACGGCATTGCACTCCCTGGTAAACGCTCGGCAAAAAACCACTACCCCAAACACTTTTGCCCGCATCAGGGAAAGTTCCACCGGAAGTAAGCACGACGAAGCCTGGCAAATTTTGATTCTCTGTTCCTAAACCATAAGTCACCCATGCACCCAAACTCGGTCTGCCGAGTCTTGGTGTTCCTGTATGCACTAATAATTGCGCAGGTGCATGATTGAATTGATCAGTAGTGACTGCTTTCAAAATACTTACTTCATCAACGATCGATGAAAAATGAGGAAGATGATCTGATAACCAAATTCCCGACTGGCCATACTGCTTGAAGTTTGCCTGAGGTCCAAGCATTTTCGGAACGCCGCGGATAAATGCAAATTTTTTTCCTTCCAATAATGACTGTGGACAATCCTGTCCGTCAAGTTTCATCAGGTCGGGTTTATAATCGAATAACTCTAGTTGTGATGGAGCACCTGCCATATGCAGGTATATAATAGATTTTGCTTTGCCCGGAAACATAGGCAATTTGGGTGCAAGCGGATGCGCCGGATCAAACTGCGTATTGGCCACACCGTTAGATGAACCGAAATGACATCCTCCAAACAAAGACCCCATAGCAAGTGCACCCAATCCCATTGCACTCTCCTTCAAGAAATGGCGGCGCGTTGAAAAACGCAAAGCCCTTTCCTTGGCCTCGTTCAAGAGTCGTTGATTGTGCAAATCTTTTTGCGTCATAATTGTTTTTTAAGGATCCTATATAAATGTGAGACCATGTAAATAAAAAAATTACTGAGTATTGATTTCAAAATACGCAACTGCGTCCGAACAGGATACGTCCGTCGCATGAACATGAATTTCGTAAGAGTACGAGTAGTTAGCTCTACCGTTGAACTGCCCACTAATTGTTAGCACGTTCCCCACTATGGTATAAGGTATCGCAAGCAGCCCCCCCGTAATCACCTCCACAGAAGAAAAAGAGCCTCCTAAACGATATGTGATCGGCTGGATATTAGTGCCGTTGGGTATTGTCTGGACCGTTGTACTCGGTGACGAGGTCAATGTAATAGTTGGACAGTTTGTTACTGCGATATAGCCGGTGTCGCTTGTGTTACAAAACCCTCCCGTCGTAGTCACAACGTACATATATATTCCTTGCGAAACTGTGTCAGACGGTGCTCCTGAAATAACCAAAGAGCCGTTCGAATACACACCTGTTACGCCTGCTGGCAAGCCAACTGAAGTTGCACCGGTTCCACCGCCACCAATTGTATAAGTTAGCGGTGAAATAGAGCTGTCTACTTTTACTGATTGATAGGTACTGCCGTTTGACAAGTTTAAAGTAGCACATCCTTCCACTGAAATTTTTCCTTTAATAGCGATGCTACAATTGCTACCTGTTGCTAATACCTGATATGAAAAAGGGCTTCCCGTTGTATCTGTTGGTGTTCCTGAAATAGTCAGGACATTATTTGTGTAGGCCGCTGAAATTCCTTTTGGTAATGTGGCTGAGACGATCACGCTGACCGTCGTATCACCACTAACGTTGCTCTCAATTTTATAAACTATTGGTTTAATGGAAGTATTTACAGCCACTTTTTGCGAATCTGTACCAATCGCGGAAATAAGTTGTGTGTTTACGCAAGATGATTGTGTTGATGATCTGTTTTTAGAACAAGAGATAACAACAGCAATTGACAAAAAGCTCACCCACAAAGTAGTTTTCATATTCAACTAATCGTTTAATGGAATAATTTTTATTAGAAACAAATTTACATTTATTCTTTTTTGCGAAACTTCGTTCCTCTTTCTCTATGGCACATCTTGTACCTTGTGTCTTGTACCTTGTACCTTGTACCTTGTATCTTGTACCTTGTACCTTGTATCTCATACCTCGCCCCTTTCACTTCACCTTAACTTCTTCCAAATTCAAATCCATCTCCTCACCTGCTTCTTATAGTTCAAATAATCTTCTCCAAATGTTCTTGCCAAATATGCTTCTTCTCTTTTTATTACCAGGAAATGAACTAAAATCATCAATACAGGAATTAATATCAGCGTCCACCAATTTCCTTTTACAACACCAATGCCGGTATATAAAAGCAGTAGCCCAAAATACATCGGGTTTCTCGAGAGCGCGTAGATACCTCTGAATTGCAATGAACTTGCAGGTTTCAAAGGAATAATATTATTTTTTGAACGAATAAATTGAATCACCGCGGGCACTATAAATATCATTGAACATATAATAAGAACGATACTCACATTCGCAGCTATAGGAGCATAGGTATAAGAAGTATCAAGCGGAATCATTCGCTGCAAAAGAAACGATATCAAAAACACAACCACATAAATCAACGGCGGCGGAATGTAAACGCCGGGGTTATCTTTTTTAATTGCTGTATTCATGATATTTTTTTCAGTGCTTTTAGGAATTAGTTTTTTGTAATCAATTCATCCAGGTTCAACATTGCATTGGCAACAACTACCATGGCCGCTGTCTCCGGATTATTATGTTCATCCATCATACCAATCATATCACATGTTTTGTCTTTATCATCTTTTAATTTACTGAACGACGCTTCGTATAATTTTTTCAGTGATGTCAGTTTGGAAGGAGCAATTGATTTATACATTAAAAATTCATATCCCTTGCTGATCTGGCTATCGATATCCTTTCCACCTTCTTTTTGCATTCTATATGCGAGATGCCTGGCGGCATCAAGAAATGCTTCATCATTCAAAGTAACGAGTGCCTGCAGCGGTGTATTGGTGCGAATACGACGAACGGTGCAAACTTCCCTCGAGGCGCCATCGAAAGTTATCATCGCAGGATATGGAGCCGTACGTTTCCAATATGTGTACACAGCACGACGATGAATATCTTCTCCCTTACTCATTTCCCAATCCAAACCGCTATATGGAGATAACCAGATACCTTTCGGCTGGTATGGCATTACGCTCGGACCGTACATTTTCGAACTCATTAAGCCGCTAACTACAAGCGACTGGTCGCGCACCTGTTCTGCGGATAGCCGTACCCGTGAGCCTCTCGCATAAAATCTGTTATAAGGATCTTTTTCCAACAATTCCGGTGTTGTCTTTGAATCCTGCCTGTATGTGGCTGACATGACGATTTCCTTCAGTAATTTTTTATAGCTCCACTTATAATCGTTCATCATCTTCCAGGAAAGATAATCGAGTAGCTCTTTGTGAGTGGGTGGAATTCCCTGCGTGCCGAGATCTTCCAAAGTTTCAACAAGTCCGGTGCCAAACAATTGTTCCCACGCGCGATTTACAATGGTGCGAGACGTCAACGGATTTTCTTTGCTCGTCATCCACATCGCCAGGCCAAGCCGATTATGTGGCGCGCCTTTAGGCAGTGGGTTCAACGAATGAGGAACATCTGCTTTTACTTCATCGCCATGTACCAACCAGTTTCCTCTTTCAAAAACGTACGACGGACGATACATATCTGCCGGATTATCCATCATAATCGGAGTAGTAGGCGTATTTTTATTCAATAACTCCCAGAAAGTTTTTTCCGCGGCGACAGTTTCCTTTTTTTCTTTTCCCGGAAAAGCTTGCGTGAAATAGAACCAGTCGAACATTATCCCATCGTCTGCAGGTTTCTTGAGATTTGGATTTGAATAGGTGAAATACAAATCATGCTTTCCACCAGCTGGTGTGAAATTTATATTAGAAATCACCCAATCTTTTGTCTTTTTAGGATTAACAACCAGCAATACAGGACCATCTGGTTTATCAAGATGAACCGTCCATGTTCCCCCGTTTTTAAATCCGATGTAACGATATATCAGAAAATTTTTTTGCTCGAGATCTATATTTTTTAGGCGGGCCACCGCATGGTTGCGGAAGATCAGCCATTTCGTGTCATTCAGCTCACTATTAGTAAATTGATCTGCTAATAAAGAATTTACTGCAGGCTGACGAGTTTTTAAAAATGTATAAACCTCTTTTGATTTTTTCTCGGAAACATTTTTTTCCAGCCAATCAGTAAGTGATTTCAACTTCACACTGTCTTCGGCTGAGTATCGCCGTAGTAAAGGGTAATCTCCTTCGGTATCTTCATCACGCGTGTTATTAAAGAACGCCATGAATTTGTAATACTCATCGTGCGTGAAGGGATCATATGGATGACTATGACACTGAACGCAGGAAAATGTAGTTCCCATCAATGCGGCCCAGGTTGTGTTCACACGGTCAAGCACAGCCGCAGTTCTGAATTCTTCATTATCCGTTCCTCCTTCATCATTTGTCATGGTATTGCGATGAAAAGCAGTGGCGATATATTGTTCATCAGTGGGATTAGGAAAAAGATCACCGGCTATCTGATCTGTCAAAAACTGATCATAAGGTTCGTCATTATTGAAAGCATGAATGAGCCAGTCGCGATAACGCCAGATTTCGCGAACAGGATCACGTTCATATCCTTTTGTGTCTGCATACCTGGCAAGATCAAGCCACATAGACGTCCAATGTTCGCCATAATGAGGAGAGGCGAGCAGGCTATCCACCAACAATTCATATGCATTTTCATTTTTACTTTGCAAAAATGTTTCGGCTAGTTTTTGAGAAGGTGGCATGCCGGTAAGATCAAGACTTACGCGTCGTAACAACGTGGCCTTATCCGCTTCCGCGGAAGGTTGTAATTTTTCCTTTTGCAGTTTATCATAAATAAAATAATCGATATCATTTTTCATCCAATCCGTTTTCGATGCCGGAAGCAATCCGAAAAAAGCTCCTTTTGGTTTCGGCACTTCAACTGGTTTCACTGCAACATAAGCCCAATGATCTCCCCATTGTGCTCCTTCTTTAATCCATCTTTTTAAAATACTGATTTCATTTTCGGAGAGCGCTTCGTGTTTATAAGGCATCCTGTCTTCCGGATCTTTCGCTGTAATCCGTTTTACGAGTTCACTATGATCCGGATCGCCGGGAACAATTGCAAATTTTCCGGATTCTGTTTTTGCCAATGCCTCGGAACGGAACAATACGCTGAAACCGCCTTTGCGCCTCACGCCGCCGTGGCAGGTAATACATTTTTTATTGAGAATGGGTTTAACATCGGCGCTATAATCGATTGCTTTTTTATGTGTGCTAAATGTAAAAATAGATACAACAATAACCAGCGCAAGCACTAACCATAACCACTTCTTATTTTTAAAAAAATTGCGCATTAAAACAAGCAATTGGATAACTGTTGAAATTACAATTTTTTTGTGAAATACCGGAGTGTGAATATTGGGTAGCGGTGGGTTTGAAAGTCCGGAAATATTTCGCGCAGAGCACGCAGAGAAAAAGAGTACACGGAGGGAGATTACTCTGCGTACTCTTTTTCTCTGCGTGCTCTGCGCGAAATATTTTAGAAAAATAAACCGTCTCTTTTATCAATAGTTAATACTGAATGTAAATTTATATTTGTGATCCCATGCTCAAGCCTCTAGACAATTATTATCTGCAGAAAGAAGAGCCGGTGAAAAGCTGCCTGCAATTTCTGCGCGCGCATATTCTTAAACAAGACATTCATATTACAGAATCCTGGAAATATGGAATGCCGTTTTTTTGTTACAAGGGGAAAATGTTTTGCTATTTGTGGGTACATAAAAAATTACTGCAGCCTTATATCGGCATTGTTGAAGGAAAAAAAATCAATCACCCGGATTTAATTATTGAAAAAAGAGCAAGGATGAAAATACTTTTAATCGACGCGGATAAAAATTTACCAATGAAAAAAATAAACACCATTTTAAAAGAAGTAATTGCTCTTTATAAATAAATGCATTATGCTAACACTGAATTTCAATCCCTTTCCAATATTATATACCGAACGATTGGTATTGAGGCAAATCACATTCGAGGACGCACCTCAATTTTTTTTACTGCGCTCCAATAAACAGGCAATGCAATATCTCGACAGGCCTTTGGCAAAAACCATTGACGATGTCAAGACATTAATTGAAAAAATAGAAACCGATCTCAAAAATAATGATGGTATTACCTGGGCCATTTCACCAAAGGATCAACCCCGGTTAATCGGCACTATCGGATTCTGGCGCGTTATCAAAGACCATTTCAGAGCAGAGATCGGATATATGATTTTTCCTGATTTCCAGGGAAAAGGTTTGATGCAAGAAGCCATCGGCGTTGCACTCGACTATGCATTTACGACGATGAAATTGCATTCTATCGAAGCAAATGTCAATCCTAAAAATCAGCCATCCATCAAACTTTTAGAAAAAAATCATTTTGTACGTGAAGCATATTTTCGAGAAAACCACTATTTTGATGGAATATTCCTGGATTCAGCAATTTATTCGCTGCTGTCAAGTGATCATTGATCCATTAGGTGCAATGGTACTGCCAGTTGGAAAATGCCGATAGGCTGAAGGAATTATAAAAAGAACTTTGAGTAACTGTATGAACCGAATGAGAGTGGAGAAACAGAACGGCGAGCGAAAGTTAAGCCGCTCTCCGCTTTGTTTCTTCGCTCTCATTCCATCAACCTATTATAAAGACTAACCTTGAAAAATAGCCTGCTAGCACTTGTGAAAATTCCATTTACTTTTTTTCTTTTTTTGGGTTCTTCTGCCTTGGCGCAAAACGGAGAAGTATTCAAGCCTGATTCCATTAAAAAAGAAATAGAAGCTGTTCGCATTCGTTCCTCCCTGCATATTGATGGATTATTGAATGAACCCGAATGGCAATTGGCAAAACCTTCGCCGAAGTTTATACAAATAGAACCGCATCAAAGTCAGTCCCCTACTTTTGAAACTGAAGTAAGAGTTTTATACAATCAACAGTATTTATATTTTGGAATCTTCGCGCGTGATTCACTTGGAAAAAAAGCATTGCGTGCAACCGATTTCAAAAGAGATTTCGATTACAGGGCCCACGATTTGATTTCGCTCGCATTCGATGGATTTAATGATAAGCGAAACGCAATGTCGCTTGTTTCGAATCCTTATGGTGTTCAACGCGATTTTTTGTCATTCGATGATTTGTATTACGATATTGACTGGGACGGACTTTGGCGCGTTCGCACAACAAGAACAGACTCCGGATGGGTTGCAGAGTTCGCGATCCCCTGGCAAACGCTTCGTTATCCAAAAACAACTGACACCGTTCAAAACTGGGGTTTTAATGTATATCGCAACAGAAGGCTCACCAATGAGATCACGGCGCTTTCTGAATTTCCGCGGGCCTACTCGTCAGTGCGCATGAACTATGCCGGTATATTAAAAAATTTACAACCGCCTCCTCCCAAACCAAATATCCGTTTTCAACCATACATGTTGGGTTCATATGATCATTATAATATTTCGGATTCAACAACAAAACCCTATCAGACCAATGGGAAATTCGGTGGCGATTTAAAATGGGCCATCAACACAAATACTGTTTTGGATCTTACTGCCAATACAGATTTTGCACAGGTGGATGCAGACAGAGGCATCAATAACGTATCGAGGTTCTCTGTTTTTTTTCCGGAAAGAAGACAATTTTTCCTCGAGAATGCTTCGCTGTTTGGTGTCGGTCTCTCAACAGCCGACGATGCTTCGGGCGGCCTTATGCGTATTCAACCTTTTTTCAGCAGGAAGATTGGCCTGGATGACAATGGTAACCCGATTGCCATTCGCGGTGGAGGCAGATTTGTTTATAGATCTATAAAAAGAAATTTCGGCGCCATTGCACTTCAGCAAGCTCCGCTCGATACAATTCCCGCCACAAATTTTTTAGTAGGCAGATACTCTGAAAATTTTGGAACACAGAATCGCATTGGCGTATTGGAAGTAGTGAAAACGAATTCCCACGGATCAAATATTGTCAGTACCATCGACGGTTTTTTTCGATTGGGAGAAGCTCATTCATTGAATACAATGATCATTCACTCTGCAACGAGCAATGGCGGCAAACAAGGTTTTGCCGGATTCGCACAATATTATTATTCCACCAATCAAATGAAAGTATGGTGGACGCAATCCGTTGTTACCAAAGATTTCAATCCGGAAACAGGTTTTGTTTCGAGAAACGATGTGATCGCCACGACTCCCGGAATTTTCTATTATTATCGGGGAAAAGCATTGCCCGTAAAAAAAATTCTGCGTGCATTTGAGCCAAGTATAAGTCTCGAATTATATCACCAGGCTTCTACTGGAAAACAAATTGAAAGATCGATCATCATGTATCCTATCTGGCTAAATTTTCAAAGCGGTGCTTTTTTTGGATATGGAATTATTCCAGTGTATCAAAATCTGACCGATCCTTTCGTGCCGCTGGGGGTAACCATTCTACCGGGTAAATACAATTATAACCAACAACAGATCTGGGCAAGTACCGATCCTTCAAAATTGCTAAACCTGAATGTGATTTACACATGGGGACCCTACTTCAATGGAAAATTAAATTCGGGTGATTGGAAATTACAGTTTGCGCCGATTCCGCATTTTTCTGTGATCGGTCGTTTTAATAGAAATCATTTCATGGGTGTGGGCGAAGCGAAAATCGATAAAACGGTTGACCTTTATAGCGTAGAAGCGCGCATCGCTTTGAATCCGCGTATCCAGTTGATTGGATTCTACCAAAAAAATTCCGACAACAATGCTGAAAATTACAATATCCGTTTTTCATGGGAATACCAACCGCTTTCTTATGTTTATATTGTGTATAATAAAAATAGCTTCAACAATCTCCTGGCAAAAACGCAAATGGATGAACATGTGATTGCAAAAATTAGTTTTTTGAAACAGTTCTGAACTTCTGATTTGAATGATTGAAATGATGGGCTGTGACCATTTTTATTGAGAAACTTTTGATGATTGAGATTAGAAATTCGTTTGTAATTCTTTTTAGATTATAGTTATTGTAATTTCATCACATTTATGAATAACAATCTGATTGATCATAGCCCATCATTTCAATCATTAAAATCAGAAGTTCATGATAATCCGCGAGGCACAAATAAAAGACATCGATGCACTGCACAAAATCAGGATTGCTGTTCGCGAAAATATATTGCCTGATCCTTCGATGATCACTACGAATGACTATACAGAATTCCTAACGAAACGTGGTAAGGGATGGTTATGCGAAACAAATGATGAAGTAGCCGGATTCGCCATTGTTGATCTTGTAAAGAATAATATCTGGGCTTTGTTTGTCGCACCTTTGCACGAAGGAAAAGGAATCGGAAAGAAATTGCATGATGCGATGCTCGATTGGTATTTCATCCAGACCACAGAAAATATATGGCTGGGTACAAGTCCGGATACAAGAGCCGAAAAGTTTTACAGGAGAGCCGGATGGAAGGCGATCGGTAAAAGACCGAATGGAGAAATACATTTTGAAATGAGCGCGAAAGATTGGCAGGAAAGCAGGATGTAGCACAAATCTGAGAATCTGGTATTGTATCAATTTGCAATTTCTATATAACTAGTTAGTAATTTTTTTTACCACATAGGCACAGTAGGCACATAGTTACACATAGAAATCTCAAATTGATACACTATGGAAAATTTTAATTTTTAATTATCCAACCTTAATGCCTATGCGTAAATTAGCTATTGTTCTATTTGCCACTGCTTTGTTTACAAATTGTATCGTCGCACAAATAAAGGTACAATCAACAGCAAAGGATTCTTTGATTATTGAAACGCAACTGAAAGGCTTTGTGGATGCGCTGAGAAACCTGGACGCTGATCAGCTTAAAAATTATTTCTCAAATGATGCTACGGTATTTTTTCCGCCTTCGGCAATGGTGGCCGGACGTATAAAGGGGAGGGACAGTATTATGGTGGTTTTTAAAAGTTTTTTTGACCGCGTGAAAAAAAACAGATCTGGTCCGCCTTATCTTGATATCGATCCGCAAAAAATACAAACCGATATCGTAGGAAATATGGCGATTACCAGTTTTGAATTGATAGATCCCGATGCCATCAGCAGAAGAACGGTTGTGATGAAGAAAGAAAAAAACAATTGGCTGATATTTCACCTGCATGCGTCCAAAATAAATAATTAGAAAAAGGAACATGGATAAAGAAACAATAAAACAAGAATTAAAAACACATCATAAAAATTTCATATCAGCGATCGATTCATTGAGTGAAGGAGATTTTTTGTTCACGCCTGAAGGAAAATGGAACGCTGGCCAGCAACTCGATCATATCTATCGTTCGGTGGCGGTGCTGGTACTTGCGATGCGAATTCCGAAACCTGCAATGAAGATTATCATTGGCAAAGCAAACAGGCCATCGAGGACTTATGAAGGATTGATTGAAAAATATCAGCAAAAATTATCCGGAGGCGGAAAAGCGCAAGGAAAATTCATACCATCACAGATCACATTTCAACAAAAAAATAAATGGCTGGAAAAACTTTATGCTGTTGTTGAAAAACTTTCTACCAGGATCGACGATTTTTCCGAAGAGGAGCTCGAGCAATATATTATGCCTCATCCTTTATTAGGAAAATTAACCTTAAGGGAAATGATGTTTTTCACTATTTACCATGTACAGCACCATCAACGCCTTGCCATAAAAAATGTTGATGTATCGTGAGATGTCAATCGTATGCGAATCACGTTCACCTCTCACGTCTCACGTTTAACGTCTCACGATAAAATCATCGAATTCGTTCCCTTTTTGTTTTGTCTGCACGATAAATAATACTATTTTTGCCACCCTTCCATTAAAGGCAGGATGGAGAGGTGCCTGAGTGGCCGAAAGGGCCGGTTTGCTAAACCGTTGTACGAGCTTAAACTTGTACCGAGGGTTCGAATCCCTCCCTCTCCGCTCTCGAATCGTCGAAACTTGGTGTTGACGATGTTTTTAAATATTTCGGGGCGTAGCGTAGCCCGGTTATCGCGCCTGGTTTGGGACCAGGAGGTCGCAAGTTCGAATCTTGCCGCCCCGACAAAAAGCCTTGGTTAGTCAAGGCTTTTTTCTTTTGACTGCTTTAAGTCGTTCTAAATGTTTTTTAGCGTCGAATCTTTTTATTGAGCCGCTATTAATACCTTCTTCGATTGCCGTTTTCAAAACTGTTATTTTTGTTTCTTCTTCCTTTAAAAGGCGAAGCCCTGCTATTATAACTTCGCTGGCATTTTTAAATCTGCCAGTTGAAACTTTATCATCAATAAATGCTTCGAAATGGTCACCAAGTGATATAGAAATGTTTCGCCCCATGAGTTTCAATTTTCATAAAAGTACAATCATAAATTTTTTTTGAAAGCACCTATCTCGTTGATGTCGCCAAATTGAATAACGGTATATCCACCACCACAGAAAAACTGTACCTGATATAAATCTTATTATCATTATCCTGACTTGCCAGTACGGTGCTGTTGTTGTCTATCTTTCTCAGGTTAGGCCCGAACTGCGCTCCAAAATTTAATGACACCGGGCATTTTGGAATTCCGATAGAAATAAAAGCACCGGGAGAAAAAATATTTTTTAGTTGAATCGTCGGTACCTGCGCCGTAGTATCATCCTTAAATCTAAAAGCTGCCACGGCTCCCAGGTCAATCAAAGAAATAAAAAGAGAAGTTGACCATCCGTATTTACTTTCTTTCCATCCTTTCGGCCCGGTACCAATAAAGAATATCGAATGACCGCGACTAATGCTTAATCCGATCGGAGCAGTAAGTCCATAACCATTTAGCTTAAATTTTTTATCGACACCTTGTATTTGCTCATATCCCACAAACAAACCACAATAACCATTTACTGCAACGTTGAATTTCGAAAGTCTTTTTACCCTCGCACTTCCTGTTGGCATCGCCACCATATTGATGGCATCGTAAACCTCCTGTGATGTTTTTGCCTGCGCCACACTTGCAATGAATGCTCCTTTATCCAATAAAAAATCAATTACATCCTGAACTTTTTTTCCAGTATCAGCATTATCCGCACTATCCGGAGTAAACCGCATGTCGTATAAAACTCGCACGTTGCTTATGGCAACACTATAATTTTTTTCTTTAACACTTGTATAAATAGAAAGCAATGAATTGGTGGCGTCGATAACATGCGTGTATTTTGTCCAGTAAAGTTCTATATCTGCTTGCGCCGCTGGTGGCAAGAAAGAAATGATACTTTTTGTAAATTGATTTTCTTTAAAACTTTCTATCAAACGCGTGGCTCCGTTGAAATAGCCGATATAATCTGTTATAGTACGATCCTTTTTTTGTTTTTCAAGAAAACTCTTTAATTGACTTTGTGCGTTATCTATTTGACCGGATATCGTTTCAATCAAATCTTTTAATTTATGAACATTATCCGCGATGGTCGCCATCACTTTTCCATACGTAGTAGCCGGATCGGTATCACAAACTCTGATGTCAATCACTTTCTGATATAACAATCCAAAATAAATATTCAACGCATCGGCATTGCTGCTATTTAATAATTGCTGGATACTGTCGGCAGGAACCCAATACTCATTTCCTGGTACTACTGTTTTAAATGATTTGGAAACTTCCTGTATAAAGCGAATGGCATTTACACGGATTGTATCAGGATTTTTTTTATCGAAAATATATTTATTGTCTGTTGGCGTGTATTCTTCAATAAGTTTACCGATATGTTCACCTTGCTGCAAACCATGCGCATAATATAATGCAGTTAAGCAAACAGATTTCAACGCGCGGTGTTGATTGAAAAAATCTTTATAGTTTCCATTTTGCAAAACATCTTCGATATGGGGAAGAATTGTTTCCATATCCTTTCCAAAAGCATCGCGCAACGATTGAATATATTTTTCATAATTATATACCATGGCTGGTAAAGTCAACACAACACCATAGGTGGCTGGAAATAATGTACGCACGTCTTTGTACTGGGGCTCCTTTATCAATTTTATAAATTTATCGAAGAATGCGGCCTGCAATTCTTGTTTAGTCCGTTCAACAATAAACCTTGCAAATCCATCAGCGATACTGGTGACATCCAAATTGCCGATAGCGCCGGGCAACAAGCTAACTCCCTTATCATTACCATTACCCTCAGAAAATGTCATTGCTAAATTCATGTACGGAACAATAAAAGGGTTCTTTTTAAAATCGCCTGGAGTAGCAATGTCTTTTGAAAGGTATTGTCTCAAAATAAAAGAAACGCTATCTTTTTTTATCAAAGGAAAATGTTTGCTGGCGTCAAGCATGTTAGCAAGCTTTAACGCATCATAATAAGCGATCTGCGACATCCCTTTTTCAAATATGACTAACAACAAAAAGCAGGTAAGAATTTTTTTCATATCAGTAGATTTAAGGTTTATAGATAAAGCGTAAGTTGTTTGCAGGATCTATGAATGCATCATCAATCGAAGATGCATATTTCGATAATTCGTTTAGCAAGGTTCTCTTATCTCTTTTCAATGATGGATTATCAGCGAGTATCAGCGCAATTATTCCGGAAAGCATGGCGGTTGCTATACTACTTCCCGAATCATCAGAGTAATAATTTGAATCTTTGATTGTACAGCCCCATAATCTAATGTGCGGAAAAATAATCAGTGGTGAAGGCAGAGCATTAAAATTCGCCGCTATAAAGTCGGCAGGCATGGCAGTTACCGGGATCACCTCCGGGCAATTGCATGGAAACTGAAATAACGGCAATGCCTGATCGAATTGCTTCGTCGATGCGACGAGAACAATATTTTTATTAACAGCCGCATTTTTTATTGCTGATGCAACCGCCGGTACATCCTGGTCTCTGCCAATCGACATACTTACTATATCCACTTTTTGCGCTACAGCATAGTCGATCCCTTTTCCAACGCTTAAAAAATCCTGTGGGTCATTTTCTTCATACATCACTTTCACAGGAACTATTTTTGCAGCTGGTGCAATTCCGGAAATGCCCTTATCACCAAAAAAGTTTTTTGCGGCGATAAAAGAAGACATCATTGTGCCATGACCGATTACATCACTGGTTCCAAAACTTGAATTGGTAAAATCTTTTTCAAATATGGTGTTTGACGATAAATCAAGATGAGTTTTGTCAATGCCAGTGTCTAATACGGCAATGCTGATATTTCTACCAAGATTATTTTTTATTGAATCAGGTAATCGGAGATTTTTATGCCAGTCGATAAGACTATTTGGTGGAAACTTTGCGATGGAAAGGAATTTATCGATATCTGTTTGAGGAACCAGTTTTACTTTATTCGATAAGAGAGATTCCGTTACTCCTCCTCCCCAATAAAAATGATTATTTCTGTCTTTGTACCATTTACCCAAATTTCGGTTAGGCACTTCCGTTATATCGGCTTCATTGCCTTCAAAGGTCTGTCCTTCTAATATCTCACCAATAATATGGTCGGCATCCGGAAATTGCGCAGGCACTTTGCTCCGAATATTCAATCTTTTTGTAATGACTGTGTATTGAGGCATGAGCGATTAATACTGACTTTAATTGATGACGACTCCGTTTGCATGAATCGATTGTGATAAATCCCAGTTGTTATTTTCTATCTGTAACAACAAACACTTTGTTCTATAGGCAGTGGCTTTAAGATCCGTCCTGCTGAGCAACCATTCATTCCTCGCGTTCGCATAATTATTTATCCATTCTTTTTCGTCGCCGCCACTCGAAGGAACTACGGTCGTGAATTTATTTCTCAGCATAGATAAAATTCCACCGGAATGTATGGTGCTGTCATAAATCACCAATAAGCTTAATGGTAGTGTAAAACCATTTTGGTTGAACCAGTTCATCGCTCTTTGATAGTAGAGTGTGTCGAACAGTTCATCCTGGCTGGTTTTCATAATCGGATCATTTTCTCCTGCTTTGATGAGTGTATCGCAAAAGAAATTGTCGCTAGCCAAACTTGGTTTTTTGCCAATACGATCGAGGTAGGGTTTTAAATCATTTGCAAATAGACCATCACTGTTCACATAATCCTGTATCAATATTTTTAAATTTCCGAACTCGGTAGTTTGCGAGCGGCCAAACGTAACTTGTACTATTCTCGTTTTTGTTTCAGGATCGCTATAATCTGCATTCTTCACGAGAGCTGCATAATTTCCTTCTGCCTTTCCGGTTTCAAAAGCATTTACAACCTGCTCAATTTTTTTCTTGATAGCAGGAGTGATAACCGTAGCGTTTTCAAGAACGGTCCTGTCGGGTATTTCGAGTTCTGGTGCATGTTCATCAACACTGTCAACAACAAACAGTCCACCTCCCCAATAATAATTATTATCACGATCCTTGTACCATTTCCCCAGATCAGGGTTTGGCACTTCAGTTACCTCTTCACCGAGAAATGAAACAGCTTCTTTTACAAAACCGACTATTCCATTTGGATCTGGAAAAAATGCAGGAATATATTTCCTCCTATTTAATTTTTTTGCTTTGACAGTCAGTTGTAACATAATTAACCTACAGCCTCCTCGCCTTTATCTGAGTTAACATTGACGCTTATGGGTTGGGTTATATTGGTGGTTGTTGCGCCGCTTCCACTATTAGTGTCTTCTTTTTTTCCGGTCGCGCGTAGCCTGATCAGCTTATTCAATAAATCAAACCAAAATGGCGCGCCTAGACAAATAGCGAAAGCTGTCAATAGAAATCCAAGCATTTTTTTCCCGCCAAAACTTTTTGCCAGGATATAAGGGATTTTATATCTCAGCCAATATGTTCTGTAAATAGTATCCAATACTTTTTTCCGAAGCGTATCTGCGTTTGGCAGCGTGGAATTGCCTGCTAACATATTTTTTTTCTCGCTATCAGGAATTATATTTTTTATACTATCCGAAAGAAAACAAATCCGGTTATTTAAATATGCGTTGATGACTTTTACACTATCATTTTTCTTTCCATAATCACCCCATCCAAGTGCAATGAGGTCGTTGGCCTGCTGCACGTCTGTATTCAGGAAATTTTTTATGCTGTCTGCCTTTGCCTGGTATTCGGCAAAAACTTTTTTGTTCTCCTTTACTGCCGAGTCACTGCTATCGTATACAACATCTCCTTTTGCAGTCACTACTTTCCTTACCCTCGGATCGTCTTTGAATTTATCAACCGATTGTTCCGCCAATTGAACCATCTTATCTCTCGCGTCTTTATCGGTAGACAATCGTCCGGCGATTTCGATTGTATCAACATTAAACGTAATCGCCAATACAATTCCGAGTATAAAAAGAATCACCTGCACTTGTCGCTTGTACCAACCGGACACACGATTCATTGAATCATCAAACCAATCTTCAATGTTTTTGCTGAATCGTTCGAATGAATAAATAGCATTATGCATATGCATCCGAAGTATTTGCAATGTTTCCCTATCGATGATTGGATTAACGATTGCATTGTATCGCTGCGAATAATAATCGAGCAACTCTTTTATTTTAATGATATCGGTATTATACAGGAGTTCCTTTTCAATATCCGCTTTGCTACTTTTATTTGAAGGGAGGTTGTATTTGTATTCGGCTATTTCCGAAACCCTGTTATCTGATTCTTTCTTCAACACATCAATCAAAACAATTGAGAAATTTTTTGTGGGGATATATGATGGTGTAGGAAAAATACGGCTGGAACCATAATTGCTAATCACAGGATGTTCATAAAACTTATCACCGATCTTTTTTTTCGATTCTGGTTTTTCTCTTTTGCCTGTGAAATATTTAAATATTTCGAGAAAAAATTCTTTGAATCCTTTGAGAATACTGGTCCAACGTCCATCTTTTGATGTATCCGCCAGCATTCTTTCTACAATCGCTGTTTTGAGCATTCTCGCACGCAATCCAAAACCGGTTGCGATGGCTTCCTTAATAGAAGTAGCCAATAAACTGTAGAGTAAAAAAATAAAGACGAGGCCGATGGCAACATCTAACAGGGGAGAATTAAACATTTTCTATTTTTTTAGATTATGCTAACTCAGATGCTTAACCGCTATTATTCTCATATGATTCGAAAAACCACGATGCAAAAAAGATAATATTAACTCCGGATCACGCAAGATGAAGCCCTGACGATTGTTTCTTAAAAATTGCATGTTGTACGGTGGGGGAAATGACAACAGGATTGGGATAATTTAATTCTTTGGCGCAATACATAGTCCTGAGTTTAATGGTAAAGTAATTTACCCATTTTGAATGTTAACGGGAAAAAAATTTCGCGAAAGATAGTTAGATAAATGTTTCTGTGTAGCCGCTGATCCCAAAATGGCAGAATAAGTTTCCTAACGGCAGGAATTATTTGTAATAGTCTATAGTGTTTTAGTTTGAATTTTTTCGAGAGAAGGAGATTAGAGGTGGGTTAAGCGCATGAGGCATGGCATAATTTATCTCAATTCTCCGTTTCTATTTTCAGCATTCATAGTATTATTAGTAAAAGCTTGCCATACCCTACACCCTTAACCTTCCACCTCGAATCTCCGTTTCAAAATCAGTGAATCGCTTTCATCACTCTTCCAAAATCTCCATCGGAGCCGATTGATTTGGCGGCTTGCATATAGGCAGATCTTGTATTTTCCGTTGCAGGCATTTTTTGCCCGATCTCGATCAACACATCTGCTTTTTCGTTATCGTTGCCGAGTTGTTTGCTTGCGTTTATCAACATGATCCATTGTTCCTCCAAGAGATTCTGAGCTGCCAGATTCCGATAAATATTTGATTTTTCATTGTCAGAACCCATACTACTTACCACCTGAAGTATTTTATCCAAAAGAGTGCCCGCTTTCTTTTTATTGATCATATCCTGCAGAAGATTTTCCTTGGCATTGTCCGAACCCAGGTGGTTGATCGCTGTAAAAATATGATCATATCCATACGCAGGAACAGTTTCACTAGTTATCATTTGACGCATGAGATTTTCTTTTGCATTGTCGGAACCGAGGTGATCTATCATCTCCATAAATTGATCAAAGTTGAATAACGAAATCTCTTGTTTGGTGATCAAATCCCCCAAAAAATTTTCTTTCGAATTATCTGATCCCAATTTTTCGATCACTGATAAATAAGTTTTCGCGGTTGAAGGATATTTCAACTCGCTGCTGCCATATTTATTTAACAACGATTCCTTGTCATTGTCTGATCCTAGTTCAGTTCCGATTTTCCCGGTGATATTTGTCAACTCATTTTCCGAAAGACTGTCCGACGCAAGTAATTTTTTGAAATAAATCAATTTGATATTGTCACTTTTTAATTTCTCTATTTCGTCAAGCAGTGCGGCATTACCGCCTTTTTTATAAATACGTTCTACCCGGGCTTCCGCATCAAAACCAGTAGCCAGCATTTCCTGTATCAAGTCTGCCAAAACTTTTTTCCCGTTTTCATCCAACGTTGTTCTTTTGGGGTCATCGTTGATTTGATAAACCAATTGGCCATGATAATTACTTTCTACTAATAATTTCTCATCATCTTTCACAAACATCAGGTAGCCGTTTGGTGAAATATGATCGATAGACATTTCATCATCGCTCAATTTAATCACCCCATCGTATTTTATTTCTTCGTGCACGCTGCCATTGGTCATCTTGATATAATTACCACTGCGGCCATCACCGAAAAAATTTCCAACGCGACATCTTCCCGACATCAGTATAACAGCAATAGCTATCCATATTAATTTTATCTTGTTCATCGTTCACAATTTTATTTGATTCAAGATTTATTTTTCTCGCTGTTTTTTGTAAAGAAATAGTATCCTAAAAAACCAGCGGCAATACAAAACGACATGATAGCGAGCGAATGGATACCGAATGGTCGGAAGTGACTGATCAGTGTTAGTCCGGTACCGATTCCGGCAAAAATGATAAACCATTTTATCGCAGCATTGGTATTGTCTTTTCTATCTGGTTTAAGCAATGTTGAAACTACATTTTCACCGACACCTTTTTCTATGATCCTGTTTTTGATCCGATGATCGAATATCAATTTAATAATTGCCAACAAAAAAGATCCTACTAAAAAGAATCCCAGGAGCGTGCCGGTGATATGTATCAGGTCGAACATAAAAGAACTATCGCGGAAAGGATCGTACGTGCTTTGCGCATTTGCCGTAGCTGCGATAAAAGCTATGGAGATTATTAAAAATATTTTTTTCATTTTATTCGTTGAAGTTGATTAAATCATAAGACCGGCAACCTGAATTTTAGTTGCAGTAATTTCAAAAAGAGTTCAAACTTTTCATTTGCTTTTTGTAACGCCTGTATATTTCCACACACTGAAATATCAAAACCGAAATAGCTATTACAAGCATTAAATAAATAACGATCGGCAATATGCCCTTGAACATTTTTTCCAAATATTCCCTGAACCAATAAATCACAAATGCGATTGCGCCGGCAAAGCAAAAAATGAAAACATATAGAAGGATGTTGGTAGAAGAAGAAACAGAACTTGGTTTTGGCAATTGTTCAACCACCAACGATGCCAAATCAAAATCAAAGGAATGTTTTGGTTCTTCTTTGATCACTGAGAACATCAATTCATAATTGGCTGCTTTCATCCTGCATGCTTCGCAAACTGCAATATGATCGGCAATATCTTTTCTGCAATGGATTTTATCCAATGCATATTCCTGAATTTCCATTTCTAAAAGATGTACCGTCATAAATCCTCTCTTTTATAGATCGCTAATATATTTTCCCGAAGTGATTTTCTTGCCCGAAAAAGATAACTCTTTAAAGTTCCTTCGGGTAACTCGGTTATTTGACCGATTTCTTCATAACTCAATTCTTCATGATGATATAGGGTAATTAAAGTTTTGTGGATCGGTGTCAGCATATCAATCGCCGAGTGCATAATGGATGCGAGTTCTTTTCTTTGAATAAAAATTGCTGCATCTACATTTTCTTTGCTCACGCTTCCACGGCTGCGTACCTGGTTTTCATCGTCCCAATCATTTGCTTGCGACAAAGATCCGGCAAGCACCAATTTTTTTCTTTCAAGATAACTCAGGCATGTATTATAAGCAATTTGTGCGATCCATGTTGAAAGTTTTGATTGGAATTTGAAATCCCGCAGCTTGTTAAAAGCCTTTAGGTAAATATCCTGCGAGATATCTTTACGGTCTTCGTTATTGCTGATCATTTTAAAAACAATTTGTGCAACCAGCGCCTCTGTATTTTTGATAACCTGCCCAAAAGCATTGGCGTTCCCGCGCAATATGCTTTCAACCAGCAATTGGTCCGGCAGATTATTCCCCATTGTAAGTTCAGTTAATAGATTAGACAGGTAAGGGCCTGATATGTTGCAAATAAACCAGGATTCTAAACGATTTGTCTGAACTGTGATTTTTTGGATGCATGGGATTTATGGGAGTAAGAAAATTTTTATTCCCATAAATCCCATGCATCCAAAAAATCCCGGTTCAGACAAAAAAAAACCTTCTGTTTCCAGAAGGGTTTCAAATATTTTTATGATCATTTTTTACATTGCTGCGAGCTGTACTTTCTGTTGAAGTTCCGTTACGTTTTCGCGGAAGAGACTATCTGTATCCATGAGATCTTTTACCGTTTGACAAGAGTGAATTACAGTAGTGTGGTCACGGCCCCCGAAATGTTCACCAATAGTTTTGAGAGAATTTTTTGTAAATGCTTTGGCTAGGTACATAGTAATCTGCCTGGCCTGCACGATTTCTCGCTTGCGGGTCTTTTGCAGCAGTTTGTCGTAGGGGAGATCGAAATATTCGCATACCATGCGTTGTATAGTTTCGATCGTAATTTCCTTGCTGCTGGTTTTCACAAAATTACGGAGTACTTTTTTCGCCAATTCTAAGTCTATTTCCCTCTTATTCAGCGAAGATTGTGCCAGAAGTGAGATCAAAGCGCCCTCTAATTCACGTACATTACTATTGATATTATAGGCTAAATATTTCACTACTTCCTTAGGCATTTCCAATCCGTCGTTTTTCATCTTTCTCTCGAGAATTTCGATTCTCGTTTCATAATCCGGCACCTGTAAATCGGCGCTCAAACCCCAGCGAAAACGACTCAATAATCTTTCCTGCATTCCTTCAAGATCTTTCGGAGGTTTGTCGGAAGTCAGTACAAGTTGTTTGCCTGATTGATGCAGATGATTAAAGATTGCAAAAAAAGCATCCTGTGATTTTTCCGCACGATTGAAGAATTGTACGTCATCAATAATTAATACATCCACCAATTGGTAAAAATGAATAAAATCGTTGATCGCACTATTGCGGCTATGATCGATAAATTGATTGATGAATTTTTCTGAACTCACATACAGCACCACTTTATTGTGATGCACTCTTTTCACTTCATTGCCGATGGCCTGTGCAAGATGTGTTTTACCTAAACCAACGCCACCATATATAACAAGCGGATTGAAAGAATTGGCACCAGGTTTTTCAGCAACTGTTTTACCGGCGCGTCTTGCAACACGGTTACAATCGCCTTCAATAAATGAGTCAAAAGTGTAAACAGGATTGAGTTGTGCATCGATCTGCATTTTCTTCAAACCGGGGATCACGAATGGATTTTTAACAGGATTGTTAATGATCAGTGGAAAATCCATTTCATTATTTGAGATCGTTTTATAATTATGTGCAGGTACGTCCATTGTCAAAGGTTTGTTTTGCTGGTTACCGCTGTCAACCATGATGCGGTATTCCAGTCTCGCGTCTTTTCCCAGAACTCTACGCAAAGTCTTTGCCAATAAATTGACATAATGTTCTTCGAGGTACTCATAAAAAAACTGGCTTGGTACCTGTATCACTAAAACATTATTTTTTAATTCAACAGGACGGATAGGTTCAAACCATGTTTTATAATGTTGCCACTCCACAATGTCTTTAATTATTTCCAGGCAATTGATCCAGACTTTTTCAAAAGTTTTTGCCATTACAGAAAAAGCAGTTTTAGGCTGAGTTAAAAATCTTATTTTCTCTTGGTTCGTCAACAGGAAGAATTTTAAAAAGTTTAGCAGGGGGACGAATATCAAAATTTTTTACTGAATAAAAAATTTTTTTATACCATGTTTTTCCTAATTAATCATCATTTGTATTCCAACCAAAAAATTCTCTTTATTTTTTAAAAAATATAATTTAATATCCGCACCCGATTTTCTTTCCGCCTATTTGAATCGATTTAATGTAACTGTTGTTTTGTTACTGCACCTACATAGTCATTTCCCGGCCGCATTTCGAAATCAATCCGGTTGTAAAAACTCAAACAATAAAACAATTGCTGTGGTTTGCCGAGATGCTTGATGAAGAAAGAAAAAATTGACAATACTATCAGTAAATCTTTCTTCATAGTAAAAAAATTGAGAAGTAATTGAAGGTACACATTATTTAATACTATCAAACATTCCCCAAAGATTTTTTGAAAATAATTTTTTAGGATTTATTACTAAGTTTTGAGCTTTTACAATTAAATTGTTTTATAGTATGGTAACCAATCACTTCAATTATTTACCTGCTAATAAATTATACCGAGAGTCTTTTTTTTAATCTTCACCAAAATAATTTTACTTTATAAAATCATTTTTTTAATTTATTAGTGAAACGTTTTTAGGTTAACTGCCTGACACGATGCAAAAAACTATCCGGATACAATTGCTTCCGCGCGAAGCCACAACAGATCATATTATCAGTGAATATGCAGCACAAGCTTCTGGACATTCACCCAAGGAGATAACAGGTTTTCATATCCTGAAACGCTCCATCGACGCAAGAAGCAAACAGCCAAAAATCATTCTCACACTGCAGGTTTTTATCAATGAACCTTTCCAGCAAAGAGCTATTCAAAAAATTATATTTGGTGATGTGTCAAATGCAGCACGCAAAGTGATTATCGTTGGCGCTGGTCCCGCTGGTTTGTTTGCTGCATTGAAGTTGGTTGAAAGCGGCATACAACCGATTATACTCGAAAGAGGCAAAACTATCCGCGCCAGGAGAAGAGATCTTGCATTGTTAAACAAAGAAGGGATTATAAACCCTGAAAGCAATTATTGTTTTGGCGAAGGCGGCGCAGGTACATACAGCGATGGGAAATTATATACCCGAAGTACAAAACGTGGTAATGTAGATCGCATATTAAATATACTTGTTCAATTCGGCGCCGAAGAAAATATTTTGTATGAGGCGCATCCGCATATCGGTACCAACAAACTTCCACGCATCATTACTGCCATGCATGATCAACTGATTCAAAGTGGTGCTAAAGTGTTGTTCGAAAAAAAGGTTACCGATCTTATCGTTCAGGATCAGATCATCAAGGGTGTAAAAACTGCCGATGGGAATTCTTTCGAAGCCGATGCTGTAATACTGGCGACCGGCCACTCTGCAAGAGATATTTTTCATTTGCTTCATGAGAAAAAAATATTGATCGAATTCAAACCCTTTGCGCTCGGTGTACGCATCGAACATCCGCAAAGCCTTATTGATAATATTCAATATCATTGCGGCCCTCTGGGTGGATTGCTTCCGCCCGCGGCCTACAGCCTCGTCGAACAAATCGATCATCGCGGTGTGTTTTCTTTTTGTATGTGTCCGGGAGGAATAATTGCCCCGGCTGCTACTTCTTCAGGCGAACTGGTTGTGAATGGATGGTCGCCTTCCAAAAGAAATAATCCATTTGCCAATTCCGGCATTGTTGTAAATATCGAGGAGAAAGACACAAAAAAATTTCATAGCGCTGGTGCATTAGCCGGACTCTATTTTCAACAAGAAGTAGAAAGAAAAGCTTTTGAATATGGCGGCGGAAAATTTGTGGCGCCTGCACAAAGAATGACCGATTTTGTAGATGGCAAAATATCTTCTTCTCTTCCTGATTGTTCTTACCTGCCGGGAATTCATTCAACATCACTCCGCGAAGTACTTCCCGGATTTGTTTTTGAAAGTCTTCGCAAAGCATTTGTCGTATTCGGAAAAAAAATGAAAGGTTATTATACAAACGACGCAATAATAGTAGCCACCGAATCGCGCACTTCATCTCCTGTACGCATACCGAGAAATGATCGTCTGCAACATCCCGTCATTCACAATTTATATCCATGTGGAGAAGGTGCTGGTTACGCCGGTGGTATTGTAAGTGCAGCAATGGATGGAGAGAGAGTGGCGGGGGTGATTGCGGAGTTGTTGATTTGTTAAATGGTTGAAGAGAAGAGTGGAGAAACAGAGCGAAGAGCGCACAACCCTTCGCTCTTCGCTCTGTTTCTCCACTCTCCTCTTCAACCACTCGACCAATCGGCTTCTCAACCAATCAACCAATCAACTATATTTGCTTCATTAAAAAAAATCACATGGGCATGCTAGAAGTCAGCCATCTGAAAAAATATTTTACCACTCAGAAGGCCGTTGATGATATCAGCTTCAATATCGAAAAAGGATCCATTTTTGGTTTGCTCGGTCCGAATGGGGCGGGTAAAACCACGCTGATCAGAATGATTACCGGAATTTTTTATCCCGACGAAGGAGAGATTTTTTTTGATGGTAAAAAATTTGACCCGATCAATGATGTTGTCAATATCGGTTACATGCCCGAAGAGCGCGGTCTTTATAAAAAAATGAAAATTGGTGAACAGGCGGTATATCTCGCGCAACTCAAAGGATTGGGAAAACACGAGGCGATTGAAAAAGTGAAAGAATGGTTTATAAAATTCGAAATGCAGAGTTGGTGGAACAAAAAAATCGAAGATCTTAGCAAAGGCATGGGACAAAAATTACAATTTGTAACTACCGTACTGCATGATCCGAAACTGATAATACTGGATGAACCATTCAGTGGTCTCGATCCGGTGAATTCAAATCTTATCAAAGACGAAATCTACAAACTCGCGAAGAAAGGAGCTACTATTATTTTCAGCACGCACCGTATGGAACAGGTGGAAGAAATCTGCGATCATATTATTCTCGTTAATAAGGGACAAAAAGTACTGGATGGAAGTGTAAACGGTGTGAAACAACAATTCAAAGAAAACCTTTTCAGTATCACGCTCGATGGTGCTCCCGCCAAAGTAAGTTCAGAAATTTTTGATGTTCTCGGTGGTGAAGAAAATAATCTTGTGGTAAAAATCAGGAATGGCCATAAACCAAATGATGTGTTGCAATATTTCATCCAGATGAATATCGGCGTCCTTTCATTCAATGAAATGCTTCCGTCGCTCAATGAAATTTTTATAAAAGTGGTTGAAGGCACTCCTTTATCAAGACAATTTCAAACAGTAACAGCTTAAAAAATATTATGAATAAGATCTGGCTTATTTTCAAAAGAGAATATTTAACGCGCGTGAGAAACAGGACTTTTATCTTGTCAACATTCCTGTTTCCTTTGGTCATTGTACTCTTTATTGCAGGCACGGTTTTCCTGGGAATAAAAGGAAAGACAAATCATCGCATCGCAGTGATCGACGCCAATAATTATTTTAAAGAATACCTGAAGTCCGATTCTTCTCTTGCGTTTGTATATGGAGCGGATATAGATACTTCAAACTATGAGCAAAAAGGCTGCACCGCTGTTTTAATTGTTCCTGAATTAAAAGAAGGTCACAAGGCAATTATTCGTTTGAAATATAAAAAGCAGCTTGGCGTCAATGACGGAAGTGAACTTGAAAGCAGGGTAAATAACGCCATCACAGATCACATGATCTTCCAAAAAACCAATATCACTCGCAACAAACTTGATTCAATCAGGTCGGAATCGGATCTTGCCGACGTGCGGAGTTTCGAAGATAATGGCAAGGAAGCAAAAGCATCCAGCCAGGGTCTTGCTTACGGCATCGGTTATGCGAGCGGGTTATTGATTTACATTCTCACTTTTGTATATGGCGCGGCTGTGATGCGCGGTGTGATGGAAGAAAAGACAAACCGTATTGCAGAAGTAATTGTAAGTTCCGTAAAACCTTTTCAATTGATGTTTGGAAAGATAACAGGTATCGGCGCAGTGGGACTTACCCAATTTTTAATGTGGATTATACTGATCATAATATTGGTTACCGGTGCACAAGCTTTTATATCGCATGAAACGTTGAGTGAAATGCAAAAAATTCAGGAGGCAAATAATATGGGCAATCCTTCCGCGGCGAGAGTTAGTGAAGGTGCTCAAAGAATTTTTGAGATCAAGAGTACATTAGCCACTGCTAACTGGGGACTGATCGTATTTTGTTTTCTATTTTATTTTTTAGGCGGATATCTTTTTTATTCTTCACTCTTTGCATCTGTTGGCAGTGTTGTAAACGAAGATCCACAGGAAGCACAATCCTTAATGCTTCCTATCACCATGCCGATCATATTTTCCTTCATCATTATGTCGATGGCGGTGCAGGATCCCAGCGGTCCGCTTGCCGTATGGGGCAGTATGATTCCATTCAGTTCTCCAATCGTAATGATGGCGCGTATTCCCTATGGTGTTCCGACTACTGTTCCTTGGTGGCAGCTCGCATTATCGATGGCATTACTGGTAGCAGGGTTTTTATTCACTACATGGATGGCCGGGAAAATTTATCGTACCGGTATTTTAATGTATGGAAAAAAACCAAGCTGGAAGACGATGTGGAAGTGGGCGATGAAGTGAGGTTGATAAGTTGATAAGTTGAATAGTCGAGTGGTCGATTAGTTTTGAACCATGATGAAAGGATTGAAGGATTGCCATGAAGCTTAGATTATCAAAATACCACTTACAGTAGATGACATTTCCGGTTTCGAATTTCATGATAATCCTTCAATCCTTTAATCATGGTTCAAAACTATTCAACCAATCAACTCAATTCGTAGTAACAAGAACAGGCGGCGTGCTCGCTGAAGAATTTGAAAAATAAAATATTCTTTTCTTGGAAATAGGCAACACAGATTCACTTTGTGTTCCTCTTGCAATTGAAATTCCTATATAAGATTTTGCAGGAAATATTTTAAGATCGTCGGCCGCAATGGTGTGCAGTCCATTATCAGGCACTGTAAAATTTAATGTGTTGATATGATCAGGCAATGTAGAATCACTTGCATGACTCAATCCATCATAATAATAAACCTGGATGATCACCTTGCCCCATGGGTTGTTTTGATCCGTAACCCATCTCAATGTCAGGTTTTGCGAAACATTAATTTGATCCGGGAAATCAGAAAGATTCTGAAGAATTTTTTTCGGGAGATATACAGACCTTGTCACAGTATCCAATTCGGAAACACCACGAATGGAAACTGGAACATTGGTGCCGTAGAGAGCAAGTCCTTCGTTTAAAGAAGCTTGTTTTATATAATCAAAACTATAAGTACTGTCTACATTCCTTGAAATCGGTTTGCTATTTACTACAAGGTTGCCGACACCAATAATTCTATTGTTGCTACTATCGAGAAAAGCTGCATCTACATCAATATGGAAATCGTTGCTGTCAAGTTTATTCGCAACCTGGTTGGCGTTGATCAAAACATAATTATAAACGACAGGATTATCAGTACCAAACCATGACCAACTTTTTATTGGACTGACTTCGTTCTTATGGCAAGATGCCAAACATCCAAAACCCATAATGAGTATGAATGGCCTTCTCATTTTTTATATTATGATCTACTGTAAATATACTTTTTAATCAGAAATGGAAAAAATAAGTCCGTGCGCCAAAAAAGGTTTTCCGCAGGTCGATCCCCGGCTATCGGGCTACGATGTTACATGGTTAATGCTATAATTAATTATCGGCTTAAGTCCGGATCAAAAGATCATCGATCAGTAATATCATAAAAAAAATAAAAAATTTCTTCCCGATGTAATATTTTACGAATCAACTCGTATATTTATACGAAGAGCATCGTAATTTCATCACCCTTAAATAATTGCTCATGTTTAACCCAAAAATCAGAATCACTTTGCTGATTGCAACCACGGTTCTCCTTGGCATAACTGCAATCGCCTGGTCTGGCAGCGGCACAGCAAATAGAAATAACTTCTTCAACAAACAGGATACTGTTCCTTTTCCCAAACATCCTTCTCCAGATAAAGAAATAAAATGGCACGACGAAGAGGTGGAGATGCAAGTCAATGACGCCGACTTCGACAATGAGTTTGAATGCGACTTTGATGGGGAAAATTTCGATATCGAAAGCATTAACGATCGGATAGAAAATGCGCTCCGGGAAGTGGAAGATCAGATCCAGGAATTGCACTCAGAGATGGATCCGGAAAGCATTCGGCAACAGGTCGAAGAATCTTTGCAGGATATTGATATCGAAAATATAAATGAAGATATCGAACAGGCCGTGCAACAAGCTGTAGAAAACATCGACTTTAAACAAATAGAGTCAGAAATCCGTCGCTCCGTGAATGAAACTGTGAAAGAAATAAAACAGCAACGTTTTTCGTGAGTCTTTCAAAACGTATTATTGGTCAGCACTGAAGTTTGAATTGCGGTGAAGAAATTTTGTGTGTAAATACAAACGATGTGTCGAGAGAGAATTCAAACTTCATGATTACATCGGCAGGTTTAACATCAATATAGATTAAGCCTCATGTGTAGTAGAAAAAAACGGGACTGTTCTCAGCCCCGTTTCCTTTTTTTGTGGGTGTTGATAGGAATATTTTTTGCCGGCAAACTAGTGTTGTAATAAAAAAACGGAACCGTAATCGGTCCCGTTTCTTTTCTTCAATGGTCTTAATGCTATCTTATATCGAACATCCTAAGCAAGGGATATTCTGAATCTGGAGGAACTTTATCAATATCTTCCGGAAGCACTTCAATATTAATTTTCACCGGAGTCTTTTCTTTTGCTAAAACGCAAGAACGTTTGTACAATTGATATCCTTTTTTGTCGAAAGCCAGGTTTACCTGTGACGCTGGTGTTGATGGCACTTGTGTGAAATAGAAAAAACCATCTGCATCAGTTATTGCTTCTTTGGGATTATTTGTACCCGGAGCAGTAGCAGATACCAACACACCTGAAACAGGTTTTTTGGTAACAGCATCCATTACCTGACCCTGAATAAGACAAGGTTCAACTTTGCCTCCGATTGCTTTCGCGCTAAAAGCCATGAATACTGTTGCGAGTAAAAGAATAACCTGTTTATTTTTTTTCATAAAACAGCGTTTAGAGTGTAAGTATATATAATGACATCGATAAGGTTTGTTTTTGCTCTTCGCATATACAACATCTCAAAATCCGCTATCACCATGGCCTTCGCTATCCTTACAAATTTACTATTACTAGTGATATGAACTACTATTATCTCGATTTCTTTTATGACGCTTTTAACTGACTCAAGGTTACTCTTTATGGAAATAACAGGTAAAGTACCTATTTCAGACAGCCTGATAGGTTTTTTCGCTGCCTGCCGGTCAACTTTCACCCAGGTCTATTTCAGTATTGTCGCCGATATTCAGGCTTCGGCTCTCTCCTTTTACTTCGGTGTCGCTTCCGATTAGCGAATGTGTGAGTACGATATCATATAGATCGGCAAAGGAACCGATGATCGAATCCTTGATGATGGAATAGTTCACACTGGTTTTTTCTCCAATGGCAACATTAGGCCCGATGATTGAATTTTTAATATCGCAACCAGACGCAATATTCACCGGATGAATAATGATTGTGTTCTCCATCTGGTGATCCGGCGCGATATTACTTCCGAATTTTTTCAGGAGCTTGGCGTTGGATTCAAGCAGGGTTTCTTTTTTTCCACAATCAAACCAATTCTGCACTTTAAACGACTGGAACTTTGCACCATTCTTGATCATGCATTCAATAGCATCGGTGAGATTGTATTCACCATAGCTGGTAAGTTGATTCTGTATGTTATTTTGCAGGCAATTGAACAGGAATGATGTTTCCCGGATGCGATAAATTCCCACAAGAGCCATATTCGATTTGGGGATCTGCGGTTTTTCCACAACACGGCTAATAAGTCCCTGATCATCGATTTCTGCGACACCAAAATTTCTTGGATCGTCCACTCTCTTTACACCAAGTGTTGAATGTGGCGTTTCCAGAACGTGTTTTACATCGAATTCGCAAATGGTATCACCCAATACAATAAAAATTTCATCGTCGCCAACAATCTCCTTTGTCAGTAATATCGCATGACCGATACCGTAGCGATCATTCTGGTAAACAAAATGCGAAGTGAGATGCGGATATTTTTCTTTGACGTAATCCTGTATTTTTTCACCCAGGTATCCGACAATAAAAATAAATTCAGAAATGCCCGCTTCATGTAATTGGTCAACAATAATGCTGAGAATGGTTTTGCCGGCTAGGGGTATCAGTGCCTTTGGTTGAGTATACGTGTGTGGCCGTAATTTAGTACCAGCGCCCGCTACAGGGATAATTGCTTTCATAATCAGTTTTTGTCACTTCAGGAAGAAGGGTTAAGAGTTTTATCGTGAGAGGTGAAACGTTAGACATGAGGGTTAAACGTAATAGCCCGATCGAATTATTTCACTTGTTTCACGTTTATCGTCTCACGATGAAAAACCTCTAACCTTAACAATCTTTCCTGCTCTCTCTAAAAAACGTGTGAAAGTAGTGAATTTTATGTTTTCATTGTTAATTTAACCGTTTGAACGGGATTAATTAGAGAAATAATTTCTAATATGAAACGATTAACGATATTGATTTTTTCATTTTTCTTTTGCCAAATCATTTTTTGTCAATCACTATCCGCAAAGCTCGACTCTTTGTTTAAAACCATCTACAAAGAAAGTGAACCAGGTGCCATCGTCGCGATCAGGTATCACGATGAAATTATTTTTAAGAAAGGATATGGATTAGCAAACATCGACAAAAAAACCAGGATTGAATCTTTTACAAATTTCAATATCGGTTCACTCACCAAACAATTCACGGCTTATTCTATACTCAAACTTGCCGACGAAGGCAAACTGTCGCTCGATGACAAACTGATAAAATATTTTCCTGCATTCAATCCGGATATCGGGAACAAAATTATGATCAGGCAATTACTTACTCATTCTTCCGGCATCATCGATCACTATGGTTTTACAAATACAAATATTGTGAAACACGCAACGGATAAAGATGTGTTAGAAGCAATCATACATGTTGATAGTACTTATTTTGTTCCGGGTGAGCATTACCGGTATAGTAATACCGCTTATTGTTTGCTGGCCCTGATTATAGAAAAGTTGAGCCGAATGTCCTATCATGATTTTATCCAAAAAAATATATTTGAACCATTGGGCATGAATCATTCTGCTTTATTAAAAATCGGTTCGCCGATTTATAATGCGGCATTGGGTTATCATGTCGATCAGGAAAAGAAAAAAATTGAAACATTGGATTTGGATCAATCCATTTTCTTTTCAACGGAAGGTGACGGAGGAATCTACACATCCATGGATGACTATTTAAAATGGAGCGATGCGTGGCAGAACGGCAATAAATTGAAAAATCAAATTTTACAAAATGCACGATCCGCACATTTTCCAGTTGACTCTGTTAATAAACTCTCTTACGGATATGGATGGTTCATCAGTGAAAAAAATAAAGAGAAAATAGTTTATCATACCGGTTCAAACGGAGGCTTCAGAGCGATTTCTTTTTTTATTCCTTCTTATAAATACCAACTGGTTATTTTTTCCAACAGGGACGATATTGATTTGGAAGAACTGGCGCAAAAAGTCAATGATTTGTTGCATATCAGCAATAAATCTTTTACCAAAGTTGAAAAGCTGGTCAGTTTGATTTTTTTTAAAGGTGGAGGGTTTGAGGTACAGGGTATGGCAGGCTGTTAATTACTAGTGCTGCCAATGCTGAAAAATAAAAACATCGAATTGAAATAAGGTATGTCATACCTTATAACCCTCACCCTCCACCTTTCAAAAAAATCAAACTCTAGCGACGTCTCAACGCTCGCTTGTTTCTTTTACAGATTGACTTACTTTTGCGCCATGAAAAGAGACACTATTGTTTTCGACCTCATTCAAAAGGAATTGGAACGTCAGCGTCATGGCGTTGAACTGATCGCTTCGGAAAATTTTACATCGCTGCAGGTTATGCAGGCAATGGGCAATGTAATGACCAACAAATATGCCGAAGGATATCCGGGCAGACGATATTATGGTGGCTGCGAAATTGTTGACCAGACCGAACAACTTGCTATCGACCGCCTCAAACAAATATTCAATTGCGAGTATGCGAATGTTCAACCTCACAGTGGTGCGCAAGCGAACTACGCAGTGATGCTTGCCATATTGCAACCCGGCGATAAAATTCTTGGATTGGATCTCAGCATGGGCGGTCACCTGACACATGGTTCCCCGGTAAACTTTTCCGGCAAATTATATCAACCGTTTTTTTATGGAGTGAAGCGAGAAGATGGCCGTGTTGATTATGAGATGTTGGAATCTGTTGCAAAAAAAGAAAAACCGAAACTGATCATCTGCGGCGCATCGGCGTATAGCCGTGACTGGGATTATCCACGCATCAGAAAAGTGGCCGATGAAATCGGAGCATTTGTGATGTGTGATATGGCGCATCCGGCGGGATTGATTGCAAAAAATTTATTGAGTTCTCCATTCGAGCATTGTCATTTTGTTACTTCCACAACACATAAAACACTTCGTGGACCAAGGGGTGGAATTATTTTGATGAAAAAAGATTTTGAAAATCCTTTTGGTCTGAAAGATGTGAAAGGAAATATCCGCCTGATGAGCAACTTAATTGACATGGCTGTTTTCCCCGGAACGCAAGGTGGACCGCTTGAACACGTGATTGCTTCAAAAGCGATTGCATTTGGTGAAATACTCACTGACGAATTCACCGTTTATGCAAAACAGATTATTCAAAATGGTGCGGCGATGGCAAAGGCCTTCATCAGCAAAGGATATAATATCGTTTCCGGCGGAACGGACAATCATTTATTACTGATCGATCTTCGCAATAAAAATATCAGTGGCAAAAAAGCAGAAGGTGTTTTGGGAAAATCAGAAATTACCGTGAATAAAAATATGGTTCCATATGACGATAAAAGCGCCTTCGTTACATCTGGTATCCGTGTCGGTGTTCCAGCCATTACTACAAGAGGAATGAAGGAAGAACATATGGCTACTGTAGTAGATTTTATCGATAGCTCATTGATGAATGCGGATCAGGAATCAGAGCTCGAATGCATCCGCAAAAATGTAAATGCATTTATGCAGCAGTTTCCGTTGTATCCGGAGTTGTGATCTAAACTGGGATTTATTGGATGAATAAGATTTATGGGATACGATGGAAATCTTTTCCCATAAATCCTATTCATCCAATAAATCCCAGTTCAGATTATTTATGACCAGGACAACCGGGAGGCGCAGTTTGTTGATAAGCAGTAGCCGGAGTCGAACTTCCAACATCACCACTTGTTTTTGCATTCGTAGCAGTTTGTTGTTTCGTAGAAGTAGGAGCTGTGTTTTCTTTCTTGCATGATACGCTGATAAGACCACAGACAAATAACAACATCGCGATTTTGTAGAAATTCTTTTCCATACCAATAAGTTTAATGACCAGGAATTTTTTTTATAGGTGAATATGTTCTCGTTTGGGAACCGGTAAATATCGTTTTGAAAGGGCAGGTTGGATAATGCGAAGTGTTGTGTCAGGTCGAATGCATATGAAAGTTAAAGATTAAATCCGTCGAGGCAAAATCTATTTTTCACATTCCAAATTAACAGATGTCCCGAAGCACTCTCTATGTGTACCTATGTGCCTACTGTGCCTATGTGGTGAAAAAAAATTTACCATATAGGTACACATAGAAAACTAAATTGAATATTTACTTCTTACGAGTTTGAACTTTGAAAAACCAAAGTCCTGTGATGACAAAAGCAATCACCAAAATATCAATCAGCGGACTCTTCTTCATTCTGCCAAGTGATTCGGTTTTGCCCGCAACAATAGTAGCTGCCCAATAATATGGCAAACTACTTTCCCTCGAGCCCGATATAAATTTCAATTTAGCTTTTTGCAATGCGATATCAACCGGTAATCCTTCCGACAGATATTGATAAAAAAGTTCAGTGAGCGAATAAGTTGCTTTATCGTCCACAGCCCACAAATTGGTAATAGAACTTGGTATTCCTAATGATGCAAATCCGCGATTGAAACTAAATACTCCTTCGCCCTGGTAGAGTTTTCCGTTGCCGGTTTCGCAGGCAGAAAGAACGATTAATCTTGTGTCTAATTTACCTTGCGCGATGAGATCCGAAAGATAGAGTGATGAATCGGCAAAATGAATAACAGGCTCGCCATTCTTGCTGCTATCCGCCGCATGTGTATAAAGCTGAATAATTTTATAGTTTGGATAATCTTTTAAAAATTCATTTTTTGTTGCTTGTGTTGTCAGCAGGATTTTAGCATTATTAAAATTCGATCCAATTTTTTTTAATGAAAGATCACTTCCTTGTAAGGATACAAGATTCAGTGTTTCTGCAAACTGAACCGGAGCAACGCCCAGGAAATTTCCGGCGACAGCGGATGAATTCGTTACAAAATCATTCATGAGGTAACGGGCGGAATAAGTGTAACTCACTGCATGGTCATTTACGAAATAAACGGGCGAAGAAATGTCAGTTGTGATCAATGACTCAAAAGGAAAATAGTGACCATACGGAGAAATGATAATGCGCCCCTTTGGCGGATCTATATCACCAAAAATCAAATGATATAAATGATTCGCGGTTTTCGTGTAAATGTCAAAACTTCTATTGATGAGAGAAAGATTTGAAATGTAATTGTTGTACACTTTTACGGTGCTGTCATAATCGTTCTTGTCAACTTTATTGAAATAAATATTTGACTGTGTAATCAAAAGAGTATAGACGGCGCTATCACCTTCAAATAATTCGAGTAATGCCCGGTGATCTTTCAACAAATTCTTTCTTATATCGGATATTGAGATCAATGATGTATCCAGGAAATTTTGATAGTAAAGAGGGTTTTTCTCTTTGATAAGCTGATCAAGTTGATTGAGTTCCTGGGTTTTTGCGAATAGCTCTTCCTGCATCTTCGTATCGAGTTTTGAAGATGCCATTTGTGTATTCTTTTGCTGTTCGAGTTGCAATATTCGCTTTTTGATGCTGGCTTGTTTTAGAATATCTTCATTGCTAATAAGCCTCAGTTGAGTTAATTGATCCTGCAATAAAACGGCTCTGCTTTTTTCGAAAAAATAAAATGCCTCTTCATCATTATGTTCAAGGAATGCTATTGATATCGCATGCTCATAAAGCCTGCGCGCCTGGGTTCTCCAAAATAATTTCGATTGCATTGCTATCTGGCCTGCTTTGATTTCATTCAATAGTTTATCGGCAATACGAAAAATGGAAATTGCGTTTCTTAAATCCTCGTTTTGTTTCAAACTTTGAAATTTCGCCAAAAAAGCATCTCCTTTATCCAGCACCAGGCCGAAAATATATTCGGCAACATTTGCGCCTTGCAATTCACCGTTTCTATAATTTTCAAGAATCACATATTCATTTGCGCCAGTTTTTATAATATCAAAAGCTTTTTGAAAATAATAGAATGCGGAATCATAATTTTCTTTCCGAACAAACACATTGGCTATATTATCCAAAATATTGAGTACATTATCAGGCGACTTATATTTCAAAGCCTGCCTAAAATAGTATAATGCTGTATCGTATTGATGAAGTTTTTGAAAATACAAATTAAATCCGAGGTTGTTGAGGGTTGCCGAACTACCTGGCTCATTTTTAATTTGCTTATTATAAAATAGCGCCAGTTTTGAATATTCAAGAGCCATTTTTTTATTTTCTTTTTCTTCAGAAATAAGCGCTAATGAACCATACAACGGTCCCAAATATTTAGTATACCCGATTTTTTTTGCTTCAACAAGTGATTTGGAAATTAATTTTTCAGCTTCATCAAATTGATTTAAAAAAATAAGCGAGTTAATTTGCCAGTTCAGATAAATAAATATGTACTCTGGATTATAAGCAGTCGTTCTGACTATATTTTCGCCGATGGCTGCATAGTTGATGCATCTATAATAATCTCCGGTCTCAAAAAAGTTTTGTGCCCTTGCATAAATTAAAGAGCCGGCAAATTCAAATCCGGCTTTTAATCTCACCGCGATAGAAATACAACTATCGATCGCATCAGCTTTGGCTTTTAACTGATTTAAAGAATCGTAAAATATCCGGAGATTATTGTAACTCTTAATCGCATGTTTAGGATTAATCGACGATTTAAAAGAACAGCTGTCTATTAAATGAATTGATTTCAACGTATACGCTGCCGCCTTTTGGAAATTTTTGTTTGAAGAAGTCAGCCAACCAATTCTTTGTAGTAATAGAGCGTGAACAGAATCGCAATAATCGACGCAATTCTTTTCATCGTCAAGTTTTTGCAACAGTTCTGCCAATTGTTGTTGGGGTGAAATCGATGAAGAATCGCGCATCCATACGATTCGTTTCCATAAAACATCCCTGATTGGGCATTGGCCCAATAGGGATGAAAAGAAAAATAAGGAACAAAAAAGCGATATTCCTATTCGCATTGAGTATTATCCATTAATAATTTTAATTGCCATTGTCAATATATTTCCCATTTTTTGTAACATTTGAAAGCGATCCAGAAGATTGCATTATTGCGTTGAGAGATTGCCTCAAAGAAATTACTGTGACCCCAGAACTTCTAAGAAATTGTCCCATCAATTTCCCACTTGCAACGGGAGTAGCAAAAGATGAACCTTCGTAAATAGATCCAATGGAAGGAAGGTAAAACTGGCAACAGGATTGGCTACCACGCGAATTTGGTACTCCCAGTGATACATATTTCCCGGAATAATTCTGATAGATGCAGGAATTATTTAAATCTTTTAACCCTGTAACGCTAATAACATTTGGCAGAACGTCACTAAAACAAGCGGGATAAAACAATCTTGTTGAAGTGCTGGCGATTTTAAGTTCGTTTGCGGCTGGTGACGGCGATTGACAAATTGTGTTCAGGTCATGCGGTAGTGGTAAATTTCCTGCGGCCGCAAAAACAAAAATTGAATCCTGACCTGCCACATTACAAAGACGCAGGTAGCGAGACAATACCGTGTCCCTGGCATTTGTACCAAAGTCGTAGTAACCTAGACTTGCATTAATAACCGTCGCGTGATTCTTGATTGCATAACTTAGCGCGCATCCAACATTAAAAGTTGTTCCTCTTTCATTATTATCCAGCACTTTTAGCACCATGATTTGAGGATAAGAAGACAAGTTTCCCATCGACTGTAATGCAATGGTTGTAACTGCTGTTCCATGTTTTCCGGGATGATCATCATTACCATTCTCCCATGTCAATGGCGATGCCGTATTAAAAGTGAAATTTCGATATGTGGGAAAGTGCGCATCTTTCCAAATTAACTGATTAATATTAGTGGAGAAAAGATCCGGATCAAGACCTGTATCCATCACCGCAAATATTTTTTCATTGACCGGGATTTGGGCTAATGTAAATTTTCCCGTGTATTGATTGTTCGGATAATTTGGATCGTCTTTGGTTTTCTTTATTGCTGAATCAACAATCAGGCTGTTATTGATGCTTGCCACATAGCCGATATCACCACCACTACCACCAGTTGGAGGAGGCGGTGTAGGAGGAGGTTGATAGGATTTGCCGCTTCCGTTTAACGGCGTTGCATTTAAATTGAATAAGGATGAATCACACGGACAATATATTTCACGATATGTCGCAGTAAAGCCATATACTGCGAGATAATTATCAATATAAGTCTTTATGAGCTGAACCTGCTGTTGACGTGTCGCAGAATTTGTATTAGGCGGAAACATGATATTCCAGTCGAGCCATTTTGAACTATCTACTGTCAAGTTTAAATACGAATGCGATGGTGGCCCCGGAACAGACACGTCATTATAAAAAAATTTCGTGCAGGAACTTAAGCCGCCAATCAACAAACAAATCCACAACATTCGAAGACAATTATTAGATAAAATATTTATGAATGAAATTTTCTTTTTCATGTCTGTAGATTTTTGGGGTTATAATTAAATTGCGATGGTTACAACTTTTCCAGCCATTTACCCGCAACTTCTTTTCCCTCTAGATTTTCCTTGGTGATCTGTTGCAATAATTGTTTTGCTTTTTCGGCATCTCCCTTATCGTTGCGTTTCATTAGCGTGAGGGCCTGGTATATCAGAGATGGGTTAGTATAAAGTTCTTTGTGCGTTTCCATTTGTTTGAAATATTCCAGCGCGCGATCATAATGCTGCAGTCGAAGAGATGTCAAACCCGCATTTTGAATTGCCTGGAAATTGCCTGGGTCGGACTCAATGATTCGTTGAAAACTTTTTAGCGCTTCCGTTAATTTTTCCTGGTTATATAAATTGATAGCGGTCTGCATACTGTCGCGAGCACCCATGGTAACGGGTAATGACTGCAGCTGCTCACGAATATAACGGTCGGCTAATTGCTTTGCCGAAACTGGTTGAACAAATACATACAATCCAAAAATAATTCCTGCAACGAGTGCGGCCACTACAAGGCTCGGCCATAATTTGCGTACAGTGTTTTTCGTGTTTACTGTTTTGCGCTGCGCATATAGTTCACGAAATTTTTTCTTCTTGTCTTCTTCAGCCTGTTCTTTTGCCACTTGCTGAATACTTAAATAACTGGCAACAGCTTCGGCAAAAGCCGGATCATTGATAATTTTTCCTTCGAACACTGTCATCTCTGACTGATCGAGTTCGCCTTTAAAATAACTATCAATATAATCCAGGCTATCCATTTCTTTATGTTGTTTTATATAATTGTCGCAATTTGTCCAAGCATCTTAGTCTGCTTGTTTTTACGACATCGGCACTTTTATATACAAGCGCCACGGAAATTTCTTTGTCGGCGTAATTGTCTGCCCACATCAATAATAATTTCCTGCATTTATCTTCCAACTCATTTAATTTCTGTCTGAGTAAATCCCAATCTGATTTTTCTACAAGTTGCTGAACAATTGATTTTGCTGCATCAGACATATGCATGAACTTATCTGTGATTGACTCGGTTCGATGCACGCTCTGTTTATTAGTCGTTTTTTTGCGTAAGAGGTCAACGCATTTATTATGGAAAATCTGGTATAAATAAGTCTTTAAAGAAGACCGCCCTTCAAAAGTTCCATTTGAAATTTTTTCGATAGCAGATAATATCGTGTCGGAATATGCGTCGAATGCATCGTCTTCAGAGAGCGCATGCTTACTCATTCCTTCACGAATAAAATAAACATACCGATTGAACAACTGCTCTTCACTTTTTATTTTGTCAATGCCCTGCTGTTTCAGTTGTTCGATGATTTCCTGGTCTGAGTTATTATTGGAGCCGCCAATTGCCATGCTGATGTTAATGTTGTATCCTAATATAAAGAAAAATACTTAGTGAAAAAATAAATTCCTGTTTCCTTCAAACACAAATGCACGACAAATATGATGAAACCATTCCGGAATAACCCAACATCCTCGCCCTATCAAAAAACAAATAAGCAGCTTAATTCTATTGTCCCTGTGAAACCACAAACATTAACAGCGCAACCCGCCGCTCGCAATTTAAGTTCATTAACCATTAAACCTTAAAAAAATGAAAAAATCACTCTTAGCGCTGGCAGCTATATATATTTCTGTCGTCGCATTTACTTACCGCGCCAATGGCCAAGGTTCTAACAATGTAATCGCTTTTACTGATACAAAAACTTTCACCAAATCAATTCAATTGGTTCCGTTTTTTGATGACTCGTTTACTTCTGCAACCGCAATCGACCTTAGTTCCCTGAATAAAAAAGCGATCAAAGATTTCGCTAGCAAATTTGGAACGGGCCTGAACGAAAAATGGTCCAGGATATCGGATGGTTTTGTTTCTAATTTCCAAGTTGATGGCTTTACCAACAGAGTATATTATGATACAAAAGGACGCTGGCAATACACTCTGAAAACTTATGCAGAAAGTAAGCTCCCTCGTGAAATCAGGTCCATTGTAAAAAGCATCTACTACGATTACACGATTACCATGGTGGAAGAAGTTCATTCAGCCGAAAACATGGTCTATATCATTCACCAGGAAGATCAGAAACATATCATGAAACTACGTGTTTCCAAAGATGGTGATATCGATGTGATGGAAGAATTTGTAAAAGGATAACATGAAAATAAAAATTGGAGGGATCAATCAACCCAATCTTCATCATACACCTGAAACAACCCCTTCTCCCATCAATGACCGGATGCCTCGCATCCGGTTTTCTTTTGTCTGAACCGGCATTTGATACAATTGTGATGCAATGAATGCTGTGACATTGTATTGAAACTTTGTGCCTTCGTGTCTTAGTGGTTCAAAAAAAATTCGAACCACTAAGACATGAACGCACAAAGAATATATACTTGTGAGATTTTGCACAGCAATCAATAAAATCCCGGTTCAGACATTTCTTCCGTGAAATCCATCTAAATCTCACAATCGTGATTAACTTGCACTGCATAATTCTTTTTGTATGTTACAACGTATGCAGAGTATCTGGATGCTTCTTGCTGCTATTTGCGGCATATTGACAATGAAATATTCTTTTTTTAGTGGAAATAAATTGGGAGATAACCAGGCGAAATTATTTGAATTCCTCACCGCTACGAGCAGTATATTGATATTGATTTTAACGATTGCGCTTGTTAGTGGAATATTGATTGATATCTTTCTCTATAAAAACAGGAAACTGCAACTGCGCATAGCCATACTCGCTATAGTTGTTTCCGTAGTGAATATTTTCCTCTATTATAAACAAACGCAAAAATTTGTTCCGGGAGAAAGCAACTATGATCTTACGGCAATTCTTTCACTCGCAATACCCATATTCCTGATTCTTGCTGCAAGAGGAATCTATAGAGACCAGAAATTGGTGAAGAGTTTGGATAGGCTGAGGTAAATGTCTGAACCGGGATTTTATACGATTTTACTGATTTAACTATTAGCAAATTCTTTGCTTAGCGCCTTTGCGCGAAACAATTTTCTCGCAAAGGCGCTAAGACGCAAAGCAAAATCCATTTCAGCTAAATCACTATAATCGTATAAAATCCCGGTTCAAACAATTAAACAAACTTCCCCGTATAGCTCTCCTTTACTTTTTTTATTCCCTTCGGCACTCCCGCATATACAATATTTCCACCGCCATCGCCGGCTTCGGGACCGAGATCGATCACCCAATCTGCGGATTTGATCACGTCTGTGTTGTGCTCGATTACAATGATGGAATGTCCCTGCTCAATGAGCGCATTGAATGAACTCAGTAATTTTTTGATATCATGAAAATGCAACCCGGTTGTGGGCTCATCGAAAATAAATAGAATATGCCCCTGCGCTTTTCCTTTTCCAAGAAAAGAAGCGAGTTTCACACGCTGTGCTTCTCCACCTGAAAGTGTATCTGATGATTGTCCCAATTTCACATATCCCAAACCAACATCACTCAATGGTTTTATTTTTTGAATGATATCTTTTTCATCTTTAAAAAATTCCAGCGAATCATCAACACTCATCTCCAGCACGTCGTAGATATTTCTATTCTTGTATGTAACTTCCAACACTTCCTCCTTAAATCTTTTTCCGCCACATACTTCGCAAGTGAGATGCACATCGGCGAGAAATTGCATTTCGACTACCTGTTCCCCTTCGCCTTTGCACGTATCACAACGGCCACCATCGACATTGAAAGAAAAATGTTTTGGTTGAAAACCTCTCATCTTGCTTAATGGCTGTTTTGAAAAAAGATCTCTGATCTCGTCGTACGCTTTTATATATGTAACGGGATTACTTCTTGACGATTTACCGATTGGATTTTGATCCACCATTTCGATTTGAGAAATGTATTCTACGTCACCGCTGATCGTTTTATGCATCCCGACTTTATCCGCAAATTCTCCTTTGAGCTTCTGTAACGCAGGATACAATATCTGTTTCACCAGAGTCGTCTTACCACTTCCGCTGACACCACTGACCACGCACAACACATTCAGTGGAAATTCAACCTTAATATTCTGCAGATTATTTTGTCTCGCGCCTTCTACAATCAATGAACGATTCCATTTACGGGTCGTTGCCGGAGGTTCGATTTTTAATTCTCCTTTCAGATATTTTCCCGTGAGACTTTCGGGGTTACTGATCAACTCATCATAGTTACCAAACGCAACTACTTCACCACCCAGGTGACTCGCCAGCGGACCCATATCAATAATATGATCGGCCTCGCGCATCATCATCTCATCATGCTCAACCACCACAACAGTATTACCAAGATCACGAAGCTGTTTCAATACGTGTATCAATCGCTGTGTATCTCTTGCGTGCAAACCAATCGAAGGTTCATCCAATATGTACAAAGAATTTGTGAGATTACTTCCCAGCGAACGCGTCAATTGAATACGTTGACTCTCTCCACCACTTAAAGAATTTGCCAGACGATTTAGCGTGAGGTATCCCAATCCAACGTCCATCAATGTACGCAGTCGATTATTCACTTCAAGCAGAATTCGCTTTGCGACCTGTTGATCGTAAACGCTCAGTTTTAATTGAGAAAACCATTCAACGAGATTTACGACGGGCATCTCACATAATTCTCCGATGTTCTTATCACCTATCTTAATATATAATGCTTCCTTACGTAAGCGATATCCTTTACATTCCGGACAAAGCGTTCTTCCACGGTAACGAGATAACAAAACACGATATTGAACTTTGTAAAGATGTTTCTCAACATCGTCAAAGAAATCATTTATTCCATATGCATCTTTATTGCCTTCCCACAATGCTGCATATTGTTCTTTTGTCAAATCGATAATCGGTTTATGAATCGGGAAGTTGATTTTTTTTGCAGCTTTGATGAATTGTTCTTTCCACCAGCTAAGTTTTTCGCCCTTCCACGGAGCAACCGCACCTTCGTATACACTTAACCGTTTGTCGGGGATCACGAGATCGGCATCGATACCTAAAACCTGGCCAAAACCTTCGCAGGTTGGACAAGCGCCATAAGGATTATTGAATGAAAATAAATTAGGAACAGGTTCTTCAAAACGAATTCCGTCCATTTCGAATTTATTGCTGAAATGATCGATCCTGTTTTCATTGATTTCAATAAACATTTCACCTTCGCCCTCGTAAAAAGCGGTACCAACGGAGTCGGCCATACGATGTTTGTCATCTTCATCAAAATCTTTTACGATCAGCCTGTCGATTAAAACGTAAGCCTCCGGTGCATTGCGAGCCGCGAATTTCTTTTTCAGAACGGCGGGATCAGACTCCAGCAATTCTTCGATGCGCAATATCTCTTTATTAATATATAATCTTGAAAAACCTTTTTGCAATAGGATATTCAACTCTTCCTCGGGCTTACGATTCTTATTTTGTTTGAATGCGGCAAGCATGAGCACTTTGTCGCCCTCAGATAATTTTTCGATGGCATTAAGGACATCCTGAACATCATCCTTCTTGACTTCTTTTCCCGAAACGGGAGAAAATGTTTTTCCGGCACGTGCAAATAAAAGGCGCAGATAATCGTATAACTCTGTCATGCTGCCAACGGTGGAACGCGGAGTTCTGGTGATCACTTTTTGTTCGATCGCAATAGCGGGGCAAAGGCCTTTGATATAATCGACATCAGGCTTGTTCATACGCGCCATGAACTGCCGCGCATATGCGCTGAGGCTTTCCGCATAACGACGCTGGCCTTCCGCAAATAATGTGTCGATAGTTAATGAAGATTTCCCAGAACCGGAAACACCCGTTATAACAACAAGCTTGTTGCGCGGAATTTCGACCTCGATATTTTTTAAATTATGAACCCTTGCTCCTTTAATAAAAATAGAATCTTTAGGAGAAGGAATATTTTTTTTGTCGGCCCGCTGCTGCTTTTCTTTCGTTGAAACTTCCATATTTTAAGGAGAACAAATGTATTGGAATTGATGCAATTAAATTGGCTTTACACCTTGTAGAAAAAAGTAAAAGCCATGTATTCAACAAAATATTTTCCCAAAATGTTGTTTTTTCCAAAAATTGTATATCTTTATAGCCTGTGATTCGGACCTATTATTAAACTAAACTAAACACATCGCCTATAGACTGATCACTTCTACACCGAAAAGCCAAACCATCTTTTAAATCCAAAATATATCCTATCACCTTTTAAAAACCGTAGAAGTTTTATGAAATCGCTACGCACAAAAACCGACCATGAATTAATCCACCTGTTCCGCGACGGCAATCTGCACGCATTAGAAGCATTGATTCTCCGTCATAAGGACAAGCTGTACACTTCCATTCTTTTCCTCGTTAAAGACAAATATCTTGCCGAGGACATTTTCCAGGACGTTCTTATTAAAATAATTGACACCATCCGTGGTGGTCGTTATACGGAAGAAGGAAAGTTCCTTCCCTGGGCAATGCGCATCGCACATAACTTATGTGTGGATCATTTCCGCAAAGTAAAACGGACACCAGCTATTAAAACAAGCGATGACCGCGATATTTTTGAAGTGATCAATTTTACCGAAGAGGGCGCCGATACAAAAATCATGAAGCGCCAAAGCTATGACCGTGTTCGTCAGATGCTCGATTTACTTCCCGAAGATCAACGTGAAGTAATTATTCTGCGCCATTATGCAGATCTGAGTTTTAAGGAGATCGCTTCCTTAACCAATTGCAGTATCAATACAGCATTGGGACGTATGCGATATGGCTTAATCAATCTCCGTAAAATGATGACAGAAAAAAAGATAGCTTTATAATTAGATTTTTACTTTTTTAAGTTCGTTCGTACCTCAAGAAAACCAAACGCGATTTATCGAGAAAATAAAAGATATCAGGGGTTGCATGTTTACCAAAACATCAGCCCTTTAAAATCTTGTCATTCTGGCCCTCCCTCCGGATTTTCATTGCTTGCTGTCGGAAGGCTGGTACAGAATGACACCAAATTAGGTTCAAGAATCAAGAGCAAAGTCTCAAGACTCCAGAGCCAAAATCAAATCCAGGTTTATTACAAACCTGGATTTTTTATTTTAAGATTCCCGGAAGAAAATGGATGGAAGATGTAGGGTATAGGGTGTAGGGTGTAGGGTATGGCTTGCGTTTATAACAAAAAATATTAAAAAGAAAACGCAAGCCATACCCTATACCCTACACCCTATACCTTATACCTTATACCCTTTACCTCACACCCTTTATTTCACCACAAGCGCTTTATCAATCTGGAAAATCAAATTCGCACGATGCGCTCTCGTTTGTTCATTGGGAGAAACAGCAGTTCCTAATACAGTCCTTATTTTTCTCAAAGCATTATATGCGGCTGACTTCGATGGGTTGTCGTAGGGACTTATTGGCATTGTTACAATCGCTGTCAGTTTTTTTACATATTCCGTTTGAAGATTCTGCCGGTATAAATTCACGTTTGTTTTTAAATCTTCCGAGAAAATATCGCTGTTCAAATCATTCAGCACGTCCGCAACGCTGTATGTATTTCCATAAAGTCCCGAAGTGCTGATGCGTTGCATCGTAGTAGGATATAAAACAAAATTCAATACATTCATCTGCAACGAAAGCGCTAAGTTCTGCGGTTTCGGATCTTCTGTCATCCCAAAGAAATTATATCCGCGGCGTTGACGCTGCAGATAAGGAAATAAATAGCTGTCTGCATTGAAAGCATTGGGTGCAAAAATATATTTACTAATAACCGCGAGCACTTTTTTCTGGTAGTCGACTGGCACTGGTGTAAATGGTTTACTGGTAGATTTCTGTTCAGGAAAACTCCTGTCAACATAAATACCACCGATATAACGGCTAAGCGCAATCGACATCTGGAATCGTTGACGGTTCAATAAGAAATATCTTGAACTCAGTTCCTGATAAGACTGGCCGGGCTTCACATATTTATCTTTTAATTTAACCATCAGGCTATTGACCAGTCTATAACGTTCATCCGCATACGTAGCCATGTCATTACTCATGTCCCAAGTCTGTACACGTGGATCGATGCCGCTTCCGTAACCTGTAATGTCCGCGTCATTGCCGAAAGTAAGTTTAGGATCATTGCTACGACTGAGTATTTTCGTAAGCACCGTCTCTTCTTCTGCCGGTTTGCATTCAGTATAGCCATATTCTATCGCCCAATTATCATAAGGACCTGGCTTTGCGGTATAGTATCCTGCTTGCTTAGCAGGATCAAGCGAAACGTTGACTGCACTATAATCCATCACAGATCCCATCACACCCAATTCATCAGTGATCGATTTATCTTTCAACTCTGCAGGGCTCAACATGGTACTCGCTTTCATATTATGATTTAACCCAAGTGTATGGCCCATTTCATGCATCACCAATTCGGTGAAAAATTGTTTTTGCAATTCGCTCAATTCATTCGGTCCCGCGCCATCCAGTTCTAATGCCGTTTGTGCCGCGGCAAATTGCATTGCTGATTGTTTTGCGAAATTGCAATTCTTCCACACTTGCTGTTTTGGTAGAAAATCAATGGGAGATTGAAGAGGATTTGGATTGCTGAGCGTTTCTGAATTGTGACCGAATAAATCACTCTCGTCAGAAATAATTGGAACGAACATATAGTCGATCGTAATATCTGATCCTAATATTTGACCTGTTTTCGGATTTACAAAACTGGGACCGATCGCATATCCGAGATTGGACGATACCCAACGAATCACATTATATCGAACATCCGCAGGATCCCATGTTGCTGTATCAGGCATAATTTTCATTACAACTGCATTTTTAAATCCTGCTTTTTCAAAAGCCTCGTTCCATTTTAGACCAGCGTCAACAATGGTTTGCCTGAGTTCAACTGGCGTAGTATTTTCAACCCACCACACGATCGGTTCAACGGGTTCGCTGATAGCTGCAGTCGGGTCTTTCTTTTTCAGATTCCAACGATTGATGAGATCATGATATGGAGTGGCGCTTTTGCTGGTTTGATCATCTATTTCCTGGGAGAAATATCCTATGCGTGGATCATCACGACGCGGTTTATAATCGTTGTCCGGCATTTCCAAAAACGTATGTTGAAAACGTATACGAGTATAACGGGCATCCGTAATGTCTTTTCCGCCAAAATTCATCGGCATCGGATTATCAAAAGCAAGATCTACTACTACATCCGTATTTTTTGGAAAAGAACGGATCTTATCATATTTCGATTTCCCAACATTCAGATTCCCTAAATTAAAAATTGCTGTTGGTGGAACGTTAGGTGGAATAGTTGGCTTGATTGGATCTAGTTTATCACTCAGAAAAAGTGCATCTGCGTTAATCAGGTAACCAGTCGAGTCTTCGGCTGCGACTTTATCAGAATAGAAAACGGACTCGCCAACATCAACATTTGCGGCCTTGCTGACTGCATTTGCCGGATCATAATAAAAATTTGTGTTCTCTTGTGCGAATTCAATTCTGTCAAATGCTTTTTGAATCTTGAATACCCAGGTAATACGAATCATGTTCTGATTGAGGAACAGTTGTGCCGGACCTCCCATTGAAAAGCTCTGATAAATAAATTCCTTACCCAATTGATCTTTACGAATGTAGAGTTGAACACTCCCGGTAGCCGTATCCTGGTATATTGTCAAAAGTCCTTCGACTTTTTTTGAACCCTTTGTTTTTTCAGTGATACCTGGTTTAGGAGCGGCTTTCTTTGCTGTGTCTGCCGATGGTGTTGCTGTTTTAGTCTGCGCGTCGAGCTGCAGCATAAGCATAAAGCATATGCTGAAAAGCAACCAATACTTTAAAGGATTTCCCATGTGAGTTAATTTTGTAATAATCGAAATGAAAATTTTTTCTAAATCCAAACTGATTCAAAAATAAATTTGAAAGTGGATTGTCAACGGAAGATAATGAAAAAAGATACAAACATGATGTCACCCATCAAAAACACGCAGGGAATTTGTTAATAAAATCTTATCCCTCATTAAACCTATCGGAAAATAATAAGTCACACCGCTGTCGCCTGCAAACCAATATTGAAAGTATGCGTCCTCTAACTAGAATTTCCTCGCTCTTTCCGTACAGAAAGAATGCAATTACTTTCGCATTTTTTATTGTCTGCAATCAAAGCTATTCTCAAAACATATTTTGCACAGGAGATGAAATGGGTGTTTCTAAATTAGACAGCACTGGCATGATGTCTGAAATCATTTGGACAAAATCAAAAATATTTGTGCTGCTGAATGAGAAAACGGATCGTGTCCATGTCTTTCTTACCAATGCTTTACGCTCGCAGCTTTATGAAGAAGTAATTCTTATTAAGAAAGTAGAAACAGCGGAAAATGATATCCGGACCTTTCATGCACGCGACAGCGAAGGAGACGAATGCATATTGGTATTTACGAGAAAGAAAACCGACGGGAAAGAAGAACAGTTGAGAATTTACCTGGCAGACAAAACGTACATATATAATTTTGGTAAGACGTGAGGAGAAGAGGAAAAAAATATTCAATATTCAACA
>JAFDYD010000058.1:0-6291 GCA_018267615.1 Bacteroidota bacterium | reverse complement strand
TGTTGAATATTGAATATTTTTTTTAAATGTCTTTTATATCTCCCCTCATCCACCAATCATTTCTTCTTAAACGCATCCAGTCCGCATGCCAGCCAGTCCGAAAATTCTTTTTGTTTAGGTGTATATCCTTTTGTTTTTGTCAATACATTTTCCGCCGGACTAATAATCGCATATTGCGGTTGCGATACTGCGTTGAAATTTTCGGATTGAAAAGTTGCCCATTTATCTCCTACTGTAATTATTTTTTTCTGCGCATTGTCTTTTGTTACAAAATTCATTTGCTGTTCCGCCGGAAGAATTTTTCTTTCATCCACATATAACGAAACCACCACGAAATCATTTTTCATCATCGCGTTTACCGTCGGATCCGTCCACACATTTTCTTCCATGCGGCGACAATTCACACATGCCCACCCGGTGAAATCAATGAGTATGGGTTTGTTCAGTTTTTTAGCGAGCGCAACGGCATCTTCATAATTACGCAATGGTTCAACGCCCTTCTCGCAATTCACGGGATTCTTATATAGACTATAACACAACGGAGGAGGAAATCCGCTGATCAACTTAAGATTTGCTGAAGCAGTATTTGTAATTCCGGGAAGAAGATAGATTGTAAAAGCTCCAAACACTACAATAAAAAATATTCTCGCCTTACTGAATTTCTTAACCGGTTCATCATGCGGAAAACGAATTTTTCCGAGAAGATAAAGAATGATCAATATGCCAATGACAATCCAAAAGCCGACAAACAATTCTCTTCTTATCAATCCCCATTGCTTTACCAGGTCGGCATTTGATAAAAATTTTACCGCCATCGCCAATTCAAGAAATCCAAGTACCACTTTTACAGAAGTTAGCCAACCACCGGATTTCGGTAATGATTGCAACCATCCTGGAAACATTGCAAACAATGCAAAAGGTAAGGCTAATCCAAAACCGAAACCGCCCATCCCGAAGGTCAGTTGAATAGCACCACCATTATTTGTTAATGCACCTGCAAGTAATGATCCGAGAATTGGCCCTGTACAGGAAAATGATACGATCGCGAGTGTAAGCGCCATGAAGAAAATTCCCAGCAAACTTCCAGCACCTGATTTTTCATTCACTTTATTGGCAACGCCACCAGGCAGTGAAATTTCAAAGTATCCAAAAAAAGAAATCGCGAATACGACGAAGATCACGAAGAAAGTAAGATTGAGCCACACATTGGTAGAAATATTATTTAATATCTCTGGATCTGTATGATCCAACAAATGAAACGGAAGACTCAATAAAATATAAATGAGAAAAATACAGCCGCCATAAAATAATGCGTTGGCCAATCCTTTTTTCCGATTCGTTGAGCGTTTCGTAAAAAAACTCACGGTGAGTGGTATCAATGGAAATACGCAAGGTGTAAGTAGCGCGATAAAGCCACCGACAAGTCCCAATAAAAAAATATTCAACAATCCTTTTCCCTCGGTTCCATCATCGCCACAATTGTTGACAGGATTTTTGAGATCAAAACTGTTGATCTTGATCCTTGCAGTAGATGACTGTCCGCCTTCCAAAGCAACACTAAATGCAAATGCGCCTGTGTAAAATTCTTCTCCCCTTCCATAACTATAATTCAAAGTGCCCAGCAGGTTTGCAGGAATTTTTCCGGCGATTTTTATAGTCGCTATCCATTCTAATTCACTTTCATAAACCGAAAAATTTTTCTTATCAAAAATCTTACTGGTGATGATTGTAGATTTACCTGACTCATTAATTTTTTTTTCTGCTTTGATCGTTGTGTCGGCAAATACGATTTCGACGGACTGCACACCACTGATATCCTGGTTCGGCGCATATAATTGCCAGCCGTTGGAAGAGGTAGTTTTAAAATGAAGTTCGTAAATACCGTCGCCGGTTTTTTTGCTGGTTATGTTCCATGCAAATGCAGCAGAATCCTGCGCTTGTAAAGTAAGAGCCAATAAAAAAAAGACAAGGGAAAAACAAACGAGTTGAATTCCTTTCATATCATGAATGTATTTTTATGTGACCGGCTTTGGCAATTCGGATCACAAAATCTGAAGGCACAGGGCAAAAGGTAGAAGACACAAGATACAAGACAAAAGGCACAAGACTGAGATTCTAAAACACTATATAATTTTCAGTCTTGTGTCTTGTGTCTTGTGTCTTGTATCTTGTATCTTGTATCTTGTGTATTGTATCTTCTTTCACATTGTCCCTTCTACAAAGAACTCGTTTTATATTTAGAAAATTTGTCGGATCAGCGACTAGCCTCCAATATTAATCTTTATTTCAACATCAGAAGGAGGCAGGCATTTTTGTTCGTTACAAACCATAAACTCCACTTTGCCGGAAAGATTAGTCTTTGCATTTCCTTTCAATTTCACCAGTTGCACAAAATCAACATTCTTTTCATAATAGCGCACATCATGATTCCATGCGCTTTCAAATTTCTTAACTGTCTTTCCAACTTCTTTTACTTTTCCATCAAGTTGCAGCAAAGGATTTTTTGTGAAGGTGAATGAAGTTGGAATAGGACCATCACCGCCAACATCCTGCGCATACAAATGATAATCGCCGTTGATGGTAGCAACCATGTGCACTTCGTAAGTATTGTCGGCAACCTTTTTAGCGTTGTAAGTCCACGCAACCTGTTTATTAGATTGCGAGATTGCCAACTGCATCATCATTACACCCACAGCGAACAGAAAAATCTTTTTCATAAATTATTTATCGTTGTATTTACGATCAAAGTTCTGATATCAGATGCTAATAAAAATTAAAAATTGGCCAACTGTGCCGTCCGGCCGACAAATTGAGGTTTTTTATTGAGAAAAAGCGCTTCGATTACCTTTCTCCCATCAATATTACCAAGTGCTTCTGAGCATGCTCTTTCAGGATGAGGCATCATTCCAAAAACATTCCTGTTTTTATTACAGATACCGGCAATATTTCTCAGTGATCCGTTTGGATTCGCGTCTTTTGTAATTTTACCTTCAGCATCGCAATAGCGGTAGATAACCTGGTCATTCGCTTCCAATTCATCGAGTAATTTCTCATCTGCAAAATATCTTCCTTCCCCATGTGCGATAGGAATCATCAGTGCTTTTTCCTGGCTGCCCAGACCTGTGATATAGACATTCTTGCTGATGAATTGCTGATTCGCATTTCTCAATAACACGCCCGGTAACAGATGAGATTCACATAAAATCTGGAATCCATTACAAACACCGAATACATTACCGCCGTTATTGGCAAATTGAATGACGCTTTGCATCATCGGACTGAACCGTGCGATAGCACCACAACGCAAATAATCACCATAAGAGAACCCTCCCGGTAATATGATGCAATCTTCTGTGGTGAACATGCTTAGATCTGTATCCTTATGCCATAACATCATCACTTCCTGGCCAAGATCATGTTGCAATGCATCAAACATATCACGATCGCAATTGGAACCCGGGAAAACAATAACGCCAAATTTCATTCGGAAAAATTTATAGGTCAAAGATAATTATTTTGTGTGAAGCAGAAGGAACAAGATGAAAAGAAGGTACAAGGTGCAAGTCTGAAGTTCATATAGTAGTTTTGGAATTTCAGACTTGTACCTTGTCTCTTGTTCATTGTGCCTTGTGCCTCAAATAAAGTAATTAATCACCAAAATAAATATGAAACATGCCCAATGTACTATCCTTGGTAAAATTTTGTTATTGGGGTAATAATAGGCGGCGGCATGAAAGGTTGCGAATGGCATTGCGGTAACGATCCAGTTCTCATACGAGCCCGCTTTGTTAATTAAGATAACCCCCACTGCAGCGATCATAAACACGAGCAGCAGGCTCCAGCTTTTGCGGACATGGATCATCATTTTGTTCATATTGTTTTGAACAAAATACCCGCCAACGATAAATGGTATCACAAGCAATGCAACGCCAAGCGTTATCCATATCGAACCGGGTAATGCAGGCAAAGTGAAGGTTATATCTGGAATAAGATTTTTCCATTCCAATTGATGAGAAAAATAAAGAATCAAAATCAGAAAATAATATGGCGACGTAAATCCGAGCAAACCCACAAACCATTCTTGGATTCTGAAAGGCCTCATTACAATCAATGCAAAAAATAATAGTACTAGAAAAGCAATAGCCGGCATATAAAGTAAGGTGGACATGCCGACAAATAACCCGATATTAAAAACCACCCCGATCGAAGTATGACTGTTGTATAATGAAACCATTTTATACCAACACCAGATCATCACAGAATTGACAAGCAGTGGAGCGGAAAAATGATTCCAGTCCTGCAACAAAGAAGTAACGAGTATATAAGCCATCCCCGGCAGGTAATTCGGTTTGGGAAGTATACGGTGATAATTACAAATGCTATTCAACAGTGTTGCCTGAGTGAACAGCAAAAAAAATGTGATGATGGAAAAAAAAATGGCGGTGTCATTGAAAAGAGTGTCGAGCGCGTTCAGTATAAACCGATAGAAATAATTATCCTCCTTGTGCAGGACGGGCAAAACAGGATGCAGGAACATGGGAAACTTCAACACCAATGCATAAATAAACAGCAGCAATGCATTGATGGAACTTTTTTGTTTAAAGACACCGATCACCTGTATGGTATTTTAGAAATCAATTTTGGCAAAGCAAAGATAATTCCTGTAAAGACAAGGTATTAAAATTTGATTGCTACTGATCTGCTTACCATACCGGGGCATAAAATCGTATCCCTTATCCAAATTTCTCAATGTAGGATTGCGGGTAAGTTTGCCTTCTGGTGAAATGCTCTGGTCGCTCAGCAATAATGTTCTTCGTTCGTATTGGTTGTACAGGAAATGCAGCTCGCCGCCCGTATTCACAATATGATGAGAAATTAAATTGTCTGATTCATCGTCATACTGACTTTTTGGAATCACATTGCTCCATTCGAGATTACCATCTTTATCGAAGGATAGTACAAGGATATTTTCTGCATTATAACGTGTAGGCACACCTCCATAACCGTAACGGCCATACGGAGAATATGGATTATATGGTGAATAATAATCGAGCGGGCTCATCCAGGGATTGTACCCGTATCCATACATATAATCCCAACGATTGAATGCACTTCCGCGGGTTGTAGTATACTCAGACTCGCTCACAAGGAGATATCCGCCATCTTTTTTGACGATTATATTTTTGATGAAAAAATCATTGAAAGCCATTTTCAAATTCGCTTCGGAGCTTTTTGCAAGGGCACGCAGTTCTTCATTGAAAACGGTTAGGGTTTCTTTCAATTTTGTATCTGTTGTTTTATCCCATACCATTACATAAAGACCTTCGATATTTCCTCTTTTCTGTTTGTAATAGAACCCGGTCAGAATATATCTTTTATTATTGTTATCAACTTTGAGTTTGATTTCATCCAACACCTTATCGTTCGTTCCGACATCCCTGATTGCAAACGTGTCTGATGTTGGTCCCTTGGTTACCATGACCGCTCTTGAAATATAATCACCACTACTATTGTTCTTCAAAAACTTCGCGAATACTAATTGTCCATCGTTATCCAACAAAAAATTGGTGAACATTTCATTTTTTTCCTCCATTGTAATGTTGATACGATGCCTGTCGATCAGCTCGAGTTGTTTATCGAATAAGAACGTGGTGAACACATAATTCTTAGGATTCTTGCTATTGATTTTAAACACCATGATATGCTGTTTGTCCTCGCTATATATCGTGGTATAGATCTTATTGGAAGATGAATTGATTTGTGTGGTGTCGAGATCAACTGGTTCGGAAATTCTTTTGCCATTACCATCAATTTTTACCGCGCTGCAATGCACAATATTCTTTTTCTGGTATTCATAAATCATGTAGCAGAAATCAGGATATTGAACGAAATCGATATTGATATATTTCTCCGGTAAAAAATCCTGCGGTACGCGCTGGATCAATTTCATACTATTATCATACACGGAAATAACGTCGAGGTTGCGGTTATTTTTGAAGACAAGCACGTTGCCGCCGACTTTCCCGATGATTTCGAAATTCGTTCTGCGGCCATCATCTGATTCGGGGCTTGAATATACAATTCGCTGAGCCGTCAATAAACCTGGAATAGCAATCGCCAATACAAGAACCAATGCCTTCATAGTATTTGTACTTTAGGAAGATATGGTGAAATTTGAATCGTAAGTTACTCAAAAGTTTAATCCATAATTGTTAGAACGATGTAAAATTAGTTGATAAGTTGATTGGGTTGAAGAGTTGATTAGTGGATAAGTTTTTGAACCATGATTAA
>JAFDYD010000057.1:53238-65478 GCA_018267615.1 Bacteroidota bacterium | reverse complement strand
TCGCGAAGGGCAGATCAATTAACTATTCAACTCCTTTCATCGAGGTTCTAATTCAGCCAATAACTAATCTTAAAAACCAAACTTCTTCCTTTGGTAATAAATCCATTTGTGAAATAATTATCCGCATACACTAAATAAATATCCGAAGCAGGTTTGAAGCGCCATTGAATCCGGCTGTTTAGGTTGAAATTTCTCACCTGTGTATTGTATTGCAGAAATGTTGTCCAGAATAAATTATTTGTAAAAGCAAATTCAATAGTTGGACTGACAATAAATGGATGAATATTGATTCCGTTCAGCGTAATGTCATTATATGTAAAATCGACTCCAAAATTCCCCCAAGGTTGACGACGATATTTAATATTTCCGGTGAAGCTCGTTCTCCTGCCATTATAATAACCACCATGATCAACCGAAATACCCCAGGAAAAAGGACGAAGAAAATTTGAAAGATATTTTATGGTAAAGAATCCAAAATCATATTTCGCTTTTCGCAAGCTGCCCGTTTCTGCAAAAATAGTTGTAGCAAATGGGAGATTCACAGAGCTCTGCGACCATGACGCGAATGCTTCACTTCTGTTGGCAAATAAAAAATCCAAACTGGTGAGTCCATCGAATTCGATAAATTTATTAGACGTGGTATAATATTGATTTGCCTTTATTGAATAGGTAAGCGAGTTGAGGATTTTTTTTGATTTTGGATATAGAGAATAATCCACACCTGCATTGTAATTATTATATCCGATCCTCACGGTTGTATCTCTTGCCGCATCATAATTGTAAAGTCTTGGGGTGAACCCTACATCCGCTATAAAATTTGTGTTTACCTGGTTCCAGCCCGCAGAGATATTTAATTTCGGATCCGTATAACCGATGCTGGCTAAACCAAATCCGGAAGATCTCAAATTATTCGGATTGAAAGATTGATAATAACCCAAACGTCCATTGAATTTTGTGTTGTTCGATAAAAGATTGAGTTCAGTTCCGGCAACACGATTGAATGACTGATCATTATTTTGCTTACCATTATTACTTGCTATCTCCTGCCTGTTTGTAAATATTCCGCGGATATTGGATCTCTGAAATATTTTATGATCAAAAGCCGCTACCGTATAATTCTGTGGAAGCTGTCCGTATTTTTTTGCGGATTGAATATTCATCAACCCGATACGCAATGATGGATTCACATTGCCCGTCAGTCTCAATCCCGCGATGATCGGTACGATTCTGCCATCATCCGTCAAACCAATTTTTCGCGAAACAAATGGAGTTGCAGCATCAGACAATCCGATATTGGAAAACAAATCACTGTTCTCTAAAAAAAATGTTCTTCTCTCAGGAAGTAGCACACTAAATCTTTCCAGGTTGATGATTTGCCGGTCGACATCCACTTGCGAGAAATCCGGATTGATGGTGGCGTCAAGATTCAGCGAAGAGCTCAATGCGATCTTTGCATCGATACCAGCATTTAAAGTAGATGTAAAATTTTTATTTTCATCCTGGTCCATTTTTGCAGAAACATAAGGAATGAAAGCGTTGTTGGATTTTACACGAGGTGCGCCATCTGCTAATATTATTTTTCCGAGACAATTTAAGTTCGCACCAAAAAATTGAATCGGCACCTGGTTCCAGGTAGAGAAACAATTATTCGACATATCATTCCTGATAAAATTAATTCCCCATTGTTGTAGATCTTTTGGAAATCTGAATGATTTAAAAGGAATCGCCAATTCTGCAGTCCAATATCCCTTACCTCTTTTTGATGCTGAGTACCATTTGGTATCCCAATCGAATGAATCGCTGTTAACCTGAACAATGCCTTCCATCTGTGCGCCAGCAGCATTCACACCAAAAGTGTAACCGGAGGTATTTTTTCCGGAAGGATCTAGTACAACTGAAACGCCATCACTATAATAAGGATTGATATCTCTTTTCAGTGATTGAATAACGAGGTCCTTATCCGATGTCTCTGCCCTGATACCAAAATAAATAAATGACTCATCGTAAAGAATCCTGACTTCGGTTTGAAGTTTTGCCTTGCCGCTGTCGGTCGGCCATTTGTTGATGAAACTATCAGCAACGGCCGCCGTTCGCCAGTCATTTTCCTCCAGTAATCCGTCCACAGCTACCTTTGATGTGGCTTTATGCGCCGCGACGGTTCTGCTAGTCAGTGAGCCTTGCGCATTTGTTTTTTTATAAATGCACAAGGCAAACATGAGTAACAGGAAAATCGGTTTAATTTTACATTTCATTTTAGGATAAATGTTTAATTTGAAAAGCAAAACTATTCTCGCATCATCTTAAATACATCAAACTTTCCTCTCGTATAGCACTATACAAAAGGGAAGTACAACAACTGCAGAATATGGAAAAACAAACACAAGACACGCTGGAGAGTTGCACCCGCTCACTCATTCCAATAAGAGACACATTGGATATTCTCAATGGAAAATGGAAATTGCCGATCATGTTTTCGTTGATGTTTGAAAACCTCCGTTTTACAGAAATGCAACGCGAGATAAAGGGCATCACTCCCAAAATGCTTGCGAAAGAATTGAAAGACTTAGAGACAAATCATCTTATCAAAAAAACGCATATTGGTAGCCGTGAGGATATCGTACAATATGCAATCACTCCGTACGGGCGTACATTAAAAAAGATAATTGTAGAAATAGAAATGTGGGGAATTAAGCACAGGAAAAAGATCATGACAAAAACGCGGGAGAAAACGATGGCTCAAGTATAACGTGCAAGGCATAAGGTACAAGATATAAGAGACAAGGTACAAGAGAGAAGGTACAAGGGAGAAATTCACAGAACGATTTACAATTTCGCGCTTGTACCTTGTCTCTTGTATCTTGTCTCTTCTATCTTGTCTCTTCTATCTTGTCTCTTGTATCTTGCCATCTTACTTATCACTCAATTCCCATTTCCTTCCACCCATCAGCCATTGGAAATTGTTGTTTATGTTGTTCCAATAATTATCTTTTAAGACTTCTTTAAATATCGCTGCTGCGTAATTGTAAATTCCATCTTCAGAAGCATCCTCGAATTTAGATCTGATTTTTTGCATCGGAGCTATTACTTTTCCATTGGGAAGTTGAATACAAAGATTTGGGGTAATCCCATCGTCTGCATCGATCCACGTTGAGCCAGGAATATTTTTCAAGATCGTTTCACCGATATAAGCACCGAGAGAAAATAAGATCTGTTGTGTATTCTCAGTATTTTTTTCTGCATGTTTTAATTGGTGCTGGTCAAAAAAGATATCGATGGATCTGAAACTATCGATAGAGTAATCAAGCAGAATTCTTTCTCGCTTAAAGTAGTCTACGATCCAGGAGGCGTTAAGGCCGATGTCGTCTTTTATTGTTGCCATTGAAGACGTTTTAGTTAGAGGGTTTTTCGGTTTCAATATAGAGTCTTTATTTTATCCGGTCAATATGTTAATCACTTTATTAAGAAAATTTTTTGAAAGATTTAACAACCGGAGTCCATTCTACGAGAAATTATCCCATTACGCCTTTCGATCTCAGTTTTGGAAAAAAATAATTTGATATGATTTCCCGCAATCCTTCATAAACTTTTTGCATTCTTCATTTATATAAAAACTAATTTGTTTTTTAAAATCGAAAAAAGATGATAATAATGTGATCCCAACTACAAACAACTTCAGATCCTTTTTTTCTTTTTGAATCTAATACGGAAAGGTTATGTGTGATCAAACTTCGCTAACTATCGGGAGCCGAATCTCAAATGATGATTTGATAGAGTAAGAAGAAGAGATGTACTAATTTAGCGAAAATCACGGAAGCTTTGTGCTTATCGAAAAAATTTAATGCTTATAATATCATTTGATAGGTGTTAACATTTATAAAATCTCAAGCGCTATAAAAAGAGAAAGGGGAATGTAGAAACATCCCCCGTTTTTGAGTAATAACCACTGACCTACTGAGTCGTTCTGATATAAATCAATTCGTTTTAATAAATTCGTCCATAACATCCATGTCTTCGTCTGACACTCTCAAAATTTTCCACGTGGTTTCATCCTGAACATACACGAGATAAACTGTTTGATCATGCAGTTTGATTTCCTGTATAAACGTGATCGCAAAATCATAATAAGTCATCTTCACTTTCGTTCTGATATCTGCCGGAAGTTTTTTCTCGTCATAATACGCAATGGTATATTGCCAATTGCCGGCACGATTATAACCTGCTCTGTGAGTAATCGCATCTTTCGTGAATTTTGCAACATATCCATCGTTAAATGAATACCATATTTCTCTTTGTGCCTGCGGGTAGTCTTTTTTGAAATGACGCACGAGTTTTGTATTGACCGTCATATTAGATCCATTTGTTGCGATCTCGGTTGATTCCGTATTGGAACCATTCGAAACATTTTTTACTTGCTGTGCACTTGCTTTGCCTGCTGCAGCAATAGTAACTACATAAATAGCTACTGCGATAAGGTTTTTTTTGTTCATTTTTTAAATTTTATTGTTGTTGAATTTCTCAGAGGTCAACAGCAATTTCAAAATGGCAGGCATGCTTATATTTTTATGCGTCGTTATTTTTTTGAAAGGTAGAGGGTGAGGGGTTTAAGGTATGGCATACCTTATTTCGACTCATTATGTTTATTTTTCTTTTTCACGTTTGGCAGCGTTATTAATTAACAGCTTGCCACACCCTACACCTTTAACCTTCTACCTCGAAAAAAATCAAATCGAAACTACCCCTACTGCACCCTTCCTTTTTCATCTTCGGCGCCGGTGGTTCTTTCTCTTTTCTCCTTGATTTTGTTATTACCGAAGCTGCGTGAATAAGTGAGACTAAACACCCGCTGATTAAAACGGATATGTAAATCTGTAACCAGGTTTTGCCCGGGATAATTCGCGTGTAAAATTTTATCGTTTGTAACAAGGATATTATTCGCGGAAAAAATGATTGCACCTTTTGTTCCCGCAAGTTTTTTCCTGATCCCGAAATTCAACGCCCCATAAGCATCTTGCACATAAATTCCCTCCATAAGCCGCGACTGATAAAATCCCGACAGCTCCAACGAAAAACTCTTTGGAAGCTTGAAAGTCTGGCTGGCATTGATGTTCACGTTCATGAAATTTTTATTCAAAGGTTTAGTAATGGCCGTAACGATTTGCTGCCACGATCCTGTAACACTGTATTGCATACTCCACCAGCTATTCACTTCTATAGGGATTGTGATCATCGCTGATGCTAATTTTTGATTGTCGATATTTTCGGGTCGCAGGATTACTTTGCCTGTCGCAGAATCGATCGACGGTTGAAAAATCGCGATGGTGTTGGACTCATTTGTAAACGAGAGCGACAAAACATATTTCTTGTATGAGTAATCGACGGCGATTGTATTTGAAATAGAAGGTTGTAAAGCCTGATTCCCCGTTATCACCGTATTTGCATTTACATAATATATATACGGAGCCAGGCTATTGAATGTTGGCCGGGAGATACGCATGTTATACGACAAACTGATTGTGTTGTCATCATTGATCGAATGTGAAATCGTAACAACAGGAAATAAATTTCCATAATGTCGGTCAACGATATTTTTAATCTGCGCACTTCCAAGATTGGTGTTCGTATATTCATAACGCAAGCCCATTTTAGCGTGTGTATTTTTATTGAGCGCCCAATCGACAGAAGTGTACGCCGCACTGTAATTTTCATTCATGGTATAATGTCCGGCTAAAGAAGGATCGCTTATCCATTCTCCTTGCTGAAATGTTTCTACGCCGAGGTCATTATAAAAATCAGCGATGGTTGCCTTCACTCCTGCATCCAACGTCAGGTTGCCGTATATTTTTTTTGAATAATCCAACGCGCCGATCCAAAAATTGATTGGTGTTGACTTAGTGCTTATCTTTTTTTGATCATATATAAATTTGTTTACATTGTCATAGAACGCCGAATAATAATGAACTGGCTGGTTATTCTTGTAATAGATATAATCCACGTTGGCCGACAACCTGCTGCTTTCACTAAAATCGTGTTGCATATTTAGATTGATGCTGATATTTTGCCAATGATTCAACTCGCTGTTTGATTGTTTTGCGAACGTATCGAGTTGATTATTTTTCAGCATATATGCATTGGTGTTTTCCGATTGCGCATAATGATTATCGTAACCGGAAATCAAAATCCCGAAAACAGTTTTTTTGTTGAGCTGATAATCCAACCCGATTCTTCCGTTAAAATTGCCGATCGTTTCACTGCGATCTGTTGCAAAGGAATTGTCGAAGATATTTCTATCATTAGAAAACCTCGCATGCAGGTAAATCGGCAACGGTTTCTGAACGCGCGAATAGGATAAGTTGCCGTAGATATTTATTTTTTCCTGACGAAAATTCATATTCAGATTACCTCCGAATACTGCTCCATTACTATATCCGGCATTGGCAGAATATGAACCGTTCACTCCAAAATGATCATTATTTTTTAAAACAAGATTGATATATCCTGCATGTCCCTCGGCATCCAGATTCGCAGGTGGTGTGGTAATCAGTTCGATTTTTTCTATGCTGCCCGAATTCATTCCCTGCAATAATTCAATCACGGCGCTGGCAGGCATGTAATTTACTTTTCCGTTGATCATGATCGCAACACCTTCTTTTCCTTTCATCGAAATAGAATTGTTCTGCCGGTCGACTATGACACCCGGTGAACGTTCAAGTACATCCAGCGCAGAATTACCGGCAGCCGTGATACTGTTCTGCACATTGATGACAAGCCGGTCTTGCTTCTGTTCATACAATGGTTTTTTTGCAACAACGGTAACCGTATTCATTTCAACAAACGACTCACTCAAAACAAGTTTACCGAGATTCGTCATACGGTTATCGGCGATACTAAAAACAGTAGAATAGAATTGTTTAAACCCGGTGAAAGAAGACGTGACGAGATAAATGCCTTGTGGTATATTTTCAAAAACAAAACTTCCGTCATCTGCCGATAGTATACCTTTCACCAATGAGGAATCTTTGGATTGAAGCAATAACACGTTGGCATGCGTGATAGGCGCGTCTTTACCGCTAACGATAATCCCGGTAACACTTGATTGGGCATTACATAAGTTGATTTGGATAAAAGCGGGTATAAGAAAAATGAATATTGCTTTTGGGGCAATATGAATAAGATTTAATTTAAAAGTAGGAAAGGTCATAGCTATTATTATTGCGCGCCAATGGTCACTAAATGGAATGCGTGATCAACCTAACGTTCATCCACAACCGTAATTTCAGTTTGGTTTGCGCTTGTCCGTGATAAAAGAGGTACTATTGGTTCATATTCCTGGCGGGCCGCCGCACTACCGTCCGTGTGCATTAACTGTCTGCGGGACCCGCCAGGCTTTGTAATATTTTTATTTTTTTAAATTATTTTTCTGCGAAAAAGACCAGGAAACTATTTTGCAGGAAATAAAAATCATCCGGTAAACGAAACGATTCCAACGCTTTTGTGATAACGGCTTCCACAGTTTGCTGGCTGTTGGTATTCATCGCTGCTGCCGCAGGTCCTGTTCCCATGAAACTCTTTATTCCGTCGGTAAGACTTCTGTAAAGAAACGGACAAGCCACTTTCATTTTATAAGTAAGCTCCAGGCCGGTGTGTGCAAGTATGCTTTCCATTTTACCATCTTCCGAAAGTGCAAAAGGGCCAGGTGTTCCGGGAGGAGGCGGCGGCAATAAACTTCCGATCGACTTTAACACATGAGTTGCATCGCTCATTTCCGGTTTGTCCCAAATCGCAATCACTAATCGTCCACCTGGCTTTAATACTCTTTTTGCTTCTGCTAATGCACTTTGAAAATTTCCTGCATATTGAAAAGAATTGAATCCGGTAACTACATCAAACCTGTTTTCTGTGAATGGCAATGCCTCGAGATCTTCTTCCAAAAAATTATTTTTCGGATTGCGTCTTCTTGCCACTTCCAATAAACCAGGTGCCGCATCTACACCAATTACTTCTGCGCCAGTGTTAATGGCGAGATAACTAAAAAGACCGGAGCCACAACCAGCATCCAGCATCAATTGATCTTCGTTTAGTCTCAGCTGATCCAGTACCTTACTGTACATAGGCATGAACCAAGGTTCAAAATGCTGTGACCAATATATAGGAGCCACACTCCATAATTTTCCTTGAATTGTTTTTGTGCTCATAGAAATAGTGTTTAATAATTACGAGCGCAAAAGTATATCGCTGATTTTTCCTGAACGTTGCTCTACAGTCCAGAGAGTTGACTGAGAAGTTCAAACAGCAATTTGTTGTTTGATCGATAAAGGTGAAACGCCGAAGCGTTGGCGAAAAGCGCGACTGAAATGAGATGGACTTTCGAAACCACTTTCAAACGCAGCCTCAGCAACGGTTTTACCCAAATTAGAAAGCAGGTGAAGGGCGTGGTTCAGTCTTTTTTCGATGAGCCATTTTCCGGGAGAAGTATTGTATAATTTCTGGAAATCTCTTTTGAATGCAGATAAACTGCGCGAACTCAATTTTGCAAATTCTTCAAGCTTCAGGTTGAAAGAAAAATTATCTTCCATTACATTTTGCAAAGAAACCGACTGTGGTTGTTGCAACATATAACTGAAATAAGATAGCAATTCGCTATTAGCCGGATTATCGGCAATGGTTAATACCAGCTCCTTAAATTTCAATTCCAATAAAGACGGATCCGGCTCATGAAACGCGTCGAAATGTGACATCATCGATTGATAAAAAAACTGTACCGGCGCATTGGGATCGATGCGAATGATCGGGTCATATTTTTTTCCCGAACGATGAAGCGGCGTCGATTTTCTTTTTAATACCTCGCAAATAAATTCGTCGGGCATAAAAAAAAGAATAAAGCAAAACCGGGATTCAAAAAAATGCTCGATGATATAAGCGCCTTTGCGGACAAAAAAGCAATCGCCTTCGCGCAAATCGAAAGAGCCGTTATTAGAATGCCAGATTTTTCTTCCCTTGGTAACGTAAGCGATATAATTATAATGACTCCAGTTATCGCCGAATTTATTTCTTGTGCGGCATGTGTATGTAGTAATGAGAGAACTGCCGACACAGAATTGTCGCGTTTTTCCAGACTTGCTTAATATTTCGGCGTGTAAGTTGAACAAGAGAATTGATTAGGAAACAAAATTAATACTAAGGTAAAACTTTCCACCATCCTTAGAAATAATGTTGCTGCCGATAGTAAGATGGGAACCGCCGTTGGTAAAAGGTGCGGAAAAAGGGGCACGGATCAGGGAGTGAGGATATTGCTGATTACAATTTTATTGGTTGGATATTCGCCGGTGCAAACAATCAATATTTAATTAGGGAAGATTGCATAGCATTTGATTTTTTTATTCAGGAAAATCAAAATACAATCCGGTTTCTATATCTTTAGTAAAGGCGGCCGAACCTGCAAGTTTAATAGGCCGCCTGATGTTGTCTGAACCGGGATTTGGGCGATTTAACTGATTTAGCTGATATAGATTTTCTTTGCGTTTTTTAGCGCCTTTGTCAGAAAAAATTGTTTCTCGTAAAAGCGTTAAAACTCAAAGAAGAAAGATTTTCAATTAGTTAAATCAGTAAAATCGTTTAAAATCCCGGTTCAGACAATTGTCGACTCAAACAGTAACCTACACCAATTGCCAAAGCCTAATCTACCCGAGGAAAACTTCTTGGTAAAAAATCACTTTTTTAAACAAACAATTTTTCTTTTATGAAAAAGGCTATTTTCTATTGCATCATGGCATTGGCTTGCATGCCTGCTATCAGTAATGCGCAAGGCAAATGGATCGTTTTATTTGATGGACATTCAACCGATAAAATCCGTGGTTACGGAATGAAAGGTTTCCCGGACCAGGCATGGAAAGTTGAAAACGGAGCACTTGTTGCGCAAACCGGCGTTCCGAATGTCGATCTCGTTACAAAAGACGAATACAAAGATTTTGAATTGGAATTGGATTGGGCCGTTACCGAAGCTGGTAATAGCGGTGTGTTTTATCATGTTCATGAAAATCTTACGCACGAATCAGGAAATGGAAATAGTCCCAACTGGCTCGATAATTATGAAATGCAAATATTGGATGATATCAATTTTAATGATAAGGCACCGATACGCTCTGCCGGATCTTTGTATGATCTGATCATTCCAACCAATAAAACGTTGAAACCGATCGGAGAATATAATAATGCGAAATTGATCGTGAAGGGAAATCATGTTGAGCACTGGCTCAATGGGAAAAAAATTGTGGAATATGAAAACGGATCGCCGGAAATGAAAAAATTACTGGCAGAAAGTAAATTCAAAAATAATCCGGGTTATGGTACGCAAACAAACGGACTTATCATGATACAGCATCATGGACAGAAAGTGATGTTTAAGAATATTCGTGTGAGGAAGTTGTAGGAATAAGTCCTAACAATTTTTCTACTTTGCGTTTTTGCGTCTTTGCGAGAAGTAGTGTTCTCGCAAAGACGCAAAAACGCAAAGTTTTAATTCAGATTGATGAATTTTTTTCAGCCAACATTTACCAGAAGCACAGTCCGCTGGTCTCAAACTTTGAAAAAAAAGCTATTTTTTCCCCGTTTACTTGAGTTACATATATAGTAGTATGTGGTAGTTTAATCTTTCATTGTTAAAGCAACAATTTTTAATTTGCTCCCTGTTCCATTTTAAGTTAACTTTGTTTAAACGCCTTGCCCCATGGAACAGATTAGAGAGTTGATATTCTACCGCCATTACTTCCATGAATTTTTTGAAAGGCAAACAGAAAAAGTAAAGCAGAAAATAGATTATGTGCTTTTTTTACTAACACATGCTGAACGTGTTCCTGAAAAATTCTTAAAGCATATAGAAGGTCAAAAAGGACTTTACGAAATCAGGGTTGAGGTTGGAAATAATATCTTTCGAATTTTCTGCTGTTTTGACAAAGGAAAAGTTGTTGTTCTTTTTAATGGTTTTCAAAAAAAGACAGCAAAGACCCCAAGATCTGAGATTGAAATGGCTGTTAAATTAATGAACGAATATTTTGACAATAAATAAATTGATAATGGCTGCAAAGAAAAAAAATATTACAACTTTTAATGAGCATCTTGACAAGCGTTATGGTAAACGCGGAACTTTAAAAAGAATTGAATTTGAGATAAAGGCCAAAGCATTCCTTATTGGTGAATTAATTAAGAACGAAAGACACGTGGCTAAATTAACACAGGAGCAATTAGCAGATAAAATTGGAGCAAAGAAAAGTTTTATCTCAAGAATTGAGAATGGGAAAACTGACATACAGCTTTCGACGCTTTACCGCATTCTTGAAATGGGCCTGGGCAAAAAAGTGGAACTGAGAGTTAGGTGATAATATGCATGAAGGACTTAATGAAGTTGGCTAGGGATTTCCCATCCACCCATCAACAAAGCATCACAAATCTCCTATCAACCCGAACTGCTTAAAATGATGGGTAAAATGTTTTCCATGCCAGATAATCCATTCTTCAAAATTCAAAGGACCGAAGCCGCCATGAATCGCGGTGATATTTTCTGATTTAAAATATTTTTCAAAATCATCGAGCTCCTTGTTTAGCCGGGCGATCGCCTCCGGCAAATTTTTACATCTTGTAACATCTGAAGGATCCGGTGGCTCTCCTTTTATTCCACGGGGAAGGGCGAAATCTGTATAGATAAGCAATTCTTTTCTTCGCTTTGCCTCTTCTTCAGGAATTGTCAATGCCGTTACACGTTTTCCATTCGTAAATTCAACCTGTCTTATCAAATGTTCTATCATCTGCTGCGCATTCATTTCTCCCCAAATGGCAGGCGTATCGGGATGCAATGCACTCAATAATTCATTTAATTTTTTCCTGTCGGTAATATCGACAACGCCCATTTTTTTCAGATCAAATCGAAAATGTTTTCGAAACCTGTCATCCATACAAATGATTTAAACTTTTTCTCCCGAGGAAAAATAACACTAATTATTCTCCAATTGTTCGCATCGCTTTTGTCAATTCGTAAAACATACTTATCATTAACATATACTCTATGTGAAACTATTTTCCTATGCGCCTATGTGGTGAAAAAAAAATTATAATATCCACCACTCCGGATTACCACAACTTCTGCCGTTTTTTGAAGGCGAAATTATAATAGCCAGTAGTATCCTGCATAGTCAGCTTACTCAAAATTTTTACAGAATTCGGGTCTTGAACCATGATGAAAAGATTGAA
>JAFDYD010000057.1:50409-53179 GCA_018267615.1 Bacteroidota bacterium | reverse complement strand
TTCAATCTTTTCATCATGGTTCAAAAACAAAAATCCAAAAAACACGAATACAAATCCCTCAATCGGTGAATTCAAAAAATAAACGGGTATATTTTTAGTATCGAATCGATCCGGAGAATTTTTTTCGTCATAAATCCATACCTTTAAGACAACCTAAAACGAATAAAAATTGCACATATGGGAACCGAGACTACACAAAACACGCCTGCTCCTCAAAACGAAAATTTGAGTGAAAATTCAGCAGAAAACTCAAATCAGTCTTCTCAGATCAATCGCCGCAAATTTGTTGAAGTAATTTCAACCGGCGCACTTGCTTTTACGATTCTTCCGCGTCACGTACTTGGTGGAAGAAATTTTGTGGCGCCAAGCGATAAAATAAACCTGGCCTATATCGGAATAGGCACTCAAGGTATCCGTGAGCTTTTGCCTTTGCTGGCTAACACACAGATACGCGTAAGCGCAGTTTGCGATCCAAACAAAGATGCGGTCGGTTATAGAGACTGGGCCAAAGACTGGCTCAAAAGCGAAGTTCGTAAAACGATTAAGAAAGCAGATTGGGAGCCGGGTGGCGACAATGCTGTTCCGGGCGGAAGAGACAATGGTAAATCTATTGTCGATACCTATTACGCAAATGTTCATCCAGAATTAAAATATGGCGGCTGCTCTTCGTATGCAGATTTCCGTCAGTTGCTCGACAAAGAAAAAGATATCGATGCGGTGAAGATCATGACACCGGATCACCTGCACGGGGTTTTTTCCATTGCTGCTATCAAGAGAGGCAAACATGTGTTGGTACACAAACCACTTTCTAATCGTTTACTCGAAGGAAAAAAAGTAATTGAATATAACCACAACAATCCAAAAGTGATCACGCATTTGATTCCATGGGATTCGAATGGTTCAATGGAACAAGTAATGGCCTGGATAAATGCTGGCGCTATCGGTAAATTACAGGAAGTGCACAACTGGACTAACCGTCCCGTATGGCCGCAGTATCCGACTTTACCAACAGATAATCCTCCAGTTCCTTCCGGACTAGATTGGAATTTATGGTTAGGACCAGAAGCTGACCGTCCTTATTCTCCAAATTATACGAATATGGTGTTCAGAGGCTGGTATGATTTCGGCGGCGGATCGATGGCGGATATGGGTCACTATAGTTTGTGGACAGTGTTCAACGCTTTGAAATTAACATCACCCACTGTAGTGGAACCAAACCTGAGTCATGTTGTAGGTATGCATGATCCCGTTCCTTTCCAAATCAAAAATGATTTCTCTTTCCCAATGGCGAGTACGGTTCGTTTCAAATATCCTGCAAATGGAAATCGTCCGGCTATTGATTTATGTTGGTATGATGGTGGCATGAGACCTCCAAGACCAATTGAATTGATTGAAGCGAATAAAGAAATGCCAACCGAAGGAATGATGTTTGTCGGCGACGAAGGAAAAATTCTCGCAGGATTCAACGTTCAAAATCCACAAATAATTTCGGGTAAAAAAATGGCGCCGGCTACTACCAATGATAAACCAGGTAACCAGGTTGAACAAACTTCACAGGCATTGCCTTTGTTTGTGAATGCATGCAAAACCGGCGTTCAGTATCCTGGCAATTTTATGGAAGCAGAATATATAACAGAAGCAATCAACCTATATGCTGTTTCCCTGCGCACAGGAAAATTGTTACAGTATGATGCCGCTAGTAAGTCGATCACCAACGTGCAGGACGCGAATAAATATTTATCACGTGAATACAGGCAAGGTTGGGATCCTGCTAGCATTTAAAATTTATTTCCTGGTTCTTAAAAAAACATCATGAAAAAATTAAACCGAAGAGACTTTCTCAATAAAGGTGCAATGGGTATTGGCGGCGCATTGGCATTATCGCAATTACCACAACATTTGTTTGCAAATTCCATTTTCAAATACGCTGATATTCCGCTGGGATTTCAAACATTTCCTATCCGCGACAGGCTTTCAAAAGATTTTCCCGGCACTTTAAAAACCATGGCAGATTTCGGATACAAGTACGTTGAACTTTGTTCGCCACAGGGATACAAACAAATTGGTTTTGGGTTTTTGGCAGATAAAAAACCTTCCGAAATAAAACAGACGATCAATGACGCTGGTCTTACTTGTCAGAGTTGTCATTTTGGATTGAAAGAATTTACCGATACGTTGGATGCAAGTATTCAATTTGGCAAAGACATGGGCTTCACGCAAATGATATGCTCCACTTTCTGGTTGCCGAAAACTGCAACGGTAAAAGATTATGAAGATGCTGCTGACAAATTAAATGCCGCAGGGGAAAAGATAAAACAAGCCGGCATGCAATGTGGTTTTCATAATCACGAATTTGAATTCAATATGCTGGAAGGACAATTGATATACGATGTGTTGATGAAACGTTTCAATCCTGAACTCGTAAAAATGCAATTTCAGACGGAAGTGATCAACCTCGGTTATAAGGCGTCCACTTATTTTGAAAAATATCCGGGAAGATTTATTTCAGCGCATTTGTCGGATTGGACAACTGATAAAAAAGAAACTCCCGTGGGAAAAGGAGTTATCGACTGGAAAGGATTTTTCGCTGCAGCAAAAACCGGCGGCGTAAAAAACTTTTTTGTTGAAATGAATTTTGATACGTTCAAAGACAGCGCGGCTTATATCAAAAGCCTGTAGAATATTCTTTTATTGTGGGATTTTGAGATTTTTCGAAAATCTCAAAATCCCCTTTTTATTTTTTGCAGTTCCTTTGTGTATTCGTGGTTAC
>JAFDYD010000057.1:0-50376 GCA_018267615.1 Bacteroidota bacterium | reverse complement strand
GTAACCACGAATACACAAAGGAACCAAGATAAAATAAATCGATCCTACTTCTTATCAAATTGCGCCAGATTTAATTTTGGATCCAGGCGTTCATTCGATGCAAGCACTTCATCCCAGGTCATTTCTTTTTTTGATTCGGCGGCCATTCTCCCGGTAATAGCAGTCAATGTTGATTCGGCCCCTTGTTTTATTTCATTCAAATAATTTCCGGATTGAATACTATTGATGAACGCAATTTCTTTGTTCGCATCTGCATCGTGTAAAGAAGAAAGAAAAACTCCCGAAGCAGTTTGCTCGGGCGTAAGTTTTGCTTCACTTCTTGCAACACCGGAATCCCATGGATTTTTTCCATTGATAAATACACCGCCACTATAATGTGCTTCAGCAATTCCCGTAGTACCAACAAAGCGGCAACAAACATCGCCAAATGACGGACCAATTTGTGTTGAATGAATACTTACGTTGATATTATCTGGATATTGATAAAGCACCTGGTAATTATTCCAAGTATCACCAACACCCGGACCATCTTTGCTTCCGCCTTTACCAAAAGCCTGAAGCGCATGTCCCTTCAATGCCCAATTGCAAACATCGATCATGTGAATTCCCTGGTCCAATAAAATTCCGCCAGACAGTGCCTGAAAATGATAATGATTGCGAATGCGGAATTCATCATCAGAAACATTTTTGAAAGGATGAATTTCTGTACCGGAAGAAAAATAATATAGCTGTACTGTTATCAGATCACCGATATCGCCTTGTTGTACCCTTTTCACCATCTCAACATACGGTGATGCATGCCTTATCTGAAAACCGATCGCTACACTTTGTTTTCCATTTAATTTTTCTCCGATCGCCAATACTTTTTTACATCCTGTAACATCCGGAGCAACGGGCTTTTCACAATAAACATGTTTTCCTGCTGCAACAGCGGCTTCCAGGAAACCGGGATGAGAATATGCCGGAGAAGAAATTTGTACAGCATCCACATCTTTGTTCTCCAATAATTTCATATATGCATTGGAGCCCTGGTAAATGCTTGTAGATTTTATTTCCGCAAATTTTTTATTCGCATTCAATTTGTTTAGAACCGGTCTCGCTGTTTGCAATTTATCATCAAAAATATCAGCCATCGCAACGATATTGGTATTTGTATTGGCAGATATCGAGGAGATCACGGCTGTTCCGCGATTGCCACATCCGATCAATCCCAGTTGCACGGCAGAGTTGGCTTTATAACTAAAAACACTGGAAGGTTTTAAAATTGATATGGCAGAAACAGTAGCTGCATTTTTAAGAAATGTTCTTCTTTTCATTTGACAAGATGTTTTATGGGTAAACCTTTTGAGTTATTTTTTCTAGGTAATTCTATTGGTATGAAGTTATGGAAAATGCACAAACGACGATTTTTCTTTGCGATTTTGCGTCTTTGCGAGAAATATTTCACGCAAAGACGCAAAATCGCAAAGAAAAATCGCCATTCGAAACTTACAGTGACAAATAGTTGTTTATTTCCCCGACATCTTCCTAAATAAAAAATCCAGCATGTCTTTGTCAGGAATTGTTTTTGACTCAGGTTTTTCACTGAGGATCATCACTTTTTTATCAGGATTTTTATATGCTTCCCATACCGGCAAATTTTTTCCATTTGGATTTCCGGTCTTCGCAAAATTTGCAAAATAAGATGACATAATTGTTGCGAGCTCATGATCCACCGGTTCCCATGGGCGATTTACAAATTGCAGGTTGTCGTATGCATAAGGAACTTCTCCTGTATGAAACGCTCCGTATTTCACATACTCGCCGGTAGCCGGTGGCTTGCGTGTAAAGCGGTATACATATACGTTAGTTCCTTGTGCGCTTTGAATATTTGCCCAGGTATAATTCTGTGCGCCAAAAATCTGGTCGCGGGAAACATTTAGTTGCGAAGCTGCAGCTTCTGCATCTGTATTCGCAGGATAATATTTTAGAAAAGTCGCTGCGTCTGCGCCGTACTTTTCATTGGCTTCCTTTGTAAAATCAGCGGCATTCTTCACTGGTCCGAACAAAAATCCCTCGTCTTGGTTCCATCCTGTTATCAGGCTCACCTTATTTTCTTTTCCCTGGGTAAAAATATTTACGATTGCATCTGGTAAAACATATCCATCGATGATCGGTCCGCGTGAAGCTTGCATTTTTTTCAACAATTCATCTGCAGGAATTTTACGAAGATCTGCTACAGAAGATGCATTGAGTGATTGCATTGCTTTCTGTCCTGCTTCTTCTGCTTTTTGCAGCGACAAATTATTATTGGAAAAACTGGCGCCACTTTCACCAATAGCTTTTGTAAATAAATTTTTTGCAAGTGGCGATGCAACCAGGCAATTCACGCTCATTGAACCGGCAGACTGTCCCGCGATCGTAACATTTGCAGGATCTCCACCAAAAGCGCTGATATTTTTTTGAACCCATTTCAAACCTGCGATCTGATCCATCAATCCATAATTACCCGAAGCATTTACACCAGATTCTTTTGTCAACTCCGGATGCGCAAAAAATCCGAATACGCCTACCCGGTAGTTAACGCTTACAAATACAATTCCTTTTTTTGCCATCGCTTCGCCATCGTAAATCGGGCACGCACTTCCACCGCTCGAAAATCCGCCACCATAAATCCATACTAACACAGGTCTTTTCTCTTTCGCAGATGATGCACCCGTCCACACATTCAGGTTCAGACAATCTTCACTGATGGGTTCTTTTGGTATTAAAAATTCTTCTGTCCACATACTAAATGGAGCCGGACTAGCTTGCATCGGACTTGCACCGAATTTGTCACAGATTTTTGTGCCGGTCCATGGAATAACAGGCTGTGGCGCTTTCCAGCGAAGGGCGCCAACAGGCGGCGCAGCAAATGGAATATTTTTGAAAATATGAACGTCACCGGAAGAATTAACCGTGCCCGAAATATCACCGCCTTCTACTTTTATTTTGTCAAGTGCGGGAGCTGTGTTTTTGATCGAACTGAACGCAGCAAAAATTACAATCAGCGACAATGCGAAAATTGGAATCGGAAGTTTTCTCTTGATATCCATACAGCAAAGTTTTTGGTAAATTAAGGCATTATTAGCTCTTAAATATATTTTGGTTGAACGGGATTTTGAAAATGTTGCGACGAAATGGTGTAAGGTTGCGATGAAATTTTTTTGGCTGGTGAGGCGTGGCTCGACTTCGCTCACCATCCGAGTTCACTCTCACTTTTGCTCGCTCTGATTTCGATCACGGAATAAATTGCCAGAAATCTTTTGATGATGCACCTGTATTAGAGTAGCCGGTGCCAACATAGCCATTGTTGCCGATTGCAAATCCGATAAGATCCGATCTTGCCGAATCAGGGAAATTGGCCCGTCGTTCCCAACTTAAATTACCGGGATTGAATTCCCACATATCGCCATAACGATTGACAAGATCAGAACCGAGTCCGGCATATAATTTTTTGTTGATCGGAAATATTGTTCCTCCAACTCTTGGGCCCCCGGGAAAATCTTCCAATGGCGTCCATTGATCGGAGAGTGAATTGTATTGCCAGAATTGTTTACCAGCATGAGACGGATCCGTTCCACCAAATAAAACATATCCGAGTGTATCGATGGAAGTTGTAGAAGCCAGCCATGATGCTGATCCCGGAAAATCATTCATGCGTGTCCATTGATTCGTTGCCGGTTCATATTTCCAGACATCTTTATAATTAGAATCGATGGTTTTACTCACGCCCAATCCAACATATCCCTTATCATCGAATCCAAACGCGATGGCCGCTTCACGCGCATCGCCAGGTAAATCTGCTTTTCGTGTCCAGTGATCCAATGCGGGATCGTATTCCCACAAATCTTTGTGTTCGCCAGTTGCATCATTATAACCCAATCCAACATATCCTTTATTGCCGATTGCAAAAGCAACACATCGCTCTCTGCCCAAGCCGGCGAAGTCAGCTTTTTTAGTCCATAGGTTTGTTGTACTATCATATTCCCAAAAGTCAGATTCCCATCCCGAAGAAGAATAACCGTTAAGTATATACGCTTTTCCGCCAATGGAAAAACCAACGGCTTTTCCCCGGGCGCTGCCACCGAAATCTGCCTTTTGCACCCACGATCCTCTCAATACCACAAATGTCTGGATACTGGTGAATGATTTTCCTTTAACGGTTACGGATATGCGACCACTCGTTGCAGTTTCAGGAACTGTCACGAATAAAGTATTTTTTGTAGAAGAATCGACGGTGGCAATTACTCCGTTAACGCGTACTAGATTGCCGGAGGCGTCGGGACTGAAATTATATCCGGTAATGACCACTTTGGTACCAACGTTTCCGGTATCCGGACTAAAATTACTAATCGTAGGTGTTGGAGGCGTGGGTAATATTGCACCTGGCCTATTACCTGTTTTCGCGCAGGAAAATAAAATAACGGAGAGAATGACGAGCAGCCCGATCCTTGCCATAAGTCAGCTTGATAATTTTGAGTGCGGCAGGTGTTGTAAGGAACTTTAAAGCTATTGATTATTCTTGAATGATGCTAATAAGATGAAAAAATTGCACAAGGTTTCTTTTGTAATTTTTTGATACTGAGATTTGGGGATTTTACGATTTGTAAGAAATCACAAAATCCCCAAATTTCAATATCAAAAAATCCAGCTAACAACTAGCTGCTGTAATGCCCGCCGAGTTCTAATATCTCATAAGCCTGTCCAATTTTTTTCGCTTCCTCTTGAAAATCTTTCGGATCTGCAGTATTGAACGTAAACATATCGTAATGACATGGAATCACTCTTCCCGCACCAATTGCTTTTCCTAATTCGGCAGCTTCCCTTGCATCTAAATTTCCGGCAACGCCTCGTGATGGATCATTGCCATTGATTGGCAAGATCGCAACATCAACATGAAAAGGTTCTAATAATTTTTCCATTCCTTCAAACCATAATGTATCACCGCTATGATAAATACTCCAGGGACCAAAACGGATAACATATCCCATGAATTTAGAATTCCCATGTTCGTCTCTTTCGATCTCATTGTGTTTTGCAGGAATTCCATGAAAAGAAAATTCACCAGAGGTAATGGTTTGTCCATCGGTTAATCCAACCGGAAATTCTTTTTGCATCTCTACACGATCACAAACAAAATCCCGATTTGCTTCGGGGATAATAAATAAAATACCGGGATTATTTTTTAGTATAGGAACCAATGTTTCCTTATCGAGATGATCGGTGTGATTGTGACTCGATGTAACGATTGAAATATTTTTCAGCAAAGAAGGATCGATCACGCGCTCACTGATACGTATATGCGGTTTTTTTGTATCGGCATATTTTTTTGTGAGTGAATCGGAAAGATATGGGTCGATTAAAATTTTCTGTCCCTTCCACAATAAGAGGTACCCGCTTTGTCCCAACCACCACAGATGAAATTTATTTTCATCATGCATGTATTGTTCTACTTCGGCAAGAAGATTTTCGTCTTTTATCCTGGCAGGCTTGAGTGACATTCTTTATAATTGTTTTCTTGCAATCTCGGCGCCTTTAACCATATTGATCAATTTTTGTCTCGATGCCCAACGAGCAGTCTGGCTTAATCCGCAATCTGGCGCTACGGATAATTTTTCTGCGGGCACATACTTGAGACAATTCTTAATTCGTGTGGCAACATCTTCGGGCGTTTCGATATAATAATTTTTTACGTCGATGACACCGACAGCGACATCCATTTTTTCTGCGAAAGGTTTCAACAATTCAATTTCTGCAAATTCCCTATTCGCCATTTCGATATGAATTTCATTCACGTCGAGGTTGAGAAAATCAGGCAGCATTGGTTTGATGCTTCGATAACCGACTGGCCTGCCTTTAAAATTTCCAAAACACATGTGCGTGGAGAGCCTGCATTTTCCTACAACAGCTTTTATGGTGCGATTGAAAATGTCTACAAATCTTTTTGTGTCCTCTTTATATGCGTAGCAACTCATCGATGGTTCATCAACGGTGATCTCTTCACATCCTGCTGCCACCAGGTCTTCCAATTCCTTACTGATAATCGGGAGCAATGCTTCTGTGATTGCATACCGATCTTTATATTTTTCATTTGGAAGCAATCTTCCGCTCAAAGTATAAGGACCAGGAATACTTGCTTTCAGCGTTGGACCTTTTGGCGCCAATTTTTTTAATCGAAGATATTCTTTCACAACACCCAATCCTCTGGGCGCTTTCAATTCACCAACAATATCATTTTTACCGCGTTGATCATGTGCAGGCGGACCAAATTTTCTTGTTTCCGTTTCATTATTTTGTATACCGTGGATATAACCGTAAAAAGAAAGATTGAAATCGAGACGTGTTTGTTCTCCGTCGGTGATCACATCTAATCCTGCTGCCACCTGGTCGTGCACAGCGGCGATCACCGCATCTTCAATCATTTCCTCAATGTCGGCCGCACCAAATTGCGAGAGATGACGAACAGCAAATTCAAGCCATCCGGGAAATGGATAGCTTCCGATTACAGTAGTGCGAATGGGTTGTTGTTTCATTTTTTATTGATAATGATTTGAAATTAATTTCCTGCCGTGCGATACAATTCCGCCATACGATGCGCATGTTCATCATAGGCAGATTCAAAAATTGCAGAGGCTCTTGCTGCACCAACAATATTCGTTGCGACCAGCGCCTTCGGTGGCTGGCCCGCTTCCGTGAGTATGCGCGCAACTTCTGCCTTCACACAGTTTACTACCATCGCTCCTCCAACGGTGGAACCCGGAGATACCGGCGATTCCAATCCATCAATATATATCATTGAATCACCCACAGGCGCGCCTGTATCTAAAACAAGATCGGCAAAATCAACCAATTTTTTTTCATCAGCTCTTTTACTCGTAGATTTTTCAAGATGATCCTTTGAAACAAGTACGACTACCTTGATTCCTCTTTTTTGGAATTGCTCAGCCATTTCAATCGGCACCAGGTTGCAGCCGCTGGAAGAAATCACAAGCGCCGTATCTTTTTTATCTAATCCGAAATTGCGAAGGATGCGATCTGCGAGCCCGGGCACATTTTCCAAAAACATCGCTTGTCGCTGACCGTTAGCTCCAACTACATTATTATGATATGTGAGCGACAACTCCACGATCGGGTTGAAGCCGGGAAAAGATCCGTAACGCGGCCACATCTCTTCCACCATAATGCGACTATGCCCGGTGCCAAACACATGCACCACTCTTCCTACAAGGATGCTTTCCGCAAACCATTTTGCTGCAGTGGCAATTTTATCTTGCTGCGCCTCCACTTTGTCGGCAATCATGCGGCATTTGTCAACATAAGATTTGATCACGTTCATGATTAAAAATAGTTTTTTTGATTTAGAGATTTTGCGATTTAGAGATTTTGCGATTGAAGAAATCACAAAATCTCTAAATCGCAAATTTTCCATCATTTATCTTGTGTCAAAGCAAAACAGGCTGCACCTATTGCTCCGGCCATATCTCCGAATTGTGATTTGATGATTGCTGTTTTATTACCGCCCGCGCGCCATTCGTAAAGCGCCATAAAATGATCCAACGGTTCAAATAAATCCTCACCTGCTTCGGTGATACCACCGGCAAGAATAACAATTTCCGGCGACAATACATTCGTAACGCAAGCTATTCCGACGGCCAATTTTCGAACTGATGTAAGCCACACAGTACGTGCAAAATGATCGCCTTTGCGATATGCTTCGAGCAAAGAATGTGTATCCTTAAATTTTCCGTGTGATCTTTTTTGAATGGTGCAATTCCCGATTGCATCTTCCAGGCTTCCCGGCATACCGGTAACATCGGGCTCTCCTTCATGATGCAAAGTGATGTGGCCGATATGGCCTGCTTTTTGAAAACTTCCCTGGTATGGTTTACCATCGATAAGAATGGCGCCGCCAACACCTGTTCCCAACGTAATCAACACCGCATGCTTTTTATCTTTTGCTGCTCCCAATTTTGCCTCGGCCATCATCGCGCTTACCGCGTCGTTCAATACCCATGTTTTTCGATTGAATAAAGAAGACCAGTCAAAATTTTCTAGTCCCTGCAAACGGCCAGGCATATACGCAATAGCAGAATTTTTTTCGTTTGGAAGACCAGGCGCTGAAATCCCAATTACAAAATCGTCTGTACCAAGTTTTGCTTTTAGTTTTTCGATACAAGCGGCGGTAGCTTGCTTCCAGACAGCATCATCGCCATCATGCGTGGGTTCATATAATTGCTCAAGAATATTTCCCTGCTTATCCAATGCTATTGATTTGATCCTCGTTCCACCCAAATCGATTCCAATAACTGCTTTTGACATGTTACTAATTTAATATTGTCCCTCGCTTACAGACCAACCACCATCTACAGCAACAATTTGCCCGGTGATAAATTTAGCATGATCCGATAATAAAAAAACAGCAGCGCCGTCTGCATCTTCAGGAACACCGATCCTTCCCCCATCCAACGGTTGTTTGGTATGAACGAACTGCATGATGTCTTTATCGCCCGTCGCGCGTTTCGACATGGGCGTTTCCACGAGCGCAGGGGCAATCACATTTACCCTGATATCATATTGTGCATAATAAGAAGCAAGCGATTTGCTCAGGCCGATCACAGCAGATTTACAGGCGGCATATGCATGCGTAGAAAAATATTTCGGAGAAGGTGAATAACCAAGCACAGAACCCATGTTCAATATAGCTCCCGATTGTTTGTTGTCCATAAAATATTTCAACGCAGCTCTATTCGAAAACATCATGCTTGTAAGATTGAGTTGAATGGTTTGGTTCCATCCGTCTGCAGTGATTTCATGCATAGGAGCATCTCCGAATTTACGGCCGCTGCCTCCGGCCACATGATATAATCCATCAAATCCGCCAAAACGATCGATGCAAACTTGAATAGCTTTTTCAGCACTAGATTCTTCGCGTGCATCGCCAATGATAACAATTCCCTTATCATTAAATTGTTTATTCAATTCCTTTTCCTGATCAGGATTCCTGCCAAGCGCAACGATCTTCGCTCCTTCTTCAATGAAAGAAAGAGAAGCCGATAAACCAAGACCGCTGGTGCCGCCGATGATTACGATTTTTTTATTTTGGAGCCATTGTTTGGACATGCGAAATGGTTGCGATAATACTCTTTTTAATGAAATCTCCAGTCAACAATTTATGCATTTATCTAACAGCAGGAGTACTTTTATTGAGTATTTTCAACAGCCTGTAGTTCAGATAAAGTTTTTCTTTTCCAACTTGCTCGCTTTTTAAAAAACCTTTTTGTTCTAATTCCTTTAAATAATTACCTACAGTTTTTAAATTACCGAGTCCTGCTTTTTCAAGATGCGATCGTTTTGTATAAGGCAATTTAAAAAGTCCCTCCATCAATTCCCTGGAATAAATTTTTGGAAGTATTTTCTGAATTTCTTTTGACATTTGATCCATTAGTTTGTCAATCTCAGAAATTTGCCTACATCCTTTGTTGGCAGTTTTTTCAATCATATCCAACATATATAAAATCCAATCTTTCCATTTTCGTTCTTCGGTTACTTGTCGGATATGTTTGTAATATTCATCTTTATGCCTGATTATATAATCACTTAAATAAAGGGCCGGTGAATCCATGAGCCCTGTCATTTTTAAATACAGCAACAGTATAATTCGCCCGGTACGCCCATTCCCGTCAAAGAATGGATGGATCGCTTCAAATTGATAATGAATGATTGCCATTTTTATCAATGGATCCATTCCATCTTCAGCATGAATAAAATCTTCCAGGTTCTTTAATTTGGTTCTTATTATTGATTCACCTTGTGGTGGTGTATAAACTATTTTGCCAGAGACCGGGTTTTTCAATTGTGTGCCTGGCAAATTGCGAATCCCCGACCGATTCTCCTTTATGATCTGCATAATAGCGATAAATAGATTGGTGGAAAGAATAGGTCTTTTATTGAGTTTTGAAATCCCAAACCAAAGCGCCTCTTTGTAGTGCATGACTTCTTTCGTATCAGGATTACCGTCATATTTTTCCACAATTGTTGCTTTGAACAATTCGTCTTGTGTAGTGATAATATTTTCAATAGCAGAACTAGCCTGCGCTTCCTGCAGGTTTATAGTATCAACAAATAAAGTTGGATTTGGCAAGTTCGTGATTGCGCCTTTCAACTCGGATAAAGCACGACTCGCCGCTATTGTTTTTTTTAAAATAGCTTTGTTCTCAATGTCTGCCTTGGGTGGCAACAGTGGCAACTTATTGTATGGTTTTTCTGCGTTGAAGTTCATATATCAAAATTACTTCGAGAGTAACAAACGCCCTCGTTTTTAATACGAGGGCGAAAATACGGATTTTTTGCCCTCGTTCATAATACGAGGGCAAAAAGCACCCTCGTCCAAATTGAAGCAGTTTCTATTAGTTCAGATGCGTTGGGAATGTAATTTCATCTCCATACTCTTGTTGTCTATGACTCATAGAATTTGTGCCAAAATAAAATCAAAGAATTAAATCAATAGGGATATTTTTGAAGGAACAAATCAAGATTGATCAGCCATGATAATTTCTACAGATAAAAAGAATGGTATAGAAATTCTTACAATCAAGAACGATCAACTTTCGCTGTCCATTGCTCCGGAATTGGGCGGAAAAATAATAAGCATCTTCAATATTCCCCTGCAAAAAGAATTTTTATGGATCAACAAAAATCTTTCTCTCAAAATTAATCAGCCCGGAGATGATTATGATTCCAATTTTTTGGGCGGCATAGACGAGCTTATCCCTAATGATATTCCGGAAACGATCGATCATATTTCCTATCCCGATCATGGTGAATTGTGGACATGCGTCCTAAATCACAAAATCTCAAATGAAAAAATTCACGTCTACGGCCATCTGCCATTATCCGGACTTGATTACGAAAAAACAATTTGGACGGATGAGAGTTCTCCGGTTATTCATATTAGTTATAAAATAAAAAATACAACACAGTCACAAAGAAATTTCTTATGGAAATTACACGCAGCTTTAAATGTTGAAGCTGGAGACAAAATAATAACAAATGCGAAACATGGAAAAGTAGTAGATCCGCAATATTCAAGATTTACAGATACCAACGAATTTGATTGGCCAATGATCGAAGGAATCAATGCTTCTATTATTCCTCCCAATAATAATTCAATGGATTTTTTTTACCTCTATGATATTTCTATTGCGGAAATGCAGTTGCTGAGCAAAGATGACAAAACATTATTCAGTTATTCTTATGATAAAAAGATATTTCCGTATGAATGGTATTTCGCCTCGTATGGCGGATTTCTGAATCATTATACCGTCATACTCGAACCTTGCAGTGCAATGCCGATTAGTGTGAGTGAGGCCAAACAAAAAAAGCAATGCACTATTTTAAACGCAGGCGAAGAACTGACTACCTCTGTAAAAATTTTCGCTGGAGAAAAAAAGAATTATATACCATCACATGAATAGACCCAAAGTACTCGTCACGGGTGCCGCATCCGGCATCGGCAGAGCCACCGCCACCAGGTTTGCCAAAGAAGGATATGATGTTTGCGCGAATGATATCAATGCAAATGGACTCTCCTCTTTGATGAACGAACTTGGAAAAGGAGATCATTTATTGCTTCATGGAAATTATTCAAACAAGGAAGACATGGCAAAAGGCGAAAATTTGATCCGCGAAAAATGGAACCGGCTGGATGCATTGGTGAATTGTGCGGGAGTAAGCGAAAAGACCGATCCTATTAATATGGCCCTGGAAAGATGGAGAAATGTTTTTGATATCATGATCAACGGATGCATTCTGACTTCCAGACTCGCTGCGCAATTCATGAAAGGAGGGGGAAGAATTATTCATATTACATCCATTCACGGAACAAGAGCAGAAAATGGAGCGAGCAGTTACTCAATGGCAAAATCTGCGATCAATCAATTTTGCAGGGCAATGGCGGTGGAACTTGCGGATAAAAATATTTTGGTGAATGCAATTGCTCCGGGATTTGTAGATACAGCAATGTCAATTGTTGATGGAGAAAGTGAATTGGAATCGGAATGGTTCAAAAACAATTATGTGAATGCACATCATCTGCCTTTGCGTAGAGCGGCACAGGCTTCGGAAATTGCAGGTGTGGCTTTTTTTCTCGCCGGAAAAGATGCTTCATATATCACGGGACAGGTAATCACAGTGGATGGCGGATTGACTATAACTTTTTAAACTCATTGATTTGAAAATAGAATCCGTAGATTTTTTTTACCTGAGTATGCCAGAAGTGTTGGATATCGGCGATGGCAGCCAGGATGCGTTATTGGTCCGCATCAGGGCCGGAGGATATGAAGGATGGGGCGAATGCGAAGCCTCTCCGCTAACGAGTATCGCGAGTTATGTATGTCCGATGTCGCATAGTGCATGCAAACCTTTACGATATTCGATTGAAGGAAAAAATATCGATGGAGCTGAAGACATACAACGCATTTCTGATGCAGTGCATGAAAATTCTTTGGATCTGCTGCAGGCAGATCATACACTTTCAGGAATCGATATCGCGTTATGGGATTTGCTTGGGAAAAAAATGAATGAACCAGTATATCGTTTGCTCGGTTATCAAAAAAAGTTCCCAAAACTTCCATACGCTTCACAACTTTTTGGTGAGAATGCCGAAGAAACATTTACAAAAGCAAAAGCCACAAACGCTGCAGGATATAAAGCGGTAAAATTCGGATGGGGGCCTTTTGGAAAATCCGGAAAAGAAAATGATATTGCTCATTTGATGGCTGCCCGTGAAGGCGTTGGCAAAGATGCATATCTCATGATCGATGCGGGGACCGTTTTCCGTGAGAACATTTCCAATGCGCAGGAAAGATTGTCTGCCCTTAATGATATCAACGCTTATTGGTTTGAAGAACCATTTATCAACGGTGCACTTGATGCGTATAAAAAATTGTCGACTTCGCATCCAAAAATTCCAATCGCAGGCGGAGAAGGTTGTAATAATTTTGTGCAGGCACAAGCGATGATTAATTATGCGGGACTTGATTTTATACAAATAGATGCAGGAAGAATCGGCGGGATCAGTGTTGCAAAAAGAGTAGCAGACCTTGCCGCTTCCAAAAAGATTATTTATGTCAATCATACTTTCACTTCACATCTTGCATTGAGTGCATCTCTACAATCGTATTCCGGTATGGAAAAACATTTTATCAGCGAATACCCGGTAGAATTGAAATCGCTCGCCCGGGAAATCGGTAAAGAACAAATACTGCCCGATACTAACGGTTATATTCACACGCCTGACCGTCCGGGGTTGGGCATAACCGTAGATACAGCGGCAATTAGAAAATATTTAGTAGATGTCGAAATAAAAGTGAAAGGAGAAAAAATTTATTATACACCGGAAATATAGTCTTGTTCAGACGTGTTTGAAGTTGATTTTTTGAGAGGTGGAGGGTATGGGGTGTAGGGTATGGCAAGCTGTTAATTAATAATGTTGACTAGGGTAAAAAGTAAAAACCCTGAGATGAAATAAGGTGCGCCATACCCTACACCCCATACCCTCCACCTCTCAAAAAATCAAACTGAAACACCGCATCATATTCTTTCTCCCGATGTTTCCAATTTCATTTTATGCTTCAGATGTAGCCGATCACAAAACAATCCGTAAATCACAATAATCACAAAGCACGCACACGGAACAAGATAAGATACCTGGATGCCTTTTGAATCTGCCAGCATTCCCTGCAATGGAGGGAAAACGGCGCCGCCGACAATCGCAATATTAATCAGCGCAGATCCTTTCTCAGTAAAATCACCCACGCCTTCAATACCCAAACTGAAAATAGAAGGAAACATGATCGAAATAAAAACACCCAGTCCAACCATGTAATACGGATTCCAGGAAGTCGTAGTAAAACAGATCAGCAGGTAAAGGACGATCATGCCAACACCAAATATTGCCACCAATCTCCCCGCAGAAATAAATTGCAATAAATAAATTCCGACCAGTGAAAATATCGAAGCCACCACATAATAATATGTGAGAAACTCAGCAGTTTTATCCGCTGAGAAATTTGCAATAGCAGGTTCATGCAAATAGCTGATAAAAAAACCAGCAGTACAGGCTTCAGCACCCATATAAAAAAACATGACGATCGCGCCCCAGAATAGTTGCGGATATTTTCTCGATCCACGCACAATCGACAAAAAAGAAAAACCTTTCAGCATGGCAGGTTTCATCGAAGGCATTGCAGAAAAGAAAATACCAACTGCTAACAGGAATGCCCCAGCGCCAATGATCAGATAAGGAATATGAAAGTTGTTAGCGTTGTTGCCATAGATCAATCGCGTGGCCAATATGGGAGTGAGCGAATAGCCGATCCTGCTGAATAGCTGCACGATATTAACGCGCACATGGGAACCGGAAGGATCGCCGAGCAATGCCGCCAAAGGATTAGCTGCAACATTTACCAGCGTAACACCGATCGAGATCACAAAGATCGCAACCAGAGAAAGTACATACGATGAAAAATAAAAAGCCGGTAAAAAAATCACCGATGCACCACTCATAACCACAAGCGCCGTTACTAACGCCATCTTATAACCGTAGCGGGAAATATAATATGCGATAGGAATTGGAAATATCAGGTAAACCAGGAAAAAAGATTGCTGAATAAATGTTGCCTGGGTATAAGAAAGATTGAAAAAAGTTTTCAAAGAGGGAAGCAGTACATCATTCATGCAAATGATAGAGCCGGTGAAAAGAAATACAAAACAAACGAGTAGCAAAGATTTCCATTGATGCTTCATTAGAATTTTTTCGAGTTTAAAAGGTTGTCGGAAACATCCGCATCAATACGTTGCTCTTCCTCCGGAAATATCATAAATAAATCCTGTTGAAAAACTATTTTCGTCGGAAACAATATAACAGCACATCGCCGCAACTTCTTCAATTGTACCGAGCCGATTCATCGGAATTTTTGCAGTCATGTATGCAAGTTGTTCCGAAGAAGTATTTTCATTCATGGCTGTTTTAATAACGGCAGGTGCAAGACCATTTACGGTGATGGAGGTATCGGCAAATTCTTTTGCGACACCTTTTACCAATCCAATAACGCCTGCCTTGGTGGATGAATACCCAACCATTCCAGGGTTACCTTCTTTTCCGGCAATCGAAGCGATTAGTAACACACGACCCTTTCCGGTTTTTTTCATCACCTCCAATGAATATTTTGTAATGAGAAAACTTCCGCGAAGATTTACTGCATATATCTTATCAAAATCGGCGGTGCTATATTCTGTAATCTTTGTACTCGTTGGACCAACGATGCCCGCTGCATGAACAAGCACGTCAACTGTCTTCCATTCCTTTTCTACGAGTATAACGGCTTCGCACACCTGCTTTTCGTCGCTAATATCCACAGAAAATGCTTTTGCAACGATACCCATTGCAGAAAATTCAGTAACGGTTTTTTCCAATAGCGAACCGTTGATGTCAAACAGCGCCAGCTTTGCTCCTTCTTTACCTAAACGAAGAGCGACGCCCTTGCCGATTCCATCTGCAGCGCCAGTAATGATGGCTATCTTATTGGTAAACCTTCCGGTCATATTCATATCATTAAAAATAGAAATTGTAATTCAATCAGAATTTAAGTTAGCAATTAATCAATGAAGCTGGCGGAAAATTTATGCTGATGAAACTGCAATTCCTGTTCGACACCGATTTTTAAATTAAATTTGATTGACAAAAATTAACCTTTTATGCAACTCTCCATGAACACCCGGCTGTATGCCGGCGCGGTTTTCATCACAATGGCGACTGTTGAATCAGGTGGTTTGTTTCTCATCCGGTTATTGAAAAAGAATAATCCTTTTACAAGTTTCCAGACTGCTTTTTTTCGCGCGGGTCACGCGCATGCCGGCGTGTTTACCATTCTATTTTGTGTTGCGCAACTTTATATTGATTCGCTTACATTACAATATCCGATACAGGAACATTTGTTGCGAATAGGGTTTGGTCTTGCACCGATTTTAATTCCCGGCGGTTTTTTTGCCGCTGCATCCGGCAAAGGATTGACAGCTCCGAATAAATGGATATGCCTGATCTATGCAGGCGCAATTATATTGGCAATATCGCTCATTAGCCTGGGGATTTTATTGATCCGGTCAGCAGTTGGATAAAAAAAATAAGTAGCCCTTTAAATAATCTGTCAATTTGAAAATCCAGAATAAGAGTGGATAAACAGAGCGGAGAGCGCAATACCTCCGCTCTCCGCTCTGTTTATCCACTCTTATTCTGGATTTTTCAAACTAATCAACTCCCAACAATTTGCAAAAATTGCCGATCTGAAAAGATATTTTATTACGTCTTACTAAACTCCCCATTCCAATCACAGCCACTGGGAAATATTGAGCACGAGTTTTCATTTCCTAATAAACCTAATTCGTTATTGCAACCTTGCGACGACTGTCGGCAAAAAGCAGTTTTGATTCTCTTCGCGTTCGTTTAAAATTTGTGACGGCTCATGGCCGCAATTCCTTAATCATTCAAAATAAAATTTTATGCGAGGCACCAGAAAACTTTTTTATATACCATTTATGTTCTTTGTTGTTTGTGTACACGGACAGCCTTCAAGAAGGGTTTGGCTTGGAGATGGCATGGATTCATTATTTGTGAAAGATGAATTTCATAGTCGCGTTTTCGATTCAACAGTTGTTTTTTATGGTCTCGGAGCTGAACGGGTTTATTACGAATCGACCGAATTAGCAGACAATGAACATAATATTATCAATGCCGGAATTTTGCTGAAGGCAAAGTCGACAGACAAGCAACATCGAGGTATTCGCGCAGTTTTTACCGATGGTAATGATTCATGCGAAGCAAAATACGAAGTGAAAACAAATATTACAACAATTGGTCGCTCTGCAACCCTTTCTCTTTTGAATCTTTTTGCAAAACCAGAATATAAAGTACCGCAATCCGATCCTGTGGCTATACCTGACCTGATCGAGATCGCTGGAAAAATTTCAACCAGCGATGGCGAACATTCTTTCAAATTTGTAAATGATCATCGCGTCAAAGCATATCATCCGGAAGGATGGCTGGTATTAACCGGAGACACATTCTATATAAAACCAATCACAACACAAGTCAACAAACACGGTAAATTGAAGCACCCAAAAAATATTCCCGATATCGGTTATCTTTTAATCAAGGGTGAAACAATCTGCGCAGCTGTTGATCAATTTAGTTCGCCATTCAATTTTTACCTGCGGGATAGCCTGAATAAGAAAGAGAAATTGGTAATCACAGCTTTCCTGTTTAGCACGATGGACCATTAAAAATTTCTCGCAGAGCAAGAGCGGGAAGCGCTAAACCTCCGCTCTCCGCCCTGTTTCTCCACGCTTATAATAATGGTCAGACTGTCAAGCCTATTATGAACTCCGTACCCTCGCCTTCGTTTGTCTTAATATTTATTTCTCCATTGTGTGCTTTTACAATATCATATGCCAGTGACAAACCTAATCCTGTTCCCTGTCCAGTTGGCTTGGTTGTAAAAAATGGTTGGAATATTTTATCAAGAATTTTCCGAGGAACGCCGATGCCATTGTCTTTTATCCTGATTTCAATCTTATCGCCTATTTTTTTAGTATTAACTGAAACCGCAGGTGCATATTGCAAAGGATGTTCCTTTTTCTTTTTCGACACAGCGTAAAAAGCGTTACTATATATATTCAATAACATTCTCCCGATATCTTGCGGAACGATATTGATTTTGCCAATACTGCTATCAAATTCTGTTTTAATTGACGCGTTAAATTCTTTGTCCTTTGCGCGCAGACCATGATATGCAAGCCGTAAATACTCATCCGCCAGTGCATTGATATCTGTTGGTTCTTTTTGTCCGCCACTAACGCGACTATGCTGAAGCATTCCTTTTACAATTGCATCTGCACGTTTTCCGTGATGCAAAATTTTCTCCAGGTTTTGTTGAAGATCGTTTGCAATGGCGATCACTTCATCTTTATCACCCTTGCTAATTTCCGACTTCATTTCATCCAGTAGCTCATTACTCACTTCAGAAAAATTATTGACGAAATTCAGTGGGTTCTGTATTTCGTGCGCAATACCGGCAGTGAGTTCACCCAATGAAGCCATTTTTTCCGCTTGTATCAATTGCGTTTGCGCTTGTTTCAGATCTGCCAGTGTTTTCTCTACCTGCTGTTTTGCCGCTTCCAGTTTATTAAAGTCTTCATAACGGGCATATGCAGTAGAAAATGCATCTGCGATGGATTGAACCAATGCCAATGACGAATCATCCAGCAGTGTCGTATTGCCTACGTATAGCATGCCTTGCAAAAAAGGAAGGAAATGCAGGTGAAATCCTCCGTGCGGAATGGTCAACATATACTCCTGTTCCGACGAAATACTTCCCTGCTGAAACAATGTATTTGCCAGTGTGGCGAAATCTTTTTCAATCCAGTGATCGACGTATATTTTTTTATCTTCCCAATGTCTCAACACTTGTTTCAATACTCCCGGATTTGCATAAGGCAAATGAAATGCAGCAATTGCCTTTCCGTCGGGTGTCGATAAAAAACCTTGAATGTTTTGTTGCCTATCATCCATAATAAAAACACCACAGCGGTTAAAAGTAATACCGAGTATATTGAGTTCATGCCAGATCAATGGTGTAATTTTTTCCAGGTCCTTTGTAGTGCGCATAGAAGCGATCTCCGCACGCACCCGGTCCAGTGATGCACGTCGCACAGCTTCTCTGGCATTGGCCTCGGATTTTTCTATATCCGCATATCTTCGATAGGCGAGTTCGAAAACATTTCGGAAGCGTTTGAATAAATTAATATTTTCTTCATCCAACGGAGAATAGGTTGAAATGCCCAACGCCACTTTGTCCATGGAATAAAAATAGTAGTCTAACGATGATGCTTCAGCGAGATATGGATCTACAAATTGCGTAGTTGTCGATTGATAAGCCGTCCATTCGTCAAGCTTGCTTTTATCGAAATGGGTGGTGAAAAATCCCTGCTTATTTGTTCGCAGAGTGTTCGCCATAGTCATTTGCTCGGGATGCAAACTATAATCGACCTCTGTGATCAGCAATTTATCACTTAACCGATAAAACTCATAGTTAATGTAAGTCGTTTTTGTTTCATGATAGATCACGGTTTGAATATTACGTATATCTTTTACCTGCAGCGATTCCAGTTGCTCTGAAATAATGCGACATATCTCCAACATATCTGCAGGCTGTCTCATCGCAAGCGCTTTTGCACGCACTTTTTCCAGGGCAAGTTCTACCTGCACTTCTCGCGCCTGTGCCTCGGCATGCTCGATATCGATATATCTCCTGTATGCAAGGTCGAATACATTCCTGAATCGTTTTAAAATTTCAAGTTGATCATCATCGACAGGCTTATAATTGCCGATACCGAGTGCGCCTGTTGAAATAGTATAAAAATAATAATAGAGCGCACTCGCCTTATCGAGTGTTGGATCGGGCTGTTCACCATTTTTTATTCTGAATGCTTTCCAATGTTGTAATGCATCTCCGGTAATAATATTTTCAACGAAAGAATCATCTGCATTTCCAAGTTTTTTTAGATAACTTTTGATAACAGCATCATCACTGTCATATGAAAATCGATTGATTGTTGCACCGGCATTTGCAGCAAAATCATAATTCAAAAAAGATTTTTTATGATCGTGATTAATATTGATCATCGCATTTCGCAGCTCATTGAATCCGAGTCCGCGCAATTCTTCAAACAAAGTCTTTGAAATGTTCAATAATTCATCGGGTTGCTTCATAAGCATTGCCTGCGCGCGAACTCTTTCGAGTGCAGCTTCAATTTGTAATTCACGATCCTTTCTGCCAAGCTCATTGATCTTATCGGCCAACTCTTTTTCCAGTTCAGTATTTCTTTCTTGCAGCGTTTTTTCCTCTCGGGTCATGTTTTGTTTGATATATGAAGTCTGTTTGGAGGTTGAGGTAAAGGTTGAGACTTAGATTTAAATCTCAACCTCAACCTTTGCTTTATTTTTATTTATGCTGCCTGAACATCCATTCAATAATCGCGGCGTCGCTATAAGCACCAATCCATGAAAAATGACCTACTTCAGGATATTGCGTGAAGCCGGGACGCGCACCTGCCTTCGTCAATGCTTCAAACATTTCTATAGCATATGATGGTTTTACCGCGGGATCATCCGAACCATGAACGATCCAAATCGGTATGTGCGCAATAGCGGGAGCTTTTGTGATATCACCACCGCCGCAAACCGGAACGGCTGCTGCAAATAAATCAGGATATCTTGAGATGGCATCATAAGTACCGAATCCGCCCATAGACAAGCCAGTGATGTAAATTCGGTTGCTATCCACCGGCAAAGTTTTGATTGCTTGATGGATCAGCGCGATCACAAGCTCCATCGTTCTTGTCGGTGTTGGTTCGAGTCGTGTTTCTGCCGTGTTTTTAGCTCGTGTGAAATTAGACCAGGAAGTTTTATCAGGACATTGGGGTGCGATCACAACAGCCGCATGAAGCAGCATGTTCTGATCTGTCGCGAAATTTGTAACGCCCCATTTCAATTGTGCTTCGTTATCACTGCCACGCTCACCCGAACCATGTAAAAAAATGATCAGTGGATATTTGCGCATCGGATCGGAATCCGGATAAAGCAACCTGTATTTCAATGTGTCTTTATCCTGAATGAATTTTTCAACACTAAACTTCGATGATGATTGCGAAAATACGAATTGCAAATTCAAAAAAAGAATTGTTGCAATCAGAGTAATTGACTTAAGGAGTTTCATTGTTTTATTTTTTGAGATGGAAGTTTCAATAAATAAATATAAGACTACTGTAGCATACATATTCGCAAGCCGTCAATGCTTTTCTACTTATATAAATCGCCATTCAAATATTTCAGTCCCGAATCAATAGCAATAGTGACTATTTTTTTCCCGGGGCCAATCACTCTTGCTCTTTGGATCGCAGCCCAAACGTTTGCGCCGGTGGTTGTTCCCGCAAATATTCCTTCCATTCTTGCCAGCTTTCTTGCCATGTCTTGTGCGTCTTCATCTTTTACCGGAATAATCTCATCCGCCAAATCTATTCTGCAAATTTTTGGTATGAACCCTGATCCGATTCCTTCCAGCTTATGCTTACCCGTTATATCGCCGCCAGAAAGTGCACGCACATGGTATGGTTCGATGGCAAGACAATGGATTCCAGGAATTTCCTGCTTGAATATTTCAGAATTACCAGAGAAAGCTCCACCCGTTCCGACACCCATAATAAACTCATCAATATTTTTCCCGAGAACATTTATAATTTCTCTTGCCATTTGGTGATAAGCATTCCTGTTGTCGACATTATTAAATTGATCTGTCCAAAAAGTATTTGGTTCTTTACTTAATACTCTTGCCCTTTCTATTAAAGTGTTAATCAATTTTGCAGTGATCATTCCATTTTCGCTTGGCATTATTTCCAAGTCGGCTCCGAATGCACGCATCGTTTGCAATTTTTCTTTGGAGAAAGCGTCGGAAGAAACAAAATGCGCACGATATCCTTTCGTGGCGCATACCATAGCAAGCGAACTGCCTGTACTTCCCCCGGTATATTCTACAACCGTTCCGCCCGACTTCAGCTGCCCTCTTTTTTCCGCGCCCTCGATCATAGACAGCGCCATCCTGTCTTTCATACTTCCTGTTGGATTTGCGCCTTCATATTTTACAAATATTTCTGCGCATCCCGGTTCGGAAAGGCGTTCCAATTTTATCAACGGCGTATTTCCTATTGCTTGCATTTTTTATTTTTTTGGAGACTATTCAAAAAAAATTAATAAACCTTCATTAAAGTTAAGGATGCACAAAACACTAAATCAAGAGAATTTTCGAACGGCGAATGCAGCTCGTTATTTAGGTAGCGGATCAATTTGAAAATTCAGACATATTTCGCGCAGAGCACGCAGAGAAAATGAGTACGCAGAGGGGAATTACTCTGCGTACTCATTTTCTCCGCGTGCTCTGCGCGAAATATTTTATAAAAAGTCATGGTCTCTCATCACAAATTGTGATGACATGGGTGATTATAAGGAAAGTTGATTAGTTGATGGGTCGATGCCCAGCAGCCTGTGTGACAAATAGGTTTTGTGCATAACTTTAACTATCTCAATCATCTCATACATCTCACAAATCCCAGTTCAGACAATCCTGGTCACACATAAAACTTCGGTAACGTCCAATTATAACGAACAGCAAGGAGCCTGATGACGACAATTGACATCATCGCTGAAATCCCTGCTACATCTTCTGAAATATTCAATGATACCAGCAAAAAATAACCTGATGCGCCAAGAATACTTGCAGATGCATAAAATTCCTTATGAAAAATCAGCGGTACGTTATTGAGCATCACATCGCGCAATACTCCGCCAAAACAACCGGTGATAGTTCCCAATGCAACGCAAACCGGGTTACTTAAATGAAATGCCAATCCTTTTTCCAAACCGATTACCGTAAATAATCCAAGACCGAGTGCATCAAACAAAAAAAGCAATTTGTGAATTAATTTGAGATGACGACCAAAAAATAATGATGATATGGCACCGCCAAATATCGCCCATGCAGCGTTGGAATTTTTCAGCCATGCTACAGGGAAAGAGCCGATCAATAAATCACGAATGGTACCACCTCCGATCGCTGTTGCAAAGGCGATAATGAGGATGCCAAAAGGATCCAAATTTTTTTCCATTGCAGCAAATGCGCCCGATACAGCGAAGCTAAATGTGCCGATGATTTCAATGATGTCAATAAAGTTCAAGTGCATGATTGAATTTGTACAAAAGATTGCATCCGGTTCTCCTTTGTGCCTTTCTGGTTTAATTTATTTTGAACCGCAAAGACACGAAGACGCGAACGATGTATTGCAGCAACAAATCTATGCTACACCAAACGATTTAAAAAAGCTGAAAAAATTGAGAGCGAAGAAACAGAGCGGAGAGCGCTAAACTCCCATTCTCCGCTCTGTTTCTTCGCTCTTTCTCTGTTTCAATCCGGCATATTACCTTTGCGTGCTGCATTATAATAACGAATGAACAGTTACTATGGATCTTATTGAAAGAAGCAAGTCGCAGAATTTTTTTTTGATATTGATGATGGGCGCATTGAATACAATCACACCGATTTCAATTGATATGTATTTACCCGCATTTCCAAAAATTGCGGAAGACATGCATACGGACATCAGGAATGTGGCTTTGTCTGTATCAACTTATTTTTTTGGTTTTGCTGCGGGACAAATTTTATATGGACCACTATTAGATCGCTTTGGAAGAAAGCGTCCCTTATATATCGGACTTAGCTTTTATATTGTTGTGACGATCGCATGTGCGCTGGCACAATCGATTCATGTATTCTGGCTCCTACGTTTTCTCCAGGCGTTGAGCGGCTGTGTTGCTGCGGTTGCGGCAATGGCGATGGTGCTCGACTTCTTCCCGACCAACAAAAGTGCGAGAATTATTTCATTACTGATATTGATATTGGGAGTTTCGCCATTGCTGGCGCCCACTGTCGGAAGCTTCATCGTTTCCATTTCAAATTGGCGTGTTGTTTTTATGACGCTTGCTGCTGTTGCTGCTATCGTTTTGCTCTGCATATTTTTCTTTTTGCCTGAAGGACGACAGCCCGATCTAACGGTGTCGCTTATGCCAAAACCAATCATCACCGGTTTTAAAAACATTTTAGTTGAACCAAGATTTTACGTGTATGCATTGACGGGAACATTTTCATTTGCCGGTCTATTCGTATATGTTGCGGGATCACCCGCAGTATTTATGAATGAGTTTCATGTGAGTCCCGGGATATACAGCGCTATCTTCGCCGGACTTTCCGTTGGCTTTATCGGCGTCGGGCAAGTGAATCATTTTTTAACACGCAGTTATCGCAGCGAAAAAATTTTGGAAGCCGTGATAACTGTTCAGGCTATTACTTCTATGGTTTTTTTTATAGGTGCGTTGAATAATTCCTGGGGACTCGCCGCCACGATTGGTTTTCTTTTTATAATACTTGCATGTTCTGGTTTAACATATCCAAATGCAGCAGCCATTGCCATGAGTCCATTCACAAAAAATGCCGGCAGCGCATCTGCATTGTTGGGATGTATACAAATTGGGGTTGGTGGAATAATTTCGATGGGCGTTGGCGCATTGCCTTTCAGAGGAAGTCTGTCGCTGGCCACCACGATGATGGCAGCCGGGATCATTGCCTTTGGTATTTTGATGTCGGGAAGAAAAGCAACAGCAAAGGCAGCACTTGGGAAAATTTAAGTGGGCACCAGTTTGATTTTTTTGAAAGGTGGAAGGTATTAGGCATAAGGTATGGCAAGCTGTAAATTAGAAGTGCTGCTAGAGTAAAAAATAAAACGTGACTCGAAATAAGGCATGCCATACCTTACACCTTACATCCTATACCTTCCAGCTCTCAAAAAAATTAATACCAAGGCACTACCAAAATTTACTCCCCTTCAATCGAATCACGGTGTGATTTTTTATTCTTCCATGGTTTTGGTTGCGTTCCATCCATCTTCACAATTTTTGGAATGAATTTGCCAACAACATCGACAAGTTGTTTTTGCGAACGCATCACTTCTTCGATATCCTTGTAAGCATGCGGCGCTTCGTCTAATCCTCCACCCAATAATTTCACTCCGTGCTTTTGTAACATTTCCTTCATCACATTTTGAGTGATAGAATTCATAGCAGCTGTTCGACTCATTTTTCTTCCGGCACCATGAGAAGCAGAGGATATAGATGCAATTTCACCCTTCCCTTTTACAATAAATCCTGGTGCAGTCATTGAACCTGGAATGATTCCCAATACATTTTTTGCAGCTGGCGTTGCGCCCTTACGATGTACGACCAGCTTTCTGCCTTTCATCCCTTCACCTTCCTGTACAATTTCTTTCCAGGCAAAATTGTGATGATTCTCAACCATGGTCAATGCTTTTCTTCCCAATTGTTTTGCAATCTTCGCGTGTATCACATGATGACAGGCAGATGCATAATCGCCGGCAAGATTCATCGCCATCCAATATTCAATACCTTCTTCTTCGCGTAAATCCAGCCATGCAAGATTGCTTGCCTCACCAGGAAGACGTCTTTTTTGTTTTGCAATCTTCGTATAATGGTTAGCGATATTAGCGCCCAATGCTCTTGAGCCGGAGTGTGATAATAAACCGAGATATTTGCCGGGCGCAATTTGCAGCACCTCATCAATTGCATCGATCTCTATAATACCAAATTCCACGAAATGATTACCCGATCCGGAAGAACCCAATTGTTTAGCGGCTCTTCCCTGCAAGCCTTTTAACAAGGCGATTTCATCAAACTCTTTTCTTTCTATCACTTCATGCGGTGTACTATTTTCAAATTGTTTACCACTTCCAAAAAGAGTCGCTTCGTTTAATTCCCTCGAAAAATATTGTTCACGCTGAATCAATTCTTTCGGATTTATATCGAAAACAGATAAACACATCCTGCAGCCAATGTCTACGCCAACACCATATGGTATTACTGCATTTTCTGTAGCCAATACTCCGCCAATCGGCAATCCATAACCGGCATGCGCATCCGGCATCAATGCACCCGCAACGGCAATTGGTAATTTTGCAGCCTGGTACATTTGATTCATAGCACCCTGCTCAATTTGTTCAACACCAAATACATTGAATTGTATGCCTGAATTATTCAAAGCAATTTCTGCGCCTTCGACTTCTTTTTTCGGAATCAATTGCTGCGCAATCAATCCTAAAACAGCATCGCTCTCATATTCTAACGGTGATTCCAATATGTTTTTTAAAATATTCATTGTTTCTCCCTTATCCGCATGTTTATAATTTTTTTCCATGACATTCATTGCTATGCTGATCACCGGTCCTTCCGGATAACCGATAGCTCTCAATTCTTTTCCTGATAGTTTCAATTTTGCCATCTTATCATTTTTTTAGAAAAGGTTGACAACTTTTATCGTTGTCAACCTTGGTTAAACTATTTCTGAGCTACAAAGATTTGTCTCAGTTGATCAATCAACACGCCATTTCCACTGACGCTGATGCTGTTGATTTTTTCAGCGATCTTCTCCACGTATTCCATTTCTTTCAATTTGAAGAGCATTGGATTATCTTCCATCAACTTCGCAGTGTTCATCAAACTACGCGTGCTTGCAGTTTCTTCACGACGCATGATAATATTAGCTTGCGCTTTCTTCTCTGCGACGAGAACCTGGTTCATGATTTCTTTTATATCACCAGGAAGGATGATATCACGGATACCGAATCCAACTACTTCCACACCCAATGCATCCGCATTTTGTTTTACGATTTGCAAAATGAATGGAGAGATGGTTTCTTTCTTCTCCAGCAACTCATCAAAACCGAAACTTGCGATATATTCACGCAATGCCAACTGAAAAGCAACATACAATTGCTTGTCGTACTCTTTGTTTTGCAACAACGCTTTTTCAATATCCACTACTTTATACCGGGCCCAGGCGTTGACGCGCAACATCGCCTTGTCTTTGGTAAGAATTTCCTGTCCATTGATCTCCAATTGTAGTTGGCGCGTATCCACTTTACCAACATTAATAGCAATACCATTCTTCCACCAATTGTAAACACCGCCTTCCAATACCTTGACAAATTTACCATCCACAAACATCAACGCCTTTTCATAATTCTCCACGGTTACGCTACGGACAAATGGCGCCACCAATTTGCTTTGCAACGTAGCACGTCCGATATTTTCGGTGATCTCGATTTTGCCGATATCTGCGCGGATGAAATCATATTGAACAACAGATTTCCAGTATGCATAACGACCAGCGGTCAATACATATTCCAGTAATCCGTTTTTATATTGCAACACAATTTCATTGTCTTTTACTTCAACTACATGAAGAATATCTGCCAATTGCTGATCTTCCAAAAGAATATTCAATTCAACCGGAGCGTTAAATGGTTTCGTTACATCATACAACATCACATCTTCATTGAACCAAAACCAATAATCGCCAGTAGTAAGCATACGCTTGTACTCTCCATTTCTAAATACCAGCGCGACCTGGTATGCATTTACTTTTACTTTTTTCATCTTCTTCTATTTTAAAAAATTTTATTTTTTAATAAAGCCAGTACTATTCACCATCCGACAAACACGGACGCCGATTTCAATAATCTTTGTCGCACCAGTTCATCAATATTCTTTTATCAAAATATTTTTAATAAAACAATTACTCACGAAGTGATACAAACCATATCATGTATACATCTGCGTGCAGGCGCTTACCTGATTGCTGATTTCTTTTTTACAAAAGCCATCAGCGGGCAAATAGTACCAGCTCTAATTTTCTGGTCACCTTTTTTAAAGAAGTGGTGGCTTCTGCTTTACCATTTAGCTATCCGCCTAGGCGGAGTGGGACTTGAACCCACATTGGGTTGCTGCTCTAGCCTCTGAGCTATCCGCGTGGGGCGGAGAAGGATTCGAACCTTCGACAAACAACTGCTTGGTATGAACTGTCATCACAACAACATACAGAATATTATTAGTTCTGCACTGCCGCGCTTTTTTAAGCGCTGACCTGGTTTGTTTTTAACAGGTATATACCAATCTTCCCGTTGAGGAAGCTTTTCTGTTAATGTTTTGCATCAACAATATTGTAAAGAACTTCATTGAACAACTTTGTTCGCACAACTGGAACTTGCGAAAGCATGTGGCTTGGCTTTGAAAGCAAAGCCAATTCCCATAATATAACCCATTGCTTCTTTCAATGCATCATTGCTTTTGAAATTAGGATTGGTATTGATATCCGCATGCACTTCCATGTCCACATTATAGATTGTAAATAATCTGCAAAGTGAATACGCCACATCGATACTCTTTGCTACTTCAAGTAACATCCTTTCTTTAATGCTCATTTTTTTGTTGGTGATTTCATTGTGTATATACATGAAACCACCTTTACCTTTTCGGATGAAAACGATGACCGTAGCGAATTCCGTCATTTTACTTTTTACCTGGCTGTCGGTACCGATGCAAACTTTCATGTCGTGACCCATTTCTTTTTCTTTCACCAACACCTGCCTGATTTCATCTTCGATAGATCCTTTGATCTTCGTACCGTCCAATTTTCTCCATTGCTTCAACTTTTCCATCGTTATCTTTTTAATTTTTCATTACACAGTTTCAATTTTTGTTTCATCCAGAATCCTTTGAATCGATTTATTTCTTAAAGGATTTTTTTCATTGTATTTCTGCACAACTTTTCCAAATCTATATTGATAATAACCAGTAAGAAGTTTTGCTTGCCTCTTTCTAAAATCATTTACCACCATGTAATTATTTATTTGCTTTATTCTTGCTTCAAGTACTTCATCCCTTTTTCTAACTTTATCAATCATATTAGGTCGGATTCTCAATACGTATCGCCACGGCTCGCTAAACACATACCTCATTACAGGTTTGTCTGACCATTTTTCAACGTGATATTCGATATGAAATAATTGCTTTTCTGCTTCGCTAAAGCCAAGCCTCAAAAAATGATATCGCTCGGGTCGTAATAAGTATTGGTCTTGTACAATATATCTTTTACGACCGCGCCTCCTCTTTTTTATTTTGAAATCCTTTTTATGACTCCAAACATGCGTGTTTATTTTTTTTAAAATATTTTCATAGAAATCCGCATTGTTGCTTCTCGCTACATCGTCTCGCAATACAAAAAAACGTTTCCATCCTTTTTGTATCGGAGGAGTAAGCTCGTCCCAACCCAAGTTTCTTTTTTGGCGATATAATTTCTTTTCTTCTTTGGACAAGCTTATCATTTGCTTGTCAAAGTCCTTGTATTGCATACGAACTTTTTGTCGTGCACTACGGATGCGGTAACAGAGTATATCTGTTCCGAATTGTTTGATAAGTTTTGAGTCCATAATGATTTATTTTGGGTCAATCGGAAACTTCGGTGCCATTGCACCATTACTTCTTGATCATTCATTATGAACTGTGATGTCTTTTTCATTTTTTCATTTTTTATTGGCACGGGATCCCGGATTCGAACCTGGAACTTCAATTTTGGAGATTGACATGTTGCCAATTACACCAATCCCGTAAAAGTGAACGAAGCAAGATTCGAACTTGCACTGGCGGTTCTTCTAACCGCTGCTCTACCATTGGAGCTATCCGTTCTGCTGCCTGCGTTTTCATATCCATTGATCTGATATCTTGTTCCCTCATAACCGAATTCGGATATACATCAACGTTACAGGCGTTGCGGCGGAAACAGAATGACTCGAACATTCAACCCTTTGCTTAACAAGCAACCGTTCTTCCGTTGAACTATGTTTCCTTCTGTTGGTCCGGTGAGTATCGAACTCACAACTCCCGGTGTAAAAGACCGGTACTCTGGCCATTTGAGTTACGAACCAAAATGTAGTGACTGACAGATTCGAACTATCAACCTTTACGGTATCAGCGTAGCGCTCTCACCATTGAGCTAAGTCACTAAAATTCTCGTTGACTCAAAAAGATTCGAACTCTTATTTCCGCGTTCGTAGCGCAGCGTTCTTCCATTGAACTATGAGTCAATCAAATTTTTCTGGTTGTCTTCGGGTTTCGAACCCTGTTCTCCTCATTCACAGTGAGGCACTTTACCAATTAAGCTAAAGACAACACGTGTTGTTGAGATTGGATTCGAACCAATACCGTCAGTGTCAAAGACTGATATGCTAAACCGTTACACTACCCAACAATTTTTCAGCTCTTCCTGGTATAGGAGACAGGGCTCGAACCTGCAGCCTCTTCGTTCCAGGCGAAGTATCCAGCCATTGGAATCCTCCTATATTTTTTCAAAACAAATCACAACAAAAAAGCCCGGTCACAAGTGACCGGGCTTCTTCATTATTAACCAGTAAGAAAACTAATTAATCATGTGATAACTCGGTCGCATGTATAGATACACTTTTCCCATGCAGAAATTTCTCTGATCATTACTGATCCGATTCCATTTCTGTCGCGTGTTGGGTAGTGATTGCTTCACATATAAACCAACAAGTGTTTTTGCTATGAATAGTATATGTTGATGCCCTGACATTTTTTGATTTGACTTTTTTTTAAGATGCTTTACCAACAATTATTCCATAAAAAAACCCCGCAATCTCTTGCGGGGCCGCCATTCTATCGAATTAGTTGTTACAATTATTCTTTAGTATAACATGCCCCGCAAACAGTATAGCCTTTTCCCTGGCTAAACCAATTTGTTGATTCAATATGTAATTCTATCCGGCGCATTTTTTGTTTTTATTTTTTTTGACGATGCAAAGATGTAAATTTTTTTTTGATGTTACCAAATTTTGTGAAAGAAAATTTAAAAATAATTTTTGTTTGATTTTTTTACAATGAAAAAACTTAGTGACTTTTTCTAAAAAAATTACCTAGGCCTGTGTCATGCCTTGAACAGGTTTTTATTTTTCAGTATCTGGGTAACAACAGCATATAACAAGTAAGCATTCCAATCATTGACATACTCAAATGCTTTATAAAAATTGGGATCTTTCAAACTAAAAAGAGCATAATAACTTGCATAATTCTTTGTACCAAGTTCCAGCCAGGAAATCATTTCTGATTTTTTGCTCAACCGCACTCCGTCATCTGTAAGAAGGACTCCGATTAGTTCAATGCGCTCACTGTTGTTAAAACGATCCAGGTATAAATTGACTATGTCAAGAAAAAAGTTATTAAAAATCGCGTTGACGATAGTTGAATATTTTTCACGCAACATTTTACGTTTGATCCTATAAATCGTCTTCAGGCGAATTTTAATAACCTTGTTCTGATCATTTTTGATATCGATACAATAAACACGTCCGATCGTAAACCTATAACCATTGATCCATTTTATTCCATATCGCAACGCGACAATTTCTGATTTTAGAAATTTTGTTACAGGGGGATCTGTCAGATCGTGATCCTCGAACTCAATAAACTCCGGAGTAATCTTAAAAAATCTTTTCTTATCAAAAATGGTGGATTGTATTGTTAGTTCCAGTGTTTGAGACATGATTGCAAAAATAAATAGTTAGGCGTAATCAATTTGCGTGAGGCTATCGAATTTTCACTCATGTTATTTTATAGAGAAATTTGCCTGTAAATCAAAATTATGTTTTTTGAAAAATAAACTGATACGCAAAAAAATTGACTCCTTATTTTTCCAGTTGATCTACCTTTAGTAAACAAATTTTCCGCAATGGAAAATGTATCACACTTATTTTCCAATCCACAACGCAGTCGTCCAACTTATTGGCTCACCCGTTTTGTCATTCTTCGTTTGCTCGGCGCAATTTATGCAGTGGCTTTTCTTGTTGCGATCAATCAAATCATTCCTCTCATTGGCTCGAATGGATTGTCGCCCGTCGGAATTTTTTTACAGAGAGTACGCGATGCTCTTGGATCAACCAGTGCGGGCTTCATTCGTATTCCATCTATCTTTTGGTTCAATCATTCCGATACATTCCTTCTTGTGATTGCCTGGATCGGATTTATTCTTTCCTGCATTGTATTAGCAGGTTTCGCAAATGCGCCATTGCTCACCGTTCTCTGGTTTCTCTATATGTCGTTTGTGCATGTTGGTCAGGAATGGTATGGATACGGATGGGAAATACAATTACTCGAGACGGGCTTCCTTGCAATTTTTCTTTGTCCATTGATTGATATGCGGCCATTTCCAAAACGCGCACCACCTTGGCCGATCATCATATTATTTCGCTGCCTGATTTTCCGAATTATGCTTGGAGCAGGTATGATCAAAATACGTGGCGATGAGGTTTGGAGAAATGGAACCGCACTTTATTATCATTTCGAAACGCAACCGATACCAGGTCCGCTGAGCCGATGGTTTCATTTTCTCCCTCGTGTCATTTTAAAATTTGGTGTATGGTATAATTTTTTGGCTGAACTCATTGCACCATGGTTTATTTTCTGGCCACGTATCGCGCGACATATTTCCGGTGTTGTAATTGTATCGCTGCAGATCATTCTTATTTTTAGCGGCAATCTCTCTTTTCTCAACTGGCTCACGATTGTTCCCGCACTCGCGTGTTTCGACGATGGCTTCTGGTCAAAAATTCTTCCACGCGCGCTAGTGTCGCGCGCGAAAAATGCTGCGGCAAACGAAGAACCATCAAGGCCAATGATAGCTACTGCATGGGTTATCACTGTTATCATCGCTTTACTTAGCATTCAGCCTGTGCTGAATATTTTATCACCGAAACAGATCATGAATACTTCTTTTGATCCGCTTGATCTTGTCAATACATATGGAGCATTTGGATCGGTCGGTCATGAACGTTTGAATATTGTGTTCGAAGGAACAATGGATGAAACTCCCGACGACAAAGCTAACTGGAAGGCATATGCGTACAAAGGATTGCCGGTAGCGCTCGACAAATCATCACCGCAAATTGCACCTTACCAACTTCGGCTGGATTGGCAAATGTGGTTTGCATCAATGTCGACACCCGACGAATATCCATGGACAGCCACTCTTATTTGGAAATTATTACACAATGATCCACTAGCGACGGAGCTGTTTGCAGATAATCCATTCCCGGATAGGCCTCCCCGTTATATCCGCGCCGTTTTATATCGGTACAGTTTTGCTGAACCAGGAAATTCTAAAAGTTTTTGGTGGACACGAGAACGAATAGGTGACACATGGATTCCCGCGATGTCTGTCAACGATAAGTGAGAAGGTGTAGGTATAGGGTGTGAGGCATAGGGTATCGCATACCTTATACCTTATACCTTATAACTTACACCCTACACCTCATACCTCTTCAAACAGGCATTATTCTTTAGTGATTTTTTCGATATCGATCGCATCGCCATTAATGGTGCCGGTGATGGTTACCTTATCTCCGATATATTTTTCAACTTTCTTGGGATCGCTGATCGTATACACTTTATCGCCAACTACAAAAACAGGAGCTGCTCCACCCTTGACACATTTTTTTGCGCAGTCTTTATGTCCTTCGTTATTACCTTTCGCGCCGCAATGTGCATCGCCGATGAATCCTGTCCAACTGCCTTTGTCTGCAGCGTAAATTGCGAGAGAGAAGAACAGAGCTATCAACAATAGATACTTTTTCATATCAGCAAACTTTAATGATGAATAATTTTTTTTTCTTCAAGTTACGAATTATCCATGGATTTCGTTGTTTGAAGAACTCTTGGCATTCATTTTCCCTTTGTGCCTTGGTGTCTTAGTGGTTCAATTTATTTTGAAACACTAAGACACCAAGACACAAAGGGAAAGTGATTAACTATTTTGATATTGGTCTGCCTTTACCGATAATCGCCCAGTCGTGATTGCTATATCCTTTGGCAATCCAACTGTCCATCAATGATGCAATTGCCGGCATCACCGCCAACGGAGTTCCTGCTTCTTCTGCTGTTTTTATAAATATGCTAGTATCTTTTCTCGACATATTTAATTCCCATGATGGTTTTGACAAATCATCCTGCGTGATTCGTTTTACCCTGGCGGAAATGGAAGTCGCAGGGTTCCAGGAAGCAAATAATTTGTCAACATCATCCATCGGAGCGTTTACTGTTTTAGCTAAGGTGAGTGCATCACCTAATGCGGCGGTAAATCCAACCAAAAAACAGTTTCCTACAAGTTTCATCGCCGCGGCCCTGCCGGTTTCACTTCCAAAATTGATCAGCTTACCCGTCATCGCGGATAATTGATTTTCCAATTTACCAACTACTTCCGGATCGCCGGATATTAGCATAAAACCAGTGCCTTCAAATGCATTCGAAGGCCCCATAAAAACAGGAGCATGCTGATAAGTGCAGCCAAGTTTTTTCCAATGACCGGTTCTTTCGATGGCACCCGCAACTGTTGTTGTAGTATGATCGATAATGATTGCGCCGGGTTTTAATCCGGACTGCGCATTTTTCAACACATCATTCACTGAATCATCGTCTCTTAATGTAAGATGAATAATATCAGCTCCTCTCACTGCTTCAGCCACATTTTCAAAAACCTTCGCGCCAAAACTTTCCAATTCTTTTGCTTTCGAAAACGTACGGTTCCAAACCTGTACCGTTTCATTTTTTTTAATCATCGCCTTTACAAAATTGGAACCGAGAAGTCCCATCCCAAGAAATGCTTTCATCAGATTCTTTTTTGTAAAGATACGGTAGGTGGGTCGTTTGGGTTGATTGGTTTGAACCATGATTAAAAGGATTGAAGGATTATCATGAAGTTTACAAACGACAAAGTGATCTTTGAACGATACCTTAGTAATTTATAGAACCTCATGATAATCCTTCAATCCTTTTAATCATGGTTCAAACCTATTCAACCAATCAACCAATCAACTCAAAAAACCCTACTATCTGCCATTGAAGATTTACCTGATCGTATTTTTATAAATCACACCATCTTTCATGATCAAAATAAAATTCGCAGGATCGGCAACGAGATTAATATCCTTGAGTGGATTGCCATCCACAATGAGCAAATCTGCCAATGCTCCTTCTTCGATCACGCCTAATTTTCCTGTGTACGGACTTCTTTTTCCAGAGAGCGCGAGTAAGTCCGCATTGTCTGATGTTGCCATTTTCAATATTTCAAACGGAGTGTACCATCGCGACATTTTCGCAAGAATTTTTCCCTGCTTTGTTGTTTGCTTCTGATCAAACAAAGCATCAGTTCCCCATGCAGTTCTGATCTTATATTTCTTTGCAAGCGCATAAGCTTTGTCGGTACCCGCGGCTACCTCGAGTTGCTTTTTTCTGTTTTCAGGATTCGATTTTGGATTGCTATCGTCATCATCCAAAAACGGTTGAAGGCTCCACCAGATATTTTTTTCTGCCATCAGTTTTGCAATATCTTCATCGGCCAACTGGCCATGTTCAATGCATTTAACGCCGGCCTGAATGGCAGTTCTTATTGCGTGCGGCGTATATGCATGAACGGTAACATAAGTGCCCCAGTTGTCTGCTGCTTCAACAGCTGCACGAAATTCAGGTTCTGTATACTGACTCACATCAATTGGGTCGTAGTGAGACGAAACACCTCCGCCCGCCATGAGTTTGATTTGACTTGCACCAAGCATGAGTTGTTCTCTTGTTCTTTTGCGAACTTCATCCGGATTATCAGCGATTGCAGTTGCGTTCAGACGTTCTGCATAACTATATCCTCGTGATGGATCGTAAGGTATCTCCGTGGGTAACCGAAAATCACCATGTCCACCAGTTTGTGAAATAAATGCTCCGGATGGCCAAATCCTCGGCCCGATAATTACACCCTTGTCAATTGCCATCTTCAATCCAAAAACCGGACCGCCCAAATCTCTAATAGAAGTAAATCCCCTGAGTAAAGTTGCCTGCGCATTTTGTCCAGCTACAATGGTCGCGAATCCGATATCCGCGAATAACAAAGTCTGTTCAGGCACCGCTGCAAACATTGCATGGTAGTGCGCATCGATCAGGCCGGGCATTAAAAATTTTCCTTTGCCATCTACTACAGTAATTTTTATACTGTCGCTAACTGCAATTGCGGCGGCGGAAATTTTTTGGATGATGTTGTCTACAATCAGAACATTTCCCGTTGCTGTTTTTTCAGTTTTCCCATTAAATATCTGAACGTTTTTGATGAGTACACCCGACTGTGCATGTACCAGCATTCCATGAAGAAGGAATAAGATCAGTGCGAAGTTTTTTTTATTGCTCATAAATAGGATGGTTTTGATGATTATAATACAAATGCAAATTTAAGTAGTGCAGGGTTTGAAAAGGAAACTGATATTTGAAGACGTTCCTTATGTGTCCCTATGTGTCTATGTGCCTATGTGGTAAAAAAAAACCACATGATCGAGATTCTCTTTCACCACATAGGCTCATAGACACATAGGTGCACATAGAAATATCTAATTGAGACAACATTCAAATTCATTGGAGATTTAAAACAAAAATTTGATTCAATATATATTTCAGCTTGGATAAGTAAAGCATCGAGGCGTGCTTATTTGTCTTATATTGCCTTACAGAAAATTCTATACCCCGAACTATGCGCTCTGCAATCGATTGCCGTATTGATGCTGTTTTTCTTGGCATCATGCAATACCCACCTTCTACCTCGCAAAAAAAATCAAATTTAGACACTTGCAGAGGACAATATTATTGTTAGAGAATTCTTCTTCGAATTAAAGTTATATTCGTTAGGGCTGCAAAGTAGCGGTCCATTAATAAAAACACGATGGCAACAGTATTCATCACTGGCACCAGTAAAGGTATTGGTCTCGCAACTGCGCTTGCATTCGCCAGAGCAGGTTATAAAGTTGTAGCAGCCATGCGAAATCCAAAGGGATCATCCGAACTCGCAGATACAGCATCGCTTGAGAAACTTTCCATAAATATTTTGTCAATGGACGTAGATTCCGATGCTTCCGTACAAGAAGGAATGAAGCGTGTAAGCGCAGAATTTGGGCCGATCGATGTACTCGTGAATAATGCCGGTATCGAGCGGACGGGAAATGTCGCGGATCTGCAATTGAAAGACTATCGCACAGTGATGGAGACAAATTATTTTGGAGTGATACGTTGTACACATGCAGTGCTACCTGAAATGATACAACGAAAAAGTGGATGCATTATCAATATCGCATCTGTCGCTGGACAAATCGCTTCTCCGTCTATGAGTGCATATTGTGCTTCGAAGTTTGCATTGGAAGCATTCAGCGAAAGTCTGGCGACAGAAGTAAAGTGCCATGGTATTCGTGTTGCCATTGTTGAACCAGGCATTATCAACACGGATATGGCCAGGCATATTACTGATCCCGGAAGTTCTCATTATTCTCATCAACGAAGATTGGCCGCGTTGTTTACTTCATCATTGAAAAGGCCGGTATCACCTTCTTTGGTAGCGGATAAAATATTGGATATTGCCAATAGCAACGAATGGAAACTTCGACATCCCGTGGGTCCAGATGCCATACCATTTATAAATTGGCGCAAATCGATGACAGATGAGCAATGGATTGATTTGGCCGCACTCGATGATGACACATGGTATCCAAAAATGGAAGCAGATTTTGGAATGACATTACCGAGATATGAACAAGCCTAACAGCCATCCATATTCGCAATTCATCGACCGTCAATTATACAACCGGTTTCGCTGTAAACATGCCGCGGTAATAATCGCGATATGCATAGCCCAAAAATAAATTCGGCACTATCAGTATTACTCCCATGTACCAACCCGATGGAACCAATATGGTATGAAACAATAAAACATTCAGACTAATCGGGAAAAGCACCACCGCCGAAAATGCAGGATAACGATTAAACATCAAGGACAATCCCGCCGCTATCTGAATTACTTTTTGCATGGGATAAATATAACCCGTGCCTTTAAGTCCCGAGATCAAAGCCTCAGCAGCCCCGGTATGATGCGGCACGTATGGAATAAAACAAAAAAAATAATCAAGTCCAAATATCAGGTAAATAACTCCCAGCGTAATGCGGGAAATCGATACATAAGTTTTCATGATGAGAAATTGTTGTAGACATAAAATTATTCAAAATCGGGTTATTTTTAAATTGATGAAAAGCTTTCATATTACTTTTGGTGTGTGTCTTCATTATTAATCCATAATAATTTATTAGCGATTGTATGCGAACTATATTCGGGCATACGGAAGATAGAAGAAGATATTTCTATTTATGAAGAAAAAAATTTCGAAAGAAGAACGGATGCAATAGATTTCCTAGATTTTCATATCATTGAACGAACTGAAGCACTGATACAACATGCGGAATTAAGTAATAATCTCAAAGAATTAAAACAGCGCGCGGAAAAAATAAAATGCGAACTGGAAAAAATTGACACAATCCTGTTTGAACAGATTCGGGAAAAAATCAAAACCGGCATTTATTTTAAATCATCTTTCAAAAAAATGGTTCGCGAATATCTGCCAGATTATTTCAGTGATAATGACGGGTCAGCGAAAGTTGGTTACGACAATCTCGATGTTTTTACAAATGGATTGCTATCTGATGTTGATATGCCCGAGGCATCACTGGCAAGAAAACCAGAAATGGTATTCTACCAAAAAACACCCGCGAGAATAATATTCGAGATGATGGACCTGGTAGAATTTAAAAGCAATGATGTATTTTTTGATATCGGATCCGGCCTGGGCCAGGCAGCCATCCTGGTGAATTTGATCAGTGGAGTTACTGCAAAAGGAATTGAATACGAACCGGCATATTTTGACTATGCAAAAACATGTGCATCACAGTTAGATTTATCCAATGTTGAATTCATAAATATAGAAGCCGACAAAGCAAATTATTCCGAAGGGACGATATTCTTCATGTACACTCCATTTGCCGGATCCATGTTACGACGAATGTTACAAATGCTGCAACACGAATCCAAAAAAAGAAAGATCAGAATTTTTACATATGGCCCATGCTCGTTTGAAACCGCACGACATAATTGGCTCTCTTGTGTACATGGAATTGCTGACGATCCGTTTCAATTGTGTGAGTTTAGAAGTTCTTATTTGCAATAACAAAGACAATTTTTGTATTGTGAAATGATATTCGTTTCGCATCGGCGTCATTTCGAACGACGTCTCGTAGCGAGGCGAAGAGACGAAGTGAGAAATCCCCTGCTATTTATTAGAATTCCTCAGTTAGTTAGACGGGGATTTCTCATCCGTCATGTCATCTTGTTACTATTGATCGCTGCGGGCGGATTCGAGATAACGCTAAAAAATATCAAACTATACCGATATCAATTCTCATTCTTCATCTCGGAAAATATTGTCCCTATTCTGGAAAATCGGTTTGATGGACAATTTTTAGTCGCCTGACGTCCACCTCGTTATAACCCGGCATTCCTATTGGCCTATTTGGACATACCGATCTGCTATGAAACAGCAAGCTATACAACAGGAAATTTTACTAGTGCTCGGCACCAGTTTTTCAGCGAGAGAATGCGCTGAAAAAGACAGCAACACGACTCTTCTTTCTGATAAAGAAAGACTGGAGCGTGCTTGTTGGAATGGACTGTTGCATGAAATGCTTCCTGAAATTTTTGAAGAAGCAGACGGAGATGAAAGACTATATCTATGGCGAATCAAAACTTCTTCCAATTTCCTTGAACTCGAATTGGGTCAAATTAATTATTACATGGATGCCTATTTTTCCATCGACCCATATTCTTTCTTAGCAACAGAGTCCCTTAGTTGATTGCCGTAATCCAAAAAAAATTAGAAATCATGTTGACATCAAACTCAATAAGAAATATTTTATTTACAATCGTTCTTCTACTGATCGTGGTTCCTGCGGTTGATGGAAGCAATGCAAATAATTATTTCGACGGAATCGAGCGAGTGCCGTTCAACAAACATGTGAAAAAGTTTGTGAGAAATTATATCCAGCAAAACAATCAAAATCTTTATATCATCAAAAAACGGAGTCATTTTCCTTTTACGATTATTGATTCCGTCCTTACACAAAATGATTTACCGACGCAGTTGAAATATCTTGCCGTCGTTGAATCTGAATTGAAAGCAAAAGCGGTTTCAAATGTAGGTGCAGTCGGATTGTGGCAATTGATGCCGGAAACTGCACGTATTCTTGGATTGAAAATTACCCGACATACCGACGAGCGAACAAACGATTATAAAAGTACAAGAGCTGCCGCGCTCCATCTCAAATACCTGCACGAAGAATTTGGAGATTGGTTACTTGCGTTTGCTGCATATAATTGTGGTGAAGGCCCGGTTTATGATGCAATCCGCCAGTCGGGAAGCAGAAATTTCTGGATACTTCAATCTTATCTTCCCTCAGAGACCAAAGAATATGTGAAAAAATTTATTGCTACCTGTTATTATTTTGAAGGATCGCGCAGTTTGACGATGTTGTCTGCGTCAAAGAAAATTTCTGCAAAGAATTCGTAATAAAAAGAGATGTCACATACTTTACTCGCACTGTTCATGTCATATTTGACAGGTCAATAGAGAGCAAATAATGGTCATTCCAGCAGGAGGCAAAACGCCAATTGGTTTGCAATTTTGTGGTGTTGCTTTTCAAACCAAATAAAACTTTGTCATATGTGCACTACACTAAATACCGGCGCCAATACAAACTGTACCTGCAAACTTGCTCATTTATGCAAACGTCGCAAGCAAATGGAATTCATGGCGGCAAACGCACAAACTACAACAGGCAAACAAGCCGCAGAAAATATTTTACCACATCCATCGACTTCTAACTCCGGTTTCCCGATTTCAACAGCGGGGCGTATTTAAAAAGCGCAATAAAAATCCTAATGGTGCAGTTCGAAATTTCTATGTGCAACTATGTGCCTACTGTGCCTATATGGTGAAAAAAAATTTACCACATAGGCACAGTAGGCACATAGTTACACATAGAAATTTCGAACGGGCCACTACCACAAAAATCTAATTTTAATTCTTTCAAACAAATCGCTTAACTTTTTGTCATAAAGTTGAATCGCCATTTCGTGATCGCGATTGATAATCGGGAAACAGATTACTTAAACGCGTTTCAAAAAAACAAAAACTTATGCCAGAGAAATATGATGAATTGAAATTAAAAGTAAACGAGGAACTGCATCAACTTGAATTAGAAATTGAAGGGCATATTGCTCTTATAAAATATAAAATCGACGGACAGCATTTATTTCTCATTCATACAGAAGTTCCTGCTGAATTGAGAGGGAAAGGTGCCGGAAACGCCATCATAGAAAAAGCTTTGCATTATGCCAAAGACAAAGGCTACAAAATAATTCCAATTTGTCCTTTTGTCCAGGCTTATTTAAAAAGACATCCAGATTGGAATGAAATAGTTGCCGAGAATGCAGAACGATTTATCCATTAAATAAAGCAAGGATTATGCTCGACATTGTTATCGAAGCGCGAGATGCAGCGATCAGCGAACAGATGAAAGTCAAACGTATTCTTCCATTCCGTCTTCGAAGAATGGTAGGACCTTTTATTTTTATGGATCATGCGGGACCAATTACCAACGCGCCATCTAATTTACATGCGCTTGATGTATTGCCGCATCCACATATCGGGCTATCTACAGTAACCTACCTTTTTGGTGGGAAAGTAATGCATCGCGACAGCCTTGGCGTGCAGCAGGAAATTCGTCCGGGCGAAGTGAATTGGATGACAGCCGGGAGTGGCATTGCGCATTCAGAACGTTTTGAAGATCCCGCTGTACTCACAGCAGGAAATGTTGAAATGATACAAACCTGGGTTGCACTTCCTGAAAAAAATGAAGAAGATACTCCTTCATTTGATAATTATAAACCGGAGCAATTGCCGATATACACTGATAAAGGAGTTTGGATGAGATTGATTGCAGGCAATGCCTATGGCTTGCGTAATGATGTGAAAACACATTCACCACTTTTTTATTTAAGTGTAGTATTAGATGCAAATGCAAAGTTTAGTTTACCAAAAGAACATTCGGAGCGAGGTTTTTATATTATAAAAGGAATGATAACATTGAATGGTCAAACTTATCATGCTGGACAAATGCTTGTTTTCAGTAAAGGTGTTGATCCGACTATTATTGCTAAAGAACCAACAACGCTTATGTTGCTTGGTGGTGAACCGCTGGGTGAACGATTTATCTGGTGGAATTTTGTTTCGTCCAGGAAAGAACGTATCGAACAGGCAAAGGAAGATTGGAAGCAGGGAAGAATAATTCTGCCGCCGAATGATAATAAAGAATTTGTCCCATTACCAGAAGATAAAAGTAAACCACCGGGAGATCTGCCAAAACCACAACCGCTTTCATAGTACTTACTATGATGTTTCAGCTTAAAAAAATTTCATTCTTAAAAGCCTTTCTATGTGAAACTATCTGCCTACTATGCCTATGTGGTGAAAAAAATATACCGCCCGAAAGTCTTATGCAATAGAAATAGTATAAGATGCGATGAGATTGCCTTTTTTATCTTTTGAAACTTTCATTAGTAATGTATCGTGTCTCTTGGTGTCTTTGTCAACTCTTAATTCAAGATCCTGTAAAACGGACACCGGGTTTGGTCCTTTTGGATATAAAGAAGATGAATATACTTCTTGCTCTATCTCTTTTGGAAAAAAGAAATTTGTGGTCAACATATTCTGGTTATTGATATTCACTTTTGCATGCAGATGAGTAATTCTGTTATCATACCAACCAGGGAAAATTGACGAAAATTTACATTCGCCCATCTCATTCGTTTGCTGAAAACCTCTTAGCCATTTTTGACTCGCAGAATTTTCTACTGCGAAATCCGAATACTGTCCATGGCTATCGCACTGCCAAATATCTACAATGGCGCCTTTAATGGGTCTGCAATTTTTATCTTCTACTTTAAATACATATTGAATCGGAGTTCCCGGTTTACCTTCTGTAATATCAATCCTGTTCAGATGTTCGTCTTTATAAAAAGGACCTTCAGGAACAGGCGGAGTAATCGGATCGCCACAAGCAGTTGGCAAAGACGATTCAGGATTTTTTCTTAGAGGAGAAAATGCGGTTGCCAAAAAAGACAATCCAATTAACGAGAGAAATTTATTTCTATCCATTTTTAAAAATTGAGAGTGATAAATATCACGCAAGATATTGCGAAGTATTGTTATTGCACCTTAAGAACAGATATTACTGATAATAATTTTTTGGTGAACACAGCACCCGAGGTGGGAATAAATTAATTGAAATAAGATTTGCCTGGAAGCTGATTGTTCTCCAATTTTTTATGGCGCAACGGCGTCGATTCCGATTGGCTTTACTAAATGTACGCATTGCAGATTGCTAATATATTGTGACAGCACCCGAAATTGCAGCGTAGGTATTATAAAAAATAGGACCGCAAATAACTTGAAGAATTTTTTCATTTTTCAGTTAGCCGTTTAGTATAATCTTTTTGCAAATCATCGATCGCTGCATCATATCCTTTTCTATCGATGAATACTTCGGGTCGATAACTATCGCCCGGTTTATATTTATGATGAAGATCAAATTGGCTTGCATGAGAAGCAAGCCATATATCGAACTGTATTTTCCCCAGTGTATCCAATGTGCGTGCATAGTCTTTTGCAATATCTGGATAACCCGGCATTCCGGAAAGCTTTGTTTGCGATAAAATCGATGGCATATTTGCGATCAAGACGCGATAGCTGCGATGTTCATCTTTCACATCCAATAAAAAACTCGATGCTCCTTTCGTGTGTCCCGGGTGATGCAGCACCACAATTTGCATGTCGCCCAACCGGACAGTATCCTGTTCATGCAATCTGACATCCACCTTAACCGGTTCAAATGTGCTTCCTTTTTCACCAAATATATAATCCGATTTGCCACCGTCTTCCAACAGTTGCGCATCATTTTCATTGATGATGATCTTTGCACGCGTGATTTTTTTTATCGCCGCAAGACCCGCCACATGGTCAAAATGCGCATGCGTTGCCAACAAAATTTTAATATCAGGAAATTTAAATCCAAGTGCTTCCACATTTTCCCGGAGCATCGGCACGGATTCAGCGAGACCTGTATTGATCAATATATGGCCCTTTGAAGTGGTAATCAGGTAAGAGGCCAAATCATAAGTGCCTACATAATATAGATTACCTGCGATTCGAAATGGCTGATATGGTTTTGTCCATTCTGGATTGGCGATCGGAAGTTTTGCAGGTGCTTGCCCATTCGAGGTAATGCTGAAGCGCATGATCATCACCGTTATAATAAGTACCGAAAAACATTTTCCGTTTATCATCATGAGAAACGCCGTTGCTAGTTTTGAATATTTGTCGAAATGTGTTTGAAGCGGTTTCGTTTCAGCGTTTTCATCACTTCATCAAAAGTTCCCGTCTTTGGTTTGCCGGTCACAATCACCCAGGAGTCTCTCAGGCTTTTGACATTGGTTTGAACATACGTATTAAAGTCATCAAGCGTGGAAGCCTGAACCGGTTTATCATTATAGAATGCATTTATTTCTGTTCCTGCCTTAATAATAAAATAAATATGCGGTGTGTTGTCTTTTGCCTTCGACGTATCCGCCTTTTGCGCATACGAATAATTAATCAATGCGATGCTAACCAGCATGCATAGCGTTATTTGTTTTATCTTTTTCATAACTGAGATTATAAACAAATATCCTGATAATGTGCTGATCTGTCAAAATGGGTGGCGTTTTAGTTTGATTTTTTGAAAGGAAGAGGGTATGGGGTGTAGGGTATGGCAGATTTAATTTCAACACGTTTTTTATTTTTTTCGCTTAGCAGTATTATTAATAACGTCTTGCCATACCCTACACCCCATACCTTCCACCTCTCAAAACGGCGGTTATAAAAAAAAGACAAAATATATTTGGGGTTGAAAGAAAACCATATGAGCAATATTGAATTTGCAATAGAATCTGTTCCTGCGTCGCATGATATTTTTCAATACCTCGATGACCAGCTATACGAATTCAATGCGGCAGCAATCCGGAAAAAAGATGGCAATACTTTTTCTAAAATAATCCGTGATTCGTCCAATCATATAATTGGTGGCGTATATGGCTGGACCTGGGCAAGTGCTTGTGAGATACTAATCCTTTGGGTGAAAGAAGAATATCGGAAAAATGGTTTGGGAGAAAAGTTATTACAGTCTGCCGAAGATGAAGCGATTCAAAAAAAAAGCAACGTGATACTTATAAGAAGTTATTCTTTTCAAGCTCCGGCATTTTATGAGAAACAAGGATATAAGACCGAACATATTTTAGACAATTTTCCGAATGGGTACAAACTCTATAGCTTGGTAAAGAGGATAGATCACAGATAGTCGGAAATTGCCTGCGACTTAATATTTTAATTTCCCAGGATTTTGTTTAATATTCCAAAAAGTGATCAATATAACCTGATCTTTTGTTTTGTAAAAACGGTAAAATAGAGCGATATATTTATTAAGTCTCGCTCTTCTGTATTTCTTATTTTTTAAACCAGGGGGGAATGAAAGAGGAAATTTTTTGAGCCATTCGACGATAATTTCTGTTTGCTGAATAAATTTAATTACGTCTTTTTCCGACCATTCGTTTTGCAGGTAATTTATATTTTTTTCAAATGTTTCTTTTGCTTCATCGGACCAATTTACTTCGATAGCCATTTCTTGTACTTTTTCATTACTTCTTTATGTGGAGTAATTTTTCCCTGGTCTGCTTGTTTTAGTCCTCTTTCGATAGATTCTTTTGCGTTATCTTCTATGTCGTTCCACCAAGTCTCTTCTTCCTGAACAAAACTTTTTACAACACTCAATACTACCTCTTTTTGTTTTGTATTGAGATGGGGCCACCATTCCACTATTTGGCGATCTAACGGTTTTACTGCTCCCATGATTAAAATACTTTTTTCAAATTTACCTTTAAAAAACAAGTGTTAGTAAAATTAATTTCAGCATTCTTGTATATCTCAACACGTGCTAAATAGCATAAACCAATTGATTACCACTTCTTTTCAGGTGCTAGTCTCAAAGTGTTGATCAAAAAACGTCGGTTTTATAAATTTCAAATAAAGATTTAAGTCTGGTATAGTTTCTTTTTTGAAAAAATGCAAAATCAAGCCAGGGAGTAGTCATCTAAAAAAATATTTCTCTCCACACAATAATTTTCCTAATACCTGGGGCTTTTATCTGCAAAAAATAATTTTTATTTTTCGGCAATGAATCCAATCCTTAAACCGCTTAGCATCTCATTGCTAATAGCCGGCACATTGTCAATTCAGACACTGTCCGCACAAAAACCTACTGTTACCGTTGCAGAAGCCGAAACTTTATCCAATCAACTCGATACTTCCATCAGCAATGGTAACCCGGAAATACTCAATCAACTGATTAGTTTTCCTGAGTTCATTAAACACATGAAATCAAAAAGCAAACTTATCGACAATGTTGATACGTTGACCAAGATAGCCACTGGCTTTGGTTTATTCAGTATTGGAAATCGCGCAGTAGAAATTTCAAAAAATGGTTGTTATCATCTCGTACGCGGATATGTGAAAGATGAAGAAATGCATTTGCTTTTCCGCGCGTTCGGAGATGGTGGCGTCAACTACGATGATATCACACTCGTAAAAGTGAAAGGTGCAATAAGAGCGGCGGATATTTTTTCTTACCAGTTAGGAGAGCCTTATACCAAAATATTTTCGGCATTGATAGCAGACAAAGAACCCGAGAATCAACACGCTTCAATGACAGCTAAAGAAAAATATCTCGGACTATTTGAATCAGCATTGAATCGTAAGAACTACAGTGCCGCACGATCCGCTTATGAAAAATTGGATGAAGTAACTCAGCATGACAAACACATATTCCTCCAATATATTCAAGCCTGCGAACACCTGGATTCAAAATCATACAAAAGAGCGCTTGATAATTATGCAGCACTGTTTCCCGACGAAGCAACGCCTTATCTTTTGATGACAGCCATTTATGCGGACACAAAAGAATACGGATTGTACAGTAACGCCATCGACAGGCTTGACACATTATTGTCAATTGATCCTTTTCTAAATTATTTCAGAGGTAATATAGAAATGAAAGCAGGAAGTATGCAACAGGCCTTGGAATATTATCAACTCGCTTTTGACTATGATCCGGGTATCTGGCAGAATACAAAGAAACTTGTTACGTGTAAGGTCGTCAATAATGAATTGGTGCAGGCCAATACAGTTATCAACCAATACAAACATGTACCGGGATACCACAAAGAATTGGTGGAATCGCTTTATAAAGAATACCCGGTATTGAAATAAGAGTGGGGGAACAGAGCGGAGAGCGAAGGAACAGAGCGAGAGCGCGAAACCTTTCGCTCTCCGCTCTGTTTCTTCGCTCTTATTCTGCCGGCTCATGGCAGAGTCCGATTATCTTCTTATCTTTTCTCTTCATTAATCGCCGGCTCAGGCCGGTTTCCTAACGATATTTTTTGAACTCACATTCCAAAATCATTATTATGAATCGAAGATCTTTTATCGGACAAGCAACAGCCGGATTAGCTGCATCCGGATTACTTGCACAGATTCCAGCTCGTGCTTTGGCGCTGGGCAAATACGCTGGTATAAATATGCCAATCGGTTTTCAGTCTTATGTATTTCGCGATGAAATTTCACAGAAGCCACATGAAACCATGAGCCGGCTTGCGGGCTATGGTTATAAGAATGTAGAATGGTGTAGTCCCAAGGGCTATCAAGGTCCTTTTGCTCCTTTGGCAAAATACTCTGGCAAAGAATTAAAGAAGATCACGAATGATGCCGGTCTCGAAACAACGAGCTGCCATTTTACCTGGAAAGAAATTATGGATGATAGCAGCCTTGCTGAACGAATAGAATTCGCGAATCAACTCGGTTTGAAAAATATGATTTGCTCCGGCGGATTAGGTGCAAAAACGGAAGACGAAGTGAAGAAGCGTTGCGAACAAATGAATCATTATGGCGAACTGGTAAAAAAAGGCGGCATGATCGCCGGTTATCACAACCATAATGGAGAGTTTGATGAAAAATTTGGTGATCGTCCTCAGTACGATATCATGCTCGATCACCTTGATCCAGCAGTAGTCAAGATGCAATTCCAGGTTGCCGCAATTACTTCGGGATATAAGGCGCAGGATTATTTCCGCAAATTCCCGGGTCGTTTCATATCGGGACATCTTCAGGATTTCAGCAAAACTGACAAAACAAAAGAAGTGATCATGGGTACAGGCATTGTGGACTGGAAAGATTTTTTTGCCGCTGCAAAAGTGGGCGGATTGCAATACATCTTCGTGGAGATGGAATCTGATCCGGCTGTGATGCAGGGCTCGGCAAAATATTTAATGAATCTATCATAGAATAGATTTTTAGCAATCTTCGTTGAGGGTAAATATTTCTCATTGTACAAACTGCGAGATATTTACCCTCAATTCATTTCCGAACAGAACTAATGGCGCGGGTCATTGTAACCAAACACAGTAAAAACTGAATAATAATAAAACTGTTATTTCGAAATTCGTTTGTATTATTATGTTGCCATGCAAACCAACTCTAACCCCGAGAGCGTCAGTAACAAATACCGTAATTACGTTCTCGTCATGTTGACATTGGTCTATGTCTTTAATTTTATAGATCGTCAGCTCCTCACTATTCTCCAGGAATCTATCAAAAAAGAATTACATCTTTCCGACACGCAGCTTGGCCTGCTCTCCGGTTTTACGTTTGCAATATTCTACGTCACAGTAGGAATTCCGATTGCACGTATGGCTGATAAAGGCAACCGGAGAAATATTGTGACCATATCGCTCGGCTTATGGAGTATCATGACCGCGCTTTCAGGATTAGCGCGAAATTTTATTCAACTGTTGCTGGCGCGGATCGGAGTTGGTGTTGGAGAAGCAGGAGGAAGTCCACCGGCACACGCAATGATTTCCGATTATTTTCCACCCGCTAAAAGAGCTACGGCGCTTTCTATTTATTCGAGCGGTCTTTATTTGGGCATATTGATCGGGTTTTTAATGGGCGGATATTTGAACCAACAGCTTGGTTGGCGAACTGCATTTTTTGTACTGGGCATACCGGGAATTATTTTTTCATTGATTTTTTATTCGACCGTAAAAGAACCACGACGAGGAGCCACCGATTCGAATGTGGTAATAGAAAATAAATCTCATTCACTCGGCGAAGTATTAAGACTGTTGTATTCCAGCAAAACATTTGTTTATCTCGCGCTCGGTTCAGGTCTGCATGTTTTTTGTATTTATGGTTTGGTAAATTGGGCGCCTTCTTTTTTAGCGCGGCTTCATAAAATGCAACATGCTGAGATAGGCGTGGCACTTGGTTTGATCTTTGGTATCGGTGGCGGAGTAGGTACATTTGTTGGAGGATTTCTCACGGATTATTTTGGAAAAAAAGATAAGCAATGGTATTTGAAGATTCCGGCTTATGCAATATTGCTTTCTATCCTATTTGCGGCGGGCGCGCTTTTTTTGCAGGATAATTTTCTTTCACTGTTTTGTTTAGGCTGTTGCGGATTATTACACAGCATGTATTTGGGGCCAGCGATTGCTGTTGCGCATAGTCTTGTGCCTGCACCCATGCGCGCACTTACTTCCGCTATTTTTTTTCTCGTAATAAATCTTCTTGGATTGGGCTTTGGACCACTAACAGTTGGATTGATCAGCGATTCACTGGTTCATTCTCTTGGTAACGAATCTCTCCGGTGGGCGATGTCAATTATTTTACCAATGAGTGTGGTATCTGCGACAATGTTTTTTATCGCTACCAAAAAATTAACAGCGGATTTAAAGTTGAAGCGATAAGTGAAGAGAGAAATTATCTCGCCGCGCCTCCATCAATGGTCAGGCAAATTCCACTCACAAATGATGCTTCGTCAGAAGCAAGATAGAGATATCCATTTGCGATATCATTGGGAACGCCCCATTTGCCAAGCGGAATTTGCGGAATCGTTTGTTTGCGCACTTCTTCAGGCATGAGATCCGTCATAGCAGTTTGAATAAATCCGGGAGCTATACAGTTGGCGGTGATATTATAACGACCGAGTTCCATCGCCCACACTTTTGTCATTCCGATAATGGCTGATTTAGTCGCGACATAATTCGTCTGTCCATAATTTCCCCGAATGGCAACATTTGAAGAAGCCGAAACAATACGGCCATAATTTTGCTCCTTCATAATCGGCGCCACGGCGTGCGTGCAATTAAAAACTCCGGTAAGATTTACAGCGATCACATCATCCCATTCCTCTTTAGACATTTTAAGAAGCGTTCTATCTTTCGTAATCCCTGCATTATTGATAAGAATATCGATCTGGCCAAAATGCTCACGGGCATCTGCAACCGCTTTTTGCACTTCCGCTTGATTGACAACCGATACTTTTTGAAAGATGGCTTGGTGACCATCTTTTTTTAATCGTCCCACCACGTCTTTCCCTCCGTCCGACACATCCCACAAAATAATTTTTGCACCTTCTTTGGCAAAGCGTTCGGCAGTAGCAAGACCGATTCCATTGGCTCCCCCCGTGATCAACGCAATTTTTTCTTTTAACCTCATCGTTTTTTAATTTAAATACTGGTTTGCTAAGCTAAAGTTATTTCAACCAAATTTCGTTTCAAACGAAATATCCAACAATTCGTCAGTAGGGCGATTTGAAATTTCTATGTGTACCTATGTGCCTACTGTGCCTATATGGTGAAAAAAATTACCACATAGGCACAGTAGGCACAT
>JAFDYD010000056.1 GCA_018267615.1 Bacteroidota bacterium | reverse complement strand
AACTTCTATTGTATCTAAAGGTCTTCGTGGTTCCGGGAAATTTGAACCACGAAGACACATAGGCACAAAGAAATCCAAATAAATAACTACACCAATTAAGACTAAATATTTCTTGATGATTGTGTAATTACTGTAAGATTGTCGGTTGATTGGAATTAATCCTAACGTTCAGGACTTCACGGCATGGCGGTATTCCATAATCGACCAGCCAGAACTGAATCTGAGTAAAAATAATATAGTTGATATAATGGTATATAGCTTAGTATTATTCCTCGAACCAAACTACCAGTGATAAGCGAACGGGACGATCAGTATATTTCGTCGACCGGTACAGCAGGAAACAATATGTCAGCGGCCATTTTTTGATTCCGGTATGGTCGGGAAAATGATAACCCCTCCCAATTGAGACTTGATAGCATCACGACATTTTTTTGCGTAATCTTTGTCGATGTTCTCCATTAAAAATTTCGCAACAAAAAATAAATCAGAAGTCTTTATTAAGCCAATTTTTTCTCGTACGGCAGCACGTTTACATTTTTCTGTAAAGTCCAAACTTCTTTCCCCCGGAGGAATTACCCTCTGTGCATTTCCAAAAAGTAGGCCCAATGCTTTATCCTGTATTTCTTCTCTTGCAAAATCTTCATTAAGTGAATCTGAGAGTTGTCTAAACTTTGATATGTCTATGTCTTTATTATCCTTTCCCTCGCATTCTCCAATAAAACGATCTCCTTCCGGAGAAACTATTACTTGGTCTAACTCCAGAACACCATCGTTATAATTTTCAGCAGAATAATCCAATAGCTTTAAAGCTTTAATAACAGCTAATTCAAGAGGTTTTCCGGTTTCGAAGAGCAAATCTTTAATTGACTCATGCTCATCTAAAACTTTACCTAATTCAAGATTTTCTTGGTTAATAGCGCTCAATTTTTCGTTATTCTGTTTTATCAATTGTTTTGTGTTTTCTGAACTCGCTAAGTCATAGAGAGAATAAGAAGCCCATTCAGGAGGAGGAAGTTTTTCGAATGCTTCTTTTAAACTATCGCTTAGTTGAACTAGACAAGCTTTTAATCGCTTCCCAAACTTTATAGCTTCTTCACTCCATTCTCCTTCTCGATTAGTAAAGCTTTGAGGGTAGTCAATTGCTGGGATGAAAACAATATGACCATTCGATCGTTTTAATGATACTCCAAGTAATTTATCTTTATTTTTAGTTGCCAATAATAGGTTTTTTTCGTTTATCTCAGTTTCAATGTAAGCTTCGAAATTGAAATATTCTTGACAGCATTCGAATAATGGTTTTATCAGTTGTGATACTGGAAATATTTTGCTGCCGGTGGCATTGAAAATGTTGAATTTTGGAATTTCCAAGAATTTATAATTGTCGCACGGTTCAACAACGTTGTTAACTTTTTGATTTCTTCCAGTACCACTTGTTTGTTTTTGGCCGGTATGTATAAAAAAATCATTCTTTTTGGACAATGTAATGAAAACAGTCTTACCAGCTCGAATGCAAAGATCGATTTCGTTATTCCAATAAGTCAGGTGCTCTTTAATTTTAAAAGAAGAATTCTGATCATAAAGTGTCTTTCCTTGAAAGTTGCTATTGCCATAATCTGTAGAACAAGTGTCGATCGATTCAAAGCTAGGATCAATAATCACCACGTCTGCATCGGACAGCGATCCTTGCTGGTCAAACGGTAAATAGTCGTCTTCCTTAGAAGGGATAGAAAATCCAACGCCAATAACTGTTTGCATACTCTTAATGTTGGTCTAATGGCCGCTAAAGGTTACGCTTGACAAGATGGCCACATTCTGTGATTTTGTAGCAGAAACCAATGTTCATTAAAGATACTAAAGTTGAAAAATATATTCTATCGCTCATCTTTGTTTCTTTCGCTAAAACAAAAGATCATTAGAGAACTAATGCTGAAAACATTTTCGACCGCCGCTATTTTGACAAATCGGATGTTGTCTGCTGACCCTAATCATAGTTTAAGATGTTCTACTAACTTGTTGGCACGGACTTGAATAAAATTGATTGTCTGCTTCTCTACGTCGTAGTCAAACGTTATAACCGCGTCGTCTAATTTGTAATTGTCAACAAGAAAGCTTTTGTTTAGGAAATCTGCATAACCTTCTTTCATCTGCGTCGGTTTTCCCGCCTTATTTTTAATCTCAAGTCTTTTGTCACTGAAGCTTGCGTCAAACGGTAAGTCGTTTATAATGGTTAAAGATTCCGGATAAATAGCAAAATGAGAGAAGATTGGATTTCCTTTTTTAAATAAGACATTGTCGTCATCATCGTATACTACCTCACTATTCGTAAAGCCGAGCTCAACGCCAGTTTTATCAGAAGTGATGTAGTTGCTTTCTAAAATATTGTATCCGCTTAGGTCTGAAAAGTTGTTTGTCAAAAAGAGTTGAAATTCTTTATCAAACAAACTGAATCCAAAATATTTTATAAGGTCTCGATATGAAAGCATTGTCTGTCTAAATTCGAATGCGACATTTTATTTATTATCATTTCTAAAGTAACTCTTCCAAACCACTTTTCCAAGCTTTAAACTCTATGTGGTAGATCAGCTTGAAATTTTGTCACCGTCATTTCGAATCCGTCAGCAGCGATTTTGTATGAATGTATATTTTGGTGGATGAGAAATCCCCAGCTAACTTCTCAGCAATGAATTTTCGGATAAGTTAGCTGGGGATTTCTCATCCGCCTTATTAGCGTGATATTACCGATCGCTGCTGGCGGATTCGAAATGACGCGTTGATGCGATATCAAACCATGGGAAAGCAGGTTTTAGAAAAATCTTTTTAGAACGCAAATCTTTTTAAAACCTGTATCGTATTACTATTTCTATCCGGACCAGGAATAATTCCTTTTGGATATTCTGTAAATCCTTTCAGCCCACTCAACCCAATGGATCGATCTATCAAGACAATTTCCGATTTAATTTTCGAAGGGATTTCTATAGTCATATCAAATCCTTCTTTGGCAAGGCCATAATAGACGATCTCAAAATATTTTGCATCGCTAGCATTACTGGTCGTTATGAATTCTGCTTTTTTCCCATTGATAACAACATTTTGCAACTGCGTATTTCTCGAAATTAAAATAGTCATTGAAAGCGCATTGCGTGCACTGCTCAAATGCATAAAGACTTTTCGCCTTGCGTCTGCAACACTATCCTTTACAATTTTCATCAATGGTGCAGGAAATGGCGACCCAACGGTTTCGTTCGTGATATGATTCATATTGTAATCATTGGATAAAACGAGTTTCATATCTCTTGAACGCGGTAAAAATTGTTTGTCCCAATCATCTTTGGTGGCATAGTCTGAAACCCATAATGCTTTTGCAGAATCTGTGTCCAGCCTGTACCACAAATTTGTATGCAATGGTTTTTTCTCATTGAAGCCGGAAGTAAAATGTCCTACTACGAAAGAAAACAAAGAAAGAAGCAGGCAAAAATTAGTGATCGAGTATGGACGATTTTTCAAAACAGGATAAAGTATGGGAATCAACATTCCAAGTAACAACCCCAACATCATGATCGGTATAAAAGTCTGCTGCAACCCAAACGCAACAAAACTAAAATAAGCGACAGGTGCTAAAAGAAAAATAGCCGGTATCGAAAAAATCAAATAAATAATTCCGGAACCTGTCTGGCTTCCATCAAAGCCAATACCATTTGCATAAATGACAATGCTGCCAACGAGCAAAAAAAGTATTGGAAAAAATAACAGGTATCCTGAAGTGGGCATGGCCATATGCGCTAGATAGGTTAACAGCAACATCACAAATAATATAGCTGCCAATGACGAGCCCGCGCGAATCTTTCTTGCCACTGCCTGGTAGATCAGCGTAAAAATGCAAATCGCTATCGAAGTAATACTTAAAAAATAATAACTGCTATTATAAGAATTCGCAGCGTCATATCTTTCGTAAAGTGGATACCAGGATTTGATCAAGCGTTCTGCCAGGAAGGCAACAATCATAATAGCAATCAAAGAACCAATAAAAATAAATATGCTTGCAAGAAATTGCGTTGCGAGAATTCTTTTTTTCTTAAACCCGATATAGAGAAAAATAATAAAAAGAACGGTCGTAAATATCACGATGAAAAAATTCCAGTTTGCCGGGTAACGAACCAGCCATTTGCCTATGAAATTAAAAAAGGAAATATCATTTCCTTTTGTCCGCATCAAATCGATATTGCCAAAATGTTTTGCGAGTGCAAGCATGTTGGATCCATAATGTTGAACGCTTCGCAAATCAAGGTTGGCCGGGATGTCCGTCATGCTGTGATAATTCACAAATCCTTCGATGATGCCGCTGTTGAGACCAGTAATATTCTTTTCTTTAAACGCAGTGTAGTCCGTGTAATTGGGCAGTCGTTTATACACTTCATAAGAAAAAGAATTCGCAACCGGATACGGAGCAGCTTTTGCAAATTCATTAATCACCCATCCATTTTGCGGATTTATTTCAAAAGTATTGCTGATGCCTGCGTTTCCTCTTCCATCGAAATTTAAAACCAGTCCAACCTGGTTCAACAACGCTGTGTCATCTGCAAAAGCTTGTGCGCCGAGCAATCCCATTTCTTCTCCATCAGTAAATAAAAAGATAATATCATTTTTAAAAGTCGGGCCGGCTTTCAATCCTCTCGCAGTTTCCAACATCGCGCCAACAGCAGCAGCATCATCACCAGCGCCCGGCGTGTTAGGTTGCGAATCATAATGTCCCATGATCAAAACAGCCTTGCTATTATTTGTTCCTTTGATTCGCGCAATGATATTATTCACTTTGCCGGCGATAACAATATTTCGAAAAGAACGGATAGAAGTCGCGGTTTGAACATTCGTTTGCAAACCGAGCTTGTTGCAAACATTTACGATATATGTTTTCACAGAATCATTTCGCGGTGTTCCGATACTATGCGGAGATTTTGCAATTTCGTCAATATGATCTTTTGCTCTTTCAGCGGAGAAAACACTGTCAGGAGCATTTTTTAAAACAACAGCAGGCGGACTCGCTGTATGAATTGAGAAAAAAGCCAACAATACGGCTACCAGCAAAATAATAATACCAAATATTTCGTCCGATTTATTTCTTCTCCGGGCGAAGGTAGGGGGAACCATATGTAGTATGTTTTAAGAATGAGCCTTAATTTCCCGGGACTGGATCGAAGACGATTGCTACAACTAATGTACGAATTCAAAGAATATGCGCAATGAGTAAAGTAGCAGACTATTTTTTATTCCCGAATTCGACAACTTACATTTATCAAAACCTATCATGCCAGACAATCATCGCAATTCGATAGAAAAAGAACAACAAAAAGACACATCACGCATCGAAGCATTCAGCGACGGAATTTTTTGTGTCGGAATTACACTTCTTGCATTGGATATCGGGATCGAAATGAAAAATAATGAAACGAATGAAGGTCTTTGGCATTCGCTGATTGCACTTTGGCCAAAATACCTTGCATATATTATCAGCTTTACGAATATATTGCTATCATGGATCGGGCATCATAGTCTATTTAAGAACTTCCGAAACACCGATAATTTTGTGATGATCAGTAATGGTTTACTACTACTCCTGATTGCATTGGTTCCATTCCCTACAAAAACTCTAGGCTTGTATTTGCGAACTGGCGCTTTCAAAGCTTCGGTCATTTTTTACACGGGGTATTTTGTTTTGATCAGCGTGGCATTCCGGTTACTGTGGCACGCTGCATCACGGAATAACGAATTATTGATTCATGGCATCAGCGAAATAAAAATTAAGAAGATAACAAGAACCGAGAATATCGGATTGCTTTGCAATGCATCCATATTTGCAGTTGCATTTATCAATCCCTGGGCGGCATTGATATTGAGTTTTGTAATGTGGGTTTATTGGATTATCTGAACTGGGATTGTCTGAACTGGGATGTGTAGGATTATTGGGATAGATGGGAAAGAAGAAAAAATATTCAATATTCAATCAATATTCAATACTCAATTCTGAAATTCGAAGTTTCATTCCAGGCAATCACTCAATTTAAAATATAATGTAAGCCATATGTACTGGTGCTATGTTTGCCCATGTGGTGATTTTTTTTCACCACATAGGCACAGTAGACACATAGGGGCACATAGAAATTTCAAACTGATTCACTACCAATAAATGAAACTTTGAATTTCAGACTTGAGTATTGATTGTTGAATATTGAATATTTCTATCCTTTCCCATCTATCCCAATAATCCCACACATCCCAGTTCAGAGTAACTTGTATTCGCGTATCACTCTTAACATTTCTGCCACTCCCCAGGCCTGCGCCACGCACCCACGTGGATGATATGGAGCATCGCCGTCAAGAATTTCTGAAATACTGCCGATACAACCTTCATTGAGATGATATGCGAAATCACTTACTATTTTTTTTGCGTATGTGGTGAAAGAATCGCCCGCTGTTTTTTCCCAGGCTTCAATATATGCCCCAAGCAACCAGCTCCAGACAGTTCCCTGGTGATAAGATCCGTCGCGCTTCAATGCATCGCCGCCATATAAACCAACATATCTCGGATCATCGGGTGATAGACTACGCAAACCCACCGGCGTGTATAGTTTCTCTTCAACCATTCTCAACAAAGCATTCGCCTTTTCGCCTTCCAAAAGCGCATAAGGGAGACTGATAGCAAACAACTGGTTAGGACGAAGAGATGAATCCGGGTTTCCATTTTCATCAATCACATCATACAAATAATTACCTTTTACATACCAGAACTTTTCTTCAAAACTAATCCTGGCCTTATCAGCACTTAGGTTTACTAAATCCGCATCCGCGCTTTGGCCATTCATTTCTAATAATCCCGCAAAAATTTTCAATACATTATACCATAAAGCCTGGATCTCCACTGGCTTCCCCATGCGTGGCGTTACCACCCAGTCTCCAATTCGGGCATCCATCCACGTTAGCTGCTGTCCTTTTTCACCCGCAAATAATAATCCATCAGTATCTACATGAATATTATAACGCGTTCCTTTGAAATGCCAGTCGATGATATCTTTCAAGACGGGTAATATCTCACCCAAAATAAATTCCCTATCATTTGTCGCCTGCAGGTATTTATGAATGGCTACAAAATACCAGAGCGTTCCGTCCACATTATTATATTCCGGCGGTTCATTATTATCCTGGAAGCGATTTGGCAACATACCCATGCTTACATTTTTTGAAAATGCCGCAATGATTTTTTTTGCATCGGCATATCTGCCTGTAGAAAGACAAAGTCCGGGCAAAGATATCATCGTATCACGACCCCAGTCGGTGAACCAATGATAACCGGCGATAATGGTTTTGAGAGCCTCCCCCTGGACCACTCCGGTGGAGGGGGAATTGTAAGCTAGTTGCTGTGTGTTGTTGTTATTACTATTGTTATGGTTATTGTTGTTGTCATCGCCATTCTCTTTTTCGACATCTCTTCTGACAATAAATTGATCGGCGGCGAGTGCCATCTGCTGCACCAATTCGTTATCTGATATTTTTATAATTGATTGCTTCCTGTTTTCTTCCGCCGAAAAAAGTTCTTGTGCATTTCCTCCAGCCGGATTTTGGGTTGAAAGAATGATTCCAAGCTGATCTCCTTCTTTTAATTGAACCGTGAATATCCCGTGATTAAAAAGATCTTCTTCAAAATCCAATCCGCGATATTTTTCAAGTTCATAATTAAATTTATAAAACCACCGGGGCTGGTGTTGATAGGTTGAACCCGGGATCGAAATAAAAATATCGGGCGCATTTTCATAAGGCTGGTTATGAAATATCCCGTTTTCAAATTGAACATCCCAAAATATATTGTTATAGGAATGTTGCAACGAGTGATATCCTCTTGCTGCAATCAATGGCAAAAATTCCATCGCAAAAGGATTGCGCGCCCTAACAACATCATATAATATCAGGGTTGTATTTTCATCGTGAACCATGGAGATGGTTTTGCGAATCACGATTCCATTCACATCATAGATCCATTCCGGGGATTTTTTTCTTTCGAAAGAAATCAGGTATTTATTACCGTTAGGTTGGATCGCGGTTCCATAATCATTTGTTCCAAGTTCAAATCGCTCATCATTAACGACAATTGACTCATCCAGTTTTGACACCAGCACCATGCGTTCAGTCGGTGGCTTTGTAGCCGCGACAAGCAACCCATGATAACGACGCGTATTACATCCAATCACTGAAGAGCCTGACCATCCGCCGAGTCCGTTTGTCTCCAGCCACTCATCCTGGTAAGCTTTATTGAAATCCTGCAAAAAGGATTTTTCTTTTTTGAGTTGCATGTAGATTGATTTTTTATTTTTGGCCATTTTGTCTATGTGCTAATTTTTTTTTCACCACATAGATTCT
>JAFDYD010000055.1 GCA_018267615.1 Bacteroidota bacterium | reverse complement strand
GCACGCAGAGAAAAGGAGTACGCATAGAGAAATTTCTCTGCGTACTCCTTTTCTCTGCGTGCTCTGCGCGAAATATTTTCTGAAGAAGTCGGGAGCCCCAAACAATCAATGATATTTTATCAATGCGATGCGACCGTAGCTCTGCAGAAAATTATTATCCACAAATTCGATATCGCCTCCACTTTCCAGGATTTTTTCCATTACATCATCTACGGCATCTTTTATATAAAAATGTTCATGCAGACTTAAATCTTCGTTGCGTATGATATCGGCGTGAATTCCCTGGTGCGCAGGATGAATAAAATCTTTTTCAACAATCAGCAGTCTGCCGTTTTTATGGCATGATTCGGTCCAGACTTCATTAATACCATACGCGAGTTTTTTTTCACTCATTGCCTGGTCTATTTGCTGAAGCAGGTTTTGCTGCCTGACTTTGTTCCAATCAGCCACATGTGGTTTGATAATCTCACGAATTTCCGGTTCAGTAGATTTTTCATAGTTCCCATGCACATATTGAATGATATTCTTTTCGTGCTTTGTCATTTTTTTAAATTGTCCGAGCACTTTGGGTGGGCCCATTACAAAAACAGGAAGCGGATAGGCGTTCAATACCAGCGACAGACCTTCATCCATATGATGAAGAAACTGATCTGTTTCGATTTCCTTTTGATGATGTGTGTCCGAGAAATGAGTCACACGTTCTGGCAAATCTCTTTTATAGGCATTGATATTGTCCGGCACATTTGATTTGATCAGCGCAAATTTGCTACAGTTGCCTAAATACATTTTCGAAGATTTTCCACTTAATAGTAAAATCAGGTATTGAATGGTTTGCTTCTTACTGTACACCAAGTCGCGTATTTCAAAAGATTCATCAATGACGATTTTTTCCTCAACAGGAATATCGAGGTAAAAAACTTTTTCCACCAATGGTGACACAAAAATCGCAACCGTCTTTTTGTGCGTATTATAATTCAGGTTACGAACAAGACTCTGCAGTTTTCTAATTAAAGGAACTGACTGATGTGAAGTATAATTATTCAATAATTCTTTTTCAACTTTCGCCAAAGCGATCTTCAATTTGTATTCCACTTCACTCTTCACCGACATCTTCGGTTCAAACGGCATAATGATTGAAACTGCCGGAACGTGTTGGGATACACCAATCACTTCCTGTTCTTCTTTTGATATGATGGGATTCATTACAAATCGTTTTATTTTTTTAAAAGTAAGAGGGAAGGGAGATTGAGGCTAAGACTTAGATCTTAATCTCAGCCCCCAGCCCCTAAGCGTGCGCAATAAAAATCGGAGCTTTAATTTCATGAATCAGCAGATCGGCGATGCTCTTGTGGAACCACATCGAAAAATTACTTCTATTATATGCACCGGCTACAACGAGCGTACCCGGAACTTCATTCTTCAATATGGTCACTATTTCTTTTTCATCTCCTTTCAATACATGGTAGTCGATTTTTGAATAGTGTCTCTTCATCCATTCTTTGAGGAGTTTATTATCCGGCAAATGAAGTGATGAGCTTCCGCTTTTTGCACACAGGAGTTTTATTTCCTCACTGGCAGTGCCAGGAACAATATAGTTATACATTTTGATGGCATGCATGGCAGAATTGCTACCATCATATAAAAGAACGGTGCGCTTTATCGGGTTGAATTTTTTTGGCACAACCATCACCGGGCATTGTGCGTGATGTAAAATATTTTGAACAAACCATTCTGGCAAGTTCGTTTCTATATAGGAAAATGTTTCCCATGCATCGATCACCAGCAAGTCTGCAAAAATGCTCTCGTGAATTAATTCTTCCGGTGCACTCTTTTTACTTCGATGCACCGAATAATTAATTCCTGCTTTTTTGCACTTCGATTCAAAAGTTTCGATGGCCTTATCAATCGTGGCAGCATCCGTCTTATCAATTTCTTTAACTACCTGGTTGCCGGAAAGAGTCTGGCTAACGAGTGTTGCATACACTGCATAACCCAATTGGGTCGCTTCCTGGAGAAAAACACCAACAAGATGCGCATTGGATTTTTCAGCAAGATGAATGGCATATTGTAAAGTGCTGTCTGAAAAACGCAACCCGTCAAATGCCGCTATTATCTTTTTCATAACATGTGAATTTCAATAGTGATAAATTTAGAATGAGAGTGAAGAAACAGAGCGGAGAGCGGAGGGCGGAGAATGGAGAGCGGAGAGTGGAGAGCGGAGAGCGGATGGTTATGCGCTCTCCACTCTGTTGCTTCACTCTTTATTCACTCCATTTCTCCGCCCTGTTTCTTCGCTCTGTTTCTTCGCTCTAGTCCTTCAAGAGATATGTATCTTCATCATAGGCGGCCTATATGGCTTATCATGTTTCGGAAAATGGATCATCAGCCTGTTCTTTTCGAAATTTGCAGAGGCCGAGTTTGCATCGGCATCCGAAGGCAGGGCAAAGGAATGTTTCAATTGATGTGTTTCATATTGCAAAGGTCCAGCTGATTCCCCCATTCCGGCTGCATCGTTCTTCGAAGAAATTTTTAGCATATTTTTTTCGACATGTATAGATATATCCTGCCTTTTCAGTCCAGTTAAACACATCGATATAATATACTCGCTTTCTTTTTCGTCAATCCGCAAACAAGAACTACAAGAACATATTTTTTTTAATGGTACCTGGTTACTTTCTCCGGTTTCAATATTCATATAGTCTTAATTTGTTTGTACTGTGCCTGAATGCAACGCTTTATCAAAACGTAAATGCTTTTCATCTACAACTTCGCCGTGATAAATGATATCAGCCTTGACCGAATTGGAAATGATGCAATATTTTTCCGTCTTCTCCATCGTTTTAATTGCTTTTTCCCGGAATGACTTGTCCGCTATATAAATCTTCGGATAAAGATGAACGCTGGAAAAAACATATTTGCCATCGACCATTTCAAGATTTCCCACGGTTTGGCATTCCAAATGAGAAATCTCGAATCCAAATTTCTTTGCAAATACGAGGTAAGTGGTCATGAAGCAAGAGGATATTGAACCGAGAAATAAATGTTCAGGGCTCCATTGCTCCGGCTCACCTCCAAATGCAGGTGGCAATGCAACACGTATCGTATCTTTAACATCATTCGAAGTAAGGATGCCTCTATTGTCTGTCAGCCAGTTCAAACTAATATCAAACGTAATCCGCTTACTCTTTTGCTCGTTCATATGGTTGGTATCGGTCATTGGATAATTTTTTGATTACGAATCAAAACTATCATTGCAAATAGCGTTCTTCAATGATTTGCATCATTGACAAAGATGATTTTTGTCCGAACCCGGAACGCGGGCTATTCGCTTGATCAATATCAAATTCCGGTTTGATCGATATCATGCCAGCGGCGGTTCGATGGACTTAGTTTTGGGATTACAACAGATCGTTATGGAATTTCATTTCAGCAAAAAAGTGGCACTGCCGTTTAAGGAGGTGATCGAGAAAATAACATCCGAATTAAAAAAAGAAGGTTTTGGCATCATCACGCAGATCGATATGAAGGAGACGTTGAAGAAAAAACTGGATGCAGACTTTCGCAATTATACCATTCTTGGTGCGTGCAACCCGAGATATGCGTACGAGGGATTGTTGGAAGAAGATAAGCTGGGTGTTTTTCTTCCTTGCAATATTGTTGTGCAGGAACATGATAACGAAACGGTGGAAGTATCTGTGGCCAATCCAGAGGAAATGATGCATAATGTCGATAGTCTTACGCTAAGAACATTTGCTTCGGAGATCAAAGGATCGCTGCTGCATGTGCTGGAGAATCTATAATTGAAATATCGATGGACAGGGTATTCATATAATGAGAACGGCAAATTTCTAATGTCCCGTAGGGACATATGCTAGGTAGAAAATATCTTACATGAAATCAGTCGTCCCGTAGGGAAGTTTGATGAATCATCAGGCGTTCCTATGGAACGCGGTACTTGTTCCAATAGAATTCTACCAAGCAGTCGCCCCTACGGGACGAAATTTGTGAACATTCTTTCAAAGCCTATACTTGAAAAATCTGGCTCATCATCCAATTATTTAGAAAGTTGTTGGTATGTCCGCAGGCAAATCTAAAAACGAAAATTACGGTTATATTGCCGGCAATAGCATCAGGCTAATTCGCGGCGGGATGGAATATTTTCAGCTCCTGGAAAAACTGATCAATGATGCGCGTGAAACCGTCCATCTTCAAACATATATCTATGAGGATGATGAAACGGGAAGAAAAATTGGGCAGGCGCTAATGCAAGCGGCGCAAAGAAACGTGCAGGTATATCTCGTAGCCGATGGTTATGCTTCACAAGTAATGTCAAACGCATTCATAAAAACCTTAATCGAAGCGGGGATTCATTTCCGATTTTTTGAGCCGATCTTTAAAAGCAAATATTATTATTTCGGCAGAAGGCTGCATCACAAATTAGCAGTTATCGATACCCGCTATGCAATCGTGGGCGGCATCAATATCAGCAATAATTATAACGACCTGCCGGGAAAGCCTGCCTGGCTTGATTTCGCGCTTTATGCAGAAGGTGCGGTCGCAAAACAACTTTGCGTATTGTGTTGGAAAACCTGGAAGGGTTATCCTGCAAAGATGGGTCTTACACCCTGCGAGGAAAAAGAAATATTATTTGATATCAAGCCGGAGGAAGATTGTCTTGTCAGAATGCGGCGCAACGATTGGGTTCGCCGGAAAAATGAAGTTTCAAAAAGCTACCAGGAAATTTTTCGCCAGGCAAACCAGGAAATAATTATCATATCAAGCTATTTTCTTCCGGGAAAAGAATTTAGAAAAAATATCAAAGAGGCCGTGCAACGTGGCGTAAAAGTGAAATTGGTGCTGGCCAGCACTTCGGATGTGATGATTGCCAAACAGGCGGAGCGGCATATGTACCAATGGCTGTTCAAAAATAATATTGAAATCTATGAGTACCGTCCCGCCGTGCTCCACGGGAAAATGGCCATCTGCGACGATCAATGGTTCACCCTGGGATCTTACAACGTAAATAATATTAGCGCTTTCGCCAGTATAGAATTAAACCTCGACGTGCAAAACGAAAAAATCACAACCTCAGCAAAACAAATCATCGAGACAATCATTCAAAAAGATTGTATTCGGATCACGGAGAAAAAATTCAATGCATCCAACCATTTCCTTCGCCGCTTATGGCAGGAAACATGTTATGAGTTTGTAAGGATGTTGTTTTATTGTTTTACTTTTTATTTTAAGCAAAAAGAATAGCAGCCCTTATTGCGATACTTTGCGCCTTCGCGCCTTTGCGTGAAAAAATTATCACGCAAAGGCGCGAAGGCGCAAAGTTCGTTTGACGATAATCATAACGCCTGCTAAGCAACGTCATTCATTACCATCCATACAGAAAATACTTTTGATCCATAAAACTCGCATTTATGGAAAATATATTATTGGCTGTTGACGGTACAAAATTGAATATGAATACAGTTGACTTCGCCTGTTATATTGCAAAGTTGACTCAATCCACACTCAATTGTTTTCTCATCGAGAATCTCGCTGGTGAAAACAAGCCTGTGTTGAAACAATTATATGCACTGCCTTATGTGGAAACGATCACAACTACCGACATACCGGAAAACAAAGAACGAGTAAAATCCTGCGACCAAAATATTGCACTGTTTGAAGAAGCCTGCACAAACCGGGGTGTGAATCATCATGTACACATCGACAAATTTGCAAGGGTAAAAGATGTTATCGCCGAAAGCCGTTTTGCGGATATCATCATTGTCGACCCTGCACTATCGTTCAACGATGAGCGAGAAGCGGTCCCGACAAAATTCGTAAGAGATATTCTTGCCGAAGCCGAATGTCCTGTTTTGATTGCTCCCTATTCTTTCGACGGCGTAAAGGAAATTCTGTTTACCTACGACGGAAGCAAATCGGCGGCGTTTGCGATTAAGCAATTCGCGCATTTATTTCCATCACTCAAAGGAAATAAAATAACAGTGTTACAGGTTGATGAAGACAAAGATGAACAAACAAGAGAAAATGACAAGTTGAAACGCCTAATGCGCGCACATTTCTCCGATGTCGATTACAAACACCTGCAGGGAAAAGCTTCGGATGAATTGTTTGGATACCTGCTCGAGAAAGAAAATGTTTTTGTGATATTGGGCGCTTATGGAAGAAGTACATTATCCAATCTGTTTAAACATAGCACGGCTGACTTACTGGTAAAAACAGTAAACCTTCCTTTTTTTATCGCACATATTTAAATTTCTTCGCCATGAAAAAAATTATCGTAGCGCTGGATGGATTGAAATTCTCTCAAGGTGCGACCGACTATGCGGTTCACCTCGCCAACCAGTCGTATAGTCACCTTGTAGGAATATTCCTGGATGATTTTACTTATCATAGTTATAAGATTTATGAGCTGATCAACCAAGAAGGTCTTGTGTCTGAACAAAAAAAAGAAAGACTGGAGGAACAAGACAAAGCAAAAAGACAAGTATCAACAAAAGTCTTTGAAGACACCTGCAAACAAGCCGGCGTGACCTATACCATTCATCACGACAGAAATATTGCCTTACAAGAATTATTGCACGAAAGCGCTTATGCCGATCTGTTGGTTATCGACAGCAAAGAAACGCTGATGCATTATGAAGAAAACCGGCCAACACATTTCATCCGCGACCTGCTGGTAAAAACAGAATCCCCGGTGCTGTTGACGCCTGGTGAATACAAACCGATCGATAAGCTGGTGTTATTATACGACGGAGCGCCCTCTTCGATGTATGCAATAAAAATATTCAGTTACCTGTTTCCGGATTTAGCACAATTGCCAACAGAAGTGCTTACCGTAAAAAACGACAACGAGTCGAATCACCTGCCTCATCATCGTTTGATGAAGGAATTTATGAACCGGCATTTTCCAAATGTTACTTACACATTATTAAATGGCCTGGCAGATATGGAAGTGATCAATCATCTCAAAAATAAAAATCAAAATGAGCTGATCGTTTTAGGAGCTTATGAAAGAGGTACAATATCGAGATGGTTCAGTCCAAGTATGGCGGATGCATTGATGCAGGAACTGAAATCACCTCTGTTCATCGCACATAAAAAATAAATTTATGAAAGGGATCATCATTTACAAAGGAAAATACGGAGCAACACATCAATACGCCGATATGCTTGGATCGGAACTCCACTTGCCGGTTGTGATGATCGATCACCTGGAAGAAAAAAATTTATCGCAATACGACTATATTATTATCGGCAGTTCAGTTTATGAGGGGCAAATGCAAATCAAAAACTGGTTGAGAATTAACCTGGGCTCTCTCCTCAATAAAAAGCTATTCTTCTTTATTGTTTGCGGAACACCGGCAGACAAAACCGACGAGGTAAATAAAATCATGAAAAAAAATATTCCTGCTGAGATCAGGAAACCCAGTACTACATTTTTCCTGAAAGGACGAATGATCAAAAAAAATCTTTCGGGATGGGACAGGTTTATGCTGAAAGTCGGCGCCAGGCTGACAAAGGACCTCGAACAAAGAAAACGCATGTTGACCGATTTTGACGAAGTAAAAAAAGAAAACCTAATTCCATTGTTTCTTTCCGTGCATACTTATAACAAGGGTAACCTTGATATCATCATCAACATGGAGCGGGCAATATGATCGCCTCCATCAAAATCGTTTCGATTTCTGCGATCATTCAACATAGCAGTTTTTACAGGACAATTATTATTGGAATCATCTTCATGATTTCAAATTATGCCTGCAACAAACCTTATGGCAAACAGGCATTAGCTAATTTAGTCGATACTTCAAACAGCAATATAAAACCCGCAAATCCCAGGGACACGTCTCACCATATTTTTTTATACCTCACATTTGACGATGGTCCCACGAGAGGCAGCCGCGCGGTAAATGCCATCGCAGCATCTGACAGTATCAACATAACAGAATTTGTGATCGGCAGATTTGTATTTAAAAATGATACATCACGCGAACTTTTCAACTTGTATAAGAACAATAGATTTATAGAAATCGGGAATCATAGCTTCTCCCATGCAAACGGTCATTACCATCTGTTCTATACCCATCCTGAAAGTGTAAAGGAAGATTTCCTGATGAACTTTGATACGTTGCAGCTCAACCATAAAATTGCAAGATTACCGGGAAGAAATATCTGGCGCATCGATGATAGAAAAAGATTTGATTTAGAAGACGCCAATGCATCTGCGGACTCGCTCAAATTATATGGATATAAAATTTTTGGGTGGGATATCGAATGGAGACCCGATTCAACTGGCCGCGTTATTGACTCAGCCTATCAAATTCTCGACAAAATAAAAAGAATGTCCGAAAGAAAAACTTCATTTACGCCAGGCAATATCGTTATCCTTTGTCACGATCCGATACTGGCAGACACATTCAATACATCAGCATTGAGATCTTTTATTCGCCTTGTAAAAGCCGAGGGGAAATTTGAATTCGAACATTTGAGTAATTATCCAAAGTAGCTAGATGCAGTTTGATGTTGAGCAACGTCATTTCGAATCAGCCAGAAGGAACAAAAACCCCGTTAAAACCGTTTCTCATTATAAATACATCCACAAAAAACTGCCGTCGGGGTCTTCGACCGCCGACGGAGTTTTTTGTTTGTTAATTCACCAATTAAAATCAGGGTTCACATCATTACGATCCATTCGCCCTGATCTTTTGAAAAATAGATACAAGGACAGCCTATTAATAACCGCAAAATGCTACACTGATTGCGACTGACAAATCATTTCCTATGCCTTGTGGATGACACTCATTGCCGCCGTTAATACAAGAGATCAGTAAAGAAATAATTTATTTTTTCTCCCTTCTATAAGAAATTTTTTTGGAGAACTTTCTCGTTGTTTCGTACTGGTTCAGCTTCCAGATATAATCATGCTCATATCTTGTCAATAAAATATAGAAAGCAACTGCAACCAGCAATGTAGCAGGGAATGCAGATCCAACGCCGAGCGGAACAATGGCAAGGTCGAAAATAATACCGCCAACACATGCAAGCTTTGTCCAAAGCTTATTTAGCTGAAGTCCCACGGAAATTAAAAACTGACAAACTGCAATGGGAATAACAATTTGCCTGATATGTTGAGAAAAAAAACCGTCGATAAATTCTTTATAAAGGCGCATATAAGTGAGCCGGCTGTAATTCAGATATTCGCCGGGTGCGTTGATTGCCGTTTTTGTATTGATATAACTGGCCCACAAAAACAATGCAGCCAAGAAAAATCTTGTCCATATTGGTTTCCTCAACGCACCGGCAATGCATAATATCGAGATCGTGATCGATATGATGTTTGGAATTAGATATTGTTTAAGAAGTTCCATGATTATAGAACTTTGATTTTTCTTTTTTGCATTTCTGCTTTCAGCTTACCCGTAATTTTTCTACAAGCGCAATTTTTTTGATGCTCAACATGCCAGGCAATACGCTGGTCGAGCGTTGGATTTTTCGGCATCGGATGGGCCAAATGCCATTCTTTATTCAATTTCATATTTTATTTTTTTTTGGTTGAAGTATTGTCGGACTATCTTTCTTAAAGAGTTTCATGGCTTGCAACATCGCTATCGGGAACATTATCATCCACAATGCACGGACTTCATAAAAAAATAACCGAAACAATCCAATGCAGACCAATAAACGATCGTCCTCACGCTATCCACAAAAAAATTTTTATAAAATTCCGGCTTGCGACATCTTTCAGCAATGACAGTGGTCAAGTACAAAATGAATATTATCAATGTTATAATTGATCCTGATCATCATTACCTATGATATTATGTTTTAATTTCGTCAAAATTTTATACCATGTTTGGAATTTTAGATGCTCAAAAAATTGAACAGGTGCTTCATGCGGAAGTAGTCGGCCGAATTGGCTGTCATGCGGATGGAGTAACCTATGTAATTCCCATTGGCTATGCCTACGATGGCGAGTATATTTATTGCCGTACCCAGGAAGGAATGAAAATAAATATGATGAGGAAAAATAAAAATATTTGTTTCGAAGTGGATACAATGAACACCATGGCCAACTGGCAAAGCGTTATCGCCTGGGGTGAGTATGAAGAACTGACTGACCCGAAAATGAGACACGATGCATTGACAAAACTTCACAACCGGATACTTCCGCTGGTTCCGAGCGCAACTGCTCAACTTTCTGCAGAATGGCCATTTGCTCCAACTGATATCAACAGTATAACCGGTGTCATTTTCCGCATCCGCTTGCAGAATAAAAGCGGGCGTTTTGAAAACAATGATGTTCCTTCATTTTTGTTTTGGGGGTAGAAGAGTTTTGAACCATGATTAAAGGATTGAAGGATTGCCATGAATGTTTATGGCAATCCTTTAATCATGGTTCAAAACTTTACGCTTTAATTTGGGGGCTTGTTTTCGGTTCTCAGGATTTCAATTTTCAATTCACCATTTTTGTATAAAGAATTCAGCTTTAAATTACGATTAAAGGATTGAAGGATTGCCATGAATGTTTATGGCAATCCTTTAATCATGGTTCAAAACTTTACGCATTGGTTTTGGGATTTGTTTTTGGTTCTCGGGATTTCAATTCATCATTTTTGTATAAAGAATTCAGTTTTAAATTACGATTAAAGGATTGAAGAATTGTCATGAATGTTCACGACAATCCTTGAATCCTTTAATCATGGTTCAAAAAATTGCCATTACCCAATTGTAATACTCTTCGCTTTACTTTTTGGTTTGCTCTCAGTTCTCGGAATTTCGATTTTCAATTCACCGTTCTTGTATTCGGCTTTTATTTTCCCTTCGTCTGCATCTTCAGGCAATGTAAATGAACGCGACCAGCTCGAAAAATTATATTCGCGCCTGTTGTAGTCGCCATTTTTTTCAGACCTTTCTTCTTTTTCCGCGCTGATGCGCATAACACCGCCTTCTACCTGGAGATTGAAATCTTTCTTCTCCAATCCCGGCGCAGCGATAGAAAGACTATATTGATGATCTGCTTCACTAACATTTACAGCAGGCACATTCAACACGCGACCGAAATTGAAATATTCGTCCAGCGGTGATTTAAAAAATTTGTCGAGCCATCCACCATTGTCAACAATAGAAGGCCAACCATACTTCGATTTGCTAACTGCTTTTGTTTCCATACATCTGATTTTAATTGGTTAAATAATTTACCGTATTAAAATTTTACGGTGATACAAATTTATTTTTTGGAGTAGCGCGATCCTATGATTTCGATTAGCAGCAAGAATGAGATCGGTCAATAATCGTCATTAACTTTGAGACGATTCCGCTACGTGCATTTCACGCATAAGCGCATATACTTTGTCAACATCATCCGGAGAAAATAATTCAGTCTCTGATTTCATCGTTGTTGCAGTTCCACAAGCCACTCCGTATTTAACTGCGTCTGTTAGGTTTTTTTTATTGACAAGACTATATAAGATTCCTGCAACCAGGCTATCGCCTGCGCCTACAGTGCTTCTGACTTTTACGGGAGGAGGATTTATTTCCGTGACGAGATCCTTGGTAACAAGCATAGCGCCTGCCGCTCCCATAGAAACAACCACCACTTCACTATATCCGCGCGCAACAATATCAGAAGCTGCGGCAGCAACACCTCCATCTTTTAAATTAAAAGCAACAATCAAAGAAGATAATTCACTGATACTTGGTTTGATCATATACACTCCATATTCCAATGCCCGTTTGAGTGCGTCGCCTGATGTATCGACAACAAGTTTTGCTTTTTTTCTTTTTGCAATTTCTCCGATCTCCATCATCATATTATTCGAAATCCCGATCGCAGCACTTCCGCTGATCACAATGAATTCCACTTCTTTTTTAATGGATTCTACATTTTTTTTGAAGGTGTTGAATTCGTTTTCACTGATAGTTGGACCGGGCATGATAAAACGATATTGTTTACCAGATGCATTATCCATGATCATCCAATTTTCGCGTGTTTCATTTGCAATCGAAACTGGCAATGCAGGAACATTTTCTTTTTTCAACAATTCATTCAGCACTCCTCCATGATATCCTCCGGCAAAATAAATCGCGAGTGCATCTCCATTTAGCCTCGTTATCGCTCTTGCTACATTGATACCCCCACCACCTGGCCAGAACTCGGCTGCAGCACATCTTATTTTTTTCCCGGAAATCAATCCCGTAACTGAAATGTATTTGTCAATACAAGGATTGAATGTAATTGTAACGATAGAGCTCATGTTCTTCTTCTTTTATTAAAAATAGAATAGAAGAAAAACAATATTTCTGATCACCATCATTGCTGCCATTGATTGATATCAGTGAGCTATTTAACGGCCACCCATTTGTAAAACAGTCTTTTTGTTATTTCTGCAGCAACTACATAAAGGAGAATAATGATGCCAAGTGCAGCGTAGAAGGATAATGGAAGCGGGATAAATCCCAATGGACCCGCAACCGGACTATAAGGCAACAAGATGGTGATGATAATCACTGCTACCGTTGCAATAAGAAGCAATTTGCCCGGCCTGCTTTTATAAAAAGCGTTGGAGGTTCTTATTACCAAAACAATCAGTGATGCTGATATTACGGATTCTGTGAACCAACCCGTACGAAATTCGTCAACACCGGCGTGCAACCAATAAAGGAGAACCGCAAATGTTGTGTAATCAAACAAAGAACTGATGATACCGAATACGATCATAAACTTTTTTATAAACGAGATATTCATTCTCCTCGGTTTCTCGATCATTACTTCATCAACCGAATCGGTAGCAATGGTCATTTCAGGAATATCTGTTAGCATGTTTGTCAATAGTACTTGCTTTGGCAATAATGGGAGATAAGACAAAAAAACGGAAGCGCCTGCCATACTGAACATGTTCCCAAAATTTGCGCTTGTCGCCATGAAAATATATTTGAGTGTGTTTGCAAAAGTTTTTCTTCCTTCTTTTACACCATTGGCTAACACTTTCAGATCATTTCCAAGCAGGATGATATCGGCTGCCTCCATCGCCACATCCACTGCGCCATTTACGGATATTCCCACGTCAGCGATATGCAAAGCTGGTGCATCATTTATTCCGTCGCCGATAAATCCGACTACGTTACCTGCTTTTTTTAGGGCCAGAAGAATCCGTTCCTTTTGATTCGGTTCCACTTCTGCAAACAGATCGGTACTGCCGGATAGATTTACCAAAGCTTCCGAACTCATCTTTCGCAATTGTTCACCGGTTAGAATTTTTGGGTTTGATAATCCAACCTGCCGGCCGACATGCGCCGCTACCAAGGCATTGTCACCCGTAATTATTTTCACGGATACGCCTAGCCGCAAAAGTTCACTCAATGTATCGATCACATCTTCTTTAATAGGATCAGTAAATAATAACATCCCCAAAAAAATAAGATCGTGCTCATCTTCAGTTTTTATCGACGTTGCCCCAGCTTCGATTGATTTATAGGCAACACCCAATATCCTGTACCCTTCCTTGCTCATCGCTTCATAACGCTGGTGAATACCATCGAGCAATTCACTCACTGAAATTAAGTTCCCATTTTCATCTTCCACGAATTTGCAAATTCCAAGCACCTGGTTGAATGCGCCTTTTACAAGAATTTTTTTACCATTTGCATTATTCACTAACACGCTCAAACGCTTTCTTATGAAATCATAAGGCAGTTCATCAATTTTTGTTACACCAGAGGTATCCGGCTGTTTGTAAATTTTAATGGCTTCATCAATAGGATTATTGAATCCACTCTCGAAAATCGAATTGACATATGCAGTATTAAAAACCTTTTCGCTTTCATCTCCTTTGTAATTAACAGCCTTGTACAACCGAACTTTGCCTTCCGTGATCGTCCCCGTTTTATCGGAGCATAATACATTCATGCTTCCGACATTCTCGATCGCAGATAATTTTTTTACCACAACTTTTTGTTTTGCCATATTTGCCGCTCCTCTCGCAAGATTGAAACTGATAATGGCCGGTAATAATTGCGGTGTAAGTCCAACCGCAATTGCAAGGGAAAATAACAATGAATCAACAATTGGCCGGTGAAAGTACACGTTGATAAAAAAGATAATTGTAATCAATATCGTGGTCACTTCCATCAGCAGGTAACCGAAATGCCGAATTCCTTTTTCAAATTCTGTTTCATTTTTCAGGTTGCGCAAGTGTTGGGAAATAGATCCGAATTCGGTGTTTATTCCAGTTTGTACAACAACAGCTTTGGCAAAACCACTCACGATATGCGTACCCATGTGCAGCACATTATTTCTTTCGGCGATTCGTGTTGCTGCAGGCAGAACACAACACTTTTTTTCTGCAGGAAATGTTTCACCCGTTAGTGATGCCTCGTCTGCATACAAATCTTTTGATTCAAGAAGCCTGCAATCACCCGGAACAATATTTCCAGTCGCTAAAATCACGATATCGCCGGGAACGATTTGCTCCGTTGGAAGAGATACTTCTTTTCTATCGCGCAGAATTTTTGTGTTCACTTCTATTAGCTGCAACAACTTATTGACGGCGTTTGCCGCTCCTTTCTCCTGCCAAAAACCAAGGCACGCGCTGGTGAGTATGATAACAAGAATGATAATCGCATCCAATGCTTCTCCAAGAAAATAAGAAAGAATAGCCGCAGCGATCAGGATAAGAATAATCGGTGTGGTAAGTTGATTCAGAAAAAGTTTTAGCAAACCTTCTTTGTTTCGGGCACTGAATTTATTCAGTCCGAATTGCGTTAACCTTTTATTGGCTTCTTCGGAATCTAGTCCGTTGGCGCTTGTTTGCAGCTGATCCAATAAATCATTTTCCGGGCAGGTATAATATCGCTCATTCAATTTGCTTGTTTGTTTCATATCTTCTGCGGTGTTGAGTGAAAGACCTCAAACTACATTCAAAAATATCTCTAATATTTTGGTAATGATTAATTTGATTTTAGCAGATCGTCATTTCGAATCCGGATTTAATGACTGGCCATCTTTTGATTTTCTTATTGTTGACAAAAGTCATACCCTACCTCCCTTTAAGTCATGATTATACTCTTAGCTGCAGCCGTATTTTGCAATAGATGCATAAAATAATAATCATGAACGCCACAAAATTCCATATCAACAGTTGCTGCACCGTGAAGGAAATACAAGACAGGTTTACCGATATTTTCCCTTTTCTGCGAATCAATTTTCTGACACCGGTAAGCGTTGACAGAAAATCAACCTGGCAGAACAGCATATTTAGCCCTGATTCAAAAATGGGCGATATCAACAAAAATCTTATTGACGGCGAGTTCGAAATTTCAGATATGATGAGCGTGAGTGACTTTGAAAATAAATTAAAATCTCAATTTGGATTAAACGTGCAGGTATATAGAAAATGCGGGAATCTTTGGCTGGAACCAACTATGACAAACAGCTATACGCTCAAGGCGCAAAACGATCACGGAGAAGCCATTTCACCTTCGATAGAAACGCCCATCTATTTCAAGCAGGTTCCTTTTGGTTGTTAGAGGCGTATTAGTAAAGTAAATGATTTAATTTCTCGAGATTCAAAATATGAATTTTGCCATCTTTGATCTCAATTAATTTTTCCGATTTAAAATCGCTCAATGTTCTGATCAGTGACTCTGTAGCAGTACCTACATATTGGGCAATATCTTCTCTCGAAATATCCAATGTTGCCGAAGTCGCTTTTTCTTTGTTGAATTTGGAATGAATATCCAGCAACGCTTTTGCGACCCGTTTTCTTAAAGATCCATAGGCAAGATTCAACAATCGCTCTTCTTTCTCCTTCACATTTTGTGCAACCAATTTTATAAATTTCGCAGCAATGCTCATGTCATTATATACCAGGCCGACAAATTCTTCCTTTGGAATCATGATTATTTCAGCGTCTTCGAGCACTTCACAAGTGTCTTCATAAGATTTGTTTTCCAGCAAAGGCATATATCCTATAAAATCACCAGCCGCATATAAGTTTGTGATATATTCTTTCCCGTCCTCATGCAAACGGAATGTTTTTATCTTTCCACTTTTCAAATAATAAAGATATTTTGGACGCTTACCCTCATTGTACAGAGTATTTTTTTTGGAAAGCTCGGTTGTTTCATAGTTGTCGAGTTCCATTTTGAACAAACCGGACCTGCGCAAATCTTCTATCATGTCAGTGGCGCCTTTTTCACCGGATTCATAACCAGCCTGAAGAATATCATATTTTTTAAGACGCGTTTCGATCGCGTTCAACAATTCGATATCATCAAAAGGTTTTGTGATATAATCGTCTGCCCCCATTCCCATTCCTTTGCGGAAATCGGTTCTCTCAGTCTTTGCAGTGAGAAAAATAAAGGGAGTATTTTCTGTCTGTTGATTTTTTTTAAGTAAATGCAATACACCATATCCATCGAGTTCGGGCATCATGATATCGCAGATGATCAAATCAGGTTTCTCTCTGAGAGCGGCTTCAACACCTTTCTTTCCATTCTCAGCCGTGATTGCTTTATACCCGGCAAGGGTCAATATCTCTGCGATATTTTCCCTGATCTCGGTATGGTCATCGATGATAAGTAAGGATCGCATGGGAGAGTTTTTAATGGTGAACGCGGAAGGCGGAAGACGAAACGCTGAACGCATAACGCCGAACGCTTAACGCATAACGCTAAACGCTAAACGCAGCAAGCATCGAGCGTTATGCATTTAGCTTTATGCGTTCAGCGTTACGCGTTATGCGTTACGCGTTATGCGTTATGCGTTATGCGTTATGCGTTATGCGTTCCGCCTTCCGCCTTCCGCGCCCACAATATTATGATTTTTATTAATTCCCAGTTACGGAGTGATAATAATCAGCCGGTAAATTGACTCTCATCATCCATATCACCGCGCATTAACGGTTATTTTGAACTGCTACTTATGCAAAGCAAAAGCCAAGAAAAATTAATATGCTCTCATTGTGGAGAGGATTGCGGTTCGGATATGATCAGTGTCGGCGACAATGTTTTCTGTTGTTATGGATGCAGGATGGTATTTGGCCTGCTCAACGAAAACGGCCTCTGCGATTATTACACACTCAATAAGATGCCCGGAATCAACCGCCGTGCTGATGTCCGAAAAGATAAATTCAGTTTCCTGAACGATGAAAAAATCAAAAACAGGTTAGTCAGTTTTCGCAACGGCACGGAAACGCATATACAACTATATCTTCCGCAAATACATTGCAGCTCCTGTCTTTACTTATTAGAAAATTTACGAAGGCTCGATAAAAGGATCATCTCTTCTACATTGAATTTCCCCCGCAAAGAAATCACCATCATCTTTAATGAGAATGAAATTTCATTGCGCGCTGTCGTCGAGCTATTGTGCAGTATCGGGTATGAACCATATATCAGTCTGAATGATATGAACCGGGAAAAACCAACTGTGAGTCGCAAACTGATTTACCAATTGGGCGTAGCCGGATTTTGTTTCGCGAATATCATGCTACTGAGTTTTCCTGAATATTTGGGATTGGCAAGCGCAGAAAAAAACCTGCGTAATGTTTTTCGCTCAATCAATTTACTTTTATCACTTCCTGTATTGTTTTATAGTGCGCAGGCATTTTTTTCATCCGCGTGGAAAAGTCTGCGGAACAAATTTTTGAATATAGATGCGCCGATCGCCATCGCGATTCTTGTCACTTTTTCGAGAAGTGTTTATGAAGTTGTTTCTGGAACAGGTTCGGGTTATTTCGATTCTATGTCCGGCATTGTTTTCCTGATGCTTGCGGGAAGAGTATTGCAGGAAAAGACCTACCAGCAATTATCATTCGACCGGGATTTTAATTCCTATTTCCCGATTGCGGTGAACGTATTAAAAAATGGATTGGATGTTCCAACGCCTTTGCCTGAGATCAAACCCGGCGATACGCTGCTTATTCACAATGATGAACTCATCCCGGTTGATGGAATTCTGAGCCGCGGAAAAGCGTTTATCGATTACAGTTTTGTTACGGGCGAATCTCTGCCTGTTGAAAAAGAAACTGGTGAAATGCTTTATGCAGGCGGTAAACAAACCGGTTCGAATATCGAACTACTCGTTATCCACGAAGTGTCTCATAGTTACCTGACCAAACTATGGAACCGTGAGAAAAAAGACGATGCTGATGTAGAGAAAAATAATTCTTTCGTCCATCTTTTAAGCAGGTATTTCACCTATATCGTGCTTCTTATCGCAGGAATTGCTGCATGTTATTGGTGGGTAAATGATCATTCACGCATTCTGAATGCGGTAACGGCAGTATTGATTATCGCATGTCCATGTGCGTTACTGTTATCCTCGAGTTTTACGAATGGAAATATTTTACGTATACTGGGAAGAAATCATTTTTATCTACGCAGTGCACAAACGATAGAAGATATCGCGAATGTAAATCATTTTGTTTTCGACAAAACCGGTACGCTCACTTCCACAAAAAGAATGGATATTGTTTATGAAGGAGACGCGCTCACTTTTAAACAACAACAATGTATTGGTGCACTGGCTAAACAGTCGAACCACCCTCTTAGCGTTGCCTTGGCCGACTATCTTCCAAAAAGTAGTCAACTCACAGTATCCGAATTCAAAGAAACTCACGGAATGGGTATCCAGGGATTTGTCGATGGCAGATGGATTGCTATTGGTTCGAAAAAATTTGCGGTACCCGCTGCTGATACCGCCGAAGATTCAACCATCGTTTATGTTGTGCTCGATCATGAAATGATAGGAAAATTTATTTTCAGGTATCATTACCGCGAAGATGTGGATTCGCTGATTGACTGGTTGAAATCGAAATACCGTTTATCTGTTCTCTCCGGAGATAATGCAGGCGAGGGCAAGTATTTGAAAAAATTATTCGGACCAAATACGGGTATCTATTTTCATCAAACGCCGGAAAACAAAATGAACTATATCAAAACTTTAAATTCGCACGGTGATAAAATTGCGATGATCGGTGATGGCTTGAACGATGCTGTTGCGTTGCGTGAGAGCGATGTAGGTATCGCCATCACGGAAGATTGCAACAATTTTACACCAGCCAGTGATGCAATACTCGAGGCAAAACAATTGCATTTGTTGCCGGCATTTATACAATTGTGCAGGGCCAATAAAAAAATCGTGATGGCAAGTTTTATTTTGTCGATCGTTTACAATATCACCGGTTTGTATTTTGCGGTACAGGGAAATTTATCACCGCTGGTAGCAGCGATCCTGATGCCCGCAAGCAGCATAAGCATCCTGTTAATTACATTTGGAAGTAGCAATCTTGTGGCAAAATCATTGAGGTTGTAATTGCAGCATGCAGTTTTGAACCATGATTAAAGGATTGAAGGATTACTATGAATGTTCATGGCAATCCTTCAATCCTTTAATCATGGTTCAAAACTGTGTTCTTTGTGCGTCTACTCCTTTTTCGAGCAACATGCAATCTGCAAATTCGAAATACCATTTAAAATCATACTGATAATTGACACCAATCATATTTTCCTTAACACCCATTTTGCACTTTTGTAAAAAATAATATTATGAAAAAGAATATGGGCTCTTTCGACCGAATCATACGCATCACACTGGCGCTGCTATTTGCTATTTTGTATTTTACGAATATCATCACCGGAACCGCGGGAGTTGTATTATTAGTAATTGCTATCGTCTTTGCGCTTACCAGCCTGGTAAGTGTTTGTCCTTTGTATTCTCTCTTTGGGATCAATACGAACAAACGAAAATCAGGTGCATAATTTTTTCTACTACCCACTGTCTATACTAAAAAAGGGGATATGATTAAAATCATGTCCCTTTTTAATTCCTGTCATGCTTCTTTTTTTCTTGCTGAAATATTTTTGAGCCCATTATAAATCGCGTATGAGTGTTATCATTTTATTATTGATCGCCAGCCTCTCTGTATCGCTCATTTTCCTTGGAGCATTTATCTGGAGCATCAAAGACAAACAATACGATGATGAATTCTCCCCGCCGATGCGTATTCTTTTTGATGATGCGTCCGAAGCAGCAAAGAAAACAAATGATGAGATGCTTCTTTTTAAAACCGAACAGGAATTCAACTACGAAAAATTTTAACGATAAAATTTAAACCAATCAACAACACATGCAGACAGAGAAATTTTTCTACGACAACAAAACGGTGAAATGGTTTGCGTATGCCGTGCTCTTCTGGTGCATCGTAGGCATGCTCGCAGGATTATGGGCCTCTATTGCCTTCTTCTACCCTGGTATCAATCTTGGTTTGCCCGCTACCACATTTGGAAGAATGCGGCCCGTGCACACCAATGCAGTCATTTTTGCTTTTGTCGGCAACGGTATTTTTATGGGTGTTTATTATTCACTGCAACGTCTCTGCAAAACGAGAATGTTCAGTGATAAATTAAGCAAGATCCATTTCTGGGGATGGCAACTGATCATCGTGTTCGGCGCGATTTCATTGTGGGCGGGTATGTCTACCGGTAAAGAGTATGCGGAGTTGGAATGGCCACTTGATATCTCCATTGCAGTAGTTTGGATTGTATTCGGCATTAATTTATTTGGTACCATTATAAAAAGAAGAGAGAGTCATATTTATGTGGCTATCTGGTTTTATATCGCAACATGGGTCACCGTTGCCATGCTGCATATCGTGAACTCGGTAGAGTTACCAATATCTTTTGTGAAAAGTTATAGTTGGTATGCAGGCGTGCAGGACGCATTGGTGCAATGGTGGTATGGTCATAACGCAGTCGCATTTTTTTTAACGACACCATACCTCGGACTGATGTATTATTTTTTACCAAAGGCAGCGAACAGACCCATTTATTCATATCGGCTTTCTATCATCCATTTTTGGGCGCTGATATTTATTTATATCTGGGCTGGTCCGCACCATTTGCTATATACTGCATTGCCCGATTGGGCGCAGTCGCTCGGTGTTGTGTTTTCCATCATGTTGATCGCTCCGAGTTGGGGTGGAATGCTCAATGGTCTTTTCACTTTGCGCGGCGCATGGGATAAAGTGAGAGAAGAACCTGTGTTGAAATTTCTTGTCGTTGCGATTACATGCTATGGAATGGCAACTTTTGAAGGCCCGATGCTTAGTCTGAAAAGCGTCAACGCTATTTCACATTTCACCGATTGGACGATTGCGCACGTGCATATCGGCGCATTGGGCTGGAATGGATTTCTCACTTTCGGTGTTTTGTATTGGCTGATTCCAAAAATGTGGAATACGACTTTGTATTCAAAAAAATTAGCGGGTACGCATTTCTGGATCGGCACGATCGGAATCGTACTCTATGCAATACCGTTATACTGGGCAGGGTTTACGCAGAGTATGATGTGGAAGACATTTACCGAAGAAGGCCAATTGAAATTCCAGTTTCTCGAAACGGTAACGCATATCATCCCGATGTACATAACAAGAAGTATTGGAGGAACCTTATATATCATCGGTGCATTTATTATGATCTACAACCTGCGTAAAACAATATTGCAGGGAAGTTTTATCGCGAATGAAGCCGCAGAAGCCGCACCATTACCAACAACAATCACCACACATGGAAAAGAATATTGGCATCGCTGGATCGAAAGACGTCCAATGAAAATGCTTGTGTTCAGTTTGATTGCAGTTGCTATCGGTGGTTTGCTTGAGTTGATTCCAACTTTCCTCGTGAAATCAAATATCCCAACTATCAGCAGTGTGAAACCATACACGATTCTTGAATTGCACGGTCGTGATATCTATGTGCGTGAAGGATGTTATCTCTGTCACTCACAAATGATCAGGCCGTTTCGTGATGAAGTGGCGCGTTATGGAGAATATTCCAAGGCGGGAGAATTTGTTTATGATCATCCTTTCCAATGGGGATCGAAAAGAACAGGGCCCGACCTCGCAAGAATCGGCGGAAAATATCCGGATAGCTGGCATTATAATCACATGATAGATCCGCAATCGATGTCGCCCGGTTCCATCATGCCTTCATACGGCTGGTTACTCACGAATGATCTCGACACTTCCAAATCTTCAAAGATGATATGGGCCATGAAAAAATTAGGAGTGCCTTACCCGGATGGATACGAATCGCAGGCGAATAAAGATCTCCTTCAGCAGGAAGAAAACATCCGTGCCAACCTGAGATTGGAAAAAATAAAAACACATGGCAATAAAGAGATCGTTGCTTTGATCGCTTACCTGCAAAGACTGGGCAAGGATATAAAAGCAGCACCGGTAACAGAAACTACAAAAAAAGAATCTCTATCTGTTTTGGGCAATTAAAAAAATCATTATGAAATTCATTCACTACCTGGAAAAAATAAGCGGTGTCAGTATTTATGGAATATCATCTTTTGCCCTGTTCAGTATTTTTTTCCTGATCATGTTGTTCTGGGCTTTGAAGGCTGATAAGAAAATGATTGACGAAATAAGCCGCATTCCATTAGACGCAAACATTTAACCTAAAATAATCGTGATATGTTTTTCGCAATACATCCATTAAAAAAAATACATAGAAAAATCATTCTGTTTCTTGCAATGTTTTTTGTAGGGCTCACCAGTTTTGCCGAAGGCCCGCCTCCACCTTCTTCTATGTCGAATCCTTTTGTAGTTATGATGGTTATCGTGATGATCATCCTGGCCCTGGCCATAGGGTTACTCGCAAATGTTTTATTGGGAGTGGCGCAGGTTCAATCCGAAAAAGAAAAGGACGAAAAAAAATCTGCCAATAAAAAAATATCTTCTGCCACTGCGACTACGGCAGCCGGAATTATCGCGTTATTATTTCTATGTTCTCCACTTGCCGCACAGGATAAAGCAGCCAGCGTGGCCGCCACAACCAATGTAACGGACTCCATCTCATCAACCACTTTCTATATGATGGCGGGCGTGATATTCCTCGAGTTAATCGTAGTTATAGTACTACTGTATAATTTGAAGCTATTGCTGAACATTCAAAAAAATAAAATCACTACTGCAGAAGGTGCTGTGGAGTACAAACCCAGAGTTAGTTTGTGGGACAAAATAAATAGTTTCAAACCTGTTGAACAGGAAGTAACAATAGATCTCGGACATGATTATGACGGAATCCGCGAGCTCGACAATCGCTTACCACCCTGGTGGCTCTACGGTTTTTATTGTACTATTATTTTTGCCGGCATTTATCTCTGGCGTTACCATGTCTCACACACCGCTCCACTCAGTGGCGAAGAATTCCAGATTGCCATGCAGCAAGCTTCGTTGCAAAGAGAAGCATATTTGAAAAAAGCAGCCAACAATGTTGATGAAACAACTGTGAAATTTTTATCAGATGGAAATGATCTTGCGTCCGGTAAAACTATTTTTGAAACAACCTGTTTTCCTTGTCACGGTAAATTTGGCGAAGGTGGCGTAGGGCCAAACCTTACAGACGATTATTGGTTACATGGCGGCGATATCAAAGATATTTTCAAAACAATTAAATATGGTTGGCCTGAAAAAGGTATGAAGAGTTGGAAGGATGATTATTCGCCCGTGCAAATAGCGCAGCTATCCAGCTATATTAAATCATTGCACGGCAGTAATCCTGCAAATGCAAAAGCTCCACAGGGAACTGTTGATATCATATCCGACTCCACCTCGAATAAGAAAGACAGCGTTAAAACGGCAGCTCTTCAATGACAACAAACCCGATGATATCAGCACCCGAAAAAAATAATGGCCAGTCGTTTCGTGATAGTCTCGCTACTGTTGATGCAAAAGGCAAACGCAAATGGATATTCGCACAAAAACCAAAAGGCTTTTTTTATAATACACGTTCGTATGTAAGCTGGTTTTTCTTTGCGCTTTTTTTTACCCTGCCATTTATATATATCAAAGGCAGGCCATTATTTCTATTCAATATACCGGCAGCAAAATTTATTTTGTTTGGAAAAGTATTCTGGCCGCAGGATTTTTTCATTTTCGGATTGACGATGGTCACGTTCGTCGTATTTGTCATTCTTTTCACGGCATCATTCGGCCGTTTGTTCTGTGGATGGGTTTGCCCGCAAACAATATTCATGGAAATGCTTTTTCGAAAAGTCGAATATCTTATCGAGGGAAATGCGTCCGAACAAAAGCTATTGAAAAAATCTCCATGGACAGGAACAAAACTGCGCAAGAAAATAACAAAGCATTTTCTCTTTTACTTACTCTCATTCATTATAGCCAATACTTTTCTTGCATATATCATCGGCATAAAAGCATTGGAGAAAATCATTACGGAACCGGTAAGCGAACATATTATCGGATTATTATCGATTATTATTTTCTCAACGGTCTTCTACGCAGTGTATGCTTTTTTTCGTGAGCAGGCATGCACCGTGGTTTGTCCTTATGGAAGATTGCAAAGTGTGCTGCTGGATAAAAATTCGATGATCGTTGCTTATGATTATAAAAGAGGTGAACCACGGGGAAAATTTTCGAAAAAGGAAGACATCATGCAAGGGGACTGCATAGACTGTTTTCAGTGTGTAAAAGTTTGTCCAACGGGCATCGACATACGAAACGGCACGCAGATGGAATGTGTAAGTTGTACTGCTTGCATCGATGCCTGCGATCATATCATGGAAGGTATAAAAAAACCAAAGGGCCTGATACGTTATGCATCAGAAAACGGAATCGCCAATGGAGAGCGGCTACACTATACAACAAGAATGAAACTGTATACGGGTCTGCTCTGCGTACTCATCGTTATCCTCGGAACATTGCTTGTAAGTCGCAAAGACGTAGATGCAACCATCATGCGTACGCCAGGAATGCTCTACCAGGAAAGGAACAAAGACAGCATATCTAACTTATACAATATAAAAATTGCGAATAAAACCATTCTTGAAATTCCTTTGTCGCTGAAACTGGAAGATCTAAGTGGGAAAATTGAAATCGTCGGTGGTAAAAAAATATTGATAAAAAAAGAAGATGAAGGATCAGGATCTTTTTTCGTAGTGCTTCCCAAAGGAGTCATGCATGACCGAAAAACGGCTATCAAAATCGCATTGTATGAAGGAGATAAAAAAATTGATGTGATCAAAACAAATTTTCTTGGTCCCATTACTGACGATGAGGACGATAAAAACTAAAAAATATTTTTATGAGTTGGGGAAATAAATTGATACTTGTATTTATCGCTTTTGCAGGATTAATGAGTTATATGGTGTACAGATGCGTGCAAACACCCGTTGATCTTGTCACCAAAGAATATTATAAAGATGAATTGGCTTATCAGAACATTATTGACGGCACACAAAAGGCAAATGCATTGAGTGAACAAATCAGGTTCGATCAGAATCAGCAGTACATCATCGTACAGTTGCCAAAGGAAATGAAAAACACTCATGTAAAAGGAAGCATTCTTTTTTACAATGCAGCCGATGTAAAAAGAGATCGCCATTTTGATCTGCAGACCAATAATGATGCCGTGCAGGAATTAGATGTAAAAACATTTGTTCCAGGAAATTATATCGTGAAGATCGATTGGGAAAGTAACAACAACCATTATTATTCGGAAAGGCCTTTAACCATTTACAAATGATCTTCCAGGTAATCATAGCCGGATTTACATTGGGGATGATCAGCAGTCTTCATTGTGTTGGGATGTGTGGTCCGCTCGTGATGTCATTGCCTGTTTATCATATGCGCGGGCGCGAGAAATTATTTTCCCTGTTGACTTATCACTTCGGAAGAATCTCAACGTACGCAGTATTTGGATTGATCTTTGGATTGCTTGGCAGACGAATATTTATTGCCGGTTTTCAAAGATGGTTCTCGATAGGCCTGGGCATATTCATCATTTTTATTTTGATACGTCATTTCTTTTTTAAGAATTCATTTCAGCCCGTATTCCTGAAAAAATATTATCAAAAAATACAACAGTGGTCCATTTCATTATGGAAAGATCCGTCTAAAAAAAGCTTTCTATTGTTAGGAATTGCCAATGGGTTGTTGCCATGTGGAATGGTTTATATCGCGATCGCTGCGGCGTTAAGCATCTCCGACGTTATGCTCAGCGTTTTTTTTATGGTACTTTTTGGAATTGGAACTTTACCTGCTCTATTATCGTTGGGCTATTTCGGTTATTTGATAAATATCTCTGCGCGAAATAAGATGAAGAAAATAATTCCTTTTTTTATGGCAGGTATGGGATTGCTGCTTATTCTCCGAGGATTGAATTTAGGAATTCCGTTTTTAAGTCCGAATCTTGGACAGGCGCCGGCTGATCCGATATCATGTCATTAGACTCTGAACTGGGATGTGTGGGATTATTGGGATAGGAGGAAAATATTCAATATTCAACACTCAACATTCAATACTCAATTCATAAGAAATCAAATTTTGATCCTGGACCTGAAAAGGAATTTCGGATTATATAGAATAAGCGCAAACAAGTAAAATATTTATCAGTGTTTGTTTGCACTTACTCTACCTGATCCGATATTGCTTTTCAGGGTCCGGGATCAAAATTTGATTTTTTATGAATTGAGTATTGAATATTGAGTGTTGAATATTTTCCTCCCATCCCATCTATCCTAATAATCCCACACATCCCGGTTCAGACAATTTCCTTATCCTGGTATCCGAATTCCCGATCATCCAACTCAGGACCATTGTATTTTCCATAGCGAATAACCGTAAAGATCATGAGGCCAACAACTACAGGTGAGAAAAAAAACATGCACACCGCATAATATTGCAAACTTTCAAATTGCAACATCACGCAATATATGACCAGGTAAACGGTGGCAAAAAAGGTAGTAAAATAGGAACTACGCATGTATGTAATTTACGGATTAATATGGGAATGTGGTAGTGGTCAGTCTGATATTTCATCGGCGTCATTTCGAATACGCGCACAATGATTTTGATGAATGATATTTCGGCGGATGAGAAATCCCAGCCAACTAATTAGTGAGTCTGTATATAATAAATAGCAAGGGATTTCTCACGCCGTCTCTTCGCTTCGCTACGAGAGTTTGTTCGAAATGACGCTGATGAAATAATATTCACCTCTAACTTTCTTCCGGCTCTAATTTGGGAACCTCGATGTTGATTTTTGTTCCCTTTGCAAGTTCGCTTGTCAGTTCAATGCGACCGTGAAGCAGGTCAATATATCGCTTCACAATATGCAAACCCAACCCGGTTCCTTCTATATTGATTACGTTTTTCCCTCTGAAAAAACTGGTGAATAAATGCTGCTGGTCATCTTCCGAAATTCCAATTCCATGATCCTCGACTATCAGTCGCATACTGTCGCCATCATTATGAATGTTAAGCCAAATGGTTTTATCATCCCCGGAAAATTTTGCCGCATTGCTGATGAGATTGATCAACACGTTTTTCAATAAGCGCTTGTCCGAAATAAATTTCTGTCCGCCATCGATCAAGGTCTGAATAATATATTGATCCCCGAGGCTCGATTTCATTTCATCCACTACTTCTTCCATGAATTCAGGCACATCGAATTCCGACACGTCTGCCCTGATTTTTCCTTCTTCTAATTTTCCGAGCGACAAAAAATCTTCGAGTAGAACGTTCAGATGTCTGACCGAATCTTTGATGCGCTTGATATGTTTGTCTCTCTTATCCTGGTCTTCAGTGGTAGTGTACCTGGATATCAGCGACGCGGAGGATATCACCGTACTCAATGGGGTTCTGAATTCGTGCGAAGCCATTGAAACAAATCTCGATTTAATTTCATTCAATTCTTTTTCCTTATTCAATGTTTCACTAAGTTCGGTCTGCGATTTTTCCAATTCCTGCAATGCTTCACGTAAAATCAATGTCCGTTGCTCAACTTTTGTCTCCAATTCGGTATTCAGTTTTTTCATATCCTCTGTCACCAATTCGAGCTGTCTTTTTTGATTCATGAGTTCCTGTTCCGATTTTTTCCGGGCAGTAATATCAACTACAAAAGCGATAACATAGGATTCACCTTTCTGATTATAAAAACTCAAACTTACTTCAACCGGGAACTCCCCACCCGCTTTTGTTCTCGCAAACAAATCTCTTCCATGTCCCATCGTCCTGTTCGACGGATGTTTATAAAATCCTTCACGGTAACTTGCATGATTCCCGTGAAAACGACCGGGAATTAATGTTTCAATTGTTTTGCCCAACAATTCATCTCTTTCATAGTGAAACAATTCAGCCGCAGCGGGATTGATCAGCACGATTTCCCCTTTACTATTTGTCAATACAATTCCTTCCGTAGCATGTTCGAACAATGCATTCACCTGTCGTTCGTCGGATTCAATCGAAGCGTATAATTTTTTTACATACAATACCGCTAAAATCGTAAGCACGATAATGCCAATGGAAAACAAATGTTGTGTGATACTTTGCTGGCCCGCGGCGCTATCCCGATTTAAAAAAGCAAAAACGATGATGGATAAAACGCTGACCGCTCCAAAGATTTTTGTGTATAAATCGTTTTTTATAAACACAGTAAGCAGCACCGGAATAATCAATCCATAGTCGAAATAATTTACGTCAGGATTCAGGTATTGCAAAACACCTGAGCTGATGGTAATGATAATACAGAATAATAAAATATTGGCGCGTTTCTCTTTATACATTATGATCGATGGGAATTGCTGAATGAAATTAATACAAAGTTTCTTAACTGAACTTGGGTTGATCAAAATCATAATGACATGCAACTAGCGTCATTTTCCTAACGATGGATTATAAAGAATTTTACTCTTATGAAAACGATTATAGTCCCAACAGATTTTTCATCATCAGCCACCAACGCCGCAAATTTCGCCGCTGGTTTGGCAGCATCGATCGATGCAGATTTGCTATTGCTGAACGTCATAAGCATGCCGATCAGTACATCGGAAATTCCAATACCACAACCGGTACTGGAAGAAATGGTAAATGCTGCGAATACAGATCTTGATGAACTGATAGCGAAACTCAATACGCGCACAAAAAATAAAATAACTATTTCGAAAGAAATTGTACTCGGCACCGTTGAATACAAGATCAAAGAAAAGTGTGAGGAAAAAAAACCATTTGCGGTAGTGATGGGAATGACCCAGGGGCACAAACCTGAGAGATATTTATTCGGAAGTAATTCTCTCGCCGTTGCAAGACATATTCATTATCCTGTATTGATTATTCCGGAACATGTTGCTTTTCGTGGCATCGGCATGGTGGGAATTGCCTGCGATTTGCATCAGGTGACAGAAACATTTCCGTTTGATAAAGTAAAAGAATTATTGGACGCATTTTCACCGGATTTGCATATCATTCATGTGAGTGAAAAAGACTCGACAACAGATATGGGGGAAACACTATCCGTTCAAAACCATCTTTCGAAATATAAACCTCAATTTCATTTCCTTCACCAAAAAAACATTGCAACAGGGATCGATGAATACGCAAAAAAATTAGGATTGGATATATTGATCATTATTCCAAAGCATCATGGCATTTTGGATATCTTAAATGAAAAATATTCAAAGAAAATAATTGCGGAGGCTGAAGTTCCGGTGTTGAGTGTGTCATAAAATATTTTGTTTGAACAGCGTTCGTTGTTACATTCCGGGCGCCAAATACCAGGTAGTGGTCAGTTTGAAACTTCTATGTGCAACTATATGCCTACTGTGTCTATGTGGTAATTTTTTTTCACCACATAGACACAGTAGGCATATAGTTGCACATAGAGGGAGTATCTAACGATGAAATTATATCTCAAAATGACCCACTACCAAAAACTCTCCATACCGTATTATTAAAAATATTGGTATCAGTTTCCAAAAAATCACACTAAAATTTTGACCATCCTATTCGGTTCGCTGGCGGACTATTGACCAACTCTTTTGAATGATATTTGGAAGAAAAAGCAATTTTTACCCATATAGTTCTTAAATTCATATTTGGCTGCTGCGAATCGAAAAAACAAGGAAAAAACGACCAGACAAGACGTAATAACTGAACATTAATAGGATGTCCCGCCATTTTAAAGTGGGGAAAAAAAGCAGCAATTAGTTTTGCCCATGTGGGTTCTTAAAAAATATAAACTTTTCTGGCTAATAATTAGTTAAACTGGGAAAAGATTTATAACATGTGAAGGAATTTGACCCAATTCCATCCAATCCAATTCTCCCGATATTCTAATCGAGATCCAATTCTGGTTTACAAGCTTTTAGCAACAAATTATTTTTGAAATATTACTGAAATTTCATTGACGACTTTACCTATCAAAAAAATCTTGTGTCGGGTGAAAAGCCCTTTCATCGCCGCATTCATTTTGGTACTCATTACCATGATGAATGGTTTTACGCTTCAAGCTCAGACTTTTCCGACATTACCGCGTACATTTTGCCAGTTCGATATAGCCCCGGGACTGCCAACGACATCTTTCGAGGGTTGGACGGGTACATGGAGCCCTTCAACAATCAGCACTGCTGTTGTTGGAACATTTCCTTACACTTTTACTCCCGATCTTGGTCAACCTGGATCCCAGGTTATAATCGACATACAAATCACTGCTCCCACTATAACGACAACTTTTGCCGCATTGCCGAGTACGTTGACACTGTGCCAGGGTGCAGCAGCTCCAACACTTCCGACAACTTCTGATAATTCCATCACCGGAACATGGAACACAACTACCATCAATACCGCTGCTCTCGGAACAACTACTTATACTTTCTCGCCGGATGCAGGACAATGTGCAAGTACGTTTTCATTCAATGTAATTATCACTGCTACAATAACACCAAATTTTGCTGCGCTGCCAAATACATTTTGTGCAGGTGCAGCAGCGCCAACGCTTCCAGCAACTTCGGATGAGGGAGTTACCGGAACATGGAGTCCAAATGCGATCAATACAACCGCTTCCGGAACTTATACGTTCACACCAAATACAGGTCAGTGTGCAAACCAATTTGTACTGAGTGTAACAATTACTCCCAATACAAATCCAACTTTTGCGGCGATACCAACTACATTTTGTTCGGGTGCAGCAGCGCCAACTCTTCCTGCAACTTCGGATGAAGGAGTTACCGGAACATGGAGTCCAAATGCAATCAATACAACCGCTTCCGGAACTTATACATTTACTCCGAATACTGGTCAGTGCGCAAATCAATTTGTACTGAGTGTAACAATTACTCCCAATACAAATCCAAGTTTTGCGGCGATACCAACTACATTTTGTTCGGGTGCAGCAGCACCAACACTTCCTGCAACTTCGGATGAAGGAGTTACCGGAACATGGAGTCCAAATGCAATCAATACAACCGCTTCCGGAACTTATACATTTACTCCGAATACTGGTCAGTGTGCAAACCAATTTGTATTGAGTGTAACAATTACTCCCAATACAAATCCAACTTTTGCTGCATTACCAAATACATTTTGTGCAGGTGCAGCAGCGCCAACGCTTCCTGCAACTTCAGATGAAGGAATTACGGGAACATGGAGTCCAGCTGCAATCAATACAACTGCTTCCGGAACTTATACGTTCACTCCGAATACAGGTCAGTGTGCAAATCAATTTGTACTGAGTGTAACAATTACTCCCAATACAAATCCAAGTTTTGCTGCATTACCAAATACATTTTGTGCAGGTGCGGCAGCGCCAACGCTTCCTGCAACTTCGGATGAAGGAATTACCGGAACATGGAGCCCGACTGCCATCAATACAACCGCTTCCGGAACTTATACATTTACTCCGAATACTGGTCAGTGTGCAAATCAATTTGTACTGAGTGTAACAATTACTCCCAATACAAATCCAAATTTTGCGGCGATACCAACTACATTTTGTTCGGGTGCAGCAGCGCCAACACTTCCTGCGACTTCGGATGAAGGAATTACCGGAACATGGAGTCCAAATGCAATCAATACAACTGCTTCCGGGACTTATACATTTACTCCGAATACAGGTCAGTGTGCAAATCAATTTGTATTGAGTGTAACAATTACTCCCAATACAAATCCAAATTTTGCGGCGATACCAACTACGTATTGCCAAGGTGCGGCCGCACCAATTTTACCGGGAACATCAGATGAAGGAATTACCGGAACATGGAGTCCAAATGCAATCAATACAACTGCTTCCGGATCTTATACATTCACACCTAATACAGGTCAGTGCGCGAATCAATTTATATTAAACGTTACCATCACTCCCGCTGTAACACCAACTTTCGCATCCGTGCCAGCTGCCATTTGCCAGCTTTTAATAGTTCCACTTCTTCCGCTGGTGTCCGACGAAGGTATTATTGGAACATGGAATCCTCCTGTTATAAATATTTTGACGCCGGGCACTTTCCCATATGTATTTACACCACTCACCGGTCAATGTGCTGTTCAAGTTACGCGCAACATAACGGTTGGTGCCAGCATAACGCCGACTTTCGCTGCAATATCGAATTCATTTTGTGCAGGCGCAGCGGCTCCAACTCTTCCTGCAATATCGGATGAAGGAATTACCGGAACATGGAGTCCGGCTGCTATCAGCACGGCTGCTTCAGGAGCATACACGTTCACTCCGGATGCGGGTCAGTGTGCGAATCCATTTACTTTGAACGTTACCATCACTCCGAATGCAACGCCCAATTTTGCGGCGATACCAACTACTTTTTGTCAGGGTGCAGCAGCACCAGCACTTCCTGCAACTTCTGATGAAGGAATTACAGGAACATGGAGTCCGACCATTATCAGCACAACTGCTTCGGGCGCTTATACATTTACACCAACACCTGGGCAGTGTGCCACGCAATTTGTTTTGAATGTAACCATCACTCCAAATGCAACACCAAATTTTGCAGCGCTGCTGCGAACATTTTGTGCAGGTGCAGGTGCACCAATACTTCCTACAACATCAGACGAAGGAATTACCGGTGTTTGGAGTCCGGCTGCTATCAACACTTCTGCTGTTGGAATCACTGCTTACACATTTACTCCAACTGCAGGTCAATGCGCAGTTCCTGTTTCCATCAACATAACAATTGTTGCTAATGCAACACCAACTTTTTCTGCAGTGCCAAATTCTGTTTGTCAGAATGCAACAGCTCCATTACTACCAACTACATCTGATGAAGGAATTACAGGAACGTGGAATCCGATTGCTATCAATACTGCTGCAATAGGAACTACTGCTTACACATTCACTCCAACTGCTGGTCTATGCGCGATTACTGTTTCGGTGAATATAACGGTGGTGAATACACTCGTACCAACTTTCCCAACTGTACCAGCATCCATTTGCTTAAATGCAACAGCGCCGGTGTTGCCGGCAACATCAGTCGAAGGGGTTACCGGAACATGGAGTCCGGCAAATATCAATACTGCTGCGGTTGGAATCACACCTTATACATTTACGCCAACAGCGGGTCAGTGCGCGGGTCCCGTTATAGTAAACATCACCATCGTCGATAACGTAACACCAACTTTTGCTGCGATACCAACTCCAATTTGTCAGAATGCAACAGCACCGATATTGCAGACAACATCGATTGAAGGTATTACGGGGACATGGGATCCAGCCACGGTAAATACATCTATTCTTGGGACTGTAACACACAAATTCACTCCGAATGCGGGTCAATGTGCAATTCCGGTTTCAGTGGATATCACAATCGTTGCGAACGTTGTTCCAACGTTTACGACTGTTCCAAATTCAATTTGTTTGAATGCAGCGGCGCCCGTGTTGCCAACAACATCTGTTGAGGGAATTACAGGAACATGGAGCCCGGCGATCGTAAATACATCTGCTCTTGGAAGTACTACTTATACATTTACTCCCACCGCTGGACAATGTGCAGGTCCGGTTACAGCAACCATCACTGTCGTCAATAATCTTGTACCAACTTTCCCAACTGTACCCGCATCTATTTGTTTGAATGCAGCGGCACCGGTATTGCCAGCAACATCAGTAGAGGGAGTGACCGGAACATGGAGTCCGGCGAATATTAATACTTCTGCCATTGGAATCACTGCTTATACATTTACGCCGACTACAGGTCAGTGCGCAGGTCCTGTTTCAGTAAACATCACCATCGTAGATAATGTAACACCAACATTCGCTGCAATACCAACTTCAATTTGTCAGAATGCAACAGCACCGATATTGCAAACCACGTCGGTCGAAGGAATTGCCGGAACATGGAGTCCAACGACAATTAACACATCTGCTCTTGGAAGCGCGACGTACACATTTACCCCGACAACTGGACAATGTGCGATTCCTATTTCAATCAACATAACCATCGCTAGTAATTTGACGCCAACTTTCGCTGCGATACCAACTTCAATTTGTCAGAATGCAACAGCACCAGTTTTGCAGACGACATCGATTGAAGGAATTACTGGCACATGGAGTCCAACAACAATAAATACAACTGCTCTTGGAAGTGCGACATATACATTTACTCCGACGGCCGGACAATGTGCAGTTCCTGTTTCGGTAGACATCACCGTCGTTAATAATATTGTTCCAAGTTTCACAACCGTGCCTGCATCTATTTGCCTCAATGCAACTGCACCCGCATTGCCAGCAACATCTGTTGAAGGAATTACCGGAACATGGAGTCCGGCGAACATAAATACAACTGCTCTTGGAAGTGCAACATATACATTTACGCCAATAGCGGGACAATGTGCGACTCCAGTGTCAGTGAACATCACCGTTGTGAATAACCTTGTTCCGACATTCCCAACTGTACCAACATCTATTTGTTTGAATGCAACTGCTCCCGTGTTGCCAACAACTTCTGTTGAAGGAGTTACCGGAACATGGAGTCCGGCTAGTATTAATACTTCTGCCATTGGAATCACTGCTTATACATTTACGCCGACAGCAGGTCAGTGTGCAGGTCCTGTGTCAGTGAACATCACAATCATCGATAATGTAACACCAACATTCGCTGCGATACCAACTTCAATTTGTCAGAATGCAACAGCACCAATATTGCAGACTACATCGATTGAAGGAATTACAGGAACATGGAGTCCAACGACAATAAATACATCTGCACTTGGAAATGCGACGTACACATTCACCCCAACAGCAGGTCAATGCGCAATTGCGGTTTCAGTAAACATCACCATCGTTGCGAACGTTGTTCCCACATTCACAACTGTTCCTGCATCTGTTTGTCTAAATGCAACTGCTCCGTCATTACCAGCAACGTCTAATGAAGGTATCACCGGAACATGGAGCCCTGCCACAATTAACACGACTGCAGTTGCAACAACTGTTTATACATTTACTCCAACTGCAGGACAATGTGCAGGTCCGGTTTCCGTGAACATCGCGGTTGTCAATAATCTTGTACCAACTTTCCCGACGATACCAAGTTCAATTTGTCAGAACGCAACTGCACCTGTATTGCCAACAACTTCAAATGAAGGAGTAACAGGAACATGGAGTCCTGGTAGCATTAATACGACTGTTGTTGGAAATACTGTTTATACATTCACTCCTGCTGGTGGTTCATGCGCAGGTCCCGTTTCAGTGACGATAACAATCGCAAATGGAATCGTTCCGACATTTACAGGAATACCAACTTCAATTTGCCAGAATGCGAGTGCACCAGGACTACCAGCAACTTCGGTGGAAGGAGTAACCGGAACATGGAGTCCTGCAACCATCAACACAACCGCTCTTGGAATCGCAGCTTACACATTTACTCCGGCTGCAGGACAATGTTCAGGGCCAGTTTCTGTGAACATCACGATCGTTGCGAATGTGACACCGACTTTCCCAACCGTACCAAATTCAGTTTGCCAGAACGCAACTGCACCGACGCTGCCTACAACTTCCAACGAAGGAATTACAGGAACATGGAGCCCAACAACTATTAACACAACCACTATCGGAAATTCTATTTACACATTTACTCCAACATCAGGTCAATGTGCAGGTCCGCTTTCTATGACGATCACGGTGGCGAATGGAATCACTCCAACATTTACAGGAATACCAAATCTAATTTGCCAGAATTCCAGCGCAGCAGCATTGCCGACATCTTCAAATGAAGGAGTTTCAGGAACATGGAATCCATCAAGCATCAACACATCAACTCCCGGCACTTCTGTTTATACATTTACTCCGTCGGGTGGTTCTTGTGCAAGCCCGACTTCAATAAGTATTACAGTCACGAGCGGACTCACACCAACTTTTCCAACGGTGCCGGCTTCAGTCTGTCAAAATGGAACAGCACCTTCATTGCCCGCAGCTTCCAACGAAGGAATTACAGGAACCTGGAGCCCATCGAGTATCAATACAAGTACGCTGGGAACATCAGCCTATACATTCACTCCATCCGCAGGTTCTTGTTCGAGCCCTGTGTCTGTGAATATAACAGTGGTAACGAGTCTTGTTCCGACTTTCCCAAGCATACCGAATTCTATTTGTCAAAACGCTGTAGCGCCACTACTTCCTACAACTTCCAATGAAGGTGTTGATGGAAACTGGATTCCAACAAGCATTAATACGGCAACGCTTGGTCCGGTTGTTTACACATTCATTCCAACGTCGAATGCATGTGCGTCGAGGGTATCACTCGCAGTAACAGTCGTGAGTAGTCTTGTTCCAACTTTTTCGAATCTGCCGGATTCTATTTGTCAATTCGCAACTGCTGCAAATCTTCCTGGAAAATCCGACGAAGGTGTCAGCGGAACATGGAGTCCATCTTCGATCAACACATCCATAGTAGGTCCGTCAACGTACACGTTTACTCCGGCTGCTGATCAGTGCGGAACGACTTCGCAAATTACTGTTGTCGTTAACGCGATTCCTGTGTTGACGATGGGACCTGATATATCGATTCCACCTAACGGCAATGCACACCTGAACGTTTCGGTAACAGGAAATATCGTTACATATCTGTGGACGCCATCGATCGGATTAAGTGATCCAACCATTGAAAACCCGGTTGCCAGTCCAAAAGTTACCACGGTTTACAAACTTGACGTAATAGATGATCATCAATGTGAGAGCAATGGGAAGATCCAGATCACTGTTTTGGATGCACCTTCGAAGATCCAGGTGCCGAATGCTTTTTCACCAAATGGTGATGGTATCAACGATACCTGGGTTATCACGAATCTTTCAGCTTACCCAGGTGCTACTGTAGATGTATTCAACCGGTATGGTCAACTCGTTTTTCATTCAGAAAATAATAGCAAAGCCTGGGACGGAACTTTTAATGGTCAGTCGCTTCCGCTGGCTACTTATTACTATGTCATCGATCTAAAAAACAATGAAAAGAAAATCGGAGGTTCGGTTACCATTTTTAAGTAATCTCATGATACTAAAATTATGATTTTAGGAAAAAAATTTGTTATCAATGGTCTGTGTATGTTAATTGCAGGTTGTGCTTACGCGCAGCAGCAACCATATTACACGCAATATATTTTGAACAATTTCATACTCAATCCTGCACTTGCAGGCATAGAAAATTATTGGGACTGCAAAGCCAGTTACCGCAATCAGTGGGTAGGATTGGATGGTGCACCTACCACGCTGTACTTTACTGTACATGTTCCTCTTGGAAAAAGCGATTATGACAAGCGAACACCGACAACAGTTCCCGATCTCGAAGCAAAAAGTTTAGGCGCAAAACAATTCTCGATGGAATACACCGCGCCACCGGCCCATCATGGAGTTGGTTTTTCTATCATCAATGATAAAACGGGTCCGCTTAGCCGCATCGCGGCGTATGCCTCTTATGCATATCATGTTCCCGTGGGTCCAAAAACTACTTTGAGCTTTGGTTTGTCTGGAGGCGTGCAAGAAGTAACTGTAGATGTTGCATCAGTAAATTTCGGGCAGACAAATCCTGTTGATCCGGCAGTGTTGCAAAGCGGTTACCTCAATAAATTGGAGCCGGATCTTAACGCCGGTTTGTGGTTATCGAATACAAATTTTTTCCTCGGATTATCAGCACAACAAATTATTCCTGTGCCGATCAATGCTAACAATGGAACAACAGCTTCCGATAGTGTTACGCTGCTCAAAGGAAAATTAATTCCTCATACATTCCTGACAGCGGGTTATAAAATAATAGCAAGTGATGATATTACCGTGTTGCCTTCGGTCATGTTCAGATATGTGCAACCACTTCCGGTCGATTTCGATATCAATGCAAAGGTGCAATACCAGGATGTGTTTTGGGTTGGATTGTCTTATCGTTATAAAACCGGGTTCGCCGCGATGATGGGAGTCAATATCAGCAGTACCTTCAATCTTGGCTACTCGTATGATTACACGACAACACTGCTAAACACAGTGAGCCATGGCACGCATGAAATCGTGCTTGGATTTCTATGGAGAAAAAAGAGTTCATCTAATTGACCCTACTCCAGCCTTCTCCTAAACGAGAGGGGCTGGGGCGAGGGAAATCATAAAAAATAAAAATTATATGCGATATTTTTTAAGAAGAAAAACCCGAGGTCAGGAACAAACACTGCGATCTGCACGATCAACAGGCATTATTATTCTTGCAATCATTTCTTTGCTACTAAATGCTGCCGGTAAAACCTATGCTTATCCGCACACATTGCCAGTAAAGCGTGTGACCAGCACCGTTATACCTACTCGTGCAGCCGGTATGGCATCCGGCTATGCTATCGGGCAGGATTCAACAAAACCTGTTTCCGAGGAGATGAAGGGCAAAGTTTCAAAAGAAGAATTCAAACAGAAGGCATTGGCCAAGATAAAAGAATTTCAAAACTGCCTGGTTATTCTTTGTGATAAAAAAGCGGGCAACGAAGCGCTGGATAATGCGGTGGACCAGGCAACCAGTTTATTTATCGATGGGGCGATCATAGAAGTTTCGTCTGTTCACAGTGATGAAAAAAAGCATTTGAAAGTGCGGGATTTCCTGGAGAAATTAAGAACGCTTCGGTATGAGCGCGTCGTCATTACTTTCTCGCACGTGGATTATGTCAGCAATATTCGTAAAGGATCTGATGGGAAGTATTATGGAGTCGTAAGTTTCGAACAAATTTTCCGCGCCTTCAGTGATGGACGGTTGGTATATGAAGACGAAACAAAAAAAACAACCGAAGTGCAGCTTGTTGTTTACGAAAGAAACCTGCGGGGAAATGCGGTCCAGCAATGGGATGTGATGTTATCTGATGTTGAGGTATTGGGAACGAAGACCCCAAAACAATAATCGCATTTTTATATGGCAAAATATTGTGCTCTAAGATTTGGGTTATTTATTTCTTTTTTTATTTGCCAGCATCGTCTCTTTAGCCAGGTCTATTCAACCGATGATCGCGCTAAGGAAAAACACTTTTTTTATGAGGTTAAAGAAATAGATGAATTTTTTGAACGCTTCAATGATGAACCGGGTTCATTCATCAGAACTGTTTATAAGGAACGAAATATGAAATTTCGCATCAGCAGGAAGCGATTGGTGAGAACTTTGTTCAACTATGAAAACAGGTCGCTGGATAGTGTATTGATGAAGAAGTTCGTTTCGGACGTAACCAATAAGAACAATCCAATTTATCTTGATTTTTATGGGAACGATTGGTATGCCGAAATTAATTGCAAATTCAGGTATCGATCTTCTTCGATTATAGTGCCGATCATTTTGAAAATTGAAGTGACCCAAAACAAAGGATCAAAATGGATGATTGTCGCAGTCGGGCGAAGCAGGTTAAATTTAAACACCGCAGTATTGGAAATGGCCGAGAGCAAAATCAAAACAAAATGTCTGAGTCCAACCAGCCACGCAACAAATTTTGTTTCTTTGAGAAGAGCTTTTGACGACAAGGAAAATTTATCCAATTACTTTGAAAATTCTTGTTTCAAAAGATCCTATATGTCGGCATTTTATACCGCTGTGCTGAATCGTGATATTGAATTTCAGCATGTCACCAAAATAAAATATCATTTTTTGCTGGCGGACAAATGGATATTTACTGTAGAAGATTTTATTCGTGACGGATTGAATTCGGGATGGCTGATCAATCGTATGCAAAAAGTTTCTGCATTAGAAATGGAAAATTATAGAAACAAATTATTAGATGGCAATTAGGTTTCAAAAAAAATCACGAGTAGCAATGAAAGGAATTATTTGCATCTATAAAATAATTTTTTTGGTTGTCGGGTTCGAATGTTTTTCGCAGCTCTGTTTTGCGCAGGATTCTATTTCTATGAACGATGCGAAGATCATTAAGGCAAGATCAGAGACTACGATCGGCAGGTATTTAAACACGCTACTCAATACTATTTCATATACAGGCGCTGAAAATACCGATATCAAAGAATTGATCGCCCAAAGCCTCGAAGGTGATGATAAAAAAATTTTTCTTACCAGCGATATTGCTGTTGCGGATGATATCAGCGATCCGAGTTATTCAAATTCCTCCAGTTCGCCGGATGTTTCTGTGGTCCGATATCTAAGTGCATTCAATACTTTTTACGCAAAGAGTGATACGAATTCCGTGTATTTCACCGATATCAAATCTTCGAATGTAAAAAAAGGAAAGAAAAATATTTATGTAAATGTATATTTCACTTCCTATTTCAAAAATAGATGTTTGTCAAATCCGGCTATACCCTACAAACCTTCAAAGCGTGTGGCGGAAATTTTTGTAACAAAGGGCGCCAATAATAAGTGGCTTCTTTATATTTCGAGAATTGGTTTTTTTAATCCTGCCGACTCGGCGAAAGATCTTGCAGACGATATCACAATCATTCAACCAAAAAGCCAGGGAAGTTCGAACGAAAAAGAAAATGATGCGACCATAAAAGCATTCAACGAAAAAATGGAGGAAGGCAATTTGGCTTTCGAAAATCATGACTACGCTTTGGCAAGAGATGCTTATATGGAAGCTTTCAGACTGAATCCTTCTGACGATGCGCCGAGAATCATGCTCACCAAATTGCCAATGGGTCAAACAGAAAACAGCACACCTTCAACAGACAAATTCAGTGAATACATTGCGCAAGCGCGATTCGAGGAGAAGAGAAGAAATTACCAGACAGCCATCAGTCTTTATTTTAAAGCAATTGGTGTTGATCCAACAAAACACAGCCAGTATGACGGACACATCAAAGAATTGAATAATTCTTTCAGGATACTTTCTGAACTCGAAGAAAAATCTGTAGCAGGAGATTTTAAGTCAGCCATCAAAGGATATTCGGAGCATATTAAAAACCGCAAAGAAAATTCTGATTTTTCCAACTCGGATTATTATTTGGGAAGGGCAAAATGTTACGACAAAATGGGCCAGTTGACAAAATCTTATAATGAGCAGGTCAAGAATTATAGTGATGCGTTGCAGGACTACGGCAAATCGTATGAATACGATAATGATAATATGGAAACGATCCGTTGCAGGGCAGATCTTTTCCGGCGCATGAACAAAAACATTAAAGCGCTGACTGAATACAAAACTTACCTGGCCAAAAATCCGAATGACGTCGCAGTGTACGAAGCAATGAGTGATTTGCATGTGCTCAATGGAAATATTGACCAGGCCATTAAAGATCTTGATGATGCATTAGCGCATGAAGAAATCGACTCCAACTACAAATCGAAACTGAATGTGGACAAAGGAATATTATATGCAAGGAGGCGAGATTATCCCGGTGCCGAGGATTTTTTTACACAGGCCCTCGCATTGGATAGCAATAGCGGTAATGCGTATTTCAATCGCAGTATGGTCAGAATCAAAGCGAACAAGATTCCAAGCGCAGCAAATGATCTTATGGCTGCAAGCCGGAAAGGCCTTGATTCAATAAGCCTCAAAAAAGTGGATGGTTATCCCGAAGGGCTGGAAAATTATGGCAGGTATATTGCTTCTCATCCAAATGGAATTCCTTTTTCGTTTAATTATCAAATGGGAAACATATATTTGAATACCGGTAACTATGACTCGGCCCATGTTTACTTGTTGAAGGCCTCTCAAAATGATGCGGCGAATGGTTATGTTTTGTATAGTATGGCGAGTTGTACTTACCTGCGTGGAGATGCCGAACAATCGTTGAAATGGTTTGAAAAATCATTTCGAACAAAAGCGCTGGACCGAAATTTTGTAGATCACGATCCGTTGCTTCGGTCATTGCAAGACGATAAGCGGTTTAAGGAATTAAAGAAGAAATATTTTTGATATAGAATGGTGTAAATTTGTTACTCTGAATCTCAAAAACCGTCGGTCGATATCGCACCCATTAAATTCGATCCATTTCTTACAAACCAATAGTAAAAGTTGCTTATTGCATAACATTGGCCTCGTGTCATTAGAAATTTATTGATGAAAGCTGAAAAAATATATCACTTATTTGAAGTTGGCCGTAAAAGTAACCAGGAGGATTATATATGGCCCGTTGCCGGAGAAGCCACCGAGAATGATAAGGTTTTTATTGTTTGCGATGGAGCAGGAAAATTTGACAACGGTGAAATCGCCAGCAAATTGATATGCCAGTTTATGGCAGCAAAGGTTTTGATATATCCTGAATACAAAATTTCCGAAGAGCTGATCGATAAACTTTTGATTGAAGCAAGAGAACGCCTGATCACTTACACGAGGGAATACAAACTGAATACCGATCTCACCACCACTTTTTCGATGGTGATTTTATATGATCAAAAAGTGCTCACTTGTTGTTTCGGCGACAGCAGAATTTTTCATGTGAGAGATGGAGAAATTCTTTTTAAATCAGAGGATACGTCGGAAGTAAATGAACTCGTGCATCATGATGAGATGTCTGTCGATGAAGGTGGATTACAGTTAAGCATCAAACCTGTTTTACACGGAATCAAAGCAGATGAATCACCAATCAATGCGCAAGTAAGATGGATCGACGACGTGCGGCCCGGCGATTATTTTTTACTCTGCAGCAAAGGCCTGTTGGAAAATGTAACCGATGATGATATTAAATCTTTGCTGCACACGAACGACCGCGAAAATATTGATCTAGCTCATTCATTTCGGGAATTGTCAGAGGGAAAAACCATTGACAATTATTCCATGTATTTGATACGCGTGAATGTGGGCATACAAAAAAAGAATGGTAGTAATGGAACGAAAAAGGTCAGCAACGGAACGCGGAGAGGAAGAAAGCAAAATAAAGGCAGCAGAACCTGGCCGATGCTTACGCTTTCAATAACAGTTATTGCATTGCTCACGCTGTTTTTTTATTTAAGAAGATCGAGAAGACCGGAGCCTGTACCTGCATTCATCAATCAGACAACTCAACCGGTAGATGTTGGACGACGTGACAGTGTTGCCAGCGCGATTAGCAGGCCGGCACATGCAGCGTCAAGTTCGACAACAAAAGATTCAGCCAAAGTAAATCCAGAAATGCCCCAGGCAATTCCCCAAAACGAAAATTATATTGATCTCGGCGCTGCTGCAAAATCCGCGCAAGCCAATCAAGTAACAAAACAAAAAAGTCCAACGGCGCAGATGAGAGTAAGATTTACGGCGGACGAGTCATGTAGTCTCAAAATTGTAAATGTCAGTTTGGGTGATGAGATCGATTGGGATATATCGCCAAGTGATATCGGAACTATTTTTCTTAAGCCTGGAAAATATTCAATCGTTGCTACAAGTGTAAGCAATCACGCCAAAACCAAAACCTACCAATTCGATGTAAAGGCCGGCGATGCGCACAGCATACAGAATGTCCACATTTTATTTTGAAAATTAATTTGCGGGAACATCGGAAAGTGTGTCGGTCTGAAAAATAATTTCATCTCTTAGATGTTTTTCCTTTGTGCCTTTGTGCGAAAATTTATCTCCCGAATATTCGAGAGTGAAAATATCGCACAAAGACATAAAGGCACAAAGAGAAAATCTTCTAGCCGGGCCGTCTATTTCATTAAGGGGTTACTGTTACAATAACTCTTTTATACCTGCTCAATGGTATCGTTCCTTTGTCTGTTACTTTTAAAATGAAATGAATTGTTTGAACGCTGTCAACAACCGGGGCGGTGACAGGCACATCGTATAAATTTGATGCATAAGGCCTGAAACTCACTGTGCCTTTATAAGTGCCTGCTTCCGGATATTGAAACCACAAATAACTCATCGAATCTCCATCGGGATCGGTACTACCGGCAGCGCTTAAATGAAATTGCTGTCCGGATTTCACCGTCAGATGATCACTATGCCCAAGTCTTGGAACGGGCGGATGATTGCATTCGCTGAATTTTTTTGTTGTCCACTGCATACGCGCTGCAAAATCATTTTGAAAATCTACTCTCCAGCGCCAAATGGTTTCACGATTACCCACATAAGATTTTTTGTCAACTGATGAAACCACAGAATCATTGGCGTTTGTCCAGATAGCTCTTGTTTCAGGTTCATCCTTTGGCCAGTTCTCTCTCTTGAACATTCCTGTATTTGAATCTTCAAATTTCGGAAGGTATAATTCATAGCGCCCACCCCATCCACCATAATTTGGATGTTCAGGATCATTCAATCCATTATCGATCATGTTTAAAAATGACGGCGTATCACCTTCCATTCCATATGCAACATCAGGATATGCTGCGCCCAACGGACCATGCCCCTGCTGAATATTTTTTGCGAGCCATTCGTTTGAAGTCACTTCTGCATTTGAACCGGGCATCGGGAATGACATGCCCAACCATGTTGCATGCGTATAATTATATCCGGGCGTCACCACGAAAAAAATATCTGGGAAATTTTTTCTGATCCATGGTCCTGAATCATCCTGATCGGAAATTGTATAGACTCTTAATTTTTTATACAACTTACTTGCATCTGCAGCAGACTTTGTATTTTTTATTTTCCACAAAGCTTCCGCGAGTGTATTTGGTCCACCCCAAACACAAACCCATAATGGACGATCATCTTGTTTCTCCAACACTTTTACGATCCAGTCTGATCCTTCGGAATTTTTTCCTTCACCAACTCCCTCCATACCATACACCGCCAATCCTTTTTTAACAACGGCTTTCAACATATCATAAGAAGGGTAACCTTTTTCATGTTGCAGTAAGTTCGGCTGAATTTTTTTGTACGCATCGAGGATGCGCAAAATACTTTCAGGAGCAACTCTTTTTTGCTGGTGAATGGAAGTAGTTGCGATCAATCCTTCCACATCCCATTGATTCGAGTACAATAAAAATCGAATGAATGACTGTGTATCATCGGGATCCGCCTCTATATCAGAAAGCACCAGCACTCTTGGCTTCCGCTGCGCTTGTGCATCAACGATAGCAAAGAATGAAATTGATACCAACAGTAACAATTTGATAATTTTTTTCATGTTTGTTTGTTTTAAGTCGATTGTATTTTAACGATATACTTTTTCGCGTCGTGCACTTCAAACTTTTTGCACAACGATTTTTCGCTTTTTATTTGTGTTGATTGAAGAGCGCTAATTTTGAATAAAGATCTTCCAGTAACAGACGCACGTCCAACTCATCATACACTCGTATGTTCCTTCCATTGTTGTTGACTTCATACAATCCGAGATTATTAATCAACGGACATTGCTTCAACACATATTTGCTGGATGAAGGATCGGCTTCGAAAGAAGATTGCAAGGCGGTTAGCAGCACCAACGGACTATCACCGACAATATATAATTCGCCAACGCTGAAATTATATTTTATAGCCGTCTTCATGATCCGTTCGATATTCGCTGTCAGGTATTCTCCAATCTTTCCCTGTGTTTTTACTTTCAACAATAAAGATGAATATGGCATCATCACTTGTCGATATGCATTTCGCGGTACTTGCCATAGACGGATCGCAGATTTATTAAATATTACCTGGCCTGCTTTTATATCTATCCCAAGATTGTATTCCAGGTTTGTATAATTCGGTGGTGGCGGAGCGAGGTCTATATATTCGGGACCGCCGATCCAGATCAATGTTAGCCTGCTTGCAATCTTCGGTTCCAGCAGATAAGCGCTTGCTATATCGGTAAGTCCAGCTCCGCAAACGACATACAATGGAAGTTTTGTATCGTCACGCATCGCTTCTTTTACGATGGCATTTACTGCGTCAGATTTTTGCGCGACACTGTCATTTTCCAACGCAAAATTTGATCCCTGGTAAACAGGATATGCGTTGGTAAGATTCATAATGCTCAATACCTCTTCTATCTTTTGTTTTGCATGCGTTGCAGTTTCTTTTGAAGGATCCCAAAAATCTCCTGCTCTCAGGTGGGAGCCAATGATTCCTCTTATTTCAACAGAAGGAGACAAGAGGTGTTGAACCAACTCAAACAATCCATCGGGATCACCACCAAAATCATTATCGATAATTACACGCATTCTTGGTTTAACCAGACTGTCGCTAAAAATCTTTACCGGATTTTTTTGTGCAAATACAATTACAAATGCATTGCACAAAAAAATGATGAGGAACAATGATTTTTTCTTCATAACATCTGATGTTTATTTATATCCATTGGCCAACGCACCGCTGAATGAGTGGTTGAATTTATTTAAAGAATTTTGGCGCCAGTTCCGTCAAATACAAACGCCATACATTCCATGTGTGATTGCCTTCGCTCTCGCGATACGTATATTTCAAACCAACCTCATCATACAGACTCCGAAGTTTTGTAACAGTAGCAAACAGAAAATCGTTTTTACCAATACCAATCCAATAGAGTTTAGGTTTTGATGCGATCAATGCTTTGAGCTGCGCAACATGTTTTTCTTTATTATAAGTTGTATCGGCATTTCTGAATGAGGAAAATAATCCCATACTCATAACACCGATATAATTAAACATACCCGGGTGATTATTGGTGATATTTTGTGTTTGATACCCTCCCATCGAAAATCCACTCAACGCACGATGATCTGCATCTGCCACAACGCGATAATTTTTTTCTATATATGGTACAACATCTTTCACCAAACTTTCTTCAAACCTGCCAGAAGCCATGCTTCCAATACCAGGCACATCGTTTGTATTTACATTGATGGGTTTGTCCAACGGCGCTGCCATTGCATTCGGGTTACCATTGGTGATAACAACGATCATCGGGACAGCTTCCTTCGATGCGATCAGGTTATCGATAATATAATTTGCCCGGCCGCGACTGATCCAGCCGTCTTCATCTCCACCTCCACCGTGCAATAAATACAATACAGGATATTTATTTTTTCCCTGCTCATAACCGGGCGGTGTGTACACATACATTCTTCTTTCTGCACCCAATGTTGGAGAAGCATACCAAACCGCAGTTACATTTCCATGAGGAACGTTTTGAGAAGCGATCAGATCACCCAATTTGCCGGGCACCAATAATCTGTTTTCAATAATGCTTCCATCTCTTGTTACCGCATTATTATTTGGATCAAGCATCATGGCGCTATCGAGAATAAAACGGTACTCATACATATCCGAAGCCAAAGGGCCGATCTTTACTTCATAAATATTTGAATCCTTTTTTACCATGGGCACGGGTTTGAAATCGACAGAAAATGTACCGATAACTTGTACACTTGAAGCACCCGGCGCTTTTATTCTAAAGATTACGGAATTGTCCGATTGTATATCCGGTGAAACAATCCTCGAATTATTCTGCGCATATAAGCAAAATGATATGATGACCGCGAAGCATGTCAGAACTACCTTGTGCATGATGATTGTGTTTATAATGAATAATGATGTTCCTGATAATTTTTTTATTTATTTTTTATGATTGATTGCCACTCTTTGTAGCATGTATTTATTTTATTGCTGACAGATGGAATCGTTATTTTTTTCTGTGTTGTTAATTTTGCGAGATGATCCAAATCTTTATAGATCTTCTGCTGAAGTCCCGCGAGAAATGCAGCGCCAAGCGCCGATACATCTGCGATACCTATATTCACAACTTGTTTGTTCAACAGATCTGCTAAGTATTGAATGATAAAATTGTTTGCGCTGATTCCTCCATCAACCATTAGTTGATATAATTCGATATTTGTATCCGCTTCCATTGCCACAATTACATCTTTGATTTGATAAGGGATCGATTCGAGAGCAGCCCTGACAATATGATTTTTATTTACGGCGAATGTGAGTCCGGTGATAGCTGCTTTCCGATTCATATCCCAATGCGGAGCACCGAGTCCGCTGAATGCAGGAATTAAATAAACTCCACCATTATCCTCAACGCTGGATGCCATCGCTTCCGTTTCTTTGCTGTCGCTAAATAATCCCAATTCATTCTTTAACCATTCTATCGTTGCACCACATGTTACAATCACGCCTTCAAGTGCATATTGAATTTTATCTTCTGTGCTCCAGCAAATGGTTGTGACCATTCCGTTGTTTGAATATTTCAAATCATCGCCGATATTCATCAGGATGGAGCAGCCTGTTCCCATCGTGGCTTTCGCAGTACCCGGACTAAAACAGCCTTCGCCAAAAGCGGCAGCATGCGAATCACCGATCATCGCAGATACTGGAATTGATTTACTCAATAAGCCGTTGAACTTCGTCTCGCCAAAAAAATGCGATGAAGGTTTGCATTCGGGGAGATTTAATTTTGATAAATGAAAACTGTTTAATAATTCTTTATCCCAGGAAAGTATTGAAAGATTAAAAAAAAGTGTTCGTGATGCATTGGTATAATCCGTTGCATAATTTTTTCCGCCCGTTAATTTATATAAAAGCCATGTGTCGATTGTTCCAAAATATGCTTCACCGTTATCGATTGCTTTTTTGACCGCATCATTATTTTCATACAACCAGATCAGTTTTGTCGCCGAGAAGTAAGGATCGATGATCAAACCTGTTTTTGTTTTTATGGTTTGTTGCAATCCTTCTTGCTTCAGCCTCTCACAAATACTGATTGAACGTTTGCATTGCCACACAACGGCGTCATATAACGGAACTCCTTCTTTATTCCACACTACAAATGTTTCCCGCTGATTTGAAATTCCACAGGTAATAATATTTTCTGTATTACCTCCATCACGCACAAATGCATCCATGCAATTCTTCACCGACAATAAAACATTTTGAAATATTTCTTCCGGGTTCTGTTCAACAAATCCGTTATGGAGATAATTTGTTTTCAAAGGCTCATTCGCTTTTGCACATACCGTTCCCGCTTCATCTATGATGAGTGCCTTGGTTCCACTTGTTCCCTGGTCGATTGCTAAGATGTATTGCTTATTCATTCTTTTGCATTCGCTTTATCAATAACCACTGCAATCAAAATCACAAAACCTTTTACCACTTGTTGCCAAAATGGAGATACATTCAATAACACCAATCCATTGTTCAACACACCGATGATCACAGCGCCGAGTACCGTGCCCATCACACTTCCTCGTCCGCCAGATAATGAAGTGCCACCAATAACCACCGCGGCAATTGAGTCAAGTTCATAACCCGTACCGGCATTGGGTTGCGCTGCATCGAGCCGCGACGTAACGAGAATGCCACCGACCGCGGCGAGTGCACCTGCAATGGTATAAACTGCGATCTTTATTTTTTTGATGTTGATACCAGAAAGCGTGGCGGCACTTTCGTTACCACCAATCGCATAAATATATCTGCCGAGTTTTGTTTTATTCGTAATGATAATTGCAATGAAAACGATAATGCCTGATATCCATACGGGCGAAGGAATTCCGAGAAACCAACCGGTGCCGAGTGATGCAAATTTCTCTCCGAGATTTGAAATGGGAAATCCTTTGGTCCACAACATGGTTAATCCCCTTGCGATTGTAAGCATGGCAAGTGTTGCAGCAAACGGCGGCACTTTGAATTTTGTAATTGCCCAGCCATTAAACCATCCAAGCAATGAGCCGCCAAGCAAACCAGTAATGATTGCTCCAAATATGGTGAAGCCAATGTATAAATTGTGTGAAGGAATTTCAATTCCATTTTTTAGCAAGCCCGCAGTGATCGCGCCGCACAAGGCGAGTATGGAGCCGACTGAAAGATCGATACCTGCAGTTAACACAACCAATGTCATACCCACAGAAATGCAGATGTTCACAGATATCTGGCGCATTACATTCCAGATATTCGTTGCTGTTAAAAATTTATCTGATAATAAACTGATCACAAAACAAAGAATAAACAACGCAATCAATGATTGAAATCTTGATATTGTTTGCCTGTATTTTTTTCTATTGATTGCTGTCTCCATCGATCATATTATTTTTGGAATTGCTGCTTTAAGAATTGCATCTTCAGTTGCTTCGTTCGCCGCAAACTCTGCTGTGATGGCGCCTTCAGCCATTACGAGCACCCTGTCTGAAATCGCCAGAATTTCAGGCAGCTCAGATGAAACCATGATAATGCCGAGGCCTTCATCCGCCAGTTGCAAAATGAGTTTATAGATTTCATTCTTTGCATTGATGTCGATTCCGCGGGTGGGTTCATCAAGCATTAATATTTTTGGTTTTGTTGCGAGCCATTTCGCCAATACAATTTTTTGCTGGTTACCACCACTTAAGTTTTTCGTCGGCTGCTTATCTGATGAACTTTTTATTCTTAATTCACCGATATATTTTTTTGCAAGTGCTGTTTCTTTTTTTCTTTCCAACAATCCCATTGTCTGCAGGTCGCTCAGTGTGGTTAAGCAGATATTTGTTCGTATATCAAGGTCGAGAACAAGGCCATCTTTTTTCCTGTCTTCAGGAACAAGGGCCAGTCCTGCATTGATTGCATCTTGCGGAGACTGGATATTTTCTTTTTTCCCTTCGATCACTACGTCACCACTTGCATGTTTTGCATGCAGACCAAAAATTGTTTCCATCAGTTCTGTTCTTCCTGCGCCCATCAAACCGAATACACCAAGTATTTCTCCTTTACCAAGCGAGAAAGAAATATTTTTCAACAGATCATCTTTTTTTGATTGCTGTTTTAGCGAAATATTGTTGACAGAAAGAAGTCCACTTGACTTTTTTTCGGTATTGGAATTTCTCACAATTTTGATTTCCCTTCCGACCATTTTTTGAATAATACTGTCATGAGTCATTCCCTGCATATCGCCGCTTTCTATTGTTTTTCCATCGCGCAAAACAATATACCTGTCGGCAATCTTAAACAATTCATCAAGCTTGTGTGAGATATAAGCGATGGCCTTATTTTCTTTTTTGAGTTGCGCGATGATGTCGAATAAGACTTCCACTTCGCTTTCGCTGATAGCAGATGTCGGTTCATCCATAATAATTATTTCCGCATCGAGCAATAGTGCTTTGGCAATTTCGACAACCTGCTGCTGCCCTACTTTTAATGAGGAAATTTTTGTGTCGGGATCAATATCAAGTTTCAGACGTTTGAGCAGTGCAAGCGTCTGACTCCTCATTTGTTTTTTATCGAGCAAACCCAATGTATTTGTAATCTCACGGCCCAAAAAAATATTTTCGGTAATACTGAGATACGGAATCAAATTCAGTTCCTGGTGAATGATGGCGATACCAAGGGCCTGTGCCTGTTTTGTATTTTGAAATCGTACCGGTTGATTTTTTAAAACAATGCGTCCATCGTAATCGGTATAAACGCCGGAAAGAATTTTCATAAGGGTTGACTTTCCTGCGCCGTTCTCACCGATGATTGCATTTACCTTACCAGCATGCAGCTCGAGATAAACATTGTCAAGCGCGGTAACGCCTGAGAATTTTTTTGTTATGTTTTCGGCAACGAGCATGGTGATGAGTAATGAGTGATCAGTAATGAGTAATGAATGATTAGTAATGAGTAAATGTCGATCGTTTATTCATTTATAAACATGTTAATTGTTTGAAGCAACTAATAGTAAATGCAACTAAATTTTTAATTGATTTCAGCTCGTGATAACATTCCAATGCCAGCTTTCCCGATTGCTGAAAAAATTCTTTTTTTGTATGCGCCAATTCCAAAAACATAAAGCCAAGTATTTATTGTTGAAAAATTGAAATCACTGATCACTCATTACTCATCACTCATTACTCATCACTCATTTATCAATCCAGTTAATTGTTTGAAGCAACTGATAATAAGTGCACCTAAATTTTCGATTGATTTCAACTCGCAATATTTTAGTTCACAGGCAATATCAATAGCTGTATCGACTTCAATAACGGAACCTCTTGCGATTTCAAAAAAACGTTTACGTTCAGCTAAAGATTTTCGCGAACATCCTTCTGCTATGTTTAGATGTACAGATAAAGCAGCTCTTCTTATTTGTTGGACCATCGCAAATTTTTCATCTGAGGGAAACTCTTTTGTAACACGATAACATTCCAATGCCAGCTTTCTCGATTGCTGAAAAAATTCCTTTTTTGTATGTGCCAATTCCAAAAACATAACACCATATATTTACTGTTGCAAAATTTCAATCACTCATCACTCATCACTCATCACTCATCACTCATTACTCATCAATTTCAATCTTCATTGGGACGATCTCTACATGCGAAAAATCAAGATGTTCTTTATTCAATTCAACGGCGCCGATAAATTCTATAACACTTCCTTTTTTTGCCTGCTGTTTGAATGAAGGCAACACATTTTGACGAATGATTTTATTTAGCTCAGCGGACACATTATTAAAATCCATTGTATTGGTAAACTCATTGATATTGATCAGGCCTGTCGCATCTCGTACTGCATTTCCGAAAATATATTCAGTGGCCAGCGTGACGGCTTGCTTGCTGCTATCTGGCAAAACCGAAATATCATCTTCATTGATTGATGCGATGACTCCTTTTCCTTTCACCAAAAAACATCGAAGATTGCCGATTCCCAATGCGTGCGAATATGTTTCGAAAGTTTTTGCAGGATCCTTTGATAACATTGTCAAAAGTTTTGTGATATCGGTTGCCTTATCAAGATTTGCAGCAAGCTTTGTGTTCCAAAATGTTTGCGCATACTGCGCGGCATTAAATGCCGTTGTTGTCCTGGAAGCTTTTACTTCATCCAATTTTTTGAAGAAAACAGCATTGTATGCAACTACAATCATTACAACAATCGATATGATATATTTCGCTATTTTCATTTTTGCGTATTGTCTTTTTTCCCGTAACCCATATAGTCGTCCACGTTTTCCTGCGTCACTAACTCAACCGCGACCGGCATTTTCTTTGGGAAATCTCTTTTCCCTTTAAAATATTCATCTGCGTAATTTGCTGCAGTTTGTGCCATCACTTTTGGAAATTGCATTCCGGTTGCAGCAATTTTTTTTTGTTTGATGGAATTGATAACATCTTCCGCGCCATCAAATCCAAATACTTTTACGCCGTTTGCTTTACCTGCCGCAACCAGCGCCTGGTATGCGCCGGAAGCCATGGCATCATTCCCACAAAAAACAGCATTGATATCAGGATGTGCCTGCAATAAACTCTCTATCACTTCCATCGCTTTGTTGCGATCAAAATCCGCACTTTGCTGCGCGACCATTTTTAGTCCTGGATAGAAATCAACCACGCTATGAAAACCTTTTGAACGATTCCATGTATTGTTGTCTCCAACAAGACCGAGTATCTCCACATAATTTCCTTGCTTATTCATTTGTTCGACAAAATATTTTCCAACCGCAACACAGCCGGAATAATTATCGGAGAGTATTTGCGAAGTAGCCGCGGTGGTAGAATTCACTTCACGGTCCATGCAGAAAACAGGAACGCTTGCAGCATTTGCTTTTAAAACATTCACGACAGAACCATCTGCATCCGTTGGATTGAAAAGAATTGCATTGTAACCGGAGGCAATTGCATTTTCAAAATTGTCCGCCTCAAGAGATGTATTATTCTGTGAATCGAAAATTTTTGTTTCATACCCGAGAGATTGCGCCTGCGCAGCCGCAGTTTGCGCCAGTACAACAAACCATGGGTTATTTAGGGTAGAAACAATAACCGCCACTTTTTTCTTTCCCTTGTCTGATGAATCATTCTTACAACCGGAAATAAAAAAGAAAACAAGGAATGTCGTTATTGGAAAAAAAATTTTTATGACAAGCAATCGTTTCATGTTAATAGGACCTGTTATTGATTACATTTTTTATTTTACCGTTTTTAATAGTTCCACAGCAGTTTTTGCGAGACCTGTTTCAGAAATTCCGTAGTGATTGAATATATCATTCTGCGAACCGGTAACGGTATATTCATCGGGAATACCGACAATCTGAAAAGATTTTACAATTTGGTTTTGCAATAAGAATGAAGCACAGGCTTCACCGAGTCCACCAAAGATGCTATGTTCTTCCACAGTGATAATCGCCTTGCATTTTTTGGCTGTGGCTTCTAGCAGATCATAATCGAGCGGTTTGATGGTATGCATGCTGATGACAGTAGCTTCAATACCAAAATCCTTTGACAATTTTTCAGCCGCTTGCCACGCAGGATAAACCGTTTCACCTGTAGCAATAAATGCAATATCATTTCCTTCACGAATAATTCTTCCCTTACCAAATTGAAATGGAGATTTATCTACTGCGTCCAAACCAGGCATATTCTTTTTACCGAAACGCAGGTACACAGGTTTTGTCATTGCAGCAGCTAATTTGATTGACTGAGCAGTTTCATAATTATCTGCGGGGGCAACGATCGTCATATTGTTGATGGCACGCAGTACCGCAAAATCATGCAGACTATGATGTGTTGAACCAAGCGCACCATAACTTACCCCGGCACTAATACCAACAAGCTTTACCGGATTGTCGGAATAAGCCACATCGTTTTTTATTTGCTCGAGCGCTCTCGCAGTAAGAAAGCAAGCCGGCGAAACTGCGAATGCTTTTTTTCCGGCAGATGCCAGACCCGCCGCAACACCCACAAGATTTTGTTCTGCGATACCGATCTCGACAATTTGTTTTGGAAATTTTTGCGCAAAGGGAACAAGCTTTCCTGACCCTCTTGAATCACTTGTAACCGCTACAATATTTTTATCAGCATTGGCAAGTTCCTGCAATGTTGACGAGAACACTTCAAGATTTGCTTTGCCTTTTACCATTGTATTTTCTGCAACTGCTTCCACTTTCAATTTATTTTTTTGTTAAACAGCAGCCATCGCTTCCTCAAATTCCTGCATGGCTATTTCCATTTGTTTTGCATCGGGCACACCGTGATGCCATTTCAGCTGGTTCTCCATATAACTTACACCTTTGCCTTTTACCGTGTGTGCAATGATGAGACTTGGTTTATCTTTTTCAAATGGCAGCGCACCAAATGTTTTGATCATCTCATCGAAATTGTGGCCATCTACATGTCGAACGGCCCATCCAAAATTTTCAAATTTTGCATCGATAGGAGAAGTGTCGCACACTTCTGCAGTCGTACCGCTTATTTGTAATTTATTATGATCGATGATTGCGCAGAGATTGTCAAGCTTATACTGCGCAGCGGTTAAGGCTGCTTCCCAGTTTGTACCTTCAGGCAATTCGCCATCGCCAAGCAAAGTGAACACGCGAAATTTTTTGTCATCCATTTTTGCTGCAATCGCATTGCCGACTGCAAGCGGCAAACCATGACCAAGCGCGCCCGTATTTTGCTCAACACCTTTTACTTTTTTTGTTGGATGTCCTATATAATGTGACTTGTATTTGCACATTGTATTCAGATCTTCCTCCGGAAAAAATCCTTTATCAGCAAGCACCACATATAAGGCTTCAACAGTATGTCCCTTGCTTTGAATATACCTGTCACGATCCGGTGATGAAAAATTTCCGGGACTCACATTCAAAACATGATTGTACAATACATTCAAAATATCAATGCACGAAAGACTTCCACCCGTATGTCCGGCATTTGCACCATAGATATATGTAAGAATTTTCTTACGATATTCTATCGATTTCTTCTTCATTTCGTTCACTGTCATTGAATATTCGTATTTTATTTTATTGATTGAATATCTTGTATTTATTTTTTTGATACTTCTATGCGTAACTATGTGCCTCCTATATGGTGAAAAAAAATTGAACCACGAAGACACTAAGGCACGAAGTTTTATTGGAACGCCAATTCTTGATAGTGGCATCTTTGAAGTTTCTATGTGTACCTATGTGCCTACTGTGCCTATGTGGTGAAAAAAAACCAGCAAATAGTTGCACGTGAAAACTTCAAAAATGTTTATTCCCCATGTTGATACACTTGCCAGCCTAAATAATTTTCAAGCGCTTCCTTTAATATTCCTGCGGTCTTACTTGCGTTCATCACCACATGATGTTCGAAACCATTTCGACAAACATATTTCATCAGTCCTTGCAGATCGTTGATCTGTGCAACGGCCCTATTGCCAAATGTGTTCAACGCATCGTTGGTCAATTCGCCCTCGCCTATATATGCTTTGATGATTCCTTTGCAATCATCCGTACTGATTCGTCCGTAAGTAAGAGGCATAGCAGGTGTACGTCCATCCAGTGCACCATAAGTATTTTCTGTTCCGACAGAGGTTCCGATAATCGGCGCAGTGCTCATCTGGATATCCGGCAGAAATGATTTCGCCCAATTACCACAATGAAACAACACACATTTTGTATCATCGTCTGCATAATTATTATTCCAATCCACGAGCGCACTTGGAGAACCACTCGCGAGTTGCATGGCGTACATACTAAGCGTTCCTGTTACATCCACTTCACATGCACTGGGCAACATATTTTCGCTCATCATGCTCATACTTGTGCATACATTGCAACCATAGTTTTTTTGTAACGAGGTCCAGCATTGGATGGCAGTTGCATCCAGCGCATGTTCTTCCATAAAATTTGCGAGCACCACATCGAGTTTTGCAATTTGAACCAGTCTATCGTTTGGCGTTTTGCCTGTTGAAGTGTATGCGTGAATTTTTTCAAGTTTTTCTTTTACTGATTTATCATCGGCAGTCAATTTATTAGCGTTGCCAAGAATTTCAGAAAGATCGACAGTGGTTACCGAAATGCCATTACGTTGTAGAATCTTTTCACTGTAACGAACCGTATTGAATGCACCAGGCCGCGCACCGACCGCACCGATTCGCACATTGCGCATGCCTTTCACAACACGACATGTATCGATAAAATTTTTGAGATCCTTAATAAAAGATTCATCTGAAGGAGAAACAACGTGTTTTGTGGTGAGCGAATATTTTATTCCGAATTGATATAAGTTATTGCAGACAGAAATTTTTCCGCACCATGCATCACGCCTGTTTACGACATCCATTTTGCCGAGATCATCGGGATAAGCCTGGATCAATACCGGCACATTCAATCCCGACCATTTTATTGTTTCAGCAACACCTTTTTCGTCACCAAAATTTGGCAGCACAACAAGAATACCATCGAGGGTATCTGCATGTTGTTTAAAAAGTGCCGCACATTTTTGCGCTTCTGCAAAAGTTTCGACACCACCCAATTTCGAATCAGCATCACTCAACATAACCGGAGTGATGTTGAGTTTTTTGAAAAGGCCATTGATTTCCGTTCTTGCTTCCGCAACAAGTTTATCAGGAAAAAAATCGCGGTTGCCAATAATAACTCCGAGTGTAGATGGTTTATTTGTTTGCATGATGTATCAGCTTGCGATGATCAATTCGATTTCATTATCATCAAATACCTGTTTGTGTTTTTCTTCGATACCAGAATCAGTAACGATATAGTCGATGAGAGATAACGCACCGAGACTTGCAAAAGCAGCTTTACCGATTTTTGTGGAATCGGCAACGAGGTATCTTGTTTCAGCAGCTTCTATCATTGCTTTTTTTACGACAAGATCACTGATGCTTGGATATGTCAAACCCGCTTTTAATGAAATGCCGGCTGTTGCGAGAAATAATTTTTGAACATGCAGGTCTTTAAAAAAATCAGCGGCTTTCTGACCAGTCAGTGATAATGTTGGAGGTTTGAATTCGCCACCGGTAACGATCACTTCAATACCAGGTTCTGCGCCCAACATTAAAGCAATATTCAGTGCGTTTGTGATCACCGTGAGATTTTTCATCCCTTTTAATTTCTTTGCGATTTCTGTGGTGGTGGATCCAGAGTCAAGAATAATGGTGTCGCCGCTTTCGATAAAGTCAAGACATTTTTTTGCGATGAGTTCTTTTTTATCGAGGTTCTCCTGGTGAGCAAGTGCAAAATCTTTTACCTGTGCCGTGACATCTTTCAGAAATGCGCCACCATGTTCACGAATTACCAATCCATCTTTTTCTAACTTTTCAAGATCCTGGCGGATGGTTACTTCTGTAACCTTAAAAAGCTTCGCGAGGTTCAGCACTTTTGCGGAACCGTCCTCCTGCAAAAGCTCTAAAATCTTTTCCCTGCGGTGATTGGCGAGCATGAGAATCTGCTTTAAGAATGCAAGGATATGAAGAAAAAAGAAAATAAACAAAAATAATCGAAATTAATCGAAAGTAGATTACGTTACAAAGACTGGCCACGGTCGCTCAGTTCTTAAAACGAAAATATTCGAAAGACCTATTGTCTACCTAGTCTGGCCACGATCGGATAGAGCTTTTTATAGTCGCATCTATAAGCCTTGAACGCTTTTAGTGAGGAGTATATAGGGAGTATCTACGGCTTATCTATGAAGTAGCTTTATCGCAGCCTCGGATTCGCGATTTCCGTTTGTAGAACATGATATAGATTGATCTTAGAAAATTTGCAATACCATTTCGACTCTTTCAAAAAATTGTCGAAATAAATTTGCCGACCGCATAATGGTATAGCATTTGCCGTTTTTAATAAAAATTCAAATCCTTGGCAAAGCAAATTGGTCCAATATTTTTTACGGGATGTGTGAGTGATCTAACCTTTTATAAATGGGGTGGACAATATTATGTGCGTCAAAAAAGTTCGCTCAGCAGAAACCGCGTGTTGCATGATCCCACTTTTAAAAAAACGATGGAAAATGCCGGGATGCTCCGGAAGGCGTCGCCAGTTGCCTCGAAGATTTACCAATCACTCGACAAGAAAAAAAGAACACGAACTCTCTATAACAAACTCACGGGCGCAGTGATGACATTGATGAAAGAAGGTAAGGATGAAAATGAAATTATGGCGACCATTCATCAACTGTTGCATGATTAGTAACGAAAGAATATATTTTCCGCATACTCACGAATCTGGCGCAAGTAAACTCCGAACCTAAAAATTAGAGACCTGGGGCAAGTGTTCCCGCAGGCACACACGAATTTAGCATTAAATTATCTTGCTGCCTGCGGGACTACTTGTGCCGGCATGAGAGCAAATCAAACAATTAACGGATCCAGTAATTCTATTTCTATCAAACCTCTCAGTCCGTAATAATTTCTTGCACTACTATACAAATAGTCCCCCCCGCCTCTGGAGCGAGTATACAAAAATAATTTACAATAAAAGAAATCTGGCGCGGGTGTTTCGATGGGCGCATTGATGCTCGTTGCACGTAATCTAACGCCCATCGAACAACCCGTGCCTGCTAAAACCGTTTTTATTTCTGCAACAACTACTACATTAACAGCGGATCCAGCAGTATAGTATCAATCAAACCTTTCATGCCGTAGTAGTCTCTTGCACTGCTGTATAAATAATCTTCCGGCTTCTCAACAATTCCTGCTTCCACAGGATTATTGTGTATATAATCCAACTTTTGATGGGCCATCTTTAATGTTGACAGTTCGATCGGATGATTGTCCTCCTGCCATAGTTGGAAATCTCTTGTATGATTATTTTCTTGTCCCGCTTTTTTCATTAATTCAAGCATCCACTCCCTTCGGCTTTCTCCGTAATAATTGTTGATTGCTTTCCTCAATTCTGACGAAGTATGTTTTTTCATGTCCCGCATGATGGCTTCCATTTCATTCTTGTGTGATCCGATTATCATGTGCACATGACTGGTCATTATCACCCAGCCATAAAGCTCCATTCCTTTTTTATCCATGCAAAAATTCCAGCTATCCAACAAAATATCTTTGTATTGTTTGCGAATGAATAGATCTATCCAGTAAACAACAGCGAAACTTACAAAGTACAACTTATCATTGTCCCTGAATTTGTATTTACGACTCATGGCTTTTTAGCCAATTTATTTCAGGCCGGAAATATTTTTTACAGTAATATCACCCTGCTCATGACAGAAAATCCAGGTAAGGCACGGGTTGTTCGACGGGCGTTGCACTACGTTTAACATGTTTTTGATTCAGCCCGTCGAAACACTCGCGCCAGATTTCCTTTTTTTAAAGTTCTCGCATACTCGCGCCAGAATTGGGGTTATAGGAAGCTATACAAAACAAAAAAGCATTGCTGGTTTGCAATGCTTTTAATTTATTTCATATAGTTGTGCTATTTAGGCGCCAATCGGTAATTATTTGCAACTACAATTAATATCTCCAGTATTAAAATATGTCATTGGCCTACTGATACTCGGGAATGACGGGAGATATACAATACATACACTGTCTCCCACTTTAGACGTATCTTTTTCTAAAGAATTTCCTGAGTAGGTTTTGCCCTCATAGGTAAATTCATAAACCAAAGATGCTTTTGTATATCGATGAGCAAAGCTTGACAATTCAGGAATTAAAACACCTTTTGTACACTTACCTTTTGCTTTCAATAATGAAACTTTAATTACTGTCCCTAAAAGCGCATACACAATAAATAATACACATGCTAAAAAAAGATATTTCCCAATTTTTCTTTTCATAAGCCAGCTTTTTAATTCCCTTTAATCTTTTCATGAGCTTTGTCCAAACTAGCTCCCACAGCACTTTCGGTTATTGTTTTTGGCGCTTCCTTAATCTGTTTTGCTAATGCCTTTTCTGTCGAGTTTACCGCACTAGCAATCGCATTGGCAGTTTTGTGACTTACGTTATTGTTTGACACAATATTCTTAACGATTTGAGATTTGCTTCCTATTATTTTGTTTGCCACATTGTTAAGCTGTTTAGCGCCCGCATCTTTTGTCAACTTCGAGGCTGTACCTGCAATTTTACTAATTGCCAAATTTACAGCAGCTCCTTTTAAGATTGCTCCGGCTCCTTTATCATGGTTATCAATTACACTATTCACAATTGCCCCACCCACCTTTACCAAAGCTTTCGTTACATTACTTGCACCGTCCGTAACAAAACCTTCGACCGCAGCTGTCCCGACCTTGCCCCAACTTATATTTGTTAGCTTTTCTCCACTTATTGCATTACTCACTACTTGTGTTCCTATTTCAACCACAGCTCCAATTGCCGCTCCAATTAAATTATCAATACCAAAAATATCTCCATTGGGGTCATTGTGTTTGATAGGATCATTTCCCATTGATGCGTAAGGGGACACACTTTCAAGACCACCTACTTTTGATTCATCCTGCTCCTCGTCATTCTCTGAAGCGTCTGGGTTGACTCCATTGTCAGCTTTGGGATCGATCTGCCCCCTCATCTGGCGCAAGTAAACTATACATCTAGAAAATTAGAGACCTGGCGCAAGTGTTCCCGCAGGCACACACGAATTTAGCATTAAATCATCTTGCTGCCTGCGGGACTACTTGTGCCTGCACAAAGAAAATTATATCGGCAATGCTCCAGAAAAATTTTTATAAGATTAAATTTTAGGTCACGACAATTTTTGAACCGGATAATCCAGATGCATTTATGCAGGCACAAGTAGTCCCGCAAGACATAACATAAAAATTATTTTAACTCCCGAATGTCTTGCGGGAACACTTGCGCCAGATCTCTGTTTTGTAAAATTAATCGTTTACTTGCGCCAGTTTGGGTTGCAATGCTTTTGATTTATTTCGCATACTTGCGCTAACTAGGCTAAAACTATAACAATTTAGAACTTCAACGCTGCCGGTTAAAATATATGCATTAGCATATTTGGAAAGAATGACTTTATCCTTAATTTCGATTTCTCCGCTTGGATGCTTTATTGAATAAAGAGATTTTTTACTTTTATTCAAATAACGTTCAAAATTCTTACTGGTAAAAACAAGCACATAAAAAAGATAGACATTCCTTTTATATAACATACCATGAACCAAACATTTTTTGTTTTTGAGCGTTTCATTTTTAGAAAGAATTTTATATATTCTGTTTAGCAAAGCGCTGTCCGTTTGATTTATGCAAGAAAAATCCACCTCATTGGCAGTTGATAAATTACTTGGATTTTTAATCACATCACTATGAGAAATGACAATCTTGATGGCAACCTCGTTCAAAATCGTGTCGCTGCAATTATTAATATACATGTCGAACTTGTGTTCAAAAAATTTTGCCAATTGATATTCATCGGGAATTTTTTTTTCAAAAATTTTTTGAGCATGCGAATAACAGTTAGCTAGAAGGAGAATATATATAATTAAATGACGCATAACTTTATTTTGTTTTATAACTGTTACCATCCAAATCATTAACCTCTGTTGGATGTCCTTTACTATCTCTTTTTATCAAAGCTGAATTATTATCTAGAATTACGCCCCCCTCATCTGGCGCAAGTAAACTATACATCTAGAAAATTAGAGACCTGGCGCAAGTGTTCCCGCAGGCACACACGAATTTAGCATTAAATCATCTTGCTGCCTGCGGGACTACTTGTGCCTGCACAAAGAAAATTATATCGGCAATGCTCCAGAAAAATTTTTATTAGATTAAATTTTAGGTCACGACAATTTTTGAAACGGATAATCCAGATGCATTTATGCAGGGAGTCCGCATCACTCCCTGCTGATATTAGTCGCTGCTGCGAGACTCGCCTGAGAAGAAAAGGAAAAGAAATAAAAATTAGTCTTTGCAGCTTAACTCTTGATATCGCTTTTTCGCCAAATCAGCAAAAGATAAATCTGAATACTGAACATCAAGCCCCTCAAATTTGCCAGGACTTACTTTGTATTTCTTGTTTGGTGAATTAATAATCGATTTTAAGGAATTACATTCTGTTACTTTATCGATAATCATCTTTCTAATAGAAACTGGAGTGTGCATAGGCGAAAAAAATCCAGTGTGATGATAGTCAAATTCAGCATCTTCTAAGAAAGTTGGAAAGACATCATGCTTTGCAATCATATTTATTGAGTCTGCATACTCAGTTAAAAACAAATATAGAAATGATGAGTCTTTTGTCTTCAGAAAGGATGTATCAAGTGCAACTGTGCTGTCTTCTTTTTGCTCGGTAACATTTTTCCCAGTTCTATTATTACATCCAATAAGTGAACTGATAAAGATTAAGATTAAATAGTTTTTGTTGCTCATTCTCAAATTAATTATCTATGTTTATAGTGAAATCTTCTTGGCACCATTTGTATATGGCATTTGTTCTGTTCCTCCTAACTTCTTAGCAGCTCTATTGTTTGCATCTTTTTCTTGATCACCAGCCATTTTCAGAAACACTTGGACAAGTGCCTTGTCAAAAACGCTTTTTATATATTCGTCTTTCGTAACTTTTCCCACTGCGTCAGGGTTGTTTTTCTTGAGTTTGTCGTATTGATTCCCCGCTTGATCTAAGACATTGTCAATTTGACCATTGAATTTCATTTCCACAGTTTTCCCGTCTTTCGTCGTAGTAATCCCACTTCCAACTTCAATTTTCGATTTGAAACTTTCTTCAAATTGATCTCCATGCCCATCTTCATGAGCACTCACTTCTCTTTCTAAGCCGGGATTCCTGGTGTCTAAATCACCTCCGTGTTGCAAATTTTGATTCACATATTCCACAACTGTAACTTTGACGTCATATTTTCCGGTCTTATTATTGAAAGCATACTGAACACCTTTGCCCCCACCCTGAATTCCTGTTACACCTAGATCGTGAACACTTGATGGTGGATATCTAAGTTGCTCCTGACTTGTATTCAAAACGGATTGAGCAGTTTGCCCATTAGCGAACTGACGAACTAATCTCGTGACAATTATTTCTTTTCCATTTGGATCAATAAGCTTAATGGGATTATTGTCAACATAAGCGTACGGTGATAGCCAATAATATTTATCAGCCATTGGATCTGACGTCATCCCTCATCTGGCGCAAGTAAACTATACATCTAGAAAATTAGAGACCTGGCGCAAGTGTTCCCGCAGGCACACACGAATTTAGCCTTAAATCATCTTGCTGCCTGCGGGACTACTTGTGCCGGCATAAAGGAAATCACATCAGTAGCGGGTCCAGCAATTCTACTTCAATCAATCCTTTCATACCATTTGCCAATATCCTAAAAACATAATTACACTAGCAAGTGAAATCACCCATGGATTGAAAGAAAAAAACGCAGATCTTCATTGACCTTATGCAGGCACAAGTAGTCCCGCAAGACATAACATAAAAATTATTTTAACTCCCGAATGTCTTGCGGGAACACTTGCGCCAGATCTCTGTTTTGTAAAATTAATCGTTTACTTGCGCCAGTTTGGAGCATAGTAGTCAGATAGTAATTCACCAGTAACGTTGTTCAACCTTGTAAATTCCCTCTCTTCGAGCCAATATAAAAACTCACGCACAGCATTTGGCAAATTATAAACGGTTATTGATGCATATCCCAAAATATCCAACCACTCTTTAAAACCTGTTTCAGCAGCAATAAAAGCAGCATTGCTCAATGGAAGATGTTTCATTGAAGAAATGATTAAACAGTAAGTAATAGGATTTTCGGCTATGCTAAAGGGTTATAGGAAGCTATATGAATAAAAAAGCATTGCTGGTTTTGCAATGCTTTTGAATTATTTCGCTGACTCGAGTTAGTCAGGGGCTATCTGAAGCAACTAGATATTCAAGCCTGTCCATAATTTGATCGCTTTCAAAAATAACATTATTAGACAGAAGTAAAGCATCCGCGATATAGCTTGCTTCAAAAGTACTTAACTTGCTCAGTCTTACCATCTCATCAAGGCGATCCATATCTTTCTCTTGCATGGCAAATTGAATATCTTCAGTTAAATAAATCGGATTTGAAATCCCCTTTTTTTTGTAATTACTTTTATATCGCTCCACTTCATCTCCAATTTTTTCTCGAAATTGTTCGATGGATATTGAATCTGTAAGCATGAGTTTGATCTGACTTAATAGCATATTTTAATTAAAATTATTGTACTCGTCCTTCAGGACCTCCTGTAAGTGGTTTTCTATGCATAAATTTGTTTCCTTGATTATAAGAATCTTTGTAGGTTTTGACAACTTTTCCTTCAGCATTCTTAACTCTTGTAAAAACGGCTCTACTCTGACCTTCCCCAATGCCTGGCCGGGTTTCGGCCGTTTTAACAAATTTTCCACCCCCAATTTCAGTTTTCTCAATTGCTTTTTCGACCTTACTTAATTTTACGCCTGTTTTTTTAATGATATCCTGCCCAACCGCTGTGGCATCCTTAACAATATTGTTTTTTGCTATTTTTGCTATGCTTGATTCTACCTTTGCTATAACAGCGCTCGTTTCTTTTGCAATAACTTTTCCCGCAAGATTTGCGACTCCATCAGTGACAAAACCAACAACTGCTGAAGTAAGAATTCTTCCCCCATCCACATGAGTTAGTGACTCCTTAAGCGACTTGCCACTAGATAAATTTTCAGCAACCTGTGTTCCATAATCTATCACCGCTCCAATCGCCGCACCAATTAAATTATCAATGCCAAAAATATCTCCATTTGGATCATTGTGCTTAATTGGGTCATTTCCTCATCTGGTGCAAGTAAACTATACATTTAGAAAATTAGAGACCTGGCGCAAGTGTTCCCGCAGGCACACACGAATTTAGCATCATATTATTTTGCTGCCTGCGGGACTACTTGTGCCGGCATAAGGGAAATCACATCAGCAATGGCTCCAATAATTCTATTTCGATTAATCCTTTTCTTCCGTAATAATCTCGGGCACTACTATACAGATAATCTTCAGGCGCTTCTACAAAACCGGCTTCAACCGGGTTGTTATGAATATAATCCAGTTTTTGGTGTGCAATGGCAAGCGTTGTTAATTCTATTGGATGATTATCCTGTTGCCATAACTGAAATCCATTGTTGTTGCTATTTGACTTTCCAGCTTTTTGCATTAGCTCCAGTATCCATTCTTTTCTACTTTCAGTAGCGTTATTAATGATTAATTCTTTCAACTTAACAGATGTATGCATTTTCATTTGCTGCATGATATTTTCCAGTCTGTCTTGATGAGATCCGATTATCATGTGCACGTGGCTTGTCATAATGCACCAACCATATATATCCATGCCTTTTTTTTCTTTACAAAAACTCCAGCTTTCCAGTAAAATATCTTTATAAATATTTCTTACAAATAAATCTATCCAATAAACAATTGCGAAACTTATAAAATAAAGCTGATCCTGATCCCTGAATTTATATTTTCTGCTCATGGCCTTTTTCCCAATTTCCAAAAAACAGAACTAAAATAGCAAGTGAAAACACCCGAAGATTGAAAGAAAAAAAGCAGATGGATATTTCTTCTATGCAGGCACAAGTAGTCCCGCAAGACATATCTTAAAAATTATTTCAACTCCCAAATGTCTTGCGGGAACACTTGCGCCAGATCTCTGTTTTGCAAATTCAAAAGTTTACTTGCGCCAGTTTGGGGGCAAGTAAACTATACATCTAGAAAATTAGAGACCTGGCGCAAGTGTTCCCGCAGGCACACACGAATTTAGCATTAAATCATCTTGCTGCCTGCGGGACTACTTGTGCCGGCATAATGGAAATCACATCAGTAGCAGCCCTGCAATTCTACTTCAATCAATCCTTTCATACCATTTGCCAATATCCTAAAAACATAATTACACTAGCAAGTGAAATCACCCCTGGATTGAAAGAAAAAAACGCAGATCTTCATTGACCTTATGCAGGCACAAGTAGTCCCGCAAGACGCAACTTAAAAATTATTGCAAATCTCGAATGTCTTGCGGGAACACTTGCGCCAGATCTCTGGCCAGGTCCCTGTTTTGTAAAATTAATCGTTTACTTGCGCCAGTTTGGGGGTGTGGTGCAAATATTCGCTGAACTTTTTAATAGCTTGTTGATGTTTATTCAGGTAAGCATTACTTAAACCACCATCACGTTTGATATTGGGTCTGTTTTTCAGGTATGCATAGTAGTTAGATAATAGTTCACCTGTAATGTTGTGCAAACCTGTAAATTCCCTCACCTCCAGCCAATGCAAAAATTCTCTTACTGCATGTGGCAAGTTATAAACGGTTATAGCAGCATAACCCAAAATATCTAGCCACTCCTTAAAACCTGTTTCAGCAGTAACAAAAGCGGAATTACTCAATGGAAGTTGTTTCATTGAAATAAATTTTAATTCTGTAAAAGGGTTATAGGAAGCTATTAAATGAAAAAAGCATTGCTGATTTGCAATGCTTTTTATTCTACCGCCAACTTACCCCATTTAATTTATTCAGTTATTAAATGCGCCGAGTTGAGTGATTAATTTAGAAGCATTAGGATTGCTGGTCGTTATTGAGTTTGAACGCATAAATCTATGATCAAAAATATTCCTGTTATCTTTCTTTAAAAACAAATAAATAGCGTTATCATGACTTAAAGGTTGCTTCTTTTTTGGAGGAAAGTCAGTTAGAAAATCGGACGGGTTCCTAAAAAAATCTTCAAGTAACTTCTTATTTGATTTTAGCAAAGCATGATTCAGTGCAGATTTTTTGATGCCATTTTCCAGAAAACTAATCTTGTATCCGTCAATCGCATTGTCCTTCTTAAAAATCACACAACCATAAGCATTCCTATCCATAAAATCAACGTTAAAGAACATTAGTAACGTGTTTGAAGTATCAGCCTTTAATATATTTTTAATACTATCAATTTTATGATTTAAAATATCATTATTCAGTTGAATAGATAAAGAATCAGTTTGAGAAAGTGTATTTTTCCTGAAAAAAAATAAAAATACAAGGACACTTACAAAGCGGATATATCTATTATAGGAAATATTCATAGTTAATATTTTTATTTTAAATACGCCGGGATATCTTCAACCTTACTTGATGAAAAGGGCAACCCAACGTGTTCTGTTCTGTAATAAGAATTAATATTTTGAGATCTTAAATACAAGTTTGTCGCCTGAACAGAATTTAACCCTGATGCATTAACGGAATTTACTTGATCTGCCAATTGATGTCCGAGTATTTCATGCGCAGAAAGTTCCCCTCATCTGGCGCAAGTAAACTATACATCTAGAAAATTAGAGACCTGGCGCAAGTGTTCCCGCAGGCACACACGAATTTACCATTAAATCATCTTGCTGCCTGCGGGACTACTTGTGCCCGCATAAAGGAAATCACATCAGTAGCGGGTCCAGCAATTCTACTTCAATCAATCCTTTCATACCATTTGCCAATATCCTAAAAACATAATTACACTAGCAGGTGAAATCACCCATGGATTGAAAGAAAAAAACGCAGATCTTCATTGACCTTATGCAGGCACAAGTAGTCCCGCAAGACGCAACTTAAAAATTATTGCGAGTCTCGAATGTCTTGCGGGAACACTTGCGCCAGGTCCCTGTTTTGTAAAGTTAATCGCTTACTTGCGCCAGTTTGGGGTTATAGAAAATAAAAAAGCATTGCTGGTTTGCAATGCTTCTGATTTATTTCGCATACTCGCTCTAGTTAGGGTATCTTACATCAAAGTTCATGTGTGCATAGTCCGAGAATTTAATAAACCTAAAATTCTTCAAACCAAATAAGCCTGCGTCGAACGCAAAAGACGAGTATGGAATTTTAATATGGCCCGAATAAACCCGATCATTTTGATTTTCGGGCATAAATTCACAGGTGCAAAATCTACCTATTATGGGAGTTACAAAAACTTTAATTTCCTCGATTAGATTTTCGCTCCATTTTTTTGTAATAGTCTGCACCCATATTTTCTTTTGTTCAATAATTTGGCTTAAGTTCTTTTTGCTAAGTATATAGTCTTTTTCAAAATCAAAATTCGTTGAATCAGTTATAACGAATGGATTAATTTTTTCACCTTTTAAACAATCTCTAAAATCATTCGTTGAAAACCTAAAAAAAAGTGGTTCTAATTTGAAATTTTTGTCTTTAACCGAATCAATCTGAACAATCCAATAAAAATTCTGTATTCCGTGCTGTGAATATTTATTTACTTTTTTTTCAAAAGAGATAACTACATATTTGGCATTGTCACTTATTTGCCCAGATGCTGTAACGCTGGCTAAAAATAAGAATATTATAAGTTTATTTTTCATAGCTTTTCTTTACAATTTGGTCAACTTCGTCTGGATTTACGTGGTTGGGAGGTGACCCCATAACCCCTCCATTTGCGTAGTCATCCGGTAATTTGAAAGTATGCCCTACCTCATGGGACAGGCTTCCTGGCTTAAAATCCAATCTAATCCTAATTCCATCACTATCGCCATGGTCTCCCGAAGTATTACCGGTAGTCACCACTGCAGCTGTTGCAAGCTTGTTCGAACCGTCTTTCCATTTTTCTGAGGATTTAACACCAAAGGCTCGTCCTATACTAGTAATTTCGTTTTGGTCAGTGCCTCTTGTATCAGACATAGGCAGACGTTTAACATTAAATTTAAAATAAACTAGATTCCCGTTAGAGCCTGTTGAGCCTTTCCCATCACCTCCATTATAATATTCATTGAGCTCTGCTTGATAAATTGCTAGTTTATTTTCATTTCGACGTTCGATACGTTTATTTTTTGCTTCCGAGTTAGTCGATTTAGTTTCTTCAAGTAGAACTACAATATTTTTTTCTACAACAGTTCTCTTCTTTCCATCTTTATCAACCTCGTCATATTTTATTCCTTCTAACCCCTCTAATTCTACAAAAGTTATTACTTTGTTTTCGGCAAACGCGTAAGTGGAATTATACACGTACTTGTCAGCAAGTGGATCGATTTGCCAAAACCTTCCTATCTGTGGATCGTCAAATCGATATTTAAATTCATACATCTCTAATCCTGAACCATCACTGAACTCTTTACTTTGAAGTTCTTGTTTTTGAAATTTAAACTTATTCTCCGCATAATTCGGCTTCAACGCCTTCGAACTAATCCCACTCATTGTCAACCCAAACGGATAATAATGCGTTTCCTCCAACAGTGGTCCTGTATACTGTTTTACAGAAAGATTGTCAAAGAATACATCCCATCCGGCGGTTTCATTGCTTACCCAAATATACAAATATCCACTCTTGGTAATTGGGAGGCCTGTATAACCAAGTGTGTTGAGCGCGGCAGCCGTGCCAACAGGAACAGCTCCACTTTGCGGGTAACTGCTTACATAATTCAATTGCTCATCCAACAGGATCCAGTTCAGGTATGCTTTTGGTTTTGTTGATCCGGTGTTTGGATCATTGCCTGTAAGGAAACTGTTCAATGCTGCATACACGGGACTGGCTCCTGTATTGTTCAAATCAGCAGCAGATCCCTTCGCTCCTCCTGCCATTGTTACGATTCCATTGGCAAGTGAATTCAGTACATCGGTCACTGATGGATTTTGCGTGGTGTTCGTCCCGGTATTATAATAAGACTGCACAGCGATATCTATCTTATCACCACTCATTACTTTTAATAAAATAGCTGGTCCGGTTTTTTGTCCGCTGCCATTTACTTTCGCTACACTATCATTTGGATTAGTAACACTCAGATCATTCGGATAACCGCTAACCAAAGTGCGTTTGTAAGAAGTGTTCGTGATATTGTTGAAGAGCTGCGTTTCTGTTGAACGATACGCTGCTTCCATCGTAGCAAGATATTGCGTAGTGTCTTTTTGCTGTGTAATCACAACGCGCGTATTGCCCAGATGATCTTTTAGGAAATAATCGTATTCGAATCCATACGCAGTGGTGCCATTCAAATATTTGTGATAAGCCCAACGCGCACGACCTTCTTCATGTGCAACAAAGTCCAGCCTTGTTGTATAGTCATTGACCGGATCTGCAGGCGATGTCGTTTTTGTTGAATAAACAAATCCGGCGATATAATTGGTAATGGTGGTGATTGTTTTTCCGCCAATACTGTTATCAGTTACTGTCTTGGATAATTTATTCCCCGACGCATCATACACATACGATATGCTTCCTTTGGTTCCAAAAGATACTTGAACAGGAAGATTTAAATAATTGTACGTGGTGGCGGTAACTCCTTTGTTATTATCGATTGTCAAATTGCCGTTTCCATCATACGTATAATCCGTGGAAGTTTTTGTAGCGGGATTATAATGAAAATCTCCAAGCTTTGAATTCACATCGTTGTAATCATCCGTCACTTGCAGTAATTTGTTGCTGTTGGTTGTATACGTGTAGCGCAATGCATCGACGATGGTGGATGCTCCTGCTTTCCATCCGCCCTGAATCATCATCAGGATATTTCCGTTTGCATCATATTTCATTCCGTAGCCATTATCACTATCAAATCCCCAAACACTAAAATCCATCGGTGTTGCGCCCCAGGTGCCGCTATTATTTTGAGAATATTCTGCGCGGGTGATGCGATTAACAAGATCATATTTGTAATTATATTTTCTGATAACTCCATCACCGGAGCTTCTCCAAACCTGTCCCTGTATATTGCCATTGAATTGAGGAACCTGTACGCCCGCGACGCCTGCGATTCCTTTATCGTATCCAAGCTCCATTCCAAAATAATTAGTGGAAGTTGTTCCGGCAACATAATTCTTATTGATTTCTGTTAGCCAGCCACGGATATTATATTCATAAGCGAGATTCTCAATATTATTTCCGAGTTGTTTGTTCTGAAGTTGGCCAAGTTCGTTATAAGTATTGGTCGATAACAATTGGTCTGTTGCCGCGTTGTCAATATTTTTATAGAGCGTAAGTAATCTGCCCGCAGCATCATAATTCATTTTAGCTAATACAAAATGTGTTTGCGCATTGGTGCCTTGCTTTTCCTGTTTGAGATGACTACGCAGTACCTTGCCGGTGAAATCGTATTGTTGTGTGCTGATATCATTACCTCCCGTATTGTTTGTCTTTTGTGTTTGAATGATCCTTCCCCTGTCGTCGTAGTAGTTAATCACATAAAGCATTTGGCCCGTGCCGGGAATTTCGACGCGCATTCCCGTAACCAATCCTCTTGTAAAAGAAGACTGGGTAAGTGCCTGCGGATATGGGAACACCGTATTCGAAGGAGTCAGGAAACTGGCATCATATGACGTGCTGCGATTGACAGTAAAAGGATCCGGGTAAGCGCTTACCCATGTATAATCATCAAATAAAGTATGGGTAAATAATTCGTAAGTATATAAGCCCAAATTCGGGTATGCATTACTGTTAGCCGATAAGCCGGAATGATACACGCGGTCATGACTATCTACAATTTGCCCCGTAGCCATTGCCCTGTCCAGGTTATCATATTGGGTATAATTCCATCTCGACTGGCTTCTTGCATTTGCATCCTGCGTCATAACAAGCCGGTCAATATCGTCATAAACCATCCATAGTTCCGCAGCACCAGGAATCTTTTTGATGATCATATTTCTTCGTGCATCGTATTCGTATCGGAAACACAATTCATCTGCGATTGCTTGTGTGAGCGTCCAACTCGAAGCACTTATCAATTCAATTGCTCTCGGCTGCATTACGAATCTTAGGTTGTTCAAATCATCATACACATAATAGGTACACAACCATCCTGTATGATCAACACCCGGTGAAGCAGCAACCTGAACTTTTTTCAAAATCACATGGCCTTCCATGTCTTTGTATTCTATCACCTGTTGTCCCTGCTCATTCGTGGTGATATTTTTGAAAAGCAATCCTGATCCATAAGCAGCAGTTGATGTCGGCAAACTTCCGGCTGCTGATGCAATGGTCCAGATGCGCACGCCTTCGGATACATCGTTTACCATCGATGCACTGCTGACACCTCGTGTTAAACCAACCCAATTCAATCCCGGCGCATAACTTGTCAATATTCTATTGAGCGGTGAATTTTCCGGGATTGCATACGACATATAATAATTTTCACCGGAAAATTGTGTCCCGTTGAATGTGACGAGATCACTAACCGGGTATGATTTATTATTTCCATCGTTTGTAGTTGATACATACGGAAGATATTTTACAATCTCGCGACTGGCAAGATCGTATTCGTTCACCGCCACGATATCTTTCAACAATGGGCTTGCCTGCCTGCTTACGGATTGATTCATTCTTCCCAACCCGTCAAAATATTGCGTGGTTTGTTTTACATCTGTGGGATTAGTGAGCGCAGCCGCAGCCGTTGAAGTAGTAATTCCAGGTATCGTTATATCCCTTACACGGATATAATTCAAATACGAAAGTGGTGTATTGACTAATACCTGGCACACGTTGCTGTATTCGACATCCGTGCCACAGGTTACTTTGCGACGGTAGTACATTGTCGATGCGAGATTGCCGGGGTCATAATACAGAGAAGTGGCACCGGTGATGTCAGCATATGTTGTATTCGTGGCAGAACTCTGCCACTGATACAAATAACTTCCGCTGCATGCTCCGCCGCTGGCAGGATCGGCAACGAGTGCTCCCGGATCCGTATTGGTTGCAATATTCAAAGACACTTGTGCGATGGTTCCTGGGTAAACAGCAGGATTAACGGTGATGGTTAGGGTATTTGAATAGGCGATCTCAGAAGGAAGGCATGTAACTTTTCGTCGATAATAAGTTGTTGTAGTAAGCGCAGGTGGTGAGTACGTGAGACCTGTATATGCACTCATATCTGTAAAATTAACATTGTCGGTGCTCTTCTGCCAGATATATTTTTTGTCTACATCAGCACAACTCCCACCGGAAGCAGAAGCGGTATTTGTAAAAGCCGGCGGAACTGTGTTGTAGTTGATTGTCGTGGAGCCTGAAATGGTTCCACCAATCAATTGCGGCAATACATTAATTGTAGCAACGCTTGAATAGATAACAGATCCAGAATGCGTTTCTGTAACCATTTTTCTTACGGTTGTAGTTTGTGTTAATGGGGAAGGAAAAACCAATGTGTTTGTAGTCTGCCCACTTATTGCCACGTACGTTGTCCCGTCAAATATCTGCCATTGATAAGTATAAGCAGGGGCTAGGCAATATCCGCCGGTTGCAACAGCGCTGGTAACGTTTGCCGGAATGGTGTTGTAAGGAATCGTTTGTGTTGCATTCGATGTAATATTGCCGGCGGCAAAAGGCGCACTTACATTTACGGTAATGCTGCCGCTGTATGAAGATGGACCTGGTGGATTGGTGTTTGTTAACGGACTAGCATTCAACGTCACCGAACCCGAAGTGCCGTTGCTGTTCCACTGAACTGTGACGCTGCGATGGGTGAACCCCTGACCTGAGCCGCCTGAAACGATTGTGCCACCGGAAACTGTCCAGCTAAAATTAGTTGACGAGTTATCCCGTCCCGAAAAAGAATATTGAACCTGCTGACCCGCATTTACGCAAGTGGAACCTCCGATCTGGGCAATTGCATCTGTGTATGAAAACAACAGAAGCAAAGCCGATGAGGAGAACACGATCATTAATTTTATTGGAAAGAGTTTGGGGAATCGCATGACTGCTTTTTTAAAATGATTTAATTCTGGTATTGCGGCTGATCTGAATATTTTAGTTAATAATATCTAATGAAGATGGCGGCCTCGTCTGAAATTCCAACCGTATTCGAATCCGTCTCTGTTACTTTTCGACGATAAAACATCTCTCTGCTCAGAGGTTTGCCGATAATTAAATTTTGATTTGTTTCACCCACCATATCAACCCAGATCATATTTCCTTCGGATTGCTGCCACTGGTATTTGTAAGAGGGAGTACAACTACCACCTATAGCCGAAGAACAAATAATTGTCAAAGGTGTAGTGAGCGTATCAAGCACCTGTTGTTTTATCGAAGAATCGATTTGTCCAGGATCTATAGAGCCTGTAACATTTACCTCGAGCGTATTGCTGTCGGAAGAAGAGCTGACTGTAATGGAGTTCCCAGTTGTGCCCCCGGTCCAATTCACAGCGAAGGACGATATGCCTCCAGTGCCGATACAATTGGTATTCATACCGGCAATGACCCCACCAGAAATACATATCCGGGGCGAGTCGGGAGAAATTGAATTGCCGTTTATCGTGTATGTGTATGCGATTCCGGCCTGGACACATGTCGGCCCCGAGATTGTTATTTGTGCAGAAACAGGAAGTATACCTGTGATGACTAGAATGATCAATAAAAATTTCTTGTTGATGTTCATACAGAAAATTTTTTTAATATTTTTATTAAGAACCAACCTGGTTCTGCAAATGATATTCTATTGTTTTAATAATATTTCCATCCTGGTCGACAATTTGTTTTAATCGTCCCAGTGCATCGTAGACATAATATTGAATCGTGTTATTCGTAGAGCACGTAGATGTAATTCCAATAACAGGCACATAAGTATATGTTGTCATCAATGAAGTGGAAGGATAAAGTCTTAGCTCATCAATATTTGCACTCGTTGCAGTAATACTGACAGATGTAGTTGTGGTTGGCAAAAGATGCTCGTAATATGTCCATCCATTTTTAGTAGGCCCGGTAACGGCGGCTACACCGTTCACAGTTATCGCTCCATTCTTTGACCAATAACTCACGATATAGTTTTTGCCTGATGTGAGACCGGATTTACTGATTGTTTTTCCGGTTGAAATGGTGTACGACTGGCTGCCAGTAACTCCGAGTGAAGTTCTTGTTGCATCCGCTAAAGTCCAGCCGCCTAATCCGTCTGCCTCAAAACTTGTATAGGCAATTTCAGTTGTTGCAGCGTTAGACACTTCTGCGATCATCAGGCTATTATTATAATCCCAGAGATAAGCGTGATTCATATCATTGATTTTATGCTGCTGCGTGAGATTACCAGATGCGTCGTAAGTGTCGAATGAAATCAGTGGCTGATATGCAGCATCCTTCACAAGGCTTCCTGACGAAATGGAGGACGCGGTAAATGTTGTGTTGGGCGCGGAAAGCATGGAAGCGTAAGCCAGGGCCGGGCTTGGCAGGCTGCTATTATAACTGGTAAGCACATACGAAATAGCGCCGATATTTGTTCCGTCGGATTTTTTCTTGGTGATATATTTTTCCAGAGGGACATTTACGATGTGTTTATTAATAAGGTTTTGTGCTCCTTGCGCAAATGCATCGACCGGGGTACCAACCGTATAGTCTAATGGATATTTATTGGTTGTTGTAATCTGTTCTCCTTTGCTGTTGGTACTAACGGTGCGGGTTAGCTGCAGATGCGACGGGTTGTCGTAAAAATAATTCGTCAGCGTTTCTAAGAAATGAGCTTCATCCCCGCCCTGGTTATATATTTTTTCGTCGGTGCTTGTTTGTTGCACCCATTCTGATTGCAGGTTGCGATAAACGAGGACGAGATTATTTCCATCGCAGGGCATGGGAGTATAAGAATTACAGGACCCATGCGCAAATGTTGCGGCAGGACGGTTTTCCAATGCATAATCTATGTTTTCAGTGGCCGGAGCAGTTATAAATTGATTGGTTGTTTCTTTTACTTTGTAATAATTTCCCTTAAGCGAAACGTAATCTGTCTCATTCAATAACGATCCATTCAATGGATCAACGATGTTGGACCCATACGGAGGCCTTAAAGCCAGTCCCCTGCCGGAAAATGGGTCGGCGAAATTGTTAACGATGTCGGGGTTATTGTAATACTTGTATATTTTTTTTCCGAATTCACCATTTTCACCGATCAATTCTGTTACCTGGTCATAACCTACCGCAGCGCCGGCAGCCGATCCATTCAAAGGGTTGTAACTATCCCCCACTCTATTCAGATGCATAACAAAATAATTTACGGCAGTGCAGGTTCCACCATTGTAAATACTGTTATCGTCTAGACTAGGGACAAAAAAAGCATATTGCGGTTTGGACATTCTTCTTCCATAACTGAATTCGGTGAGGTTACCTGTATTGTTAGGATCAGCAAAATAGTGGTAAACATAACGACGCGTTTTGTTATTGCTTTCATTCACTCCATCATGATCGATGATTCGTTTGATGCGTATTCCTCCACCAGTTTGGATACCTGTTGACCGACCACCGATAATGGATGATTCATACCATGAATAAGTAGCGCCCATATCCTGTAGCTGTAGTGCGGCACCAGATGTGCCGACAAATGCGCGCCAGGTATAAACTCCTGGCGACAATTGATAAGAATTTTGGTAACTGAATATCGGCATCCCTGCCTGACATCCGACACACGGCGAATTGCTGCCATTGCAGACACTCAACGCGAATGGATCAACATGGCTAACCGAACCGCCGCCGGCAGGAACCAACTCGAAATATATAAGCCCGGAGTTACCGCCCGTTACAGTATTGCAGGGTCCTGTAAAACGAAAATAAGCTGAAAGGGTAACGGGCACGGGCAATGTTCCGCTGATATAAATATTTGTAATGTCCAACGTCGTTCCCGTCGTGTATTGATGAGTGCTGGCATTGTAAATAAATTGAATTGATTTTTGAACGGGTGTAGTCTGACCAAGTATTTGTTCAAAATAAGTGTGATCGTTCACCTCCGAATTGGCTTCGTCGTAATCATTCGATTCATATTGAAATTCAGTCCAGCCGCCGGCGGGATATTTTATGGAAGCCAGCGAAAATACCGATGTGTAATTAGGATTCGGTTCTCTTTGAAGCCCGGTTAATCCAAGTGCATAAATAATTGGATCAGATGAGTTGATTGGAACGGGATCAGGAATTAGGGTACCCCTGCCCGTTACATTATTGAAATATCCCCAATGATCTCTTGCAAAAGAAGTTTTTGCAGGGAGTCCTACGGGTTCATTGTATGTAAAAATATACGGAGGGTTTTGAATAGACTGTCCGTTGAAAGTGCCTGTTTCTGTAATCTGAGTAAGTTTTAAACGATTGGTTGTATTTCCAAATCCGGTTGTGTAACTGATATCCGTATTACCGACAAAATAATCATACGTAAATGCGACGGTCTTAAAAGGCTGAGCTGCGCCTTGTGCCGTTATAGTTACATTGTCGAGCTTCAGATCGTTGGTAATATCTGTTCTTGCTGAATAGTTAAATGAGACCTGGCCATTTGTAAAATTAATACTGGTAAGGATCTGGCTGCTATAAGCGTTGGCGGGTGCGACACCATGTTGCCAGCCTGAAAGTGTTGTGGGTTGTGATGTCGGCGGAAAAGCTGCGTCGTCCCTGCTTTCAGTATACGAATCAACACCTCTCACTCCACTAATCGGTGTATAACCAAACGTGACGATATTACCAAGCGGCGATGTGATTTTGGTGAGATACCATGCAGATTTGTGTACGGTAAAATCAGAATACGTTTCGGCAATTGTATAATCGTATATGTATCCATCGGCAGAAATTATCTGCCAGGTGCTCCCATCGGCAGCCAAACATTTAATTTGTATGCTCTCCTGTTTTTGCAGTATTGCAGGAACCTGCCAGTTTCTTGTCATAACAAATTTTCCGCTATGACCAGGGTAACTATAATAATACCTGTCCGGTTGAAAATCGACAACAGGAGTAGAGTTTTGCAAATAGGTTGTTACATCGTAATTAAAATTCGTCGGCGTGCCATGAATATCGAAATAGTTCAAACTGCAGCCTTTGTTAACTGCATTAGTGGGTCCCTGACCATTTACAAAATCTCTGGGTCCACCTGTAGTAAAAAAATATGCGCCGCTGACAAAATCGTCTGATCCAATAATATTTCTGGATATCGTGCCACCCGCATTCAATGCCCAACCAAGACCTACATTACTTGCCTCTTCAGTAACCTTGATTCCAGATGCATGATAGCTGACAGAAATAGGAATGGTAATATCCTTATACTTGATGGTATATATGGGAATGGAAATATCTGGTACGCCAGTGTATGGGCTTACAGGAATGTCTCCATATTTCTGCATAGCTTGTACAGAAGGAGATGGTGGCGTCAACTTCACCAACTGAGGGGCGGTCTGAGCAATAGCTCCAACAAAAAAAACTAAACAGGTTAATGTCCCCGAGAGAAAGTTTACAAAAAATTTCTTCATAAAAAATATTCTTTAAAAATTATATCCTACTCTGAATTTGATGGGTTGTGTTCTTGGCAATTGGTAGTAACTCAAAAAATCCCACAGCAACTGCACTTTTGTTTTCTTGATCATTTTGCTTTTTAATGAAACCATTTTACTGAGCCCGATGAGGCCGCTATGTTGCCACGAATGCAATTCACGTATATCCTGGAAACTATTGAATGGCTGCTGGTAATTTTCCTCGTAACCGCCACTGATATAAAAATTCTTTTTTAGTTTCATATCCAGGAAAGAACGCAGGCCAACTCCCTGACTCGAAATAGAGATATGGTTAATACCAGTGCCCCATCCTATCTTATAACTGGCACCAATACCCGCAGTTCCCTTATTACCCAATTTGTATCCGAGTGATAAACCGATATCCGTAGTCGTTGGAAAAAAATAATTTGTTCTTGTTGTTTGCAGATTTGTTCCCAGTTCCAGTCTTTTCAGAAATGGTTTTGTTTTTTGATCGTTGGGCTTGAATTTGGGCATATCGATATCCCCACTGCCATTACCGAGCGCGCTAAGCTTGTCTTTGAACTGATCGAGTTGCTGATGTGCCGATTCAAGATTTGATTGCAATGCTGCCATTCCATTTGAACCGCCCGATCCGATTTGACCTTGCAATATTTGCATCACCTGGTCGCGCGTTTGCAATCCATCAATAGCCGAAGCAGATCCGTAATCACCGGGTATGTTAAAAAGCCCCGCGAGTTGAGAATTATTTTTCATGAAGTCCTGGAACGCGGGAAGTTTGTTCAGGACGACAAGCGCCTTTTGCGCAAGCTTATCAGGGTCATTGAGTATCTCTTTATATTCTCTTACCTGTTGGGAATAATAATAGGCCTGCTGGTTATACTCTTCCATGTATTTATTCAGACCGAGTGAATTCTCGTAGCGATTGATTGTTTCTTTTAGCAACTGTTTTCGCTGACGGATAAAGTCCTTGATCTCTTCGGTGGTCTGCAATTTTGTTTGAAGCTGATTGAAACTGCCTAGCGAGCTTCCTATTTTATTTTTTAAATCGGGAGAACCATTCAGCAGGTTTTTATTTTTTTCCAAAAAAGAAAGTGAACCTTTAAGAGAATCCACATAAGGAAGGTATTCACCACTGAGTGCTTTGTTTTCGCCAGACTGAATCGTTTTTAATTTTTGTTCGAGCTGCTGGTATTTTTCCTGCGAACCTGCGAAAAGGTTTTTTGCTGCAACAGAGTCTTTCGCGTATAATTTTTGTTGAAGTTTTTTTTCCTTCTTTGCCAAACGCTCCAAATATTTTTCTGTCTGGCGTGTAAGCTGTTCGTCGAGACGATCTGTCTTAGTTTTTATTTTTGCGAATAAACGATTGGGAAATTGGGAAATTTTATCAATGACGGAATCTGCTTGCTGTGCAATGCATATCGCTGCGAGGGATAACAATATACCGGTGAGGCATAGTTGCTTTTTCATAAGCCAGCAGTTTAGGTGTTAGCAATTATTATAAATAGGGAAGGAATAAAAACAAGTAGGGAAGAAATTTATCTTTCTGTGGGTGTGATGATAAAGTGATATTTTTTTTCTCCAAGTCGACTAAGTGTTACTACTTATTACTTTATTATCTCTTCAATACAATCTAAAAAATATTATTTTCTCCGCAAGTCAAATTTTTTTTTCGTGCAGATTTAAGGATTATTCGTGCAGATTTTAATGTTAATCGTGCAAATGGGTGTTACATTTTTCAGTAGTGAAAATTTATTACAAGCTATCTCAAGCAATAATCGAGGGGTGCATGAAAGGAATTCGTCGAGAAAATTTTTGACATTCAAAAGTGTAACACAAAAAACAGAAAAGAAAAAGTATTGATACATACGGAATACAACAAGTGCAGTGATGCTCATCGAATTGCGTTGACTGTCTTAAAAAAGGTTGTCCAAGACCGATTCGTGATTTTGTTACCGAACTCTTTTTCAAGAAAAATTATAATACGGTATGGACGCTTATTGGGTAATAATTTGACAACCGAATAAATTTCATTGCCAGTAATTTTCAGTATTATAAAATCTTTGTCGGGTGACTCGTAGGGAGGGTTGAGTCTGCTCGTCGGTTTTTCCGAAAGGAAGGTCAGCAATAATTTTGTTTGTGGAGTCAGTTTTATTTTGGTGAAAGGATTTGATTTTACCAAGGAATACAACTCGTCAGCGGTACGAACAACAGCCTTTACTTCGTAACCAAGTTTTTTTGCGAGTTGTTTTTCAATTTTTGCAACGATAATATGCGTGTTGGATATTGTTGTCTCAAAAATTATGTTTCCGCTTGCAAGAATTGACCTTACATTTTTAAAACCGATTGTTTCAAATATTTTTTTCAATTCGTCCATCTTCACGGTCTTGCTTCCAATATTATTGATGCCTCTCAGAAAAGCAGCATAAGTTGTTGCAGTAATTTTTTTGATATTTTCTATTTTATCCATCGTTTATTGTAACGTTCGCTGTATAAGATTCGTTGTGCCCGGTTTGGTATCAATATAAAGTTTTGAACCAAATCAACATGAAAGTTTGATAGTTCGTTTTGTTGCACGAACTCTAAAATTCGAGGTGGAAGGTGCAGGGTGTAGGGGTGTAGGGTATGGCAAGCATTTAATAATACTGTTGATTAGGGTGAAAAATAAAAATCGTGAATTGAAATAAACTCTGCCATACCCTATAGCCCATACCTTCCAGGTCTAGGTAGTAACCCATTTTGAAAATTATTACGACTTAGCCCTCACCCCTTGCCCCTCTCCTTTAGGAGAGGGGTTGGGGTGAGGGCCCAAATATATTCGAAGTTTGTCACCACACAGTAGGCACATAGTTAAATATAGAAATTTCAAAATGAGACACTACCAAATTCGAAAATTTTATCCAGCTCTATAATATGGTTTCCAACTGTAAGAACTTTAGGCGCCTTCGTCAATTTTTCAGCAAGTATTGAAGTGGGTAAAGGACGGAACTTTTTAATCAATCCAAAACCATTTAGAAATTTTAAAAGGCCAGCACTAACTCGTTCTCCCAACCGATCCGTATTCTTACGCAACAACAATCCAGGCCTGAAAATAATGTATTGATCAAATGCAAGACTGGAAATTTTATCTTCTAACTTTCCCTTCATCTCCGAATAAAATATTTTGCTTTTCGCAGAAGCGCCGTACGCTGATAACAATACCATCGAACGCACTCCTTTTCTTTTAGCTATTTCAGCAAATCTTGCAGGAATCTCATAATCTATGCTCCATTGTTTTTCTTTAGAACCAGCCGCTTTCAAAGTAGTACCCAAACAGGAGAACAATACATCGCCCTTAATGAACTCAGCTACATTTTCCAGTTGACCGAAATCAGTAATAATCTCAACCAACTTAGGGTGATTTATTCCGCCGGGGGCGCGTACAAATATTACCACTTCATTATAGTCCGGATCTTGAAGCAATAACTGCACAAGATCTTTGCCTGTAGCTCCTGTTGCTCCTATGATCAGTGCTTTCATTTCTTGATACTTTTTAAATTAGCTTTCAACGAATGAAAATAGAACTTTTTATTATAGAATACGCCGGTTGCATAGTGACTCATTTTGAAATTTCGATGTCTCCATGTGGCAAATTTTTTTTCACCACATAGGCACAGTAGGCACATAGGTGCACATAGAAATTTCAAAGTGAGTCATTACTGCCGTTGCGTTTGGGGACAAAACATAAAAACAAAAACAGTCTTAATTGGGTAGTGGGTCAATTTGAAATGTAATTTCATCTTTAGATACTTTTCTGTCGCCGAGGAGTCACCGCCACACTCATCCCGAAGTCAGACGCTGTAATTGCGGGACTCCTCGGTTAGAGATTATTCCTTCAACTATAAAAAAATTAACTCTCTGACCGATGAGTCCCGCAACAATTTCTTGAGAATGCGAGAGCGTATGGCGGTGACTCATCGGGGACAAAGATTTTCATCTTTAGATACTTCAGCTATTTTTAACTATGTGCCTACTGTGTCTATGTGGTAATTTTTTTTCACCACATAGGCACATAGGTGCACATAGAAATTTTAAAATGAGTCATTGCTGCGGATTGCGTTTTGCGGAGACAAAACATAAAACAAAAAACAGCCTTAATTGCGCAAATTAAGACTGTTCGATAAACTATTTCTACGTATTATTTTATTTCTTCTTATACTTTGCAGTTCTTGAATCGTTGATAACTCCTTTCCAATTCAGACCGAATGCAAAGTCGTACACATGACCTTCGCTGTCTCTATATGGTTGCATGTCTTGTGGCACGTCTTCTTTTTGCGTTTCTACAGTTTGCATATCTGCAGGCATTTGTAAAGGCAACAAACCAGATGGTTCTGATTTACCAGAAAGAATATCCATCAGCGCCTGGTCCTGCACACCAAATGAAACAACAAGCGCATCTATATTGGGTTCAAATTCTGAAACAACTGCGGGATTGCTAAGCATCATGCAAACAACGATGGGCTTTCCTGGCATTGCAGCTTTTGTATCGAGAATGTTTTTGAGATCGGCAGCATTTGTTGCAGTAACTGTTTTGTCTTTGTAAGACCGGTTGGTGATCGTTGGGTCAATCACAGGATCACCTGCAGCAATACTTTGCGCACGTGCTGCTGTTGCTGTGTAAGCATTGTACTGCAAACTGATGGGCACATATCCGTTGCCTCCTTTTTGCCTGTCGTCTTTGTTATAACCCACTCCACTATTCGGACCTTTTACAATCACAATTCCAATATCAGCTTTCGAAGGATCGTCTGTTACGTTGAAATATTTTTTCACAATATCCATGTTGACAGGATATTCAATTTTTTCCGGGTTCACGTTGCCAAAAAAATCTCTTGTTGATGGTATTGTACGTTTTGGAATATAAACTGTTTTAGTTTTTGCGAGTGGTAACACATTGCCTTTATCCTTCAATAGAACAATTGACTTTAACTGTGCTTCATATCCTGCTTTCATAAAATCTGCATTGCCGACTGTTTTAGTCGATTGTGCAGGATCTACATACGGATTCTCAAATAAGCCAACTTGGAAAATGTTGCGCAGCAAGCGAACCGCAGATTGTTCGAAGCGTTTGCGCATAAAATCTTCTCCGTGTTCTTTAATTCCCATTTGATAAGCTTCCAATACAGGGCCTGCTGCATTGTTGCCGCCGAATTGATCAACACCTGCCATTAATATTTTATAATGTCTTTCAGCAACAGATAATTTTTCAGCGCCCCATGATTTACCTACGAACATGTCAGGAGTTTTGCCTTCGTCAGCAGTTACTAACCAGTCTGTACAAACAACACCATCGTATTTATATTTATCACGCAACAAATCTGTAATAAGATATTTACTATAACTGTTGCCGACGTTCTCTCCATTTTTTGAATCCTGGTTAAACGAAATTGTATAGTACGGCATTACTGCAGCCGCGTGTTTTGTTTTGCCGTCTAGTTTGAGTGCTCCATAAATAAAAGGGATAAGTTGTGTTTGAAAATTATTACCAGGGTAGACCGCAAATTTTCCATACGCATAATGTGCGTCACGTCCGCCTTCTTCAGGGCCGCCACCCGGCCAGTGTTTTACCATGGCATTCACGCTGTGAAATCCCCATCCGTTTTTTATTTCGAAAGATCCGGTTGAAGTTTGAAATCCGTCAACGTATGCTCTTGCCATGTCTGCTGCCAACATTGGATTTTCACCAAACGTTCCACTAAACCTGCTCCATCTCGGTTCAGTAGCAAGATCGACCTGTGGTGACAAAGCCGTTGCAATTCCAAGCGCACGATATTCTTGCGCCGCTATATTTCCAAAGTGTTGAACAATGGATGGATCAAATGTTGCGGCCATGCCAATTGATTCCGGCCACATAGAAATCGTTCCACCGGAACCAATATTATATTCCGCGTTTGCAACAACACCATTGCGTGGATCGGTACTGTTATTTGCCGGGATACCCAACCCAAGTGATTCTACAAATGCCTGCACATTGTTATTCCATTTTGCGGCAACATCGGGACTTTTTACACGAGTCACTAATACGTGACGCAGGTTATCGTCTTTTAAAAATTTTTTCTGCTGATCACTTATGTCGAAGGGTTGCATGCCACTTGAATCAATGGGTTTGCCGCCATATGTACCAGCACCAAAGCCTCTCGCATTTGCAGGAATTGCCTGGTGCGCACTATACAACATCAATCCTGCAATTTGTTCAATACTCATTTTGCTTGCCAGGTCTTTTGCCCGTTCGTCGACCGGCAGTCGCCAATCTTCATACGCGTCAAGCTTTCCATTTTTGTTCAGGTCCTTAAAATGGAGACCATTAACGGTAAGAATTGTTACTCCGGATGATGGCGAGTAGCCAAGTGTTGGTCCGTTGTTATTTGTTACAGTTTTAAAGTCGGTGGCTGTTTGACTTTGACCGAAACTATTTACTGAGACGGCAAACAAAAACGTAAGAAGGCTGATCGTGTAGTAGTAGTATTTCATATACAAAAAGAGTTAAAGAAAGAAAGTGCTTTTGCTAAAAGTAAAGCGTTGTTCCGGGCCAGCAGCGAAGAATGCGACGATCATCAAAATTAATGCGACGAAAACAAGGATTACTTTCTACAAGTTTTTCGATATTTATATAAAAAACCCGATTGACATGAGCAAAGCTATGAAATTTCCCTGCCTGCTATTTTTATACCGGCGAATGTCCGTCATAATTGTCGGCTTATTATTGTTGACATCTTCGTTCGCACAAAATCGACATGACACGACGAGCTACATACAGACCGTTGATATCGAAACAGGGAAAATGGATACAATATTAATTGCGGAAGGTGATTTTGAAGCACCGAACTGGCATCCTGAGAATTACCTTGTCGTTAACGGCAAAGGCAAAATGTATAAACTGGACCTGCGCACGAAAGCGTTGAGTGAAATTTACACAGGAACGGTGAATAAACTCATGGACGATCACGGGCTTTCGCCGGATGGCAAATGGATGGCAATCACCAACACCGATGAATACAATCCGTCTCAAAGAATTTTTAAATTTTCATTTTATATCGTGCCGATTCAGGGCGGCGAACCGAAAAAAATAAACTCGGGAGATCTTTCGTTTTGGCATAGCTGGAGCCCTGATGGAAAGACTTTGGCGTACTGCGGAGGAGATTTTAGTAACCTTGATGTGTACACGATCCCGGTTGAGGGCGGAACTCCGAAGAGACTTACGGATACACCGGGATTAGATGACGGTCCGGATTATTCTCCGGATGGAAAATTTATTTATTTCCATTCTTACCGAAGTGGTCACATGCAGATTTGGAGGATGAGACCAGATGGATCGCAACCCGAGCAGATGACTTCAGATGAAAATGCAAATTGGTTCCCACATCCATCACCTGATAATAAATGGATCGCATGCATCGCGTACACAACGGATGAAAAACAAAATCATCCTTTTGGTAAAAATGTCAAACTGCGTTTGATGGATCCAACATCAAAAAACATCAGAGATATTACGCCGGTATTTTTTGGCGGAGCCGGAAGCATCAACACACCATCGTGGAGTCCGAATAGTAAGAAGGTTGCGTTTGTCAGTTATTCGGTGAAATAATTTTTGACGATAATCATTTAAGAAGCATCTTAATTAATTTTTATTTTTCTAAGGCGAGCCCGCTTTCACTAATTGAGTAGTGGTGCAGCTTGCCTTGGAAAAAATAAAAAAAATTTCTGAGCATTTTATTTCGAACCAAAATGTCTGAAAATAAGATGAGATATACTAAACAGAAAAAAGCTCCACGCCCTTTTCTTCTATTTGAAAAATTTCCTATCGTAAGATTGACAATTGATTCATCCAATCATTTGTTTCCTTTGCCAAGTCCGGTAATAATTTTTTTTTCCCCGACTTAAACATGTGATTTGCTCCTTCTATTCTTACCAGCGTTGCTTTCGGTAGTGAAGAACAAACTGATTCAATCAGGTCCCACCGCGCCAGCTCATCCCTGCTGCCCTGTAAAAAAAGCATGGGAATTTTTATCTTTTTTAAATGATCAGCTCTTTCGATGGAAGGCTTTCCGGGAGCGTGAAGCGGGAAGCCGTAAAATATAATTCCTTTCACATCGCTTTCGAAATGCTCAGATAAATACTGCGAAGTCATTCGTCCGCCGAACGATTTTCCCGCAGCGAACAGCGGTAATGAAGGAAATAATTTTTTTGCTTTGGCAATGGCTGCTTCTATGGTCTGGTGCGCGACGGCAGGACTGTCGGGCCTGCCTTTTTTATTTTCTGAAAAAGGAAAGTTAAACCGAAGAACAGCGATGTCTAATAACATAAGCGCTTCACTCAACTGCTCCATGAAAATATGATTCATTCCGGCACCTGCGCCATGGGCCAATGTCATTATATATTTACTCTTTTTGGTTGAATTGCATTCGGCAGAAACCGATCCGATAGAACTTGAAACTTTTATCTTGAGGCTTTTGTTTGCCATATCTTTTTTTGTTTAAAGGTAGCTGCAAAAGATTATCGTTTACATCTTGAGAATACTGACGAAATAAGTTTTATAAAAAACCTGAAAAAAATCAATCGCAAATTGTCTAGCGCGACGGTATGAATCGGCTATGTGTACCTATGTGCCTACTGTGTCTATGTGGTGAAAAAAAATTTACCACATAGACACAGTAGGCACATAGGTGCACATAGCGGGAATCACTGACAATAAAATTATTTTTTATACTTTACTACTACCCAAACAGTGATATTATGATTGATGAGCAAATTGCGCGTATTTGCTCCAACATTTCTTGCTGAAAGTCTCACCATTGTACGATTATTTCATCTGGCAAGTTATCAATCACGATAGTTTTTTGCATTTCCATGTTTTCCGTATTCCTCAGCTGTTGATAGTATACCGGGTCATAAATACCGGAAAGGTTTTCAAGCGGATCTAATATCCTAACACTCTGCCAGCTTATATTTTTTGAATCACTGTTGTTAATTTTTAATCCGCTATTATTTTGGACAAAGCCGTGAAATATCAATTGAATTTTTTTGAATTTAGAAACAAATGAACCTCCCTGTTTTGCGATACTCAATTTCTTATTCATCGGATCAAATTCAATTTCGCGTTTACAATAATTTTTTTCCCGATAAGAAAAGCCGTCTCCTTCATCTTCATAATAAATAAAGCTATTTTTTTCGCTGCCGTTGAAAATATGAAGGAATAATGTGTCGGATGGTTTTTCTTTTGTTGACTGCACCAGGCTTTGCATGGGGATGATGGAGGATGCCTTGATAAAAATGGGCAATTTAAAAAGCGGAGCATCTTCTAATATTTCTTTCGCGCCTCTTACCTTCTCTTCTGTATAAATGTTGTACCAATCGCCGGGCGGCAGATAAAGTTTTTTTGATTTTTCATTGCTTGTTAATGGAGCCACCAAAATATTGCCGCCAAATAAAAACTGATATTGATAAACATGATCATACACTTTCTCATCAAACGGGTATTGCAAACAAAGGCTTTGCTGGATAGGCATGCCTGTTAGTGAAGCATTGAAAAAAGCAGAGTAGAAATAAGGCATCAACCTGTAACGGAGACCAATAAACGTTTTTGAAATAGCTTCTGCTTCTGTGCCGTAGGCCCAGGGTTCATTGTCCACCGCATACATTTCTTTATGATTTCTGCAAAAGGGAGAAAATGCTCCGGCTTGTATGAAGCGCGTGTATAATTCTTTTGAACCATTTCCTATAAATCCGCCTATGTCATAACCAACGAATGATACGCCGGATAAACCTAATTGGGAATTTAGTAAAACGCTTGTCAGTAAACCTTCGTCGCTCGCGGAATTGTCGCCGCTCCACAAAGCCGCATATCTCTGCACACCTGCAAACCCGGAACGTGTTAACACAAATGGCCTTGTATTTTTTTCGTTTTGTAAACCTGCTTCATAACTGCTTCTCGCCATTTGAAATCCGTATACATTTTTTGCTTCTGCTGAGGAAGCTTTTATTCCGTCAAAATTAAATAACAAATTATCCGGCAGATAGCTTCCGCCGACTGCTGGCTCATTCATATCATTCCAATAACCGTGAATGTGATTTTCTGCAAACCACTTCATTTTATTTTTCCACCAGTTCCTTGTTTGGGGATTGGTATAGTCAGGCAATAACACCTGGAGTGGTGCAATTTCTGTTTTGAATAAACTGCCGTCACTGTATTTTAAAAAAACATTTTTCTTCAATCCGTCGTTGTAAGAATCATATGAGGAATCAATATTCACTCCGGGATAAACGGATGCCGTTAATTCCATATTTATTTTTGCAAGTTCATCAGCCAACTTGCGCATATCGGGAAAACGTGATGAATCAATTCGAAATGGTTCATAGCCCAATTGATATTCTGCATCTAACACGATGCAATCGGCCGGAATTTTTTTTTGCCGAAGAGTTTGGGCAACAGATAATGCCTTAGCCTGGTAATAATCTGCACGGCTTTGATGATATCCCAAACCCCATATTGGCGGCATTTGCACACGGCCGGTTAATGAAGTATAGTGTTCAATAATTTTCGCAACTGATGTATCATATATAAGAAAATAATCCATATCGCCGCCATCAAATGAAACCGAAGTGTAAGGAGTAGATAGTCCGAAATTAAAAAATGACTGATGGCTATTATTGAAAAATATTCCGTACAACATTTTATGATGGATGCCAATATAAAATGGGATACTGCTATACATGGGCAATCTTGGATTACCATACATATAGTTATCTGTATTATTTAAACTAACGCCACTGCCTTTTCTATCGAGATTTCCCAGTGCTTCACCAAGGCCGACATATCTTTCACCGCCTTGCATTTTTTTATAAACAACAGGTTTGTTATTGATAAATGATGTGCCAAACGCGCCACCAGTCATATCTTCATTAATTACTTCATTGCGACTATTCCTGAAGATAATTTTAAAGAAAGGCTTTTTTTCAATTTCTACTTTGATGTCCTTTGTTGATAGAAATATTGTATTATTTTTTTCTTCAACGTTTACGAAATCAAAGGATGGGATTTTATTTGAAAGAAGCGCATATGAAAAATTTTGAAACTGCTTTTCTTTTGAAACCCTCACACGAATGATATTGGCATTGTAAGCGTGGATATCAAAAATGGCAGCGGCTGTTTTGCCTTCAATACCAGCAGGTATTTTTTTGTAGGAAATAATACTACCGGTATTTTTAGCCTGCGCGATTATGCCGGAATAGGCAAATAATAAAGCAATAAACGACGATGTAGCACGAGACAATAAAATTATGGCATGTGATTTTGTCTTCAACAATTTTATAGCGTTGATTTTTTGAATGATAAACTAAAATACATTTTTGCAATTTCAGTAAATAGAATAAATATAAAAATTTTCGGGCTACCACAGTTCAGTGAATCATGAATCTATTTACCTTCAAAGTTTCTACGAGCTTCTATCTGCACCCTGTCACAAAAAAGTAATGAGTTTTGCATTGGTAAAACCATCCCAAAAAAGAAACCTGGAACACCGGCTGCCGATACCAATGTCATTAAGACTATCTCAGCCCCTTTTTTTTCAAATATTCAATCAGCGCTTTGGGATGATCTGTTTGTAACCCTTTAAATCCCATATCAATTGCCTTATCCCAATTCTTGCTTTCATCAGCGCTTTGTATGTCTGGCCAAACGGTAACGCCTAAGCGCTGTGCTGTTTTCAAAGTCTCATCCGTATAATCCGTATAGTCGCCATCCAATAATTCAACGGGTGTTTTTTCCAAAAAATTTTTTAGTGTTTCTTCGGATTTGATGTCATCCGGCAAGCTCATCATCAAAGGCATGGCCGGAGCCACTTTCCTCCATTCTGTATATTGAGAAGGCTGATTAATATAAACAATCACCTGATTTTGCATGCCGAATTTTTTAATCATGTTATAACTCTGTTGCACATTGGCACTTTTATAATCCAGATAAATGTGTATTCTATTACGGCATATGGTTAGCACTTCTTCGAAAGTTGGTATTGCATATGTCTTTGTCGGGCCTTTCGCTTTGTCAGTTATTTTTAATTGACTTATTTGCTGGTACGTCAGCTCACTTACTTTACCTTTCCCATTGGTCATTCTGTCGACAGTAGCGTCGTGCATAATTACAAGCACACTGTCTTTTGTCGTGCGCAAATCAATCTCGACAAAATCCACCTCATTTCTAATCGCATTTTGAAACGCAGCAACGGTGTTTTCGGGAACTTCAACATGATCACCGCGATGAGCAATCACAATAAATTTGTGTTTCGCTTCCGGTAATTTTACCGTTTGTGCCCTCACTCCAGCAACGCACAATATGAAGACATAAGAAATCAATCGCTTTTTCATATAAAAAATTTATTCTCTGACTATAGCTTGATAAAAATATTCTTTCTGTATAATAACCATGCGGGAATAAAATTCAATCCAACGAAAAGCAAGGCGTATATGAGGCTAGCAAGTTTAGGATCGGCGCCTCCATGGATTAAAGCCGTGACAAATTTTTCATTGATTGATGATCCTCCGAATTTAGTCTCGTAAAAAATCAATGCCCATATTTCTGCGAGAAAATAAATTGAAATTGCATTGGCCCCGAAAATAATACCGGGTTTTGTACCCCATGTTATTTTTTTTATATCAGCTAGAAAATAAAAAGCTCCGAAAAGAAGAGAAGCAAAACCTGATGTAACCAACACAAATGAGCTGGTCCATAAATTCTCATTGACAGGAAAAACCAATCCCCAAAAATATCCCACGATTGCAGAAAAAACACCGGCAGTCATCAAATAATTCACTTTCTCATTGGGACTTTTGTCGCTCAGCATCAATTTTCCCGCAAGCATACCGGTGATGCAACTGACAACCGATGTAACTGTTGTTAAAATACTTTCAGGATCCCATGTGCCACGCCACATTTTGCCTGGAAGAAATTTAGCATCTATCCATGCTACAATATTATTCCCGGGCTCAAGCATTACCTTACCAGCCCCGGGCGTAGGTATGCATGTGAGTGCAAGCCAATATGAAACCAACAAAATTGCGGCTATCCATGCCTGTTGTTTCCAATTTGTATTGAGATAAAGAATGGCTGAAATAAAAAATACGATGGCGATACGATGCAGCGTGCCCGTCCAGCGGATATTATGAAAATCAAAATCCGGCATCAAATTCAGGAACATGCCGACAGCAAATATCTTCAATGAGCGGAAGAAAATTTTTCGATACAATAAATTACGCGGCACTCCTTCATTAACCCTTTTTGAATAGGCAAAAACAATGGATGCGCCTACAAAAAAAAGAAAGTATGGAGCCACCTGGTCTGTAAACGATAACCCATTCCACACAGTGTGCCGCAGCGTAAAATATACCGAGTCTTCGCTACCGGGATAATTTACAACTATCATGGCTGCAATAGTAAATCCCCTGAGCGCATCCAGTGAAATCAGTCTTTTAGTTTGGTTTTGCATCGAAATTTTTTTGGTGTTTCTTTTATGGAATCACTCCGGTAAATGATTTTCACTTTTCGATGATTTGTTTTTCACGGGAGCACTGATGATTTTTAAATATCGTCCCATCCAGTAAGGCAGCAACCAAATATCGCCGGCGCTGTATTCTGCATTTCCGTGCTCGTCGCCCCCATCCAAATCAAATCGATTTGAATTATGCCTGCTGATTGGCAACTCATCAGGCGGCAATACTTCTTTGATTGTCTGGGCGCGAAAGTTTTTCGGGATGAATTCAATATCCTTCCTCCCGCTGTTTTTTACATCCCAATTAATCATGTCCATCGGATATTTTTGCAGATACCATATTGCTTCATTCAAATCAAAATTTTTTACGCCGGTTAATGCAGTAAAAATATCCCAGGCACCTTCTTTCTCCGGTCTTTCAATTTGCCAATGATCCAAAATGGCTTCCTTGAATTTATTTTTTAACGTATCATTCAATGCATACCGGTACAATCCCCAATAGCCGATAAAATACATTTCATCATCGGAATGATTCCAGCCGTCTGATAATTCTTTACTAAGTTCATCCGCATCATCGGGAGCAGGTCCAATTTCTTTCATCGGCCTCACCAGGTTTTCCAGGTATCCATATTTATTTAAAAGTTCCAGCGCTTTTTCTTTGTAAATTTTTTTTCGAGTGAAATGCCATGCGGTTTGTAACATTGAAATAATATTGGAAGAAGTAATTTTTCTGTCGCCAACTATTTTTGGTCTTGCATTTACGTATTCTGGGTTCCATTTCCCCCATCTTGTTGGCTGTCCATCCCAATCAATCAAATACATTTCGTGATCAACAATATGCTGCATGAGTGCATCCATTAATTTGATTGCTTTATATTTTATATCAGGAACATCAATAAGCTCGGCAATAACACCGAAAACAAACATATGCCCAATTGCTTCGTCACTGCTGGTAGTGGATTTCCAATCCCATTCAGGATCGCCAGATCGGCGCCATGGTCCCGAAGGTGGCATTGTTCCTGCATTGCCAGGATATTCTTCTTTCAATTCCTTATTGCCTTTTGGCTCACGGTGAGGTATATCCGAAATTTCATAGCCGCTTCTTTCAAAAGAACGTGACGGAAATCCTTTCAGCGAATTCACTGTGTATAATCGCTCTATTGCGTCCAATGATTCTCTACAGTTCCGCAGCGCTTCATTAGATTTGATTGCAGCATATCGAAATGCTTCTGCGCCCAAATACATAGATGTCCAAAGACCATCATTGTCCGAATCTTCCAATGAACCGGAGTTTACGTCACCATTTTTCATTCCTGCAAGCGTTGCATTGAATCCCACACGTATATGTCTTCGTCTTACTTGCTGTTCATAATACATCGCCTTATCATATAGTGTAGAAGACGCAAAATGTATTTCACCTAATCCTTTATCTGTAAGTATTAATATTGAATTGTTATTACCCGCTGCAATATCAGTTACTTTGTCTGAAGGAAGCCAACGCTTTGAAGCGTAGTACTTAAATTTCCCATCCTGCGATATGAATGCTCCGCTCGCCGTGCCAAACCAGGTTTTGTTATCAATTTCTTTTATCACGGTTATATCAGCGCAAGGCAACTTGCTGATCAATGCAGATTGGCGGGCCGTGTTTATATCAAATGTGAAATAACCGTTGTGTGTACCGACTATTAATTCATTATTTTTATTTGCCAATGAAAAACATGTCAAGTCATCAGATTTAATTTTTTTGTGCATCAATTTTTCTTTGGGATCGAAAACAGACACGCCATGTTCGCCAAGCAACCAAAAGAGATTTCTTTTTTGGTCATATAAAATATCAAACAACTTGTCATCGGCATTGCCTTCCCACAATAATGTAGAATCTTTTAGATATTGTAATGATGATCCATCGCAAAGAAGAAATGAGAAATCTTCTCCACCACTAAACATCGCAACACCAGGCATTGTATGCCTGCTATATAACTTCCCGGCCCATGCATTACTCAGCAGCGCTTTGTCATCTGCGTACACAAACTGATTTTGATAGAGCCCTATAGTTTTTATTTTCTTATCAACGATTGGCAGGTAAGAAAAATCCTGAACTAATTTGCCAGGGTTTAAAAACTGACCTCCTGATTTTTTTAAAATGCCTTCGGAAGAATATATCTGCACATTTCCATTTCTGTCGCAACAAACTTTTCTCAACGAAAGCCTGCCCGAATCGTTTAAAAAATATTTGATACTGTAATCCTGTAAGAATAATGTGTCTTTATAGACAGGTTGAGAAGATGATTTCTGCCCTGCGACATCGAATGCAAATAAAGAACCCCAAAAAAATATTATCAAAAATAAAAATCGCGGGTAGTAACGAGTCATTATTAATCTGGTTTGTCTTTTAAAATCATTCAATCATTTTAAGATATTTCCCCATCCAATACGGATAAAGCCAGAACACAGGCTCTCTCTCAGTTTCCGGAGAACCACTTGTTGCAGCCCATGGATTTTTATCCCAACGGACCGTGCTGCGAATACTTGGCGGAGGCAAATCTTCAACCTGCAAATCATCTAAAACCGGAGCGTGAACAAGTTTTACATCTTCCCTTTTTGTGTGATCGATATTCCAATCGATAAGATCAAGTGGCGCATCTATCAAAAAATCAACTGATGACTCAAGCTCAACTCTTTTATTTCGAGCATAACAATACAGAAAATTGATCAGCGGGTTTTTGTCTTTTTTTCTATACTGCATCCATTTGTCCATGTACTGCTGATAAAATGCAAGAAGCTTAGGATCTTTTTCACAGTGAATGAGAATGGGAAACAAATAAACCTGCATCGTAAGATCATAATAAATAAACCATGCCGGATTTTGATAAATAGATGCAGCCATATTTTCCAGGTAATGTTCCTCATTGATCATGTGGAGATAATGCTGCTGATATTTTTCGTCATTCGTCATGTAATAAGCAAGTTTTAGAAAGGTCAGCAACTCCATAGAGTTCTCGGCCTTATCCTGCGCCCATTCGGGATCGCGGTTGAGCGATTCAGGCGACCAGACCGACCAGCGTGTATGCTTGCCATCAATATCCATCATGTAAAAATCATGCGCTATTAAATGGTCAACCAGCGAAGCGACATGCTGACGCACGATTATTTTTTCTTCCTCGCTTGCCGCCAGTTGGTAATAAAAATAATATCCCATCATATGGCCGCACCATTCATCGCTGCTTGCATCTCCTTTCCATAACCATTTACCATCGGCGGATTTATGCCAGCGTGTTTCAACAGGTTTAAATCGCGGTTCATTGACCAGTTCTTCTGCTAATTCTTTTTCAGTGTATGAACGATTGCCATCATGCACTCTGTCCGCCCATTCTATCGGCACAATTGTTCTAGCGAAATATCCATCACCGTTAGTAACATCTTTTAATTGTTTTAAAAAATGAAATGCTTTTTTTGCTTTTTCTCTTGCGTCTTCACTTCCTGTTGCGGCAAAATGAAATGATTCCATGGATAAATAGTTGCCTGTAAATTCTCCATCGTTGTCATCATCTTCAGCACGCCATTGCGTGGTATCACCTGCGGATAAAAGATGGCACTGTCCTGCAATCCATGGATCGCGAATATGTCTTCTCATTAAAACATCATAAAAATAATCCTGCTTGGATGCAAGGTTCATCTTTCGTTTTTTAATAGCGCTGACACCTTGTTCTGTTGCAATCCATGCATCTCCATTTTGATCGAAAGCAATATCATTCACGTGATCGTCCATCAACCATCGTTTACTAAATCGAAGGGAACGTTTACCATCTGGATAAAATCTCACGACACCAACTTTTGTCCCCACCCACATTGTTCCATCAGGAGATTTTTTTATGCAATTGACATAAATAGAAGGGCAACCTTCTTTAGGTCTGATTACTTTTTGCTGTTTATCATTTTTGATAACAGACACACCACCGAGACCGGCAGCCCACAAGTTATTTTCTTTATCCACCGCCACACCTTTCAACCCTGCACTTAATAATAAATCGGTTTTGTAAAAATATTTTGTACTTTTTTTATTACAATGATAAAGCCCTACATCGCTTGCAACCCATAAGCCTTCGGCATTGTCCGAAACCGCGCCGCGCACTGATCTCGCGATAGAATAATTCTTTTTTACGAAAACGTCTTCATTGTTTATCCAGACACCTAAGGGACCCAATGCGTAGATCCCTTCGTTGGATGTGCAAAGAATTGATATGGGCCCACTCGTACCCGCAACTTGTTTTAGCAAATTATTTTTACATTGAAAAACACCTTTCCAGTTCCCAATCCAAACAATATTGTTTTTGTCAACTGCTATGCTATAAGCAGGACCATTATCCATTTCTGCGAATGGCAAAGGAGACCAAATTGATTCTCCATTTTTCTTTTTATATACACCGGATGCAGTTGCTATATATACCGTACTTTCCTTATCTACGGCAATACTTCTCACATTATTTTCTGCAGTGGTTTTTCCAACCGGATATCCTTCATGATATTCCTGGTAAAATTCCTGGTCTGATTTATAAGAAGTGACGTTTGAAATCTTTTGCGGAGATTTTTGAGCATAGTTCCATTTCAGAAAACATAATAGAAAGAAAAATAAAATATTTTTTTTCATGTAAAATTTTTTTCGATACCGGGCCATCACTTGCCTGCGGCTTTCTCTATCAATTTTTGCACTGTATCTATTATCTGTATTTCGCACCTGCCGCCCTGTTTATGCGCCCGCTTTATTATTTCCATTTTTTGTGCAAGCCATGTTTCACCAGGAATTTTTTTATCGTGTAAATACTGTACAGATTCCAAGCCAGCTGCTGCTATCAAAGAAAGATTTTCTGATAGTGATGCGGCTTCTTCTAACACCGGGGAATTCACGACCAATTTTTTGAACTCCGAATCATTTTCTTTCCATATCATTAATTCATCATGAATCGATTTTTCAAGTTGTGGAGATGTTTGAATCAAAAATTCTTCAACGTTTTTTTTAAATATCCTTGGCAATTTTTGGTCAGGAGAAGCGACATCAGCTAATTTTGTGAAGGGTGAAAAAACTGTGTACATGGTATCACCTTCATTTCGTTCATATATTTTCAACGGCTCCAACACACTAACCAATACTTCGAGTGATTTTGTATCATATCCATTTGCGAGCTGCCGCATCAATTTATCTTTATAAGTTAAATGCTGCAAGCCAACCGATTCAAGATGCAAGCTTACGATATCAAGTCTGCGATACATGTCATCTACATTATTTACATTTTGTTTCGACCACAGTCTTTCTGCAATGGCTGCCGTGCGCGGCCATATTCTTGAATCGACAGTAACAGGTGTAATCATTTCGCTCCACATCGTTGCTTCACCTCCTAAAATATTTTTCTTTTCCTGGTCAGTGAGTTTTACACTATCGGGCATGGGATCATTCAGGTAGTGATAAGAAGCTGGTTGTATCAGATCAATATAATATCCATAAGAGAGAATGGCTTTGTGTCCTTTTTTTATGGAACCATAAAAACTTTCATTGCCTCGCCATGATTGTATAACAACTTCATTCGGTACACCGGGTTGTAAAATTTCATCCCAACCCATCATTATCTTTCCAGTTTTTTTTATAATGGGAAGCAGTCGTGCGTTAAAGTAAGTCTGCAGATCCATATATTTTTTCATGCCCTTTGATTGCATGAAAGATTTTATATGCGGTGTGTTTTCCCAGTCTTTCCCTGTGTTTTCATCACCACCGATATGAAAATAATCATCGGGAAAAAGTGAAGACATTTCCTTGAAAAGTTTTTCGAGAAAGGGATAGAGTTTTTCATTTGTTGGATCCATCACCGGATCGAATACGCCGAAATAGCGCTGCAATTTGTAATCTCTCTTTACGCTTGCGTATTCAGGATATGCAGTTAAGATAGCAGTGGTGTGCGCCGGCACAACAAATTCAGGAACTACCCGGATACCTCGTTCATCAGCATATCGAACGATATCACGAATTTCTTCCTGCGTATAAAAAATACCATCTGAAGCAACTTGTTGAAGGCGCGGAAAAATTTTTGATTCCACTCTAAAACCCTGATCATTGGAAAGATGTAAATGAAGCACATTCATTTTCACCACAGCCATTCCGTCGAGCGTTCTTTTTACTACGTCAACAGGCATGAAGTGAAGCACCACATCCAGCAAAAGCCCGCGCCATGCAAATCTTGGTTTGTCAGAAATTTCTACGCCGGGAAAATAATAACCATTTGCGTCCGAACTTAATAATTGCAATAAGGTTTCCAATGCATGAATGGCACCGAGATCAGTTTCCGATTCAACTATAACCTGCTTTGCATTTGTTACAAGCGAATAACTTTCATCTTCGCCCAATTCTAATTTTCCAGGGCGATGAATTTTAATGAGCAGCGTGGATGAAATATCTTTACTGTCTTTTACAGTTACATATTGAAGTTTGTCAAGGAAGATGCCGGTTTTGTTACTTAATCTCCTGATGAATCTGCTTGCATAATCGTAGATGCGTTTATTTGCTTTCCCATTTACGCATATACGAAACCGTTGGTCAAGACCTATTCTGTTTGAATTTAGTTTCAATGCCGCCGGCGCCGGCATCAAATTAAAAGTGTTATTTACCTGCGCCTGTGTGAGCGAGATCAGGCAAAAGAATGCCAATATCAAAAATAATTTCCTCAAAAAAATCATGCTGGCATTTTGAAATTTATTGCCAAGGCTTATTTGTTCCCTGCAATAACCAGAATTTCGACCATGAACTGTTCGTGCCATCAGGCCCGTTGTATGCCGATGGAATTAATTTGTCGATAGCTACCTGCGCATTTGCTGAATTGTTTTGAAGCTCTGAGTTATTGTAACCAAACCTGACTGGAATCTGGCCACGATAAGACGCCCAGCCAATTGTTAAAGCAGGCAAGCCTGTTCTTCTCCAATCCATATATGCTTCATTACATGCCTGCCACGCAGCGATCCATTTTTGCTCCATAATTCTTTGAAGCGTTCCATCAAAAGCAACTGAAGGTTGTGCGATATAGGTTTGATAATCTTTCACGCATCCATAATAATTATTGACATCGGACTGGTAAGTGTCGAACACCTGCCATGTATCGAAAGAAGCTTGTATACCGGCGTTATACCATGTTGCAGCATCACCGCCTACATTCCATCCATTTAGTGCCGCTTCGGCAAGATCAAAACAAATTTCACTGTAGGAAGCCATTCTTGCTGCAAGCAATGGTCCACTAGGGTTGTCATAAATATCTGTTCTGAGATAGGATACATAGTCGCTCAATGAAGTCGACTGAGTGCCCGTTCCATTTATATTATAATTGAAATCAACATAATTATCGTAGCTAATCGGTATACCGACATACACTGATGATGTATCGTATAAGTTTTTGATGTTGGCCCTCAATGCGCCGTAAGGCCTGTCGGTCGTGTATGTTGTAGGATCAAACTGTTTATAGTTTGATGCGGCAGCAGCAGCAGGGTTAATATAGCGGGTATTGCCATTGACAACAGTAAGCGTGGTGTTATCGCCGGGACTAAATTGTGAACCATCAACAACGGAAGGTGTTACGATGGGCTGAGCCATAATAACAATGCGCGGGTCTTTGAGGTCTCTCATTTTCATAGTGAGCGTGCCGCACATTTTATTCCTGTGATAGCCGGAAGCCCCATTGAATTTTGTGCAGAATTGATAAGATGTTCCCTGATCAACTCCCGGGAATGGCATCAACCAATCATCAGCAGTGCTTTGAAAAACATTTCCTGCGATTGCTTCAACATCAGCCTGAACATTCATTTTAGATGAAAGACGCAGATAATAACGTAATAAAAGTGAATAGGCTAATTTTTTCCATTGACCAGGATCTCCTGCATAGAATACATCCGATGAAATTGTTGTGTTTGTTATTTCAGGATGGTCAGTGGCTGTACCACTTAAGTGAGGAATAGCGGCCTTCAGGTCAGCAATGGCACCTTCATATATACTTTGCTGAGAGTCGAATACCGGAAATTGATTCTTAGTTCCTCCAAGAGCTCCATTCAATGCTAATGAATCAGGTGCATCTCCCCAAAAATCGGCAATGGTAGCAAAATTAAATGCTCTCATAACCAAGCCAACACCCTGATGAAAATCCCACTTCAAATTTTCAGCCTTCTCTAATAAAAGTTTATTATTTGCAAGCGTTGCATAATTACCGCTCCAGTCAAAATCCTGTTGATCCCATTGATAGTCGCTGAAGCCGGACCCAAAAGCATCCTGGTAAGTATGCTGCATCGCGCCGGAAATTTGTCCCGAGCCGTAACGATCATACCACATCGCAGATTGAGTCAGCACTCCGGCCATTACATAATCAGGAGACGCAAGATCCGGTGTTACATTATTAGGATTGCTGTTGACAATAGAAAACTTTTTGCAAGAATCACCTGCTGCTATTATTACAAGGAAAACGCATGTAACTGTAAAAATTTTTTTTGCGCTTTTCATCATTTTTGCTTTTTAGGATTAACTAGATTGTGAGCTTAGAAACGAACATTGAGCTTTACGCCAATAGGAATGGTCCATGGTGTTATGTTATAATACTCGATACCTTGCTTGAACTGAGAACCATTCCCTTGCTGGTTTGGCACGTAGTTAAAGGCAAGTTCGGGATCAACACCGGCTTTGGCTTTAGTCCAGAGTATTACGTTCCTCGTGTAAACTCCTAAAGAAACTCCCTGGAGGCTAAGCTTATCAGACCATTTTTTTGGCAATTGCACAGAAATGACCAATTCTCGTAGTTTGATATAAGATGCGTCGAACATATCCATGGTCGCAAAATTCCATCCACCATTGGTAACAGCATCTTCATAGTTATCATACTTGGTGATACTGGGATCTCCGAGGTTCTCCACATATCCGCCATTGCCATCATCATAAACACCAGGATAGAATGCACCATCATTGAGGGTAATGTTTCCATTGGTCTGATAAGGAAAGCCGCCCTGTTCCTGTGAAGGTCCTCCCACCAAATGATATTGTTGAAATCCTTTTACTTTTATAAATGCATCCGGGTTTGTTTTGAGATAAGCGGGTATGTTGTTGGCATAGCTTGCCGGTATCCGTATTCCCACGTCTTCCTGTCTCTTTAATGTTGCATCAGATTGCATGTAGCGATAAGTTTTGGAATAGAAAATGCCTCCAAGACGCATATCAACGTTTGCGCTCAGGGTTATCATTTTATATGTAAGTGATGTTTGAAAGCCCATCAATAATTTTGGATTGAAATTGCCTACAATCTTTTTATTCTGGAAACTTCCGCCACCCGCTTTTTGCAAACCGCCGCCGTCATCGAGCAAAGGATAACCATAATATGGAGAGCCCTTATCGGTAACAGTTGCCATAACATTATCCCACAAGGCGCCTATTTTTCCATCACTAATAATTTGCTTTCCATTATCATCAAATTGGTTGGGAATTGGTTGTCCCTTTGCATAGGTCCATGATCCGGAAGGACCGTCTTGCCAGAATGAGAAAAATGTTTGCCCATTCACCAATGACATGATGTATGTGTTGTTCTTGGTGTAGTTCACACTCAAATCCCAGGTCCAGTTTTTGTTTGAGATGATCGTGCCACCCAATTGCAACTCGATGCCCTGACTGCGAACTAAGCCAGCATTGATCTGGCCGGTCGTATATCCAGATGATCCCGGTAAGTTTATCCCTAAAATTTGATTTTTGTTATCTGAGCGGTAGATGGTACCCGTAAAACGAAGGCGATTTTTCAAGAAAGCCATATCAACACCTATTTCGGTGGAGTTCGCCAATTCTGGTTTTAAGTTGGGGTTCTTCAACGCACCGGAGAGAGACTGAGTGGTAATGCTGCCAAAGCTGCCAGTGTTCAAGTAGCCAATGGTATTATAAGGATCGGTATCCTTGCCTACACTTGCCCAGCCGGCACGTACTTTAATGAGGCTCACATAACCACCGAAATTGAACATTTTGCTTAGTATAAGGCTTAGTGAAGCAGATGGATAAAAATAAGAGTTGTTGCCAGGAGGCAATGTACTTGACCAGTCATTTCTTCCTGTCAAATCCAAATAAGCCATATCATTATACCCTATCGAAGCGGTTGCATACACACTATTGACACTCTTCTTATAGCGATTAGAATTATACCTGATGTTAGCGGGAGCAATATTTGACACGTTAAAAAGTTCAGGAACATTTATGCCGGCGCCTGAAGCTGAGAAAACCTGGTTAAAAGTTCCTTCCGTGTACAACAGATTTCCACCCGCCGATGCAGACATATCAAACTTTTCCAAAAACCTGGTGTGATAAGTGATAAGCATGTCGGTATTGCTTTCTGTATTGTAAGCATTCGACAGGCCATAATAACCGTTCAACTCATTATTCAAGCTTTTAGATATTTTCGTTTCGCGGTCTTCATAAAACAAATCTTGCGAGTACCGCACAAATGCACTTAAATGAGGAGTGATGTCAAAACTTGCTTTTACATTACCAAATAAATGATTGCGCAAAAAGCCATTCTTCACCTGATTTAATACGAACCACGGATTATCATCGCCATTATCAGCAGGGTCCAATGCACCTGGACTATCATCGGTGCCTACAGGCGGCAAAGCTTTTCTTTGTTGAATGCCCGGTGAGATCCAATAGTTTTTCATCTGTCTCAAATCAACGCTTGGTGATAAGTACACGGCATCGGCGATAGCGCCACTTCCATTGCCCGCAACAATATTGTCGGTGCTTGAACGGCTATAGTTTATTGATGTCGATAGTTTGAATGCATTGCTCACTTTATGATCTAGATTCAATGAAAGGTTATACCTGGTAAGACCGCTGGTAGGTACGATGCCTTTATTGGCCATGCTGGTGAAACCAAATCTGTAATTGTCTTTGTCTGTTGAATTTTCTACAGAAATGCTATTGGTAGAAGTGAGTCCGGTCTGCACAAAATTCTTGAGGTTTTCGTGCGATACCATCGGCAGGGGCAGATAAGTACCATCAGCCTGTAATGGGCTATTCCATTGTATGGCATTGATTCCTTTATTAAGCGGAGTACCAAAACGATAGGTATCGGTGCCAGCCAAATCTACAATCACGCCGTTCCAGCTATTAAAAGGATTCGGTGTGGTGTAAGGATCGGTACCCACTGTATAGTCAAGGTTATTTGGAAAATAATGGTAGGGCTTGCTGAACTCGTCAGTAGTACTAAAAGTGATGCCAAGACCTTTTGATTTTTTACCGGATTTGGTAGTGATCAAAACAACGCCATTACCTGCCCTGGAACCATACAGCGCTGCTGCACTTGGCCCCTTGAGTATGGAAACGCTTTCAATGTCATTTGGATTCAGATCAGAAATAGTATTTCCATAGTCAACATCATTTCCGTTTCCATTATTTTGTCCAATATTGTTCAGTGAATTTTTTACAGGTACTCCATCAATAACAAACAGTGGCTGGTTGTCATTATTTAATGATCGTATTCCGCGAATGACCACACTGACAGAAGCTGTTGGTGATGATCCCGTGCTGTTAACCACCACTCCGGAAACCTTCCCGGCCATTGATGAGATCGCATTTGTTTGGGCGACACGGTTCATGTCTTCACCGCTTATTTGTCCCACGTCATATCCCAACGATCTTTTATTTCTGGTTATACCAAGCGCAGTAACAACTACGCCCGAAAGCGAAGTGTTGTTAGCCGGTTGCAGAGCTGCCGTAACAGAAGTTTTGCCATTTAGCGGAATTTCAAGATTGCCATAACCAACATAAGAAATAACGAGCACTGCATTTTTCCCCGAAACCATAATACTAAAGTTTCCGTCGATATCTGTGATCACACCCGCCCTGGCTCCTTTTTCCAAAACATTTGCTCCGGCTAAAGCTCCGCCATTTGCGTCGGTCACTTTGCCTTTAATAATGTTTTGCGGGCTTTTCACCTGCGCGTGAGCGAACACACAAACAAAAAGCATAAAGCTCAAAAGTAGCGTCAGCCTTTGGGCGAAAGGACCGCCAGAAAGTTTTTCTTTCATGTTAGTTTTATTAGCAATTAGTAAATCGAGAGCAATTCATACGTACAGAATAAAAACAAAGCCTTCTTGGCATTTGGTCTAATCACAACAATAGAGGCTTTTCGTTTCCGCTGTATTCGGACAAAGCTGCGTTTTTCGGATCAAGCTCAGTAATGATGTAGTCAATAGCTGATAAATCACAGATCTTAATCTTTTGAACGGAATTAAATTTTTCGGCAATGCTCACCACTGCTACTTTTTTTGCATTATTCATCATCGCCTTAATCACATGTACCACTTCCCAGTCGGAATCCGTAAGGCCTTCTTTAATCGAAATTCCATTTGTCCCGATAACACACAAGTCAATTTTTATATTATTCAGTTCATTGATCACACTTGCTCCCGTGTGAATATTCGAGTTTTTTAAAAGCTTCCCTCCTATCGAAATCACATTGATATTGTCATGTTCGGCCAGGGCAAGTGCGGTATGGGGGCTCACCGTGAAAAAAGTAGCTTCCAAATCATCGGGAATGCGCTTGGCAATTTCCATAATTGTGGTGCCGCCTTCCATCAGAATCAGCATATCGTTTTTAAAGAGCTCGATAGTCTTATCCGCAATAACCCGCTTCGCCTCCAATGCATAAACCTCATTTTGCCCATTAAAAGGATAATGAAAAGTTTTACTCATTGCGCCTCCATGCACTTTCAAAATCAAACCCTGATCTGCCAACTCAATCAAATCCCGACGTATAGTATCTTCAGAAACAACCAGTTGATCTTTAAGATCGGTCGATAAAACCTTGTTGTGAAGATTTATCTCTTTTAAAATGATCTTGTGCCTTTCTTCCTTCAACATCCAAATACTAATTATTTCTTAAAATTGAAATTAAGGGATTTTGCATGAATTTACATACTTTTATAAAAAATAGCAGAAAAAAAACGCAAGGATAATATTAATTTAATTTTTATGATAAAAATCACGGAACAACCTTCCGTTCACAGGCATTTGGAAACAAAAAAAATAGAAGAGATTACTTCTTTGATTAATCATGAAAATGCCATCGTTGCGACCGCCATAGAAAAAGTTTTACCGCAAATCAATAGCCTTATACACTCGATTGTTGACAAATTAAAAAGCGGCGGCAGGATGTTTTATCTCGGTGCAGGTAGTGGTGGACGGCTGTCGGTGCTTGATGTGATAGAACTTCCAACAACTTTTGGAATAGAAAAAGGAATTGTAAACACCATTCTTGCCGGAGGAATTGAGCACCTGATTGAAGCAAGAGAAGAAATGGAAGACAATATTAACGAAGGCTGGGAAAGACTTGCGAAAGAAAAAATATCGGGTAAAGATATCGTGATAGGAATTTCTGCGAGCGGCACAACACCTTTTGTGCTTGGAGCACTTGAAGCATGCCGTAAAAATAATATTACCACTGGATGCATTGTAAGTAACCCTGATTCGCCCATAGCTAAACAGGCAGATTACCCGGTGGAAGTAATTACGGGGCCTGAATTTATTACAGGAAGCACAAGGATGAAATGCGGTACTGCACAAAAAATGATTTTTGATATTATAAGTACAACGGTTATGATTCAAATCGGCAGGGTCGAGGACAATCAAATGGTACATGTCAAACTCATAAATAATAAGATAACTGATCGGGCCGTGAAAATGCTCATAGAGAGATCCGGGATTGAATCTTATGAAGAAGCGAAGACAATTCTGCTTAAATATGGAAGCGTGAAAAACGCAATCAATCATTTGAAGTAATATTTATTACCACGCGTAGAATAGCTCTTGGTTTTATGAGAATAAACAAACCAATTTTTATTATCGGCACTTTATTTTTTGTATTTGGGTTTGTGACCTGGCTAAGCTCTATACTGATTCCATATTTGAAAATTGCCTGCGAGCTAAGTACTCGCTCTTCATATCTTGTAGCATCAGCGTTTTATATTTCTTATGCAATAATGGGAATGCCAAGTGCTTCAATATTAAAATTTGCAGGTTACAAAAAAGGCATGTCGCTTGGTCTTCTTATTATGGCTGCAGGCGCAGCGCTTTTTATTCCTGCTGCGCTTGAGAGATTATACTCATTATTTCTAACAGGGCTTTTTGTATTAGGCACCGGCATGACTATTTTGCAAACAGCCGCAAATCCTTACATAACAATATTAGGTCCGCTGGAAAGTGCAGCAAAACGCATGAGCATAATGGGTATTTGCAACGCTACAGCAAGTATTATTGGTCCCCTCTTGCTTGGGGCTACCATTCTGGAAAACGCAGATGACATAAAAGTTCAGGCTGATCGCGCAAGTGCTTTGGACAAAATGAATATACTCAACGCTCTTTCGCACCGCGTTATATTTCCTTATTCTATTATGGTTGCCGTATTGATTTTGCTTGCGATAATTATTTTTTTTTCAAGTCTACCTGACATGAACGATTATTCAGAAAATGAATCAACACCTGTAGAAAGTAATAACAAAGTCAGCATATTTCAGTTTCCACATTTACTACTCGGTGTGTTTACTTTATTTCTTTACGTGGGTGTTGAAGTAATAGCAGGCGATACCATTGTCAGTTATGGCGCATCGCAGGGAATGTCTTTATCATCAGCAAAATTTTTTGCGGGCTGCACACAGGCGTGCATGTTTGTTGGCTATTTGATTGGGATCGCAGTGATGCCAAAATATATTTCGCAACAAAAGTTGCTAAAAATATCTCCGCTTTTAGGATTGCTGTTTGTATCCATTGCGTTATTTACAAAAGGCCTGGTGTCTGTGGCATTTATTGCTTTATTGGGTCTCGCAAATTCGCCTGTTTGGCCAGCGATTTGGCCGCTGGCCATTAACGGACTTGGAAGGTTTACTAAAATAGGATCATCGTTTTTAATAATAGCGATTGGCGGCGGTGCACTTCTTCCTCTTTTATATGGCTGGCTTGCAGAAAAATTTTCGCCCCATTACGCGTATGCGATGGTGGTGCCTTGTTATCTATGCATCTTGTATTATGCAACATCGGGACACAAAATTGGATTACCATTAAAAAATAGTGATACATGATACTTGTTGCAGACAGCGGCTCCACTAATACAAATTGGTGTTTACTTAAACCCAAAGAACAAATTCATTATTTTGATACAGAAGGATACAATCCATATTTTGTAAGTGGCGATCATATTGTCGAATCTCTGAAGAATAATCTTACCAAAAAGATTGATGCTCTACAAATCAGCGCGATTTATTTCTATGGCGCAGGCTGCTTCGACGACAAAGTTGATATCATTAAAAATGCTTTGCAGCAAATTTTTATTAACGCTACTATTTATGTCGGTTTAGATCTGCTCGGGTCTGCAAAATCTGTGTTGCATGATAAACCCGGCTTTGTTGCTATCCTGGGCACCGGGACAAATAGCTGTATTTATAATGGAAATAAAATCATTGCCAATATAGATTCTCTTGGTTATTTACTGGGTGATGAAGGCAGCGGTTTTTATATCGGAAGAAAATTATTGGGCGATTATATCCGGGAATATATGCCTGCTGCTGTACGAGATGATTTTTTTAGAACTTACGGATTAAGCCGTGAAGATATTATGAATCGCGTTTACTCAGAGAAATTACCAAATCGTTTTTGTTCCGGTTTCACACAATTTATTTCAACCAGTGTTGCTGATATTTCTTACACGCGTCAGCTTGTGAAAAATGCATTCATCGATTTTTTCGAATGCCTTGTTACAAAATATGAAAACTATAATCAGTACACTTTTAATTGCACAGGTTCTATCGGCTATGCATTTAAAAATATTTTAGAAGAAACTGCTTCATTATACAAAATGAAAATTGGAGTAATTATAAAAACGCCTATAGAAGGTTTGGCACGGTATCACTTGCCCGATAGTTACAAATGAAAATGATAAAAAGCAAACCAGGTATGTATATAAAAAACATTTTTTCTTTCATTCATTAAATGCTGCATCATGAACACTCGTGAAAAAAAATTTGTGCCGGTCATGATAACACCATTCAATCTAAAAGCAAAGGTTGATTTGGATGCATTATCGCGCCTGATTGATTTTTATCTGGCTGCAGGTGTAAAAGGCTTTTTTGCCAATTGCCTGAGCAGTGAAATGTTCAGCATCAGTGAAGATGAAAGGCTTGAGATTACAAAACATATCGTTGACTATGTGAAAGGAAAAGTTCCTGTAGTTGCAACCGGATCGTTTGGGCTGACGATTGAAGATAAAGCCGAGTTCACCAAAAAAATAACCGATACTGGTATTGATGCTGCCATCATGATCACGGGCCACTTCGCTAACGTTGAAGACGATGACGAAGTGCTATTGCGAAATTTTGAAAAAATATTCCGCCTCACCGATAATATCCCGCTGGGGATGTATGAATGTCCCGCGCCCTATAAAAGAATTCTTTCTGCCAATGTGTTCAGGCAGATTTTAAATTCGGACAGGATGGTATATCATAAAGACACTTCAATAAAACATGAACTGATAAAAGAAAAACTGGAAATATTAAAAGAAACAGGAAATAATACCTTCGAATTTTATGATGCGCATTCGCCAAACGCAATGTATTCGTTGCAAATGGGTGCTAAAGGCATGTCATCCATTTCAGGAAATTTCTATCCAGAAATATTGGTTTGGATGTGCGAAAATGCAAATAACCCAGACAAACAGGAGGAAGTGAAATGGCTTCAGTCGGAGATTACGAGAGTTGATCCGTTAATCCACCAGGCTTACCCGATGAGTGCAAAATATTTTCTGCAAAAAAGAGGATTGCCGATACGTACGATCAGCAGAACATTTGCGCTGGAATTAACGCCTGACCAGAAAAAAACACTTGATGGTATTTACGCAGATTTTCACGGATGGTGCGACAGACTTGGGATTACACGAGTGTTGTAAGATTATCTCTTGTTGAACAAAACGATTTGAAATAAGTCAATATGAAACATTTACCAATCACCGATCTAGTAATCATTGCATTTTATATGCTTGCAATGATTTTAACCGGTGTTTGGTTTTCTGGCAAAAATAAAAACGTTGATCAGTTTACAAAAGCTTCCGGCAAGATCCCTCAATGGGCCGTGGGGCTTTCTATCTATGCAACTTTTTTAAGCAGTAATACTTTTTTAGGTGTTCCGGGCAAAGCATTTGGCACCAATTGGAACTCTTTCGTTTTTAGTTTATCGATGCCTTTTGCAGCGTGGATCGCTGCAAAATATTTTGTCCCATTTTACAGGAACAGCGGGGAAGTTTCCGCATATACTCATCTTGAAAAAAGATTTGGCGCATGGGCACGCACCTATGGAGTGATATGTTTTTTGCTCACCCAGCTTGCAAGAATGGGTTCTGTTTTTTTTGGTATCGCACTCAGCCTGCAGGCTATGACGGGATATTCCATGCAATCAATTATGATTGTGATGGGAATCATTATTATTATTTATACAGTTCTTGGAGGCATGGAAGCAGTGATTTGGACAGAAGTTGTACAAGCATTCATAAAAACCTTTGGCGCATTCATCATTTTGTTTTTTATAATAAGAAAGATGCCTGGGGGTGTTAGTCATATCATCTCCATTGGAAAAAATGACGGGAAATTCGGTCTCGGCAGTTTTAATTTTGAATTTAGCAGTCCCACATTTTGGGTCATTTTCCTGTATGGGATTTTCATCAACCTGACCAATTTTGGCATAGATCAAACTAACGTTCAGCGTTACCAGGCAACGGCTTCCGCAGAAGAAGCAAGTAAATCGTTATGGCTTTGTGTCAAAATATATCTGCCTGTGTCGCTGCTTTTTTTTATTATAGGATCGTCTTTATATGCGTGGTATAATGTGCATCCGGAAATGCTGGCTGCCATTAAGTTCAGAGCAGCCGCCGAGCAACTACCCATAAACGTTAGCGCGCAGGAGATTTCAACGTTGGCAAAAACACTGAAGCCGTCAGATTATGGAGACAAGGTTTTACCGGATTTTATGGTAAATGTGTTGCCGGTTGGAATAGTAGGCATCATTGTCTCCGCACTTTTATCGGCAGCTATGAGCACGATCAGCTCAGGGATGAACGCATCTGCAACCGTTTTTACGTTTGATATTTATAAACGATATATCACCAAGGATATTACCAACAAAGAGACCTTTAGCGTTTTGCTAATATCCACTTTCATTATTGGCGTATTGGCTATCATTACTGGTATAGCAATGATTGGCGTAAAAAGCATTCTCGATTTATGGTGGCAACTCTCAGGCATTTTTGCCGCCGGCATGCTCGGGCTTTTCCTGCTTGGCATTGCCAGCCGTCAAACAAAAAATTCAGAAGCGATTATCGCTGTCATCATCGGCGTTTTAGTGATTGCATGGATGACCTTCCCTAATATGATTCCAGAAAAATATTCAGCTATTCGAAGTGCATTGAATACAAACATGGTAATTGTCATTGGCACGATCAGCATTTTTCTTAGCGGAGTTTTTCTTTCCTCGATAAAAAAAATGTATTCAACAAAAAATATTTCGGAAAAATAAATTGAAAATGCCAATGAAATATTCAGCCATTATTTATTCCATCGCCCTTCTCCCGGCAATAAATTTCCCCTGCTATGCCCAGCAAAAAGCTGTTTCAGAAAATAAGATAACAGCATGGGTCGATAAAAAAGAATGGGCGAATGGATTGAATTTAAGTTTTCATCCATCTGTAAACAGAGATTCGTTTTATGTTGCGTATCACAGAAATCCAAAGCTATGGGATGCGGCATTCGCTTTTTTGAAAAACACGAATTTGCAGGAGCTGAAGCCCGGTAAATATCCCATCATGGGAGATCTGGTTTTCGCAAGTGTTACTGAAGCTCCCTCACATGATAAAGAAGATGTAAAATGGGAATCGCACAAAAATTATGTTGACCTGCAATACATCATCAAAGGAAAAGAAATGATTGGCGTTGCTGATACTTCAAAAGCAACGATCGTCAAACCGTATTCACCTGATGTAATTAATTACAACGCAGAAGGAAAATATTATATCACAGAGCCTGATACATTTTTTTTATTTTTTCCGAACGATGCTCACCGACCAACGATTAAAGTGGAGGGATATGATATCGTGAAAAAAATAGTGATTAAAATAGCAACCGGGTATTGATAAAATAGTTAATCAAAATTATAAACTAATCATGCAAGCATTCAATAAATCATCGCGCCGCTCTTTTGTTGGGAAGATTGCTACAAGCGTTTTAGGAACAGTTGTCGGCGGAGCTGCAAGTGCAAAAATATTAGCCGGAAAAATCGATGAGCACAAAATTTCGAACCGCAATCAAATAACTGAAGGCTTTATCAGCGATAAAAAATTTGTGCCGGTAATGATCACTCCTTACAAGCAAAACGGGCAAATTGATTTTGACGGCGTTTCAAGATTGATGGATTTTTACCTGGCAGCAGGAGTAAAAGGTTTTTTTGCTAATTGCGCCAGCAGCGAAATGTATAGTCTTACGCCCGATGAAAGATTAGCGCTAACAAGACATGTTGTAAAACGTGTGAATGGAGCGGTGTCGGTAGTAGCGACAGGTTCATTCGGTGATGCGATGGAAGAGAAAGCGGAGTTTGCAAAGAAAATTTATCACACCGGTGTCAATGCTGTTATTACTATCACAAGTCATTTTGCAAAAGCCGATGAAAGCGATGATATACTGATAAAGAATTATGAAAAATTCTTTTCACTCACAGATAATATTCCCATGGGCACTTATGAATGTCCGTCGCCATATAAAAGAATCCTTACGCCTTATTCTTTTAAATATTTATTGAGCACTGGTCGAATGATATATCATAAAGACACTACGATTGATTTTGATAAAGTGAAAGCGAAAATTGAAATGGCAAAAAATACCAGGCTTGAATTTTATGATGCATGCATCGCCAACGCAATGTACTCCTTACAGGCAGGAGCAAAGGGCATGTCCGCAATATGCGGCAATTTCTATCCCGAAATAGTAGCGTGGATGTGCAACAACGCTACTGATACAAACAAACAGGAAGACGTGAAATATATACAGTCTCAGTTGACAAAAACAGAAGATATCATTGGAAATAATTATCCATTGAGCGCAAAATATTTTCTGCATAAAAGAGGGTTGCCTATCGAGGTAATCAGCCGGGTAAATGCCAATCCTTTAACTGACAAGGAGAAAAAAATATTAGACGAAACTTATGCAGTTTTGCTTGAATGGTGCAAGAGAATTGGCATTGAGCCAACACATGTTTAACGCTACCCGATTTTAGGTAGTGACTCATTTTGAAAATTATTACGAGCCAGCCCTCACCCCAATCCCTCTCCTAAAAGAGAGGAATTGGGGTGAGGGATCAAATATATTCGAAGTTTGTCACCAGAGCAGGCACATAGTTACACATAGAAATTTCAAAATATGTCGTTACCAGATTTTACGATGACGATTCATTAAATGTTTAAAAAATAAAGTCAACAATAAATCCTAAAAACAATTATTTATGTCAGACAAAAAAAAGAATATCTCAAGAAGAAATTTTGTAAAGAATGCTTCTTTGGCAGCGGGTGGTATCGTGATCATACCGCGACATGTTTTAGGCCGCGGTTTTATTCCTCCAAGCGATAAATTAAATATTGCCGGAATTGGCGCGGGTGGCAAAGGAGAAGATGATCTGAGGAATTTTTCGCAGAGTCCTAAAGTAAATGTGGTTGCACTATGTGATGTAGATGATAATCGCGCCGCAAAATCGAAAGAACGTTTTCCAAAAGCAAAATTTTATAAGGATTTCAGAGAGATGCTTGACAAAGAGCATAAGAATATCGATGCATGCTCTGTTTCCACACCGGATAATATTCATGCGATTGCAGCACTTACGGCGATGTCGCTTGGCAAACATGTTTATTGTCAGAAGCCACTTACGCATGATATTTATGAAGCAAGACTGATGGCAATCGCAGCAAAAAAATACAAGGTGATTACGCAAATGGGCAACCAGGGCGGATCAAGTGATGGCGTCCGGCAAGCAAAAGAAATGCATGATGCCGGGATGATCGGCGATGTTCATACCGTACAAGTGTGGACCAACAGACCGATATGGCCACAGGGTTTGCCAACACCTTCCGGAAAATTTGCCGTGCCCAAAGAATTGGATTGGAATCTTTGGATTGGTCCTGCAAAATACATTGAATATAATCCAGCATATCACCCCTGGAGTTGGAGAGGATGGAATTCATTTGGTACCGGCGCGTTGGGCGATATGGCTTGTCATATGATGGACCCCGTATTCAGATTATTGCCAATTGATTTTCCAACTGAAGTTGAATGCAGCATACCAACTACATGGCTCACCGATGGCAAAGAAGCAAAATATCCCGATGGCTATCCTTCTGCATCCATGATACATTTGAAGTATCCACGCAAAGATGGAAAAGGTGAAATAAAAGTTTCATGGTACGATGGAGGACTGTTACCCAATCTTCCTGATGAATTATTGCCCGGAGAACAATTTGGAGGAGATGATGGCGGATGTTTGTTCATAGGAACCAAGGGAAAATTAATGGTTGATTGTTATGGTGAGCGGCCAAGATTATTGCCATCAAAATTAATGTCTGAAATTACGATGCCCGCGAAAACAATTGCGAGAGTTCCGGAAGGGCACTATCTGCAATGGGTAAACGCTTGCATTGCAGGTTATGGCAATGCAACGACCAGCTCACCTTTTGAATATGCAGGGCCATTTACAGAAAGTATTTTAATAGGCAATCTCGCAATCAGAAGCTGGGGACTGGAAAATGCCAATAAGAAAAAAGATTCTGATGACGATTACCTGGGGAGAAAGAAATTAGTCTGGAATGCCAAGGAAATGAAGATCACAAATTTTGACGAAGCCAATCAATTTGTAAAAAGAGATTATAGAGCCGGATGGAATCTGCCATCAGGTTTGATGTCTTAAAATTTATGGCAATTCGCCCCGTTCTTTAATTCATTCTATTGAACGGGGTTTTAAAAATTCTAAAGGGGTCGTAATGCAAACAAAAAAAAGTCATACTGCCGTTTTTGCATTTGAGAAAGTGTCGACACGATTTATAAAAATACTTTTGATATTAGGTATCATTTTTTTTCGCATGCCTTCCGTTGCGCAAACGGTTTACTTGCAAAATCTTCATATTGTAACCGGCAGCGGAAGATTAAGCAACGCAGAAAATGCTGCGTCGGTAATGCTTGCGGAAGAAATTAAAAAAAGAACCGGGTTGCAAATTTCCGTTTCCGATAATTGGCCCGCAGCAGGAAATATTATTTTGCTGCGACAGGTATCTGAACCTATTCGTAAAGAATTTCCGCTACAAAGTGAACCCGCATTAATACTCAAGCCGGAATCCTTTAGAATTATTGATCAGCAAGAAGGCAAGCGCACTATTATTGTAGTGGAAGGATATGATGCCCGCGGCATTTTATTTGGCGCCGGTTATTTGCTGAGAAATTTTATTTATAAAGCCGGTGCTGTTGGCGTAGAGGAAAATCTTCCCGTTTCATCATCGCCGGACAAAGCGATGCGCGGGCATCAGTTGGGTTATCGAAATACAGCCAACTCCTACGATGCATGGACAACGGCACAATATGAGCAATACATTCGTGAGCTGGTGATATTCGGCACAAACAGTATTGAAAGCATTCCCATTTTTGAAGAAGAAAAAAGCCCGCATTTCAAGATGTTGCCCGATGAAATGAATGCAAATATCAGCGCCATCTGTAATCGTTATGATCTTGATTACTGGATATGGGTACCGGCTCAATTTGATTTAACGGATACGGTTAAACGAAATCACTACCTGCAGCGGATCGATAAGATTTGCAGAATGTCTGTCCGATTGAATGCCATCTTTTTCCCTGGAGGCGATCCCGGTGATAATACACCTGAAACAGTTTTGCCATTGTTGAAAGACATGGCAGAGATTTTAAAAAAATACCATCCGAAAGCTACTGTATGGCTCTCGTTGCAAGGATACAAGCCCGCACAAAATCAAACTGTATATCATTATGTGCAGGAACAAAAACCTGTATGGTTGGGAGGTTTGGTAACAGGTCCATCAAGCCCTCCTGTTGAAGAAACAAGAGCTGCACTTCCACCTGAATATAAATTACGTTATTATCCCGACCTCACGCATAATGTGCGCTGCGACTTTCCTGTTCCCTGGTGGGATCCATTTTTCAATTTTACTTTAGGGCGCGAAAGTGTTAACCCGCGCCCAATGCATTATTCTGCTCTCTATCATTTTTTATCGCCGTACATGGATGGATTTATTTCCTATTCAGATGGGGTACATGATGATGTAAACAAAATAGTTTGGACTCGCTTGTCATGGGATAATGATATTTCTGTACGAGATATATTATTGGAATATGCTAATTTTTTCTTTAGCTCTCCGGTTAAGCAAGATGCGGCTGATGGCATTCTCGCATTAGAAGCGAGTTGGCAGGGGTCTGCTATTACCAATGGCAGTATTCAAAGCACTTTAGTGTTCTGGCAACAGATGGAAGAAAAATATCGTTCACTTACAACTAACTGGCGATGGCAGATGTATTTGTTACGTGCTAACTATGATGCATATGCGAGAAAACGCGGCATATATGAAGCCGGGCTTGAAGAAAAAGCAAATAATATACTGCGCGATGCTGCAACTATTGGCGCAGACGAAGCGATGAACAAGGCGCAGCATATTCTTGAAGAAGCATCGGCTAATCAGATTGACACAACGCTCAGAAATAAAATCATTTTTTTGTGTGATGAATTGTTTCATTCAATAGGCTTGCAGACAAGTGTCAAAAAATATAAGGCATCCGGAGAAGAGCGAGGTGCTGTATTGGATTTTCTTGACTATCCACTCAACAACCGATGGTGGATAGAAGATAGATTTGCCGCAATTAAAAAACTGCCTGCCATTGAACAATTGGCCGCATTAAAAGAAATCGCCAACTGGGAACATCCCGGTACCGGAAGTTATTATGATGATATTGGAAACGTATCTAAATCTCCGCATGTCGTAAGAGGTGAATCATGGATCACAGATCCGTTGATGCGTAAATCAGACAATCCAAGTTTCGATTGGTGGAATGACGGGTTCAGCCGCCAGCGTCATTCATTTATGTGTAATCTCCGTTGGCCGGTAGCGTTGGAGTATAATGGCATCGACTCTAATGCCAACTACATTGTGAGAGTTACGGGATATGGAGAATGCTTTTTAAAAATAAATGGACAACGGGTTGCGCATACGCTGTACGGAAAAGGCATCGGAGAAATAAAAGAATTTCCTGTGCCGGTTGAGCTGATAAAAAACGGCAGGATATACATAACATTTGATGATATCAATGAAGACAATATTAACTGGAGGCAACAGTCACGTGTAACCGAAGTTTGGTTAATCAAAAAATAAACCAATACTTATTTTAAACTACCAGTTTGTTGTCGGCATCTTTGCGCACATTATCTCCGACCGCTGTTTTTATAATATGCATGTCATGTTTTAAGCGCTGCGCAAAAAGTGCAATGTCAAAACTATGAACAACAATATTGGCTCCTTCATTTATCCATTTTACCTGGCGCTCTGGCTCCAAAGAAAAATGGATACCAATATGCAGACCTTTTGATCGGGTGGTATGAATAACTTTTTTTACTGCCTTTTCAAAAACGGGATGGTCATATTGTTCAGGCACGCCAAGGCTTACAGAAAGATCATGCGGTCCGATGAAAACTCCATCAAGTCCGGGCACTGAAAGAATTTCATCTAATCGATCAACCGCCGGAACACTTTCAATATTAGCAATGCATATATTATCGCTATTAAAAGCATTGATATATTCTTTGAGCTCTGCGGACATTGTTTTAGAGCCGTCGAGATAAGCATTTAATAATTCACCTTTAAGCGGTCTGTATTTTACGGCGCCAACGAGGTCCACAACCTGCGCACGCGATTCTATATAAGGAATCACAATCCCTGCAGCACCTCCATCAATCGCCTGACAAGCACGATAAGCATCAGGTGATGGAATGCGCACAATAGGAACAATGCCATTCGCTTTATACAATTGGCATAACAAAGCAAGTTCATTACGGTCAAGCGGGATATGCTCCGTATCAATAAACACAAAATCAAGACCTGCATTTTTTATTGCGCCTGGCCACATGGGACCGGTAGAGGTAACACAAGTGCCATAAACTCTCTTGCCCTGCTGCAATTTTTCCAGCAAAGTATTTTTTGTTGCGCTCATCTTTTATTTTTTTGATTGCTAAATTTAATTTGTTATTACGTTATAATTTCAACTTACAGTTTTAATTTATTTTTAGAATGAATATAAATCAAGCTGACGCACTACTAAATATTAAAATCATAAATAACTAATGAAAAAACTGTTACATTTGGTTTCCGCATTTTGTAGCCACAACGATTGATATGGTATCATAAAATAATTCAGAAACTGAAGAATGTCATTTAATATTGAATTACTTTAATTTAAAAAAGATGAAAAAACTATTTTTCTTCTGTATTGTATGTTTTAGCCTAATGGCGTTTTCAACAGTGATAAATACAAATGAAGATGGATGGATTTCTTTATTCGACGGCAAATCCCTCGCAGGTTGGAAGGTCGGAAAAAATGCCGCTACTTTTCATGTTGATAGTGGCATGATCATCGTGCATGGAAACACGGCTCATCTTTACTATGACGGCGACGCTCTTCAACATAATTTTAAGAACTTTGAATTTAAAGCAGAAGTGAAAACGATGCCTCACGCCAATTCGGGTATTTATTTTCATACGCAATACCAGGAAGGAGGCTGGCCAGATCATGGATATGAAGTACAAGTGAACAATTCGCATTCTGATGATGTCAGAACAGGAAGCCTCTATGATGTGGTAGATGTAAAAGAACGTTATGTGAACGATTATGAATGGTTCACCGAATATATTAAAGTGCAAGACAAAAGAGTGATTGTTAAAATCAACAACACAGTTGTTGTGGATTATACAGAACCCGAACATCCTTTGCGTGATACGGCTTCTCATGCCTTCCGCTATATATCACATGGCACATTTGCATTGCAAGGGCACGATCCCGGAAGTATCGTTTATTTCAAAAATATTATGGTGAAGCCATTACCTTAATACAAAACAGGCGGATTATATCGTGCATGGTCACACGAAATTGTGTGGGGCTGTAATTGCATCCATAATAAAATTCGCTCTTGCACCGGTTTCTCCGGTGCTCGGGCATTTGCCTTCGCCTCTCAATTGTTTGACAATTGTCTCGAGCAAAGGCTGATGCACATGCATCGGGTAAGGTATATTATATTCTTCGGCGCCTGAAGCTGTTTCAACTTTAATAATACCGCTTTCGAAAAACGAAAAAGTGATTTTTCCTTTTGAACCAATAATCTGCGCCTGGTCAATGCGTTGTTCTTTGTTAACGGTGTAGCACCAACTTCCAGTACCGAGTATGCCGGATTCAAATTCAAAATTGGCAACGACAATGTCATCTGCTTTATATAATCCTGCCTGGTTCCTCGAGATGCCTCTCGCAAATTTTATTTGTCCAAAAGCAAATTCTAAAAAATCAAACTGATGAGAAGCAAGATCATGAAAATGACCACCACCGGAAATCTCCGGAAACACGCGCCAGCGTGGTTTTGGATTTTCTCCTGTTTCTTCATCATAAGGCTGCCAGTGTAAAGTGATGTTGATTAATCTTATATCACCCACAATTTTCTGATCGATCAGCTCTTTCAGTTTTAAAAAATAAGGTAGTGTTCTGCGATAATAAGCTACAAAAAGAGGCAGTCCGGTTTCTCTACTTATCCTGTTCATCTCTTCACATTCTGCGAAATTTCTTGACATCGGTTTTTCTACATACACTGGCTTGCCTGCATACATTGACTTCCTCGCATATTCCAAATGAACGTCCGGTGGTGTTGCGATATAAATTGCGTTCACTTCCGCATCATTTATTAGATCATCAACATTGTCGTACCATCTCGGCACATCGTGACGTTGCGCATAGTCTTTTGCTTTGTCTGCATTTCTCGCCATCACAGCGATCAGTTTTGAATGAGCCACTTTATTGATGGCGGGTGCACCAGCTTTTTTTTCAGTAACATTTCCGCAGCCAATCATTCCCCATTGTATTTCTTTCATCGCTTATTTTTTTTAAACAGATTTCGCAGCTGATGTTGATTCGATAGCCACTATGTGCCTACTGTGCCTATGTGGTAATTTTTTTTTCACCACATAGGC
>JAFDYD010000054.1:564-72741 GCA_018267615.1 Bacteroidota bacterium | reverse complement strand
CTATGTGGTGAAAAAAAACCTGCATAGGCGAGTTTTTTTTCACCACATAGGCACATAGACACATAGGTTCATATAGTCGCAGTTTCAATTTCATCATCGATTAATATTTTCCACCGCATGTTTCTTCGCTCTATTTCTCCCTGATCGCTTTAAACTCGGAACCTTGCTTCCATTTCGGCCAAGTCGTTTCCGATGCTAATTTTTTTCCAATCATAAAAAGTATTTCCATCTCTTGTATGCCGCCTTCAAAAGTCCAGGTGGAATCGTATTCATCTGACGGAGTATGATAATGATTCTTCGTGTAGTCATCAACCCACTTTTTTCCATAATCTTTTCCTTTTCCAGTAACGTCTTCACCACCTCTTATATCTAAAGCAGGAACGCCCACTTTCGCTAAACTAAAATGATCCGAACGAAAATAACGGCCGGCTTCCGGAAGCGGATCGGGTGTAATATACATTCCCTTTGCTTTTGCTACCTCAGCAAGATAATCTTCCAATTCATTTTGACCTGCGCCGACGATGATGATGTCATTACTTTTTTCGATGGGTTTGATTACATCCATATTCAATTCTGCAACCGTTTTTTTCAGTGGATAGATCGGATGTTGTCCATAATATTCTGATCCGAGTAATCCTTGTTCTTCCCCGGTTACTGCTAAAAATAAAATGCTGCGCTCCGGTTTTTCTTTTTCGTTTTTGAACGCTCTTGCTATTTCTAACAATGCAGCAGTTCCACTTGCGTTATCCAGCGCACCGTTATAGATTGAATCTCCTTTTGCATCTGGTTTACCAATACCGAGATGATCCCAATGTGCTGTGTACAAAATATATTCATCTGGTCTTTTTGTCCCGGTAATTTTTCCAATCAGATTGCGCGACGAATTGTACACCGATTTTACTTTTACAACGGTCGATAATTTTTCTCCTAAAGAAATAGCTTTGAATTCATGTGAGTTCGCCTGCACCAACAAACTCGTGTCTTTGCCCGCAGCTGCCAATATTTTTTTTGCTGCTTCTGCACTTACCCAGGCAGTCAATGCACAATGATAATCGTTGGAATTTTTATTATCGAGATATAAATTGGATGAACCCCAGGAATTCTGCACAACACTAAATGGATAAGAAGCGGCTTCCGTATTGTGGATGATAAAACATGCTTTGGCGCCTTGCCGTGCGGCTTCTTCAAATTTGTATGTCCACCTGCCATAATAGGTCATGGTTCTTCCTTTGAAAATACTGCTGTCTGCCGTCCCAAACCCGGGATCGTTAACCATCACCAACACCACTTTTCCTTTTACATTTATTCCCGCATAGTCATTCCAGTTATATTCCGGAGCGACAACGCCATATCCGGCAAATATTAGTTCATCATGATCAAGAGAGATGACAGAGTCTGTTCTCTGCGTGGAAACGACATAATCTTTTGTCAATTGTAAATCAAAATTCCCTTTTGCGGATTCAACTTTCAAAGTTGGGGCTGGACTCGGTGTAATTTCAACCATCGGCACATCTTGAAAATAATTGTCGTTGTTGCCAGGCTCGAGTCCTAACGCGACAAAACTATTTTTTAAATAATCGACCGTTTTTGTGTCGCCTTTTGAAAAGGGTTTGCGTCCCTCGAAGGAATCTGAAGAGAGGACGATGATATGTTTGACGAGACTGTCTTTGTTAAACAAAGACGCAGATGTTTTATTATCGTTTGGAGATTGACAAGCTGATAATAATATTATAAAAACCGAACCATAGATAATTTTCTTTGTCATATCATTTGGATATTAATGAAAGAACACACAAAGTAATATTCGTGGTGAGGATAAAAAAATAAAATCATATCATATTATCTGCTTGAGCAATGAAGGTAACATCTTTTGCAAAAAAATTTCGCGCAGAGCACGCAGAGAAAAAGAGTACGCAGAGGCTTTCTTCTCTGCGCACTCCTTTTCTCTGCGTGCTCTGCGCGAAATATTCTCCCACCTTCAGGCTGTTCCTTTCAATATGAGGGATGAAAAATTGTAAATGGCTTACATTTGTAAACACTTTTCACGCTATAAAAATATATTATGAGATTTTCTAAAAATAAAATCCTGGTTACCGGTGGCGCCAGCGGTATCGGATTTGCAATGGCCGAAAGATTTGTCAACGAAGGTAATACTGTGATTATTTGCGGAAGAAGAGAACCTGCATTAAAAGAAGCAGCAGAGAAAATCCCTTCGTTGATCACAACACGATGTGATCTTTCATCTGCAAGCGATCGCGAAGCACTTGCTACGTGGATCGCAAAAGAACATAGTGATTTAAATGTATTGGTGAACAATGCCGGTATTCAACATTGGATGTCAATTTCCGATGCTGATTTTTTTAGTAGAGCAAAAGAAGAAATCGCGATCAATATTGAAGCGCCATTGCATCTGACATCGCTTTTCCTAAATCTGAAATCGCTCACTACAATTATGAACGTGGCATCGGGCTTGTCCTTTGTTCCATTAATCAAGACACCTGTTTATTCCGCAACAAAGGCTTTTATTCATTCATTCACGCTGTCATTACAGACTTTACTCAAATCAAATAATATTGAAGTGATAGAAATTGTTCCGCCTGCATTGAACACTGATTTAGGCGGAAAAGGAATTCACGACTTCGCGCCTCCGGTAAGTGGTTTTATTGAATCCATTTTTGAACAACTAAAAGAAGGTAAAACGCAATTGACTTATCAATTCACCGATGCAGTTAGTAAAGCCGGACAGGAAGTTTTTCAACCTGTATTTGCGAGGATAAATCAGCTTTCCTAATCATTATTTTTTTTACCACATAGTGACATTGAAATTTCAAAACGAACCACTATCAGATATTTTTATTTTAATTTTATTCCATCCGTTTTATCCAGCCTCGCAATAATTCCCCATCCATAAAAATAATTTGCAAGTCCAATCAGTATTTGATTATCGCCTTCCTTCAATGGAAGTTTGAAGCTGGAATTTTCAATGACACATCTTCCATCATTTTTTTGACTCGGCGTTCCGAAATAATTTTTATCAACATATACAAGTGCGCCATTCACAAAAACCCAAACTTCATCACTAAAACCTAAGTTCAAGATTCTTTCCTGTGCTTTGTCAGAATGAATCGTTGTTTTCAACCATGCAAACCTTCGCGCATCATTTTCTTTCAGTCCATATTTCCTGCTTACGTTGATAATACCACGCGGTTCCGCTTTAATGGGCGACCATTGAACGGTACTATCCGGCAACTCTGATTTGTTAAGCGTACCGAACATACTTGGCAACGACATAATAAGATCCCTGCCGAACGGAAAATCTTTGGCAGGACTCAATTCCCAGTTTCTCAAGTAACGGGTATCGTTATACGTAGAATTATATCCTGCTTCGGATGCCAGCCCCTCTGTTACGTTCGGCTTTATAACAAGATTCGCATAGATTACATTTCCCGTGAGAGAGATGTTGCCGGATTGACGTTGTCCCTCCAATTCAGGCACAATCAATGATGGTTTCGTCATATTATTTACATATGCTTTCATTTGTTTGCCGGATATCACGAGCTTCACGTGGTTCCACCCGGTTTGATTGATAACAGCACCAGCCTGGTATTCATCAGACAAGTCCCAAAGGTTTATTCCTTCCACCGAAGCCGCATATTGCAAGGTGGTCCTGGTTTCCTGGCTAACGGGTCCAAAAGACCTGATATAAAAAATCTCACCATTTTTTTTATCATCCGACATTCGGAAGTTAATACCGGGAAAACCTGTGCCGGTCAGCTCCACATCATACTCAATCGTACCGTTGGTAAAAACCTGGTTCTTTAGAGTGATTTGGTAAAAAGCTCCGTTTTTATTTTTTACGGCAGGTACATCACGATGTTTGACAAATTCAACTTTGGACGAGTCGTAATCCCAGTTTGCGGGTTGCATGGGAATTTTAATTTCCTGGCTATGGGCTATTAAAATCGAATGTGCACAAACATAGCAAAACATGGCTCGCCTGATGATTAATGGAAGTATTTGATTACTCATGGTCACGATTATTTATTTCAAAATAGAAGATTAGACGTTGCACGATAAAATCTTTTCGACAAACAAAGAAATTCGAACGACCAAAAACACTACTTAAATGATTAAATTCGCGGGCTGCCTGAATTGAGAATCCGGGTTCAGATCTTATTACGTTTACTCATGACAAATATCAGTGACCTTCATATTGACGAAGAGATCCTTCCTTTATTTGATGCGACCGTCAATCCATTTTCGAATAGTGCTATACGTGATGTTATGGCGCAACCACTTCGGTCAGTTGACGCGATATTATCCCGCCAACAACTTTTAAAAGGATTTATTGCCAACGATAATGTGTTAAAAGATTATTCTTTCTACCGGTTTAACCTCGCGGAAATTCATGAATTCTTCGAGACATTTTTTATAGGAAATCTATCCGGCAGGAAATTAAAATGGAAACTAACATTTTCAGAAAAAGAACGGTCGAAGAAAAAAGGCAGCCTGATCCTGATGATCAGGCTTTTTCACGGTATTCAAACAATTTACTTAAATAAAATTGATACAAAACCTTTCCCGACGGAATATGTTTCCGAATTAGAAAAAATTAAATCTTTTTTTGCCAGCTTCAACCTCGATTTTTACGAGAAAGCTTTTATAAAGAACAAATTTAAGATCCGGCATATAGTCGACCTGATAAAGATCGTTGCCGAAAAAGTAATATCCGGTGAAGCCGCATTATTCTGGAATCGGTGGTTTTTATTTGAAGCTTATCTTTCAATAAGCCAGGCGATCATTAAAAACGAATTTGTTTTTCCCGTTTTTCAAGACGCGAATTTTTCTGTTAGTGAACTCTATCATCCATTTTTAAAAAACCCGGTGAAGAATGATATAGTGGCTGATCATAATGTTATCCTGCTGACCGGTCCAAATATGAGTGGTAAATCCACTTTGCTAAAAGCAGTGAGCATTTCTGTTTATTTAGGCCATATCGGTTTTGCGGTACCAGCATCAAAAGCCACGATGCCTTTCTTCGATACAATTTCTGTTGCGATCAATCTTACAGATAGTCTCGTCAGTGGCTACAGTCATTTCATGTCTGAGATCGTTACGCTAAAAAATGTGCTCGAAGAAGCAAAGCACAATACAAAATGCTTCGCGGTTTTTGATGAGTTGTTTCGGGGAACAAATATCGAAGATGCTTTGGAAATTAGCGTTGCGACTATAAAAGGCTTGTGCAATTTTCCTCATTCTTTATTTTTTATTTCTACACACCTTCATCAATTAAAAGAACTGGAAGAAATAAAAACACACAAGGTAAGTACCTGGTATATCGACTGCGAATTAAAAAATAATATCCCTGCATTCACCTATAAATTAAAAGAAGGCTGGTCTGACCTAAAATTGGGAAGAATATTATTTGAGAAGGAGGGATTGAATAGTATGCTGGCGGGGTAGAGAATGATGGCGAGTCAATTCAATATATCATCGGCGTCATTTCGAACGAAGTCTCGTAGCGAAGCGGAGAGACGAAGTGAGACCCCCCGGCTAATTAAAGAAATTTTTTAATTAGTTAGATCGGGTTTCTCATCCACCGCAACTTTCGAAATGACTTTGCTCCAATATCAAAACCTTAACAGTAAGTAACAGATGTCCTAGATTTGTAGTTATTCGAAAGAAATAATAATCGACATCCGCATGAAATTGTACATAAAAAATATGGTTTGCAGCCGCTGTAAAATGGTAGTGAAAGCTGAGCTTGAAAAAATTAATATGCATCCGGAGTTCGTTGAGCTCGGAGAAATTGAATTGAAAGAATTGCCTTCCAAAGAACAATTGGAGAAACTCAATATCTCTTTAAAACATTTGGGTTTTGAATTGATCGACAATAAAAAAAGCAGAACGATTGAGCGGATAAAAAACCTGATTGTAAAATTGGTTCATGACCCGGACGATCATATCAACGAAAATCTTTCAGATTATATATCGGGTAAGTTGCATCATGATTATAGTTATTTGAGCAACCTGTTTTCGGAAGTGGAAGGCACTACTATCGAGAAGTATTTTATCCTTCAGAAAATTGAAAAGGTAAAAGAATTGTTGATGTACGATGAACTGTCGCTTTCAGAAATTGCCGACAAATTAAATTATAGCAGCGTCGCGTATTTGTCGGCCCAATTCAAAAAAGTCACCGGTCTTACTCCCACCTTTTACAAGTCGATGCGGGAACATAAACGGCAAAATATAGAAGACCTGTAAATCTTATAAATTCTTCCCATTATTCCATAACAATAGCAGCGGAGATGCATTGATATTTGCGTAAGGGCAGTGATGCTGGTTTTAATGAGGCAAATAGATAAAGGAGTTTACAGTATAGTATAGTTTAAAATCTCTGTAGTGACTCATTTCAAAATTTCTGTGTGTAACTATGTGTCTACTGTGCCTACGTGGTGAAAAAAATTTACCACATAGGCACAGTAGGCACATAGTTACACACAGAAATTTCAAACGGTATCACTGCCGATTTTAATGTAATTTTACACCGGTGAAAAAATTGATTACCATATTATTTTTATTCATTTACGGTTTCACTACTGCGGTGGCCTCTATCAGCATGCACTATTGCATGGATAAATATGTGGGCTGGAGTTTGTATAAGACTCAAAACAAAAAGTGTGAAAAATGTGGTATGAAAAAGTCTGGATCAGGTGGCTGTTGCAAAGACGAATGTAAATATATCCAGGTAAAACGGGAACACCCGTTGTCGGTGAATTCGATTGCGCTGCCAAAGTTTGATCCATGCGCAAGTGTAATATCACACTCAATTTGTTTGTTTGATTATATACCACGGATAGATAAATCTTCTGCTCTTATCCACGCTCCGCCTTTGATTTCGGGTTTGAGCAAGCATATCCTCAACTGTGCTTTTTTAATTTAGGCGAATTCTGTTTCTTCTATCATCCTTGAATCTATTTCACGGATTGAATCCGTATTTTCTCAATAATAAAATCAATTAAAATGAAGGTATTATTTATAGCGTTAATATTTGTCTTTTCTCTTTCATCTTTTGCGAGTGCAACAAATACTTCATACTCAATTCCAGACATCGGTGATACTGTTGCCAAGTCTCAACTTTCACAGTTGCTTTCTTGCTATTATGAAATTAAGGATGCCCTGATAAATGCCGATGCAGTTGCTGCTTCAAACAAAGCGGCGGCCTTTGTTGCGGCTTGTAATGGCATTGATATGAAAACACTTTCAACGATTGAATCCAAAATCTTCACGCCTTTACAAAATAAATTGAGTTTGGATGCACGGCATATTTCAGAGGTAAAAAATATAGAGCATCAACGGGAACACTTTGCAAAACTCTCGGATAATATGTACGCGTTGGCAAAAGCTGTAAAGCTATCCAGCCATCCGGTTTACCAGGATTATTGTCCAATGAAAAAAGCTCATTGGCTGAGTAATGAAATTGAAATTAAAAATCCTTATTACGGCAATCAGATGCTTACCTGTGGTTCCGTAACAAACACCATCAAATGATTTTATTATCCTGGATGGATAGAACGCAGCGAGGAAATTTATCATGAGAAAGATAATTTTTATTTCTATAATGATTTTGGCATCGGCGATGGCGCATGCACAACATAATATGCACGCGTCTGTCCGGCATGATACGGTTGACAATTCTGCCAATCCCGGGAAAGTAAATACCGTCGTTTATCATCTATACATCACCGATACGATTGTAAATTTTACGGGCAAACAAAAACACGCCATTGCTATCAATGGTTCCATCCCGGCGCCGACGCTTTATTTTACAGAAGGCGACACTGCTGAAATATATGTACACAACAATGTAAAGGAAGAGACGAGTATACATTGGCATGGACTCGTTCTGCCAAATCAATATGACGGCGTTCCTTACCTGACTACGATGCCTATCAAGGGCGGCGAAACACATTTGTTTAGATTTCCGCTTGTGCAAAGCGGAACATATTGGTATCACTCGCATACCCAATGGCAACAGCAAAGCGGTATGTATGGTGCATTCGTCATTCGTAAAAAGAAAGAAGAACCGATGCGTGAGTACACGATGCTGATCAGCGACTGGACGGACGAAAATCCATACCAGGTGGATAGAAGTCTGCATACTGCTACCGATTGGTATGGAATAAAAAAAAGAACCACGCAAAATTATGCCGAAGCAATCAAAGAAGGTTATTTGAAAACTAAAATCACAAACGAATGGAAACGAATGATGGCGATGGATGTTAGTGATGTGGCATATGACAAGTTCTTGATGAATGGGAAACCTGAGAACGAAGTGACGGAGTTAAAGGCAGGCGACAAAATAAAATTGCATGTTGTGAACGGCTCTTCTTCCACTTATTTTTGGTTGCAATATGCAGGGGGAAAAATCGGTGTTGTTGCGAATGATGGTATGGATGTAGTGCCTGTTGAAGTTGATCGTATGATCATTGCCGTTGCAGAAACATATGATATAATCGTGACGATACCCGATGATATGAGCTATGAGTTGAAAGCAACTTCCGAAGACCGCACGAAATCCACATCGCTTTGGCTTGGACAAGGAATGAAAATGAATGCACCAGTATTGCCCAAGCTGAAATATTTTGAGGGAATGAAAATGATGAATAGCATGATGAAGATGGATGGCACGATGGATGATATGGGAATGCAGATGAGTAACCAGGTGATGGATATGAATTCAGTAATGTACTCCGAATTGACAGCTGATACAAAAACACCTGGGCATATAATGGATAGTATACCGGGTATGGATATGCGCAGTACGACCCCAAAAAATATGGTAACATTGAACTATTCAATGCTAAAATCACCCGTAAAAACAACTTTGCCGGATGCTCCTGTCAAACTATTGCGTTTCAACCTGACGGGAAACATGAACCGATATGTATGGAGCATCGATCATAAAACAGTTTCCGAGACAGATAAGATTCTAATAAAAAAAGGAGAAAACGTTCGCATCATTTTATACAACGGCACCATGATGCGTCATCCAATGCATTTGCATGGACATTTTTTTAGAGTATTGAACGGACAGGGTGAGTATGCGCCGTTAAAAAATACATTGGATATATTACCAATGGAAACGGACACGATTGAATTCGCACCGACCGAAAGTGGCGATTGGTTTTTCCATTGTCACATTCTCTATCATATGATGAGCGGAATGGGAAGAATATTTAGTTATGAAAATTCGCCGCCTAACCCCGAAGTGCCGGACCCGGCCATGGCATTAAAAATGGTGTATATGGATGACAGGATGATCCATCCACAAGCGAAAATAAGCCTGGAAAGCAATGGAACCGATGGTGAAATATTGATATCAAATACAAGATATCGCTTTCAAACAGAATGGAGGATTGGTTTGAACGACAGAAGTGGATATGAAAGTGAAAGTCATTTCGGAAGATATTTTGGCAAGATGCAATTTTGGTTTCCTTATATCGGATGGGATTTTCGTTATCGAAAAACCAATGGAGGCGAAAAGAATATTTTCGGACAAGCAGATTCAAAAGACAATAGAAAAGTATTTTGTGCCGGTGTGCAATATATGTTGCCAATGCTCGTCATTGCAGATGCAAGGGTTGATATGGATGGCAAACTGCGTTTCCAGTTGAGCAGGGAAGATCTCGCAGTTACCAGTCGATTGCGATTTAATTTTATGGTGAATACTGACAGAGAATATATGGTTGGCTTCCGATATGTAATTACAAAATATTTTTCTTTATCCACGCATTACGATAGCGATATGAAACTTGGAGCAGGTATTACGCTCAATTATTGATACATGCAGCTCCGATTTTTTTGAACCATCAAATCTTATATACTAAATTGGAGCACCGGCAATAAACAATGCTGGGTGTGCCATGAATTTAACAGTCCAAATCGCAAAACATTTTCGTGAAGTTCATTTTGGTGGAAACTGGACGGCAGTAAATCTTAAAACTGAACTCGCTGATGTAAATTGGAAACTCGCCACAACTAAAATTTATTCTTTCAATACAATTGCCGCACTTGTTTTTCATATCAATTATTATGTTGAGGCAATTTCGAAAGTCCTGGTGGGAGTGCCGCTCACCGCAAAAGATCAATACAGTTTCAATGTTCCTCCAATAGAATCGCAGGAAGATTGGGAGAAATTATTAAATAAAACATGGGCCGACGCGCAAAAATTTGTGGAGCTGGTCGAGCAATTGCAGGAAGCAAAGCTCGATGAAATTTTTGTCCACGAAAAATACGGAACTTATTATCGAAATCTTCACGGTGTTACTGAACATGCACATTATCACCTGGGCCAGATTGTTTTGATAAAAAAAATATTGCTGAAGAGTGCAGATATGAATACGCTTTAACCAAATCATATTTATTTAGAACAATCGAATTTGGGCATTTGAAGTTTGAGTCGAACACTCCACGACAGAAACTTACTTACTAATAATCGTGGAGTGGTCGACTCAAATTGTAATAAAAGGTTGTAAGTCGCCTCGGGTTCCAACTGCATGACTGCTATTTTCATTGTAAGCTTGATATTATTTTCCAGCAAACTGATACATTATTCAAATTTGTTGTTTTCCGTAATAACCGCGCATTAACAATTATTCGTGTATTTTTAAAATATATGAAATTTCGGTAGTGTCTCAGTTTGATTTTAGAAGTGGAAGGTATAGGGTGTAAGGTATAGGGTATGGGGTGGAAGGTATAGGGTGTAGGGTATGGCAGACAGTTAGTTAATAATGTTGCGTAGGATGAAAAATAAAAATCGTGAATTGAAACAAGCCCTGCCATACCCTACACCCTATACCTTCCGCCTCTAAAATCAAACTGAGACGGTAGTAGAGTTTGATATTTCGTATATTAAATTATACTGAATAAAAAATATTTTATTTTGTTTAAAATATAGAAGTTTATACTTCCTCGAGTAATAGAAAATTTAATAATGATTAACCAGGTATTTCCAAGTTTTGAAAAAGAGCTGATCGATGATATTGAAAAATTGTCCAGCGCCAGATTTTATAATACAGGTGAAATACTTTTGCGAAAGAGCGACACGGTAAGGAATATTACCATCATATTACAGGGAAGTGCAAAAGCATTTCAATCGGATGATGCCGAAGGCGAATTTGTCATTGCATATTTGAAAGCCGGCAACAGCTTTGGTGTATCCATATCAGACGACAGCCCGGAAACTGCAAAAAGAGCATTGATCAGTATTGCTGCCATCGAACCAACTCATGTTCTCCAAATGTCATTTGCGGATAAAGATATGCTTGCGAGAAAATATGACCGCTGGTATAAATATATCCTGCAGACATCCGTTCAATATTATGGTTTTTATCTTGACCTGATTGACAGTATTGCTTTTCGCAAACTCGATGAAAGAATAGAATTCTTTTTGAAACGGTTTAGCGAGGTAAAAAATTCCAATACGCTGCAAATTAGCCACCAGGAAATTGCAAAAAGTCTAAACTCATCACGGGAAGTTATCTCAAGATTGCTGAAGAAAATGGAGGATCGTGGGAAAATAAAAATGAGTCACAACACAATTATAATTTTGTAGCGCAGGTGGCAATAGTTGCTTTTCTCTTCTCTCACAATTTATATTTAAAAAAAAATCATCTAAGGCATGATTCAGATTTTGCTTCGCAAATATTCATGCATATTTCAACGTATTCTTTCATCGGCATTTAATCAGGTCAATATTTCCGGATCGATCAATCCTGCTGCTTAAAAAATGTTATCCTTTTGTTATTTGCAAGATGTAACTTAAGTCACATTTTATCCAGAGATTTTGAATGATATTCGCTACGATAAAATTGGTCACTTTTTTTTAGATAGTAGCTACCTCTTAATCATTAAATTTTTTGCAATGTTTGGCTCTAATCGACAAGTTTCGATATTTCAGTTGCTCCTTATTTTTATGCTGGGTGTATTTTCTGCCTTTATTTTATTCAGATTCCTTCTACATTTTTAATTTTTACAGAGCAACAATCGAAGGCGCGCGATATCCTGGACATCTCGGACAAAAAACGGGTCGTTGATTTTTGGAGCGAGCAGATCAGCCGTCGGCTCGTTCCAATTGCTATGCAGCTTCTATTTTTAATGATGTCATCGTGAGAGAGCCCGCAACAGGTTTGTCATTGAACAAACTGATTTTTTCGTTTTCGTTTTTCAATGCCAAAGTATAAAGCAAAGGAAGATAATGATCGGGTGATGGAATCGCCAAATCAAAAGCCCTGCCTTGTGATTTATAATCGATCAATTGCTGGTAATCTCCATCCAAAATATATTTTTTCATTTTTTCGCTTGCTTCTATTGCCCAGTCGAACCCAAAACCTGATTCATGCAATTTATCCCATGCAATCATACGGAGATTGTGCACCATATTCCCACTGCCAATAATCAACACTCCTTTATCACGAAGAGATGAAAGTTCTTTGGCAAGCTCATAATGATATTGCGGCGTTTGCGTATAATCAAGACTCATCTGTATCACCGGCACATCTGCGGCAGGATATAAATGTTTTATCACGCTCCATGCGCCATGATCCAGGCCCCAATTTTGATCGAGCCCGACATCTGTTTTTTTGATAATTTTTTTTGTCTCTTTGGCGAGTTCAGGATCTCCCGGCGCAGGATACTGCACATCAAATAATGCTTTCGGAAATCCTCCAAAATCATGAATCGTATTTGGTTTTTCCATCGCGGTTACGAAAGTCCCTTTTGTTTCCCAGTGTGCAGAAACGCAAAGAATAGCCGCCGGTTTTGGAATTGTTTTTCCAACCTGTCTAAAACCTTTTACAAATTCATTTTCTTCAATGGCATTCATCGGACTGCCATGACCAAGAAACAGCACGGGCATTTTCTCCGTGCTGTTAAAAGTTTCTGTTATTTTATTGAGTTCTTTTAGTTTCATTGTTGCTTCTGTTAACGGCAGAACCGCCATTAATTTTAAAAAATCCGTTCTGTCCATCTGCAAAAAATAATTTATTATGATGCTTGTTTTACAAATTGAACTTCGGCACTCACTCTCACTTCATCACTCACCAATACACCTCCTGTTTCTAACGCAGCATTCCAATTCAATCCCCAATCCTTGCGATTGATTTTTCCGCTTATTGCAAATGCGGATTTTTCATTTCCCCACGGATCTTTATTCGTACCGCCAAATTCTACATCGAGTGTTATATCCTTGCTGATGCCTTTGATGGTAAGTGTTCCATTTAATTTATAAGTACCATCGTCAACTTTTTTAAAAGATTTGCTTTCAAACAAAATATCCTTATGATTTTCTACATCAAAAAAATCAGCGGCTTTCAAATGTCCGTCACGGTTATCATCATTGGTGTAAATAGAAGACGCGTCGATTGTGACTTGCACTTTTGATTTTGTGAAATCATCTCCGTCAATTTCTGCCTGGAATTTTCTGAATTCGCCTTTTACATTGGATATCATCAGGTGTTTTACTTTAAATGTAAGTTCACTGTGTGATGGGTCCAATACCCATTTTGTTTTTGTTAGTGTTGTTGTTTCCATTTTTTATTTTTTTTTAGGTTAAAAATTATTTACCCAATCCCAATTGATTCATGTATGTCTGGTTATCCCAGAATAAATATTCTTCTGTCATCACCCCATCTTTCCATATTCCGATCGTGGCCATTGGAAGTTTGAAGCTTTTGCCGGTTGGTTGAATAAATTTTCCATTTCCGATCGGCATTGGTTTTGTAAAAGTGCCTTCCATGATACCCGTGACTGCAGTATAATTTCCAGAACCAAATCGAATAGGATGCTGTTTGATCCTTGTGTCCGGTGCATATACAAACATGGCTTTCAAATCTTCGATATGCTTGTCAATGCCTGTTGTAAAATGTCCGTCGGGCCAGTTTACTTTAATATCCTTTGCATGACTCTCGTGTAATCTTGTCCAATCCTGGTTGGTGAACACTGTGAAATCTAATGTGTCGAATGTTACCAGGTTTTTCGCAATGGTTTCATTGCCTGCTGTGAGTTCTTTTACCTGGCTTTTCAACGAATCGATCTCTGATTGGCTGGCAGTGCTTGTTCCACTGTTATTTGCACAACTGCTGAAGGCAACGATTGTCACAACCGCTGCCATTGCTTTCAGCGTGAGAGGTTGATGTTTCATATTTTAATTTTAAGATTTTTATCTCCGGAATTGACAACACAAAATTGCACCAGGAACCTGCGTGGGTGGTTACAGTTTTGAGTAAACCTGTTGCACTTTTAGGAAATGAGGGCCGACATCTGGTTGCGAAACTCAGTAGGAGTGAGTCCCGTTTTCTTGGAGAAAACGCGCGTGAAATAAGCTTTTTCATTATAGCCTAATTCATACCCTATTTCGGAGATAGACAAATCTGTATTGAGGAGCAATTGTCGCGCTTCTATCAATTTTCTTGTTTCTACAATTTCAGATACACTCATATTAAAAATAGAATGGCAGATAAGATTCAGGTTACGAACAGACATATTCATCTTATCCGCATAGAACTCGACTCCTTCCGGTCTTTTATAGTTGGCTTCTACTATTTTTAAAAAATTGTTAAAGGAAATCAGTTGTGTGTTGTTGGAATTGCTTTCCTGCCTGAAACGATTCTTTCCCTCTTGTTCTAATTTCGATAATAGCGCCAATAACAAATGCTTAATCATAATAAAATCCGGGTGAGCCAGCTTATATTCATCCAGCATCAATGCGCACATGGTATCCAGTTTGCTGGTACATTCTGCGGATTCGAACGGATAATTGATATTGTCGAGAAAGTTGGAATAAAAATGAAACCTGCTTTCCGGAATAAATTCCGTTTTATAACGAATGGCCCAGCCTTCAGTTTTTGTATCGGGTAAAAATTGGTGGATCTTTCCCTGTGCCACATAAATCACAATCGGCGGCGTGATTGTTTCTTTGTTGAAATCGATGAAGTGCTGTGGATTTCCTTTTGATACAATAATTATTTCTTCGTAGTCATGCCGATGAGGTTTGGAAGGCATGTCTGCATATTTCCTGCTTAGTTCGGGAGTTAATTTTATTATTTCGAATGCTTGCGTCACGCGATAAAGATACAATAATATAAATCGGGTAATGATAGTTGAATGGGATATTGAATTTGCAAAGAAATTGTTATACTAAAAAAAGATATGAAATATAGTAGTATATAGTATGAGAAATAATTCTATTGTCCGCGATTCTCTCTATGTGTACCTATGTGCCTACTGTGCCTATGTGGTGAAAAAAAATCTCAAATATGTAGGTTTTTTTTCACCACATAGGCACAGTAGGCACATAGGTACACATAGAAAAATTCTATACCTCAAATATTCGATTTAACACATCATATATCGAGAGAATATTCTTTAATGATGTAAATTGCCGCACTCTTAACTAGTTACCTCGAAATCTATGAAGTCATTTTCAAAGTTGAATTCGTTATGCGTTGTTATTGCCATAACAATCGTCTTTAATTTTCCACGTCATGCTGCTGCGCAAACTGTCAACCAATTCAGTGGTTGGGCCGCGGTGTTTAGCACCACCAAACTGAGTAGTAAATTTAGTTTGCATTTGGAAAGCCAGCTGAGATCGGGCAACGAGCTGAAGGATGCACAGACTTTTATATTTCGCCCCGGAATTATTTACAATTTCAAGGGAAATCAGTCGCTCACGATCGGCTATGCAATTGTTGCGCATCATCGAAGCGTTGATAATGTCAGGGGGTGGGGACCCGAGCATCGGATATGGGAGCAATATATTCTGAATCGTTCATTGAGTTTGAGTGATCATTTCATCACCATACAAAATCGTTTTCGCCTCGAGCAGCGTTTTATCAGCACGAGTGTGGTGAAGGATGATAAATTGGAAACAAGTGGCTATAATTTTTCATCCAGATTCCGGTATTTTGTAAGAACCATCATTCCAGTTTCACCTAACACCGGAAGAAAATTTCAACGAGGTGTTTTCTTTTCTTTGCAGGATGAAATATTTGTGAATATTGGTGATGCATATGCGACGAATGGAAAATTCTTTGATCAGAACAGGGCTTATATTTCTCTTGGATATCGTTTTTCTCCCAAGTACGATGCAGAGCTGGGTTATATGTATCAATACATCGCAGGACGAGGATCCGTGAAAACAAATAATAATATTTTACAATTGGCAGCATATCTGCGGTTGTAGTTATTATTTACATTTCACCCAGCGTAATCTTGTTTTTAAACCAGCGATTAGCTCTTTTGCAGTTAATATCAGGGTGTCTCCTCTGAATTCAAAATTTCTTGTACTTGTCGTGCCCCATTCTATGGGATCGTTAGAAAGTAATTTGTGATGTTCGATACTATTTTCCTTTTCAATAATTTTCGCATCGGCAAAATATATAAAACTCCGCAATTGCAGTTTTAAAATTCTTGTTTGCTCTTTTGCATCGAGACTGTCGATCGGCTTATCAGCATCAAAATCTGAAAATCCGGGAGGGATCAATTGAACTCCCATATGACCGATGCCATCGTATAAAATGTAGCCGGTATATCCCTGTCGATTCAGAGAGGGCAGCCAACTGTTGGTGGCCGAATCGTATGATTCATATTTATCCAGTTTCCACATTCCCCTGAATTTCTCCATTGTATCGGATCGGTTGCTGCTACATTGAATTAGTGTTGACATCAAGAAAAAACCACTTAACAGGTATTTCATAATTTTTCTTTTTTACAGATTCGCGCTGCTCCAATATCAAACTACCTCAGTATCGAATTACAAGTCGACTTGGTAAATGTATTTAATATTTGTACTAGTTTACATTGTATTTGCGGAACCACTAATTTCTCTAATTTATTTTCAAAGAAATTAAAATGAAAAAAGATGAAAATAGAAACAACTTTACGATTCCCATATCTGAATGATAAATTCAGAAAATTCTACAACAGATTATTGCGAATATCGGGCCTTCGGCACGGACTTTTTTTAATTCTGGCTGCATCGATACCCTCGCTATTGTTTTTTGATCGCGCTGCAGCACAGGAAAAAAACAAAATCGTCCGGCTGGCAAAACTTCAAATCGATCCGGCTCAACTGGAGAATTACAAAACCATGCTCAAGGAAGAAATAGAAACTTCGGTGCGCGTAGAGCCGGGCGTACTCACTTTGAATGCGGTGTCCGAAAAAGATAACCCTACACATATCACCATCCTGGAAATATATGCCGACCAGGATGCTTATAAGGCACATATTGCATCGCCTCATTTCTTAAAATACAAAAGCGGAACAAAAGATATGGTTAAATCGCTTGAGCTGGTCGAAACTGTTCCTGTGGCACTTGCTTCGAAAAATAAGTAAAAAAATAAGCTGTTTTGCTTTGTGCCTTTGTGTCTTTGCGCGAAAATTTCTCTCCCGAATATTCGAGCGTGAAAATATCACGCAAAAACGCAAGGGCGCAAAGAGAAGTGTCTGATCGCTCATTTTCGGGTCGTTGTACAATTTTGAGATTTTGTTATGGAATTTTTGGAATTAAACACACCGTAGCAGGAACCAAAAATCCTGTAACTCTTTCCCAAAATAGCGTAACGGTGATCCTGGATTCGGATCATAGCTTTGCATCATCAAATTATTAATCTATAAAACAAAATTTATGAAATCAAATGTTAGATTCAACCAGGCAAATTCGACAGGGAATCAAAAATGTAGCAACCCTAATTGTACTTGTGCAGATTGCAATTGCGGTAGTGATTGTTCTTGTAAAAATTGTAACGGCTAACCGATACCGTTAGATTGTCGAGAAAGCCACTTCATACAAGTGGCTTTCTCGTTTTATGCTAACTTATAAGCGTTATAATCAAATCAACTTACCATGCTTGCACCGCTGATTCCTTATTATACCTTGCTCTATATTCCAGCGGCGACATCCCTGTGATCTTCCTAAAGACTTCGCGAAATGCTTTCACATCGGAATAGCCAACTTCATACATCACTTCATTGATGTTTTTGCGGCTAGTCTCAAATGATTTTTTTGCCGATTCAATTTTTACTCTTTGTGAGTATTCAAGTGGGGTATTGCCAGTTGCCTTGATAAACCTTCTGTCAAAGTTCCTTCTGCCCACCGCAAACTTCGACGACAAATCTTCAACAGAAATTTTTTCATCCAATTTGCTTTCAATATATGCCTGCGCTTTTATGACCATTTCATCTCCATGCAATTTCTGACCGGTGAATATGGCAAATGCCGACTGGCTATTGCGATCCATTTCAATCTGGAAAATTTTCGAACAATAGATAGCTGTTTTCCGATCGAAATATTTTTCTACCAGGTAAATCGCCAGGTTCAGAAAGGAATAAGCGCCGCCATTGGTATAAATTCCATTTTCATCGGTGATTAATTTATCAGTTTGCAAATTCACTTTTGGGAATTGATTTCTGAAAGCATCTGCATGCGCCCAATGTGTAGAACAGGTTTTTCCATCTAACAAACCTGATGAAGCAAGCATAAAAGCGCCGGAACATATACTCGCTATTTCGGCGCCTTCTTTGTATTTCTCGGTGATCCATTCAACGAGCAATTTATTTCCCTTCTCGGCTTTTTTATAATTGTGATTCAATGAAGGAATGACGATAAGATTGGTTTTGCTAATGTTTGAAATGTTGGCGTCAATCTTCACGGTAAAAAGGCCGTCTTCGAATGCTACTTTTTTCGAAATTCCCACCAACTGAATTTTGAACAACTCTTTCCCGTTTGTATTTTTCCAATATTTATTCGCGCTGGTAAATATTTCGTGCGTGCCGACAATGCTGCTTAAGTTATTTTGTCCCCCGTGGACTATTATAGCAAGATGTTTCATTATCAATTTTCTTCAAAGATAGAATTTTGTATTGTCCGAATCAACCCACTACAATGTCTATTTTACACCCTATGAATCTTTTATTTAGACAATAGTTTTGTGACAGAAAAAAATTATTTCAATAAAAAGAAAAAAACGAAAATGAAAAATCAAGATTTCACGAGGACGATGTTGGTCGATCAAACGCCAAAGGAAGCTTTTAATGCCATCAAGAATGTTCGCGGATGGTGGTCGGGTTTGTATTCGGAAACATTTGAAGGAAACACAGACAACCTCAATGAAGAGTTTATTTTTCGCGCAGGTGGAGGGATGCATTATTCCAAACAAAAATTGATAGAAGTTGTTCCCGATAAAAAAATCGTCTGGCTTGTGACTGACAGCGAACTGACTTTTCTTAAAAACAAAAACGAATGGACAGGAACCAAAATTAGTTTTGAAGTTTCTACGTTGGGCGATAAAACGCAAATCACCTTCACGCACCAGGGTTTGGTACCACAAATTGAATGTTTCGATAGTTGCTCGAGTGCGTGGAGTCAATATTTGCAGCACAGTTTTGTCGACTAGTGGCAAGTAGTAAGTGACTAGTGGTTAGGAATTGTTTATTGCTTGCAGACTTTTCTTTGTGCCTTTGCGTCTTTGCGCGAAAATTTCACTCTCGAATATTCGGGAGATAAATTTTCACGCAAAGACGCAAAGGCACAAAGAAAAAATGTATGAAAAAATTTTCTTTAAGAGTCTTTTTTTATTTAATATGCCTCGAAACGATCGATAACGAATCTTCAAAGCGCTTCATCTGCATTTTGCGTGCATATTCTTCGATATGGGCCCATGCATATTCTAATTTTGCTTCACTTTTTCCAAGATCTATTTCCGCATTCCATAAGCTGTCATGAAAGGCATTGAAACCTGGTTTGTTGATATTGCTTACGTCAACTGGTTTTCCTCCTGCGGCGGTCACCATGCATAAGGTAAAACAGAACATATGAATTATCTGGCTCATCAAAAAGAACCGCGCGCGTTCATATTCATCAGCCGCTCTCCCGAAGTATCTGTCCAAAAATTCGGCTTCGTCTTTCTCACTTCGTACAATAAAATTCGCCATAGCTGCAAGATCCATATACCTGTCATTTAAAAAAGCGGCTTCCCAATCAACGAGCCAGGGCCGTGCGCCATCGAAAATAATATTGTCGCGCTTGAGATCATTGTGACAAGAAACCCAATTCTCTTTGTCGTTACGAGGATAAACATTTGCGATGCGCGCGTAGGATTCAAAAATATCTTTAGTCGCATTTTCGGGAAGGATATCAGAAGCCTTAAATTTTTGAAGAAAACCATCGGCAGCGTCAACATAATTTGTTCGATTGGGAAATTTTGGTAACGTATGCAGGCGCTTGATCACATCAGCCATTTTTTCTTTGGCATCAGCGATTGCAAAAGGTTTTTCTTTTATAAAATCAATGATCGAAATTTTATCTTCAGTATCCAGGTAATGTATTTTTGGTGCAAGGCCAGCTTCTGCGCCAGATCGCATGCAGTCAAAATAATGTGTGGGACTGTCTCTCGAGTCTTGGCGCGTTACTATACGTAACACGTATGGATTTCCCCGGACAGTAATTTTAGAAACCAATGATCCGGAAAGTCCTTTTACTAATTGTTGAATATCTTCAAATTCATTTACTCCGAACGCGGTTTGCAAGGCTTTTTTTACGGCAAGTTGTTTATTTTCTGGAATCATAAAGAGCGATTGTGGATGATGGTTAATCGCCAAAAATATCTATTGGTTTTTATTCAAAACTGTCTTTCAAACTATATTTTTTTAGCTCAACATTCTGCGTGACAAATATGTTGTTCAGATATATATTGTCCTCTTCTGATCGAAAATTGTATTTCAAATAGCATTTATTCCTGGTAGTCTTCATCAAAAGGAAGTGACTCATTTTTGAAAATTATTACGAGTCAACCCTCACCCCAACCCCTCTACTAAAGGAGAGGGGCAAGGGGTGAGGCCTAAAATATTTTTGAGGTTTGTCACCACGCAATAGGCACATAGTTACAAATAGAAATTTCAATTGAGTCACTACGCATGAAAAAACAATTATAAAAAACATTACAAATAGCTAGCTTTAACCTGAGAAGTTGTTAGGACCAGTAATTTGTAGGAACATCTCATCGAAACAATTAATGGCCATTGAGTAAAAACCATCTTCACAATAAAACCATTTCATCATGACAAACAGGAGAAAATTTCTACAGCAGTCAGGCGCGTTTGCTTTAGCCGGATTATTAGCACCACGTCTTGGTCGGGCCAGTGAGTTTTTTGAAAATAAAAGTAAAATGCACATTGGTCTTCAACTCTATACTCTCGGAGATTTGATGACCAATGATACCAAGGGGACATTACAAAAAGTAGCTGCGATCGGTTACAAGGAATTAGAAAGTGCGGGATCGCAGAAAGGAACTTATTATGGTTTCAAGCCCAAAGAGTTTGCAGCAATGGTGAAAGATACAGGTATGCATTGGCGTTCGGCGCATGTTGGTGGCGCTCCTTTTACCATCGAGCAGATTATGAAGATGGCCAAAAATGCGGATGATTCTGCGCGAATCCAAAAGATGGCGGAACGATTTAAGAATATGCCAAAGATGGCAAACCTGAAAGAGAATTATCAGCAACTTGCCGACGAAGCAGCAGAAGGCGGACTGAGCTATCTGGTGTGTTCAAGCATTCCCGTTAGCACGATGGATGAAATAAAAACTGCTGTGGATGTTTTCAGCAAGGCTGGTGAGGCTTGTAAAAAGAATGGTGTTCAATTTGCATATCATAATCACCAGACAGAATTTGATACAATCGATGGCGTTCGTCCTTTCGATTATATTTTAAATAATACAGATAAAGAAAATGTAAAAATGGAAATGGATCTTGCCTGGGCAACAAAGGCGAAACAGGATCCTATTGAATTATTTAAACTGCATCCGGGCCGTTACCCGCTTTGGCATGTGAAGGATCTTGACAAAACTACCATGTCGCCTGCTGAAGTAGGATCTGGCGTCGTTGATTTCAAGCGAATCTTTGATAATGCAAAAATTTCAGGAATGAAATATTTCTTTGTCGAGCAGGACCAGGCGCCACATCCTTTGGAGAATGTTACGAACAGTTACAACTATCTCAATAAAATGGCGTAATAATCTTTTTCAGTTATCCATTGGCGTTAGTTAAGCGTTACAACGCCAATGGATAGTTTTAGAACTCACACAAATGTACCGGTTGGTAGATAACGTCTCAATACGATGAGCAACATTTGAAATAGACGTTTCCCCCGTATTAGGTATTTTGAAATCCCTATGTGCACCTATGTTTCTACTGTGCCTATGTGGTGAAAAAAAACTCGCCGTAGAGCCAAGTGTTTTTTCACCACATAGGCACAGTAGAAACATAGGTGCACATAGTTACAGTATCTAAGGATAAAATTAATCCAGGGGTTGCTAATTCCAGATACCTCACAACAGTTCATCACAGTTTTATCATTCGGCTATTTTACTTTTGACATTCAAACTTGTCATCATGTTAAAAAGTCTTTTCTCATTCCTTTTAGTATTTCTTGTTTCAACGACTGTTTTTTCCCAGGCAAACAGCTCTTCGAAAGATAATGTCTATGCAGGTTTCGTAACTCCGCCGAACACGGCAAAGCCTCGTGTGTGGTGGCATTGGATGAATGGAAATATCACCAAAGATGGAATCAGAAAAGATTTGGAATGGATGCATCGCGAAGGAATTGGCGGCTTTCAGAATTTTGATGCATCATTATTCACTCCGCAGATTGTTGAAAAACGTTTGACATTTATGACGCCCGATTGGAAAGACGCGTTTCAATTCACCACAAGACTTGCAGACTCTTTGCATTTGGAAATGGCAATTGCAGGTTCTCCGGGCTGGAGTGAAAGCGGTGGCCCTTGGGTTAAGCCGGAGGACGGTATGAAAAAAATTGTTTGGACAGAAACACGCGTGAAAGGCGGAGTATCAAATATAAAAGTACCACAGCAGCCAGGGATTACCGGTCCTTTTCAAAATATTTCTTTACAGCCCGGCATGAGTGAAACGGTGGATCCTTCAAAACTTCCTAAAGTTTATAAAGATGTTGCGGTAGTGGCTTACAAATTACCGGCAGCAAATAAATCATTAAGTGATCTTGGTGCAGTCGTAACATCAAGCGGTGGAGGTTTTACATTACAACAATTAACAGATGGCGATCTAAACACATCCGTTCTTTTACCAAGAGATTCTGCAAAAGGTTTTGCGTGGATACAGTTTGCATTTTCACAGGCACAAACGATTAAAGCAATAACAATCGTAGGTGGTGGAGAGCCGGGCATATTTGGAATGGGCGCTGCATCCGCAGATTCGCGAACATTGGAAGCCAGTGATGACGGAGTGAATTTTAAATTTATCTGCCATATTCCACCAGGTGCTATACTACAACAAACGATTGCAATACCTGCTACTACTGCAAAATTTTTTCGGGTGACGGTAAAGAATCCTCCGCCAAAAGTAAATACGATGGCCGCAATGGTCGGCATCAACACGCCACCTGTGATGGTTCCCGGTACAGAGATCGCAGAAATATATTTGCATCCTGCCGACGTGATAAATCGTTTCGAAGAAAAAGATGCGTTTGCGCCTGTTGGGGATTTGAATACAAAAACAACATCATCTACAAATGATGTGATTTTGAAAAACGATATCATCGATCTCACCAATAAATTAAATGCTGATGGCACGTTGAACTGGACCGCACCTGCTGGTGAATGGATGGTAGTTCGTTTTGGATATTCGTTGTTGGGCATCGACAATCATCCCGCTTCGCCTGAAGCAACTGGCCTCGAAGTGGACAAGCTCGATCCTGTTGCTATAAAAAACTATTTCGAAAATTATCTCGACCAATACAAAAACGCAACCGGTGGTTTGATGGGAAACAAAGGAGGATTGCAATTTATGGTTACCGATAGTTGGGAGGCAGGTGCACAAAACTGGACAGCAAATCTTCCTGCAGAATTTCAGAAACGGCGTGGCTATAGTATTATTCCCTGGATGCCTGTGTTGACTGGCGCTATTATTGAAAGCGCAGAAGCAAGCGAACAATTTTTGTTTGATTTCAGAAAAACTTTGAGTGATATGGTTTCAGAATATCACTATGATGGGTTGACAAAAATTCTTGCAGCTCGTGGAATGAAACGTTATTCGGAGTCGCATGAAAACGGACGCGCATTGATTTCGGATGGAATGGAAGTGAAGAAGACAGCAGCGATACCGATGTCAGCGATTTGGACACCAAATATTTTTATCAATAAAAATGATCTGACCTATCATGTTGCAGATATCCGCGAATCCGGTTCAGTGGCGGATATATATGGACAGAATATTGCAGCGGCCGAATCATTGACTGCGCTTGGTATCGGAGGATCGGCCTGGTCTTATTCGCCGGAAATTTTAAAACCTACTGCCGATCTTGCATTGGCAAGTGGTTTAAATAGATTTGTGATTCATTGTTCGGTGCATCAACCGACTGATGATAAAATTCCCGGACTCGGTCTCGGGCCATTTGGTCAGTGGTTCAATCGTCATGAAACATGGGCGGAACAAGCAAAGGCATGGACTGCTTATCTCGCAAGAAGCAGCTACATGTTGCAGCAGGGGAAATTTGTTGCGGATATCGTTTACTATTATGGTGAAGACAATAATATCACTTCTTTATTCGGAAAAAAATTACCGGAAATACCAGAAGGTTATAATTATGATTTCATCAACTCGGATGCACTCATCAATTTATTAAGTGTGAGAGATGGAAAACTTGTTACGCCAAGCGGTATGAGTTATCGTGTGTTGGTGCTCGATAGTAACGCCGTTAAAATGTCTTTGCCGGTATTGCGCAAAATAAATATGTTGGTAAAAGCAGGCGCAACGGTAACAGGCATTAAGCCAATGGCAACGCCGAGTTTGGCCGATGATCAAAATGAATTTAAAAAACTGGTGAGTGAAATATGGTCTTCATCCAATGCAAAAGTTACCGAAGGAAAATCTTTGAACGAATTGCTGCCCGCAATCAATGTTGCGCCAGATTTCACTTATAACAAACCTGGAGCAGCTACAAAACTTTTATATGTTCATCGAAAAGCAAACGATCGTGATATTTATTGGGTGAATAACAGAACAGATAGGGTAGAGGACCTGGATGCAACATTTCGTATCGAAGGAAAGGTTCCTGAACTGTGGTTCCCGGAAACAGGTAAAACAGAAGCATTGTCGTACAATATTGAAAACGGGATCACAAAAGTCAAACTTCATATGGAACCCAGCGATGCATTCTTTGTAGTGTTCAAAGACAAAGCCGTAAAAGCATCTATTGCATTGCCTGATGTGAAAGTGAAAACTCTATCAACAATAGGCGGCCCATGGGATCTCAGTTTTCAGAAAGATCGCGGTGCGCCTGCTTCGATACAATTGAATGAACTTTCGATGTGGAATGACAATGCCGATGCTGGCGTAAAATATTTTTCCGGTACCGGTATTTACACGAAAAAAATTACAGCACCCGCCAATTGGTTTACAAAAGGTACAGAATTATGGTTGAACCTTGGCGAAGTAAAAAATATTGCCGAAGTATTTGTGAATGCTAAATCTCAAGGTATTCTTTGGAGAAAACCATTTCGCATCAATATTACAAGCGCATTAAAGGCCGGCGAAAATAAACTGGAAATACGCGTCACTAATCTTTGGGTTAACCGGTTGATTGGTGATGCGCAACCTGGGGTTACAAACAAAATCACGTACACAACAATGCCTTTCTACCAGGCAAGTTCAAAATTGTTGCCATCCGGATTGTCGGGCCCTGTGCAGATTGTCGCGGTTGATAGAAAATAAAAATCGTCGCATATCGATGAACGTTATGAAAAATAATTTTTCAGCGTTGTTTCTTTCCATTCAATAATAGACCCATAACGGTGTTTCGTACTGCATAACGATATGTGAAAAAGACGATGCTGATGCCGGGAACAAAAATTAGAAGAAGTTTTATTCCCCAGAACAAATGCAGGGTCGTAACAAGTATCTGGAAGAAACCAAGAATTGGCAAATGTACGAGATAGCCCCAATAACTTGAATCTGATAACCAGCGCACTTTTTTATTTGAATTTGAAAACAACGACAGCATATAACCCAGGAAGGCCCACACGCTGCACATGCTTGCAATGGCATAAATGGTATTGATGCCAGCCAGAATAATTCTTGCGTAAGCAGGTGGCGGATCGCTGAATAACAAACTTAAAATAATCAATAAAAAGATTAGCCCTAACGCAAAGGAAAGATTGCTGCGTTTGAACCTGGTAAAATTTTCTAACAGCGAAGTTTGTCGGTAGATTATCCAGCCGAGAAAAAAATACATGCCGTAAATAACAAATGGAAAAAATCTCGGTGTCAATTCATCGGCAGACGTATCAACTCCAAAACCATCGGTCATGCCCCACATCGGCAGGATCATGAATGCGCCGAGAAGAATGGAAGCATATCGACGATTCATCGTACGTTTGATAAAACGGTCGATGGCTTTCACGAAGCTATCTGGAATTCTTTTTCTAAATAGCGAGTACGCAATTGCGGTCAATGCGCAGTAAAGGATCAGAAAATATAAAAACCATAAATGCATTAAAGGAAACCCGGTTCCCCATTGCATATAGCCTGGAACGGCCTTGATAGCGGCATCACGAGAAATATGTCTTGTATATTGAATGCCCCACACCCACATTTGAAAAGTTGAAATGTAAAGCACTGGCCAAAATAAAATGAAAGGAAGAACCAATCGCTTCAGCCTGTTTATTGCAAATGCTTTTATTCCTTTGCGGCTTACCAACAGGTGCGCAAAAAAACCAGACATGAGGAAGAAAGCCTGCATCCGGAACACATGCGATACATAAAACAAAATGTCTAATAAAATATTTGATTGATTGTCCTGCGTGATCCAATCGGACTTCACATAAGTAACAAACGATTCGATCCCGTGATGAAAAATTCCGATAAAAAGAGCAATAGCCCGCGCGGCATCAAGTCCGTGGAAACGATCACCAGGGGAGTTCTGCAAAGTCCGTGACATAATTTTTTTTGCAATGATACCGGCGCTCAACCGGTCATCTTGCAAACTAAACCCGGTTTCCCCCTGAACTGCGCCGGATTTCCCCTTGAATTGCACCTGAGTGAAGAGCGGAGGAACAGAGCGGAGAGCAAAAGGATCAGCGCTCTCCGCTCTCCACTCTCCGCTCCCCGCTCTCCGCTCTCCACTCTCCGCTCCCCGCTCTTCGCTCTCCACTCTCCACTCTGTTCCTTCACTCTAGTACTTCTATGTACCCTTCCGTTCCATGCACGCGAATTCGTTGTCCGTCTTTTATAAGTTTGGTAGCATTCTCCACTCCGACAACGGCAGGCAAACCATATTCACGCGCGATAACGGCACCGTGCGTCATTAGTCCACCAACTTCCGTCACTAATCCTTTTATCGATACAAACAATGGTGTCCAACTGGGATCAGTAAACGCAGTAACTAAAATATCATCTTCCTCAAGACTGGCATCTTCCATTTTTAAAATAACGCGCGCCCGTCCTTCTATAACGCCTGCAGAAACAGGCAAACCGACAATCGCGTTGGCAGGCAGATGATCTCGTTTATATTTACCGACGATGATTTCGCCATCGGATGTGATGACACGTGGAGGAGTTAATCTTTCATATAATTTATATTCGTCTTTTCGTTGTCTGATGATATCGTAGTTGATCTCTTTTGTGCGCACGACATCCCGCATTTCTTCAAATCCGAGATAGAAGATGTCTTTTTTTTCACGAATCACATTTGCATTCACAAGTTTTTCGGCTTCTTTTAACAGCGCTTGCTTGTAAATAAAGTAGTGATTGACGATCGTGTATTTTGGATATTCCCGGAAACCACTAAAGTTCCTGACCAGGTCGATCATTCGTTTTGTTTCCTTAACTTTTTCTTCGCCATCAGGTAATTGCTTCAATCGACTTAATAAATCTGCCTCTTTTTTCTTTGCTTCCTGTTTTCCCTGTTCAAATTTTCGCTTACTCTCACCCGACTGAAAATTTTTGATATTATTGAGAATTAGAGGAACAAGTGTAATCGGCTTTTCACTCCAACGTGTTTTCGTGATATCAATTTCTCCGGCACATCTCATTCCGTATTTATCGAGATAAGAAAAGATAGCGTCTCGTATTGTCTCGCCGCCATCAAACTTCACAAGTTCATTCAAAAAATTATCTTCTTTGGTATTTTGTAAATAGTTAATGACCTCGGGGTAAGAACGAATCACATCTGCGACATCCAACAGCGCAAGACCCATCTCTGAAGTAATATTGTTTGGTACCGATTGTGCAATAGCATCCGCCGCATTTTTTTCACCCAGCCATTCTTTCATCTTTTCATTGATCCATGCTGACGCATTCATGCCAGTCATAATCATTCCAAAACTTCGGGGATCAGACGTATTCTTTTTTAATTGTCTGATATCTTCTACAATAAAATCAAAAAGATCCACTCCGGATTTTGTTTGGATATCCAGTGTTAATGCTGCTATCGCCGCCTGGTTATGATTTATTAAATCAGTAACGAGTGCAGGATCGTAATCTTGCAATGTTTGATAATCCCGCGGGCCCGGCCCCTTATTACTTTTTTCAGCATGTTGGTCTTTGTTATTGGGGGGGGATGATTTTATAAAATCTTTTCGATCGAGAATGGTCATCAATGCATCTCTGAAAAGCGGATCGGATTTACCCAGCACATTAACCATGGTCTCCCTGGTGTCGGGCGCAGCAAGCATATTTGTAATATCGACAAACAGTCTTCCCCCGACAATGCGCATCGGGGCACTGGTCGTTAAAAGAAAAAAAGATAATCCCAATGGTTTCATCGCATCGGTCATCATCTGTTGATGACCAACGGATATGTACACATGATTTTCATCGTCGTTCACTTCGGGAACAGGATACAACGTGGTGATCGGCCGACTCTGAACAATATAAAAAATGTCATCAGCCAAACACCATTCAATGTCCTGAGGACTTCCGAAATGTTTTTCGATCTTTCTGCCTAATTGTGCGAGTTGTAAAATCTGCGATTCAGTAAGTGTTTGAGATTTTTGTTGGTTGATGTCTATCTGTTTTGTTTCTGTCCCGCCTTCCTTGCGTCCATAGATCGCTATTTTTTTTGTTGCGATCATCTTATCGACAATCTTTCCATCTTGCACTTTATAACAATCTGCAGATACCAAGCCCGACACAAGAGCTTCTCCAAGTCCGAAGCTTGCGTCGATCGACAATAGTCTTCTGTTGGAGCTGATCGGGTCAGCAGTAAATAAAATGCCGGATGCCTGCGGGAAAATCATTTTTTGAACGATCACGGATAAATAAACCTGACTGTGGTCAAATCCATTTTGTATTCGATAGATAACTGCGCGATCCGTAAATAACGAGGCCCAACATTTGCTGATATGGTGCAGGATTGATTCCTTCCCGATAATATTTAAATAGGTGTCTTGCTGACCGGCGAAAGACGCATGTGGCAAATCTTCCGCAGTTGCACTGGATCGAATGGCGTATGCATTTTTTTCACCGAGCTTAGTGAGGAAATGCGTGATCGCTTCAACAATGTCCTGGGGAATGGATATGTCTTCGATGCTTTTGCGAATATTAGCACTGATCTCGCCAATTTTATTTCGTTCTTCCGGCTTTAGAAATGATAACTGTTCAATGAATTTTTTTATCGACGGTGTTTCCTCAATAATTCTTTTGAAAGCCTGGGTAGAAATACAAAATCCATCGGGTACTTGGATTCCATGAATCCTCGAAAGTTCGCCCAGGTTCGCGCCTTTACCGCCGGCAACCATGAATTTTGTTTTGTCAATATCCTGGAGACTGAATACAACAGAACGCATCGAATTATTTTCCATGTATTAAAATATTTGCCAAAAATATCCGGATGATTTTATTCAAAATCATTTTTGCAACTATATTTTTTTTGCAAAACAATATGGATGATAAGTGTGTTGTCGATTTGGTAGCAGGCGTGGTGAGAAGAGCAGAGGAACAGAGCGGAGAGCGCCTATCCCTTCGCTCTCCGCGCTGTTCCTCCGCTCTTTTTTAAATATAGTTCGGGCTTTATTTTTACTATATTAGTAGCATGAATAAAGAAGAAATCGAAGAGCAATTAAAAATACCACTGAAGGAAATAAAACCTCGTGGAAACAATTTGGAACTCTATATTGATTTTGGAAAGATTGGAGAGATATCCGGCTCCAGCATCGCTGCGAAGCAGATAGCTGCCCAAGAATCGAAAAGATTGCTATGGCAAAATATATGGAGTGAAGTTCGAAACAATGCAATAGGGGCATTGAAGAAGAATACCGAAGTTAAACCGGAATATGTTTTTATTCCGATGCAGAACAGGCTCGTCAAAGTTCTCGAAAGCAGAACGTCGGCAACGGTTATATGTATTTTCGAATATCATTATAATTTTTCTTCAAAAGAGTGGGAAGCGACGATACAGCAATGATTATTTTTAGAGGTATTTTTCGTGAGACGTGAAACGTGAGCCGATACATTCACGTTTGACGTTTCACGTCTCACGAAAAATACAAGTGCACACGCGCACTATCACATTCATTATTTCTTAAAGGATAAGCCGGCAGCACGCAAAGCCCCCTGCAATATCGGAATCGAGCTTTTTCCAATTCCATGAAGTTTCAAAATTTCCTTCTCGGTAAATTGTGCCAGCTTTTTCAAAGTATTAATTCCCTCATTTTCCAAAGCTCGTCTTGCTGGGGCGCCGAGTAGCGAGAGAAAATTTTCCTGGTTATTTTTTTGTGCGACCATATTATTTCTTATTAAGAATTATTTTCTTTCGTAATAGAGAACAATCACCCCGTTCTTAAATAATTTTGAATTGCGCAGGTTAAAGTTCCGCCTTTCGTTCAAGTTAGCAAATAAAGACTTGCCATTACCTACAGCAAGCGGATGAACCATTAAATGCAATTCGTCAACTAAATCAAGATTCATGAGCGATTGAACGATGCTCGCGCTGCCGCTGATCGCAATGTTCCTGCCGCCTGAATTTTTTAATTGCTGAATCGCATCATAATTAATATCTCGCATGATGGTAGTATTGTTCCACTTCGGATCGTTGAGTGTTTTTGAAAAAACGATTTTTGCGGCATTATTCATGTGCGCATACATAACAGGATCTCTTTCTTTTGCCCAGCTTGTAGGCCAATACGCAGATAAAATTTCAAAAGTGGTTCTACCGAGCATAATCGTATCAACATTTTTGGACCAGTCGGCTATCTCCTTCACCATTTCTTCATTAAAAATATTTGTTACCCATTTCATGTCTTTGTCATTCGCATCTTCAATAAATCCATTTAGCGTAATAAACTCCTGTACAATTATTTTTTTCATAGCAGTTTTTTAAATATTCAAATGCAAATTGCTGCAAGATGTAGAAATTTTTCGGGGCAATTTGCGACAAATTTCGAGTACGATTGCGACAAGGCAGGAGAAACAGAGTGTAGAGCGAAAGGAGGGGCGCTCTCAGTCCTGCTCTTTTTTTTCAAACCGAACCATCCGAAGTGCTGGCCATAGTTCCAAAAAAGTAAATTTGTGGCGTGGTCGATCGGCGAGACGACTAAATTGATTTATATCACGCACTATCAAAATGCAAGAAATGGCAACTGCCGAATTTAGAATAACGATTCACATGGTTTCAAGTGTTGACGGAATCATTGCAAAAAAGGACAATAGCATTTCATGGTTTGAAACATCGCATAAATACGACAAAGGTGTTACCGGGCAAGATCCCGTAGAATTTCTGAAAACAATCGATTGCTACGTGATGGGCTCGAGGACTTACGAACTTGCCGTTGAACTTTCGAAATCTTATGGCTGGGCTTATGGCCATAAACCGACAATAGTATTGACCAGCCGAAACCTGCCGACAGCCGGACCGCAAATCGAATTCTATTCTGGCGAATTAAGCAAACTTGTCAATGAACGATTGAAACCAAATTATAAAAATGTGTGGGTGGTCGGCGGTTCTTCGCTAACTAAAAATTTTATTCAACAGAAATTAGCAGATGAAATAAGATTAAGCATGCTGCCAATTATCTTGGGTGAGGGCTTGCCATTTTTCGATCATATCGGGCTGGAACAAGTATTACACTTGAAAGATACCACAGCCTATAAAAATGGCATGGTAGAGCTGCGCTACCAAATAATAAAGTAGCAGACATAGGTTTATCTCTTTGCGATTTTTGCGTCTTTGCGCGAAAATTCCACTCTGGAATAGTCGGAGATATATTTTCACGCAAAGACGCAAAAACGCAAAAACGCAAAGGATGTTTTGATTCTAACCACTTCTTCTCAGTCTGCATTCTTTTCAAAAATTCCCAGGTTCAAAAAAAATCTTCATCTGGTTGTCCAAATCGTGGCAGGCACTTCGACTTTATAGATGATATCGGTTTAGAAATTACATTAATCATCTATCAACAAAAATTTTATGAGTATTGAAAAAAACAAGCAGGCCATTCGTGAGTTCACCAAGGTTTTCAAAAACGAACATAATGTAAATGGCGTAGACCATTTATTTGCAAAAGAATTCAAACACAATTTCAAAGTCCCCGTTTCACCCGGGCTCCAGGGGTACAAAGAAATCGGGTCGGTTATGAATACCGCATTTCCAGATGTGGCCGTAGCCGAAGACCGGCTGATCGCAGACGAAAATTTCGTGGTGGAAATGAGCCACGCTGTTGCCACCAATGCAGGCCCATACATGCAATACCCGGCAACAAACAGAAAAATTAAATGGACCGAGATCCATGTGTATAAATTTAATAAAGACAGTAAGATCATCGAGCATTGGATAGAGATGAGCATGCTTGAATTGATGATGCAGATCGATGCAGCGAAGATGGTTTGATTGAAACTTGAAAGAAGTTTTCGCAGAGCGCCCTTGAAGAAGCCAGGAAAAAAATATTTTCAGATACATGTCCCAATCTTTCACATACAAACGACTTTATAGAGTAAACATCATCGTTCACGATTAAATAAAAATTTATGGCAACGATTAATCAAAAAATTGTCTTTAAAAATGCAAAAGTCAAACAACTTTATGACCTTTATATGGACGCAAAGTTGCATGGCATGATCACCAATGCCCCGGTAAAGATTTCTGAAAAAGCCGGTAGCGTATTAGAATCGTTTGGTGGTTATATTTCTGGTAAGACACTCCTGACTGTAAAAAATAAATTGATCGTGCAGGAATGGATCGGTTCCGATTGGGGAGCGAAGGCAGAAGCTTCAGTTTTTGCTTTGTCGTTCGAGCAAAAGGGATCAGATGGAATTGTACATGTATTTCACGGAAATGTACCGGATGAAAAAGCTGCCGGACTCGATAAAGGATGGCACGATCATTACTGGAAACCCTGGAAACAATTTCTCGCGGGAAAAGAAATCACGAGACCGGAAAATTAGATTTTTAAAACCAAGTGATATGAAAGAATACATGTTCTATATCCGCAACGCAGGTGATGCAAAAGCGGCATTAAGTCCCGAGCAACATCTTGAATTTGTAAAACAATGTGAAGTTTATATTAACAAACTCAAAAGCGCAGGGAAACTCATCGCTGCACAGCCGATCGTTCGCGAAGGTGTTCATATTTCAAAAACCGGGAAAGATTGGAATGTAGCAAATGTAGATCCTTCAAAAGAAGTGCAGGTCGGTTATTATCATATCCTGGCAAATTCGATGGATGATGCCATTGATATTGCCAAGGAAAACCCAGAGTTTGCTTTTGTTCCGTCGGCAACCATCGAAGTAAGGCCGATAAAAATGAAGGAAGAGAAAACAAATTTTGTGTATCCAAAGGGAAAATAGTTTTCAATATGAAAGAGTTCTTATTTTTATTCAGAGGAGGCGATGCACGCGAAGTGCAACACGATAACGAGAAATGGAAGCTGCACATGGACCGGTGGATGATATGGATGCGTGAACTCGCGGAAAAAAAACAATTCGTGAGTGCGCAGCCTCTTACTGATACAGGTAGAATGGTTAGTGGTACAAAAAAAATTATTTCTGACGGGCCATATTTGGAAGGTAAAGAATTTGTAGGAGGTTATTTGATTTGTCTCGCAGAAAATTACGAATCTGCTGTTGCCATCGCGCAAGGTTGTCCCATATTGGAATTTGATGATGGGATGGTTGAAGTACGGGAAGTTAGACTCGCAGAACAAATCGATGAATTAAAAGCCTGATTGAATATCCAAGACAATATACACCAGATCACTGACCATCTTTTTCGGCAAGAATCGGGAAAGATGGTTTCTGTTTTAACAAAAGTATTTGGAATCGAAAATCTTGAAACTGCCGAGGATATTGTTCAACAGACTTTTCTTGCAGCGATTGAAAGCTGGCCCGTCAAAGGCGTTCCTGATAGTCCATCCAGCTGGTTATTTCTGGTGGCGCGCAACAAAGCAATAGATACGATTCGTAAAAACAAACATGCGGTGAGCTATGATTTTTCAGACAGTGAGAGAGCACTATTAATGTCGGAATATACGCTTCCCGCCACGATGGAAAATCTTTGGAGAGAAGATCCGATCAAAGACGATATGTTGGGGATGATGTTTGCATGTTGTCGGCCGGATATTTCGCCCGAAAGTCAAATCACTTTAATATAAAAAACACTTTGCGGTTTTAGTACCGCAGAAATTGCTCAAACACTTCTGACAACCGAAGACACTATTTCCAAAAGATTATACCGGACAAAAGAATTTTTCAGGGAACATAAAGCCAAATTGGAAATTCCACCCGGTTCTGATTTGAAGAATAGAACGAATGCAGTGCTCAATTCTATTTATTTATTGTTCAATGCGGGATATAATTCTTCCGTTGCGGATCAGTTGATCAGGAAAGACCTGATGGCAGAGGCGATGATGCTGGGGAAATTGCTAGCGGAAAATCGTCATACAAAATTACCGGAAGTATTTGCGTTGATGGCACTAATGTGTTTCCATGCAGCAAGAATAGAAAGCCGGCTGACACCGGAGGGTGAAATCGTTTTGCTATCTTACCAGGACAGACGCAAATGGGATTACGACCTGATTCATTTGGGCAATTGTTATCTAAGCGATGCGGCGTTTGGCGATGAGATAAGTCCATATCACATCGAAGCAGCCATTGCGTTTGAACATTGTGCCGCCAAAGTTTTTGATCAAACAAATTGGAAAAAAATTCTGGAACTGTACGAGTGGCTTTCGAAAATATCGCCATCGCCTGTTACCGACTTAAACAGGGCCGTTGCTATCATGCAGGTTTATGGTTCAGCAAAAGCGCTCGAATATTTGCAAAGCATGCCGGACTTAAAAAAATTAGAATCATTTTATTTATACCACAGTTTGGTTGGAGAGATTTTTACGCGGTTGCACAACTATGATAAGGCAAAAGCAAGCCTCGAAACGGCACTGGATTTAACATCTTCCGAAACTGAAAAGAAAATTTTGAATAGCAGACTTTCGCTATTGCGTAACAGCGATGCAGGAGGTTGGGTGTAGGGTATAGGGTATAGGGTATAGAAAGTTGGTAGTTGATGATACTACTATTAATGGAATAAAGATGTGAATTGAAATAAGGCATGCCATAGCTTATTCAATCACCATCGATCGTTCAAAAAAATCAGGATCCGAATACTTTATTTCGCAATTCATCCTGTACCATTATGTTCCGGCACATGTAATAGGCCCATGTTCCTGAATAGCGGAAGTTGATTGATTGCATTCTATCCAAAATTTCTTCCCGGACTGATTTCAATAGTTCCAAATCATTTCCCGACATGCGAAAGAGCCAGGAAAAATCATCGTCGATATAGCCACCAGATTTGTATTTCTTTGAAAGGTGCTTAATGACTTCTTCGAATTTAATATAATCCATTTCGCAATTTCCGGGAAAAAATGATATGTTGCTACCGTTAAAACACGTTTTTTTTAAAGTTTTTAAAGGCAAGTTGCCGGTTTTATTAACTGTTTGCAGACCCTTATTCCATACGCAGGCTCTTCACCGGGTTCGCCGTCGCTGCTTTGATTGTCTGAAAACTAATCGTTATAAAAGCAATGCCAGCCGCAATCATCCCCGCAACCAAAAATATCCACCAGCTTATATTCACTCTGTATGAAAAATTCTTGAGCCATGATTTCATCGCCCACCATGCAATCGGGAAAGCAATACATGTTGCTATGATCACGAGTTTGAGAAAATCTTTTGACAGAATGAAGACGATATTATTCGATCCTGCACCAAGTACTTTTCGAATACCGATTTCTTTTGTTCGTTGTAATGTGGAATAAGTTGCAAGCCCGAATAATCCGATACAGGCAATCATAATCGCTAGCATAGAAAAAATAGTAAAGATTTTTTGCTGACTCTGTTCAGATCTATATAACGCCGCAATGTTTTGATCCAGGAAATTAAAGTTAAATTCATTGGTAGAGCCAAAACTTTTCCATGTTTTTTCGATCGCATTAATGGTTGTTTTAAAATGGTCGCCTTTAATACTAACTGCTATCGTGCTCCCTCCAAATTTATTAGCGTTGATCATCACCAATGGCACGATCTTTTTGTGCAGTGATTGAAAATGAAAATCTTTCACAACACCCACTACGGTAAATATATTATGCTCTTTGCCATCATGGGAATCGAGGAATGGTTCTTTACTAATCAGACGTGCACCGATAGGGTGTTGTAAGCCGAAATCTTTTACAGCTTCTTCGTTTAAAACAATCCCCAATGAATCAGTGGTAAATTGATTTGAAAAAAAACGACCTTCTTTTAATTCAAGCCCAAGAACTTTGACAAAATTTTCGTCTGTCTGAAGGATTTTATCAGTTCGTGATGCATTATTATCCAATGCCAGCCAAGTGCCGCCTCCACCCAATTCGATATCTCCGGGCAATGCATCACATGCAGATGCATTTTCTACTCCTGAGATTTTAGAAATTTCGTCCAGGAAAGCACGATGCTGGTCGCCATGGTTTTCGGCACTGACTTTCCACGCCTTGTCTATGGAAATAATATGATCTTTTTTAAAACCAAGCTGGTCACCCAAAACATATTGCATCTGGTTATTCACTACAATCGTACAGATGATCAAGATTACCGAAATAGAAAATTGGAAAACGACCAATCCGTTCCTTAGCGCAATGCCGCGGTTGTTGGATTTAAATCGTCCCTTCAGGACTATGATCGGGTCGAATGACGACAACATGAATGCAGGATAAATACCGGCCACGATACCTATGAATATTGAAAAAAACAACAATGACAAAATGCTCAGTGGAGTTAAAAAATAACTAAACGACAATTCCATACCGGCAATCTTATTGAGCGCTGGCACCAATAAGTAGACAAGAAATAGCGCTATCAGCAAACTGGTTATACCAAATAGTATCGACTCCAATAGAAATTGACCGATCAGTTGCCTTTTGCGTGAACCAAACGTTTTTCGTATGCCGATCTCCCTTGCTCTTTCGATGGAAAGAGCCGTGGAAAGATTTATGAAATTCACGCAAGCCAGGAATAGTATAAAAGCCGCGATAGCGCCGAATAAAATAATAGTCTGCATACTCACGGTTGGCCTTAATTCTTGTTCCAGCGCAGAAGTCAAATGGATTTTTTTTATCGGCTGAAGAAAATAACGATAGCCATTGCCCTCCGCGACAAACTTATCATACGGTTCACCGAAACTTCTTGCGACAATTCCTGCAACGTATTTATCTACGATTTGTGGCAGCTTTGCTTCAAGCGCCGATGCGGATGCATTTTTGTTCAAAAGAACATAATCATAAGGGCCAAAATAAATATATTCCGGGTTATTCATGTTATTTTCTCCCGATGTTGTTGCAAGAATTGTAAAACCAAAATGAGATTTCTCTGGCCAGTCCTCGCATACTCCGCTTACAATGTATTTTTGACCAAATTCCATTTTCAATTCTTTACCCATTGCATCGCTAACTGTTCCAAAATATTTTTTTGCAGTAGAAGCTGTTAGAACAACAGTGCCCGGTTTTTGCAATGCAGTATTGCCGTCTCCCTGCAAAAATTTTCCGGTGAAGACACGAAAGAAATTTGAATCAGCCATCAACACTTCTTTTTCCAGGAATTGTTTTTCCCCGACTGTTACCTTAGTCTTATCATCATTGCTATATTGTAATACGTGCGTATTCTCTAATACTTCAGGGAATTCTTTTTTTATTGCCGGTCCGATTGATCGGGGAATTTTGCCAAGAAAGGCGCTTCTTCCGGGATATTTTCTTTCCAGTGCAACCCTGTAGATCTGGTCTCCGCGTTCCTGGAAATCATCATAGCCCAATTCATTTTGTATGTACAATACCAAGAGAAGACACACTGCCATTCCAGTAGCGAGCCCAAATAAATTGATCAGCGTAAATGCTTTTCTTTTTAAAAGATTTCTTAGAATGATTTTGACATAGTTCTTAATCATAAAATGATTTGGCTTTTTTACAGATAGTTTTCTGCGTCAACAACTATGCCCTGATTTAGTAAACTGGATTTCAATAAATTTATTTACATGCGCACATTTTTGTGCTCGCTTATGATACATTTTGTGTGTAGGAACGATACACTTCATTTTATTGTAACTTCATCTAAAATATTTCAATTGGGATTTATGCTCGATTGGCAGTTCGAAATCGTCTGTGCAGTAGCAATCCTTGGAAGTTCACTACAGGGGGATATTTTTATTGAATCTTAAACATTAGTCATGAAGCTAACAATGCTAAGGACTATCATCCTGTTCGCGACAATTTTATTTAATGCTGAAGCCAGGGCACAGAAAGATTGTTTGCCGGTAAAAAAATTACAAACGCTTTACGAGTCAAACAAAAATTTCAGACTGCTCATCGACTCCACGTTCAGCCATGTTCACGATCTGCCAGGCAACACTGCCAATCCATGGAAAAATAAAAACATCAACGATCTGTACCGCTTTTTAAATGAGTGGTTTTATGCCTTGCCATCTTCGACAGATGCTTTGGACAAAATATTGGAATTCTCATTTCTATATTACCGCAATCCTTACGGTTTAAAACTTGTAAAGGAAGAACCCGGTCTTAGCTGGACAAATTTTTTTGTTGAAGAACAAGGACGATTCATGGACAGTCAGGAGTCCGTTGGCTCTATCAAAAGTTGGCTTGCAGATAACAGTTTGCACAACGAAGATTATGTTGTTCCGTCGGAAGGGTACAAATCTTTTAATGAATTTTTTACACGGAATCTAAAACCCGGCGCGAGGAAAATCGACAGCTATGACGACAGTTCCGTAATCGTTTCTCCCGTTGATGGCGTACTGAACTGGATTGAAAATAATTTGCAATTAGATTCTGCCATTGCGATTAAGGGAAGAATGGTTTTAAATCTCAGGCAAATTTTTAATAATTCATCAGTGGCCGAAAAATTCGTCGGCGGTACTGCACTTTCATTTGTGTTGCTGCCGGATAACTATCACCATTTCCATTCACCGGTATCTGGTGTGATGGTAGAATCAAATCAAAATGTTGGACATGAACTTTTCGGAACGCAGGTGCTGGATATCGTCAGCAATGGCAATCCGGGTCAACATTTAGATTTTAGCATTTTCGAAAATTACAAGCACGGATATTTTGTAATAAAAACAGAAAACTTCGGTTATGTGGCCGTGATACCAGTCGGACTTGAAACCATCGGTTCCGTAGTGTTTGAACAAAAATTTAAGAACATCAATTCCGAACAAAAACAAACCGATGTTTTGAAAGGAGAAAAGCTCGGCCATTTTCAATACGGCGGTTCATTGGTAATGGTGCTTTTTCAAAAAAATAAATTTAAACGGCTGTCAGTGAAACAAGGTCAACAGGTTGGCAAGTTTGCAAGATGAATGAAATTCGATCTATGTTTCTCTGTGTCTATGTGGTGAAAAAAACTTGGTCCTATTCGGAGTTTTTTTTCACCACATAGGCACAGTAGGCGCATAGATGCACATAGAAATTTCTGAAACTAGCACTGAAAATTTTCTTTGCAGGTTAGTTCATAATATTAAACATCCACCTGATTCCGAATTTGTCTTTGCATGTGCCCCAGTATCCCCAGAATTCATTGTGTGGAGGAACACCGTCAGTTCCATTTTGTGAGAGTTCATTATATAATCTATCGGCTTCTTCTTTTGAATCGGGTGATAAACTGATTGTAAAATTATTTCCTTCAACCAATTTTTGTCCCGCGCTTGCAAGTACATCGGTGCCCATCAGTAATGTTCCGCCTAATATTGGCAGTGAAACATGCATCACTTTATTTTTGTCGGCTTCGGATAAAGCAGGAGCGCCTGGTTGTGGAGGTGCATCTTTCATTCGCATAATCGGCATGGAAAATTCGGTTTTAAAAACTTTTTTGTAGTGATTGAAGGCTTCCTCGGTTTTGCCATCAAAGTTTAAATAAATTGAAACATATGCCATAACGAAATTTTTTATTTATGATGAAGTTAGTTAAAACATGCGTTGCCGTTTGTTTGGTAGCAAAAAATATTTTATTTAACGGAAAATTATTTCAGCGGGGGAAAATATTAATTATAAATCATTGGACATTGGGGCAGTTTGATATTGAAGCAACGTCATTTAGAATCCGCCAGCAGAGATCTATCTCGTCACGATGTTCGGGCGGATGAGAAATCCCCAGCTATTTGTAGGAATTTTCTAATTAGTTGGCTGCGGATTTCTCATCCGCCGTAATATAAAAAAAGATCTTAAGCGCCAATGGCGGATTCGAAATGACGCGGTTTCAATATCATCATCTAATTCGAATGTACAACCGACCAATGCGCGTTTCGCAGCTTCCAGCCTTGCAAACTTTTTTCTGCTACTCCGGTAAAATAACCACTTTCTGATATCGTGCTGCCATTCGCATCTGTTATCTTCTCGTGCCAGTTGGCTGCAACATTTGCAAAGACTGGTGTCAGCGCGTCGATACGGATATTGCTCCATTGCAAATCGATTTTAGTAATTTTTTTCACCAGGATTTTTGTGATGAAAGATGTTGCGGAATCGCCGTTTGGAAAAGCGAGCAGTCCATCGGAAGCCATAAAAAAATTGGGCGTTGTTTCAAAATATTGCAGCCAGGCAATAGGACCATTACCCGAAATATCTTTGGCGATGGAGTTCATCATTTGTTGAACACTGTCCCTGATGTTTGTGAATTGAGTCGCGGTTAAAGTTCCTGTGTTGGTGTTGCAGGAGAGGAGTATAAGATAAATACAAAAAATGAGTGTTAAATTTTTAAGGACTCGTTTCATGTTATAATAGTTTGCAAAGTAATTTTGATTTGAAAGAAATAATTTGTTGAAGTTCGGGAATGTTGTTGGGATTTTTCATTCGGGCAAAGACTAACTTTGACTAACTACAAGTAAGCATTATGAGCAAAATTATTTTTGATAGCGGAATATCACTTGATGGCTTTTTAGCGGGAGATAATAGAAGTCCGGCCAACCCAATGGGCAATGCGCAAGCAATTCATAACTGGATGTTCAAACAAAAAGCATTTTGGAAACATATCAATATGGAAGGTGGTGAAGAATACGGCGTCGATAGTAAATTAATCGATGATGTGTTTGCAAGAACAGGTTCTTACATTATGGGGAAGCGAATGTTTGAAGAAGGCGAAGTGCATTGGGCTGAAGATTTATACAAAGCAGATGTCTATGTTCTCACACATGAAAAGCGAGAGCCTTGGGTTCAGAAGGGCACAACAACTTTTTACTTCATCAACGACGGGATACAAAGCGCATTGGAAAAAGCAAGACAATCTGCCAAAGGAAAAGATATAAGAATACAAGGTGGTGCGAATACCATTCAACAATTTCTCAACGCAGGTCTTATCGACGAATTTTTCATTCACATTGCGCCTCTTTTCGTAGGAAGTGGTATCCGGCTGTTTGACGGCATTGACAAAAACAAATATGATATTCAAATCGTAGAAGTCATACCATCAGAATTGACAACGCACTTAAGATACAAATTGACGAGGAAATGAGAACAACACCTCAATCTAGCGCAAGTAGTCGTTCGAATTTATACCTCAGAAATTTTGCTGAAGACTTCAAATTTTTTATTTCCCTGCACTTCCAAACGTGATGAAGGTAATACTTGCGGAAGGCAGTTTTACATTTCCCGAATTTATTTTTTTACCTTTTATAGTTGGCAGTATACCGTCGTCACTCAATTTTAATTTTTGCCCGTTTAATTGCACGACGTCGCTTTGCAATTCATTTGAAGTTAAAGTATACTGCTCCCCTTTAGAAGGGATATTAATTGTAGTTGATTCGCTATTTGTGTTGAGAACTAAAAGTGTTTTACCATCATTGCGACCTTTCATGTTATGCGCGAATAAATAAACGCCCTGAGTTGCGTTACCGGCTTCGTACACTTTCGTTCCCATTAGCTTTGCCCATAGCAATGCTGCCCAATAATTGGGTTTTGGTAAATGTGTGTCCTGATCAATAAGACTGTATTCGCTTGCGGCAAGTGTGTTGTGGATAACAACGTGTATTCCTTTTTTAGCTAAGGAACCAAGTTGATATAAATAACGAAAACAATCTAAATAGGTCGCAGCGAAAGGATCTCCCCCTGCAGAAGCTTCTGCTGTTTCAGTAATCCATATGGGCTTACCGGGATTGTATTTATTCCGTAACTGTATGTAATAATCAGCAACCGCATCTGTTTTTTGTACCCATTCAGATTTGAGTGCATTCTCCGGTTGAATTGAAAACGGACCACCGCGCATCACACGTCTTGAAACAGCTCCATAATAGTGGTAAGAAAAAATATCAAACACGGGTTTGGGCTCAGGCGACATCAAAGAATCTGTTGTAACAAACTGTTTCATTAATCCTGCAAAGTTTTGACCAGGAATTCCCTCTGCTGTCGATCCCGGACCAATAATTAACATGTCGGGAACCTCTTTTTTTGCCCATGAGCTAAAAACGGCTACATCTTTTGCAAAGGTGCGCCCGTTATAATTTGTATCTACACCTCCCGCCATAGGGATCGTAGGTTCATTAAAAAGTTCCGCGCCAGAAATTTTTCCCCCAAGACTCTTAGTATATTTTACAAGTTTCTGCGCTTCGTTTGGGGTCCAAACTCCATTAGCATCTCTTACGCCTTTAGAAACAGCAAATGAAGTAACCAGTTTAGAATTAGTAGCCTTTAAAAAATCAATCACTCCTTTCCATTGGCCTCTGGTTAACGTATTTGCAAAACCAGCAGGCGCTTTTATTTGCGGGTTATCATCGTCCTGGAAATAAACAGTATTAGTCCATGTACCACTTACACGCACATAAGCAGGAGCAAGTGCTTTAGCTAAATTCAACAATCTTTTTTCGGAAAGATTTATTGGAGGAAGTTTTCGAAACATTTGATTCCTGTTTGAAAAATCAAATGACGATCCGGATGACGGCAAGCTGTCCATCGTTTTATAAGGTCTCCAAAATTCGCCACCAACTACTTCAGCCATTTCCACATTATAGGATTGATAGCGCTCATCTACGTCGCCGATATATTTCATGCCTTGAAGATTGATAGCAATAGTATCAGCGTCAGCTTTCCGAAAGGTACTACTGCCGTGGCGTGAGTTCGATCCAATAGAACCAAATATGATTGAAATGCATATCGGGAACGCAACTACAAATGTCTTCATAACTATAAGTATTTATTGCTCGCTGCTGTAAACAGCATATTAAAGTTATCGTTTATTGAGATCATTTGAAACATTTCCTTGCCAATGGACCAGCCATACATTTTTAGAATCTTTGCAGGAATATTTGCGAGGTTTATTTATCAGAAAATTTTTTTTTGCTGTGAGGAGGACCGGCTAAAAGCAATGCGAATTGTTAGACATGCTTTCATTAATTTTAAATTGTTTTGTTATCGAATCGAAACACTTGCGCTGGAGCAGGTTCATTTAAATTCATTCACTCATGCACGAACAACTACCATTCATGCTGGCACTTGTCGCCGCAATCGTATTGATAGAAATGCTGGCAACCAGGTTGCGCATCGCATACCCGGTACTGTTAGTAGTGGCAGGCTTGCTGATAAGTTTTGTTCCGGCTCTGCCCAAAGTACAGGTGGATCCCAATATGATTTTTTTTATTTTCTTGCCACCGCTATTATTCGAAGCAGCATGGAGCATTTCTTTTAAAGAGATGAAAAAATGGTGGCGGATCATTGGCAGTTTTGCTTTTTTAGTGGTACTGTTTTCTGCGTTGGCGGTAGCGGTATTGACAAACTATTTTATTCCCGGCTTCACATTGGCATTGGGATTCTTGCTTGGTGGTATTGTGTCTCCTCCCGATGCAGTGAGTACGGGCGCCATTATGCAATTTGTAAAAATTCCAAAATCGACGGCTGCCGTACTAGAAGGTGAAAGCCTGCTCAATGATTCCTCGTCGCTTATCATTTTCAGATTTGCGTTGATAGCGGTAGGCACTGGTCAATTTGTTTTCCACGAAGCAGTCGTGAATTTTCTTTGGATGGTGATTGGTGGCGTCGGTATCGGCTTATTATGCGGGTGGTTATTTATGCAGGCGCATAAACGATTGCCCACGGATGCTCCTTCAGATATAGTGTTCACATTGATCGAGCCCTATATTCTTTACTGGATCGCCGAGCAGGCGCATAGTTCCGGCGTATTGTCTGTCGTATCGGGCGGTTTGTTCTTAGCCAATAGAAGATTTGTTTTTTTATCCAGTTCAAGCCGCGTGAAAGGTTATAGTTTTTGGGAAGCGTTCATTTTTATTTTGAATGGAATTGTGTTTATGTTGATAGGCCTGGAGTTGCCGGAGATCGTGGCCGGACTTAAAGCAAATGGTATTCCATTATCAACTGCTATTTGGTACGGTGTTTTTGTAACAGCCATTCTGATCATCACGAGAATTATCAGCTCTTACGTGGCGCTTATTGCTACAATTATATTCAGGCCCCGCGTGGTGCCATACCGAGAGAATCGCAGCAGGATGTGGCGACTGCCTTTGTTTTTAGGTTGGACAGGTATGCGGGGCGTGGTATCGCTAGCAGCCGCATTGGCCATTCCAATTACATTACAAAATGGCGATCCATTTCCTTACAGAAATCTTATTTTGTTTGTAACGTTTACGGTTATCTTACTCACGTTATTACTCCAGGGACTTACACTTCCCTATATTATTAAGCGCTTGGACATATTTGCTTATTCCAGTGAGCTACCGGAAGATGAATCGAAATTGAAAATAAAAAATCGCCTCGTTATTGAAACGGTAAGAATATTAAAAGAGAAACAGCGAGAGGGAACCATCAATGATCCACATTTGCAGCACATGATCGATCAATGGGAACATAAAATAAATCAGCCCGAATTTTTAAAGTTAAGTGACGAGTCAAAACAAAATTATATTAGGCTATTGGACAGTCAGCGTAAATTTTTAACCGAGCTCAATAAAGATCCGGAATTTGATGACCAAATCATCCAAACACAAATTTTTCAGATTGATTTGGAAGAAGAACGCGTAAAGCTTTTGTAGTTTTTTGCCTTCAGATAAGTCTGCTATTCGGCACGAGTTGATGGACTGACTTTCATTAATTTTAAATTGCGTTAGTTGTCTCATCAAAACGCTCGCGCCAAAGTGAGATCCAAAATCAAAACTGCGATATCACCTAAATATAACTCAACCATTTTTTCTCCGGCAAATTTTTCCTTTTGTAATTATCATACCATTTGCAAATTGGATAGAGTACTATTATTAAGAAGATCCAAATGATATAAGTCACACCAAGACCAAAACCATATCCTTTCAGATGATCATCAAAACCCAACCAGGTTTGCAACACCATATCTGATGCGCTGCGACCCGAAACAACGACTGCAACAACTGCCAAAGCATGGAGCAGATAAATATGTACGATATAATAAAACATAGGAACTCTGCCGAACGCCGATATTTTTTTTGCAATAGTGGAGTTAGCTTGTTCTGTGTACGCAAGAAAAAGCAGTGCAGGTCCGATTGTCATCAGCAGGTATAAAAGTGATGGCGGATATTTCGTCGTATTCAGAAAAGATAAGAAAGAAAAAAATGAAGTTTTCTGGGAAGTCCATAGTGATGGATCGCCATAAATGTTACTAAAACGTAAAACAATAAAAAGTGCAATGGCACTTAGACCTAATCTGATTAACATCTTTTTTCTCCGCGCAGCATTGAAGTCCGGTGCATACATACTTCCGAGAATATAACCCGCCGCCATCACTCCAATCCACGGCAAAACCGGGTAGCCGAGAAATATAATTTTATGTCCGACAAAAAGCAAACGCGATTCGTGCAACCACGACCATAGAATCGAATCAAAACCATCGCCAGCAATATGAATATTGTCTAAAGCATTGTGGCCGAAAATAAGCAACAGCGCAATAATCAGAATAATGCGTTTCGATAAATAAATGAAGCCACTGAGGCAAATCATACCTGTGCCGATGGCGGAAACAATGATGACGATGAAAAGCGGAAAATGAATATTGAAAGTCCATCCAAACACAAGCACTGTTTGCTCAAGTAAAATCAACCACAAACCGCGCGTAAGCAGGAAGCGGGACAATTGCTTTTTTGTATGTTTCAATCCATATAAAAAAGCCGAGACACCTGCGAGAAAAATAAAAACCGGCGCACAGAAATGTGTGATCCAACGAGTAAAAAATAAAGGTGCTGTTGTTTGTGAAAGATCTGTTGGAGAAAATAAAAAAGCTTCGCGGTTAAAATAATCTCGGATATGATCAATGGCCATAATGATCATTACAGTACCTCTCAAAAGATCGATGGATCCAATACGTTTGGTTGAAGAAAGATTGGACGCGGTTGTCGGGGCAGTCATGGAGTTAAAGATATATAAAACGTGCCGTCATCAAATAAATTTACTGATCGTGGTTTATAATATTTTTTGTCACCCGATGAGTCCCGCGATTATAGGGTGTGGCTTCGGGATGTATGTGGCGGTGAATTCTCGGGGACTGAAAGAAGGGATTTCTATTACGGGCAACTAAATTGCAACGCTAAAAAAATTATTTTATTTCTTACTAAAATAATTAGTAATTTTATTTGATCATGTGGTATCGAATTACATTAAAATTTTCCAATGGGAAAATTATGAGCGGCATTCGTTATACGTCAGACACAGATAAAATTCGCGTGGAGATGAGAATTTTGGACACCGTTAAAAACCTGTACGGTCTCAATAGATCGTTGCGGCTAGTTGATATTACGCGTCTGTCGGATGACCATCCAGAAGTAAAATCAATTCTAAAAAGCGGCAAGGAGTTACCTACGCTTAGCCTTTAATCACTTAATTTTATCGTATGAATTTATTTGACCAGGAAACTACATTTAACGTGTCATTTGACAATGAAAATGTCGTCATTCAAAAGATGGAGACCGGAAAAAATATTTTGTATATCGCAAGGTTCTCGTCACGGCAACCTTTTATCATAACGCGCGCAAAAGATGCAAATGGCGTAGGATTTTGGACTAGTATTCCTGAAGGGAAACAAAAATTAGCGGAAGTAATCGGGGAACTCATTTCAGATCATATCAAGAAAAATTTATAACATCATGTGTTATTACAACGGGGTTAAGGTAACGCACGGAGAATTTGTAAGATTAAAACAATTGGAAAAAATTGTGACGACTTCGATTAACATTCCCGTGTTTGAAGGTCCGCTTTACGCACCTAACGAAACTTTTCCAGTGCTAAAGCCAGTGTTAGGAAAAGAAGATTTTGATTTGGTGAATATGGAATGGGGATTTTTACCAAGTGAGAGCAAGTGGCCCTGGTTAAAAGACAGAGAACAAATTTACAAATGGAGGAGAGGATACAAAGATGAAAAGACGAATGCCTGGGTTAATGGTTATACGACACTTAATGCTACTTGTGAGAATATCTTCGTAAATGATAAAGGACGGGAATCGTTATATGCTGAAGCTGCAATGGAAAGAAGGATACTTGTTCTGTCCACTGGTTTTTTCGAATGGCGTCATTTACCGCAAATAGGCAAGAAGGGTCAACCGTTGAAAGCGACCATGAAAATTCCCTACTACGTTTATTTACCAGAATATGCAGAAGCTCACAAGCCTTTCTTCATGGCTGGTTTATGGAACGCATGGCGTGATCCAAAATCTGCAGATGCCGGCGGCACTGGTGAATACGCTGAAACATTTACGATCATCACTGCGCCGGCAAATCACTTGATGCGACAAGTGCATAATGCAAAAAACAGGATGCCTACAATACTAAATGAAGATTTGGCCTATGAGTGGATGTTTGGAAAATTATCCAAAGAAAGAATTTTTGAGATAGCCGCGACACAATTTCCTGCAACGAAAATGTGGGCGCATCCAGTTGCAAAAGATTTCAAATTAGCGATTGATCCTACCGCTCCTTTCGACTACAATGATGACAGACTAATTCTGAATAAGGAGGCCGCATAAGATTATTGCTCCAGCGTGAACAAAAATGTAAGGTTATTTTAGGACGAGACCCCAATCCGGCGCGAGTGTTTCGACGGGACAACTAATGCAATTTAAAATTAACGAAAGCCAGTCGAACAACTCGTGCCTTTCGCCGTTGTTGGTGTTTGAAATGAAATCATTTGACCGAGCCAGCGACAACACCAACAACATATTTTTAAAATGAAATAAATTGTTTGTTTCGATAATCCTATTTACGTTGAGTGGGTTTCTACATTTGAGATAGGTCCAAAGATGTTGTTGGTGTTGTTGTTGGCCCGGCGAGATTGTTTTATTTCAAACACCAACAACAGCGTGTTCACCAAATCCTCACGTGATTCGTCAACCCGGCAATTGAAGTTTTGTTTGCGGTGACAATCGCTAAAGCTATCGAATCCAATAATTAAAAATAAAAAAGCGCCTGAGCTTTCAGACGCCTTCGTGATCCCGCTGGGACTCGAACCCAGGACCCCTACATTAAAAGTGTAATGCTCTACCAACTGAGCTACGAGATCATCAAATTCCGCCGCAAAGCAGAATTATTTCCCCACTTGTTTTTGGGAGTGCAAAAATACATGAAAATGCCTTCGCTCCAAAACTTATAAAAATTATTTTATCCAGTTAATTATACTCATTATCAACATTTTCATTTTATACTAGGCCTCAAGTGTCTTATTTTTGCCGGATAAAAATCGTCAAATGTCTTTTTTCACAGATAAGGTGGTTATCGTTACCGGCGGCAGCGACGGTATTGGCAAGGCATTGATCGAAAGACTAATCGAATCCGGCGCGCGTGTTGCTACCTGTGGCCGCAATTTTGACAAACTCTACGCATTGCAATTACGATACACCAACGTGATGCTGCATACCATGGTCTGTGATGTGAGTAAGGAAGAAGACTGCAAACGTTTTATCGATTCCACCATCGAAACTTTTGGTACCATTGATATTCTCGTCAATAACGCGGGCATGAGTATGCGCGCATTGTTTGAATCCGCCGAAATGGATGTGATGCGCCGCCTGATGGAAGTGAATTTTATGGGTGCCGTTTATTGCACCAAGTATGCGCTTCCTTTTATCATGAAAGAAAAAGGAACCATCGTTGGTATTTCTTCAACTGCCGGCTATCGCGGACTGCCCGGTCGAAGTGGATATTCCGCTTCCAAATTTGCATTGCAGGGATGGCTCGAATCATTACGCACCGAATTATCCGACGCTGGTGTAAATGTAATGTGGGTGTCGCCCGGATTCACGACCAGCAATATCCGAAATGCGGCGTTAAATAGCAAAGGTGAACCCATGGGAGAGGGAGTGATCGATGAAAGCAAACTGATGAGTGCGGATACTGCTGCCCGTTATATCCTGCAGGCCATAGAAAAACGCAGACGTTCCATCGTGCTCACATTCCAGGGCAAACTGATTACTTTTGTAAATAAATTATTTCCATCACTGGCAGATAAGCTCGTGCATCGGTTTTATTATAAGAATGGAGAGCTGGTGAAATGAGTGTCGGCGAAGTTGATTGAGTTGATATGTTGACAAGTTGATTGGTCTATAAGCCGACTTGTTGATTACTTGACGTGCTGTAAGTTATGGTGATGGATTAAATTACAAATTCAATTTTAACGCAGTCAACTTTTCAACTTAATCAACCTTTCAACAAAAAAACTTCTCGCATTAAACCAAAATGCCGCTACTAACCCTCACATCAGATTTCGGTCAGCAGGATTATTTAGCGGGAGCTGTCAAGGGACAGTTGCATCAGATCAACCCGGAGTTTAATATAACTGATATTTCTCATCACCTTACGCCTTTCAATTATCCACAGGCCGCATATATCTGTCGCAACTCAATCAAAAACTTTCCGCCTTATACGTATCATATTATCATGGTGAATTTGTTCGAGCAGAAACCGGAACACTTGTTACTCGCTTATCACAATGAACAATATATTTTTTGCGCGGATAATGGATTGCTCACGATGATCCTGGAAACAAAACCTGAGATCGTCATCGGACTCGATCTCGATAAAAATTCTATCAAGAACACTTTGTATTGTACGCGTGTCATCGGTCATGCAATCAACGATATCATACAAGGAAAATCTTTGATGCAGATTGGTCAGCCTGATATTGCATATACCGAAAAGAATTCACTACGGCCTTTGCTCGGCGATAACTGGATCGAGGGACAAATTATTTTCATCGACAATTTTGAAAATGTTGTCGTGAATATTACCCGCGATAATTTTGAAGAACAGCGAAAGGGTAGAAGCTTCCGCATCGTATTCAAGCGTGATGAGATGATTGATAAGATCAGTGAAACCTATGCCGATGTACCGGAAGGAGAGAAGCTGGCTATTTTTAATTCCGCCGGTTATCTTGAGATCGCCATCAACAAAGGCAATGCCGCCGGATTATTCGGTCTCCAGGATTTTACGGAAAGATCGATGCAGAGCAGGCTATTTTATCAGACGGTGCGGGTGTATTTTGAATAACCTCATCCCCGGCCTTTCTCCTGAAGGAGACGGGTGCCCAAGCTCTTACATTTTTTTTAATTACAACAATTGTTTTTTAATTGCGATAATTTTTTTTATCGATCAGATCGCTAAATATTTTTATCGGGTTGATATTGTAAAATCGAATGAAGCACCCTTTTCGAATAACCTCATCCCCGGTCCTTCTCCTGAAGGAGAAGGGTGCCCAGACTCTTACATTGTTTTTAATTACAACAATTGTTTTTTAATTACGACAATTTTTTTTATCGATCAGATCGCTAAATATTTTTATCGGGTTGATATTGTAAAATCGAATGAAGCACCCTTTTCGAATAACCTCATCCCCAGTCCTTCTCCTGAAGGAGAAGGGTGCCCAAGCTCCTATATTGTTTTTTAATTGCAACAATTTTTTTAATGAACAAGACCACTAAATATTTTTCTATTGAATTCATAGTGCAAAATCAAATGAGGCACCCTTCTCCTTCAGGAGAAGGGCCGGGGATGAGGGGATGAGAGGATTAGGCCTTGGTAAATTTATAGTTAAAAGCCTTCTTCATTATTTCCATAACCTTATATTTGCCATTCTTTAAACCAAGCTATATGAATTTTAAGAGATTGAATAACATTGTGGGATGGATAGTGTGTGTAATTGCTTGTACAACTTATGTCATGACAATGGAGGCTTCGGGTAGTTTCTGGGACTGCGGCGAATTCGTATCCAGCGCTTATAAACTCCAGATTCCGCATCCCCCCGGTGCGCCTCTTTTTGTGTTGATGGGAAGATTTTTTATTATTCTTTTTGGTGATAACCCGCAGACCGCTGCACGTGGTGTCAACTTCATGAGTGCACTCGCCAGCGGATTTACCATTTTATTTTTGTTCTGGTCCATCACGCATTTCGCGCGTAAGGTTGTGCAAAAGGGAAGTGATGTGCTCACCAATCAACAATTATTCACCATCATGAGCGCCGGTGTTGTCGGTGCGCTTTGTTATACTTTCTCCGATTCATTCTGGTATAGCGCGGTTGAAGGCGAAGTATATGGCTCTTCTTCTTTTTTCACGGCGTTGGTTTTTTGGGCAATTCTGAAATGGGAACATGAAGCAGATAATCCGACTGCCGACAGATGGCTCATCTTTATATTTTATATGATGGGATTGTCGATCGGTGTGCACCTGTTGAACCTGCTTACCATTCCTGCGATCGTGATCGTTTATTATTTCAGAAGATATAAGGCTACAACATGGGGCACCATCTTCGCATTTATTATCGGATGTGCGATCACCGGTGTTGTACAAAAATTCGTGATTCAATATACCATCAAAGGCGCTGCATGGATGGATATCAAATTCGTAAATGGAATCGGTTTGCCTTTCTTCACCGGCTTCGCGTTTTTCTTTGTGTTAATTGCGGCCCTGGTTATTTTCGGAATACGCTACGCAGTAAAAAGAAAATATTATTATCTCAAACTCGGTATCTGGTCATTTGCATTTATGTTGTTGGGATATTCAACGTATTTCACCACCATCATTCGTTCGAATGCAAATCCGGCTGTCGATATGTTTAATGTAGATAACCCGGTGAGTCTTGTCGGATATCTTAGCCGCGAACAATATGGCGACTGGCCAATCATGTACGGACCGGATTTCACAGAACGTCCACCGACCGCTGAAGGAAGTGATATGTATGTGAGAGGAAAAGATAAATATGAACTCGCTGGTAAAACAAGAAGCCAGGATTGGGCAGGAGCAACTGGCGCGCATTTCTTCCCCCGCATGTGGGATAATAGTAATGACCGCGGACAAGCAGATGCATACAGAATATATGGAGGTATGTCAGAGGGTGATGTTCCCACCATGGCAAATAATATAAAATATTTTATGGGCTACCAGGTATGGGAAATGTACCTGCGTTATTTCTGTTGGAATTTTACCGGTAAACAAAATGATCTCCAGGGATTCGGAAATCCGCGCGATGGAAATGCGATCACCGGAATTCCATTTATTGATAATTTTTTCCTCGGTGATCAAAGTAAAATGCCAGACTCTATTCATATTAATAACAAAGCCTACAATCGGTTTTATATGTTGCCGCTGATACTTGGACTGATCGGTTTGTATTGGCAATACATGCGCAACCGTAAAGATTTTGTGGTGACCATGTTGTTATTTTTATTTACAGGAATGGCGGTAGTTTTTTATCTGAACCAGGCGGGTTATCAGCCACGCGAACGTGATTATGCGTACGTCGGATCTTTTTATGCTTTTGCTATTTGGGTTGGATTGGGTGTGGTGCAAGTGAAGCAGTGGTTTGAAAAATTTATCAAAGGCCCGGTTGCAAATTATGCTGCGGCAGGATTGTGTGTTCTCGCTGTGCCTGTGTTGATGGGCGCACAGGAATGGGATGATCATGATCGTAGTAAGAAAGTGTTGGCAAGAGATCTCGCAAAAAATTATTTGGAAAGTTGTCCGCCGAATGCAATTCTATTTTCATTTGGTGATAATGATACATACCCCCTTTGGTATGCACAGGAAGTGGAAGGAATTCGTCCCGATGTGCGCGTTGTGGTGAATAGTTTATTGGGAACAGACTGGTACATGAATCAATTGCGTTACAAAGTAAATCAGAGTGCGCCTTTTGATATCATCTTCACACCCGAACAAATTCAGGGTAATAAAAGAGATGCGATTTATTATAACGCATTGCCGGGATTTGATCAGAATAAATATTATGATCTCTATGCCTTGTTGAAAGATGTGATTGGTAGTGATGATCCAAAATTTACGGTGCAACAAGATGATGAAGTCATCAACTTATTCCCTGTTCGTAAATTTTCTGTTCCTGTTGATATTGCAAAAGTGACAAAAGATGGATTGATAAAAGATGGCGACAGCGTTGTGAAAGAATTGCAGATCGATCTTCCTCAAAGAAATTATTTGCTGAAGAATGATCTTGCCATTTTTGCGGTGATCGCTGCTAATAAATGGAACCGCCCGGTATGTTTTACCTCCACACAGGAATTAAATGATCTTGGATTGGCGAAATATGTCCAGCTATCCGGACTTTCTTACCAATTAATTCCAACAATCGGACGGAATGTAAATAATGACGCGGCATATAATACCATCATGCAAAAATTCGCATACGGCAACGCCGACAAGCAGGGAGTTTATTATGATGAAGAAAATCGTCGTCATTTAAATACGATGCGATTGGCGCATGCTGAAGTTGCACTTAGCTTGATAAGCGAAGGAAAAAAAGATTCTGCGAAACAAATCCTCGAACATTGGGACAAGAATGTAAAAGAATCAAATTTCCCTTATGGCATGACAACGAATCGCGGTAACCAACAGAATGGAATCTCTACAGAATTTTTACAAGCATGCTACGCAGCAGGTGATACCAATCTTGCCAGGAAAGTTGAAACATCTCTGAAAAAAGATTTGCACCAACAGATGAGATACTACAAAGCATTGGGTGATGAGCAGAATATAACAGATGATCTCTTGGCAAACAATGCATATCAATACCTGCAAGGCAAAGGCGGAAGTCTCGGCGACAAACAATACCAGTTTGCACAGGATATCGTTCTTTCTTATCGCATGCTGATGCAGATAGATGAGATGGACAAACAATATAATCATCCAATTATACCAACTGCCGAAAGTCTTCAGAAAATAATCAATAATGCGCCGGCGGCGAAGAAGGATTCGCCGAAGGGAAAGAAGTGATGTGTTGATTGAGTTGAATTGTTGATTAGTTGAAAGGTTTTGAACCATGATTAAAGGATTGAAGGATNNATCCTTCAATCCTTTAATCATGGTTCAAAACTTTTTAACTTTTCTCACAACTGCAGCCTCACCTTCAACCTATTCAATCCCGCTGCTATCCACATTATAACAATTGCATAAGAAGCGGACCAGATAATTCCCGGCATTCCGTATCTCCAACGGTAAGGGATAAACGAAAGATGAAAGTATGCCATGATATGGTAGATGATATCCGGGATGATGTAGATCAGCAATGGATTGGCCGCTGCGGGACGAAAAAAAGATGTCCATTGTTTTACACCGCGGATATCAACGATCCAATAAAATAATGAATACAATAACACGCAGATGGCTGCGGAATATAATCCCCAGGTCGGTGTTGCATTTATTTTTGAAATTTTATAAAAAGGCCTCAAAATATAACCAACCATGAAAAGCAGGGCCGCAAATAAAATCATCTGGCTGAAACGCTGACCAAGAGAGTCGAGTCTTTTCTCGTCAAATAAAATAAGTGAAGCAATGGTGCCGCATGCCATCACCGCAATATGTGTTGCATTTTTCGCCGGGTAATCATCCCAATCAAAACGCATCGTTAAAACATATACGACGATGCAGGTGATAACGAGCAAGGCGAGTCCTGCAATTTTTCCGCGTGAAGTTTGATAGAAAATACAGCTGAACAAATAAGCCCAACCGATCAATCCCAATATTCCCCACCAATGCGGACTGAAATATGTTGTGCCATCTTCTCCATCACCACGATATATAAATGCAAGCGCAATTAATATTGCGACGCCGATTCCTTTCAGAATATTCGGCCATAATTTATTTTTTGTCTTATATACGTTCCAAATCAAAATCGCTGCAGCAAAACTCAAGAGCCCCCAGATATGCAGATCCATTTTCATCAAAGGACTGCTGCCGCTTTCGGCGTTCACCATAAATAAACCGAGGGTAAGAAGGCCGATGGTGCGCCACAAAACATGTTTTTGAATTTGAAGATTGCTGTCACCTTTGCGTTGACGATTGTTGAGCGCAAAAGGAATCGACATGCCTGCGATAAAAAGAAATGCAGGGAAAACAATATCTACAAAACTCATCGCGTCGGCATTTCGTGGCATATGTTTCATCCAGGCGGGAATATTTCGCATTCCGGCGAGCTCATTTACAAAAATCATCACCAGGATAGTAATGCCGCGGAAAAGATCGACGGATAAAATCCTTTGAGCAGTTAGTGTATTGAACGTTGCCGGTGACTCCAGACGAGTGTCTCTGACAATATCCCTGCTAATGCTGATTCCTGTTAGTTCTTTCATTGTTGACCAAATCATTTTTAAGAAACTGCAATCGTCTTGGTTGGCTTTCCAGGAATAGGAGTTACAATAACAGTACCGAATATTTGCACGGTGTAACAATCGATTCAAAAAAAAATCCTTTAAAAATCACAGGCAATCATGGCTGAGGGATTTTTAAAAGATTCGTTAATTATGAAGATAAGCAAAAATCAGTCCGGCATTGAGAAACTCCTCTGCGCCTTTGCGTCTTTGCGCGAAAATCTCACACTCGAATATTCGGGCGATAAATTTTCGCGCAAAGACGCGAAGGCACAAAGAAAAAACTCGCCCTCCATTCTCCAAACAATTTCCCGATTTTTCTGTTTAACAATCAAGGATATCTGGCATTTTTATTTAATATTTCACAGCATCTTTATTTGAATTAATTGCAGTAACTTGAAAATATGATAGGTTTTCATTTCACAAAATTCGATCAGAACCAGCAGGGCAAGTCAAAATTTGAACAGTTGCTTGATTTGTTCATGCAATTACTCACCTATACCAATGGCGATGTTGCCGAAGCATTGCAATGGATGAATCAACTGGACAAAGAATACAAACTGACAGACGAAGAATACGGCATGGGTGATTTTATCGAAGATCTGAAAGACAAAGGATATATCGACGAAAATAAACAAACAGGTTCTATCAGCATCACCCCGAAAGCGGAGCAGGGCATACGTAAGCGCTCACTTGAAGAAATTTTCGGTAAACTCAAAAAGACGAAAACAGGAGATCACAATACTTTCAAACCCGGTAATGGGGATGAAATAAATCCGGAAACAAGACCATTTCAGTTTGGTGATCAACTGGAACAAATTGATTTTACGGAATCCATCCGCAACGCACAGATCAATCACGGTATTGAAAGTTTCAATATGCAGGAAGATGATCTCAAGATCCGCGAAACGGATTTTAAAGCGCAGACTTCAACCGTATTGATGATTGATATTTCGCACTCGATGATTTTGTATGGCGAGGATAGAATTACACCGGCGAAAAAAGTGGCAATGGCATTGAGCGAATTGATCACTACAAAATATCCTAAAGACACATTGGATATTGTTGTATTTGGCAATGACGCATGGCCGGTAGAGATCAAAGATCTTCCCTACTTACAGGTAGGACCTTATCATACAAATACAGTAGCGGGACTTGAATTGGGAATGGATATTTTAAGACGGAGGAGAAATCCGAACAAACAAATATTCATGATCACCGATGGTAAGCCAACTTGCTTGAAAGTTGGAAAAAGATATTATAAAAATAGTTTCGGACTCGATAGAAAAATTACAGCGCGTTGTTTAAATCTGGCAGCACAGTGTAAGAAAATAAAAATTCCCATCACCACATTTATGATCGCGAGCGATCCATATTTACAGCGCTTTGTTAATGAATTCACGGAAACAAATAACGGGAAAGCATTTTTTGCTTCCTTAGATCATCTTGGCGCATTTATATTCCGCGATTTCGAAAACGGAAAAAGGAAAACAGTATATTGAGGGCAAGTGGTGAATGGCTAGTTGCGAGGAGGGTTTTTCTACTAGCTACTCGCCATTCACCACTTGCCTTTCACAAATTCAGCATAAAAACAAACAATGGACATTACAAAAATCAAGACACTTGGCGAGTTGAAGAAAGCAGGATTCAAACGTAAATCTGTGAAAGAAGAGATCCGTGAAAACCTGATCAAAAAACTGAACAATAAGGAAAACACTTTTCCGGGAATTGTGGGATATGAGGATTCTGTGATTCCCGATACAGAGAGAGCATTGTTATCACGCCATAATATTTTATTTCTCGGTTTGCGTGGACAGGCAAAAACAAGAATGGCAAGACAGATGATTGGTCTGCTCGATGAATACATTCCTTATGTAACAGGCAGCGAAGTAAACGATGATCCTTTTCATCCCATTTCAAAATTTGCAAAGGATTTGATAGCTGAGCAGGGCGACAATACGCCCATCAGCTGGCTGCAACGCGATGATCGCTATGGAGAAAAATTGGCAACGCCTGATGTAAGTGTTGCGGACTTGATCGGCGATATCGATCCGATAAAAGCAGCAAACCTGCATCTCAATTTTGCAGACGAAAGAGTGATTCATTTTGGTATCATCCCAAAAAGTAATCGCGGCATTTTTGTGATCAATGAAATTCCGGATTTGCAGGCACGCATACAGGTGTCGTTGTTTAATATTTTGGAAGAAGGAGATATACAGATCCGTGGATTCAAATTGAGAATGCCTTTGGATATTTTATTTGTGTTCACAGCTAACCCGGAGGACTACACGAACCGCGGCTCTATCGTTACACCTTTGAAAGATCGTATCGAGAGCCAGATACTGACGCATTATCCGAAAACAATTGATATGGCGTTAACGATTACCGAACAGGAGGCAGATGTGGTGGAAGAACAGAAATCAAAAATTCGTGTAAGCGATCTCGTTAAAAGATTGATCGAACAGGTGGCGTTCGAAGCAAGAACAAGTGAATTCGTTGATAAAAAAAGCGGCGTGTCTGCGCGTTTGACGATCGCCGCTTATGAAAATGCGATCAGCGCAGCTGAGCGTCGCGCCATTCTCAATAATGAAAAAGAGACGCAGGTATGGATGAGCGATCTTGTCGGGATCATTCCATCGATCACCGGCAAAATAGAATTGGTATATGAGGGGGAACAGGAGGGGCCTTACCAGGTAGCTTTCAACCTTTTGGAAAAAGCATTCCGCAGCCAATTCGTTAATTATTTCCCGAATCCCGATCAATTCAAAAAAAGAAAACCAGGAGAAGAGAATCCTTTTCGTCCCATCTCCAGTTGGTTTGACAAAGGCAACCAATTGAATTTATTTTTCAACACAAAAGATACCGACAAAATACAATTATTGTACAAGGTGGATGGATTGCATTCACTGGTAAAAAAATATTTCAAGCATGCTAACGAGAAAGAGTCAGCGCTATTGATGGAATTCGTATTGCATGGTCTCGCTGCTTACTCCATGATCAGCAAAAAAGTTGTCGAAGGTAAAATAGAATTCAAAGATCTGATCGGCTCTATGGTGAACCTCGGATCAGGAAACTTCAGCAACGAAGAAGATTTGGATGAGAATGATTTTAGGTGAACTTCTGATTTGAATAAGAACTTCTGATTTGAATGATTTACTATGTGATGGTGATAAAGATTGCTAACTATAAGTAAGCTTCTAATTTGAATGATGAAATGATATGATATGCTGTGTAAAGGATGATTAAATCCCACATAGTACATCATTTCAATCATTCAAATCAGAAGTTCACTTATAATTCGCAATCTTTATCAACGTCTTCACATCCCGAACGATAATTTTTCTTCCTTTCGTTTCGACAATTTCCTGTTCCTTTAGTTCGGTTAATTCTCTCACCACATTTTCACGCGCGGTACCTACAAGATTGGCCAGATCATCTCTCGACATATTAATTTCAACGGGCATGCCCGGCTGAAAATCTTTTTTATATTTTTCGCGCAGCACCACCAACTGAAGAGCCAATCGTTCACGTACAGATTTGTGTGCGAAAACGGCAATGCTGTTTGCGAGCACTGCAAATTCGTGGCTAAGTGTTTTCAACAATCGCCGGCTCAGCACTTCGGATTGTTGCAGAACCATCAAAAAATCTTCTTTTGATATAAATCCGATTATACTTTCTTCCAATGCCGACGCTGAATCGGGATAACGATCCTCTGCTAAAATAGCGTGATAGCCGATCAATTCACCAGCATTCGCTACATAAATTATTTGCTCCCTGGATTCGTGATCGAGTTTGTATTTTTTTACCATGCCACTCTTGATAAAAAAAATTCCAGTCGGATATGATCCTTCGCGGAAAATAATTTCACCCTTACGATACACTTGCTCTGTTTTGTGTCGGACGAGCAATTCAAAATCTTCTTCGGGTAGTCCGGCCAGGATAGATTGACTTTTGAAGTCCCATTTGTCGATTGGAAAAATATGCCGGATGCTCATGCGTCAAATATACTTTTTATGAGTGATAAAGATCACTTTTTTGAGTGATAAGACTCACCGCAGTGACGCGCGATTAAAATTATTTTTACAAGTGGTTTAATTGTAAGACTATTAATTGTTTCTCGTGACGTTCATTCCTTCTTCATTATCCATCGACAAATATTTTGAAACCGATTCAAATTTCGGATACCTCTATCCAAAATCAATTCGGCAGCTCGACAAAACACATTGGTCGCCTTTATACATCATTCATTACGCGGCGAAATTCCTGGCCGATAAACCAGGAGCAAGAATACTTGATATCGGAAGCGGCGTCGGAAAATTCTGTCTCGCTGGTGCACATTTTAAACCCGAAGCCTTTTTTTATGGAGTTGAACAACGCGCAAGTTTAATTGCTCACGCAGAGATAGCCAGAAAAATTCTTGGATCGAAAAACGTAATTTTTCAGCATAGTAATTTTACACAACTCGACTTCGAAAATTATGACCATTTTTATTTCTACAATTCGTTTTATGAAAATCTTTCCGGCACGGACAAAATAGATGAAGATCTCGATTATTCTCCTTCCTTATTTAGTTACTATAACCGTTTCCTGTTGAAGAAACTTGAAAGTAAATGCGCCGGCACAAGACTGGTTACTTTTCAAAGTTTCGGCAGTGAAGTGCCCGCCAATTTTCAATTGGTAAATCAAAAAATTGATGGCCTATTAAAATTCTGGATAAAAACATGAATTACGCCACTCAATTCAAGCCAAAAATTCTCGACGCATTAAGCGGATATACGAGGCAACAATTTGTAAAAGATTTGATGGCAGGAATTATTGTGGGTATTGTTGCGCTACCGCTCGCAATCGCATTTGCCATTGCATCAGGCGTGTCGCCGGAAAAAGGATTATTCACTGCTGTGATTGCAGGTTTTATTATATCAGCTTTCGGTGGAAGCAGGGTTCAGATCGGTGGACCAACTGGTGCATTTATCGTAATCGTTTATGCCATCATTCAGCAATATGGAGTAAATGGGTTGATCATCGCGACTTTCATTGCCGGCATCATGCTTATCATTATGGGATTCGCGCGACTTGGAGCCGTCATCAAATTCATTCCATATCCATTGATCGTCGGTTTCACAAGCGGAATTGCACTGATTATTTTTTCATCGCAGGTAAAAGATTTTCTCGGATTACATATGGGCGCGGTGCCGGCGGATTTCATCGAGAAGTGGATAGCTTATGCAAAAAATATAAATTCCGTGAGTTGGTATGCGGTGGCGATCGCTTCGGGTACCTTGCTGATCACTTTTTTTTGGTCGAAGCTGACACACAAAATTCCTGGCTCATTGATTGCAATTCTTGCGACGACGGCAATCGTGCAGGTTTTGCATTTGCCTGTTGAAACGATTGGCAGCCGCTTCGGTGAAATACCATCTTCACTACCATCACCGGTGATGCCGCATTTGGATTTTGCGACAATCAGAAATTTGATACAACCCGCATTTGCAATTGCCTTGTTGTGCGGAATAGAATCATTGCTATCAGCGGTGGTTTCTGACGGAATGATCGGGGGAAATCACAGATCGAATATGGAATTGCTTGCGCAAGGTGCGGCAAATATTTTTTCTGCGCTGTTTGGAGGAATACCTGCAACCGGCGCTATTGCACGCACCGCAACCAATGTAAAATCCGGCGGACGTACACCCATCGCTGGTATTATACATGCAATCGTTCTGCTGATCATCATGATATGTGTTGGTAAATGGGCTTCGTTGATACCAATGGCAACGCTGGCAGGCATACTCATTTTTGTAGCATACAATATGAGTGAGTGGGAAAGTTTTTTGTCGGTAATCAAAGGGCCGCGTGGAGATATGGCCGTACTGCTTACAACATTTTTTTTAACCATTCTCGTAGATCTCACCGTCGCCATTGAAATTGGAATGTTGATGGCAGCAGTTTTATTTATTCGTAAGATGATTCAATTTTCGGAGGTAGATATTTTGACGGGGCAAATGGATGATGAAGCAGTTGTATCGGATAAAGATAATCTTTCTACACTCGCGATCCCAAAGAGCGTAGAGATTTTTGAAATTACCGGCCCGCTTTTTTTTGGAGCTGCATACAAATTCAAAGACGCGATTAAAATTATCGAGCGACCGCCGAAAGTGCTTATCGTTCGCATGCGAAGAGTGCCAATCATCGATGCTACCGGTGTGAAAACACTTGGTGAGGTTTTCAAAGAATCAAAGCATCGTGGAACAAGATTGATTTTATCAGAAGTGAATAGCAGCCAGGTGATGGAGACTTTAAAAAACGCGCGATTGCTATTCGCTATCGGCAGGGCGAATGTTACCACGAGTATTGAGACTGCAATAAAACGTGCAGAAGAATTGATAAACGAGAATTCGCCGTTGAAGCATGCAAAGGCGCACGGACAAAAAAATTTTGGATCAGAAATATCAAAGGAGCAAAAATGAAAAATGAAACTGAAGAAGATTTCGGGTCATCGCTAAAATTGACGCGGCCCTTGTTGCAAAAATTAAAGGACCGTGGATTCCGTTATGTACAGGTAATGGGCTTTACCTCTGACAGGCGATTAGATTATATGGAACCGAGATTTTTATTGCTTGTTCCCATTATGGAATTATCAGACGATCCGGCAAAACAAGAGATCTACGAACCAATCAATAGCAAGATCCTGGAAGACTGGGCGAACTCTCCTGACGAAGGAATTGAAATATTAATTTCGTTGAATAAGGTTTGAGTTGGTTGATTATTTTTGAACCATGATTAAAGGATTGTGAGATTACCATGAAATTTTCAGTAGCAACTCGTTTTGAAATTTCTATGTGCAACTATGTACCTACTGTGCCTATGTGGTGAAAAAAAATTACCATATAACACACACAGAAATTTCAAAACGAGTTGCTACTGAAAATTTCATGGTAATTTCACAATCCTTTAATCATGGTTCAACACCAACCAACTCAAACCACATTCACCTCTCTCTCTAATTCAACTCCAAATTTCTTCTTTACGGACTTGGTGATCTCTTCGCTCAGTGTATAAATCTCTTTGCCACTGGCGTTACCATAATTCACCAGCACGAGCGCTTGTTTGGCGTGACAACCTGCATCGCCCTTGCGATAACCTTTCCAACCACATTGTTCGATCATCCATCCTGCAGCAAGTTTCATCGTACCATCACTGTTCTCAAATGCAACAAGTTCGGGATGTTTCGATCTAAGCTCTACGAATTTTGATTTTGAAATCTGCGGGTTTTTAAAAAAGCTTCCGGCATTTCCGATCTCAGCGGGGTCCGGCAGCTTCGAAGAACGGATATTAATAACTGCCTGCGAAATTGCCTGGATACTTAAATTGGTTACTCCCATTTTTTCCAACTCCTGCTCAACCGCACCATAACTGGTATTGAACGCTGGGACTTTATTAAGTCGGTAAGTGACACTCAGAATAACTAATTGGTCTTTCAATTTTTTTTTGAATATACTTTCTCTATATCCAAATTCACAGTCGTTTACGCTAAAAGTATAGACTTTTTTTTCTTTGAGATGATAGGCTTCCAGCTCATCAAAAACTTCTTTGACTTCGACGCCATAAGCGCCGATATTTTGCATGGGACTTGCACCGACACTACCAGGAATCAATGAAAGATTTTCGACGCCGGCAAGGTTTCGCTGAATACAATATTGAACAAATTGATGCCAGTTTTCGCCAGCACCGGCACGAACATATAGGTGATGCTCGTCTTCCTTGATGATATCGATTCCTTTGATTTCATTTTTTAATATCAGTCCATCGAAGTTTCTCGTGAGCAGTATATTACTGCCACCACCTAATATAAAAGTAGAAGATTTATTTTGTGCCAGAGATTCTTCTAACTCATCCTGATTGCTAAACCTCGAAAAATATTTTGCCTGCACATCGATCCCAAACGTGTTGAATTCTTTGAGCGAAACATTTTGTTGAAGACGTTTTTCCATGGCTATTACCGCAAATTAAAACTATTCATTCATTCTTCGTGCCTTTCAATGTCGATAGCAGAAAGCCGATACACATGAAGTCATTTCTCATCCGCCCCGGTCAATCTGATATTCTTAATCTCCGCTGGCGGATTCGAAATGACGTGATATCGCACTGATGTTAATTACTAACTAAATCGCATCGACATCTACCACAATGGTGACACTTCTGAATTTTTTATCATTATGCAATATCGCCGACTGCTGCTGAATAAAATGTTTTGCAAGTGCAATCGTATTTCCATCCCTGGGTAATTTCAATAGAAGCTCCATCAGGTATTGATTGCGAATTCTGTTGATAACTGGTTCGGCCGGACCGACAAGATACTTTCCAAAATCATTTTTCAAATTATTTGCACAGAAATGTGCAGCCGATTCCACCACCTCTTTGATCTTATGCTTGAAGGTTACAAGTATAATTCTCGAATAAGGTGGGTAGAAAAATCTTTGTCGCGGTGGCAGTTCATTTTGAAAAAAAAGTTTGTAATCATGCGCCTGGATATAGGCCAGCACCGGGTGTTTTGTATTTGCCACCTGGATCATTACTTTTCCTTGTCCATCTTTTCGCCCAGCGCGGCCACTTACTTGTTCCATCAATTGAAACGCGCGTTCATTCACGCGGAAGTCTGCAAAACTTAGGAGACTATCAGCATCCAAAATACCAACCAGATTCACGTGATCAAAATCCAGTCCTTTCACGACCATCTGCGTTCCAACGAGTATGTTTATGCGCTGTTGCTCGAATAGGCGGATTAGGTTTTCGTGCGCCGACTTTCCGCGAACGCTATCGATATCCATTCTTGCAACTTTTGCATTAGGAAAAAGTTCCTCCAATTGCTCTTCGATTCTTTCCGTTCCGAAATTTCTTTGAATGAAATGATGATTGCCGCAGGCCGGACAAGTATTCACCGGCGGGTACACCGTACCACAATAATGGCAATGCAATTTGTTGGTGAGTTTATGATAGTTTAATGAAACATCGCAATTCCTGCACTGCGGTATCCAGCCGCAAACCTGGCAAACCTGGTAGGGTGAATAACCTCTCCGGTTCTGGAATAAAATGACCTGTTTCTCATTATCAAGTGAATGTTGAATTGATTCCTGTAACTGTTGGGAAATAATTATTTTATTTTTATCCGGTGATATTATTTTTTTTGTATCAATGATCTCTATTGCCGGTAGTTTTACATTTCCGAATCGTTCTGACAGTTCAACCAATCCATACTTGTTATTAGTGGCATTGAAATAGCTTTCAACAGAGGGAGTTGCGCTTCCCAACACTATTTTCGCACCAAAAAGAGAAGCATAATAAACGGCGGCATCACGTGCATGATAGCGGGGTGAAGGTTCCTGTTGTTTGTATGAAGTGTCGTGCTCTTCATCCACGATGATAAAGCCAAGATCTTCGAAAGGCAGGAAAAGAGCTGAGCGTGCACCCAAAATAACTTTTAGTTCCCCGGATTTGATCTTGCTCCAGATTTCGAATCTCTCGTTTTGATTGAATTTGCTATGATAGATCCCGATATATCCGCCAAAATGCTTTTGCAATCTTCGTATGATCTGCGACGTGAGTGCGATCTCGGGCAGTAAGTAAAGTACCTGTTTATCTTTTTTGATGAACTGTTCGATCAGCCGGATATAGATTTGTGTTTTGCCGCTCGAGGTCACGCCATGCAGTAAACAGGTCTGTCGGGATTGAAATGCAATTTCAATTTCATCGAAGGCTTTTTGTTGAGCCGGCGACAAATCGAAATCGATATCAATATTTTTTGGGAGATATTGTACACGATCGATCGTTCTTTTTTCAATCAACAGAATATTTTTATCAACCAATCCTTTAAGTTGCGCATCTGTTGCGCGGGATTTTTTTAGTAATTCGGATTTGGTGACATTTCCTTCGGTACGGAACAAATGCAGGTAACTCAACAAAAGCTCCATTTGCTTTTCTGCGCGCTGCAGTTTCTTATCTTCATTCAGTAGCGCACTCAGATTTTCTTCGTTATCATATTGCGGATTTAATAACACATACGTTTCTTTCTTTGGCGAGAAAGATTCTTTCAATGCTTCCCACACAAAGCAAACTTTTTTTTCTATCAGTCTCTTGATAACGGGATATACGTGCGATGAATCGAGGATTTGCTGAATAGCAGTCAATTTTAATTCTTTCTTGATCAGCAAAGCTTCTGCGACGAGATATTCATCATGATCCAACGCAGAAAAATCATCTCCATATTCTTCGTTAAATATTAAAATGGTTTCGCTGCTTAATTTAAAATGAGCAGGTAATGCTGCAGCCATCACTTCTCCTTCGCTGCACATATAATAATTTGCGATCCACTGCCACAGTTGCAATTGTTCATCAAAAATAATCGGCTCGGTATCCAGGACATTTAGCATTTCCTTTGGCTCGAAGGCCGAGGGCTTCTCATGGTGAATACGTTTTACGACACCCGCATATTTTTTATTTTTTAATTGCACTTCCACGCGACATCCTTCCTTCAAGCCTTCTCTCAAACGTAAAGGAACGGACCACGTATAGTTTTTCGGCAATGCCAATGGTATAATGACTTCGGCGTACATTATTTAGTTAAACAGATGATATGATGTTTGGTTGATGGATGTACGCTTTGCGTCTTCGCGTCTTTGCGGGAAAATTTTCACGCAAAGACGCAAAATCGCCAAGGATAAATCAATCAACCTTCTTTTATCCAGCTAGCACGATATTCTAATAATTTTTTCTCCATTTGTGCATATACTTTATTTTTAAGCAAGGCAACTTCGCTCAGTGAATATTCTTCAGCGCTCACTTCATCCAAAAATACAGATCTCGAACGGCCAGGGGTAAGCGAAAAAATCGACTTGTAATTCATGCGATCATAGGTATCCAGGAAAAGTATTGGCCTGATAGGCGTTTTTGTTTCTATCGCTATGCGAAAAGCCCCATCGTAAAAATCTTTAAGCGGCTGATGCGTTTCGTTAAAAGTGCCTTCTGGATAAATAAAAATAGATACGCCTTTCTTTAAAATCGATTTCAAATTCCTTACGCTTTTGGCTCTTTTGTCGGCATCACTGCGATCAACCATTACCGCGCCTCTGCTATAGATGAAACCGAATATTGGAATCTTTTTCATTTCTGCCTTTCCCAAAATACGTATTGCACGTCCGCGAATTGTCGTAAAAATAACCGGGATATCCAGGTAAGAAATATGGTTTGCAATAAAAATATACTGTTTGTCCTTCTCGACTGAAGCTTCGAAAATGTTCCGATGACGGATGCCGCTACAGAAAAACCAGACGTCAGTCCAGACATGACAAATCTTATAGATTAAATTACCGCCAGCCATTTTCCCCCAGAAAGAAGCTACCACCGCAAAAGGAAAAACCAGTAGCATGCAAACGATGAAAATAAAATAAGCATATAAGCAATAAAGAAGTTGAAATAGCTTCAATAAAATTTTCATGTATAACTTATATCCTTTTGTTTGTTATTGTTTAATAACAATTAATTTTTTATTTGACATCGATTATTCAATATTTCTAAACGACCATTTTGAATCGATATGTTCAGATTTTTCAATTGCAGTGGCATTCCCATTCCATTCCCAACTCGATACAAGTAATTACAATGATATCATTTTTTGAAGGAGCAAAGACAACGCGCAAATGCTGACCTTCATCGGTGTATCCTTCAAACGCATATTTCGGATCAGGATGTCCGTTAGGTTCGCTTTTGGCATAATTGATCTCTCCTTTTTCTAATATTTCTTTTATTTCTTTTTCATTGATATGCCGGCAATCCATCCTACATCTGGCATGGCGGGTGTACACGAGATGGCCGTGACGATCAAATGGCTCATTGCGGGCACCGGGCTGTCCGCATTGCTGGAACAAAAAAGATGCAATCAGAAATGTAAAGGGGAGAAGGACGCTTTTTTTTAATGTCATCTTATTCAATCGCTAACTGGCAATTAATCGTCAAATATAGGATGTAAGGTACAAGATACAAGGCACAAGAAGCAAGGTACAAGGTACAAGGTACAAGAAGCAAGATACAAGATATACACAATTCGAACCTTGTGCCTTGTGCCTTGTTCCTTGTGCCTTGTACGTTCTCCCATTCATCTTTCCTCAGTATCTTTGCCGGTTCATGGCAGAAGCACAAACAGTAGCGTTTCATACCCTTGGTTGTAAACTCAATTATTCTGAAACATCTTCCATTTCTCGTTTATTAGAAAATGAAGGATTTCAGAAAAAAGATTTTGACGATCAGGCCGACGTATATGTGATCAATACTTGTTCGGTTACTGAAAATGCAGACAAAGAATGCCGCCAGCTCGTCCGACGCATTCAACGAAAAGCCCCCGAAAGTGTTATTGTAATTACCGGTTGTTATGCGCAATTAAAACCCGCAGAGATTGCAGGTATCCCTGGTGTGGATCTTGTGCTGGGAGCCGGGGAGAAATTTAATATTGCTCATCATCTCAAACAATTTGTAAAAGGCGATTCTGCAAAAATTTGCAGTTGCGATATCGAAGATGTAATAGAATTTAATCCTACTTTTTCTGTAAACGATAGAACAAGAGCTTTTTTGAAAGTGCAGGATGGGTGTGATTATAATTGCTCGTTCTGCACAATTCCAATCGCGCGCGGTAAGAGCAGGAGTGATAGCATTGGCAATGTAGTCAGGAACGTAAAACATCTTGCAGCAGGTGGTGTTAAAGAAATCGTATTGACGGGAGTTAATCTTGGTGATTTCAAAAATGAATCGGAAAATTTTTTCCAGCTGGTGCAGGCGCTCGATCAATTGAAAGAGATACCACGCTATCGCATTTCATCGATCGAACCAAATCTGCTGACAAACGAAATCATTGAGCTCGTGGCAAACAGTGATGTGTTCATGCCACATTTTCATATTCCATTGCAAAGTGGTAGCAATCGCATTCTCGGCTTGATGAGAAGAAGATATAAAAGAGAATTGTATGCGGATCGTATTAAGCTTATCAAAACACTGATGCCGCATTGTGCGATTGGCGCTGATGTGATTGTTGGTTTTCCGGGAGAGACTGATGAGGATTTCAAAGAGACTTTTGATTTCTTACATGCGCTAGATATTTCTTATTTACATGTGTTTACTTACTCGGAAAGAGATCATACAAAGGCTTTAGAAATAAAACCGATGGTACCTGTGCATGTCCGGCATGAGCGCAATAAAGCGCTCCGCAATTTATCTTTTATGAAAATGCAGTACTTTACCCAACTGCATGCAGGGCAATTACGTAAAGTATTATTTGAGGGACATGCAAGGAATAACATGATGGAAGGTTATACTGATAATTATATCAGGATCACCACGCCTTTCAAACAAGATTTGGTGAATGAAATAATTGACTGGAAGATTTAGTGAAAAGATAAAGATGAATACAATGAAAAAATTTCAGGTTTCAATACATTTTACGATGGACGACGAGTTCATGACCCTGGTGCCCGCGCATCGTACTTATATCAATAAATTAATTGAAGATGGAGTAATCGATCAATACGTAGTGTCGATGGAAAGTCAACAGGTATGGATTACGTTCACCGCGGAGGATAAAATTGCAGTTGATCGTTATCTCTCCAAATCTCCAATCTACCGGTACTGGACATACGATATCGATGAACTTTTTTTATTTGATGGACAGCATTATAGGCTGCCGGCGGTGAAATTGAATTGACGCGGAGAGCTTAACGCTCAACGCCTAACGCAAAACGCTCTTCAGATCAATCTTCGATTAAAAGAGCGTTCAGCGTTAGGCGTTGAGCGTTTAGCCTTCCGCGTTAGACGTTCAGCGTTTGCCTTTCATCCACGCAGGTTTCTTTACAAGTATCTTCTTGTAAATCGGGCATCGTTCAACATGCGCACCGGGCAAATATCCGGTACTTTGCAAAAATTCATTTACAATTTCACCACCAGTAAATCGAAAGGTTTCTTTAAACAATTTTACCCATTCTTCTTTTGTTTTCGGATGATGGTGATCGAGCCATTTTTCAAATGAGCCAAATTCTTTTTGGAGCAATTTTATTTTCTTCGCGTTTTCAATCGCGGCATTTATTTTTAAACGATTGCGAATAATTCCCGCGTCATTCATCAGCCGGTCAAATTGTTTTTGTTTGTAGTTCGCAACCTTGTTAATATCAAAATTATCGTAGGCCTTAAAAAAATTCTCTTTTTTATTAAGGATGGTGGTCCACGATAATCCGGCCTGGTTTATTTCCAGCACAAGACGTGCGAATAGGTGATTGTCGTCGTGAATAGGGAATCCATATTCGCGATCGTGATAGTGAACATGAACGTTCTCTTTATCCATTGTCCATACATATTCGCAATAGCTCATGATATTTGAATTTGTTGAGGCTGAAATAAAAAAATCCCGGAGCATATTCCGGGATTTTTGTGGGAGCACACGGGATCGAACCGCGGACCCTCTGCTTGTAAGGCAGATGCTCTGAACCAGCTGAGCTATGCTCCCTTTTTGAAAGGAGTGCAAAGATAAGGGCTAAAGGTTTTCAATCAAAAATTTTACTGATTATAAAGCCGGTAAAAACCAAAAATTATGATAAAGGAGATTATATTTGCTGTTCTTTTCCCGACTCCGTAGCTCAGTTGGTAGAGCAGTTGACTCTTAATCAACGGGTCCAGAGTTCGAGTCTCTGCGGGGTCACTCAATGGGACATTGCAATCAGGCAATGTCCTTTTTTTATTTTTGTTTGCGAACCTCGCGAACACGAACAACGGTGGTAGAAATAATATTCATACTCATCAACGAGGAGATTTTTTTTGACGTACCAACGAATTTGCTACAGCCGGCTTAAGATTCGGTGACTAAAGTCACAAAAAAAACTCGAAATAAAGTTTCAACATCATTATTTTTTTATGGGATTTTCTGAAATGTAGAGTTGACGCAAATGGCGCATATTGTTTTTTGCATAATCTTCGAAAAAAAAAGAACTGTTATACAATAAATTTACTGTATTCTAAGTTTTTACACTTATATCTCGACACCCTTTAACCCAGTTGTTGTGTGTCACAATCCGTCACAACAACGCCAAACCCAATACTTCAGTTTAACGTAGATCCTTAACCGAAAAACCAATTCAACAGCGGCATTGCGTCGCGACTAGAATCACCTCGAATCGTTGGACAACACATCGCACCGAAATAAAGTCGGTGACAGATATTTTTTTGTCTAACAGGAGGAGAAAGGTGATCGGATCCAATATCGAGATTCTTATGAGAAGCCAGTTTGTTTTTACACTCTTGTTGGTCTTCACTCAATTTTTGGGCATGCCTGCGAATGCTCAAAATGTAGATGGGTTACCCAATCGACCGGGCTACCTGTCTGTCAGCAAATTTGGCACAAGCGACAAAGAAATATTTTCAAATCTTTCACCGACTGGTGAAGTAGCAGACGAAAATCAACTCACCGATTTTGATGTAGCGCCTCCTCCGATCACGAATAATACAATTGCAGCAAGTCAAACAATTTGTTCCGGTACGGCACCCGCGGCACTAACTGGTTCCGCGCCAGGTGGCGGAAACGGAACTTACAATTATCAATGGCAGATCAGTACAACGTCTGCAGTTGCGGGTTTTAGTGATATCGTAGGAGCTACCGGTCAGGGATATGCGCCGGGCGCGCTTGGAGTAACAACATGGTACCATCGTGTGATAACGTCTGGTGCCTTTACTGATATATCGGCGGCCGTTCAAATTACCGTCAATGCTACTCCCGTAGTAACGATCGCGTATAGCGGATCACCTTATTGTGCAACAGGAACTGCTCCTGTTACCGTCACCGGACCTGCAGTCTCCGGTTTTTTTAGTTCTACGGCAGGTTTGAGCTTAGACGTATTTACCGGCGCAATAAATCTGGCCGCGAGTACCGCAGGGACCTACACAGTCACATACACATACACCAATGGAACTTGCAGTAACACGGCAACAACATCTGTTACGATCAAT
>JAFDYD010000054.1:0-540 GCA_018267615.1 Bacteroidota bacterium | reverse complement strand
TGCAACAGGAACAGCAACAGTAACCCGCACCGGTACAGCGGGAGGAACATATTCGTCAACCGCAGGCCTTAGCATCAATGCATCAACGGGTGCGATTAATCTCGTAGCAAGTACATCAGGGACATATATCGTTACGTATACTTTTTCAAACGCATCCTGTAGCAGCACTGCAACGACATCCGTCACCATAAATGCATTGCCCACGGCCTCGATTAGCTATCCCAGCGACCCTTATTGTAAAATAGGCACGGCAACTGTAACCCAAACCGGCCAAACAGGAGGAACGTATTCGTCCACTGCGGGTCTTAGTATCAATAATTCTACCGGAGCAGTGAATCTTGCTGCCAGCACAACCGGAACATACACGGTAACATACTCTTTTTCTAATGGAACCTGTTCGAATACTACTACTACATCGATCACGGTATTAGCTCTTCCGTCTGCAACGATATCGTACAGTGGAACTCCTTATTGTCAAACTGGTACTGCAACCGTAACTCAAACAGGCACCGCCGGGGGAACATATTCTTCTACTGCTGG
>JAFDYD010000053.1 GCA_018267615.1 Bacteroidota bacterium | reverse complement strand
ATAGGAGGCACATAGAAACATAGGCACACATAGAAATTTTAAATTGAGACGGTACTTGTGTTTGAGTAGTGATTACTTTATGATTTGTCTATGTGCAACTATGTGCCTACTCTGCCTATGTGGTGAAGAAAATCTCGACTATGTAGGTTTTTTTCATCACATAGGCACACATAGAAATTTTGAATTGAGGCGGTACTTGTGTTTGAGTAGTGATTACTTGATGATTTGTCTATGTGCAACTATGTGCCTACTGTGCCTATATGGTGAAAAAAAATCTCGACTATGCAGGTTTTTTTCATCACATAGGCACATAGAACCATAGGCACACATAGAAATTTTAAATTGAGACGGTACTTGTTTTGAGCGTTGATTACTTTATGATTGGTCTATGTGTAACTATGTGCCTACTGTGCCTATGTGGTGAAAAAAAATCTCGACTGTGCAGGTTTTTTTCATCACATAGGCACATAGAAACATAGATTCACCTAGAAAAGGTTCAACCAAAGGTTTCATTCATACATTTAATGGTACCCATTAGCACATAAATGCCATTGACATTCCCTCAATGATAAGTCCTGAAATTATTCTGCCCAATTAATATAGGGAACCCTATTCGTAAAATAGGGAATAACTCTTACATCAATTATTCAAATAGAAAGTTGCTTTGCTGAATAATTTATTTAATCATTTTTTTAAACCGTTTTTCATGAAATTTTCTTTTGTTTTCACAGCGTTTGTTGCTGTTGTTATTTTTTCAAATGTTTCCTATGCCCAGTCGTCGGGCAACACTGCATCCGAACATCTTTATATCGACGTACATCATTTGGGTGCCGGCAAAGTGAATGCTGCTGCTGTTGCAGGTGCTCATCAAAAAGATTTGGCCACTCAAAAAAAATTCGGTGCACATTTCTTAAAGTATTGGGTTGATGAAAAGGAAGGTGTGGTGTATTGCCTGTCATCTGCACCTGATACATTAGCTATTCATAACACCCATGCACAAGCGCATGGACTATTGCCTGACCAGATATATGAAGTTACATCCGGACAGGAAGCATTGGCGAATGGGAAAGATTTTTACATCGATGTGCATGAATTAGGAGCCGGCAAAGTGAATGCTGCTGCTGTTGCGGGCGCTCATCAAAAAGATCTTGCTGTACAGGATAAGTATGGCGTGAAATTCATCAATTATTGGGTTGATGAAAGAGATGGAGTGGTTGTTTGTTTATCACAAGCTTCAGATCCCAACGCTGTAATCAGCACGCACAAAGAAGCGCATGGTTTGATACCTGTGTCAATAGAGAAAGTAACGGAAGGCCAATAGCGACCTCTGAGTTTTTGACCTAGTGAGTCCCGCTGTGGAAAATGATTTTTTTTGCAAGTTGCGGGACTCATCGGGAAGAAAAACCGAATCAAGAAAGCCCACCAGTTTCGCGCAGAGCACGCGGAGAAAAAGAGTGGAGGAACAGAGCGGAGAGCGCACAACCTTGCGCTCTCCACGCTGTTCCTTCGCTCTTTTTTGCAACTGGTAAGAACTTGTGCAAATCTGGATATCTTTATTTAGTCCCGCCCTGCAAAAAGCGCTAACTTCACCGTTGATTTTCTAACCAAACGGTGCTGCCCCCTAACCGACCTAATCTGTTATGAAAAAAAAATATTCCTTAATAATAGTGTTATTTATTCTGGGATTTTATTCGTGTAGTAAAAATTCTGCCAACAATACTCCACCGCCGCCGCCACCGCCTCCTGTAGAAGTTCCGTTTGTTGTTTATACCGCCGGTTATATTTATGATGGTTCCATTACAACAGCAACTTATTGGAAGAATGATACGCCTGTTGTATTGATACCGCGTGCCGGAAATACAACCAACTCAAATGCGTATTCCATCGCCGTGTCAGGAAAAAATGTTTATGTCGCGGGTTCTAATGCAGGTCTCGCCGTGTATTGGAAAAATGGCGAACAAATTCCGCTTACCGACGGCGCACTCGCGTCATCGATTGCGATTTCTGGTAATGATGTTTATATCGCAGGTTATGAACTCAATGCTTCAACAAATGTGAATGTTGCTACGTATTGGAAAAATGGCGTACCTGTTATTTTGGGTGATGGTATCACCACTTCTGAAGCAAATGCAATTACGATTTCGGGCAGTGATGTTTATATCGCAGGAACGATCGGCGCTGCTGCTGCTTATTGGAAAAATAATGATGTCGTTCCACTCACGGATGGCTCAGTTTATACAACTGCATCTTCTATTGTGGTCTCCGGCAGTGACGTATATGTTGCGGGTTCGCTCAATAGTAATGCGGTGTATTGGAAAAACGGGAACACCATTCAGCTCACTGATCAAACAAATTTTTCCTTTGCTTCTTCAATTGCTGTTTCGGGAAATGATGTGTATGTAGCGGGAGGCATCGGCGTAGACAGTGCAGTGTATTGGAAGAATGGAAATGTGATTCCGCTGAAAAATCTTGCAAAATATTCTGCGGCAAATTCGATCATCGTCTCCGGGAATGATGTATATCTCGGAGGAATGCAATCCAATACAAATAATTTTAATTTCGTCGCAACACTTTGGAAAAATGGCACCTCTACGCCATTATCACATCCCGATAGTTTGGGATACAGTTATGTGTATGGCATATTCATTCCAAGTGCTAATCAGTAATTATTGATTAAAAAAATAATGCGGAAATTTACAGTTCCAATTATTTTTTGATCATTTAAATCACGATGCACTATGGACGATCCAACTTACCAGGTCTTTACGTTTGTCAATCCTTATGCAAACACTGATCACACCACTTCATATACGCTAAAAAAAATATACACAGGCAATACTCCATTCACGGATTATGATGATGCAGTACGATGGATTGAATCGAGAGGACATAAAGATGAGGAATATTTGATTCTGTCCGTTTATAAACGATAATCAAATTTACATTTCAAAATCTTCTTTGTGCCTTTGCGTCTTTGCGTGAAAATTTATCTCCCGAATAATCGAGAGTGGAATTTTCGCGCAAAGACGCAAAGAAAAAATGAAGTGATGCTCGAATTCAGAAATCTCAAAATCGTAAACTCGGGATAACCTTCTCATAATATTGCATTTTTATTTTTACTCATTAGGGAATTTCATTGAATCAGTTAACAGTTTGTTATTCTTATCGAGCTGTTTGTACATAGCCAACTAGGGCTTAACTCCATGTATTTCTATGCGTGGAGTTTTTTTTGAGCGAGTGGTAAGTGGCTAGTGTTGGCGAACACTACTAGCCACTCGCCACATAATCTTTTCATCACGCTCAATTAATCTTCAGATAATATGGAATGATTTATTTCGCTGTGTAATCTTTGGCGACAAGATTTGATACCGGCCCGCTATTCCTGGCGGGCCTTTTATTTTTCAAAACCATAGCAGATTTTCGATTTTGAGATGTAGAGATTCTGCGATTTCTCGGAAATCACAAAATCCCTACATCCAAAAATCCAGAAATCTGGTATGTATATTAACCCCATAAATATTTGGCAAGGGCGGTTACATTCTGTTCTCCGGCGGATACTAATACCCGAAGCCCAATCAGGGAATGCTTCAATTCATTTATTTATTCAGGGATTAAAACAAATCATTATGAAAACATCAGGTTTTATGGCCGTTAAGGCCAAAATGGTGCTCTTAGCCGCATCAATTATTATGTTCGGGGCATGTCACAAAGATCTTTCACAGCAGACCGACGATCATGGAAATCATTCCGGTTCGGGGAATACTTCTGTACACGTCTTTTTGACAGACGATCCATCACTCACATTCGATAATGTGTTTATCGATATCCAAAAAGTGGAAATAAAGGCCGAAGATAGCGGCGAGGTCGAACATGAACACAATAACGAAGCTGAAGAGGATGGCAATGACCAGCACGGAAGCACATCAGGCGGATGGGTAACATTGGATATCCGCGCGGGTGTTTATGACATCCTTAATTTTCGCAACGGACTTGACACATTACTGGCTTCAGGTCAATTTACAAGTGCTAATGAGCTGAAGAAAGTAAGAATTACGTTGGGTAACAATAACAGTGTTGTTTTCAACGGTCAAACTTTCCCATTGTTTATTAAAGACAATGAAAATATGATCGTGATCAAATTGGATAATGATTTCTCTGGCGCAGGATCACTTGATCAATTTGATTTCTCACTCGATTTTGATGCCGGACGTTCTATCAGTCGCCATGGCGATAGATTCGAATTGCGTGCAGAAGTTAAACCTTTCCGTAAAGAAAAAGCAGGAAGTATCGAAGGTCGTGTGTTGCCTGCTGATGCAGCTGCGGTTGTAATGGCAATCAATGGAACAGATACTGCCACTGCAAAACCTGAGCGTGAAGGAGAATTTAAAATAGTCGGATTGAAAGAAGGTACGTATTCATTGCTTTATCATGCCACTGCTAATAACTACCAGGATACTACGGTTCTGAATGTAGCGGTGCAGAAGAATGAAGACACGCATGTTGCGGACGTAACTTTGCATAAATAAATCTGGAAATTCTTTAGAAAAGAACGGAGGAACAGAACGGAGAGCTAAAAGTTTGGCGCTCTCCGTTCTGTTCCTTCGCTCTTTTTATTTGGAGTTTAATTTTTTGCTTTCCATCTACCAATTCTCCACTCAATAACAAACAGAATCAAAACGATCAGCGCGATCCAGATGTACCCGCTACTTTTTTTCTCGATGGCTTGCGCATTTCCAATCAATACAAGGTGCGCCCAGTACGCCGGAATTTTGCGACCTGCATCAATTTTATCATTGTCGAGATAATCCAATTTTGCTTTTTGTAATGCTTTGTCTTTGCGCAATCCTTGTTGAAGGTATATATGCAATTGCCTGCTGATAAAAGCAGTGGCATCATCATCGGCTTTCCATAGTGAAGCAATAACACTTTTGCATCCGGCATAAGAGAACGCTCTTGACAAACTCATAATGCCCTCGCCATTGATAAGATGTCCCGCACCGGTTTCGCAAGCGCTTAATATAACCAGCCGTGCAGATTTCATATCCAGGTGATAAATTTCCTGCTCATATAAACGATGAACAGTATCTGCATCGCCGTTCAATCCATAAAACTCAACAAATGAGCGAAGCGGATCCACGTCGTTGGCAACAGCATGTGTTGCGAGGTGAATTACCGGATAGTCGGGAGAAAATTGGAGAAAATTTTGTTTGGTTGCTGCGCTATCAAATAATATTTTTCCTTTCAGCGATTCTATTTCTTTTCTGGATGCGCTTAGCACAGGCAATAACTCTTTTGACGATGCGCTGGCAAACGGCGCCATAGCAAGTGCGTCATACGTTTCATTTAATGTTTTTTCGCCGGGTGTGAAAAAATTGGCGGAATAATTATAGCTGATAGAAAAATTCTTCAATAAGATTTCGTTCGTCTTTGGATCGGTTAATATTTCAAAAGGGATATAGCTGATTTCATTGTGCGGGATTATAAGCAATCTTTTTTTATCTTTTATTTTTTCAAAAACGGGCGCAATCAACTGTTGAAATAATTTTGTCGAGAGGTCTGTAATTTTCCGGTTATCATGCGCGTCTTCAACATTCAACATTTGCTGCAACGATAAAATATTTTTTTGCAGGTCATTCAAATCGATACTCGTATATCCGTCATCTTCCTTCGTGATATAAAAGCAGATCAGTTTATTTTTCAGCCAATAGAAAGAAAGCAACGTTGCGTCGTCGGTTACAATTTTTTCCTGAACAGTATCCATGCTGATATCACGTGAATCAAATTTCAATTGGTGATAAGCAGGATTCTCATCGAGTTTTTGTTGCAAACCGGAAAGCTTTATCTCCAGATCGGTTATTTTATTTTGAATTTCGTTCGAAAGACTGCTGTCCGCTGCTTCAGCCGACTGGATACTGAGTTTTGCAATCAGTGCTTTCAGATTCCTTTCGTCCCTGATGAGGGTTTGTGGCAATCCTGGTACAGATTCGAGTGAGAGTTCACGGAGACTTGCCAATAAAACAGAAGCCTTACTATTCTCGGAGTAGTCGAATGCTTTTAGCAGGTAGAATTTATTTTTTGTAAGATCATACAATTGAATGGCAAGATCGATTGCATCTTTGTATGCCGCGTTCACGTTGTTTACCAAAAATAATTTTGCTTCATCCGAATTAAAAGTTTTCTCAACTTGTCTCGAGAGTTTTATAGCAGATGAATAAGCAGCAAACGCATGTATATAGAATGTGGTATCATTACGTAAGGCAAGCGAATGAAGCGCTATTGCTTTTGCGGTTAATGCGTCAAACAAAAAAAAGGAATTGTGTAAACCCTGGAACGATTGGGGATTTTTTTCAATGCCCGGTTCATTGAAATCGGGATCGGCTTGGATAATTGCCTGCTGGTAATATTCGGCAGCCTTCTGAGAATTATTCTTACCCATCCATACATCACCCATATATTTTAAGGTGATGGCATAGTCGAGATTTTTTTGCCTTGAGCCTGTTTTTTTATACGCATCGACGGCGGCGTTCAGGTAATAATCCGCGGAATCATATTTTCTCATTTGCAGGTATGCCTCACCGATATCATTGTATTTTACTTGGTTGCTATATGAAACTTGATTTAAATAGTGAATTGCTTCAGCTGCGTTTTTTTCGTTGAGATAAGTAACACCGATATTATGCAGCAATTCATTCTTATTGATGTTATATGGGAGTAAACTTTTATATAGCTCCATCGCGTGCGCATAGTCGCCGAGCTTGCGCATGGCAGACGCGATATTGTTTTTATAATTCACAATAAAATATGGATTGGCGGATGGATTTTTTTCGACCACAGAAAGTGCTTTTGTGAAGTATTGAATGCTCTTTTTATAGTCGCCGGTTTGATAATAAAGCGCGCCGGATTTGTTGTACAGTCTCTCCGATTCTGCCAATGAAGGGTGGATATTAATCAGGTCTTCTGCTTTTTTGTAACAATAGCTTGCTGAATCAAGATTGTTTAAATTATAATAAGAATTTCCTGCAAATAAATATGATTTGAATACGATGGAGTCGGGTAGGGAAGAGGATTGAGCAGTGCGAATCGATCCTAAAAATAAATCCAATGCCTGCTGGTCTTTTTTTGCGGTCATTTGCAAAATACCCGCTTTGAGATAGCTGTCGAATAATATACTATCATTTATTTTTTTCCCTTGCAATAATAAAATTGTTTTAACATAAGATTGAAGCGCCAGGCTATCTGTAGTTGTTGTTGGTCTTGCGCTATTATAAAATTTCTCGGCTGTTTTATAAACAGAAAAATATTCCGGCGATTGATGCTGCTCCTGACTATACGGATATGAAATAATAACCAGGGAAAGAATAAGCAAAAGAAAGTGTCGGGGCATGCAGGTTGATTTCGTAATAAAGCATGGTAAATTACGAAAAACAATTATTACGTTTTAAGGCGGAGGAATAGGGCGAAGAAACAGAGCGGAGAGCGTACGAGTAGAGCGAAGAAACAGAGCGAAGGGCGGAGCCCCTTTCGCTCTTCGCTCTGTTTCTTCGCTCTATACCGCTAGTGGCTTACAATAAAAATACACGGCGGCCTTGGCTTAGCGGCTTTAAAACCTGATCCGTTCACGACCGTGGTGCTATTTGTTTTGATTGGGAAGCCCGCGATTATTATTTGATTTGTTGCATCGATGATCGTCCCTTCACGCGAAGAAATAATATCATAGCATTCTTGCGTTACATCATTCATCGTATCGAAATAATAGAGTTTCACCCTGATTGTATTCAGCGCTTCTCCACTTTTATCATTGATACGATAATTCAAATCGAATTCATGACGATCATTATTCGAGGGCGTTGTTCCAAAAACGCCATTGCGTACTGTTTGTGCAAGATTGATTTGTCCGTTAACAATATCCACTGTACACCCCGCGCTGTTGCAATTCGATCCTTCGTCAAAAACACTCCCGTTATTTAAACCCGGGATGGCATTTTTTGCATTTGCGTTGTAAAGAGGATGCGCAATGGAATCACTTGTTGTCAATTTATAAAACCCGTCGAGGAAATTTATACCAGAAATAGTAAGCGTGGTTGTAATCGTGTCGGTTGTGCCGGTGGCGATAAAATATATTCTATACTTCAAACCTGTCTCACTTTTTGATACGTTGATGGCGCCCGAACTTTGATCTATCGATATGCCCTCGGGGAAACCCAGATAAGTACCGGATGCCTGATTCACTGGCGTGATGATATAATCCGAAGATTGGTTGCTGATAAAAAAAACAGAATCGCCATAACTCAGGGAATTATTACCTGGTGGCGGTGGGGGCGGATTTGGCGGAGCCGACTGGCCGGATTCTTTTTTGCAGGCACAGACACTCAAAACCAAAATCGCCGCAATTAACAATATGCGGACATTTTTAAACATAACAACGTTTCCGATCTTTAGTAACCACCCGTTATCAATATGTAACCACGAAAACCGGTCTTTTTTGAAATTAGCTATCATTAATACGCAAAAATAGCCCAAACGGAGGCTTGAACATAGCCCATATTCGACGAATAAACGATAAAATCCTCTAAAAAATATTAAATATATCGTCTTAAGGGCTATTATTTATTTCCGTCATCATTTTTCAAAATATGCAACACTTCCACCCACCCATTCCTTGTCTTTGTTGTATCTCACACCGATCATTTTGCCTTTGCTGAGTCGTGCGAGATTGATAGCGAGTTTTGGCCTTGCATCACCGTCTTTCCACATATACATCATCCGTATTTCAACTTTTGCGGGAATGTCTGGTGTTTTAATAACGTCTGCGTATTGCACTTTGCGTTGTAGTATCCAGTTATGCGGATCCGTTATTTTGTCGATATCAGCTGGCGTAACATCGATCACAACTCCTTGCCCTGCGAATGAAAAAAGTGGCTTGAGCACAAAATTTTCGAGATCGCCGGGCAACTGTTTTATTTCATTGAGAAAAAATGTTTCGGGTACATATGGATGATGAATAAATGGCAGCGTGTATTTGCTGATCCTGTAAAACCAATTGGGATGAGGGATCCATTGCACATCAAGCTCCTGCCGGATATCAATAAATTTTCCCAGCGATTTTTCCTGCGCGTGCAGTTCATCGAAAATTACGCGATTATAAATTCTAAGTACTTGCGTTTTCTTCTTTGTCTTTTCGTTGATATAAAAAAGTTTTTTTCCTTCTTGTATCAGTTCGGTGATACAAACCGGTTGAATGCCGAGGTATTCTTCGGTGCAATAGAAATCGATCCTGGTTTTTTGTTCATGTGGTTTTATTTCCAGCAGAATGACATTTTCTACAGGCGCATCACCCAAAATTATTTTTTTCAGATCTTCAATATAAGTTTCACGATTATATCCATTCAGGTACTGGCTATAATTATTTGGAATGGAAAAATATTCTCTTAATAAATCTGGATAATAAACCTGGAAACCAAACAGCGTTGGAAATCCTTGCATCTCGATGAGTTTTGGCTCCAGTTCACCGGCTTCATTCACGCAAACTCCGAAATCAAAAGCAATAAAATGCGTATGTGCATTTTCGTTACTCACGCGATCTGCAGCAGGAATTGCATTTTCCGTAAAACGTTTAAATCCGGGATCTGCTATTACATCAACAATCGCTTCACATGCATCGATCATCTTTTTTCCAAAATTTTTTGGTACAAAGACTGGTGTCTCTGCAACACGGAATTCAATAGCTCCGGGATGCAATTGATCAAGTGCTTTTAAAAATGCATTGTATTGTTGCTCGGTAAATTTCGCATTGAATGCCTCACGTAAAGCCGGAACCATGTGCTGATTTTTGTTTCGGAAGATACGAAGGAAAAAAGATTTTTCGAGAAGTTGAGATTATGGTATGAGTTATGGTTTGTTAATTTAATAATGACTAAAAGTGAAAAATAAAAACCATATGTTGAAATAAAACATGCCATGCCTTACACCTCTCACTCTTTACCGCTCATCATGCTACCATCAAATTTTCCACCGCCGTATTCAAAAAGTTAGGGATGATATGAGAGTATGTCCACAGAATTTTATCGGGATCATTAAGTTGCTCGATCATACTGCGCCATTTTTTTTCGCCATGTTCCTGGATCACTGTTTTCTTTTTGTCTTCTCGTTGCAAATACATGCTCATCCCCTGCGCATCGGCTTCCGGGTGAAATTGAGTTCCCAGCATATATTCATTAAATCGAATAGCCATGATCGCTCTCTCCAGTGGCACATGCGGTCTTTCTTTTTCAATCGCCAAAACATGCGCGCCCATTTTACGCAGAGCCTGCTCATTGGGTTGAATGACCTGGTAATCGCGACTATCAACTGCGTAAAAAGGATCATGAAGCCCGTTAAATACGGGTTCTCTTTTTCCATAACGCAACATATGCACCGGGAACACGCCAAATGCAGTCGACTTGCGGTTGGTTACATTGGCAATATGATAATGGCGACTCACCAACTGGAATGAATGACAAATAAAAAGAACGTACTTCTTATCCGGATTGGCATCGTTCGTATTGTGTTTTTCTACCTGGCGCAACCAGCGAAAATATTTTTGCTCCCATTCGCTACCCTCGCTTTCAAGCGGACTGCCGGGACCTCCGGATGAAATATAAATATCAAATGACAGGTCAGGGACCTGCTGCTTCAATCTCACATCAAATTCATCGGACTCGACAGAAAGGTTATTACTGAGTGCAAATTGTTTTATCAATTCCCGCAGGCATCGCATGCCCTGGTTCACCTGCCCTTCATAAAGATCGAGAATAGCTACACGTATTTTTCTATCCATAAGCCGCAAACATAAGTATTTTTTAAAATTTTGTGTCGTACGCAGGTATACTATATATTAACATATACACATCCTGCAATTTGAACGTGTAAACAGTCAATATATTTTTTATGATTGTAGTTGAAGCGGCAGAATATTCTTTCAAATAATGATAAATATGAATAATAATTTATGGCTGCTATTATTTTTACTCTTTATCTTTATCAGGAAATTTGTTTTACCACGGAATTACCCAATAGCTTACGCACTCCTCCTGATCTAAAAATAAGTCGTTAAGTTCCCCTGCTCTGATCTGTAATTGCTACAGTTTTATTATGCCGAAGCGCCCCGGGGCGAAGTCGAAGTATGACTGCATTGTGAACATCCTGAACGAAGTTGAAGGGTGAACAAGTAAAATTAAATTTTCTTCATATTAAAATACACATTATGGCAAACACAAAAAAACCTTCTCCGAAAAAAACTTTCAATGGTCATGTAGATTTAAAAGGCAGTGCGAGAAAAATTCCCGCAGGGAAAAATCTCGGTACAACCAATCTCAACGATGTGATTGAAGTAACCGTTCGCTTGCGCAGAAAAAATTCCATTGAAGAATACGTAAAAAATATGCAGGATGGAAAAAATAAAATTCTTACTGAACAGGAATTCGAACAAAAATTTGCAGCTAACGAAAAAGATATCGACAAAATAGAATCTTTCGCGCAGCAAAATGATCTTACGATTGTTGATTCCTCTGCAGCGCGAAGAAGTGTTGTATTGAAAGGAACTGTACAGCATTTTTCAAAAGCATTTGGCGTGTACCTTTCGAATTATCAACACGACGATGGTAAAATATATCGCGGAAGAATGGGATCGATAAAAATTCCCGCAGCATTGGAAGGAATTATAGAAGGTGTTTTTGGATTGGATGATCGCCCCCAGGCAAAACCCATGTTTCGAATGGTAAATAATGAAGGACATGTTATTCAACCGCACGCAGCAAATATTTCTTATAATCCAAATGATGTTGCGAAAGCATATAATTATCCAAAGAATGTGGACGGCACGGGGCAATGTATTGCACTCATCGAACTCGGCGGTGGTTATCGCACCGCGGATATGAAAAATTATTTTTCCCACCTCGGGTTACCATTGCCTCTTATTAAATCGATATCTGTGGATGGGGCCGTTAATAGTCCATCTACACCTGATAGCGCTGATGGTGAAGTTGCATTAGATATAGAAGTGGCAGGCGCAGTAGCAACAGGCGCGAAGATTGTTGTTTATTTCACACCCAATACGGATAAAGGTTTTTTAGACGCAATCACTACGGCATTGCATGACCAAAAAAATAAGGCTTCGGTTATTTCGATCAGTTGGGGCGCATCCGAATCACAATGGAGTGAACAGGCGATGCAGAATTTTAACCAGACGTTTATGTCTGCTGCTGCACTTGGTGTAACGATAACGGTTGCTGCGGGAGATAATGGATCGTCTGATGGCCAGACTGACGGTAAGGCACATGTGGACTTTCCAGCGAGCAGTCCCTATGTACTTGCATGTGGCGGAACAAAACTTGAAAAAGCAAAAGAAACAGTTTGGAACGATGGTAATGGCTGGGCTACTGGTGGTGGTATTAGCGATATTTTTGCTGTTCCAGATTATCAGAAAAAAATTTCTCTTCCGGCATCCGTAAATTCCAAGCAACATAAAGGAAGAGGAATGCCCGATATTGCTGCGAACGCTGATTCTGCAACGGGATATAATGTTTTGGTAGATGCACAATGGAGTGTGATTGGAGGTACGAGTGCTGTTGCGCCGTTAATGGCGGGATTGATTGCGCTTTCTAATCAGAAATTAAAAAGACCAGTTGGTTTCATCAATCCGAAATTATACGCAGCCAAATCGAATGTATTTAAAGACATCACGCAAGGAAATAATACAACAGCGAAAGCAGGAGGATATACCGCGAAAAAAGGATGGGATGCGTGTACGGGATTGGGAGTGCCACTCGGAGCTGTGGTGAGTGTGCTATGATCAGTGTGCGAATTTACCGATGTGCGAATGTGCGAATGAGTAGTTGTCAGTTGGAAGAAATATTCAACAATCAATACTCAACAATCAATATTCAAGTAAGATTTCGGGATGGATAAAACGTATTACTTGAGCATTGATTGTTGAGTATTGATTGTTGAATATTTCTTCCAACTGACAACTACTCATTCGCACATTCGCACATCGGTAAATTCGCATATTATTATTGCATCTTCACGCCTCTCGTATACCACAGGTCCCTATAAGAAATTACAAACGTGAGGTTGACGTATCTTTCCTGGATGAGATTATAAGAGTCCGTTCCTTTTATTCCGTATTGGAGAATGATATTGTATGATAACAAACTTCTTTTTGCATTGATGCCGATGCCTAATGTTGCGCCCATATCTTTGATCGATTGGCCAAATACATTCAGGTAAGAATTTCCATAATACAGCCCTGCATGTAAAAAATTTGTTTCAACAGAAGTGTTGTACAAATTTTTCTTGTGTGAAATTTCGAAACCGACGGATATTCGATCGGAGCTTTGTAAAGAATAATTAAATCCGCTATAATTTAAAGCCGACCAATCCTGGTATTTATAATCTGCAAGAAATGTATATTTTTTATTTTTTGTGAGGGAAAATCCAACGCCATAAGATCTGGGCAATTTAAATACGCCTTCACTCAATGTTTCGTCTTTCAATGCAACTGAATCGGAATTTAAAATCGTGATATGATTTTCCGAATTCAGGTTTGTCCGGTTTGCAAAAGTGGCTCCGACAGAAATATCCCATTTTTTACCTACGTGGCCGTAGTATTGAATTCCGTAGTCAAAATAAATATTGCTCAAAAAAATATTTCTGTTGGTGGAAATATATGTTGATGGCGTATTGGGATTTTGCAAAATAGTTTTTTGTTGAAGGGACCCGAACAAATAGGATGTGTTGATGCCTACAGACAAGTGTTGAAAAAATTCATAGGCATTTGTCCAATACACGCGATTGACTCCGCCGTATCCCTGCGAATATGCGGTTGTGGATTCACCTGAAGTTCCCAATATCGGTTGTTGCGCATTGAACTCATAATTTTCAGAACTAAAAGGAACCAGGCCGATGCTTGTTCCCCAATGCCTGGTTAATTTAATTCCCAATGCAAATCTTTTGAAGGTGATATCGGTCGAACTATTATTATTCGCGTTGATGGCATTGCCTGAATAGTTAATAAGCTTTCCGCGAATGCCGATTTCTCCCATGAAAAATTGGTTTTCGAGACCGCTGAATGACGCGGGGTTATTACTGATAAGGCTATGATTGTTTCTATAAGCAATACCGGTGTTGGCCATACCGGAAGTTCTGTTGAAATAACTGTCTTCAATATCACCGATGCCGATAACAGAGTAAGGAGAGTTATTTGTTTGCGCTTCTGTTTTTGCAAATAAAACGAATGATAGAAATATAGTCAGTGTTATTCTCATTGCATATTGATTAACCTCGTTTTCTCCATGTTCAATAAAACGAAGCATAATATATTTTCAATTTTATCTGGTTGACCGGTTTCGAATTAAATTGATCTCCTATAATTGTTCTGTTGAATGTGGTATTGGCTGCAGGAGTCGGAATATAAATCATCAATCCTTTTTCCTGATTATTGATTGCACCGGCTGTAATTGTTTGTTTGATATAAGGCGTGATATCATACACATAACTAGTATTCGCACCTGAAAGATAGTCGACCACAAGAGAGCCTGTACCAAATGGCAATGGTGAGCCAACCAAGTTTCCCTGGTCAGTCAATGCAAGTTGCAGTTGAGGTGCCAACGGGAATGTCGGACTGTATGAACCTTCAATTGGTTTTATAGTGAGCTCTGCTTTTAGTACATTAAGATAGTCGGGATATTGCAGTAGCGCACCAATTGTTGGGAAGAGTGCTTTAACCTGCAATCCCGTTGCTCCCTGTATAAAAGCTATGTTTTCCGTAGAAGTTGATTTTACTTCAGGATGCAAAGAATCTATTTGTGACGACGGAGTTCCAGATCTGTCGAATGTGATTTGATTAAATTGACTTGATTTATTGTTCAAAATAAAATCACTGTACAGTGTCGTATACACCAATCCTGGTTCGTGATAATAGATGCGCATTCTCACGGTGTCTTTGAAACCATAAATAGAACCTTCACTAAGATCATCCGGATAAACCGTAAGGCCCTTGAAGTAGCCTAAGAATGTACTCAGATTTTTCACTGTGTCCGAGTGATTATAAAGCATTCTGAATAATTCTTTTCCCAGTACATCAGACAGTCTAATCTTTATGGTGTCATTTATTTTTTGCGAAGTCACGAATTGTGTTGGATTAATCTGGACATCTGCAACACCAAGTGGTACCGGATTGAATGGAAATTTTGAATTGTTATAGAATGTAAACTGGTTTTCTGGTAATTGAATGACTGATTGCAACTGGCTCACCTGGTAACGCTGAACTTTTGTTGTGTCGCCATAAAAAGTTTTATTGATTTGCAAAATCAGCGACATTGAATCGTAGGTTGCGAGATTGCTGATAGTTGGAAGAGATGCAGGAGGTGCAATTTGTAAAACTGCTTTTGATGTAATCGTTCCGAAATAAGGATCCTTATATCTTCCCAACAATGAAACACCGGTTCCTGCAGTTGCAAATGAATCGGACAATACTGTTGAGAGTGCTACTCTGAAAGTATCTACAACAACTACGTTTGTGGTGTTATTGTTAATGAATGATGTTCCAAAATTAATTGTGGGTTTCTGACAACCGGAAATTAAGATGATCACCATAACCGGTAACAAAAACAAAATGCTGCTTTGCCTGAATTGCCTGTTCCTTGCCATGCTGTGATTATCTGCTTATTACTATGTTGGATGTATTGAAAAAGAAATTCACCTGTCCTGAACACAATCTTGTCAAGACTGCTTTCATCTTACCTGCATTTAGTAGTCTTGGATTCATTTGAAGGATGGGTATAACTATAGTCATTATAATATGTATGCGTACTTGGTTAAAAAGCAAAAATATGTTTTTTGTCTGCCAATTTCAATTTAAAGAGCACGGGCTAATTGATAAATTTTTGTGAAATAACTTTATTTATCCGTATTTCGCGGTGCAAATAAAATACTTTTATCCAATATTTGCTTATTAGAAAATTTAGATGACTATTTGAAAATGTTTTTATTTACACATTTTACTCTTCATGACCCTGACGTAATCTTTCATTAGTTTTATCAATCTCTTTTTAAAATAAACTTGCAAAAAAAATTACAAACAATACAAATAATATGAAGCGGAGCAGCATTACATTACTCTCTTTTGGAATTGCATTTATTTTGGGATCTTGTCATAAGACCACTATACCTTATACGCAGGATGGTAACTGGATTACCCGTTCACAGCTTAACGGTCCGGCGAGAAGTGAAGCAGTTGCATTCACTATCGGTGATGCTGCTTATCTTGGTACAGGATGGGATGGTTTGAATAAAAGATATGCTGATTTCTGGCAGTATAATGTTGACAACGATACGTGGTCACAAATAGCAAGTATGCCTGATAGCGCTGCAAGAAGTTCTGCTGTTGGATTTGGTGTGAATGCAAAAGGATATGTTGGAACAGGATACGATGGGTTCAATTATCTGAAAGATTTTTGGGAATATGATCAGGCTTCCAATGAATGGTCGCGCAAATCGGATTTTCCAAATTCTCCAAGATATGAAGCAGTTGGTTTTGGTATTGGCAATTTCGGATATCTTGGAACTGGTTTCGATGGCAGTAATGCGTTGAAAGATTTTTTCAAATACGATCCTGCTACAGATACTTGGAGTGATGTTGGATTCAGCGGTAACAAAAGATATAGCGCTGTAACTTTTCAGTACAATAATAAAGCTTACCTGGTAACGGGTATCAATAGTGGAACTACAGTAAATGATTTCTGGGTATTTGACCCTTCTGCTTCTTCAGGCAATTGGACAGAATTGCGTCATATCACAAATTACAGTAGCGACAATTATGATGATGGTTATACAAACATCGCAAGAAGCAATGCCTCAGCGTTTGTTATTACCGGTACACAAACTGGTGACAAAGGTTATATCAGCACTGGCGAAAATGGCGGCTTGTATACTTTCACCTGGGAATATGATTTTGCAACCGATTTGTGGAAAGAAAAAACTCCGTTTGAAGGCCCTGCAACTACAGGAGCTGTTGGCTTCAATGTAAAAAACCGTGGCTTTATCGCGACTGGCAGAAGCGGAGCCGGACAAGCTGCTCAATCGGATTTCCTGAGAGAGTTTCATCCGGACGAAGTTGTTAATCCAAATGACAACTAGAAAAAAAAGTCATCGTGTCATTGCGTTTGTTTTCGTAGCAGCGCTGTCGGTAATTGTTTATTTCACGTTTCGAAATAGTAAAGAGGATAAAGTTTTCGTAGAACCAAAAGCAATTCAAACAAGCACTGGATGGGGATATGATATAATGGTCGACGGCAAACCTTATATCCACCAGGAATTTATTCCGGCCGTCGCTGAAAGGCATGGATTCAAAACAAAGGATGATGCACTATTGGTTGCGCGCAGAGTGATTGAAAAAATAAGTACAAATCAATTGCCGACCATTACACTTGAAGATTTAAAAGAGCTTGGAGTTATTAAAGATTCCGTAGCTTCCAAATAAAGAGTTTTATTTTTTTGCAGATGGCCCCGACAACTATGCCGTAGGGGCCATCTGCATTTTATTTTTAGAATAAAATGTATATTGCTTTTCTCACAATATTATTTTTAAGCATGAAAAGATATTGTCTTGCTTGTGATTTGAAAGATGACGCCGCACTCATTGCCGAATATGAAAAATGGCATCGCAATGTATGGCCGGAAATAAAAAAGAGTATTACAGATTCCGGTATTTTGTCCATGGAGATTTATCGCGCTGCCAACCGGATGTTTATGATCATGGAGACTGATGATTCTTTCAGCTTTGAAAAAAAAGCGTCAATGGATACATCCAACAAAAAAGTGCAGGAATGGGAAGAACTGATGTGGAAATACCAGCAACAAATGCCTTTCGCAAAGAAAGGAGAGAAATGGATATTGATGGAAAAAATTTTTGATCTTCAATCTTGATGCTAACCGTTTGTGTTGAGCGTCGCAAAATATTTTTAATCATTTTAAAATTTATTCCTCGAGGAACACTTTATGGATCTTCTATTACAAAACAAAATCATCGTTGTATCTGGCGGCGCAAAAGGAATTGGTGAAGGAATAGCGGTGTTGCTCGCTAAGGAAAAAGCGATCCCGGTAATTATCGGGAGAAATGAAGACGATAATATAAAGACGATTAAAGCGATTCAGTCTGCCGGAGGAACAGCTCACCAGGTTGCGGCTGAGTTAACTGATCCGGCAGCCTGCGAAAAATCTATCAAAACCATCATCGAAAAATTTGGCCGAATAGATGGTTTAGTAAATAATGCCGGTGTAAATGATGGCGTGGGACTGGAGCACGGCAACTACGAATCTTTCATGGCTTCATTGCATAAAAACCTGGTGCATTATTACCTGCTTGCACATTTTGCGCTGCCGGAATTAATAAAATCAAAAGGCGCAATTGTAAATATTACGTCAAAGACTGCTGAAACGGGACAGGGAAATACATCGGCATACGCTGCGGCTAATGGTGGCCGTAATGCTTTGACCAGGGAGTGGGCAGTAGAACTTCTGAAATATGGTATTCGTGTCAATGCGATAGTAGTAGCAGAATGCTGGACACCTTTGTATGAAAAATGGATTAATTCTTTACCAAACCCAAAAGAAAAATTGGATGCTATCGTTGCAAATATTCCTTTGGAACATCGGATGACTACGTCTGAAGAAATAGCGGCGACAACCGCATTTCTATTATCTTCCAGGTCCAGTCACACTACTGGTCAGTTGATACATGTGGATGGGGGATATGTTCATCTCGATCGAGCACTTGCAAACGCTTAAATGATTTTTGATTTTGAGATTTAGGAATTGCGGGATTGAATAAATTTCAAACTGATCCAATACCAAATCAGAAATCATTATAATTACTTCATAAAAAAAGCTGCCTTCTCAGGCAGCTTTTAATTCGTTAAACCGGGAGATCAGTGTGTAAGCATTAGGCTAAGGTTTGATAATGATCCGGTTTTTTTTCGATACTGGTTTTGTTTTTTAAGGGATAGGATTTAGGGGTTCTGTACGTTCAACTTTTTTTTCAAAGGATTCGGATGTTGGTTTAAGGACTAGGATTTCGTTGGTTTTTTTAAGGATTAGGATTCTCGTTTTCTAAGGTTAAGGTTTAGGTCTTGGTTCGTTTTCGTAGGATCGTTGGCTTCAACAAGACAAAGATTGTCATAGTTTACCTGTTCCCATAACTTATTCGACAAAGCGGAAGAAAGCTTCGATTTTTGGAATAAATTCGACGATGGATTAATGTGTATGAAATCAGCTCAAGCAATACTCGAGGAGTTTATTGATTTTAAAATAATTTTAATATGTTGAATATCAATATTTTAATTGATTTTGTTTAAATATTTATAGAGCAGACATTCCTTCACATGACTAAACCAAAATTTATGCGTTGCAACATCAAATTAAACAAGGCAATCACATTTCTTGCGTTTTTGGCCATTTGTTTTTCTTTTCAAAGCGCCATCGCACAAAGCAGTAAGCCGGCATCAGAAAATTATTTTACAGTTGAAAATTATTACAAAGTAAAATGGGGCTATGAAGATGAGTTCATCGATCTCTGGAAAAAAAATCACTATCCATTATTGAAAAAAGCGATGGAGAAAGGAGATATTGTTAGTGTAATCGCTTCCAAACCGAGACTGCACAGTGGGGAAGATACACGATGGGATTTCAGAGTTATCATCGTATTCAAAAATTCGGAAATGGCATTTTCCTCAAATTTGACAACGCCTTACAGAAAACAACTCTATCCCGATCTTGATAAACTTGAAAAAGACGAGCATCATCGTTTCGAATTATTGCTTGCTCATTGGGATGTGATGACATCCGAGGTTCCCGTGAATTAATTTTTGAACTTGGGTTAGATAATTATCGCTTCAAAGTTTATGGATAAGGCACCGCCTCCAGGTCCAACACCTGGTGCAAATGATGTCGTAAATGTTTTATATAATCCTCCGCGAGAAAGGCGATGGTATGCTCGCGTTCAGAATCGGTTATACATGTCCGTGATGCGGCATCAGGGCTTGTAGTATTAAGAATATTGCAAATTTGCCTGTTCAATAAAATCCAGAGTTCAATGAGATCGTTTGCCGGACTTATTTGATAATTTGAAATAGCTACCCATTGATCCTGGTTATATTTGATAATTGGCCTGTTCTCATATTGTGCCACAATAAAACGGCGGATATTATTTTGTGCAGAATCAATTGTGTGTCCCAGAATTTCTTTCTTGCTCCACTTCTTTGGATTCGGTTTCTGTGTAAAGTCTTTTTCTTCGATTTCTCTCATCATTGCTGAATAATCGTCGATTATTTTTTTTAATTGTGCACCTAGCTCTTTCATGATTCGTGCGTATTAGATGATATCAAAACTACGTTTTTCAAAACCTGCAACCGGGCCAGTTTGCATAAAGACGGGTAATCCGGTTACGTTAACCGGATTTGATAATATCCCTTACAACCAATATTTTTGCCACTCGATAAATTCCAGCGAATGAGACAAATTGCTTTTAGGGAGGCTTTGCGCGAGGCCATGAGCGAAGAAATGCGCCGTGACAGCCGCGTTTTTTTAATGGGTGAAGAAGTAGCCGAATATAACGGCGCATATAAGGTGAGCCAGGGAATGTTGGCAGAGTTCGGTGCTAAACGTATCATCGATACACCCATTTCAGAGCTGGGATTTACTGGTGTTGGCGTGGGCGCTGCGCAGAACGGGCTTCGTCCGATCATCGAGTTTATGACATTTAATTTCGCAGTGCTGGCATTGGATCAGATCCTGAATACAGCGTCAAAAATGCTTGCGATGAGCGGTGGACAGGTTGGTTGTCCAATCGTTTTCCGTGGACCTAACGGATCAGCAGGTCAATTGGGTGCGCAGCACTCGACTGCTTTTGAAAGTTATTATGCAAATATTCCCGGAATGAAAGTAGTGTCGCCAAGTAACGGATATGATGCAAAAGGTTTGTTGAAGCAGGCGATCCGTTATGAAGAAGATCCGATCATTTTCATGGAAAGTGAAGTAATGTATGGTGATAAAAGCGAAGTGCCGGAAGAAGAATATTATATTGAAATAGGAAAGGCGGATATCAAAAAGCCAGGCAAGGATGTTACCATCGTATCTTATAATAAAATGATGAAAGTGGCATTGGGCGCTGCTGCCGAACTCGAGAAGGAAAATATAAGCGCTGAGGTGATAGATCTTCGTAGTATTCGTCCGCTCGACTGGCACACAATTCTTGAAAGCGTAAAAAAAACAAATCGACTGGTGATTGTTGAAGAACAATGGCCGTTTGCTTCTGTATCATCCGAAATAACTTACCGTATACAAAAAGAAGGATTCGATTATCTCGATGCCCCAATACGACGCATCACTTCTGCAGACGCACCATTTCACTACGCACCTAATTTAGTTGCAAACGCGCTGCCTAATGTTGAAAGAACTGTGAAGCTTGTAAAGGAAGTGATGTACATGAAAAAGTGATCCTCGAAAACTTGCGTGTTAACAGTGCAGGAAGAAAAAATATGGATTGACAGATCTGCTATTGTCAATTAGCTTTCACCCCTCTAATGTTTACTCATTTTTTTCGATCTTCGATATCATTTTACAACTGCTCAAACTTTTTTATGAGAAAATTTTTGCTTGTGGCTTCCTTGCTATTTTTTTCCATTTCAATTTTTTCACAAACCACTTATTCTCCAACTGCAGAAAATCTTCGGTCGCGCAAATGGTTCGATAGCGCCCGCTTCGGTATGTTTATTCATTGGGGAGCTTTCAGTGTACTTGGCGACGGAGAATGGGTGATGAATAACCGCAATATCCGGGTGCCAGAATATACAAGGCTCGTCGAAATTTTCAATCCAATTGATTTTGATGCTGCAAAATGGGTGGGTGTGGCGAAGAACGCGGGTATGCAATATATCACGCTTATCACGCGTCATCACGATGGTTTTAGCGACTGGGATACCAAACAATCCGATTGGAAAATCACAAAAACACCATGGGGAAAAGATGCGGTAAAATTATTAGCCGACGAATGTCATAAACAAGGAATAAAATTATTCGTGTACTATTCTTTGCTCGATTGGTATCGTTCCGATTACCAATATGAAACAGGCCGCACCGGGCGTGGTACGGGCCGAACCCAGAAAAGTGACTGGAACAGTTATATCAACTTTATGAAGGCGCAGCTGACCGAATTGCTGACAAATTATGGAGAGATCGGTGGTGTTTGGTTTGATGGATTTTGGGACCAACTCGATAACGATGTTGTGAAAGATCAGAAATCAAAAGTAGATTGGCATATTACCGAGATATATGAACTTATTCATAAACTTCAACCACAGTGCCTGATTGGTAACAATCACCATCAAACGCCGTTGCCAGGTGAGGATTTCCAAATGTTCGAAAAAGATTTGCCCGGTGGAAATACTACCGGTTTTGGTGGCGCATCCGTTTCGGCACTTCCGCTCGAAACATGTGAAACAATCAACGATTCGTGGGGGTTTAATATCACAGATAGAAATCACAAATCATTGAAAACACTTATTCAGCTACTCGTTAAAGATGCTGGATATGGATGCAATCTCTTATTAAATATTGGGCCGTTGCCTAACGGTGATATACAACCGGAATTCAAAGAAAGACTTTCCGGAATGGGAGAGTGGCTGAAGACTTATGGATCGGCCATCTATGGAACTCGCGCAGGTTTTATAAAACCTCAGGATTGGGGCGCCGTTACGGAAAAGGGAAACAAAGTGTATTTGCATATTTTCAAAACCGACGGAGACAAGTTTTTTATCAAGATGCCCTATAAATTGAAATCGG
>JAFDYD010000052.1 GCA_018267615.1 Bacteroidota bacterium | reverse complement strand
GTCCGAAAATCGGGGGAGCTTACAAGGGAAAAGGGCTGCCACTGTTTGACCAATTAAACCACAGGATTGTTTTCAAACTTATTAAGACAAAATCCCTGAATTCAGGTGCAACAGTATTTTACTATGAACCGGCATCAGAAAAAACAACGAACCGCTAATATAGTGTTGCTGCAATGCTGGCGGAAGAATAAAATATAATCTTTTGTCCCGGCTGGCGCATAAGCCTGGGTGTTAGCATATATTTTCAAGTTTAAGTATCTTTCATGAATAACGGTTTTCGGCACACGGATAACAGAATAGCCAGCCCTGCACCGAGCCTTCAATTAAGGCTGCAACTTTAGCAAGACTTGACCTGCATTAAATTTAACGACACAAAACTCGATAAATAAATTAGAGAATGAAAAAAAGCAAATTAATAGAAATGAACAATGTCGGTATTGTTGTAGAATCTTTGGACAATGCCATTTCGTTTTTTACAGAAATCGGACTGACGCTTGAAGGACGAATGATGGTGGAAGGTGAGTGGGCCGGACGAATAACGGGACTTGGGAATCAAGAAGTAGAAATTGCTATGATGGTAACACCAGACGGACACAGCAGACTTGAACTTTCACAATTTCACACACCGCAAACAATAGCGGACCATAGGAATGCACCTGTGAATTCTCTTGGCTATTTACGAATTATGTTTAGGGTTGACAATCTTGAAGAATTGTTGCCCCGACTTAAGAAATATGGTGCAGAAGTCGTTGGCGAAGCGGTTAATTACGAAAACATTTATCGCCTTTGCTACATTCGTGGCACAGAGGGACTTCTTATTGGATTAGCTGAACAACTCAACAATGAAGCGGTAACAGACATTTTAGAAAAAAATTTGACAATGAATGCTGACAATAAAAGCAGCCGCTAACTGGGGTTTGTGCAAGTGTCGCTTGACGTTGTAAGCATCAATAGCCCGTTGCTAATCGGCTACAGTTCCGGGCTAGATCTTTTTTACAAGCATCCTGCCGAAAGCAAAGCCGCAGCCTTTGGCAGCAAATTTATCAACACCTAAAATTTCACAATGGCATTTTCAGTAAATAGGATCGTTGGAATTGAAGACTTATTGAAACGGCCCAGAGTATCATACAGAATAAGTGAATATGTCCTAAATTTTATCGACAAAGAAATATTGAAACCAGCCAAAATACTTCAAAGCGACAAGTATGTTTATGAATTCACTCTTTCATTTAGTTTCGGAATTCCTAAGCCCAATAAGATACTTTATAAAAGCCCTTACGCGACAGACAAAAGATTATTTATACCGCACAAAGGATTTACCACATTTGAAAAGACAACAAAAAAAATTCACTTAACATTTATTGGAGACGACATTGGACCAGGCATAGCGCCAACCGAATATGCTGATATTGTTTATACGATGTTGACCGACTATTTACTCTACAACTACAAAAAATTGAAGAAAGAAACCTTTGACAATAAAAAGGGGCTTCTTGACGAAAAAAAGATTAATTCATTTCCACATCCGGCACCTTTTGGACAACAGAAATATATCTTAGACGAATCCGGTTACGTCAAGAATTGGGACGACTATGTCAATAACAGAAAGGACAAGTGGATTTATATTAAGGACGAATATTTAAAGCATTACAAATTCTAACCTCAAGCTGCCACCAACCATTGGGAATTTTAAGATCACCTTTTCAAAAAAGCCCAAAACCAACTGAAAGATTAGTCATTTCTTAGTGAGCCAATGATTTTCCGAATAAAAAACGATATTTTTATTCTGCTACTTTTACATTAAGCCTTTTTATAGCCAACAAAAATGGAGATATATCCCTCTGAGGTTTCACCTCAGTTTATTGATCTGTTCATGAATAAAATGAAATTCACCGAAGAAGAATTTACATTGATACTTTCATTTTTCAGAAGAGAATATGTTCCTCGTAAATTCTTTTTCTTGAGAGCGGGACAAATAGCAAAATATAAAGCGTATATCAATAAAGCAAGTGCCCGCAACTTTACCACTGATGAAAAAGGCGATGAGCATATTTTATATTTTTCTTTTGAAGACTGGTGGGTAGGTGACCTGGAGAGTTTTTATAACCAGCAGCCGGCTACTATAAATGTGCAGGCAATGGAAGATTGTGAAATACTTTGTCTTCAAAAAGATAATCTGGAACGATTGGGAGAACAAATTCCTAAACTGAAACAACTCTTTATTGAAAAGGAAAAAAAATCTTTCTTCTCACATATTCAAAGACTTCAGGAAGTAAAGTCATTGTCTGCTGAAGACCGATACAAAAAACTTATTAATAAACACCCGGAAATTTTTCAGCGCATTCCGCTCCAGTATATTGCCATGTATCTTGACATTGAGCCGCAATCGCTCAGCCGCATGCGGAAAAGACTCAGCTGTAAATAATTTTCTTAACCTGGGTTAAGTCACTAATTAACCCGGGTGATTGGAAGCAAGGGATCATTCATTCATCTTTATGTTATTAAAACAAAAATGAAATGAATAATCAAATTCCCCCGCCTCCTGCACAAATGATGCAATTGATCACTGGCTTTTGGACATCCTGTTGTATTTATGCCGCTGCAAAACTTAACATTGCCGATCATCTGAAAGATGGATCAAAGAATGCCGGTCAGTTGGCAGAGGCCACTCATAGTCACGCTCCTTCATTGTACCGTGTATTAAGGGCTTTATCAAGTGTTGGTGTATTTAAAGAAAATGAAGATCGGCAGTTTGAACTGACGCCGCTTGGCAATACGTTGCAAACAGATGTGCCCGGTTCTATGAAAGCAATGGCTATTGCTCAATTGGGCGATCATTTTAATGCATGGGGAAATTTGGTTTACAGTGTGAAGACAGGTAATATTTCTTTTGATAATATAGAAGGAATGTCTGTATGGAAATATTATGAGATGCATCCCGATGAAGGCGTGAATTTTATGAAAGCCATGTCGGGACTCACCGGGGCAGTTATTATGAATGTGTTACCTGCGTATGATTTCTCCGGCTTTAAAACCATTGTTGATGTTGGCGGCGGTAATGGTACTTTGCTGATGGCGATTTTGGATAGAGCACCCGAAGCACATGGGATCGTGTTTGATGAAGAATATGTAGTTGCAGAAACAAAAAAATTAATTGCACAAAAAAATTTTAGCAACAGGTGTGAAAGTGCGGCAGGTAGTTTTTTTGATTTTATTCCGGGAAACGCTGATGCATATGTTATGAAAATGGTACTGCACGACTGGAATGATGAACAATGTTTGCAGATATTAAAGAACTGCAATAAAGCAATGAAACCCGGCAGCAAACTGCTTGTATTGGATTCAGTTATTCCCGAAGGCAACGAACCACATCCCGGAAAATTTATGGATATCAATATGCTGGCAATGACCGGTGGAAGAGAGAGGACAGAAAAAGAATTTTCTTCGTTGTTTACAAAAGCCGGGTTAAAATTATCAAGAGTGATACCTACACATTCACCGCTGTTTAGTATTGTTGAGGCAATCAAAGAATAAGCTCGAGTTTATTGGCTATGTTGAAACTGCAGCAACGAAAGTATTGGCGGCGACTTATCTTGAAATTTCTATCCGTCTTCTGTGGTGATTTTTTTTATCATATAGGAACAGTAGGTACATAGTTGCACATAGAGATTTCAGAGTAAGTCGCTGCCAAAGTATTTATAGAAGCGGGCTGGATAATCAATAAAGATCCTGCTTTAGCTAATACACTCACGTCAGGTGTCATTGCAATTGACAATCACTCCAGATTGATTTCGTTATTTAGTAACTTGTCGCAAACAACCTCTTTTTTGCCGCTTTTACACTCTGTTTTATTTGTGGTTCAGTGATATTTTTGGGATACAAAAAAATAAAAGTTATGGCACGTATCGATCCTCACATTAATTTCAACGGCAATGCCGAAGAAGCATTTAATTTTTACAAATCAGTATTTGGTGGAGAATTCACCCAAATTATGCGTTTCAAAGATTTGCAAAGCACCGAATTTCCGATAGCAGGAAATGAGGCTAATAAAATAATGCACATTTCTTTGTCTATCGGGAGAAACTTTCTAATGGCAAATGACGTTCCTGAACATATGGGTAGAACAAATGAAAATGAAAACAGATCTAAAATATGTATTAGCTCAGAAAGTAAAGAGGAAGCAGATAAACTCTTCAACGGACTTTCCGCAGGGGGACAAGTTGAAATGCCTATTAGTGACAGTCCCTGGGGTTCATATTTTGGTATGTTCAGAGATAAATATGGAATTGAATGGATGGTGAATTTTGATTCAAAAAAATAACGAGTAGCCTTATGCGAAGAAAAGCAAGAGAATACAGCGCTACAATATTCAACACAAAGAAAATAATAACGTGAAACAAATATTTATCAACCTGCCAGTAAAAAATGTAAAAGCTTCAATGGACTTTTACACCCAGTTAGGGTTTACGGTTAATCCATTATTTACATTTGACAACCAAAAATGTATGGTTTGGAGCGACCAGATTTATGTGATGCTACAAACACTTGAGATGTTCAAATCTGGCAACAAGAAAAATATCGCTGACCCGAAAATGAACACAATTGCAACTTTTACGCTTCCTGTAGAAAGCCTTGACAGAATGAATGAAATTGTGGAGAACGGATTAAAAGCAGGTGGTATAGAGCCAACACCTATTATTGACGAAGGCTTTATGCAAGTAAGAAATATTGAAGATTTGGACGGTCATAATTGGGGAATCATCTTTTTGGATATTGAAAAATTTAAGAAGATGACGGGTAAATAAATGATGGTAATTCCTTACCTGTATAAAGGCGTGCGTGTTGGTGACATAAACAGAATGTGCATCCTCTTGAATCGAAAAATAAAACTACTTCTATGATAAATATTACTGGCGGAAGGTATGTGATGTAGGGTATGGAAGAGCTTATTTCAATGCACGATTTTTATTTCTCACACTAGGCAACACAATTAATTAACCGGTTGCCATACCTCGCACCTCATACCTTCCACCTTTAAAATCAAACTGAGACACTACCCAAATTTCTCAGAGCAATTTTATCCGAGTTTCAACTGGTGTTTCGGCAGGCTTTGCGTTATATGTGTGACGTGTTGAGCAATTGATTTATTCCGTGCGTAATGATTTCACCGGGTTTGCCATCGCTGCTTTTATCGCCTGGAAACTCACTGTGACCAATGTAATCACAACTGCAATGAGCACTACAGCTACAAAAATTCCTATGTTGATGGTGGTTTTCAGTTTATACGTTTTCAACCATTCATTCATATAATACCATGCAACCGGAATTGCAATCACGCAAGAGATCAAAACTAAAATCACAAAATCTTTTGAGAGCAGTTGCCATAGGTTCAGCACACTTGCGCCAAGCACTTTTCGCACACCCAATTCTTTTACGCGTTGCTCCGCGGTAAATGATGCCAGCCCAAATAATCCAAGACAAGAAATAAAAATTGCGAGCGCAGCAATGATTGTTGCAAGATTGCCAACCAATTCCTCGTAATTAAATTTTTTGGCATATTCTTCATCAGCAAATTTGTATTCAAATGGAAATGCGGGATTGTATCGTTCAAATATTGGCTTGATGGCTGCAATGGCTTTCGAAGCAGACATACCAGGATTTAAGCGTATGTCAACACAGCCAACCCAATCCTTATTAAATACAATGGTGAGCGGAGAGATTGGCCGGTATGGCGATTCCATTTGCATGTCCGGTATTACACCAATTACAACCATTGGTTTGTCGTTCCATTTCAATTGCTGTCCGACAGGATTTTCCAAACGCATCCTTTTCACCGCGGCCTGATTTAATACAACACCATTGGAATCAGCAAAATCTTTTGAAAAATCTCTGCCTTCCAAAATTTTAATTCCTAACGTCTTCGTATAGTCGTAAGTAGTAGTGATCGTTGAAAATACGGTCGACTTTTCAACAGGAGTGCTTCCTTTCCATTCCCATCCGTTGTTATTGCTATATATATCAGAAGGGGGAGAATTGGTCTGGCAAACTGAAACCGCCGCTCCGGAGCTCAGCAATTCATCTTTGATTGCATCGAAATGTTTTGCGATATCTCCCGACCAATCTACCGTAATCAATCCTTTGTTATTAAAACCGATGGGCTGATTTTTTCCGAATTGTATCTGGCGGTTCACCACGATTGTTCCGATCATTAACATCACTGAACTCGCAAATTGCAGTACCACTAGAATTTTTCTCGGCAATGAACTACTTCTGCCCGCTTTCATATTTCCTTTTAGTACACGCACCGGATTGAAAGATGAAAGATAAAATGCCGGATAACTTCCCGCTAACAAACCTGTAAAGATGGTGAACGCGATCATGATCAGCCAGAACAACAGATTTGTGACCTGGAGACTCATTTCTTTGTCGGTAAGCTTGTTGAAATAAGGCAGTGACAACAACACAATTCCTAATGCGAAAAAAAATGCAAGCACAGCAATCAACATCGATTCGCTTAAGAATTGGCTGATGAGCTGTATTCTTGCTGAACCAACAGCTTTTCGCACACCTACTTCTTTCGCACGTTTTTCACTGCGGGCTGTCGAGAGGTTCATAAAGTTGATGCATGCAATCAACAATACAATCAAGCCAAGAATACCAAACATTTTCACATACTTTATAAAACCGCCGGTATTTTTTCCATTCTCAAAATCGCTGTACAGTCTCCATTTCGACATTGGATGGATGAACACTTCAGGTATAATATGCTTCAATGTGTTTTCATCCGTGAAGTGAGAGATAACAACATTTTTTATTTTCGCATCAACGCTTTTTTCGGTCGAATTATCCTTTAACTGCACAAACGCCTGCCAGGAATTATTGCCCCAGTTTGTTTTGTGATATTGTTTGATCCAACTGTAAATAGTCTCCTGCAATTGAAACGGAACCAGATACTCAAATGTAAACGAACTGTTCTTTGGTTGTTTCTCCACTATAGCAGTAACCTTCAAATTTGTTTCATTATCGAGCTTGACAACTTTTCCGATTGGATTTTCTTTTCCAAAAAGAGCTTTTGCAGTTTCATCTGTTAGAACAATCGAATATGGATCGTGCAATGGGTTTTTATCTCCATCCAAAATTTTCAACGAAAACATGTTGACTCCATCTTCACCCAAGAAATGTCCGTATTTGCTTAATTTTTTTTCTCCATATACCAACGAACGATGCGAGCCCCAATCACACATCGCCACAGCTTTGAAATCGGGATATTTGGTTTTTAGTTCTTCGCCTACAGGGAAGGGCATTGCTTGTTGTGAGTAACGCGTGCCGTCAAATGTCTGGTGCATCATTACCTGGTATACCGTATCGTAATTTTTGAAGTGCTTGTTGGCAGAAACTTCATCATAAATCCATAAACCAATAATCATAGCCACGGCCATTCCCGAAGCCAGTCCGGCAATGTTAATGAATGAATACACTTTGTTTTTGATCAAATTTCTCCACGCGATCTTGAAATAATTTTTTATCATGATTCGAGTATTTGCGAATTAGGATTTGTAAAGGCACACGATGCCCATAATGCTGAGCCAACAATATGCCGAAAACAATACAGGTGATTTACAGCGAAGTAGTTATGCCTGATGTACGAAAAAGTTCTTTTCCGATACAGGAGGTGTGCGGTTTTGATACACACTTTTTTCCACCGGGAAATCCTGCGGCCACATCATGATTAGACTGGCTACGACGACTCGGCTGAGAACTTCCAGTAATTTTTGTAATTTCAGTATTTACCGCAATAAGTCACGTGCGAAATATTTTGAAACATTTAAATATTTGCTTGTGAATGTCTATGCTATAAACCTGCTGCGTTTTGTAATTCTCATTTTATATGTATTACCTGGAAATCTGCATGCGCAGGAACAGGTTTGGTATAAAGGAAATATTCATGCTCATTCGATTAATTCTGATGGCGCTTTATCACCGGAAACTATTGTAAGATGGTATAAGGAGCACCGATATAACTTTTGTGTTATTTCCGATCACAATTTTCTAACGGAAACGGCTACCCTCAAATCGCTGTTCGATGCTGACGGAAAATTTATGATATTTCCCGGCGAAGAAGTGACCGATAAATTCGGAACAAAGCCAATTCATCTCGGCGCAGTTTTCATTTCTAAATTGGTGTCTCCCCGGAGAGGAGCGAGTGTTGCCGAAACCATCAATAACAATGTCAATGCAATTCAAAACTCATCAGGGATTGCTATACTCAATCATCCAAACGGACTGTTTCATGTATCAATTACGGCAGCGGAAATATTGGAAGCGAATCGTGTTCAATTTTTTGAGGTTTGTTGTGCCGATTTCAAAGGCGGCAGTTCAAGACCTTCCACGGATCAGATATGGGATAGTGTGCTGAGTAAAGGACGAATATTGTATGGGGTGGCTTCGGATGATGCGCATTTGTTCAACGACGATGCAAGACAATCCGGAACCGCATGGATCATGGTAATGGCAAAGCAATTGAACGGGAATGATATCTATGAGTCTATTCAACATGGAAATTTTTATGCAACCACAGGCGTGGAAATAAAAAAATTAATGATTGATGAAAAGCAAATCAGAATAACAGTTGTCAACAAAGATCAAGGCTTAAAAACTTTTTTCATCGGTAACGAGGGTAAGGTTTTAAAAGTGGATGAATCCGACGAACCTTTTTATGTCTTTACCGGCAATGAAAAATATGTGCGTGCAAGAATAGAAAGGTCTGATGGCGCTTATGCATGGTTACAGCCTGTGTTTGTTGAACGTCGTTAAATTATTCATGCTCCCAGAAATCTAGCGCGGATGTCTAATCCTGAAATAGGGTTACACATTTGTAAACTTATTTTAGGACGAAACAGTTATTAATTATCTTGCTTACGATGCTTTGTCGAAAAAACAATTTTGTAAAGCAGAAGCTTTTTTGAAACCCAATATTGAGAACTATCCGAATAGCGCGAAAGCTTTTGATGCTTTTGCTGATTATTTTATGGCTATACATGACACAACAAATGCCATCGCCAATTATAAAAAAGCATTGACAATTAATGATGATATTTCGATTCGTAACAAACTAAATTCCCTCATTCGGATGTTTCTTTTTCACTTGCAGAAGATGACCTAAAGACATATGCAGGAAAATATGTTTTAGAAACTTATAAAATAACGATTGCATTGGAAATACGGCATGGTAAACTTTATTCGAAAGTTGCCTGACAGGCAGATGATGAATTCCTTCCCGTATCAAAAGATGTTTTTACTTTAAAAGACAAGCAAGGATATACCATAACATTTTTAATGAACGGTGAGAGGGCGATTGGTTTTACTTCGGTTCAACCCAATGGGATATTTAAAGCAACGTTAGAATAGGAGTGAGGACATATAAGGCCGGGACAAAACCTTTAGTTCCAGCAGACGAATATTGCCACGCAATGGAACAAACACTGAAGTTTTATTTATAAATTTAAACGACGGTTGCCATAATATGACCGCTTTTAAAGTTGATCGTTGTATTTTTAATTGGTAACAGCGTAGGGTGGATGGGATTCCGAGTATAGTTACTTCGTCAATACATCAATGTCACCTGCTACCAATAGAAGTATATTCAATGTTAACCATGCCGAAGTTGACAAGACAAGAAAAACAGTTAGAACTCGAGCGCCACAGAGATATTTTGTTGGCAACAATTGACTACGTACTTCGAGGTATCGAATCTGAGAATTTAACGGAAGAAGCTTTTGCAACTTTTTATGCATATTATCAACAACAAAAAAAACAGATTGAGAAATATTTCCAGGAAAGAAGATTGATTACAATGAAACAACGGCTTAATAGTTTAATTATGATGGGACCCCTTGGCAGAGTTGATGTGACTTTTAATGATTATATAAAACAAACGACTGGCCATGAGATTGACATTTTTGAAAACTTGCTAATCCGAGTAAAAAAAATAATAGCTCAGCATAAAATCACCGACAAAAAGCAACTTAATGATATAGCTATTATGTTTGAACTTGGTAAACAAGAGCCATCTTACTCTTCAGCGACTGACACTCTAAAAAAAATTGTCATTGAATATGCTAACGAAGCCAAAAAGAAAAAGGCTGCAATTTGATTTTTGATAATAATTAATTTTAACAACGAAAATGGATACAGAAAGAATTTATAAAATTTTATTTTCCAGCGTCTATCCTTTGTACATTAAAAAAGCAAAGGCAAAAGGACGTACAAAAGAAGAAGTCGATACCGTAATTTTTTGGCTGACTGGTTACGATAAAAAAACTTTACAGAAACAAATCGACCTAAAAAATGATTTTAAAACTTTTTTTGAGCAATCGCCCCGAATAAATCCAAATGCATCAAAAATAACGGGTGTAATATGCGGCTACCGGGTAGAAGAAATAGAAGATAAAATTATTCAAAAGATCCGCTATTTGGATAAGTTAGTAGATGAGCTGGCAAAGGGTAAGAAGATGGAGAAAATATTAAGAGAGTAAGTCGGCGGTCATGCATAGGTTGTAATTGTCAGTCGACATTTCCTATGCATCAGTCGACCACTAAGCCATCGACTTCTGGAGTTAATCTGTTTGGACATATATAACTCTAATTTTTAGGACGATAAAAAATAACAATGAGAGAACATTTCAAAGCTGCTTTATTCGCGATAGTGATATTTTTAGCTGGCTGTACAACTTATCACCTGACAACAGAAAGTTTACTTCAGCAGTTTGCAGATGTAACACCTGAAACAAAGAAAAATTTTATAGTAGCTTTTCCACTTATTTTTCCGGGAATAGTCACCGGCAATTCATTGACTGAAATAAAAGTGCTCGATCAAAATAATAAGGAGCACACGCTACCTGTCACAAATCATACAGGAGTGCGAATCACCAAAAAAGATGGAACACGAAAAACTTTTTATTTTGACACTTTGCTGATTCAAGACAGCACCATCAATGGGAAAAAATCTCATTTTGTTGGTATTGACATAAAACCAATAAAGCTTGACGAAATTGAAAAAATCGAATTGCAACGTTAATTGCTGAGACATGACGCGTCGCAAAAAAAATCCGCCCGTTTAATATTTGAAACAAGGTTGTTTTAAAAAATCTATCCGATTCCCTGACCGATAAACATAAGCGTCTTTGTTTCCGGCACGATGATATGAATTTCTCTCATGCCATAGGGCTGATCAAATGGTGCCTTGAATTTTATACCGTCTAATTTATCTTTTATATGATCCCAGATCGCATCGACATTGTCCACCTCCAAATAAAATTCCATTTCACCGATATCCGTTCCTGCTCTCAAAATATGAATGGTTAAATTATCCTTATATAAAATGAGATAGGTTTTGTCATCTCTTCCGATTTTAAAACCAAGTAGGTCTGTAAAAAAAGATCCGGTCTTCTCAATATTATAAGAAGGGATCATTGGACTTAGGTATTTTGCTTTGTACATATATGGTGATACAAGTTTGACTACAAATCTAACGGTCTTCCAAAAAACAAAACATATCCATCTGCATCCTTGATTTCAAAACCACGCAAACCATCCGCATCGTTTTTAAGAGACTGGTGAAAAGATATTTTTTTCGAATTAAATTCTTCAAACAGCTTGTCGGGGTCGGTCACGGAAATATAAGCATCCCAGCGTGCCCAGGGATGACGTGTATGGTTTGGAACCGGCTTGATATCAGGAGCAATTGCTTTCAGCATCATACAAACCTGGTCGCGACCAACCATAGCATAAAATGGATTTTCATCCGGACCAATATAAATGATATCAAAGCCAAGTTTCTCGGTATAAAAAGCAACCGATGTTTTTATATCTGATACAATGAAGAAAGGCGATATGAAATTTAAATTTGTCAATTATAATTTGATGTGCCGTTCTTCAAATATACCGTTTCTAATAATTTTGGTTACCGTTGATGCTTCACATTATTTGATGGTATCTTAACTTGGAAGTAAGTTAATATTTGAAGATACTTTCTACGTGAACCTATGTGTCTATGTGCCTATGTGGTAAAAAAAACCAGCACATTCGAGATTTTTTTTTCACCACATAGGCACATAGACACATAGGCACCACATAGGAATTTCAAATGGAGGCAATACTTATTATTTGATAGTGGATCAGTTTAAAAATTCGGAATATTTCGCAAAGCAATTCTTGAGAAGAGCGGAGAAACAGCGCGAAGAGCGAAAGCATAACGCCCTCTGCTCTGTTTCTCCGTTCTTTTTGTCCTCTATTGGTCTACATTTTCAATCATGCTTACTCCCTCGCGACTTACCCAGCCTCTTTCCGGAAAATTTGCTGCCCATGATAATGGCGTAACACTTTTTGCAAAATACCATCCGTGTTCTTCCACCCAGTCGAGAAATTTTCGCAGATTCACTTTCACGTGAATGTCAGATCCCAAATCCAATAATCGTTTTATCATATAGGTGTTGCTCAACTTTATTCGTGCCAATATTGTTTCATCATCGGCGGAACGAAATTTAGGATGCTGTCGTCGAACGCGATCAAAAGCTTCTGTTGATTTTTCTTTGCACTGATTGAGCAGTTCGCGTGACTATTTTTTTGGAATATCGAGATGAGGCTGTGGGGGCAGGCCGCGGGAGACTGTTGACATAACTTTACTTCTTTAGTTTGACATGTCCGCATCAAGTCAGAAGTTAAATTAATAAATATGTGTTGGAAAATCACACCGGTGGGCTTTGCCCATTTCCGCGGACGGAATGCTTCCGTATAGCGACGTGAAGACAGGAGTTTTTATTCCATTTCATATTCTTTATTGATCAATTCTATAAGGCGCAGGGCAATTTTTCTTTGTATCATGGCAGTGCGACAATAAAACTTTGCTGTGGTAGAATAATAATGATAATTCATCGAAACTGCATTGATCTTTTTGAATTCGGTAGAAAGTAAAGCAGGATGACCTTCGGGTTTATTGATAACGAGATGTGTGCCGTTGAAACTTCCCAAGTTCACGTTCATCATTTGATAAAACACATAGCTGTCGAACAATTCCGCATTCCCTTTGTGTATTTCGTCGAGCTTGAAACGAAGCAGGTCATTTTGATTCGCGAGCCATTGGAAAGAAACATAATAAGCGCCGATACTGTCGAGCAAACTTCTTGGCCTGATCAATTTGAGCAAACCTGAAGTCTTCATCTGTTCAAATGTTTTTGAATTAGCATAAAAATATCCAATATTCGAGGTCACGCCTCGTGCGCAAAAATAAATTTCAGTCGTGTTGGATAAATCCGAGTGCAGCAGCCTTATCAGGGAATCTGCCAACATATAACCGTATGCGTTACGATCGAGCACAGAATCAAAATGCGCGATATCGCCTTTCAGATCGGATAGAAGCGAACGCATATTCAGATTAATTTCTTCCTTGTTTTTTATTCCTTCACGAAGATTCTCCGCGTAAAATCCCAACGTGACTGCAAGGAACAACATAAAAAATTCAAATAGATAATGTTTCCAACCATGACCGGGCATTTTGTGTAGATCGTGTGCGTGGACTTCCATTTTTTTCTTTGGCATTTAAATTTTGATTGCAGGTTTCTTTCAAACGCTCAGGCTCCATCTTCTAATTAATTAGAAAGATAAATATAATTTGCAAACCAGAAGGATTTCGCGCAGAGGACGCAGAGAAAAGGAGTACGCAGAGAGCCTCTGCGTACTCCTTTTCTCTGCGTCCTCTGCGCGAAATATTATGGATTTTCAAACTGCCAGGTTATCGCGTAGGTTAACATATCAAAATTAATTTTATTGTCGGGGATTCTCACTTTATGTGCCTATGTGTTAATTTCTTTTTACCACATAGGCACAGTAGGCACATAGGAACACATAGCCAGATCATACTGCACCACTACCGATCATTGAGGAAATTAAACTTTAGTTCCTGTCATCAACTTTTACTTTTCTATCTTTAACAAACGACTTTGCGAGTGCTATTATGACAAATAAACTCAAAACAGTTCTGCAAACATTAGCAGATTTTGACGAACGGGAACTTGATCAGATTGTAAATCTTTTCAAACCAAAATCGGTAAAGAAAAATAGTATTTTACTTCATGAAGGAAATATAAGCAGAGAATTTTATTATATACATACCGGTGGACTGCGTACTTTTTTTATCAGCAAAAACGGACAGGAAAAAACAAGATATGTGATGCTCGATAATCATATTGGCACCGCATTGAAAAGTTTTATTTCGCAAAAACCTTCCATCGAATTTGTTGAGGCAATTGATGACACGGAGCTTTTGGCAATAAGTCACCAGGATTTTTATCATCTTAACGAGGAAATTCATAGCTGGAAAAATTTCTATCAAAACATTTTAGAGAGAGCTTACTCGTTTCAAAATAGAAAAATAGAAGAATTGGTAACGCTAACCGCAAAACAACGCTATGAGCAACTGCTGCAGGAAAATCCTGTTTTTATTCAAAAGCTCTCCAACAAGGTATTGGCTTCTTATCTCGATATGCGTGAAGAAACTTTAAGCCGCCTCAAATCGCAATGATCGATTTTGATCTAGATCAATGTTTATGATTTCAGGTAGATGCATTTTTGCAATAAAAAAATATGACAGGAAAAAATTCAACAATCAATAATACAATTACAATTGGTGCGAAAACCAAATATCCATTAACCGTAAATCGATTTGGTTATGGAACGATGCGATTAACCGGAGACTTCATTTGGGGCGAACCCAAAAACAGGCCGGAAGCATTGCAAATATTAAGAACTGCGTTAGACAATGGAATAAATTTTCTGGACACCGCCGATTATTATGGTGAAGATATTACCAACAGGTTAATCGCGGAAGCGCTATATCCTTATCAAAAAGATTTGGTGATATGTACTAAGGCGGGCGCCACCAGGAGGCCTGACAAAAGTTGGATTGCTTTTAACAGTCCCGAGAATTTAAGAACCAGTATCGAAAACAATTTGAGGACTTTGAAAATTGAGCAGATTCAATTGGTGCATTTTCGCGTGATGCCGGGTTCGCGTACGCCTTTCGAAAAATCTTTGGATGCGATGTTTGAAATGCAAAAAGAAGGAAAGATTTTGCATGTGGGTGTGAGTTGTGTAAGTCCCGCGGAATTAAATAAAGCCCTGGCGATAGGAAATATCGCGAGTGTTGAAAATGCATTTAGTTATGGACAAAGAACGACTTTCACTTTCCATGGCAGCGAAAACCGGGGAATGCAGGAGGTGATGGAAATTTGTATAAAAAATAAGATCCCGATGATTCCATATTGGTCATTGCAAAATGCGCTTTCCAAAAAAGAAGATAAAATTTCTATAATTGCACAAAAGTATAATGCAACACCTGCACAGATAAATTTGGCGTGGCTGCTCCATGTCAGCGATTTGATTTTACCGATTCCCGGCACTTCTAAATTGAAACATCTTGAAGAAAACCTGAAAGCCCGGGACATTTCTTTGAGTGAAGAGGATATGAAATTTTTGGCATAAAGGTTTCGCACGTCATTTCGAATCCGCCATCAGTGGTTAATAATAGAATGATGATGTGGCGGGATGAGAAATCCCCAGCTAACTAATTGGAATTTCCTATTAGTTAGCTGGGGATTTCTCATCCCGCCAAAGTAGTCGATAATGCAAAGTCGTTGCTGGCGGGATTCGAAATGACGTGCTAACTACATATTGCCTTCCACGATGCATATGAGTATTCAATCACGCATTTCCTTAAATTTGAAAATGACAACCAATTCCGACGGCAAAGAAGTAACGGCCCGAAATCAAGAAGTAGCAAATATGGAAGTACATCACCATCCCGACATTCACCATAAACCCAAAAAGTGGAAAGAGTATTTCCTGGAATTCCTGATGATCTTTCTCGCCGTTACATTGGGATTTATTGCGGAAAACCTGCGAGAGCATATTACAGAACGGGCAAAAGAAAAACAACATATCGAGGGCTTTATTCGAAATGTAAAAGATGATACTGCTCTTCTGCATCATGTGATCGTGATTGATGAACGCCAGGTGCGGGGAGTTGACAGTATGTTAGCGCTGGCTCACGTTAATATGGATATTGATTCCAACCGCAAATCGTTTTATCATTTTGTATATTATTATTTCTTCAATTCATCTTCTTTTAAAAGTAACGACGCTACTTTACAACAGTTAAAAAGTACCGGGGATTACAGGTTGATCGAAAGGGATCACGTTGCGGATAGTCTCACAAAATATGATCGTGACATTCACGATATTTATTCCGAGGGCGCTTATTATGAATCTTATTTCAAAGAGAATTTATCCAGGCTCGAAGATATCATCGACGTAACAATTTTCACCGACACTTCATTTATAAAAAATGGTAAACTGTCAAATAAGCCATTTCCAAAACTGCGGAGCGATAACGAAAAATTGCCGACCTTTTTTAACAAGGTTTTTGACTTTAGGATGATTACAAACGCTTACGCAGAAAATTATTTAAAACTACAATTAGAGAGTTCAAAAAGATTAATTGCATTTCTTAAAGAAAAATATGATATCGAGGAATAAAAGTTTTGATGGGCACTTCTTAATTAAATTATAATGAGCACTTCATTACTGTTTATTATCATCCTCATTTATTTTTCTTTATTGATGATCATTGCCCGGCTCACTTCGCGACATACCGGCGACACTACTTACTTCGATGGCAACCGGCAATCACCTTGGTTACTGGTTGCATTTGGAATGATCGGGTCGGGGATATCTGCCGTTTCATTGGTATCCATTCCGGGTAATGTTGGCAATAATCATCTTTATTATTTTCAATTTATTTTAGGTACGATAGCCGGTTATCTTTTTATCGCCTTTGTGTTGATAAAGATTTTTTACAAACTGAAATTGGTTTCTATTTATGCATATCTGAAAATCCGTTTCGGGGAAGTGACCTATAAAACAGGATCTCTTTTTTTCCTCGTGTCGCAGTCTTTTGGCGCAGCGTTGAGGTTGCTTTTGTCTATCAAAATTCTTCAGTATGCATTCTTTGATTCATTGCATATTCCTTATTTCATCACCGTGATTGTTGTATTAATCCTTATCTGGTTATACACCAACAAATCCGGTATAAAAACCATTGTTTGGACGGATGCCCTTCAATCATTTTTCCTGGTTACCGTAATTGTTGTTTCAATTTTTACAATCAACAGATCTTTAGACTTCTCGATAACTGAAATGGCAAAGCAAATCATGCACCATCCTTATGCGAAGTTTTTTGATTGGGATATTCATTCAGGTTCCAATTTTTTCAAACAATTCATTTCGGGTTTGCTGATTACAATTGCGTTGGTTGGACTGGACCAAAGCATGATGCAAAAAACCCTCACCGTAAAAAACATGCACGATGCAAAAAAGAATGTGCTAACCTTTAGCTTTTTTATCGCGTTTGCACAAACACTTTTTTTAGGACTCGGAGTTTTGATTTATATCTATGCAGAAAAGAATGCAATCCGGCTTCCCACAGAAAATGGCAAAATTTTAAATACGGATGGAATTTACCCGCTACTCACTTTGCATTACCTCGGGCAAATCGGCGCGATAGCATTTTTAATTGGAGTGATTGCATCGACTTTTGCAAGTATCGATGCTTGCATCACCGCGCTAACCACGGCATTCAGTTACGATTTCCTCGATATTGAGAATCAGCCACACGAAAGGAAAAAGAAAATAAAAAATATTGTTTTGCTGGGGGTGAATGTCGCCATGTTTTGCATTGTAATGATATTCTGGAATAGCCAGGGTGCTATCATCAATACGATTTTTAATATAGCAGGATATACTTACGGACCATTATTGGGATTGTATATGGCAGGATTATTTTCCAAAATCAATATGAAAGAAAAATGGGTACCGCTTGCATGTATTGCAGCGCCGGTAGCCACTTATTTGTTGAACGCATATTTTATTCAAGCATTTCATTTTGATTTCGGCTTTATGAATATTCTTACCAATGCATTGCTAACTGTTTTATTTTTGATACTCATAAAAAGAAAAAATTGATGGCACAGGAAGAGCCGTTGTCGATAACACTTACTACAGACGCGACGAAAATTGCAGCCTGCGCAAAAATGATGTCGGAGACAGACCCTTGGCTTAGATACCAATTGGACTATGCGTATTGCCTGAAGGCGTTTGATGGTGAGTGTAAGGAAATTTATGTGATGGAATTGGAGAATAGGGTGGCAGGTTTCGCCATACTGCAAGTGTGTGGATCTTTTAAAGGATATATACAAACGATCTGCGTGCATGATATGTATAGAGGAAGAGGATACGGGAAAAAACTACTTCAATTTTGCGAAGAAAGAATATTAAAAATTTCACCGAATATTTTTATTTGCGTGTCGGCTTTTAATAAAGGCGCTATTAAGCTCTACGAAGAATTTGGATTTACGCAAATCGCCGAACTGAAAGATTTTCTGAAAGAAGGGGTTTCGGAATTGTTGCTTCGTAAAACATATGGACCGATAGTTGGATACCAGTCCATCAAAAAAAGTATATGAAAAAAAATTTGCTTTTACTTTTTATATTCTTTCACGCATTTGCTGTAGCCTCGCATGCACAACAGACCGGTGCCCGAAAATCGAATTTTGATTTGAAGGCGAGGATTGATAGCATCCTGCAAGGAGAAGTGGATGCTGATAAAATTCCGGGAGCCGTGATCCAGGTGAAAAAAGATGGCAAGATTATATATACTAGCGCTTATGGGTATGCGCAGAAATACGATTATCATCACCAGTTGATCAACCCACTTGAAAAGATGACGACTGAATATCTCTTCGATATCGCTTCGTTGACCAAAGTGGTGGGCACTACAACTTCTATCATGCTGTTAGCAGATCGGGGTCTTTTGAAAGTGGATGATCCGGTAGGAAAATATATTCAAAGTTTTAATACTCCGGATAAAAGCAGTATTACTATTCGTCACTTACTCACGCATTCTGCCGGTTTATACGAATGGTATCCGCTTTATTACAAATGTTCGAATAAGGAGGAGACTTATAAATTGATTGGTGAATTGCCATTGAAGTATCCGGTCGGCGCCCAGCGCAAGTATAGTGACCTTGGTTTTGTTATTCTTGGTGAAATCATCGAGCATGTTTCTGGCGTTTCGCTCGAGCAATTTATGGAGAATAATATTTTTATTCCGCTTCATATGGAGCACACCGCATTCAATCCGTTACAAAAAGGCAAGTTTAAAAAAATCGCGGCCACATCGCATGGCAACCCTTATGAAAACAGGATGGTGCATGATTCATCACTTGGGTTTACGGTTAAAGATATTGATCCGGATCAGTGGAACAAATGGCGCAACTACACTTTAAGAGGAGAAGTGAATGATGGCAATGCATGGTATGCAAACGGTGGGATTTCCGGGGCGGCCGGATTATTTTCTACCGTAGCAGATTTGCAAAAACTGGTAGATATGCTGATGAACAAAGGTCGCGTTCATTCTAATCAATTTATTTCTGGAAAGACCATTGAAAGTTTTTTAATACAGGATAAATTTAAAAACGGGCTGGGGTGGATGATGGATCCCGGCAATTCATTTATGAATAATGCACCTGCAGAAAGTTTTGGTCACACAGGATTTACAGGTACGAGTATCGTTGCTGTTCCGAAATGGGGTGTGACCATTGTTCTTCTTATTAACCGACAGAATATGGGTTTGTCAAGCAGCAGAGAATATTATAATGTTGGACCGATCAGAAAGGAAATTTTTGAGGTTGTAAAAGAGAGTTTGGGAAAATAATCGCACAAGGGCACAAGAAAGAACACAAATGTGCACTCTCAACCCGTCATTTCTCATCCGCCTCATCATCTCGATACAGCAAGTCGTTGCTGGCGGATTCGAAATGACGGGTGAGAGTCCGAATCCAGGTGATGTTCATCTGTGGCCTTTCTTCGCGCCTTTGTGTCTTTGCGCGCTATTTTCTTTTGACGCGGCAGATGACGCAATTTTTTGGGAAAGTATTATCTGACTTTTCCCAATCAGCTTTGTCAGGGTAATTTCGATTTCAAAAAAATTATGGAAAGCGTCGAATTGAATGTAATAAGACAGGTTGTTGAAAAAGGTTTTGGCAACGCAGACATGAATATCATCGATCAATTTATTGCTGATAACTGGATAGAACATCAGCAAACGTTGAAAGGTGGTAAGGAGGTGTTGAAAAAAGCGATTATGAGCCTGGCAAAAGCGTTTCCAGATCGCCGTTATGAACTCGCAAATCATTCTGTGGTTGGAGATACTGTTTGGGTTCATTATAAGTTTAGCGCTATACATGCTGGTGCATTTATGGGAATAGAACCGACTGGAAAAAAAATTATGATCGATGTGATGGATATCGCAAGGATTCAAAATGGCCAGATCATCGAACACTGGGGTATTCCTGATCGATTCACGCTGCTAATGCAATTGGGATTTTTTCAATCCGCATCAAACAAGTCATAACAGCCACCGTTCGGAAGAAATCCCTCTACATAAAATATTTTTTTTGATATTGCATATAGAATTGCATTTTATTTTAAAAACATTTTATGCAGGATAGAAAAAATTTTAGTACCTCAAAGGTCGCACGTATGACGCAGGTTTTTCCTCAGGCCGTCATTGCCGATAAATTTATTTTTTTGTCGGGTATGCCAGGCATTGATCCTGTTTCCGGAAAAATAGTGAGCGACAATTTTGAACATCAAACCCGGCAGGCTTTTCAAAATATAAAAACAGTTTTGGAAGAAGCAGGCAGCAGCATGGATAAAGTGGTTAAGACTACAATTTTCATGGTAAGCGGAAATGACTTTGGTATTATCAATAAAGTATATCCTGAATTTTTTCCGGAGAATCCACCTGCACGAAGTACTCCGCAAGTGATGCCATTTCCTGCCGGGATACTGATTTCTATAGAGTGTATTGCTCTTCAATAATTTGAAAAAAAATTTCGCGCAGAGCACGCAGAGAAAAGGAGTACGCAGAGGCATTCTTCTCTGCGTACTATTTTTCTCCGCGTGCTCTGCACGAAATACCTACGAATTTTAGCTAGCCCGCTATCAGGTCATACAAGTTTTATAATTTAGCGTTTTACAAAAAAATAAAAAACCCGCTAAAAGAACGGATATGATCTATATAACCCAACTCATTTATATCAAAGAAGGACAGCAACAAGTTTTTCATCAATTTGAAGACGTAGCAATTCCGATTATATCGAAATACAATGGAAAACTTCTATTGAGAATAAGGCCCAATGAAAGTTCCATGATTGAAACCAATATCGATAAACCTTACGAAGTGCATTTGGTAGAGTTTGTTGCGGAAGATGATTTTAAAAATTTCATGCAGGATGAAGAACGAAAAAAGTTTTTGCATTTGAAAGAGCAATCCATTAAAGCCGTCACATTGATAAAAGGAACAAAAATTTAACCAGAGAAATCGATTTACAACTTGCAACGGGCTTCTGCTAAGATTCAGCTATATCTCCAACTTCGAAACGATTACCTTACCGCTAGTCAAAAGTAAAAACATCTTCATAAAAATTCCATTCACAAAACTTCGCGCTAGATGGCAGGATTGTTTGGCCTGTCTATTGATGGGTTTAATATGGTAAAAACTCAGAATAACTCTGAAAATCATAAAACTTAACAACATGAAAACGAAAATTCTTGCTTTCCTGCTTTTTATTTCCTGTTCTGCTTTTGCACAGGAATTTAGAAACGATGATTTTTTTCCCCAATTCACATTTGGTATCGGAGGCAGCTTTCAAAAATTTGATGGCATCAATCAACGGGTCACTCAATTTCCAGGATATAAGAAATTAGATGATTATGCAGCTACGCTTGAACTGGGAATGTTGAAAGAGCGTCATCGGTTCATTTCCGATATGAATTTAATGATTGGTAGCAGCCTTTCAAATCATAATAAAAAGGGAAGTGTTATAAGATTTCTTGGAATAAATCTCGGCATTGGCTATGATCTATTGCCAAACAAAAATATTTCACTTTATCCATTGGCCGGGATCGGAGTTGAAGGTTTTCAGGCGAAATTTTACCGCGATAATTCTTCAATACCTTTCGATAACTTATTACTGGTTCCTGCAACTCAAAGCGCGGTTCATTCTGTAGACTTCACGAATTGTTTTTTTAATTATCGACTTGGATTTGGGGTGAACCTGATTTCAGACAAACGTCCATTTGGATCTATTGGATTGCAGGCAGTGTATACAGGCAGTTTTAATAAACAAGCCTGGAAAAGCAGCCAGAATCAATCGCTGGGCAATGCGCCGGAGGATAGACTTAGTCAATATCATCTGGCTTTGATATTTGGTATGCAATCGGGTTTTTCGATGAAGCATTAAACAGTTTGCTATCGCTGTGAAACACTAGCATGATTTACAGGATTTGTTCTTTCACATTCGCGTCAATAATTTTTTTGGTCGGATAAATGTTCTTTTTTTTGAGTGAATGAGATATTCCGGGAAAAAATTTCTTGTTTCAAATCAGATCTTTTTTTGTTTAATTATACTAGTTTAGCCCGAATTCTCACATCATTAAAACAAGAGCAATGGAACATAAAGCAAAATCAATCCGGCCTTTTATCGGCGCGACAAATTTTGAGGTATCACGGCGTTTTTATAGGGATCTAGGTTTTGAGGAGACGGTTTTATTTCCCGATATGTCTGTTTTTAAAACTGATGGGTTGGGATTTTATTTACAGGACGCTTACGTTAAGGATTGGATCGATAATACAATGATTTTTTTAGAAGTTGATGATGTGAGCCGACATTGGAACGAACTGGTGGCGCTCGACCTTCCCTCTAAATATGAAAAAGTGAAATTGACTTCTATTAAAACATATGACTGGGGGAGGGAGTGTTTTCTGCATGATCCATCAGGAATACTTTGGCATTTCGGGGAATTCTTTTAATGCGTATCTATTCATGCAATATTGAAATTTTCATCTGGTGATAGCCTTCATATTCTTTGATTCCACTAATGATAATGTCCCCGATCTCATCGAGGAAGGAACTGATGAATTCGCTTTCTGTAAAAACCGTAACCGGGAAAATTCTATCCCATCCATCCACATTCCTGGAAAAACAGAATGAGAAATTAGGGTTACCTGTTCCCGGCTCTTCGTCGATACCCGAGATGATAAAGCCATTTCCGGAATAATCGATTTTGCTGATATTACTTCTTACCTGGAAAATTATCTGTAGAAAAGCATTGTCGCCAACTTTTTTGCTAAAACTAATCAAGAGCGTACGGAGTTGTTTGAAATAAATCGTAAAAAACCATGCCACCTGTATGTTCTATTCGGAATAAATAGGGGCTCAGTTTGAAGTTTCTAGATGTGCGTCCTATGTTTGAAAAAAGTTTACCACGGTAATTTTCACAATTCAGCCCTCACCCCAACCCCTCTTCTTAAGGAGAGGGGCAAGGGGTGAGGGAAAAAAT
>JAFDYD010000051.1:25406-65869 GCA_018267615.1 Bacteroidota bacterium | reverse complement strand
TCAAAACATCATCAACCAAAGACCTATGCGAATGTTTAATTACAAATCTCCCAATGAAATCCATATATCCTAACCCTATAAAACTAAAAATATTAAACTTTGCATTTATCAGTTGAACACAGGATTAGCCGAAATTATTTTTACAATTCTCCTTCCCATTCGCGGTAGAACTGTTCTATGTATTGCTCCATGAATCGGTGGCGATTTATCGCAAGCAATTTTCCTTTTTTTGTATTCATCAGATTTTTCAATAGAAAAAGTTTTTCATAAAAATGATTGATCGTTGGATCATCGTTTTTCTTATACTCTTCTTTTGATTTTGCAAGATTGGGTTTAATATCCGGATTGTATATTTTCCTATTCTTAAATCCACCATAATTAAAAGCTCTTGCAATTCCGATGGCGCCCATTGCATCCAGCCTGTCCGCATCCTGGACAATATCGAGTTCGATAGATTTGAAATTTTGTTTTTCTTTTCCGCCTTTAAAAGAAATATTGATGATAATGTTTTCTACATGCGAGATTACATCCTGTTTGACCTGCAACTCAGACAAAAATTTTTTAGCTTTTTCGGGGCCAATTGATTCGTCTCCGTCATTAAATTTCGAGTCCGCGATATCATGGAGTAAAGCACCCAATTCTACAATAAACATATCTGCATTTTCATTGTTTGCAATATGCTTCGCTGTTTTCCAGACTCTGTAAATGTGCCACCAGTCGTGTCCTCCTTCGGCCTGGGCCAATGTTGCTTTCACATATTCAACAGTTTTATCTATGATATTCTTTTGGTCCATCAGTTTTTTTGCGGCGAGATAAATATATGTGATTAATGAACAAATAAATATTTGAAGTGTAGTTTTTATGTGAACTAAATATTTGTCGAGCCCCGGTTAGGTATATATGATGTTAAATGAATCATTCCTGCTCAATCTTTTCACTGTTTAAGATTTAAATTCTAATTTCAGTACTTATTCCCGGGATACTGCATCTATGAGTAAAAAAGACCATAATATCATTAAGCTCGCGCTGAAATACATCAATTCTTTTTTTGAGATGTATGGTGATAAATTTGTTTTCCATAGTTATAATTTTATTACTGAAAATGTTGACGCTACAAAAGAAATTGCCAAAGCTGAGGGATTAGATAAGGATGAATATGAAATGGGATTATTGGCAATCGTCTTTAAAGATGTTGGAATCGTAGATAGCAAGGACGAAACACTGGACAATCAGAAACTCATTAACGGGTTTATTGCAGAAAACCAGCTTTCACAAGAAGAGCAGGATGAATTAAAATTCTATATCGATTTCCTTCGCAGCAATCGTTTCCCGAAAACACTGGTTGAGCAGGTGCTGCGTGATGGAGCCGATATCCATCTTTCTCTTCCCGATGCCATGGAAGGGCTCAACCTGTTGAAAATTGAAAGAGAAGGCATATTCAAAAAAATATATAGCGACGAGGATTGGTATGAAGTGAATAACCGCTATTTCGTCACGCATAAACTGTATACTACTTATGCGAAAAGACAATACGGAGTGCAGCGAAGTAAAAATTATTTTGAAATCCAGCGTCGCCTCGAAAAATTTAAATCAGAACGAACCAAACAGCGGAGGGGAAATGACAGACATGTAATCAGCAATGCGCTTTCGGATAAAGAAACAGAAGATCTTTTTAAAATTGCGTTTAGAAATTATGTTGATCTCGTTTCTGTTGCTGATAGAAAAGCGGGATTGTTGATACAGGTTAACTCAATCCTCTTATCTGTGATCATTGCTTTTACAATCAGGCATGTTGAAGCAACTCCGTTGTATATGATCCCGACCGGAATTATTTTGATCACAGCAGTTATCACTATTTTTACTGCTATCCTGGCAAGCAAACCACAACAAAGAGCTTTCACATCCGCAGACTTTGATAATAGCCAGTCTTTTTTCTTCGGAAGTTTTGATCGTATCGACCCTGAATTTAAAAATACGACCTGGAAGGAATATTGGAGCAGCATGGTGAATCTTTTTAGTGGCGATAAAAGAGAAATATTCAACCAAATTACGAGGGAGACATTCCAGGTGCGGAAAGTGTTATCGATGAAATTTGGCTACCTCGCTATTGCGTATAAAATATTTATCAGCGGAATAGGCATTGCGATTGTTTCATTTATTATCGTCGCGCTGATAAGATCTTAGGTTGCTGCCAGGCATAATTATTATCAGGTCCCTTGAAAATGAGTGTTGCGACAATCCCATAACTGCAAGGACTAACCGAAATAATTAAATGTTGAGTTGTTCACCTGACTGCTTATGAAAAAAAGAGTACTGTCATTTTTTTTAATGGTTCATTGCACGATCGTTTTGTTTGGTCAGGATTCGATCAGGTATCGTGTGGTGCTGATCGGCGATGCAGGTGAAATCAACGACGATCAAAAAGCGATCATTACCAATGCGGCAAATATTATCATACCCAATAAAACAAGTGTCATGTATTTGGGCGATAATATTTATCCACGTGGAATGGCTTTACCAGGAAATAAAAAAGAAGAAGCAACCAAACAAATTCTTCAATCAGAATACATGCCCTTTCGGTCTAAAAATGTGCCGGTGTATTTTGTTCCCGGTAATCACGACTGGGATAAGATGGGTCCAAAAGGACTTGCAAAAATAAAACAACAATGGGCCTTCCTGGATTCGCAACATGATTCTTTGCTTCAGCTCGTTCCACCAAATGGATGTCCCGATCCGGTTGCTATCCAGTTATCCGATAGCCTCACGGTTATTGCATTTGATTCCGAGTGGTGGTTGTATCCTTTCAACAAATCAAATCCCGATGCTGATTGTAGTTGCAAAACTAAAATTGATGTGTTGGGAAAAATGGAGCAGCTCTTATATGAGAATCGTTACAAAGTAATATTGCTTGCATCTCATCATCCTTTTCAGAGTTACGGAACACATGGGGGTTATTATTCGCTGGTGAATAATATTTTTCCTTTTACTGCGCTTAGTCCACACCTGTATATACCATTGCCTGTTATCGGTTCTCTATACCCGTTATTAAGAAAAGCGTTTACCAGTCCGGAGGATTTGAGGCATCCCCTATACCAGGAAATGATTAGGCTGGTGGATCATGTGTTTGCCGGATTTCCAAATATGATTCATGTTGCCGGACATGAACACGGACTTCAATTCATAAAGAATGATCAAACGCAGGTTGTCAGCGGCGCAGGCGCGAAGGAAAGTTATGTGAGAGCGGATAAGGCACTGTTTGGTAAAGTGGAACCTGGTTTTGTGACTGCAGATTTACTCACGGGCAACAATATGCGCTTTACATTCTATACATATACAAAAGGACAGTTGCGCGTTACATACACCTACCTGCAAGTGTACACGAATAAAAAAATCCAGGAAGAGCAGGCGATGGCGGCTATTACTGCAGATAGCGTTTTGTCGGTGGCGTATAAAGGATTTGATAATGCAAACAAATTAAAAAGGACATTTTTTGGAGAGAACTATCGCAAGGAATGGGGCGCTGAAACAAAATTTCCGGTGATCCGGATATCGGATATAAAAGGTGGATTAACACCCGTGCGAAGAGGAGGAGGTCACCAGACATATTCACTCCGGTTGAAAGATTCAAGCGATAATGAATGGATTTTGCGAAGTGTCGAAAAATATCCTGATGTATTATTGCCGCCCGGACTACGGGAGACCTTTGCCAAAGATATTTTGGTTGATGCCATGTCCGCGCAACATCCATATGCTGCGCTTGCAGTTCCCCCGATTGCAAATGCGGTCCATGTTCCGTATTCGCATCCTATCATCGGAGTTGTGGCTCCTGACAAACGGCTAGGCATATACGAAAAAATATTTGCAGGCACCATATGTTTGCTCGAAGAAAGAGAGCCACTCGGGAAATCCGACAACACACCGAAAATGCTCAGGGAAATGAACGAGGATAATGACAACAGTTTCGACAGCACTTCCTTTTTGCGTGCGCGATTATTGGATATTTTCCTGGGGGATTGGGACAGGCATGCAGATCAGTGGCGTTATGCTGGCAAAAAAGAGGGTAAGGGTAAACGTTATATAGCAGTACCAAGAGATCGGGACCAGGTTTTTTATATTAATGAAGGATTTTTTCCCAATATCGTTTCCGCATTTGTCGCGAGATTTCTGAAGGGGTTTAACGAAAAGATCAAGGACCCGGCATATTTCTTTTTTTCAAGCACAGATTTGAATCAACGCTTTTTGAATCAATTCACATATGAAGAATGGATGCGAGTCACCAACGAATTTGTAGCAACAGTTACTGATAGCGTATTAGAGAAGGCGCTTCAGGCGATGCCAAAATCTTCTTATGATTTAAAACATGATGAACTGCTCAGGAAATTAAAAGCACGAAGAAACGATCTCCCGCGCGCGATGTCCGCCTACTATTATTTCATTAATAAAATAGTCGATATCCAAATAACGGATAAAAATGAATTCGTAGAGATCAGAGACACATTGAATGGTGGAATGAAGATTTCAATTTATAAACTTTCAAAAAAAGGAGAGATCAAAGATCAAATATTTTCCAGGGTATTTTTCCCGGCTGTAACAAAAGAAATTAGACTATTTACGAGGATGGGCGATGATAGTGTTTTGATCGATAATAAAACCGTGCCGATAAAATTGAGAATAGTAGGTGGTGATGGAAATAAGAAATATGATATTGTTGATAGCAGGAAGAAAGTGTTGGTTTATGAAAAGGAAACCAATGCGAATTTTTTAGGAAACACTTCACGCGTAAGAAAATATTTATCAAATGATAGTTCGAATGTTGAAGTTGTACCCAGCAATATTTTCAATACGGTATTTCCATTGGTGACGGCGGGTTATAATATTGACGATGGATTTTTATTCGGCGCAGGCATCCGCTACACGCACCAGGGATTCAGGAAAAGACCGTATGCAAGTGTACAGCAATTCACCGTCGGACATTCATTTTCTACATCTGCATTTAAAGTAAAATACAAAGGAGAATGGGTAAAAGCGATCGGCAATGCGGATTTTGTAATCGATGCATCTGCACTCGGACCGGAAAACACACAAAACTTTTTTGGCACAGGCAATCAAACTCCATTCAATAAAACCGGTAACTATAAACGATACTATCGGACAAGATTCAATCTCTATAGTGTCGAACCAGTGTTGCGCTGGCATAATAGAAGAGTGATGAATATTAGTATCGGTCCGTCATTTCAATATTATAAATTAGACAGTGCAGACAATGCCGGTAGATTTATTACTAACACATCTTATATACATTCTTACGACAGCGTCACTACTGCGAAAGACAAAGCGCATTTGGGATTGGTGATTGATTATACAGTTGACAAGAGAAATAGCAGATTGCTTCCAACATGGGGATATACCATCAATATAAATATGCGTGCGTATGCAGGAGTGAACGCATATTCGAAATCCTTTAGTCAAATTACTTCTGAAGTGAGTTTGTATAAACCAGTTGATAACAGATCCAATATTATTATTGCAGACAGGTTGGGCGGAGGAATGATTTTTGGGAATGCCGCTTTTTATCAATCACTGTTTCTCGGCGGACAAGAAAATTTATTGGGTTATCGTCAATATCGTTTTGCCGGGCAATACATGATGTACAACAATGTAGAATTCCGAATGAAACTCGCAGATTTCGCCAATTATATTTTGCCCGGTCAACTTGGTTTGCTAGGTTTTTATGATTTGGGAAGAGTTTGGGAAATGAATGATCATTCAAATCAGTGGCATAATGGAGTTGGTGGAGGTTTTTATTTTGCGCCTGCGCAGATGGCGGTGCTAAGAATCACTGCGGGATATGGAGGAGAGGGATGGTATCCGTATGTTGCATTTGGGTTGAGGTTCTAGTTATGCTCAAATATTTTTTTTGAGCAATATTTCAATATTCTTTTGACAATTTTTTGCGATAGAAATTCCTCAGTACTTTATTAGCTGATTCAATAAAATTATCTTTTAGTACATTCCAAAATGAACACTTTTTCGTCATAATTCCGCCGTCATTTTTTCCACAAAGCGTTTACTCATCAATGTTATATTCGCATCGTATTGCTCCAGATATATAAAGGTCTTTTTTTTCAGGGATTGAAACATTTTCAGTGTTAGCATTTTGTCACTGTCAGGGATTGTTATTGTACCTCTTTTTGTTTCCTCATTTTTTTCATTTAATAACCGGTAGGAGACTATTAGATCTTTTGTATCAGGTTGTATGGTAAGTACGTCCCACGAAAAAGCGTAAATGAGCCAAATCATGTGCCCTTTATCGTCGATAGCAAATACATTGGGTATTTGTTCTATTTCAAGTTCCAGCCTTCGGCCATTCAATTTTTGTCTTAATCCTCTGCCTGTGTTCGACATGATATTCGAGATAAAACCGTTTGCAGGTATTTCCGGATTTAAAGTGCAGGTGTTTTTATAATCGAGTTGCCAATAAATTAATAGTGGTAAAACATGACTTGTTTTATTTTCCGTGATGGATAATTGACTACCCATCCCAACTATTTTTGACGAAATAACGATGTCTTCATTTTTCTTTTTGGATTGTGTTGGTGCCGCTCCATTGTAATGCTCACTTACCCAGCTATTAATTTTCTTCGGCCCCAGGCAACCCGATAAAAAAACAATGAGTGTATAAACAGCGCTCAATCGTGCTACGAATAAAATATAAGATCCTTGATAAGCCGAATAATAATTTTTCTTAACAGTCATAGCCAGTATTTAGGAATTAAAAACCAATGATACAAAAATCTATTGTTGAAAACAGGAATCATAAGTGAACTAATATTTCTATATTAAGCTAGTGCGACTTTTTTTTAGCAGCAGCATGGTTCAATTTATTATATAGAAAAACAGCACTGATTTATAGGGAAAAAGTAGACTTGGGAAATGCTTCCGGGATAGTAATTTTTCCTGCATAATAAGGTGTAAACCATCACAATATAAGCCCGGAAAATACGGTCAAAAGCTTGAAAATTCCGAAAAAAATTTCTATTTTGTTGGGTTATAATCACTTAATCCCCATACCCATGAAAAAGAGTTTTTTAAGCGGATTGACTGCTTTATTGTTTTTGGCAACCATTCCTTGTGCCTGCCATAAGACAATAAACAGTGAAGCAGAAATGCAAACGCAATCAAATGGATCGGATACTACACATCCGATTCAGCAGCCACCAAATTCACAGTCGACGCAAACAGTTCCTTTCCCGGAAACCGGAGTTACAGGATGTGCATATGCTCCTGATTATGGTGACTCAATCATTTTCCCTCAACCAACAGCCAACGATTATATCGTTAGCTCGATTAATAATCCCGGTTCAGGTAAATATTTTTCATGGCCAGCAGGCATGGTGATAGATTCTCTCACCGGTGCAATCAACGTCACAAAAAGTGAAACCGGTTTGCGTTACGCAATAGGCTTCGTAAAAAATGGAACGACTGATACCTGTATGCAGAATTTAATCATCGGAGGTGCTGCGTATATGGATAGTGTTTATGTTTTAGCGGATAACCAAACAACATCGTCGCCCTATTTTGACGCGAATCCTTTCCAGGCTCCTGTTTGTGATGGCAGCAATGTTTCGGGTTCGGGCTGTCAATTCGATATCACGAACGATGCAAAAAACAAAAAAATCATTGTCGATAAAAATACCGGTGTCATCGATTTAAAGAAAACGCTTGATGGAACTCTTTTAGGTTTGGGCGGTGCTTTTGGTTTGATACCGGCCGACGGCCAGATAGTTGAAACAACTATTTATTATAGATTGAATGACGCAAGTAATAATGCATTGCAACATATCACAGTTCAATTGATGTATTTTAATAGTAAGTCCAGCATTAACACAGGGCTTGTAAACAGTTTGCTTTTAAAAGTGAATAATGTTCTTACAGGAAACCTGATTAGTAAGACGACGAATCCAAGACCTCCGTTGATTATTATAACAAGGTTTAATTAGGCGCAAGGTTTAAGGCACAAGAAAACAAGGCACAAGAAAACAAGGTACAAGAAAACAAGGTACAAGAAAACAAGGTACAAGANNTCTTGTACCTTGTTTTCTTGTGCCTTGTGCCTTGTGTCTTGTTTCTTTTACCGTCTTCATGCGGATGCTTTCTCATACAATAAGCAAACTCGCCGACTCGTTTTATACTCGTCCTATAAATAAACCATTTCGATAAAAGTGTTCTATATGCACGGGAAAGTTCAACTGCTGCTTCTGGCTTTCCTTGTATTGGTATCATTCCATGACGGCAACCCCAGCTTATCCCTGAGCCAGGTCAATAAACTGTTTAACAGGTCGGATAGTTTATTAAATCTTCCAAATCCAACAGACAATACAGACAGAGAGGCATTGAATGGCTTTGAGCAACTCATTATTCAACTCGAAAAAAATTCTCTTCCTGGAAGTGACAGTATCCTCTTTCTTTCATACGTGAAGAAAGGAGTGCTGATGGATATTAAAACTGATTATGGATCTGCAACACATTGTTATCGTAAAGCGCTGGATATTGGTTATCGAAATAATGACATCGCCGATTCCCTAATATTTATGACTTATGTAAATGCAGGTTCGAGTTATTATAATCTAAACAATTTCGATTCTTCTAATTATTTCTTGTTAAGAGCAGAATCTTTGATCAATCATTTTGCGCCAAACGATGATAAGGTAAGATTGTATAATACGCTGGGAGTTTTATATCATGATAAAGGTGATTACTTACAAAGTAAAAACTATTTCACGCAGGCGCTTGAGATTTTAAAGAATCAAAAACCGATTAAGACGATGTCGGTGGTAAGCATCGAAACAAATATTGCCACCTCATTTTTTAAACTTGGTTTGTATGAGCAGGCGCTGGCTATGTATAAGGATGCATTGAAATATAAACTTTTCGGCAATCAGATCAATCTCAATATGGGCCGAACTTATACGGCATTGAAGAAATACGATGAAGCGCTTGCATGTTTTCGAAACGTAAACATTTCGGAAGTGCCTTGGGTGTATAACGAGATTGCCTATACGCAAATACAATTGCGGCATATCGACTCGGCCACCTATTTCCTGGATCACTTGAATAAAAATACAAACCAGGTTACGTCGGTTGATATTGGCATTAATGAATATTACAAGGCCGACATGTCGATCGATCGCGGCGATTTTTCGGATGCGTTGGATCATTTGCAGTCGGCGATCATCATATTTTCCGGAAATTTCAAAGAACGCAATATCAATGTGAACCCATCGAATTTTACAGGCACATTTGCTTACTACAGATTATTTGATGCGCTGGATAAAAAAGCCGGAGCGTTTTTTTCTTTGTACAATAAATTTAATAAGGAAGAATATTTGTTGTCATCTTTCAATACTTATCAATCGGCGTTGTCATTGCTGGAGTACATCGAAAAAAGTTATGATACGGATGATGCGAAAATATTACTGAAAAAGAAAAGCCGAAACACTTATCAACGAGCGTTGTCGGTTTCGCTTGCTTTGTATCGGTTGCATCCAAAATCAAATTACCTGGAACAGGCTTTCCTGATCGGCGAGAAAAATAAAGCTTCCATTGTGTCGGGAAATCTAAAAGAAAAAAGTTTCAATATAAACCCAGGTACTGAGGATGAGTTATTGCAAAAGGAAAGAAACGTCAAATACAATATTGCTCGCCTTGATGTTCAAAGCGACCAGGTGAAAGATAATAAGCTGATTGAATCATTGGCAAATGAAAAAGCCGGGTATGAAATAGAATTATCCCGATTACAAAAAATTCTGGAACAGAACAATGCTTATTATAAGCTCAAATACGACAATACTTTTCCGGGCATAGAAGAACTACAGAAATCTCTGACGGACAAACAATCAGTAATTAGTTTTTATACTACCGAAGAAGCATTACATGTATTCGCTGTTACTAGAAATTCTTTTGTGTACACGACAATAGACTCGGTTCAGGTTTTGCAAAGAAACGTGGACGAGTGGTTAAAATCATTGAAGACTGCTGAGACTGGGAGAAAATTCAGCGGCGAGAAAACGGGTATGTTATTGTACAATCAATTGATAAAACCGCTTCAGGTAATGACACCCGGAAAAGATGAGTGGACCATTATACCTGACGATATTCTTTATTTTCTTCCCTTCGAATCTCTTCCGTCCGGTAGTGGAACGAAAACACTTTTGGAAACAACAACTATCAATTATCAATTTTCCTCCCGGTTTATCGTGGATCACGGACTAGCAAAAAAAAATCAGCATGATGCTTACAGGGTTTTGTCATTTGCTCCTTTCACGACAAGCGGAATAAAAAGCGACGAAAAAGATTTGTCGATGGATGTATTGCCGGCTTCAGCAGATGAAATTGCTGATACAAAAGGTGAACGTTATACTGATCGTGAAGCCACCAAAGAAAATTTTTTGAAAAGCATTAATAAATTTCCTGTAGTGCATCTGGCCACGCATGCGGTTTCGGATATCAATAACAGTGCAGCATCATTTATCGCATTCTATCCTCAAAAGAAATCAAGGCAAGAAGACTTTTTGTTCCTGGAAGAATTATATGGATTGAACATGGATAAAACAAAACTCGTAATCATCAGTGCGTGCGAAACGGGGGAAGGAGAGTTGGTAAACAATGAAGGCGTGATAAGTCTTGCTCGTGCATTCATCTATGCCGGATGTTCCAGTACAGTAAACAGCCTTTGGAAGGCCGATGATAAATCTACTGCATCCATTCTAAAGCAATTTCATATTTACCTGGAGAAAGGATATTCGAAGTCGAAGGCGTTGCAACAGGCGAAGCTGGATTATATTCACAGTAATACGGTATATAAAAGTCCGGCGTATTGGTCACATTTAATTTTGATTGGAGACAATGATCCGGTTTGCCAAAAAAAATCGTTCGGTAATATAGCACTGCTGGCTACACTTTCCTTCTGCTCAGTATTCCTTCTGATTATAAAAAGAAAACAAAAAAAGAAAAAAAAGTCGACGCTTTCCACGGATGCTGGATCTTAAAATTTAGAAAACGTTGTATGAAGTAACTAACCTTATTGTTTTATAGGATACGTCGACTTTTGGACATTTGGTTTTACTGGGATTTGGATTTGGTTTCATTGGAACTGGCAAATGGTCATCATTGGAATTGGATATGGTTTTCGGGACTTGGGATTAATGGTTTTCATTCGATTTGGATATGGCCTCATAGTAAATTGGAATGTTGGTTTTTCACTGGAATGTTGGATACTGGTTTCGCTTTTTAACTGTAATGGTTTTAAAAGGATTTAGGAATTTTTTTTAAGATTCAATCTTAAAAAATGATTATGGTTTTTTAGGATTTTTATTTTTATCGCCCGCCTTTCAAAGAACCGCTTACATGAATTAGTAAGCACTGCTAAATAAAATGTAACCGGCAAATCAATTTTTTTAAAATAATTTTTAATATTGGGTATTAACTATTTAGACGATTTGTATTGAAGAATGTTCAGATCTAAAGACGACATGCTCTTTACTTTTTCATGGTAAGTATGATTCTTATCTGCCTTTATCTTCGCCAATAAAGGCAATGCCTTTGCTGCATCATTATTGGCTAACAATGCCAACGCCATATAGTATTCTGCTTCGTCCTGGAAATAATTATCTCCTGTTTTTGCATTTTCACCAATGATATGATTGAAAGACTTAATGGCATTGCTGTATTTCTTCAATTCCAGGTTAGCCATACCCGTTAGAAAATAGGTTTTGTTTGTTTTTTCTGTTGACTTGTTGGCCAGAGATATTACAGACTCCCAATTCTTATCGCGATATGCACGCTCGATGTCATTTGTTTTTTCAGATCCCCTGGTTGTATTTAAATCAAAAGAAGTATAGTATTCATTGTACATGGATGTAGCACTAACCGTTGTGTATTTGTAAGCAACGGCTGCACCGATGAGTATTAAAACAGTTGCAGCTATGCGCAGCACATATTTAGACATACTGCGAACAACAGCACCCTGAGGCTTCGCATCGGTTTGCTGCAGCGTACTAAATTGTTTTCTGATAGCTGATACCTGATCATATAATGCAGATTCCTGAATTGCTTCAACTGATAATTTCAAATACTGCGATTCCTTAGCCATCTCCTGATCATCACGAATCAATCCTTCTACTTCAGCAAGTGCTTCACCAGTGAGGAGGTTGTCCAGGTGATCTATCAGTAAATATTGTTTGTTCTGCTCCATGTTTAGGGTATTTATTTTATGATCTCGTTTATCTGTGATGCTATAAGTGGATTTGCTTTAATCATTTCGGTCAATTGCAACAAGCACTTATATTTTTTATTTCTTACTACTTGTTCGTTTTCGTATGGTAGTTGATCAACCATTTCCTTCATCGATAAATTCTCATAATAAAACAGTGTGAGAATTTTTCTGCATGGCTCGCCTAATTTGATCAGCAACTCGCGGAATTCTTGTTTTACTTCACGATCACTGATATAGTGACTAACATCCATTTCATCTGTACCGCGACTATCTTCATACAATTTTTCTCGACGGCCCGATCTCTCTTTTTTCTTTATTTGGTTGAACCAAATATTTCGCGCAACTGATACAAGAAAAGTTTTGATACTCGCTTCCATTCTGTACTTTCCTTTCTTCACAATGTCTATAAATGCAACCACAGTTTCCTGGAAGATATCGTCTGCGTCTTGCTGACTTCCGCCATTATTCGTAATAAAAGAACTTACAGTTTCAGAATAATTTTGATAGATGTACAAAATAGCGTCGTCGAGATTTTTTTTGTCATTGATCGCTGCTATCAGTTCGACATCATCATATTTTCTAACAACTTTCATATTATAGTAAAGCCTGAATGTTTAAATGTAACCTGGGTTATTAATTTTTTTGGAACGCCTAAGATGTCCATAATGGATTGAAATACAGATCGATATAAATTCAGTCGCAATATAGCCAAATAACCTGAAAATCAATACCATTCATTGCTAGTCAGGCCTTGATAAACGGACAAGCGGGAATCTATCGTATGACAAGCTCAAATGAGCTCAACTCCGTCGTTTTTATTTCATGCTTTTAATGACGCATAATTTATATTTGCAACCCGAATTGAAGCTTATTCTTGCCCGATAGTATAATGGTAGTACATCAGTCTCTGGATCTGATTGTCAAGGTTCGAATCCTTGTCGGGCAACATCGATCTCACTCAGCGTTTACCCCTAATCGTCAGTTTCGTCGCCTTCCCTCGTAATTCTACGAATAATAAACCAAAGTATTAGTACGTTGTAACTGTGGATAAGTTCATATACTTTTATTCCAGTTATAATCCAATCCTATAAAAAGTAAAACTATGGAAGCCATATTTGATTTCCTCCAATCGATCCACCTCAGCATTATCGAGGTAATGTTCACTTTGATTCCTATTTTTTACGTCGGCTATAGAATGGGAGGTAAGAAAGTGAGAAAAGTTACCGAAGAAATGCATAGCCTTCAACGACAAATGCTGGATCTTAACGAAGAACTTTTGTACGGGAAAAGTGAAACGCCGGTTATCGGCATCAAACACGATCCGATAAAGATCAGCAATATTGCAAAATAATTTTAAAGGAATTAGTTATAGCAAACTTTACACTGACTACTTTTTTATTTCATCGAGGCAACTTTTGAGGTTTGATTTCCAATCATGGATCTCAGCATTAAAAGTTGCTTTTATTTTTGATTTGTCCAATAATGAATAGTGCGGCCTTTTTGCCGGAGTTGGATATTGTGATGTTGGAATCGGGTTCACCTTACAATTGCTTCCGGTCAATTCTTTTATCGCAACTGCAAATTCATACCAACTGATTCGTCCTTCGTCACTGTAGTTATAGATACCAGGAATAAATTTTCCATCCTTAATAATTTTCATAATCGTTTTCGCAAGTCCCTCTGCATAAGTTGGAGAGCCGATCTGATCACTCACAACATTGATTGATTCTTTGTCACGCATCAGTTTGATCATCGTTTTCACAAAATTATTTCCAAAGGCTGAGTAAACCCATGCGGTCCGAATGATTATTGTTTGCGGGTTATTTTGCATGGCCAGCATTTCTCCCCTCAATTTTGATTCGCCATAAGTATTTATAGGATTGGTAATATCCTCTTCACGCAACGGTGTAGAAGAGTTGCCATCAAAAACATAATCTGTAGAAATATGAATCAGCTTCGTTCCTCGCAAGCCACAGGCAGAAGCCAATACGCCGACGGCATCTGCATTGATCAAAAAAGCAATTTGTTTTTCTGATTCCGCTTTGTCAACAGCAGTATATGCAGCGCAATTGATACAATAGTCAGGTTGTGCAGATAGAAAATAACGATTGACTGTTTCAGCATGTTGGATCGGAAGATCTTCTTTCGATAAAAAAACACATTCAAACTCCCTGAAACCCGAAGCGATTTTTTTCAATTCTTGTCCAAGCTGCCCATTTGAGCCGGTTATAAGGATTTTTGTAGACATGAAAGAAGATGACTTATCCTTTGAATTCAAAATTGTTTTTAGAATCAGCGAAAGTTGGCAGGGCGAGGTCTTTTGAAGAAATCACAACCCTGTCGCCTGGAATTTTCCAGTCAATTTTTAAAGCAGCGTCATTATAAAGAATTCCGCCTTCGCTTTCTTTATTATAAACATTGTCGCATTTGTAGAGAATCTCAGCGGTTTCACTCAGCACTGAAAACCCGTGCGCAAATCCTCTTGGAATAAATAATTGCTTTTTGTTGGCCGCGGATAATTCAATGCTCAATGATTTTCCATAATTCGGCGAGCCTTTTCTGATATCAACGATCACGTCCAATATCATTCCCTGCAACACTCGTATAAGTTTTGCCTGCGAATAGGGTTCGAGCTGATAATGCAATCCGCGTATTACGCCATACCGGGAATAGGATTGATTATCCTGTATAAAAACAGATGTGATATTGTTTTTTTGGAAAACACTTTCATTATAGGATTCAAAAAAAAATCCACGCTCATCCTGAAATACGAGCGGCTCGAATAAATAAACGCCGGAGAAATCAGTTTTTAAAAAAGCCATACGAAAGATATTGATTTATCTGAGGATAAACACGAACAATTCAGCAGGAATACAATTATCTTTTTTCATATTGCTGATCGTAATAATGCTGGTAATTGCCGGAAGTAACATGATCAATCCATTCTTCATTCGCCAAATACCAATCCACCGTCTTTTCCAATCCTTCTTCGAATTGAAGCGACGGCTTCCATCCTAATTCTTTATTCAATTTACTCGCGTCAATTGCATATCGCATATCATGCCCCGCTCTGTCCTTTACAAACGTAATGAGTTTTGCAGAGTCGCCTTCTTTTCTACCTAATTTTTTATCCATAATCCTGCACAACAAGTGTACAAGATCAATATTCTTCCATTCATTAAATCCACCGATATTATATTTTTCTCCTTTTTTGCCTGTATGGAAAATCGTATCGATCGCCCGGGCATGATCATTTACCCACAACCAATCACGAATATTTTCTCCCTTGCCATATATTGGAAGTGGTTTATTTTTTTTGATATTATTGATCAGCAGTGGAATCAATTTTTCTGGGAAATGATGTGAACCATAATTGTTGGAGCAATTTGACAATACTACCGGCAATCCATAAGTGTGATAATACGCCATCACAAAATGATCCGAGGATGCTTTGGATGCGGAGTAGGGCGACCGCGGATCATAAGCGGTAGTCTCTGTAAAAAATCCTTTTTCACCTAATGAACCATATACTTCATCTGTTGATACATGATAAAACAATTTATCATTCATATTCTTTTTCCAAAACCCGAGACTGACATTAAGCAAAGAGGCTGTTCCCAACACATTTGTTTTTACAAATGCCAGCGGATCGATGATCGATCTGTCCACATGACTTTCAGCAGCCAAATGAATCACAGCATCAAATTCATATTTTTCGAATAACTGGCTTATTGTTTTTTGATCGGTGATATCGGCTTTTTCAAAAACATAATTTGGAGCGGACTCGATATCCCTGAGATTTTCGAGATTGCCTGCATAGGTAAGCGCATCAAGATTTACAACCAGGTATTCAGGGTATTTATTAACAAACAGGCGAACCACATGTGAACCGATAAAACCGGCGCCGCCTGTGATCATTATTTTTTTTCTAGTGTTTGTCATTATAAACTCCAATATTTTCTGTGAGCGATCTTATTTTTGAAAATTCCTTTCAGGTCTGCAACCATTGCATTCTCCTTTGTTATTGAAGCAAAATATGTATCATCGAGGTCAAGATAGGGTTGATGAGGTACCGTAACAATCACCGCATCATAGTCTGCTGCTTCTTTTTTTACAAGATGCAATCCATATTCTTCAAACACTTCTTCTTTTTCCGCATAGGGATCTTCTACATCTACATGAATACTAAAAGCCAGTAATTCTCTCACGGTATCCACAATTTTTGAATTGCGTATATCACTTACATTTTCCTTGAAGGTAACGCCTTTTACCAGGACCTTTGGTTTGTTCGACGAACGCAAAACATGCGTAATGATTTTCCTGGCGACATATTTCGCCATATCATCATTTATATACCTGGAAGCAGCTATCACTTTCGATTCATATCCCAACGCTGCTGCTTTATGTGTGAGATAATATGGATCCACACCGATACAATGTCCCCCCACAAGCCCCGGTCTGAAATTTAAAAAATTCCATTTCGTTCCCGCAGCTTCCAATACTTCATAGGTATTAATATTCATGTGATCGAAAATCAGCGACAGCTCATTCATCAACGCGATATTCATATCACGTTGCGTATTTTCTATGATCTTACTCGCCTCTGCTACTTTAATGGAAGTGGCTCTATGCACACCTGCATCAACTACCAGCTCATATGTTTTTGCAATCTCATCCAGTGATTCTGCATCTGAGCCGGACACAACTTTTATAACCGTTCTTAATGTATTTTTTTTATCTCCGGGATTGATTCTCTCAGGCGAATATCCCAGTTTGAAATCTTCTCCCAGTTTCAAACCAGATTTTTTTTCCAGTACAGGAAGGCAGTCTTCTTCCGTGCAACCAGGATAGGTAGTTGATTCAAAAATGACGTAATCTCCTTTTTTTAAAATGCTTCCGATTGTTTCAGATGCACCCAGGAGCGGTTTCAAATCGGGCACATTGTATTTGTCGATTGGTGTAGGTACGGCAACTATAAAAAAAGAAGCTTCCTTTAATACGTCGCGATCGTCCGTAAAAACAATATCGACGTTTTTAAATGCAGTTTCATCGACTTCCTTATTCGGGTCGATCCCTTTTTTTATCTGTTCAACGCGTTTTTTATTGATATCAAAACCGATGACGGAAATTTTTTTTGCGAATTCCAAAGCAATTGGCAAACCAACATAACCCAAACCAATAACCGCTAATTTTTTTTTCTTGCCAACAAGTTCCTCGTACATAAAATGGTATATAAATTATCAATAGCCGCGATTTTTCGTCTGGCTATTTATTGCTGATAAATTCTTTTGGTTGTTTGTGCCATTCTTCAGGGGGCAATGATTTAAAATATTCATACGTGATCTTCAGTCCTTCTTTCCTGGCAACTTTTGGTTCCCAGCCTAATATTTTTTTTGCTTTTGTAATATCTGGCTGACGTTGCTTCGGATCGTCGACCGGCAAAGGTTTGTAAACTATCTTTTGTGAAGTGCCAGTCAATGCAATTACTTCTTCGGCGAATTCTTTCAATGTGATTTCGGATGGGTTGCCAATATTTACCGGCAATGAATAATCACTCATCAGCAGGCGATAAATTCCTTCAACAAGATCATCCACATAGCAAAACGAACGCGTCTGGCTTCCATCCCCAAATACTGTTAGGTCTTCTCCCCGCAATGCTTGTCCAATAAATGCAGGTAACGCGCGACCATCATTGAGGCGCATACGCGGACCATAAGTATTAAATATTCGAACGATGCGTGTTTCAAGTTTGTGGAAATTGCAATAAGCCATCGTAATCGCTTCTTGGAAACGTTTGGCCTCATCATATACGCCGCGAGGCCCCACCGGATTTACATTTCCCCAATATTCTTCCGACTGAGGATGCACCAGTGGATCACCATAAATTTCAGAAGTGGATGCAACCAATATCCTTGCTTTTTTCGCCTTTGCCAATCCAAGGCAATTATGTGTTCCTAGTGATCCGACTTTTAAAGTCTGGATAGGGATTTTTAAATAGTCAATCGGACTTGCCGGCGAAGCAAAATGAAGAATGTATTTTAATTCTCCCGGGATATGAATGAATTTACTAACGTCGTGATGGTAAAATTCGAATTGCTCGAGTTTGAATAAGTGCTCTATATTTTTCAGATCACCGGTGATGAGATTATCCATGCCGATGACATGATATCCTTCCTTGATAAAACGGTCACATAAGTGTGAGCCTAAAAATCCGGCAGCCCCGGTGATCAGTACATGTTGTTTGTTCATGCTTATTTATGATAATTACTGTTTTCCGGAATAGCTGGTGCGCGCCCAATACTCACATAGTAAAATCCGAGTTCCCTGATTGCATTGACATCGAATAAATTTCTACCGTCAAAAATGATCTTGTTCTTCATCGTCGTTACCATCTTCAAAAAATTCGGTGTGCGAAATTCATTCCATTCTGTTGCAATAATCAATGCATCCGCATCTTTTAAAACATCATATTGGCTTTCACCATACGTGATTTTATCACCCACAATATTTTTGACATTGGCCATTGCCTCCGGATCGAATACGGAAAGTGTAGCGCCTTCACTTAATAATGCATCAATCAAATATAATGCAGGTGCCTCGCGGATATCATCTGTATTTGGTTTGAAGGCCAAGCCCCACAATGCAAAATGCTTTCCCTTGAGTTGATTCTTAAAATATTTTTTGATTTTAGGAATGAGATGCAATTTTTGCTTCTCGTTAATATCCATTACCGCTTTCAATATTTTGAAATCGTATTCAACTTCGTTGGAAGATTTTACGAGTGCCTGCACATCTTTTGGAAAACAACTTCCACCATAACCAATGCCGGGGAATAAAAATCTTTTCCCGATGCGCTCGTCGCTTCCAAGACCGCGACGAACCATATCCACATCTGCTTCTAGGCGCTCGCACAACTGAGCGATCTCATTCATGAAAGTGATTTTGGTTGCAAGGAAAGAGTTGGCTGCATACTTTGTCAATTCAGCAGAACGCTCATCCATGAAGATAATCGGGTTGCCCTGGCGAACAAACGGATTGTACAATTCCTCCATCACCTTTCTGGCTCTTTCAGATGAAGTTCCTATTACCACGCGATCAGGTTTCATGAAATCATCCACTGCAACACCTTCGCGCAAAAACTCCGGATTTGATACCACATCAAATTCTCCATTATAATTTTTTGCAACAGCTGCATATACTTTTTCAGCAGTACCAACAGGGACTGTACTTTTATCAACGATTACTTTATATGCTTTCAAAATTTTTCCAAGATCTTCTGCAACGCCTAAAACGTATTTCAGATCTGCCGAGCCATCAGCTCCCGGAGGAGTAGGGAGTGCGAGGAAAATAATTTCAGCGTCTCTGACGCCGTCTTCCAAACTTGTAGTGAACTTGAGTCTTTCTTCTTTTAAATTCCTAAGAAAAATTTTGTTTAATCCCGGTTCATAAATGGTGATCTGGCCTTCGGTGAGTTTTTTAATTTTGTTTGCGTCTATATCCACGCAGGTTACATCATTTCCTGTTTCTGCGAAACAAGTGCCGGTCACTAATCCAACATAGCCAGTGCCTATCACTACGATTTTCATGGTTTACTGTTTTAATAAGGTTTAATATGTGTACTAATTGACAAATTCCAGCACGCTGGAAGTTATATATGCTAACTGTTCTTCGTCTAATTCTGTATGTATTGGCAATGAAATCACTCTTTCCGTAAGCCAGTCCGTTACCTGCAAATCTGTTGCTGAGCTACCAAAAGAGGCAAACATTTTTTGACGATGCGCAGGCACCGGGTAATAAATCATCGACGGAATATTTTTCGATGCAAGGAACTCGTTCAATCCATTTCTGTTCACACCTTCTAACAGCAATGTATACTGGTGAAAAACATGGTGGCTGTAAGGCGCCCTGTATGGAGTAGTGATCTTAGGATGATTGGCAAACGCCTTATCATAATGATCAGCAGCTTTTCTCCTCGCAGCAATATAATTATCCAATTCCTTCAGTTTTACGTTCAGCACTGCGGCCTGTACCGAATCAAGTCTGCTATTGCAGCCTACCACGTCGTGATAATATCTTTTGCTTTGTCCGTGATTAGCAATCATTTTCAACTTGTTCGCTAACGAATCATCGTTGGTGAATATTGCGCCTCCATCTCCGTAGCAGCCAAGATTTTTTGACGGAAAAAATGAAGTAGCTCCGATCGTTCCGATGGTTCCTGTCTTCTTTTTCCCTGATTTTGCCGATGTATATACGCCTCCGATTGCCTGGGCATTGTCCTCGATTACGAAAAGGTTATGTTTTTCGGCAATCTGCATGATCTCATCCATGGGCGCAGCATGTCCGTATAAATGCACCGGTACAATCGCTTTTGTTTTTGGCGTGATCTTTTTTTCAAGATCCACCGGATCAAGGCAAAATGTTTTGGCATCTACTTCTGCAAAAACAGGCTTTAAGCGTAGTAACGCTACCACTTCTGTTGTGGCGATATAAGTAAAGGATGGAGTTATCACTTCATCCCCAGGTTGCAAATCCAGGGCCATCATAGCTATCTGTAGCGCATCTGTACCATTGGCGCAAGGAATCACATGTTTTATAGAGAGATATTGAGCCAGGTTTTGTCCGAAATCAGTAACGGCCTTGCCATTTATGAACGCTGCGCTGTCCAGCACTTCATGAATAGCGGCATCGACATCCTTTTTTATCTTCGAATACTGTTGCTTCAGGTCAACCATCTGAATCGGCCTCATACTGTTTTTTTAACGGGCACAAACCTACTGCAAAATTATGGTTTATCCAATGCCTTGAGTAGCTTAAGACTCAAGGTACAAGGCACGAGGTGCAAGCTATGTCAACTCACTTTTCCTTGCGCCTTGTACCTTGTACCTTACACCTTACATTTGTTATAAATAAGAAGTTAAAACGCGTGAGTATATTTTTCTATACGATTTTTTTATGGCTCTATAATACAGGTATCAGGATAGTATCTCCGTGGAATCCAAAAGCGAGATTATGGCTTAACGGAAGAAAAGATATTCTGGAAAAAATCAATAGCCTGGGTTTGCAGAAATCCGATGGCGCAATATGGATGCATTGCGCATCGCTGGGAGAGTTTGAACAGGGCCGGCCCGTTATCGAAAGAATCAGGAAACTATATCCCGCCAACAAAATCATACTCACTTTTTTTTCGCCTTCCGGCTACGAAATAAGAAAAGATTATAAAGGAGCAGATTTTATTTTTTATCTGCCGATGGATTCAAAGAAAAATGCCAAAATTTTTATTGAGGCAGTAAAGCCTTCGCTTGTTATCTGGGTCAAATATGATTATTGGTTTCATTACCTGCATGAATTGAAAAAGAGAGACATACCTACACTTCTTATATCTGCGTCTTTCAGAAGCGGACAACCTTTTTTCGAATGGTACGGCAGGCTGCATCGTTATATGCTCGATTGCTTCACACATCTTTTTGTTCAAACAGAAGATTCAAAAAAATTATTGGCTAGCATTGGTTTCTCAGGCAACGTCAGTATCGGAGGCGATACCCGTTTCGACAGGGTGATAGAAATTGCCAGCTCGTTTTCTCCCATACCACTGATCGAAAATTTCTGTGATAATAAAAAAGTAATTGTTGCAGGAAGTACCTGGGAAGAAGACGAAGAACAATTGGATCATTATGCGAACATGCATCCGGACATCAGGTTTATTATTGCGCCGCATGAAATTGACGAACCTCGTTTGAAAGAGATTGAAAATCTTTTTCATGAAAGCATCCGGTTCTCGGTTTTGGAAAAAAAGATGATGGATGATAGCCGGCCATTGACAGAAAATTCGAAAGGCGTTCTGTCTACAGCCAACCGTCAACCGTCAACTCCAAATGTTCTCATCATTGATAATATCGGCATGCTTTCACGATTATATAAATATGCTACTATTGCCTACGTCGGAGGAGGTTTTGGAGATGATGGTGTTCATAATGTACTCGAGGCCGCCGTATATAGGAAACCGGTAGTATTCGGCCCCGTAATAGAAAAATATTTTGAGGCGATGGACCTGGTTGAAAGCGGAGGAGGAATTGTGATCGACAGTGCACTCGAAGCTGAAGCCGTTTTTGATCGCCTGTTTAATAACACAGAAGAATATAATTATAGCAGTGAAGCAGCAGGAGATTATGTGTTCGGGAAAAAAGGTGCGACAGAAATTGTGGTGCGTTACATTCAGGAAAATCGTCTCTTGACGAGTTGATAGAACTGCCGGGTGATCTCTCTCGAATCATCCCATCCCAATTTTATTTTTAATTCTCTTTCCATCCAATATTCTGCTTCGGGCAATATCCTGAAATTATTAATTGTTTTGATGCTTCGTTCATACATGGCTTCGTCTCCGCGAAAAAGTTCATTGATAAAAACATACCTGTCATTTACACCGATTGCTTTTTTCAATTCACGAACAGGAGAATCTTTTAATGCGGCGGCGAGTTCAAGAACATCTTCTTTCAATTGATCATTGAGTGAAGATCCATTATGACCGATCACATCGTTTAATTCCCTGGCTAGTGGTTGATGTGAAAGTGTTGGTATATCAATTAGCGGATCGGGTATCCATTCATGTTGTTTGGGCCGCGAATACGCCGGTTCTTTTTCAGGTTCAATTATTTTTTTTGATTCTGATGGAACAGATACCGGAGAAGATTCTGCAGGAGTATATTTTAATGCAGATGGCATCACAACGGCTATTTTTGTACTGCTTCTGCCTGATGATGATGCAGGCACTTGCTGGCTTGAGAGCTCGGCTTCGATTGACTTCACGGTTAACAGCATTTGTAAAGGATCGGCATTTTGTTCAAATTGTTCCTTTAACTTGCCTATCAGATATTCTAATCGTTCCATTGTAGTTTTCAAAAAAGTATTGTTACGTTAGTGATGTATAAATTTAAAGCAAATTTTTAACCAAACTGTTTTGAATGTTTATTGAACCCAATATAAAAAATGAACGACGTGGTTGGATTGAGGTTATTTGTGGTTCGATGTTTTCCGGTAAAACCGAAGAACTTATCAGGAGATTGAAGCGTGCGAAAATTGCAAACCTCAGGGTCAAGATTTTCAAACCCTCTGTGGATATACGTTTCCACAGACAAAATATTGTATCGCATGATGAAAATACGATCTCGTCCACACCTGTCGATCAATCACAAACAATACTTAAATTGGCAAAGGACGTTGACGTGATCGGCATCGACGAGGCACAGTTCTTTGATAACCAATTGGGTGATGTTTGTGAGCAGCTTGCTTTTCGTGGGATAAGGGTGATTGTTGCGGGACTGGATATGGATTTTATGGCAAAGCCATTTGGTCAAATGCCTTTTCTGCTTGCAAAGGCAGACTATATTACCAAGTTGCATGCCATTTGCGTAAAATGTGGAAATATTGCTAACTATTCCTATAGAAAAACAATGGATGATGAACAGGTATTGCTTGGGAAAAGAGATATTTATGAACCGAGATGCAGAATTTGTTATCAAAAAGGGGAAATGTTAAAATAGAAGTTCTGATTTGAATGATGGGCTATGTGGGGATGAAAAATAGGTGAGGTGCAAAATTGTTCAATCAATAAGTTCAAAAAAATAAAGGCTTCAACATACATAGTCAATCATTAAAATCATTCAAATCAAAAGTTCTCATATTTTCACGCTTTTCAAAAGAGAATTGCTACTGGAGATTCGCCAGCAGTACACTTTTTTTGGTATCCTGTTATATGTGGCATCTACAATTTTTGTTTTGTATATGTCGATGGGACAGCCCGAGCCGGCCGTGTGGAATGGTTTATTTTGGATGATCCAGTTATTTATTTGTGTGAATGCTGTCGCAAAAAGTTTTTTGGCAGAAAGCAAAGGAAGGATTCTTTATTTCTATTCCATCGCCGGTTCAGTAGATTTTATTCTCGCAAAACTTTTGTTCAACGTCCTGTTCATGTCAATCATGAGTATCATTAGCTGGATACTGTTTATTGTTTTGCTTGGCAACCCGGTCAACTATGCAGGAAGATTTTTAGGGATCAACCTGCTTGGCGGAATTAGTCTTAGTCTTGTTTTTACTTTTCTCTCCGCGATCGCAGCACGTGCGCAACAAAATGCTGTTCTCATGGTGATCATGGGATTTCCTGTTATCATTCCACAGCTGATGTTGCTGATGCGGATATCTAATGTCGTTTTCTCCGACGTATTGCAAGGAGGATTATGGGAAATTGTTTTATTACTTACAGGATTGGATATGCTTGTTATTATACTCGCTGTAATTTTATTTCCTTTTCTCTGGAAAGATTAAAGGTTTATCAAGAGGAAATATATTATTATATACAATATCCAAGTTGTTTGAAACAAAGATGGTTTCTATCTATTTTTCAATCCCGATCTAAAATATTGTAACCGTTACCCTAAATTTGCTGCGCCTGATGGACGCGGAACGCTTAACGCGAAACGCTGATGGCAAAATAAAAGATTCGAGTTTCACGCGCGTTTAGCGTTTAGCGTTAAGCGTTCGGCTCATCCGATTGCTCATTCGTTACAACTTCGTACAACCATGCGAAAAACCTGGTGGAAAATAGTTTGCATTATTCTTCTTATTTATACAGTTGTTGGAGGTTTTTTATTTAGCGTTCCTGCGCGGGAGATTCTTCACGAAACCATCCGAAACCTGTATTTCCATGTGTGTATGTGGATGGCGATGATGGTTCTTTTCACAACATCTGTTATATATGCTATCAGATATCTTCGTTCACAAAATCTGAAAGACGATATCTACTCCGTAAATTTTGCAAAAGTCGGAATCGTATTTGGCGTATTGGGATATGCTACGGGCACAGTTTGGGCTTCTTATACATGGACCGAATATGCAACGAGCACACAGATTTTTAAAGAGCCAAAATTATTGGGCGCTGCCATTGCATTGCTTGTTTATTTCGCCTACCTCGTCTTACGGGGTTCTATAACCGATGTTGACAAAAAAGCAAAGGTGAGCGCCGTTTATTCCATCTTCGCATATATAATGTTATTCCCTTCTATATGGATTTTGCCCAGGCTGCTGGAAAGTCTGCATCCCGGTAAAGAAGGTAATCCCGCGTTGAATTTTAATGACCTTGATGGCAGATTGCGAATTGTATTTTATCCCGCCATTATTGGATGGACCCTACTCGGTGTTTGGATCACATCTTTAAAAATCAGGTTAGATCTGTTGAAAAATAAAAACATTTTACATGGTTAGGAAAATCATCGGATACTCTCTGCTGCTACTATTGTCGTTGCCGGCAACGGTTTTGGCGCAGGCAGATGATGCGCAAAAAAAATATACTGCGTTCGATATGCGCAATAACGGCAAAATTTACGTTGTAGTAACTGTTGTGCTGATCATATTGATCGGGTTGTTATTGTACGTGATCAGGGTTGATAGAAAAATAAGCAAATTGGAAAATCATAATTGAGCTCTTTTCGTGAAACGTGAAACGTCAATCGAAAGAATATTGATATTTCACGCTTCACGTCTTTTAAAAATAAAAATACTTCCTTATGGCAGTCCAAAATGAATATAAGTTTTTTGAAGCTGTAGAAAAAAGTTTCGATAAGGCAGCAAAATTCACCAATTGGGATCCGGGAATACTTGAGCAGATCAAACAATGCAATTCTGTTTATCGTATGCACTTCCCCGTTAAAATCGGCGACAAAGTTGAAGTAATCAAAGCATATCGCGTACAACATTCTCATCATAAAACACCTTGCAAGGGCGGAATTCGTTTTGCATTGTCCGTGAACCTCGATGAAGTGATGGCACTGGCAGCACTCATGACTTATAAATGCGCAATCGTGAATGTTCCTTTCGGCGGCGCAAAAGGCGGTATTTCCATTGACCCCAGGAAATATTCTCCATATGAACTGGAAAAAATCACTCGTCGTTATACTTCCGAGTTGATCAAGAAAAATTTTATCGGTCCGGGTACTGATGTACCTGCACCCGACTACGGTACCGGCGAAAGAGAGATGGCATGGATACTGGACACGTATATGAGTATGCGCCCCGGCGAAATAGACGCCCTCGGATGCGTAACGGGAAAACCAGTAACGCAAGGCGGCGTTCGCGGAAGAAGAGAAGCTACTGGCTTAGGTGTGTTCTATGGCATCCGTGAAGTATGTAATATGAAGGAGGTGATGGATCGCCTGAAAATGGAAACAGGTATCGAAAGAAAATCTGTGATTGTACAAGGTCTCGGTAATGTTGGATATCATGCAGCAAAATTTTTCCGTGAAGGTGGCGCTAAAGTCATTGCGCTCGCCGAATACGAAGGAGCAATCACCAATCCAAAAGGATTAAATGAAGAAGAGGTATTTCAACATAGAAAGAAAACGGGTTCTATTCTCAATTTTCCCGGTGCTACAAACCTTTCTAATTCTACCGACGCATTGGAATTGGAATGCGATATCCTGATCCCTGCTGCGTTAGAAAATGTAATCAATGGCGATAATGCGCCGCGTGTCAAAGCAAAGATGATAGGTGAAGCAGCTAATGGACCACTGACTCCGGAAGCGGATGAAGTTTTTATCAAACGTGGAATACTTGTCGTGCCAGACATGTACCTGAATGCGGGCGGTGTTACCGTTTCCTATTTCGAGTGGTTAAAAAACCTTAGCCATGTCCGTTATGGAAGAATGGAAAAGAGATTTACAGAAAATATGAACGCGCATATACTTGGACAAATGGAGGAATTGACCGGCAAAGTTGTGAACACAAAAGAAAAAGAATTTATCATGCATGGCGCGGAAGAAGTGGACCTGGTGAACAGCGGACTGGAAGAAACCATGATTGCTGCCACACGTGAGATCATGGATTGCTGGCATAAAAATCCTTCGATACCTGATATGCGTACTGCCGCTTATGTGGTTGCTATTAATAAAGTGGGAACTGCGTATGCTGAGCTGGGAATATTCCCGTAATGTCTGAACTGAGATGTGTGAGATTATTGGGATAGATGGGAAAAGAAAAAAAATATCCAATAATCAACACTCAACATTCAATATTCAAGTTTGAAATTCAAAATTTGTTTCCTCCGCTTTGAGTATTGAATGTTGAGTGTTGATTATTGGATATTTTTTTTCTTTTCCCATCTATCCCAATAATCTCACACATCCCAGTTCAGACTCAGGCTATTCATCATATCCCGGCAACACCGGTATTTCTTCAAAATCCATCAGCCCCTTTATATATCCGTAGCATTCCAGTCCATTATTTACAACAAGATATTTAACAGGAATGGCAATATTATAATGCAGCGCCTGCCACAAAACAGTTTTATCAAGTGGCCTGTTCATTGCTTTGCATTCAACCATCATCCAGGGCTTGGCAGCCTTGTCGAAAACGAGGATATCAAAACGTTTATTCAATTCTCCCAATTTCATTTTTCGTTCTACGGCAATATAAGACGCGGGATATTTTTTTACCTGCACGAGGTATTGTATAAAATTTTGCCGAACCCATTCTTCCTCCGTCAAACGCACCCAGGATTTTCTCAATTCATCAAAAATAAATTCCTTACCGATCTCCTCTTCTTTTATTTTGAATGGATAGTTCGGGTAGTAGATTTTAATCATGAGCCAAAAACTATTTGCTAAATTTACTGAAAGATAAATCAGCAATGTTATGAAAACGCGTTGATAACAGTGCCGGTTTATGTTGGAAATATTTTCAAAAGCCAGATGAATTTATGAAAAGTAAAGAAGACATTGTACACAATTGGTTGCCGCGCTACACGGGAGAGAAACTGGAAAATTTTGGGAAATATATTTTACTGACCAATTTTTCTAACTATGTAAACCTGTTTGCAGAATGGCACAAAGTAGAATTGGTGGGTGAAAACAGGCCGATGCAGTGTGCCACTTCAGGAGATATCACAATCATAAATTTCGGAATGGGTAGTCCAACGGCTGCTACAATCATGGATCTGCTCACAGCCATAGAACCCGAAGCCGTATTGTTTCTTGGTAAATGCGGGGGATTAAAAAAACGAAATAAATTAGGCGACCTGATATTGCCGATTGCTGCAATAAGGGGAGAAGGAACATCAAACGATTATTTTCCGCCGGAAGTGCCAGCGCTTCCTGCCTTCGCACTGCAAAAAGCAATTTCAACCACAATTCGCGATTATGGCGTTGATTATTGGACAGGCACCGTGTATACTACCAACCGTCGCGTGTGGGAACATGATGAGGCATTCAAAGAATATTTAAAAAAGATAAGAGCCTACGCGATCGATATGGAAACAGCTACCATATTTTCAGTTGGATTTTACAATAAAATTCCAACGGGCGCTTTATTGTTAGTAAGCGATCAGCCAATGATTCCCGAAGGAGTGAAAACGGAAGAAAGTGATCTCCGTGTTACCGGTGAATTTGTTGAGAAACATATTAAGATCGGGATCGATTCACTGAAGCAATTGATCAACGGTGGACTAACGGTGAGGCATCTGCGATTTTAAAGCTAGAATGTCTGAACCGGGATTTGTGGGATAATTGAGATGACTGGGAAATAACTGATAAAAAAATATTCAATATTCAACAATCAACACTCGATGTTCAAGTTTAAGAACCAAACCCTAAATAAAAGAATTGAATATTGAGTGTTGATTGTTGAATATTGAATATTTTTTTATCAGTTATTTCCCAGTCATCTCAATTATCCCACGAATCCCGATTCAGACAAAATCAATTTAATCATGGGTCTTCTCTCCATAAAAAATCTCTCGATTGATTTTGTCACAGAAGTCGGAACTGTTACTGCGGTTAATAATATTTCATTAGATGTAAACAGGGGAGAAGTTGTTGCCATCGTCGGGGAATCCGGTTCGGGAAAATCAGTAACTTCATTATCTATTTTGCAATTGTTGCCATCTCCGCCAGCAAAATACTCCAGTGGCGAAATTTTGTTTTCTGAAACCGACAATGATACAGTCGATCTTCTAAAACTTTCTCCCAAAAAAATTCAGGCTTTGCGTGGCAACAAGATCGCTATGATCTTCCAGGAACCGATGACCTCTCTCAATCCGGTGCTGACCTGCGGTACACAGGTTATGGAAGCAATTGAACTGCATAGAAAATTTAAAACGACTGATGCGAAAGAGGAAACTATCAAATTATTTTCAAAAGTAAAATTGCCAGACCCCGAGGCCATCTTTGATCGTTATCCGCACCAGCTTAGCGGTGGACAGAAACAGCGTGTGATGATAGCCGTTGCAATGAGCTGCGATCCTTTGCTGCTGATCTGCGACGAACCAACAACTGCATTGGATGTAACTGTTCAGAAAACCATTTTGCAATTGATCCGCGAATTGCAACAGGAAAAAAATATGGGTGTGATTTTTATAACACATGATCTCGGTGTGGTTGCCGAAATCGCCGATCGTGCGGTTGTATTGTATAAAGGACAAATTGTTGAGCACGGTAATGTCCGCGATATTTTTAATGATCCCCAACATCCATATACAAAAAGTTTGCTGATGTGTCGGCCGGTTTTGCATAATAAAGGAGAACGATTACCGGTTGTCAGTGATTTCATGGATGAAGGACAAAAGGAACGAGCAAATCAAATACAATATGAAAACAAGGAGAAAAAAAATCTATCAAATAAAAACGATGAAACATTAATCAAAGTCGAAAATCTAAATGTGTGGTTTCCTTCGGTAAAAACTTTTTTTGGAAAAACAATTAACTACACAAAAGCAGTTCACGATGTAAGTTTTAATGTATACAGAGGAGAAACGCTTGGATTGGTAGGAGAATCCGGATGTGGGAAAACAACGCTGGGCAGGGCGCTATTACGTTTGATAGAACCAATATCCGGAAAAATTATTTTTAACGGAATGAATCTGCTGGCTTCGAAAGCCGACGAATTAAAAAAAATGCGTAAGGATATCCAGATCGTTTTCCAGGATCCTTATTCATCATTGAATCCACGACTGACTATTGGTTCAGCAATTGCTGAAGCGTTGAAAGTTCACCACGTGGTTGTTGACGCGAAAGAAAGAAAAGAAAAAGTGATGGAATTACTCAAAAAAGTAAATCTCAGTACTTCTCATTTCGAAAGATACCCGCACGAATTTTCAGGTGGTCAGCGACAGCGCATTGTTATTGCGAGAGCGTTGGCTTTGAATCCTTCCTTTGTTGTTTTTGATGAATCGGTTTCTGCATTAGATGTCAGCGTGCAGGCACAGGTGTTGAATCTCATCAACGATCTTAAAACTGAGTTTGGTTTTACAGTTATTTTTATTTCCCATGATCTTGCCGTGGTCCGCTATATCAGCGATCGCATCATGGTAATGAACAAAGGACAAATTGAAGAAATGGGACCGGCGGAAGATATTTATCATCATCCTTCCACGGTTTATACGAAGAAATTAATTGCGGCAATTCCGGGAATATGAATTGAAGTTAATTCTTTGCGTCTTTGCGCCTTTGCGAGATATCTTGTTCTCGCAAAGGCGCAAAGACGCAAAGAATTAACTTGTTTCAATCAATCCTCATCATCACGCTCTACGTAATAATCATTGTCGAAATAAAACGAAACGGCGCTTTTGTGTTTGGAGAAAAGTAATCTCTTGAGTTGATTATTGAATTGTTCTTCTATTGGCTGATCTGGTTTTATTTTTTTGCCGGTCAATTGAACCAGGTCATCGTCATCGCTAACATCTTTTTGATCCATTGGCTGCAATCCGCTTATGCCCATTTGCCAATCATCATCATTGTGAATTTTATATCGGAAGAAATATACATATCCTGTATTCTGTTTGTAATTGATTTCTTTTTTGCCAACATATTCTATGGCGAAGAATTCCCCCGCACCATGACTATATGCCAATTGACTTTTTGCAATCGCCAATTGATTTTTGTATTTAACAGGAAATTTATTTCCCCTATTGGCTGCTTCCAGTTTTTTCAAGAAAAGACTTCTATACTGGTCGTTTGAAGCAATCGATTGGATGATACTGTCTGCCACTTTTTTGTCGTTCCTCAATAATAAAACGGTGGTGCTTAAACGAAGCGAAGCATCACTTGTTTTTAAAAGTTTATCAAAGAAAACAGGTACGCCCGGATTATTATCATAAAACGGCATCAACAGTGTTGCATAGTCTTCCAGCTCGCTATATTCATCCTCATCAGGTTTGGTGATATTGTCGTTTGTATTGCTATCATCATTTTTCTTCTGCAATTCTTTCTCATCTTTTCCCTGCTGTTTTTTCAATTGGATCTTTGCATCAAAAAGTAGTTTATTGAAATAAGAATTGTAATCGCCTGCTTTGATAAAACCGCTATCAACCAACACCGTCAGCAATGAGCGGATATTTTCTTTGTAATCATCAACTGATGCGAGTTGAAGTAAATCAGGAAACATGGATTTCCCCAACTCGAGTGAATCTTCGATGTTTTGAAAAAGATAGTTGTAATCAGAAGCATTCGTAAACACTGGTGGATCCTGGATCAGTAGCGTTTTTAGTAATTCATAGGATTGTTTTGTTTTATTTTCCGAAAGTGCCTTAAAAACCGCATTTTGAATAGTGCCGGTGTCTGCCGAACGATCATAAATATTTTTCAAACCGGAAATGACTTTTTTGATCACCGTTGAATCGGTAATATAGCCAAGCTCATTGATGAGTTTTGTTTTAGTTGTGAAATAATCCTTGTCGTTATAAGGCAAAGTTTGAATTGCTTGCAATAAAGGCTTCACACCTTTTGGACCAAAATAAACATTTGGAATTGCATCTTTGGCTTTTTTGCGCATGGTAGAATCGCGTCCGTAAAAATCGCGAAAGAAAAGATCGAGTTTATTTGAAAAAATAGGTTCGCCTGTTTTCTTTTCCAAAGGTTGCAGCGTTGCATAAAATTGTTTGACGAACTCGCTTTCTTGTTGCAAGGTATCTCCCAGGCTGATCATGCGATAAAGTCGATTATCTTTTATAAATATCCAACTGTTAATTACCCGCGACGAATTAGTATCCGAAAAAACATATTTGATTCCATACACGGAATCATTCATATGAAACGGATTTTTACTCCGTATGGTGAAATCCTGTGTGATCTTATTTTCATTTGTTTCCTGCTTCCAAAAAGAAACAGAATCCTTGGGATAATAATATTTTGGATAAGTCTGGGTAGAAACATAAACCGCTTCTCCCGTAGAATCATCCATGAACAATGCGGTTTTATTTTTTGGCCAATAGTTGCCATATTCTGAAACAGTGTTTAAAAAGTCTTCGCTATTCGTTCTCTCCAAAATATTTCTGACATCCACATCGATATCCGGTATTACCGGGGTACTCACACGGATATTCACAAACGTATCTGTATAGCTTTTGAATTGCTCATATCGGTAAGGTGTAAACGCAAATGATTCAAAAAAGGGCTGGAATGTTTTGTTGTGGTTTTGGCTACGCGCGGCGAGCAAATAATAGTGCGGACCTTTTACGATGAATTTCGCTTTGATATATGCGCCGTCTTTCAATGAATAGGAAGCGTCCAGGCATGGATATCCTTTACAGGTACCGAATTTTCTCGTCAATATTTTTTCGATATAATCAGATCCCTGGAAACTTTCCTCCATCAATGCAAGATCAAACGTATCCTCTTCAAGGAAGCGATAGTTCTGGATACTTTTTTTCCAAACCATATATGCATCACCGGTAGTTGAGTCGAGAGCTTCATATTCCCAACGCGAGCTTCCATCAAAGCCACCCGTATTCAGATTTTGATATGGCATTTGTGGGAATTTTATGGAAAATCCGCCATGCGCCGGCTCAAAATCGGTTTGTTGTATCGCGTTATTTTGTTTTAGAGAAATTGAATTGAAAAACTGATCGGCTTCCGGCCCTTCTACATAATTTCCATTCCCGCTGATTTTAAATATGAATATTTCAGAAGGCGTTGCAACGATGTTGTAGCGTTGAATATCGCCTCTTCTTGTTCTGTTGATCACGTCAAAACCTTTGTACCCGTTTTTTACGATAGCAGTTTTCTTCAGAATTTTCCCTGGAACATTTTCATAGAGAAGGCTGTCGATCTTTTTTAACACCGTGCTTTCTTTTTGCCCGAACAGGTTACTATGTGTTTTTACACGTGTGATCATATAGTAAGCGCCATTGCTCATATCGGCATATTGCCAGGAATCACCAGAGCGACTGTCCACACGTTTATACAATTTACCCGGAAGTTTGACAGAAAAATATTTATCGTCCGATGTAAACGATAAGAAATTGACGGACACTTTTACTTTGTCGATATCATCACGCTGTTGTGCATCCTGATCCTTCATGCTAATCGGGCGAAGCGTATATCCTTTTTTTCTCAGTATTTCAATCACGCCTCTTTTCCCTGGCAAATGCGCAGCGCCAACTCCAACAAACAAGGAATGTTTTTTTACAATGCTGTCAACAGCATCGGCCTGGATTTCATTTCTGCGATATAAAAATTTTTCGAGATAAGCAGCGGAAGGTTGCATCAATCTTTCCAGCGAGTCGAGCATATCAAGATCTCCTTTGCGATAAGCTTCCTGCGTTTTTCGTTCGAGGTCGTAAAAAGATTCGCCATCTGCGTCCGGATTTCTTTTTTTCTTATCCTTCATCATATCCTGTGTCGCTTCAAGGATCAGCTTTTCTGTTTGAAAATAATTTTCGACCCCGGTAGCTTGTTTGCCTAATTTTTTTCCAGTCTGATAGATGTATAAATCGAGATAAGTATCTTCTTCAAAATCCGCTTTTGGTTGAAAAGTTCTGTACAGGAGGCCATTGATGATCGTCGGTTCTTCGCTCAATGCAAGCTTGAGTTTATTCTCATATTTCTCCAGTTGAAAAGATTTCTCATTCAGGTAATTATTCGGGGAACCCTGAGTGTATTGCCGCAGGTTAGTCTGCATATTCTGGTAGCGGAAGAGTTGATCCTGCCACAACTGTGGATCTAGTTCGAGCGCCACTACTTCAGCGTTTTTTATTCCGACATAGAAAGAATCACTTAGATGAAATGCCATTTTGCTGCTCACGTGCATCGTCCCAAATAAATAAGAAGGTTTTTTCAAACCATTACCAGTGATCTCCCATAAAAGCGTTGGATATTTTTTTGCATTTTTGTTTTGCGCCGGAGAAAGAAGCGGCTGTAAAGAAAAAAGCAGCAGTATAGCCAGCAACTTGCCGGGAAAGTAAGCTCTCATTATTCGGGGTTATCGGTGATGATGAAGATGCATAAAAGACGGTAATTACTAAAAATTATTTCATCAAATCAATCCAATCACCACTTTTTAACAAACACTATTCATTCGGTGTTTAATAATTTCCTATTTGGACAGTATATTTTTTTTTTCGATCCTGTTATATTACCTTTGCACGCTTATAAAATCATGCCGTAACATGAACCAAATCGGGTGCCGTAAGACCTGGTTTGTGACGGGAGCAATGCTTCCTTATTACAATTCCTTTACCAGCCTCTTGGTATCATGTGACGGTGATCTGAAAAAATACATTCTACATGAAGCTTTCACAGTTCAAATTTGATCTTCCTTTAAATCTTATTGCCCAGCACCCTACCAAGAAAAGAGAAGACAGCCGTATGATGGTTGTTCATCGCAAAACCGGCCAGATTGAAAATAAACATTTCCGCGACGTGCTCGACTATTTCGATGACAAAGATGTTTTTGTTGTCAACAATACAAAAGTATTTCCGGCGCGCATGTATGGCAGAAAAGAAAAAACAGGCGCAAAGATTGAAGTATTTCTATTGCGTGAATTGAATAAACCGAATCGCCTTTGGGATGTAATCGTTGATCCTGCAAGAAAAATTCGCGTTGGTAATAAATTATATTTCGGCGACAACGACGAACTGGTTGCTGAAGTGATCGATAATACAACAAGCCGCGGTCGTACGATCCGTTTTTTGTGGGAAGGAACTGATGAAGAATTCCGCCAGGTGTTGGAAATATTGGGTGAAACGCCTTTGCCTAAATATATCAAACGCAAACCCGACGAAGAAGATAAAGAACGTTACCAGACTGTTTACGCAAAACATGAAGGAGCTGTAGCAGCGCCAACGGCAGGATTGCATTTCAGTAAAGAGCTCATCAAACGTCTCGAGATAAAAGGTATTCGTTTTGCTGAAGCAACATTGCATACGGGTCTCGGAACCTTTCGCCCAATTGAAGTGGAAGATCTCAGTAAGCATAAAATGGACGCGGAATATTATCGCATCGATGAAGACGCATGCAGAATCGTAAACAAAGCGCGTCTTGGTGGTAATAGGATTTGCTCGGTTGGCACCACTACTATGCGTGCGATCGAATCTTCTTTCACCGCTGAAAAATTATTAAAGCCTTCAGAGGGCTGGACGAACACTTTTATCCATCCTCCTTATACTTTCAATATTGCAGATGCATTGATCACGAATTTTCATCTTCCAAAAACAAGTTTGCTTATTATGGTATGCGCATTTGCAGGATATGATCTTGCTATGGAAGCATACAAAAAAGCAATCAAAGAAAAATATCGCTTTTTCAGCTATGGAGATGCGATGCTGGTGATCTGATTTTTTTTATTTGAAGTACGACATCGGAATTGTCTTCCACATATCGTGTGAAAGATGTCCCGTGAGCAATTCATATAAAAGATAGATGGGCCAGAAAATAAAATGGATGATCAGCCAAAAGATGGAGTGATTGTAATACCAACTTACCATCAGGGCATAAATGCCCAGGATAAAATAGATAATGCTTTTGTCCCTGGTTCCCATGATTGATTGTTTGTTCTAAGTTAAGGAATTTAATGTGCGAATGGTTGAGTGGTTGAATAGTCGAGCAGTCGATTGGTCGATTGGTCGATACGTCGATTAATCAAATAGTCGAATAAGCGTGATTAAAAAGACTTATCGACGTATCGACCAATCGACTACTCAACCACTCAACCACTCAACTTCCCCGCAACCTCCTCACACAATTCATCATCGACCTGAACTGATGATAAGTCGCCTTCCAGATATGTCCTTTTAATGCAGTTTTTCGATTGGGCTCTTTGTCCAATCCTTCTTCATACCAGTCTCCATACACATGATCTATCAAATACGTTTGCGCATACTGCCAAAGCAATTTGAATTTTTCAAAATAATGTATGCTGTCATCCGGAAAATAATTCGCCATCATTGAAAGTGTATTCAACCCTTCCGCCTGCGCCCACCAGTTTTTACTTTCGTTGATAATGGTGATGTCGTGGTCGTTTTTGAAATAATATCCTTCATCATAAAAACCACCGAGCTTACTGTCCCATCCTTTGTGGAGCGAATGATCAACCATGCGTTTCGCAATGATAAGAGTCGTCGTATCATTTTTCCAACCCAGTGCAGCAGAAGCTTCCAGCATCAGGTAAGCAGTTTCAACATCGTGACCAAAAGAAACATGATCCAGGTAGCGATGCGCCAGAATACTTGCTTTCGAAGAATCCACAAACGAAACCGGCTTCCAATCAGGTTGAAAAAATAAAATAAGATTTCCTTTTTTCGTGGTGATAACATCTCGTATGAGCAATAGCATTTCCTGCAGACGTTGTTTCAGCAAATCATCTTTCCATACCGAATACAATTCAGTGAATGCTTCTAGCAAATGAATGGAACTGTTCTGATCTTTGTAACCAAGATCGGAGAGCGATGAAACTTTATTCGTCCTTTGCACGGGCGTTCCATCTTTCTGCAGATGCTGGTAGTATCCTTTGTACACCTTATCGTGACTATGTTCTTCGAGCCACAAAAAAGCTTTTTTTGCCATGTTCAATGCGGAAGTATCACCGGATGCTTCATAGTATGCAGCTAATGCGTAAATACCAAATGCATTGCCATAAGCATTCTTTGGCGCGACCTCATCGATCTTCGGTTGTCCCTGCCTGTTAACAAGCGTATAAAAGCCGCCATATTGTTTATCCCACATTTTATCTCTCAGAAAAAGAAATCCATGATGAGCATCTGTTTTGAAATAATTGATATCCGGATACCATAAAGAAGCTTTTGCATTCGACCACACATGCCTTGCTTGCGTAACAATCATTTTATCCTGTTCGCCGGTCTGTTTGAAATCAAAAGTGAAAGTGCTCAGGAAGCCACCATACACAGTATCCAGCGATTGCGGATACCATTTATCGAGTAACTCAACCTTCATGGACTTTTCCATTTCTTCGGCTATCCTTAACCGTTCGGTTTTGTTGTTTTGTGAATAGCAGAGAAGGCTTAGATGAGCGATAAGTGGTAATATGAAAGATATTTTTTTCATTAGCGTTGATCGTTGATTGGCTTCATCTTTGCGGCTTTGCGTCTTTGCGAGATACGATATTCTCGCAAAGGCGCAAGGACGCAAAGAAGACAAACTTACTAACTAAAAATGTTATGAGTAGTGCAACGTCTCCATTAATTGCTTGATCAAATTAGCCTGTGCGGCATTCATTTTCTTCAAGGCTTCATCTACAAAAAACCAATCAGCCCGATCGATTTCAGGGAATTGAGTTTTCTTACCAGAATGTGGTGGCCACTCTAATTCAAAATGGTTGCTTTTTATTTTCGTCACGTCGATGTCATGCTCCAATGCAAAAGCAAAAATGAGTTTACCGCTTTTTTGCTTCACCGGCGATAAGGGAATAAATTCCCCATCGACTCCCATCCCCATTTCTTCCCGGAATTCACGAATAGCCGCTGATAATGGATCCTCATCTGTAAATTCTCCTTTTGGGATAGACCAAGAGCCATCATCTTTATTTTTCCAGAACGGTCCGCCGGGATGAACCAACATCACCTGCAATTCTTTATTCGTAAACCGGTATAGTAAGATCCCCGCACTTTTTTTACTCATTTCAGTTGTTTTACCAGGCAATTTTTATTATTTTCATCCGTTGATAAATATACAATTCTTCGAAGTTATTTATCCTTCACACAGCGCTCCTATACCCTGCACCGGAACATCATTCAGTTATGATTTTTGTGAGATTGTCGGTTCAATGTAAACCGCAGTTTTACTAAGTGTATATACATCAATAACCGGGAGTGATTTAATAGAATATGATGAAGGTTGTAAGTAATATTGTGGAACCGTGATGAATGGGATTTAAATAGATGATGTGGAAAGTTGAGCAGTTGACTCGCATCCGCAGCTTGTCATTCCGAGCGAAGCGAGGAATCTATTTTGAAAAATAATTAAATATTCAACAATCAATTTTCGATGATCCATTGTAAGAAAGAATAGATTCCTCGCTTCGCTCGGAATGACAAGCTGCGGATGCGAGTCTACTATTCAACTTTCCTCATAATCTATTTCAATCAGGTAAATCATGGTTCACTATTATGAAATTTAATCTTTCAAGAAGAATCAGGAGTGGTTATCTGGCTGCATTTATACTGCTTCTTTTTTCGTATATACTTTCGATCAATACCACGCTTCGTCTGCGGACGGAACACGGGTGGGTGAACCACTCACGCGAAGTGATGAATAAACTCGAACTGCTTATTTCCTATATAAAAGATTCTGAAATCGGACTGCGCGGATTGATCATGATGAAGGATGAAAAATATTTGTTGCCTTATTATACGAGTGAAAACAAGACGGATTCCATTTATAGATTGTTGAACACAATGGTTCAGGATAATCCGATCGAACGAGAGCGCATCGTTCCATTGAAAGGATTGATCGATCGAAAATTTGTAATTATCTCCCAACAATTAGAATCACTTCGTCAGTCGCATCTTGAGATGAATGATTTCATAAAAGAAAAAGCCGTAGAAAGTAAACAGGTGATGGATTCAATCCGCAACATCGCGGGACTCATGGAGAATCGCGAAACGCAATTGTTGAAAGAAAGAACTGAAAGCGTCGCCATCTCAAGCAATATTATTTTTACAATTATTATCATATCATTTGTGACCTCGATTTTGCTCGTTTGCTATTCTCTCATCACTTATAATTTCGAGAACAGGGCAAAACGCAGGGCTAATGTTCAGGCCGCCGATTATCATGAGCAGTTGGAAAAAAGAGTGCAGGAATTGCACGAGGTTAACCGGGAGTTACTGGAATTACGCAACAATGAAAAATTTGCGAGCACGGGAAGACTCGCGCGCGTAATCGCGCATGAAGTGAGAAACCCGTTGACAAATATAGATCTCTCCGCCGGACAACTTGACGCAGAAAACCTAACGCCAGAGGATAAACGAACTTTCTTGGAAATCATCGAGCGGAATTCAAAAAGGATCAATCATCTCATCAACGATTTGCTAAATGCGACCAAATTCACCGAACTAAAATATGAATCGACAAATATCAATGAACTACTCGACGAAACACTCGATTATGCAGGCGACCGTGCACAACTGAATAAGATTAGGATAGAAAAAAAATATTCGAGGGACATCCCAACAGTAAAAGTGGACAAAGAGCGTATGAAAATTGCTTTTTTGAATATCATCATGAATGCGATTGAATCCATGCATTCGGAAACCGGCGTTCTTCTGCTAGAAACAAGTATAAAAAATAATTCCTGTGTCATCAATATATCCGATAATGGAAAAGGCATGGATGCTGAAACAATTTCAAAAATATTCGATCCATATTTTACTTCTAAATCGAGAGGCAACGGCCTTGGACTTACCAATACGCAAAATATTATCCTGAATCACAAAGGGAAAATCCAGGTTTCAAGTGAAGTGGGAAAGGGAAGCGTGTTTGCTATCACTCTCAACTTTTGAAGCAAATCATAATCCAGTAGAAAGATAAAAATTGAACGCGAAACGCTAAACGCCGAACGCATAACGCAGCTTGCTCATCTGCGTTATGCGTTTAGCGTTTAGCGTTATGCGTTATGCGTTTCGCGTTCTGCGTTTCGCATTCCTCATTTCAGCAGTCTATTCTTTAATGCCTTTGCTACGGCCTCGCTTTGGTTGTGTACGTGCAATTTCTCGTAGATATTTTTGATATGTGTTTTCACGGTTTCAAAACTAATATCCAATGTGCTCCCAATCATTTTATAACTATACCCTTTTACCAATAAGCCGAGTATTTCTTTTTCTCGCGGAGTGAGATCGAATTGTTCGTTGGAAACCGGTCCACCTGCAGCGACAAAATCCAAAACCATTCGCGCGATATTCGCAGACATAGGAGCTCC
>JAFDYD010000051.1:0-25271 GCA_018267615.1 Bacteroidota bacterium | reverse complement strand
ACGCCTTCGATGCCATTCATTTCCGGCATGTCGATATCCATTAATATTACGGTGGGTTTATATTTTTCGAGATGATTGATTACATGTCCGCAATTTCGATAAGCGCCGACGCATGAAAATTCGGGAGTATTGCTGATCAATTGCACCAAGGCTTCCCTGAAATCGTTCTTGTCTTCATAAACAAGGATATTAATGCTCATGCAATATTTTTATTTTGACGCGATATAAATTTAAAAAAATCTTGCCCGCCCGCTCTACCGATTTCGGGTGATGGGTAACGTTACCCTGATACCAGTGCCCTGTCCGATACTGCTAGTGATTTCTATTCCCGCCTTGATCCTCGACGCCCTTTCCTGCATATTGTTGATGCCATTGCCCGGAATAATATTGTTCATATTGAATCCTTTTCCATTATCCCGAATAACCATAACCAGGTTTTTCTGTTCTTTTTTTATTTCCACTTGTAATAAAGAACATGCGGCATATTTGACCGCATTGTTGATTGACTCCTTAAATATCAAATAAATTTCTTTCCTGATCTCCATGTCAACCTGCACATTGTTCACTGATTTATCTACATTGAATTCATATTGGATGCCGGAAGGCTCCGCAACTTCTCCGAGATATTCGAGCATTTTTGCGAGCACATTTTTCATATCATCCTGGCGTGTATTAATGGACCAGACAATATCTGACAGCGCTTCCATTGTTTTTTCCGATCGTTCATTGATCTTATGCAACAACTCACCGCTTTTGTTTTGATCGCTATGCACTTTTTGCAACGCGAGTTTGCTGAAGATATTAATACTGCTCAATGTCGATCCAATATCATCGTGCAGATCCCTCGCGATTTTACTGCGCAGCTGTTCTTTGCTTCTTAATTGTCTTTGTCGTATATAATAAACAGCGTAAATGGCCGATGCGGCAAATAAAATCAGCAGTAAATAAAACCACCATCGATGCCAGAACGGCGGATGGATAATAACGGTGATTGTTGCCGGCTGATCGTTCCATATTCCTTCGTTATTGGCCGCCTTCACCTTGAAAGTATAATTGCCTTCCTCCAGGTTTGCGTACGACACATAACGTCTTGTGCCCGCCATGTTCCATTGTTTGTCCAGCCCATCCAGCATGTATGCATAGACGTTACGATTCGATTGGGTATAGTTGAGGCCGACATATTCAAATGAAAAATAATTTTGGTTATAATCCAATTCAATCGTTTTGTTTGTCGTCAGCGGATAGGATTCGTTAAATATTTTGAAATCGGTGATCAGTACATCCGGTGTCGAGAGATTTTTTATTTTTTGAGAATGATTGAATATGTGCACACATTTCATGTCTCCCGCAATAATATTTCCATCAGGCGATTTTGTAAGCGCAGAAAATGAATAAGGATTTCGGATGCCGGACGATTTATCGAATACAGTTATTTCTTTTGTTGCGGGATGAAATTTTATGATTCCTCCATCACTCAATATCCATAGACTTCCATTATTGTCTGGCTGAATAGAAATTAAATTCATGGATGGAAAACCATCCGCTGTTCCGTATTGGGTAATGGATGTGAACTTTCTATCTATCTTCCATAATCCATTTCCTTCGGTGCCCACCCATATTTGTTGCTGGTCATCCTGCACAATGGTATTGATGGTGAATGCATCACTGTTTGCGATTTTTTCAAATAATTTGAGACGTTCATGGTGATGGGTTTGCGGATCGAGACGCCACAGCCCGGTGTGCTCACCACCCGTCAAAATATACTTGTCATCCAATTCAAAAATTGCCCTGATCTCGTTTTTATTAATCAGTGTGTTTGTATCGGTCGCATTATAGGAAGTGAAGGAATTATCGGTTGGATCAAACAAAAAAATTCCATCGCTATGCGTTCCAAGCCATATCCTTTTTTTTGAATCGATGAATGCTTTGCTAATGGTACTTTTCAACACCGGGGTTGTAAATGTCTGGCTTTTGATAACCGGTCTGTCGACGTTCTTACTAATCTGAACATGTATTAGTCTGTGCCTTGCCGTTAGCCACATGTTTCCGGAAGAGTCATCCATCAAATTCACAACCACGTTGAATGGCGACAGGGGCAAGTTCAATTGCTTATTAAACTCTTCCACCACGCCCGTGTTGATATCCAAAAGAAGTAAGCCACGATAGGTGCCGAGCCACCAAAAATTTTGCTTGTCGCAATGAATGGTAAGCGGACTAAGATCTCCGATTGGAATAGATTTTTTTTTGTCCGGAATAAAATTCAGTGTTGAGAAGCGAATATGATGCGGGTCATTTTTGTAAATCCCGTTTTCAGTCCCGATCCAGGTGGTCCCGGCCTTGTCGGTGAACAATGCATATACGCGATCTCTTGCCTGGTCATCATCTTCCCACTGAACCGGATGCGAGATGAAAGATTTTTTTTTCTGATCAAAAACGGTGACACCGCTTTCACTATTGGCGAGTAAAATATTGCCATCCTCGGTTTCCTGCAGATCAAAACATGTGTTGGATGGATATGCGCCGATAAATTCCATTTTCCTGGTATCAAATTCCAGCAAGCCGGAGTTCCATGTGGTTATCCATAAATTCCCGTTTGCACCGGGCAACGTCCGATGTGCGATCTGTGAATTATTTTTGCTAAAAAAAGATGTCGGAAGTTCGAATCGATTGCAGGTATTATTTTTTTCGTCATAACAATACAGCCCGCTGTGTGCCGCAATGAAAATCCTGTTTTGTGCGTCTCTATAAAGTGACCGGATAAAAATATTTTTTTCGACTGCGTTGATACGGTTCCATGTTTTGCCATTCTTATTAAAAAGATAAAGTCCCGCAGACGTACCAACAAAAAACACAGAATCATTTTTGGGGATCATGCTATACACCGTAAATGTTTCGGATGCAGGAAAGTCTCTAATGGTCATGTTATCTATATCAACGCATCGTAAACCTCCTCTTGATCCGACCCAGATAAATTCATCTTTTTCCGTGTAGATAAATTCGATCGTATTGATCCCGGGAATTTCCTGGTTGCTATTTATATTTTTCGCCTGGACAAAACTGTAACCATCATAGCGGAATAATCCTTCTTCAGTGCCGAACCAAAGAAATCCGTTTTTGTCTTGTCGGATACATTTGATATAGAAATTAGTCAGTCCCTCGCTCTGTACTTTTTCAAGGTTGATTTCTGTTTGGGCGAAAACAGAATTTGCGACAAACAGGAATAATATGATTAGTCGTAAAAACATTGGTGATTGAGGAATGGCGAACGCTAAATGCTAAACGCGGAACGCATAACGCTAAATGCTAAACGCGTAACGCTAAACGCCGTTTCGTGCGTTCAGCGTTCAGCGTTTAGCGTTATGCGTTCCGCGTTATGCGTTATGCGTTATGCGTTCAGCGTTCCGCGTTCCGCGTTCCGCCTTCAATAAAGTTATTTGATTTTTAGCCTATTCCCTTAATCAAATTTCGTTTGTGATTTTTGCCGCAGTCATTTCCAAAAGGTTCATCGCAGCTTTGCGTCTCATTTGATTGAATTCTCTGAATTCTTCTATTGATTGTCGCCAGTGTTTTGTTGTATATGTCAGGGCTGTTTAAAAATTGTGGATCATCCCGTTCATTGTCAGGCATAGTGGTGGACGGGATACCACAATTATTTTTATGCAAACATTTTAAATTATGTTTTTTCAACTAGGTTTATTTTTCCATATTATGGGAGTGATTGCTCTTTCCGGTAGTACTATTAGCAATATGGTCGTGCAAAATATTTTCTGGAAAAATGTGGATGAGCCAGCAGAGTTCCGAAAAAAATTTATTCCTATGATGGTGGCTTTGCCGATAGTGATTGTCGTTAGTATGATTTTGCAATTACTCAGCGGGTTAATCATGTTGTCTACTGTACAATGGGCTTTTGTTAACCAGCGATGGTTTATTATCAAGATAATTTTATATGTAATAGGATTTCTAAATGGAATATTCATCGCCAAGCCGACAAATAAGAAAATCGTTCAAGAAGTTTCATCTTCAAATACTGATAAAAAATTGCTCGCTGCATTAAAGAAAAAAATGACGCTGTTCCATTTTGTTCAGTACACGTTATTGATATTATTAATCGTGATGGCGATTTTCAAAGTCAGGTGAATGAGGGTTTAAGGCATTGTTTCAATTTTAAATTTGTATGTGCGCCTATGTGTCTATGTGCCTATGTGGTGAAAAAAAACCTACATAGTCGAGATTTTTTTTCACCACATAGACACATAGGTGCACATAGAGAGATTTAAAACCAATTGACGCCCTCCCTTCCCCCTTATTCGGTATTGTTTGCCTCTATGATTTGTTCAACTTTTGCAACTCATTTTAACCCGCTCGATTAGTATTAACACCAACAGCTTGGAATAAAAGTTATCTGTTTACACTCTTTCGTGCAATATGCTCAAGATAGAAAACATCATCATTAAACATTATCATAAAAATCTTATCAACTAACAATTATGAACCACACATCCTCCTTATCACTTAAGGAAAAAATCAACAGGTTGTTTTTTTTATCCACCCCAAGTCTTGATCTTTTATTGGCAGAGGCGCAATTAATTTCTGTTCCCAAGGGCAGCCTACTTCTCAAAGAAAGGCAGACATGCAGGAGTATTTATTTTATTGAACGTGGGCAATTGCGCACCTACTACAATAAGAATGGGAAGGATATCAATATCAATTTTTATTTCGAAAATAATTTTGCAACAAATTTAAAAAGTCTGATTGAAGAGAGTCCTTCGGCGTTTTATATCGAAGCGATGGAGCACACGAGACTCTGGAAATTCGACAAAGAGCAATTACTTCGTCTATACGGGCAATCAAAAGAGATAGAATCTTTCGGAAGGAGATTACTTGAAAAATTGTTGGTGAAACAGGAAGAACATAGTAATATTTTCAAATTGTATTCACCTAAAGAGCGATACCATTATATCGCTAAGCATTACCCGCATTTGTTGCAGCGGGTTTCTTTGTCGCAGCTCTCATCTTATCTCGGCATATCTCGGGAAACAATCAGCAGGATCAGAAGAAGTTCAGTTACCAGCGGTGAATGGTCGGTGATGAATGCGAGGTGGTAAATTTCTTTTGTGTTTTTTGTCTCAGGTGTGAATGAAGAATGAACTGGATTTTTGCTCATCGATTTTTATAGTTGTTTTATTGTTCGGTGATTGACAGGTTGAGCCTTACACCTATGAATGAGAAATAATCTCCTGTGTAGTAGCGGGAGATTATTTCCAAAAAAAATTTTATGATCTTTTAAATATTTTTTTGTGAACAAGAGAATTTTCAAAATATCCCGCAACATCGTTTTGGTTGTTATTATAATTATCAGTTGCGGTGCAGCCTATATAAAATTTGCATTGCCATCGATTCCTCTTGAAGAAATTCATGTTGCGATTACAGCTGATCGTGTTGAACGTGGAAAATATTTGTTCAATCATGTCGCAGCCTGTGTGAGCTGCCATTCGGAAAGAGAAGAGAATAAATTTACGATGCCCGTAAAACCCGGAACAGAAGGAGCAGGAGGTGAAGAATTCAATCGCCAGCGTGGTTTCCCCGGTTCTTATACGGCGGCGAATATTACGCCATACGGATTGGGGCAATGGACGGACGCAGAAATATTCCGAGCCATCACATCGGGAGTGAGCAAGGATGGACATGCATTGTTTCCCATCATGCCATATCTACACTATGGTACGGTTGACAAAGAAGATATTTTTTCTATCATCGCTTATGTTCGAACACTGAAGTCAATAAAAAAAGACCGGCAGCCCGACGAATATGATTTCCCTATGAATCTAATCATCAATACCATCCCACAAAAACCCCATTTTCAAACAAGGCCCGATACCGGGGATTCGGTTGCCTATGGCCGTTATCTTGTAACCATGGCAGGTTGTATTCATTGTCATAGCCAGGAAGAAAAAGGTAAACTGATTGCAGGAATGGAATTTGGAGGAGGCCGGCCATTTCTACTTCCAACAGGAGGAACATTACATTCCGCAAATATTACTCCCGATATGGAATCAGGTATCGGACAATGGACAAGCGATATGTTTATCCAACGGTTTCGTGTATACGCAGACAGTTCTTTCCAGTCGAAAGAAGTCGCAAAAAATACTTTCAACTCTATTATGCCATGGACAGATTTTGCAAAGATGAAGACAGAAGACCTGGCAGCTATTTATGCTTACCTGCGAACGATTAAACCAGTAAAGAACACGGTCGTGAGATTTTCCGTGAACAAGAACAACTAATCATTTTTAAAATTTAATATAATGAACACGATGCAATTGGCGAAATACGGTGACGATGAGTTACAGAGTATTTATGGCAATCATATCATGAAACAATATTACCCGACCATTATTATTGGAGGCGGACAAGCAGGACTTGCAACAGGATATCACTTGAAACAACTCGGCGAAGATTTTATCATCATCGATGCGGCGGATAGTGTTGGAGATTCATGGCGAAAAAGATGGGATTCGCTTAAGCTGTTTACGCCGCCTGCATTCAATGGATTGCCGGGATGGGAATTTCCGTCCGTGAACCAGGAACGAATTACAAAAGACGAGATGGCCGCTTATCTTCAGAAATATTCGGTGCGTTTTCAGTTGCCCGTTCGTATGGGCATAAGAGTTAGTAAACTTTCCAAATCAGTAACCGGTTATTTGATCAGCACATCACAAGGAAATTTATTATGTGATCGGGTAGTAGTGGCAACAGGACCTTACCAGGTTCCAAAAATTCCATCTTATGCAAAAGATCTTGATCCCGTGATTTACCAGGTCCATTCATCACTATATAGAAATCCAGATGAGCTGCCTGCGGGACAAACATTGGTTGTAGGCGCCGCCACTTCAGGTATTGAAATTGGTTTGGAACTTTCAGCGACGAGACATACGATGATTGCAGGAAAACCTTCTTTTATAGTTCCTGCTTTTGCATTGAAGATCGGACCGAAATTTCATTGGTGGTTTAGCAATAATGTGCTCACGATCAAAACACCGATTGGACGAAAGATGAAATCCAATTTCCGACATGGCGGAGCTGTATTCCCACATGTTGTGGGATTATTAAATAGTGGTAAGATGGAACGAGTGCCGAGAATGACGGGCGTCGAAAATGGAAAACCTTTATTGGAAGATGGAAGAAAATTAAATGTCGCTTCTATTATATGGTGCACCGGTTATCATCCTGATTTTTCGTGGATCGATATGCCCGTTACAGATGAATCGGGATGGCCCATCATAAAAAGAGGCGTATCAATGAACTCAGAAGGATTATTTTTTGTCGGAGTTCCATTTCAATTCGGAGTTACTTCGAGCCTGGTGGGAGGAGTGGGGCGAGATGCGGCATATATTGCAAAGCAGGTTCATCGACATTCAATGATGCAGGAAAAATAATGTGTGCAAGTATGGAATTAACATCAGGATAACGCAATGCCCATGCGTCGCGGCACGAAAATTATACATCGGAAAAAAATGTAACACCTGAAAACGTGAATGCGGAAAATTTGAATGATGATATCATCAATATTTATTTCCTGTTGAATAGATTCCTCGTAAATAATTTTTTTTATTGAATCATTTGCGTTGGCATTGTTTTTTTATTAGAGATATAATTATCATTTTAAAATAATAACACATGCCACAGAAACATCACGAAAAGGCTGCGCAACATAATGAAGAGGCAGCCAAGCATCATCGTACGGCATCGAAGCATGCCAGTGAAGGAAATCATGAAAAGGCCGCGCATCATGCGCAGGCCGCACAAGGTCACCAGCAAAAAGCAAAAGAGCATTCCTCCCGGGCAGCATCAAAATATGCCGAAAAGGCAGGAACTATGAAGAAGGATGATATGGAAGAGGATGACATGCAAGAATCTGAGGACAATGGGCGTCATTCCAGGAAAAAATAATTTCTGGAAAAACTGGGAGTGATACTTTAGTAGTGTTTCGATTTGATTTTTTTGAAATATAGAAGGTAGAGGGTGTGGGCTGTAAGGTATGGCACGTGCTATTTTAATGTGTGATTTTTAGTTTTTTTGCTCTTAGCAGAATTATTAATTAATTAATTAATTAATTAATGGACTCCATACCCTATACCCATCACCTTCCACCTCTAGAAAAAATTAAATGGAGACGATTCTAAAGTATCGCTCCTTTTTTTTATTTGCTGAATTTTGTCTTGACGGTTGTTCCAGATACGAGTGTTTGATACACCACACAATATCTCTCTGTAAGTTTTTGTAGTGATTCGATTTTATCAGCCGGTTCATCTGTATCCAAAATAAATTGCAGTCGGATTTCTTTGAAGCCAACAGGAACTTCTTTCGATAATCCCAATGTGCCTTTGAAATCGAGATCACCTTCCGCTTTCACGATTCCGTTTTTTATATTGACACCAATTGCCGTTGCAACTGCATTTAATGTAACACCTGCACAGGCAACCAGTGCTTCGAGCAACATATCTCCGGAACATGCAAGCAACCCGGTGCCTCCTGTTGCAGGATGAAGTCCGGCTTCAACAATAGCCCTTCCCGTTTCAACTTTACAAGAAATATTTTCTCCGATTTTTCCTTCGGCTTTTAATGTAATGATGGCCGACTGCGGATCGTTGCGATATTTTTCTTTGAGAGGAGCCTGCAAACTTTTTAGTGTTTCGCTATTCATAATACCTGTTTCATAATTTGAAAAGAAGAACAAGTTACGAATACAAACAGCTCGTTTTTTGTCAGGCAAATGTCTTTTAAATAATAGGTATTATTTCTTGTTTTTATTTACATTTGCAACCCGCCGCCCGGGTGGCGAAATTGGTAGACGCACTGTGTTCAGGTCGCAGCGTCCGAAAGGGTGTGCTGGTTCGAATCCAGTCCCGGGCACCTGATTGGATTGGCTCCCAAAAACGGGAGCCAATCTTTTTTTGGAACCGCTGGAAGCCTTATCTGCAGTGCATATCAGGGCAAGCACTTCATTTATCCGGTTGGTTCGATACGCTTTATTTTCAAAAATCAGTTTTTCAGGGCATACCGAACCAATGAGTTGCTGCTTTGCCTTTAAATCCGCTCTGGTGAAGTATTTCGGCAGATTTTCAACTATCTCAAGTGCTGAAGTCATATACTCACTCAGGTTAAAATCCAGTGAGGATATTTCCCGTTTCTTTTTTTCAAGTTCCATGACTGTCTTTTCAAACCGGTTTTTTATGTCCCTGTAATCCGATGGTTCTAATTGGCCATCCAGCATAAGCTGCTGGGCATTCTGGATTCGCTGCTGGTTCTTTTCAATTTCTATATCAATCTGCTGCTTGGACACTGATTGATCTTTACCAGTTTTCTTTGAATAATCCGTTAGTATTTTCCTGAACACTTTAATACCACCTTTGCTGAATGATATCCTTTCCAGTTCTTTTACAAACAGTTCATTGGCCTCATCTGCCTTAAAGCGTTCATTGCATCCTTTTGAGCAATGATAATAAAAATACCTGCCGCCGTTACCTTTAGATGCACTCCCTGTTAATCTTGAACTGCATTTACGGCACTCCAAAAAACCACGAAGGGGCAGTTCTTCCTTCAAAGTATTCTTGGCGGGGAACTTCCTTTTTCTGCCATTTAAAACATCCTGCACTTCATAAAACAATTCCTCACTGATTAAAGCCTCATGTGTTGCTGGTATAGTAGATTCAGCTTCGTCTTTGTATGCTGGAATAAATATCTTACCACAATAGATTGGATTACGGAGCATATTCCAGAATTGATTCTTGCTCACTTTAAACCCTCTTTTCGTTACAGCCTTCCAGCAATCCATCACAGTGTCAATGCCCTTTGCCACTTCTTCAAATGACCAGCGCACATGGACAGCATCTTTGTTTGGCTCTATGATTGGCCTGTTCAATTCATTTCTTGCATTGCGATAACCTCTGGGAGCTAATGTTACATGCCTTCCTTCTTTCATTGCCCGGCGCATACCAGCGATAGTATTTAATGAGCGCCTGTCGTTTTCCACTTCAGGTGCGGCCAGATAAAATGCGAGCATGATTTTGTTTTCAGGAACATTCAAGTCAAGCGGTTGCTCTATACCCTGCGGCTCTACACCTAATTTGTTCAACTGGTTAATCATTGCATAGGCATCACCGGCATTACGACTAAACCTGTCCCATTTCAAAAACAAGAGCAGGTCAGCACATCCCTTATTCTTTTTTAAAAAGGCCAGGAGTTTGGTAAACTCTGGCCTTTCAAAAGTTTTAGCAGAATGGTCTTCCTTGTAAACAGCAACAACTTCAATTTGCTGATGCTGGCAGTATTGTCTTAATCTTTCTTCCTGATGTTTCAGACTGTAACCCTTTTCAGCCTGTTCGTCCGTACTCACACGGATATAGAGTATTGCTTTTTGTTGATTCATCTGAGTTATAGTTTAGATTTATTAGTTTTCCAGTTGATGTTTCAATAATCTGTTTATTCCTGTTATGCTGCTGATAAGTGATTTGTGCAAGCAGGTATAAAAAGTCCCTGATTTTCTCCACCTCACTATCATCAAATATTTCACCTTCGGCTTCAAAATCGGCTTTGATTTCAGCGATGGAGATTTTCCCTTTTTCTTCCGGTTTCTTTTCCATCCTTTCCCTTTTCAAATATACATACTATTGATTATCAATGAAATATATTTATTTCCCCACCCTGATTGAACCTCCCCATCTGCACCGCTTTGCCTTGTTCGGGTACTTCAATAACGACATCCACATCATGCTGGAAAGTATTGGCTCCCCGGAATGCACCGAGCTTGGTTGTCTGGAAAATAAATATGAATGACTTGGATGAATTGAGTGTTTTCAGCCTATTCAAATCCTCTGGCGATAGCCCCAGACGATTTACACTATCAAAGAAAATAAAGTCATAAGGCGACAAGTTTTCAGGCAATACAGAAGCAACATATAAATTCGGATGTGCAACATCTTTATCGTTCAGTTTCTTTTGCAGTGTCATATCCAATCCTTCTTCTTTTGCCACATATAAAACTTTGCCGTGATTGCGTGCCAGGTAACCGGCAAAATCAATACAGAGATAAGACTTACCCATTTTGGGTTTGCCGAATACCATTGCAGTAAAGTTGGAAGAAGGATCGCCAATCAGGTCAAACCATTTTCCTTTAAGGCCGATGGTTTCAAATTGCATATTGGCAAAATCCATACTGTTCATAATGGCCGGCATTTTGTCAATACCGCTTAACTGGTTGCAGGCACAACCCAATACCCCTTCCAAACCGTTTAGCTCCCTTTGTTCAATGAGTAAAGTTTTTTGTTTTTTATCGTTAATAAATTCTCTCAAATTTTTGTAAGCCTGCTGCAGAGGAGCTTCATACACATCACCCTTTCTTACTTTGCGCTTTTTAGCAACCGTTTCCATTTGCTTCACCAGCTTCATGGCTTTTTCTTTCATACCAACTTTACCATTCAGGTTGATGTATTTTTTAAGTAACTGTATGGATGGATATATTTTTTCTCCGCCCAATAAATCCGTAAACTCTTTTAAGGTTTTGGTATTTATTTCCAGCTTTATCTTAGCCTTCATGCTATTGAAGGTTTTAATTAGGCTTTCCTGGATATACTTAACCTGGGCAGCGTAAGCCGAAGTTTTGCGAATGCGTTTTTCAAGAATTGCTTTTTGCAGGCCGTTGATAAAGCGGAGTAAATCATCTTTTGTTTTTGTTTTGCCATTCAGGTTTACAAAGCGACGAATAAACCGAAGTTCTTCCGGAATCCGTTCTACTAACTGCGGACCATCTTCAGTAGGAATATCGTCATCATTCTTTTTAGATTTGACAGATTTTGTAACGCCCTGCCGCCGCATGGTTTCTTTAATGATTTCATTATGCTGGTTTCTCTCTGCATTTTTTCTCGTCTGTTTCTTCTCGGCTTTAGTGGTACTACTGACAAACTCGTTCAGTTTTGTCAGGTACATATCCACCGTTTTCTTAATCGCCTCACTGGAATGATATGACACCCAGCTTGAGCCATTGTTTGTTGCCTTCAAAACAAACTCATGGCCTTTCTTTAGTGCTTCAGGCAGGGAAGAAAAATCAAGAGAAGTAATTTTATTAAAATAATTATCAATGGTTATCATAGGATGGATTTTTATGCTGCTAATAATTCAAGTTCAAGTGCCAGGGCTTCTGCTTCCAGTTCAAGGATAGCTACATTATCAGGTAATTCTTCTTCCTCATTATCTGGCGGCAGTTTTATCTTTTTACGATCAATGTGCCTGCCAGCATCTGACTTGATATTTTTTAAATCAGAGGAATGAACTGTGATGGAACAGCCGTGTGTTGTCTGTAATATCTCCAGCAGTTTATCAATATTCTTCTCCGGGAGCATGCCAACCATTTTATCAGATACTTTCTCAAAGTTGTTTTTATCCACCAGGTCAAGAATATTCTTGTCTAAATAAATATCACCGCCTCTTGCCCTGGATGCAGCAATGATTAATTTAAAGTGATTACCTGTTCTGAAAAACGATAAGCCATTATTGGTAACGATTTGAGAGTTCTGTACCAGTGACTTTACAATCGGCGCAGCTTTCAGTATCGGAACAACCACCTTATCCTGTACCTGCTCGCCCGGATTCCAGTTCTCCGGCATTAAGATACCTTTCTTAGTTTCGCCGCCTTTAGTCGTATAACTTACCAGTTTGCCTTTAAAATCAGAAAATGCCTGTAAGAGGTTTCCCGAAATGATGTGGCGGATCCGCCGGTCGGTATTATTTTCTTTTGTGTATTTCTCCCATTCTGTTAGCAGTACATTCATGCTGGGCTGATGCACATCCACACTGGCACCGATGATGGCCATAATGTCTTCAGAGTAAGATGCAGGAATGGCCAGGTATTTACTGCTGTTGGCAATAGCAATTCGCAACTTGATGGCTGACGGAGCATAAGGATTTTTCTTTTTGCTGTCAATTACAAATCCCAAGAACACCGCAGGCACTAACTCATTACCGCCATTGTATGTTTCTATGGAATATTTGATATTGCGACTGATAAAGAAGAACCGGAATGTTTTCTCTATGTATTGTTTACGGTTATCAAATGTCTTACGAAGGTTTTGCAGTTGCAGTTCCCTTGCACCGTTTAATTCTTTTTCCCTTTCGGCGAGAGCCTGCCTCCATGCACCTTCCCCTTGCTTTTCCAAAATCTTTTGAATCTTCTTTTCATTGGGAATGTTCTTTACAAGTTCATCATACTTCGTATTCGTTTCAGATTCTTCTTCCTTTAATCGTTCTGCTACTGATGCTTCATAATCCTCAACCAGTTTGTCCTGTAATTTATGAGGGTCTTTACCTTTGAGTGATTCGTTGATAAGATTTTCCAGTTCTGTTTTGGTAAATGGTTTTTTCAGCACATTGGCACGGACGGTTTCCAATACACTGTCATCTCCAAAGGCGCTGTCGCTGCCCTTGCCCATTTTAATCACTTTGGAAGAAACTGTTTCCGCTTCTAAGTTCATAGCTTCCACTTCCAAATCATAGTCGCCTGTTTGTTTCAGATATTCCACATAATCATTGTACCGCTCGGCAATCTCATTATAAAAATCCTGCTGCATTTTAGTGGATAGCACCGCCACACGGCCAGATACTTTATGAGCCGCATCTTCCAAAGTTTCTGATTCATTATTACCACTGTCTGCTTTGGAATTTTTCAGATGCAATGGGTCATCCAGTAAATCATTCACTTCTTTGTTTTCAAGCAAGTAGTCTTTTACAATTTTGTCACCGTATTTATTTAAAAAATCCGGTACGTCTAAAATCTTGGTGGATTGCTTTTGATTGGAAGTAGTGTTTGCATCCAGTGACTTCAATTTTTTCTGCAACATCATCATCAGCCTTTTTTCGGCAGGGATAGCAGATGTTACATAATCATAAATTGGTTTCAGGATTTGCCCGGTGCGGTTGATACGACCTCTTTTCTGCACTTCCGTATTAATATCCAGTTCTGCCTGCAATACAATCATCACCCGTTGCCTTACCTGTTCTTTAGGAACTTTAGCAGTTGGGATGGCATGTGCTGATGCACCTGTGCTGCCGGATTGGTTAATCATCAGTACATCCACTTCATTATTATTGAACTGCCGGAAAGCATCATTGGTATTTATTCTTTTCCTTGCCAGTATTAAAGCCTTGCTGCCTTTCCAGTTCAGTTGCAGTTCATATTTGCGGCCAGTAACTTCTGCCACACTGTACCCTGCATCTTTTATTTTCTTGATAATTATATCAATCGGTGAAATAGTTATTCCAGTAGAAACAGAGTTTATCTTTTCCAATATGCGGTGGTACTCCGTCTGCGCTTCCGGCGGCAGTTCACTTAACTCAAATTTTTTGTGAATAGAATTGCCGTCCACATCTTTTTCAGAATAGCGAAGGATGCCGTCTAATCCCCGTTTTAATACTTCGCTAAAATCGGCATTAATGGTATCTCCATCGCCCACAGGAACGCCCTGTTCATTTTCCATTGATTCAATAAAGCTGCCCATTGTGGAAGCAAAAGCAATCACCGGTTTTTTACCTTCCTTTAATCTTTTGATAGCCTGGTCAGCAACCGCTTCAGCTTTTAGTGAAAAAAGCATCTGGTTAATTACCTGGAACACTTTGGAGAAATAAGGCTGGTTATCTACGCCAGCTTGTGAAGTACCTTCTCTCAGTGCAACCTCTTTTCCTTCGGCTACTGCAATCTTATCCAGCTGCTCTACCTGTGCATCCACAAAATTTGTCTGGAAGGCAATAATATCACGGAGGATATCAGTAATGTTATCTGCAATGGCACGGTGTTCTTCAGATTTTATATCTAATGACAAATAGTTTACTTCCACACCTTCAAAACTTCTTTCCCGTCGCACCATTTGTCCCTCGGCAACCAGTTGTGATGATAACACTTCCTGCAATGCCACACCACCCCTTGTAATAGCTTCCACCAAATCATCCTTGCTCATATTGCAATCAGCAATGGATGTCTTCATGGCATAGATGGGCATATTATCAGGCCGTTTAGCAAAGGTTGCTGACAGGAATACTACGCCTTTTGTTTTTGAAACCACACCTTGCAAAAACTCACCTGTATTGGATGAGCCGCTGGAATTATGTGCTTCGTCCATGATAAAAATATTATCATCTGCAATGGCACGAAGAAAGTTTGGCTTTTCCGGTTTTTTTTCCGGCGAGTTAAACTGAGAATAGGTAGCCAACACAAAATCATATTGTGCAGGTATTGTTCTTGAACTGATTATACTTTGCTGTTCGGTGGGCGAAGGAGCCTGGTAAATTATTTCACCATCCTCATCCTTAATATCTGTTTTGGATTCCTTGCTGTTTACAATCAGTGGCTTTAAATGTCCGGAACCGATAGCTGATAAATCCCGGTAAATATCAGAGAACAAGTTTGCTTTTTCTGTTAGGAATACCGGCTTCACTCCCTGGTTCACTGCATAACGAATCATAGCAGCCGCCACACGACCTTTGCCGATGCCTGTCTGGTCGCCGATAATCATTCCCTGGCTTCTTGCTTCAATATTGTAGATAGCCATCGCCACCGCATCAATCTGCTCGGCTGATAATACTTTACACAGTGTAGCTTTGTTAGTATATTTTAAGCGATGCCGTACAAAATTGTCAATATCACCACCCACTTCTTCTTTTATACTTAATACAGCCTGCCTTGTTTCAAAAGCCATACTGTCGGGTACTTGCGTGTTTAATACTACACAGCTTTCTGATGCAGGTTCATAAGGTGCGCCAAGATCCGGCTGTTCTCCCTTGATCCACCTGAGTACCCTAATGGCTTCATCCTCCAATTTTTTGAAATCGGTAGGCTTGCCATTAGGGATAATGGTAAAATCGCAATTGGCATCATTCAGTTTTTCAAAGTACGTTCCCATCAAAATTTTTGAAACCCCCGCAATGATGTATTGATAGTTCGGATTTTTTACTTTGATGTAACCAATCTTTAATGTTTTGGCAAGAGTGATGGCATCCTCGTTAAAGGTTACAAATGTGCCTGGTGTTTCAAGCAGGACTAATTCAGCGGAAAATGCGGGCTTTAGTTCCAGGTAACGGACAAATAATTTATCATGATCTACTGTGTCATCTTCGTCTATCTCTCCCAGATTTCCACCATCAAAAATGGATTGTAGTATTGCAGCTTCTTTTTCCAGTTCATTTATTGGCTTCATAGATATTTCGGTTTCCTTTGCATCCATTACTCTCTCAAATAATTCATCAAATGTTTTTACTTCATAGTCTTTATCAGGATTGTAAACAGGAGCTGCACCGGATGCTGGTTGTTTTCTGCCATTAATTAAAATGAGGCGAACATCAAAAGATGTTCCCTGCCTTGAATAAAGTTTTGCACCATTAATATTGATAACATCAGCGACATGATAGCGACTGTAGAGGTAGTTAAAGAAAATCCTGTTTTTACCTGCTGTGATTCTGCCTTTATCATCCCAGGTAGTATGGCCACCAATGATGATGGCTGCCTTACCAGTATCCACCATGCAGTCCAAAGCCCTTAAAGCCATTATATGCTCTAAGGGTTTGATGGGAAAAGTATCAAACATAACTTCCGTTTCCATTTTTCCGAATGGCGGATTGGTCATTACAGCCATAAATGTCCGCTGCACATCAAAGAAAGGTTTTGTCGCATCCCGTTGCCAGACGTTTGCAAAGCCTTGTGTTTTCAGGTTTCTGTTGCGAAAGCTGTCCAGTTCATTTACATAAACCCATTCCGGTTTGGCTGCGATTGTCAGTAAGCCGTTGCCTGCTGATGGTTCAAAAGCAAAACCACCGTTGAACTGGAGTTTGTCTATTTGACAAAACACACCAGCTAAATAACCAATAGGCGCAGGAGTGGAATATTGTTGCAGTAAAATGCTTTGCGAAGTACGGTGTGAGAGATTTACCTGGCTGTGATAGAGTTCAACAATCCGGTCAAATCTTTCTTTTATTGTTCCTTCACTGTGAGCCAATAGCCTTGCCCGGTTTACAATGGCAAGCTCTGTTAGTTCTTTTACTTCATTTTTATCAGTGATACCAAATGAAGCAGCCAGTTTTTCAACAGATCTTTTGCTATGTGATTTCTTAGTGGCTAAATCATGTTCAATAGCAGCAACAAATTGTTCCTCTTTATTGTTTAAGCCATCCAAACCCAATAAGCCCTCATCAGCAAATGAGTAATAACTATCCCTTGTTACAATCACATGGTCAAGCAGTTTCACTTCCATCATTGCAGCACTCTCCTTAATTTTTGCTGTCAGTTGTTCATCCGCCCTGGATGGTTTTAGGTTGCCAGAAGGGTGATTATGTGCAACGACCATTGAAACAGCCAGACTTTTTAGGGCAGTAGCAAGGATAATGCGAATATCTGCAACAGTCGCATTGATAGCCCCTTTTGAATGTTTGTAGTAACCGATGATTTCATTTGCCTGGTTGAGATAAAGAACAATAAACTGTTCCTGCAATTCCACTTCACCTTCGTTAAAAGTATTTCTGATAAAATCAGCCGCATCTTTGGATGCGGTGATTTTACCAAAACCCTTTTGCCTGCTCCTTGTATAAGAAACAGCTAACTCCGGAACATTAACTTCCGGAGTTTCGCCAAGCACAATTTCAGGTATGGTTTGGTATCGCATTTTGTTCAGTGCTATGTTATCGTACTACAGTTGAGGCATAAGCCAGGTTACGACGTTCATCCCAGATATTGTCAAAAAGCTCATTACCGTCTGCCCATTCTACAATGACGATATCATTTTCTTTTGTTTTAGTTTCCCTGCGGATGGACCATACTGCCTGATTAGTGGCTGATCCTGCCGCAGCCACCCCATAATAAATGGATAAAGGGTCAGATTCATCAATTCTTGTTTCCTGGCAGTTGCCACAGCATTTAAGGTTGCTTAGTATGTTCTTTATTTCACCTAATACCCCCAGGATTGAAACTAACGAAGCGTTGCCAATTTGCTGAAGCTCCGCAGTTGCCAAACCTTCGCCATTTGCTTTTAGCATGGCGTTTATGGCATCTCTTAACTGGCCGGCATCAGTCAACCCGGCAGGCGTAGTTACATCGGCGAATTTGATATAGATGTTTTTCAAAGCGCCATCGCCAATATCCAATCGCACCGTATCGGTACGGATAGTTTCAATGGATTTAATTTGCAGTTTATTTACCAGTATTACGCTGCCTTTGTTTACAATTCGCAGCGATGCACCATCATTAAGTATTTCTATTGCCATTGTTATTGTTTTGATTTTTTGTGTTGTTTTTATTTATCGCTTCCGCTATACCTTCTCCCAGCAGGGAGCCGATAAAGCCGCCCACCATCACATAGGCCACAGAATCCTTGTTTGCTTCTTTTGCATAGAGATAGGATAGCAGCGATGTAACAAATGTGGCCGTAACTACAATTGTTTTTTCCTTCACAGCCATTTTGAAATTTTGGATTATTGAATAAGTTGGGAGGCAGCAAACCCGGATATAATTAGTAAACCCAGGTTTTTCAACTTGCTGCCGAGCCGTTGTCGTTTATATTTTTTCTTGTAAAATTTTGCCTGCTGCTCCAGCAGTTTCTGCTGTTCAATGCTTTGTCCAAATGATTTGTTCAGTTGCAGATATTGTGAATCTTTCAGCAGAATGACCGAATCTTTTTGTATAAGCTGTTCATGGAGATTGTCCGTTATTGCAGTTTGTATGCTGTCTTGCAGGTTTGCTTGTATAATAAGTTCATCAACTCTGCTTTGCAGCGTATCACAACCAGTAATAAAGCTGGCAGTATCATGCGCCTCCTTATAAATTCCCTGCCGGTCAATTAAATCATATACCTGTGTTTGCAGTTGTATGTTTTTCTTTTTGGTTTTATCCAATACGTCTTTCGTTTTTTTCAGCGATTGATCCAGAGCTTGTGTTCGCTGCTTTGCAGAATCTATCTTTTGCTGGTACTCTGCTTCGGCTTCCTGCATTTTCTTTTCCAGTTCTGAAGCCTTATTACCAGTAATTGTAAATGGAGGCGCATTGTCAGCACCGTTTCGGTGAAAAAGCTGGCAAAAGGAAAAGCCGATAATGGCACCGATTAAGAGGGTCAGGATTGTTTTTAAGTTTTTCATATCAGGTTATTGGATTGTTATTATCAATATTTGTATTTCGTTCAATAGAGTAACCAAAGCACCCGGCACCTATCAGGCTTGCAAAAGAGTAAAACATGAACTCAGGAACAGGCTTATTAAAAAACTGCTGCGCTATCCAGCTAACTACTAATGCCAGAATCAGCAGAGCAATAGCAACTTCACGCAAAGAGTAGCAACCATTTTTGTCTTTGAATAATTCTGCAATAAATGTTTTCATTATTGATCTTTTACGAGTTCATAGGTTACCAGGCCCAGGGCTGTGGCAATACCCAGCCCCACCAGGTCAAACACTAATTTTTTTTTGCTTCACGGACTAAAGCCCTCTCATCAATCAGTGTGTAAGTAAAGTCATTTCCATAAAGCTGTTTGTGCCTTTGCGCCAACTGCATCATCAGGTTGAAGTCATTGATATTTGCAAACACCTGGCAACCGGCGGAATATTTCTCTACGAACTTTGTTGTACCGTTTATGGAGGCATGGTGGATGTTTACGCCGAATATGCCAGTTTGTTCTTTACCGTTATTGAAGTCCAGCACTGCATCACGGTTATAGTCACGGATAACTGTAATGGGTCTTTTCTGTGTAAGGGCTAAATATTTGCCCCGGTGCATACCGATGCCGTGTGATCCGATGTATTGTCCCTGTTTTACAATGGCCGTGCCTTGCGGATTCATCAGGTTACGCAACCAGAAAGTGCCGGGATCGGTTGTCGCCGGGCTGCTGTGATATTGCCAGTCACCGGCTGAGTTTTTGTAAAAGATGTTGAGGGTATCATCAAAACTGTTGGGCACAGTGCTATTGGCACGGATACCTACAATATTGAGTTCAAAAGGGCGGCTATAAATTTTATAGCCTTTGTCAGTCATGGTTTTTAGAATGGATTCTAACATAGGGTTGAATTTTAATTTTGAATGGATTGATTAGCTGGCTTTGGATAAGTTCAGGTCTGGTTCGTAGTTGCGAATCCATTCCTTCACATTGAAGCCGGGTGAGATAGAACCGGGTTCCAGTTCATCATGTCCCACAATGGCAGCACTTGGATATTTGATAGAGAGTGCCACGATTTTGTTAAACAGTGCTTCTTCCTGGTTGGGCGTTTTGGTATCGCCGAGAGTACCGGATTTATTCCTGCCGCCCGCATACGCAATGTGGATGGCCTCATTATCTACTTTATCTACATTCTTAACAATGGCAGCATCGGCATGTACTTTTTTTATCTCGCCGGTTCTTTCCACCACATAGTGATAGTTGCCATAGAATTGAGAAACCTTCGGGTCAAATGTTGCTGTACTGTGTACAACAATGTACCGGATATGTCTTTTCATAATTGACTTTTATAATTGTGTTATAGATTTTGTTTGCACCAAAAAGTGCTTACCGTTGTTTTCAAATAAGGTATAGTCAAGCCGTTTGGTTACTTCATTGCCCAGCACCATTTTGGCAGGGACATTAATGGCTTGCTTGGAGTTTACCCAAATGGTTGCCGGTTCAATGGTTACAATGCTCACCCCATCAAATCCGTCTAAACTCCACTTCTTGCCGTCAAATTGTAATCCCATCCGAAGGAACTCAAAACGGATAGCCTGTTTCTGATCTTCTTTACTGAATGTATTCAGCAGGGCATTAACGAGTGTCTGCCGCACGCCGCCACCGATGCGGTAGTTTTTAAATTCACTGCTTACTTCTTTGTAATCGTCTTTTGATTTAAGCCGTTTAAGTAACTGAATGGTCAGGTTGAAATCTTTTTTGGTAGCTGCTGCAACAAATTGCTGTGCCAGACTGCTGCTACCGTTATCGTTGTTTACTTTTTGACCCTGCATCAGTACATTGTAAGTGCTTTGCTCAATCGTTGCAGGGAATTTTAACTTCTTCAGCGCCGCTGCCATCTCCGAACCAAAATCACCATCTGCTCCGTAGCGGGGAAGGATTTGCTTACCATACTTTGCAATCAATGCTTCCTGTAATGCCCTGACCTTTTCTCCTTTGCTTCCCCGTTTGAGTGGAAACCCGTCTTTACTAACAGGCGGCACTTCCAGGTAGGGGTTGTCGTAAATAGGCTGTTGCTTCGGCTTGGGTTTGGTTTTCGGTTTTATCACAGGATGATAAACCGGCGTATCAATTAATACAGGCTTGGGATCTTCTGTCTCCTTCTTTTTGAAGGACACATCAGGGTCATCATTATTTTTTGCCTTCTTCTTTTTGTAATACTGCCAGCCAAAATAACCCAGGATGCCTGCTGCACCCACTGCCAGGGTAGTAATTACGATCCGTTTCCGCTTTTGCTTTTTATTGGGCTGATTTGTTTTCATAGTTTACACTTTTGGTTTTTTGGTGATGATGTTCATCATAGTAACAAACTCAAAAATGGTGAGTTCATCTTTCAGGTCGCTCATCAGCTCATCATCATATTCTTTCTTGTATGCAGCAATCACCTGAGCAAATGCGGCCTGTGTAGGTATTTCCAGGAAAACTGCTTTAACTGCATCTTCATCTGTGCCGGGAAAAGGGCCATAGGTAATAGTAAAGGCAGCTTTTAATCTTTTTGCCCATGACAGGTACTGCGCTGCTGTTAATACAGGTGGCTTCAGTACATTTCCCCTTTCTGGTTTTGCCCCAATGATGGCAAGCATTTCACTGTACTCTGTTGAGGTCAGTTCATCCTGCATGTCTTTCATCAGGCTACGGGAGTAGAGTTTTTGATAAGAGTTAATAACCCTTCTGAAATACTCCTTACTTGGTACTGCCCTTAATACTTTACGGATTGCTTCTTCATCCGTTCCCCATCCAAACCACATATCGTTTTCAAAAGCCATTTTGAGTTGCTTGGCATAAGTGGCTTCATTGCCTTCTTCGTATGTTTTCTTTTCCTCCGAATACGACTTAGCCCGACGGACCAGCTTTCGGCCAATAAAGAAACTCCCACCCAGCAAAATCACGCCGAGTATGCCATACTTGACTTTTTCCTCAAGGGTAAATTCGTCCTGTTGGTGGATGGGAGTTTCCTGGGTCATAGGATAGGATTAACACAATATGAAAACAACTAAACGCCGAGATACTTTTTTGCCAAAGCCGTCTTTACCGGGTCATTCATAATAGTATGAGCCAGCTTGGTTAATTCTTTCTGGCTGAGTTTGGATGCCAGCGTTGTGAGTGCCGTCATCTTTGCATCAGCCTCGTTTTCAGTTTTAGCTTCAATGGAAATGTCGTACTGATATTTTTTCATAGTCATGGATTTTTAATGTTGAGTAATTCTGCTACAGGGTTTACCTGTGTGGGATCGGCCATCAGTTGATTGAGTATGCCGATCACAGCAACCATTTGTGGTTCATCAAAACAGTTTTGAAGTTGCTTTAATGTGGCGATGTATTGCTGTTCTTCTTCACTTAAAGCAGGGTTATCTGTTTTCTTTTGAAAACTTGCTTCTCCCTGTGGCTGCGGTGTATCTAATTGTTTTTGGTCTTTACTACCAATACCAGATAAGCCCAGGCCACTTAATACATCCGCATTTTTTTCTGCCAGTCTGCCCAGCACAGCGGAACCAAGTTCCACCAGGTCAATATTTTTTAGTTTGTGCTTATCATTGGCAGACAGCTCCAGTTTTTCTTCCAGTTCATCAATATATTCTTCCGCTTCTTCCAGTTTCTGTTTTGTCTCTGCCAGTTCTTCCTGCATTCGCTTTACTTCATGCTCTTTGTCTCTTGCGGTCAATTTCTCCTGGATAATGTTTTCAATGTCGCCCAGGCCGTTCAATCCCTTGTCCTGCTTATGCTGTTTTACATAAAAACAATACTGGTCATTGCGGGGCGACAGGTTGGAGTTATAAATGACAATGCGGATTTTTTCAGTATCATCATTCATGTAATACTCATAGTTGTCAAAATCTTTCGGGTCTTCAGTTTTGGGAACAACTTTAAGACTGTCCACAAAAATTTCATAAGGCTTGGCATGTCCCTTTGCAGTCATATCCTCCAGGTAATGCCGCAGCTTGTCAATCTTCAGTTGGTCGTAATTATCGTGTGTTATGGGCATGGCTTGTTTTCATTTGGTATTACCTGAATAAATCTTGCATGTTGGGTAATGATGGTGTAATTCCTTATCCGTATTTCTCCCCGGTGTTCATAATGCAGTTCATTTACATTTTCTGTTGTTACATCAAATACACCAGTATCACTTTTTATGGCAATGCTCTCGGACGGTTCAAGCAGAATAAATAACTGGTTCCCGGCATGTACTTTCAGCTTTGTCTTTGATGGCAATACAAAATGCCTGTACTGGATGCTGTATTCATCGCCGTAACCAAGTTCCTTCATCCGTCTTGCTATGTAGTCCAGTGCCAGGTTAATAGTCATTACTGCTGATTTACTTTTCTTTCAATCCAGATGTAGAGCATTACCTTATAGTTCACATCGGTTTGGAAGTATTCACCAATGGAATCCTTGTACAGTCCGTTGACTACTGTGCAGCCACAAACATCTAACGGGTCTTCTTCCCGTTTCGCTCCATGTGTCCAATGAGTGAAATAATCAAACCTGTTGCCGTCCGGCGGATCAATTTTCTCATCCTTTCTTATCAAAGAGGGAATTATTTTAACCTCATCGGCCCCGATATTAATATCCCTTTCAAAAATCTCTTTTGAACAAAACACATCCGGCTTGGTATTTGCCCGGAGCTGAACCACACCCATCAGGTTATTTCTCCTCACAAGCTTTGAAAGCTCCTGCGCCGGTATAAAATTGTCCGGGACATTCAGCACATACAAACCCGTTTCAATGCCAATGATTCTTTGCGTATCCTTGGGCAACTTTGTCTGAAAAAAAGTTTGCTGACCTCTTTTACTGGTGCTGATTGTTTGTATGATTACCTGCTCTCTCATCATTGTAATACACATTCTACATACAGTGAAACACGATAAGGAGCAAATACTGCACGGCTGTCATTGCTGTCCTTGTATTCTACTTTGATAGTTCCATTACCAGCAGGCTGGTTGCCCAGATCATAATAGCGGTTGTTTGGAGAAACATTGATACCAGATAAAAGCAATTTGCTTTCATAGTTCTCCGGAAAAATTTCCTCCTTGTTGATTTCCACTTTCTGCGAACCCCGGTAGTACAGCAAATCATCTTTGTCGGAGGTAAACAGTATTCCCTTTACGGAAACTATGTTTTTATCCAGTTCAAATGTTTTGCTGAATGTTTTCCCGGCTTCGGTTACAGCAATATCAAAACGCTTCTTTACAGTTTGCATAGGGCACTGATTATATCTTATTCTGTTTTCAAAATCAGTTACTACCGGCGGGGAGTTATTACCCATCCCTCCCCGCCGTTTTTAACCTTCAGCTTGCGCCTGAGTTAGTAGTAACTGAAGTTCTTAATCAATTTTACGGAGTGGTAATGGTTCCGTGCATGGCTGCATAGATATAGGTGTTCTGCGGAATGCCTTCCATTGTGCCGAGTTCCACCGTCATTTCAATCAGCACATCATCGTGGATGAGACGGGGATTAGCCAGTTTATAATAACCCAACGGTACATTGCGGTTGCTGCCGGTTTTGAAAACGGCATTGCTGGTTTCCGGTACAATCTGTTTTTTATTGCTTTTTAGGTTGAACTCACCATTAGCAATGGCAGGAAATTCTTCCAGCCCTTTGTAATTGGTGGCAATCACCTTGTCTTTGCTGGCATCGGCAGATGTGCCTGCCAGCAGGATGATACCACTTGCCAGGAATGCCTGGTTCTTTGGCAATTTGGAATTGCTGATATTGCGCAGGCCGATTTCTTTGTCATCCTGCGTTTCAAACAGCTTGATGGTTTTGGAAGTAACCGGTTTGATGGAATAGATGATGCTGTCCGCCAACCGCAGGTCGCCTTTTACCAATGCTTCTTTGATATGTACGGGCAGTTCACCAAAGAATTTTTCCATTTCAGCCCTTGAACCTTTGCTGGGTGAGCCGGTGTTGGATAATTTGGAAACCATACGCAAACGCTGCACCGGGTTCATTTTGCGGAGTGCGCCGAGCAGTTCGCCATCATCTACACCTTCCAGTCCAAGCAAGGCTCCCTGGTTGTTGTATTCTTCAATACCTTCTAAA
>JAFDYD010000050.1 GCA_018267615.1 Bacteroidota bacterium | reverse complement strand
CCGGCTGGAACTGAAGCCGAATAGCGAAGAAAAAGTTGACAATATATTCGTCGCCCCGCCATATTGCCAAACCGCCTGTTGCCTGCTGTAATAGTCACACTACACAATCTCGTCAATGCTTTGGTCAAGTAATTGTCCATTTACAGGATAGAGTCCACTTTTCCATACTTCTCTGTCAAACGCTGGCAAGGTTTTCTCTTCGACAAAATATTGTCCAGATGTTTTGAAGTCTATAAACTCGTCACTACCCACATTTCTAATAAACTGAAACTCTGTATTGGGAAAGGTTTTTTCATATTCAAGTTCGTCTAAGTATTGTCCCCACAAGAATAATGTTTTTGGCTGCCTTTGTCAACAACGGCAAGATAAAACGCAACTCCAAAGTCTTCAAAATCCTCTCGTTTTATAGCTCTTGTAGTCTGTACTTTAACGACTTCAACTTGTCTTGATTTAATGTCGTCAATTTGTTTTGAGTTTGTCAGTCCGCCTTCAAATTTTTTTGTCACCCAAAATACAATAAGTAAAGCAAGGATAACAATCGTTATACAATAAATCGCTTGTGTGTCTGATGGAACTGGATTGAAGTGGTCGTAAACAAGAAGTGGAGCAAGTAACACAAAAACAACTCCTATTAGTTTGAGAACGAAATTCTCAAAACGCTTATAAACGCTTGGCAATCTTTTAATCTGTCCTTGCGTTTCGTCTTGTGTCGGTTTTCTAATTGTTGTCGAAATCACTTTAAAAAATTGTCAGTTAGTAGGGTGGTCAAATTATAGCAGGCAACGGTTAGGGCTTGGCGCAGTACGGGAATAGAATTCCTGTCGCTCGCTTGGCCGTAACTTTTTTTATCACGGCCAATTTACAAATGTTCAATAGAATTACAAATGTTGATGCGCGATATTCTGTCGCCCGTATTGTGCCAAACCCAATGTTGCCTGCTGCCGTTATATTTTTGTTGTGTCCACCATTTTATTAATTCATCAGCGTCTTTATTATTTGTTTTAGGGCAAGCGTAGAGACCAAAATTTACTTTTTTCTTTTCCTTGTATGCTTTTATAAATGCAATTGCATATCCGCCTAAGTCAGCGCTGTCTTTAAATGGAATTGTAGAAGACAGTGGGCTAACAAAGCAATCGCATTTTACTTTTGATTTGACCAATCTAATTAATTTGTCAATGTCAGAAGGTTTAACCCATGTGTCAAAAAAATCATTTGTCATTACGAGAATATTTACTTCTGATTCGTGATGCTTCGCATTATTAACTTTTTGTAAAAAAGTAGATACATTCACGCCTTTTGGTGTCAACCACATCGTTGTGTCCTGGTGCACCACATTGTCGTTTTGTCCATAACATAAAGTATATGTCAACAAAAAAACGAGGAGTATTAATAAATTATTTGTCATGAGACTTTTTGACGAAGTATCCGCAGTAGGTAGCAGGCAACGACCAAGGCTTGCCGCAGTGCTGGCATTCATATTCGTCTGCCCACAACTGAAGCCCGGTTTTATTTTTAGCTGAAGTTACAACAATCGCCCAATAGAATGATGTCCGCCGGAGCCGAAGGTGAAAAATGGTTTGCCGCTGATTGCTCTTGTGTCCGCCAGCATTGCGGCAAACCTGATGTTGTGCGTTCGCTTTTTTGTCTGCTTATAATGGTGTCTGACTAAAGCTAACACCATTCCTTTCCTCAACAGTTAGAAATTGTCCGTCTGTAAGAATTGGTTTCTGTCTTACAATTTGTTCAAAGCCTGATGATTTGAATTTGATATATCCTTCTTGCAAATCAATATTCCATTCATATATCCAATTGTTTGTTTCTTGCTCAACTTTGTCAACAAGATAGAGGTCAGCTATTTCAAGCATATCAGTTGTGCCGCCTCGTCTGTCTACATTTATTATTAAAGCAAAAGTGTCTTTGAATAATAGAGTGCAAGGCGAAACCCAAAACGAAAATGGCTGTCCTGATTTAGTAGGATTAACCCATTTGAAAATGTAGTCGATGTCAAACAGTAAGTTCGTAGTTCCTTTCTCGTCTACGGGCAAAAAGGTCAAACCATAAATGCTGCAATCATGCCAACCCATTTGTTCGTAGTCGTCTTGTGTCCAAATGAATTTGTCAAGGTTAAATATTTCTTGGTCTTGTGTCAAAAGTTTTTGTCTTATGATTAAGTTATTGAGATGGTCGCTTAAAGTGACGCACAACGGTACGGCTTGGCGATGTGGCGGCATTTGAAAATCGTCAGCCCGTAACCGCAGTTAAATTTATAACTAATAGTTCATTGTTTATTCAATTGCTCGGCGTTATTCGTCGGCTAGAACTGAATCGAATAGCGAACAAAAAGTTGAGAATACATTCGTCGCCCTGCCATATTGCCAAACCGCCTGTTGTAGGTAGCCCATTGTCGTCTGTCAAAATGAACTGCGGTTTTGTTTTATATAATCAATATTAAGTTCGTTTAAATTTTCCTCGTATTTATAAAAAGATTGGTTAAGCTGCTCCCACACTGCGTTTGCATTGTCTTCAATTTGTTCTAAGACTTCTTGTCGCTGGGCCCTGTCCTTGGGAACCGTTGAGTTTGGAAACTGGTCAATGGCTTGTTGCAAAATGTCAGCGGTTTTGTTAGCTCCAATTATCTTCAATGATATTATTGTGTCGTGGGCAAAGTCGCCGCTTGAGTTATAGAAGTATTGATTAAAGCCACCATTATTGATTTCCCGTTCAAGATTTTGATTAAAGTAAAAATTTTTTTGTGGCTCTGTCAAGTGCTCCAATGTGTCGCCATAGGAACAAAGTTTGCAAACGTAATTGTCGATCTCAATAATTGCATTATTCGTGTCAGGCGAAATTAGCAATGTATCAATGTCAGATTTATTGCCACGCTGATTTTTGTTGTCGCTGTCAAATAGTTTTTTGAAAATGCTCATAGTTTAGTGAGGTTCGTTAGGGTTACCTACAACGACCAAGGCTTGCCGCAGTGCTGGCATTCATATCCGTCTGCCGATTGCTGAAGCCCGGTTTTATTTTTAGCTGAAGTTAATATAAATGTTCAATAGAATTATGTCCGCCGGAGCCGAAGGTGAAAAATGATTTGCCGATGATTGCTCTTGTATCTGCCAGCATTGCGGCAAACCTGATGTTGGCTGCTGGTTTTTGTCAAAGGAAATGCCCTTTCCAATTCTCAATGAGTTCATGATATTTGTAACCTGCTGCTCCAGAAGTTGATTTTAAACTTGGAATTAATTTGTCAGGAAACCGTTTGGTGATTTTTGATATTTCTGAACAAATATTTGGTGTCGATTTGCTGTCCGCCTTGAAATTTATTAAGACTTTCTTTGGATTATAGTCGTGGATTACTTTAATAATGTTATCTGTATTCCAAATAGGAGAAGCTTTTTCAATTGCTGTGTCCGGAAAATTATCGTAAATGTCGCAAAAGCTAACTGGCTTTATAGTCATAGCTATATCGGTAATTAAGATTTTATTTTTAAGACAGAAGTCGCATTGTTTTTTGAAGACTTTATCTCTGTCCATGCCAACATAGAATTTAAGTCCGTTATGATTTCTGCTGTTAATATTGTTCTTAGTGTAAAAGTCATTGTCGTTTAGAAAATCCATGACTTTCCAAAATCGGTTTTGAGGTCGGTCATAAAAATTTCTAACCTGATTAAATTTTTTAAATTTTCTTGATTTTTCAATTTCGTCAAACTGAATTTTCTCAGTAGCGTTCAATTTTGAAATGTCTGGTAATCCAGGATTAAAAGTTCCGACAATTATTATGTGAATTTTGTCGTAATTGTCAGTCGAAGTTAATCTGTCGATAAATCTATGATTGATTATTATTGCCATAATTATGGTGTCGCAAAAAGCTTGCAGCCAACACTCTAATTTATGATATAATACGTTCCCTTACAATTTTTACGGGCGCTGGAAATCAAACATCAAGCGATATGAAATCCATATTGCTATTAGAACAATCCGTTCACCACTCAATATCCTCATTTCTCCACAAATCATCAAAAGGACTGACAATATTCACAAGACTCTTCTTACTTACATGCAGATATCGCTCCGTTGTTTTTATATTGAAATGCCCAAGCAACTCTTTGATATATCTTATATCCGTTCCCTTGTCCAACAAATGTGTCGCGAAACTATGTCTGAGACTATGAACACCCACCGCTTTCGAAATTCCTGCACGATGCCTGGCATTACTGAAAATTTGTTGCACCGTACGCGTTGGATACGCATCCAGCGTCTGATCCGATTCAAACAGAAATTTTTTCGGTTTCGGCTTATGTTCCTGTATGTATTTTCTTAAAATGTCCAACAACACCGGGCTCAGAGATACATACCTGTCTTTTTTTCCTTTGGCTCTCTCCACAAAAATCTGCATTCGCCTGCTGTCGATATCCGCGATTTTTAAATTCACGATCTCGCTTACACGAAGTCCGGCACTGTATGCCGTGAAGAGCATCGCCTTGTGCTTCCGGTTTCGCAACGAATTAAAGAGTCTCCTGATCTCGGTTTCATTCAACAGCTTTGGCAGAATCGCAGGTTTTTTTGGTCGCGGAATGTCCCAAAAAAATTTCTGTTTCCCAAGCACCTGCTCATAATAAAATTTTAGTGCGTTTAACCGGCTATGTGCCGTGTTCTCCCCAATGCCTTCTTTCTCCATCGCGTACACCATATATCTTTTCAATTCATCGGTTGTAAGACTTTTCGCGGGCTTATTACCAAGCACCCGCAATAATTGAATAAATTCATTGCGGTAGGTCCGAATGGTGGATGAACTGTATGCCTTCAATTTTAAATGATCAATAAATTTTTTGAGTGCATCTTCGTTATCATCACACAAAACAAAACTCCTAATATGTTTATTTATTTCACGACCCTCAGGAGATGGCTGGATTAATTTTGTTATTGGATGTCCTGTTTCTTCCGGCTTCAAGCCACGCCTATGCCGGTTTTCGATCGTATCCGGTATTAACCATCCCTTCAGCGAATGCGACCAACGGCTCCCAACCACAGATCTCATCCGTTTGTTCCATGTCATGTTCATTTCAAATTGTACCAATATCCATCTGCGATCACGATGAATCACCGGCTGCATAGAAATTTTTTTTCCCATCCCGCTCTTGTTTACGACAATTTAACAAACCACAATATTCATCGCGAACGGGAAAAAACGATAAAGGTTACGTAAAATAACTCCCAAAAAAATGATGAAAATTATTCCGGAAGAATTCGATGCAGTGACGGCGATGCCATCTCAGTCACATCATAAATGACGGTGCTGGGTCTTGAGCTTTCATAAAAAACCGGCCGTGCGCCTTGTATCACACAAATACATTCATCACTGTTCAGCATCCCGCTACTCGTCTTACATACTTAGCGCATATTTTACAAGACAACTAAGGCCCGATTTCAACTCGTATCAACAAAAAGTACTGCAGATTTTTCCTCAAGATTTTTGAATGCTATAAAGTTCCAGACGAATAATTATCATAAAAGCAAGTTTTTTTGGTGAAGGGAATAAATCAATGTCCCTTTTTACAAACCTCATCTGTCATTATGTGTAGTTAAAAAATTCATAACTTAAAGCAAAACCCACATTAAATATGAAAAATATTATCTCAATGATTGCAGCATTTTGTCTTTTTCAATTTTCAGCTTTTTCCCAGACGGCGGACAAGAACACAATGCGTGAACGCATTAACAATGCCGATTCTTTAAAAGGGATAACTATTCACCAGGAAATCAATTTTACCGTAAGTCCACAGAAGATATATCATGCGCTGCTTGATTCAAAAGAGTTTAGCGATTTTACAAAAAAATCTTTCGATATGTTCAGTGCTACTTCGGCTAAAATAGAAGCAAAGCAAGGCGGCTCTTTTTCGGTATTCGACGGACATATTACCGGTATGATCATTGAGCTAATTCCAAACCAACGCATCGTGGAAGCATGGCGGGTGGTTGACTGGCCCGCTGGTATTTATTCGATTGCCAGGTTTGAATTGGTGGGTAACGGAAGTGGAACCCATTTGATATTTGACCATATTGGATTTCCCGCTGGACTAAAAGAACATCTTACAACCGGATGGCAACAACATTACTGGGACGCGTTAACCAAATATTTTAAGTAAAAAAAAATAAATTCTCAATGCAACTCCAACAAATATCACCGCTTTTAAAAGCAAGGACAGCGGGAATATGTCAACTGCCGGAAGCCATCACAGCTACCCTTCCAACCCAACGATTCTATATGGATTGATTTTTGACTTTATAATAATTTCTTTGCAGGGAAAATGACGATGTTGGTTGACTGTTTGCCATGCACAAGCGGAGCATGACTTGGCATCAGCGATCCCATCGATGCAAAATATACTCCGACTAACTCCATCCTAAACCGGAATTTTTTTTCTAAATCCGAATAAATTAGTTTGTCTACTAATAAATTAGTAGTATATTGCATTTAAATTAAAAAAGTCGTGATAAAACTCGCAAAAAGGGAAGAACAGATCATGAAGGTTTTTTGGGATAAAGGACAGGCATTTATCAGAGATATTATTCCGCATCTTCCTGACCCAAAACCACATTATAATAGTGTTGCAACCATTGTAAAAGTTCTTGAAGAAAAAGGTTTTCTTGAACGTACCATAGTAGGAAATGTTCATCAATATTATCCTCTTGTGTCCAAAGAAAAATATCAAACGCATATCATAAAGGATGTCGTAAAACAGTATTTTGATAATTCTTATCCCTCTATGCTTGCCTTTTTTGCCAAAGAGGAAAAATTGAGTGAAACAGAATTGAAAGAGATCATGAAAATTATAAAATCAAGTAAGAAATGATACCATATATCATTCAAGTAAGTATCGTACTTACCTGCTGCTTGGCTTTTTACAAGCTACTATTGAAAAATGAAACTTTTTACCAGGTAAACAGATTTATATTGCTTTTTTGTATGGTCATTGCACTCGGTCTGCCGCTCGTCCGCATACCCGCACAATTTTCAATAAGAAAATCCGAAACGCATATCGTTACTGACAAAGCCTTCCCTACTCTTCAATTCAACAATACGGATGCCCGGCAGCCATCCGGTGCATCTCATCAAAAAAATCCTGCAACGGAAAAGCTTGTGAATACGGACAAAAAGAATATTTGGTTTAATGATCCTGTAAATTTTTTGGAGACTTTGTATTGGTTCGTCACAATTATATTCATAATAAATTTTCTTTTCCAGTCAGCTATATTAATATATCACGTCCGTTCCAATACAGTTATTAAGGACGGCAAATACAGAATCGTTGAAATAGCGGGGCACAAAGCACCATGTTCGTTTCTGAATTATATTTTTATCAATCCGAAAAAATACGAACAGGATGTGTATGACCAAATTCTAAAACACGAAAAGATACATGTTCGCCAAAGGCATGCGATCGATATTTTGCTAGCTGAATTAATCCTGATTTTTCAATGGTTCAATCCGTTCGTCTGGATATATAGAAAAGAAGTAGAATGCAATCTTGAATTTCTTACAGACGATCAGATTCTCAGGAAAGAAAATATTGAAAAGTCAAAATATCAATTTAATCTTTTGAGGGTATGTGCGCCTGAATTGCCATTGGCCCTGGCAATAAATTATAATACGTCACTGTTAAAAAAAAGAATTATGATGATGAATTCAAAAAAATCCAGCATTTATACAATCTGGAAATATTTTTTCCTGATTCCGTTAGTGATCGTACTCGCCAGCACTTTGAATGAGCCCATCGCTAAAGCACAAAATAAAATGCCACAACACAACACACCACACAAAACGCAAAATAATTTCAGCCCGGAGGGTTACTGGCTTGGAACGATTCAAAACGATACAATCAACATAAAATTTTCTAAAAATGAGGATGACCGTGGTGAATATTTTAACGAATCCAAATTTTCCCTAAGTGATTTTAAAAAGCTTTCTGGAAATAATAGCGAAATTTTTAAATTTTCGAGAGAAGCCGGTACTATGATTTTTAATGGAAAATTCGAAAATGACCAGGGAAGAGGCAAATATAAATTTGAGCCGAATGGAGATTTTGAAAATTATCTGGTAAGAAATCACATAGGTGTACTTGACATCCATGATATGATCGCCTTCTTTTTTGTAGATATAACGAAAGAATATGTGATTGGAGTGAAAAAAGATTTTGCGGAAGTCGGGAAAGACAATCTCATCGCCATGAAATCGCTTAATATTGATAAGGAATTTATCAGGTCAATTAAATCGAACGGGTACGACGCTATTGACGCAAACACGCTCATATCGTTGAAGGAGGTCGGCGTAAACGTCAATTATATCAACGAAATTAAAAATGCAGGATATAAAGATATTACGGCAGCGCAATTGCTAAATTTTAAAGTTCAGGGCATTGACAGTGATTACCTTCGCAGGTTGCCAACTTCGATGTTCAAGGATGGGAAAATCGGTGGCGAATATGTAGTCATCATGAAGGCTTCTAATATTGACCCGGAGTACATGAAATCATTCAGCAGGCTTGGCTATGAGAATATAGCTCCGGAAGAATTGATGTCATTGAAATCTGCGGGCATAACAGCTGACTATATATCACAATTTCATGCGTTAGGTTATAAAGATATTTCACTAAAAGATATTCTCACCTTGAAGTTGGTTGGCGTTACACCGGATTATATCAAAGAATTTCGTTTTTTGGATTACCCCGATTTTTCTATAGAAAATTTTATTGCCCTGAAATCTCAAAATATTACCGCAAATTTCGCGAAGACGTTTAAAGATGCGGGATATAAAAATTTCACTGCAGAAAATCTGATCGCAGCAAAGAGTCTGAATATTCCGGCGAGCTACCTGGAATCTTTCAAAGAAAAGGGTTACCCGGATATTTCATTTGAAGAAGCAGTTTCTTTAAAATCGCAAAACATCACTCCTGAATTTCTGGAAAAATTTGCGGCTATTGGTTTTCACAATGTTTCTTTGGCAAATGTAGTCGCCTTGAAAACTGCGGATGTAACGCCGGAGTGGATAGAAAAAATGAAAGCAAAAGGATTTCAATACACTGATATACGGAAATATATCGAACTAAAAAATGTTCAATGATGGTTTTGTGATTTTCATAATAGTGTTGAGTATGCAACGATACCGACACGAGTAAGAACCGTCTCAAATTTCGAGACGGTTTTTTCGACCAGAATTTGAACGCTTACCTGTTCAACGACCATTTCTTGTCATAAATCTTGGTTGGACTAATCTTGAACGAAATCAGATCTCGATCTTTTTTAAGCAAATTATTTTTTTCCCGGTATATGTTCTTAAATTTTATCAAGTGATATAAAACCGCCTCATACTTATTTTTGTACAGCAGCTTTCCCTTTGTCCATTTTAATTTTCCATACGCGCCTTCGATCACATGAAAATCAAAGTATGATTTGATTACCCCATTTTCTGAAAGTTTTTTAACGACATGAGTCATGCTCTCAATTTCACTTTTAACTTGCGCATAATTCATTTTGCGCTCAAACTCCTTGAAGTGAAAATTGGTTTCATCAAAACAATAATGGCCGGAAGAGCTTAACACTCTTTTATAATCTTTGCTATGTGTAAATAAGGACACGAGTTGCTCATTATTTCTAAAAAGCAAAAAATATCCGGTTAAAAAATCATCTCTTACTGCAATCACATCATGGTTGATTAAAATTTCATCAGTTATAAAATATCGGATATTTCCGAAAACAAGATCGATATCGCCATGCCCCCAAAAATGATAACCAGTAAGAATTTCTGAAAATAATAATCCGTATACCGGTTTAAAGTCGCATAGTTTATACGAATCCACAATGTTAGTTTCGAAACCCAATTTTTGAGAAGCGAGAATATTTATCTCACGTAAAGAGGTATAAATAAATTTGATATTTTCTGGCACCTTTCTTTCCGCGCAAGATTTGTCATCGACAACCAAAAAGAAATCAACAGTAGGATTATACTTACATGACAAAACGAAATAATCAAAATACCAGGGCAGCTTTCCGATATAGCAACAAACAATTCCGATTTTTATTTGTGAATCCATTATTTTGCGCCAAAATTTGTGAAGTAATATTTTAAACTCATTTCTAAAATACTCTCATTTCCCAATTTCATCAGCCACAAGGCCAACAAAATAAAGATCATGATCACGAGATAAATAATAAACGCATGTCTGACAACAAAATAATTTTGCTTGTCTAATGATACTTCCAATGAATCGGATTTTCTTTTCATGACATTTCAAGATCTAACTGGTTTCTTACTAAATTAAAATAATCTCCCCTCAGATCAATCAACTCATTGTGAGTCCCCTGTTCCACTATTTGGCCTGATTTCAAAACAACAATCTGGTCTGCGTTTTTTACAGTGCTTAGCCGATGAGCTATGATCACTACAGTTTTATGTTGGAAAAATTCTTTCAAATTATCATGTATAATTTTTTCGCTTTCCGTATCGAGAGATGATGTCGCTTCATCAAAGAAAATAAAATGCGGTTGTTTGTAAACCGCCCTTGCGATTAATATCCGTTGTCGCTGGCCGCCTGAAATACCATTTCCTGAAGCGCCGATCTTTGTTTCGCCTTTTAAAGGAAGCGAATCCACGAACTCTTCAATATTGGCAATTTTAATTGCCTTGCGCAAATACGCGTCATTAATTTCTTCGTCTTTCGTTGCAATATTTCGATTGATGGATTCTGAAAATATAAATCCATCTTGCAACACAACACCACAGTTTTCGCGCCAGCTGAGGGGAGAAATTTCCGCAAGTTCTTTATTATTAAATTCTATTTTGCCCATATTGGGCTCATAAAATCTCAATAATAATTTCATCAAGGTAGTTTTCCCGCTTCCACTGCTCCCGACAATAGCGGTTTTTTTCCCTTCCGGAATAAGAAGATTTATATCCTTCAATACAAATGGAGATTTCGGCCCTTCGTATTGAAAACTTACGTTGGATAGCTGTATCCCACTGGCAGGATCCGGTTTAGCTTTTAAGTCAGATTTATTGATAACGAAATCCGTCTCCTTTTCTTCCTCTTGAATCTCTTGTACCTCCATCAGTCTTTTAAGACTCAATTGCGCATCTTGCAAAGACCTAAAAAAAGTAATGAGCTGGCTTACCGGTGAATTCATCTGACCGATAATATATGCAATACTAAGCATTCCGCCTACCGTTATGTGACCAAGCAGTACTTCTCTCGCTGCAAGGAAAGTGACGATAATATTTTTCAGCTGATTGATAAATTCATAGCCTATCAATTGAAATTGGTCTACACGCAATACCCTGATATTAACATTAAATAACTTGATCTGGATATTTTTCCACTGGTCAATTTTATAATTTTCAAAATTATTCAACTTAATTTCCTGAATTCCGCTAATCATCTCATTAACGGATTCCTGATTCAACGCATTCGATCGAAAACGAAAGTAATCAAGCCGCTCTCTTTTTTTCAAAAATAATCTTGACCAATAAATCGCAATCAAAGTCATCACCACATAAACGAGAAGTATCTTTGAATCATAATAAAATAAAACAAAAAAAAAGATAAAAAAATTGATGAAAGAAAAAAGTGTGGTAAGACTTTGCGACGTGAGGAATTGCTCTATCCGGGTATGATCATGAATGCGCTGATAGAAATCACCCATTAGTTTTGTATCAAAAAAATGCAGAGGCAGACGCATTATTTTTTTGAAAAAATCGGAAATAATGGAGATGTTCACTCTTGCCCCAATATATATAAGCACCCAATTGCGTACAATATCAATCATTACGGTACCTAAAAATAAAAATATCTGCGCCAGTAAAATTATGGTGATGAAGTTTATATTGTGGGCCATCACTCCTTTATCGATCAAAGACTGTGTTAAAAAAGGAGCAATGAGCGTGAACAAACTTGAGATCATCAATCCAAAAAATATTTGTAAAATATTTTTTTTATAAGGCGTAAGATATCGGAATACTTTTTTCAAGTCATAATTCACGGCCTTTGGCGGTTCGAGTTCATAGAACTTTGCGGAGGGTTCAACAAGCATGGCGATTCCTTTTTGGCCTTCATTAACCCATGATTCTTTGAAATTATCTTCAGGAACCGTGACAAGCCCCACCGCGGGGTCGGCAATTTTAAAGAAAAATTTTTGAGAAAGTGGCGATTTTTTTACATTATATAAGATCACGAAATGCCCGCTGTTCCAAAACAAGACACATGGGAATGGTTTCTCATTGATGAGTTTATCCAAACTTGTTCGTACTGGCATTGAATGAAGACCAATTAAAGAAGCTGCCTCACCCAATCCTAAAAGGCTCACTCCTTCACGTGTTAAAAAAGCATTGTCACGCAGGTATTGCAAAGAATAATTTCGTCCATACCGTTTACAGATCATCGCCAGGCACGCAGGACCGCAATCCATTGCGTCATGTTGCGGTATAAATGGGAATTGCTTTAACACTTAAATCTATTTACTGTCTTGGATAAAATTCATTTTGTGTTTCACAGTATGCATTGCATGATCCTTCCATTTTCCCGTATATGGATCATAGCCACATTTAGCAGGCTTGCCATACATGTCTGTTGAGTCATTGGTGAAAGCTCTACAATCTGTACAGCTATACCTGAATTCGCACACTTTGCAAACTGAAATTTGATCTTTTTTAATAAACCAGTATTTGCGAAAGTCGTGGTTGCCGATGATTTCGTTGATTGATGTGTCTTGTACATTTCCATATACCTGGCTCATTGACGGGCAATTCTTGATGTTGCCGAACCGATCAATACTGATTTTTTTATCAAGGCACCCATTCCGTGTTTTCAATTTATTATGTACATAAATACTGGAAAAATTAAGATTTCCCATATTAATGATACCGCAACAATTTCCCTCATCAAACGAATAATTCAAATAGTACAGGCATCCTAAAGCCAATGAATGAAACCCCGGTATGCTATTCATCACTTCCTTTTTTCTTATAAATGGAGCTCCGTATAAATAGAAATGGCTTACCAAAACATGCTTTTCGACAAATTCGCTCAAATCATCTTCCGTGATATCCGGATTAAACATGCAGTGAATCTCGATGTAATTGCAATTAGTAGTTTCAATGATATCAACAATAGTAGTCAGGAACTTCAAATCTGCTGTAGAAAGAAGCCGGATTTGAAAATCTTTGCAACGCAAATTTTTCAGATCATCGCATAGTTTCAAAAAAATTTCAAGATCGAATATTTGTTGATCGATTTCAATGATTACATCCTGGAGTTCGATATAGTCATCTTCAGGCATTTCACTCATTACTGGAAATTTCATTGGGTCATCAGCAAAAAAACCTAGTTCGTTCTCCAGGATAAAATCTAAAAAATTATAAAAATGTATTCGTGAATCCGAATCTAGCTCTTTTTCAATGTCTTTAATTTTCAATCTATCCATTTTCTGAAGCAACGTATAATAGTCGTGCGAAATAAAATATAAATCTCCTCGACCGTAATCGATGATTGCGCAACGCGTATACCCGTCGACCAATTTACAGCCGGCGGACAGCATAAAATATTGTTCGTTGTCAATCTTCATTTTTTTCGAATATCTTGAAATCTACTGTTTTTGAAATTTGTCTTATAGGGTATGCATCCCTCATCCTCATCGTCTGTGTTAATTTATCATATCGATATAACTTTTCCTCTTCACCAATAAATGAGACAGGGTTGAAAAAAATTTTTCGCATAAACAATGGCAGGCCCTCGATTTCCTGGTCTTTTAAGACAATGGTTTTAATTTCCATATATTAAAAATTCAGCAACTTTTTTGTGTAAATGATAATTACAAGGTTTGCTGGTCATGTCGAACTGACCAACAGGATTAATTTCTAAAAAAATAAATTCATTATTTCTGTCGATGATAAGGTCGGCCGACCCGGTATTTAAATCCAACGCATCAAAAACGTTTTTCAATTTGACCGATTCTTTTTCTGGAATTAAATACGGTTCCTGCCTGTTGTTGGCATATTTCCTGTAATCAATACTTGTTTTTTCGTTTGATTGAGAAAATATTGCCATCGAATAAAATCTTCCTGCCAGGAAAAATGTTCTTATTTCAATTGCTTTTTCAATCAGGCTACTTATCAGTGAAGGGAAGAACTTTATATTTTCTGACATGTCGCAACAATCGTTTTCCAAAATTTCCGTATAAGTATAAAACCTGTGATTACCTACCAACTCATATATACCGTTAGAAATGGCTTTAGTAACATATTTTGTTTTGGAAGTCCGATAAGTAGTCAATTGATTTCCTCTTGTAATAATATTGTGTTCCGGAATTTTAAACCCAAATTTTTTCGCGATGCCGGCAGTGATCAACCGGTTAAGATTGTATTTTGGTTTTCCAAGTTTAATTGGAACGATATCAAGCAACCTGGTATTGATATATTCTATAATCGCCCTGATCTCGTCATCCAAAATATTTTTTTTCCCATTCAATAATTCGGTCAGGTTAATTTTGTCGATGGTAAGGTCTGGTATTTCTTTTGCCGTAAATTGTCTCCTGGTTAATCCGGAACGTCTCCACCAGCAGGCATCAGCCTTTTCAAGATTGATAATTTCATTAGTCAGCGTGTTACAAAAGAAAATCCCTTCATCAGTGATGCTGTCAAACTTATAAATATCATCATCGCCGTTTATCCTAATTACCGTTTGACCCAAAGCAATCAACTCCAGGATTACCATGTCGGTCGAATATTCAAAGTTCTGACTGAAAATGAGAACCAATTTTGAAAATTTTTTTTGTATATAATGATTGTTGAAATAGATAACTTTTAATGAGCGTCTTTGAAATCAAGACATCGGACAAAGAATAATAATTGTCGATTTGTGTACTGCCGAAGCAATGCAAATAGATCGCACAAAATATTTCTACTCCGCAATTGCTACCTGATTTGAAAAAAAGGGGGGGATGCCCCCCTTTATTCAATTAATCTGAATCTCCTCCATTGCTGTCGTGGTCACTCCCAGTTGATGATGTGTGGCCCTGCCAACAATCACTTACTCCGGAACCCGCCTTAATAGCAATTGTTTCAGCTATTGGCATTTTTTCTAATTCAAATTTTGTGAGTTTCATAATTTGAAATTTAGTTTGTGAGTAATCGCTTTCTTTTAGGCATCAGCATGTTCCCTTCGTTATTGGCCAACTAACAAAATATTTTAAATTCTTTCTGCATTTGATTTTCGTGCTTCGATAATGTTGTTGCATTTTTTTACATAGAAAAAAAATCCGGATTTCTAATATTGTAATTTCATTTTCCAACCCTCCCGGATTTATAGAATCCACTGCCATCAATCCACGATTATGTCAATAAACCGCGCAATAAATAAAAGCTCCTGACGGTGGTATGCTACTCTGTTACTCAATATCAAAAACAGGTATTGAAATGTTATTGCTTTTCGAATAGACATTCATACGATCGCGCGCGAACGGGTTTGGTATAGTCAGCTGCCTATCATAAGGTATACAGGTAAGGATATTTTCGATCGCAATATTTGCGATTAAAAATTAATTCTTTGGCTTAAAAATTTTGGGGTCTGCTATCAAACAAGAGTAACCGAACAAATAGGTTGAGTAAATGTAAGACGACACGTTCGATACACTGTTCTTATGATTGCGAAATTGTTGTGCGGTTTTTGCTAAAGTAATTGCTTCAAAACATGAAAGAGAAAGATTGAGACTTGAAATTTTTTTTGCAGAAGTTTAATTTATATCGCTAAGACAAATCATTTGTCAATAGGCCGCGTATAGGTAAAAACTATTACAAGATAAAAATCAGTAGACTTCAATAAAGGCGCGGCTGCGTCACTTTATTTATTTTTTTTAAAATTGATTTACTATTGTCATCATGGGAAGTGGATCAGCTTGAGACATAATTTCATCGTTAGATACTCCAACTATGTGTAAGGTATAAGGTATAAGGTGTAAGGCATGTTATACCTTATACCGTACACCTTACACCTTTCACCTTATACCTTACGCCTCACACCTTACACCCTACAACTATTTGCCTACTGGTATATGTGGTGAAAAAAAAATTACCACATTAGCGCAGTAGGCAATAGTTCAAATAGAAATTTCAAACTGACCCACTACCTCATCATCTGACATTTCTCATTACTCGTTGCGGAGGCCTTTCACTGGGTTTAGAGCAGCAGAACGAAATGCATGATAAGCAACTATAATAACAGATAAAGCAACAACAATAAGAAAAGCAAGTGAAAATTCTTGCCAGCCTAAGCTGATATGATAAGCAAAATTATAAAGCCATTGATGAGATGCCCACCATCCAAAGGGTATTGAAATCAGTGTAGCCAACAATACAATAATGATAAAATCCTTACCAAGCATCACAGAAATATTTCCTGCATTTGCTCCCAATACCTTTCTGATACTTATTTCCTTATTTCGCTGGTTCATAAGATAAGCGGACAAAGCGAACAAGCCCATTGCAGATATAACAATACTGATGATTCCAAAAAAACTGATAATTTTTTGTTGATGAGAATAGGTAGTAAATAATTTTTGATAATTTCTATCCAAAAAGGAATACCTGATCGGTGATTCAGCATCGATTTTTTTCCAGGCGTTTTCAATAGCATCAACCGACTGTTGCGCATGTTCACTTTCTAATTTTACTAAGATGGCACCACCTGATTGAAATCCACAGGAATTAATTCCAATGCTATAAATAGTAGGCTGCACGGAAGTTTCAAATCCATTGATAATACTATTACTCACAACGCCGACCAATTGCATCGGCAGGGAATCGCATCCCGAATATGTAATACTGGATCCTAATGGATTTTTTAGATTCATCAATTGCAACGCTGATTGATTGATAATTACATTTTGTGTATGCTGATCGGCGTAGCTACTGTCAAAGTCTCTTCCAATAACTGTAGGAATTTTCAAGGCTTTAAAATAATCGGTACTCACCTTAACAGAAAGCATATTGAAAATTCGGCCATTATTTTGAAATTGAAATGTGGCCGTGTCGAATTGGTTATTTATCCCATCCCCTGGCACCGTAGTTGATTTCGTTACATACCTGACTCCGGGAATATTTAATAATTCGTTTCTTACAACACTAAAATTTGCATCTCTTGTTTGTTGATTTGCTTCAATTCGCATAATTAAGTTATCGGAATAACCCTTATCCATTTGTTGCATAAATTTCATCTGCCGGCTAATGGTTATGATCGCGATAACAAAAAATGCAGAAACAACAAATTGTATGACGATTAATGCATTTCTAAAAGTTTTCCCCTTTTCACCTCTTGTGTAAATTCCCTTAAGAATGTTGATCGTTTTTAAACCAGAAAGGAATATTGCCGGATATAATCCAGAAAGAAGGATTACTACAACCAAACACAAAAGAACTTGCAATGATATGGTTAATGCCTGGTCTGATCCCCAAAAAATAAGATGTACATTAAATTGTCTGCTTAAATAAATAAGAAAAAACTTTACCAAAATTGCAGCAATGAGTAAGCTTGCAAGACACTGAAGTGACATTTCACTTAAAAATTGCCAGACTAATTGGTGTTTCAATGAACCTAATACCTTCCTTACACCAATTTCCTTTGTGCGGCTTGCTGAAATTGCTATTGACAGGTTGCTAAAATTGATTGCACCAGAAACCAATAAAAGTGTCGACAACACCAACATTAGAAAAACAGTTTTAAAATTGCTGTTCCCATGTTTTGGAAAATTGTGGAGATCATAAAAAGAATCGGCGTACAAGCCAGCCAGGTGCCCAGCCCTTCGAAAATCCGCAAGCGTTTGATTATCTCGTTTCAGCCTTTCGTGGTAATAAACCCCATCGATATCCGATTGTAATTTATCGGGCTTAACAGCGCCGGTTGTTTTGACATAAGTGGTATAAGATAAATTTTCCCAGGATTTATTCTGGTTATCATAAGGATTTCTGAATACAAACTGTGCAACCAGATCGGATGGTTTATCAGGCTGCTCATAAATGCCCGTCACTCTACAATCAAAAGAATTATAAATTCTTATTACTTTTCCCATCGCATCTTCCTGCCCAAATAACTTTTCAGAAAACTCTTTACTGAGTATTATGGCATCCGGGGCATCTAGTGCCGTTTTTGGATCTCCACTCAATAATTTATAAGGAAATACTTTTAAAAAAGAAGAATCTGCAGAAACTGCACCAGATTGATAGAGTTTTTTGTTCCCGGTGCCGACCAGCGTTTCATATGTGCCTGACGCCTGAATATTTGTTGCAGCTTCAATTTCAGGTAAATTATTTTGTAAGAGTTTGCTGAGTGGAGATGGGGTTCCTCCTAAAATTTCCTCATCAGTTCTTAAAGTTATTTTGTACACTCTTGCCAGTGAAGGATCCCATTTGTTGTAACTCAACTCATAATTAAGGTAAATCAGAATAGTAATGAAACTTGCCAACCCGATTGCCAGTCCAAGAATATTGATACTGCTGAAAAACTTATGTCTCAAAATATTTCGCCAGGAAGACTTCAAATAATTTTTAAACATTTGGATATGGTTTAGAATAGATGTATGTGCGATAATTTAAAAGCAAAACGCTGTTGAGTGTTACTTAATCACTTGGATTTCCGCCAAACTTATGCCACAAATCACATTTTGAGTGATGTTAATTAAAAATGATCCCATTGGTTCTTGTCCGGTTTTGATACAATGACTGTTCGCTTTATCCAATTCCGAATCCTGTCATTTTCCTCCAGTCTTTACTGACTTAATTTCTATTGCATTAATCCATTAACATTTTTAGAGTTTATTCTTCTAAAGATTTACTCATGCTCCTGGCTGATCTGTTCGCGAAAATTCATCGTTGTCGATAAATTGGAAATGATAATGCCTTCGTCGAGAGCATACTGAAAGAGACCAGCAATAGATTTAAACCCTATTTTTTGTTTTAACTTCTGCCGCATTTTTTCAACCGACCTTATGCTAAGATAAATCTCCTTGGCGATCTCCTGATTGGTCTTTTCTGCCCAAAGAAGTTGGATGATTCTCCTTTCTCTTTCATCTAAATCTATTTTAGTGAAACGCTTTAACAATGAATTTCTCTTCTCGTTTTTGAAAAACAACGCTTCCGTAAAAAAATAATTTCTATACAACTTATTTTCCATTGCAGACTCAAACGATTTTATAAGCGAGTTAGGTTCGTCAAATTTGGAAACAAAAGCAAAAATTCCCAAATCAATAAGATTACCAATCAACGATAAATTTGTGCAAGACGAAAGCACAATAATCTTAATTTCGGAGAATTTCGTAATGATGTTTTTAATATTGTCGATGCCCGAGGTTTGATGATCCAAAAAGTCGATGACAACTATTTCAACCGGGAAATTTTGCAAGTACAATATAAGGTCAGCCATGTCTGATGTTTCTATGCAAATTCTAAAATTCCCTTGCTCGTTAATGTACTTTGCCAGCAACCTGCGAAAAAATACATTACTGTCAGCTATCGCAACCCTGACTTTCTTATTTGCCAAATTTTCTTTTATAGAATAAGGACCAACCATATATCGTCAACCTTCAATATGAATGAACATACATTAAAATTTAATTCGAATTTGTCAAATTCTTTTTGCACCTGGTAAGGCGACAAAAATTTTGGCTTTACAATAATTGTAATAGTGCTACAAATCTTTTCAGAACCCTTACGCGCTACACATATTATATAGCTATCGTGAAGGCCAATAATAGCCTACATACAATTCTTATTTTTTATAAAAAACCAACGGCTACATTATAAAAAACTTGAAGTTCTGATACTCACGAGTTGCTTTAGGGAAATTATCAAATAGGTGGAGACGGAATAATACGATTAAGGGAAAAAGATTTTTTGTACGTGTTGTAAAGTAAAATAGATTTATTTAAATTTCCTATAAGAATAAACTCTTATCGATTATTGTATGAGAAAAAATTAGAGGAGCATAACGAAATTTTCAAGCAAATTGAGCGACTATATCTGTTCCGTTATATAAATAATTTTTAGCAAGATCGATTACTTTTTATACAAAAATTGTATCATCCTTCAAAATACTTTTGTGGCAGATAAATAAAAAACTGCGCACCCTTGCCGGGCTCACTCTCCGCAGTTATAAAACCATTATGATTTTCCACAATGCGCTTACACAGTGATAAGCCAATTCCGGTGCCTTCAAAACTTTCCCGTCCATGTAGTCGTTGGAAAATTACGAAAATTTGGTTGGAATATTTTTGATCGAATCCTATTCCATTGTCTTTAATAATAATTTCAATGTATTTCTCTTGTGTGCCGTTCTTCAACTTTCCTTCCAGCTTTTTTGACGGAATAATTTTAAACGCCCCATTATATTACCGCAAATCCATGGAATTATATCGTGAAGCATAACTAGACCTTTATCTTGCTTTGAATACTTAGCCAATTCATCTATTTCTCCAGCACTAAGGTTATATAGGTCTAACAATAAACGCTCCTCAAAATCTAATGTATGCGCAATTTGATTACGGATCTTATTAATTATTAATAGTTGCCTTTCTAAATTGTCATTCACGTTCCCGAAAAACAAACCAAGTATTTTACAGATTTGAATTTTGCTAGCAAAACCAAATCTTGCATCCTCGAACGATTCGTCATGTTGAGAAAAAGAATCAATGTATTTATTCAAGGCATACTCAATCAAAATGTGCCCTTTTAAAATGAATAATTCAACGTTTTCAATCCCTTCAAGTTGCTTAATTATAAAATCTCTAAATTCATCAGCGTCAATTTTTATCTCTGTTTTAAAAAACATACCATCAAAATATTAAATGTGCTATTCGTTAGTTGCGCGCAACGGTGTCCAAAAAAATTAGCCAGTCCGGAATATGGCATAAGCCCTGAAACTGGCGCGTTCGAATTTACATAATAAAGAATTATGAAGCCTTCATTCCCCGACGAGTCTCCGCAGCAGCGACTCGCGAAATTTTTCTGATCAGCGGGACTCGTCGGCTCATTAAGGAATTCATAAATCACAATATTGAACCAATCTTAATGATTGCAAATCCTGAATCGCTTGGGTGCTGTTTTATTGAGAATTCATTTCTTTTAATCTCCGACATCATCACTTCGTTTTTATAAACATTAAATTTATTATTAGTCAAAAATTGCGCAACCAAAGTAGCAAATTCCGCTGTCTCAGATCCATGCTCAAAACGAATTGAAACTGATGTAGCATTGAATGTGTTTAGGAGAAATATAATTTCTTCTTTTAATTCACTTGTCAACTGCCTTGAGAAATTCGGGGAAACAGTATAAATGAGATTATCTCCAAAAACATTCTTTTGGATAAAATTCATAATAACGGTCTGATTAAATATTCATAAATAATAGCTGCTAAAATGCTCGCTGCCACGGCAGCAAAAAAACCCTGCTTTCTATGCCTATTAATTATTTTTTTGGTGCTATCCACCATGTTATCACCCAAAAAATTCTTCTGCTCAATATTGTCGCTCATATTTGAATAATTAAATGCGAGGTTATTTGGACATCCTAGGTCACCACAGTAACTGCAAACCATTGATGCCGCTCGCAACTTTGATCTTTTAATGCGAAAGTATATTTTGCCAACCTATTATCGATCGATCTTTACCCCATATTTAATAAAGTCCTTTTCTCGATTATAGCCAAATGTGCAGATGATAAAACAACCGGGTATGAATTTTAAACGGTCAAAACAAAAAAGTGCCGACAATTTCTTGCCGACACTTTAAAGCTTCGTGATCCGGATTGGATTCAAACCAATGACCTACAGCTTAGAAGGCTGCCGCTCTATTCAGCTGAGCTACCGGACCGTGACCTGGATTAATCGTGATCAAACTAATTTCCCCCTTGATCGGAGAAATCAGACTATCACGATTAATCCCGGTAGGGCGCGAAGGTAAAAAATCTTCCCCTCCCTTCCAAAACCATGACGATCTGGTAGTGGGTCAGTTTGATTTTACAGGTGGAAGGTATGGGGTGTAGGGTATGGAAGAGCTTATTTCAATTCGCGATTTTAATTTTTAATCCTAAGAAACTCTTTTAATTAACTGCCTGCCATACCCTACACCCCATACCTTCCACCTGTAAAATCAAACTGAAACACTACCAACGATCTGTTTTTTGCCTCGGGATATTCTTTGCGGCTTTGCGCCTTTGCGAGCAAAACGGTTCTTGCAAAGATGCAAAGCCGCAAACGAAAACCCATCTCTCTCTTAACCTCCACCGCGAATCATATTAATAAGCACTCAATCCGATGAACTCACCCCGGCAGCCATCTCGTCGAAATCATGGTTCTTTATTTTCATTTCCGCTTCCATTTGCTTAACTTAATACAAATAAAACTGCTTGTCATGACTAACTTCGATACCGCTCACGTCAAAAATATCGTCCTGCTTGGACATGCAGGATCTGGTAAAACCACTCTCACAGAAAGTATGCTCTTCGAAGCCGGCATCACCACCCGCAGAGGCAGCGTGGAAGAAAGAAATACGGTTAGCGATTTTTATGAACTGGAACAGGAACGCGGCAATTCCATTTTTTCAAAACTCCTGCACACCCAATGGCGCGGTTATAAAATAAATATTCTCGACACGCCTGGCTACGATGATTTCGCGGGTGAAGTAGTTTCTTCTTTGCGCGTAGCCGACACCGGTATCATGTTGCTCAACGCAAGTTTCGGCGTGGAGGTGGGAACGGATATCATTTGGGAATACACAGAGAAATTTAAAACGCCGATGATATTCGCGGTCAATAAACTGGACCAGGACAAAGCGGATTTCGATAAAACAGTGCGACAAGCAAAGGATCATTTCGGACGCAATGTGGTGGTGGTTCAATATCCGCTCAACGCGGGACTCGGATTCAACACCATCATCGATGTGTTGCGCATGACGATGTACCAATTCCCCGACAGCGGCGGCAAGCCTAAAAAATTACCGATACCTGCTGAAGAAAAAGAAAAAGCGGATCAAATGCATAAAGAACTCATCGAAGCGATTGCAGAAAATGACGAAAGCCTGATGGAAAAATATTTTGACAAAGGTGAACTCGATGAAGATGAAATGAAAATCGGTTTGAAAAAAGCGATGATCAATCACGATCTCTTCCCACTGTTCTGTGTATGCGCTAAAAAAAATATGGGTAGTGGAAGATTGATGGGCTTTATCGATAATGTTTGTCCGAGTGCGAATGAAATGCCTCCGCAAAAAACAATATCGGGTGATCTTTTGCCTTGCGACGCGAACGGCGCTCCCTGTATTTTTATTTATAAAACAATGTCAGAGGCGCATATTGGTGAAATGTCTTTTTTCAAAGTTTATTCCGGAACAATAAAAACAGGAATGGAACTGGTGAATGAATCGAATGGCGTTACGGAAAAATTAAACCAGTTATATGTTGTCGAAGGATCGAAGCGTACGCTGATCAATGAATTGTATGCGGGTGATATTGGCGCGACTATCAAACTAAAACATACTCATGTCAACAATACTTTGCATGCGCGTGGAAAAAATTATGAATTGCCGCCGATAGAATTCCCTGCTCCATTGATGAGCATTGCTATTGAACCTGCGCAAAAAGGTGATGAAGAAAAATTATCGATCGCATTGCACCAGGTGCAGGAAGAAGATCCTACCGTGATCGTGGAAGTGTCGCAGGAGTTGCGGCAAACTTTGATACACTGCCAGGGTGAACTGCATCTTTCTGTTATCAAATGGAAATTGGAACATATTTCCAAGGGACTGAATGTCCGGTTTACAAAACCGCGTATCCCTTACCGTGAGACGATACGTAAATCGATTCAATCTAATTATCGTCATAAAAAACAATCCGGTGGCGCGGGACAATTTGGTGAAGTGTATATGCAGGTTGAACCCTGGCATGAAGGCATGGCCGATCCAAAAGGTTTTTCCGTTCGTGGCCGCGATGAATACAAATTGGATTGGGGCGGCAAACTGGTTTTCCTGAATTGTATCGTCGGTGGCGCCATCGACACTCGCTTTCTTCCTTCTATTCTGAAAGGGGTTATGGAAAAAATGCAGGTGGGTCCACTAACGGGCTCGTATGTACGAGATGTACGTGTGAGTGTGTATGACGGGAAAATGCATCCTGTTGATTCAAACGATATCTCTTTTAAAATAGCTGGACTGATGGCTTTCAAACAAGCATTCCAACAGGCCGATCCGCAAATCCTGGAACCGGTTTATACCGTTACCGTATTATGTCCCGACGAACTCTCGGGCAATATCATCAGCGATTTGCAAACGCGTCGCGCTATTATGGAAGGCATCGATACCGAAGGACATTTCACCAAGATTATCGCCAAAGTTCCATTAGCGGAAATGCATGATTATTCTTCTTCACTCCGTTCCATCACACAGGGCCGCGCAAAATTCAGAATGGAATTTCATGAATATACCGCGGTGCCTTTTGAGATTCAGAGAAGGTTGATTGATGAGTATAATAAAGTGTTGGTGAAAGAAGAAGCCTAAGACCTCACCCTCGTTCCCTCTCCTAAAGGAGAGGGATGCCTGAATCGTATATTGATTAGTTGTCCGTATAGAACCAATCAGTGTATTCATTTCTCATATAAAATTCAAATTTTCATTCCGTTTATTAAATCAAGTTTTTGAAGTTGGGCATCCCTCTCCTAAAGCAGAGGGAATGAGGGTGAGGTAAAGAGAGGGATGCCTAGGTCCAATATTGATTTGATGTCAGCATCG
>JAFDYD010000004.1:210431-393852 GCA_018267615.1 Bacteroidota bacterium | reverse complement strand
GCACAGTAGGCACATAGGTACACAATAGTTTAGTATCTAAAATAAAATCGTATTTTAAATTGAATCAAACCGGGAATTCAGCTTGTATAATGTTTCGTAGAAAGTTCGTTCATGCTGTTTTGAAGATCGGTAGGAGCAAACCCGGTGAATCTTTTAAATGCCCTGATGAAATGTGATTGATCGTAGTAATAATCGTAAATATATTGTTTTAGATTTTGCAATTTGACACCGGTTGAATACACCTGGTAAAATTCTTTGAACCGGGCAATTTCAGAAAGATTTTTTGGTCCGGTGCCCAGATGCTCAGAGAATTTTGCGTGAAGCCATCGCGCACTATAACCGGTTTTCTTTTCAAGATCTGCAACGGTAACAAGACCTTTTGATTGAGATATACGATTGATGCAATAATCGTATATCGGATCGGCAATAGTTCTTTCTAATTGTTTGATCAGAAAATTTTGCAGTAGTTGTAATTTCTCATTCATCTCGTTCGCATCTGCAAGTTGTATTTGAATTTCTGACGCACGCTTGCCAATAAGGTCCGACAGATTCACTATCTGATTTTTTACTTCAGCATACGACAACTGAAAAAAACGATAAGCGCCAAGCGGATTAAATTCGACGACAATGGTACCCGTCTGTACATCATGCTGTGGATCGAGCATAACTGGCGAATCGATCAGTCCAGATAATGTCAAATCATTTTCATTTTGAATAAAAGGTTTATCAGCCACATGCGCTACAATGCCATTGCGACAAGTAAAAGTTAATTTGAAATTTGCATTTGGAACAATCAGTTTTTTATCCAGCGCAGGAAGACGGCCACTACTTTCGAACACACATAATTTTGCAATGTATGGCGCCAGTAATGGATGTGGAGTGATTGTATTGAAACTAAACTGTGACATTTACTATCGGCAAATATGAATGTAGCTTAAAGTTAAAAAGAAGAAGTCGATTATTATTGATTATTTCGTGTGAAGTGAATGCGCTCTGTCACCGAGGAGTCACCGCCATATGCATTTAGAAGTTTCTACGTTGTAATTGCGGGACTCCTCGGTCAGTGATTATGCATTTCGATTTTTAATAAACAAGTATTGTTAATCATTTCAGATAGACCAAGAATTATATGGCATTGGATGAAATCACTCTTTCTAACTAGGATGGCTGATCGCTGACCGAGGAGTCCCGCAGAAGCAACATGGAGGAGCGAGTTCATGAGGCGGTGACTCCTCGGTGACGAAAAGTAGTAACTCACCATAGTGATTACTTACAATTATTGTATTCATTGATTATTTTCAGAAGAACTTCGGGATGTTTTTTGATATCAAGTGTTACCAATGGTATAAAATATCCTTTTTCTCTTGTTCTTATTTTTTTAGAAAGAGATGGGCAATCGGATACTATCTCGCTCATTTTTTGATCGAAGAATGGCATCAAGCTGTTGCTCCTGCTATTGATGGTTTCCATAAAACCAGATGTGGGCAAAGAAAGGTGATAAGAGTAATTGGTTTCTCCCGTAGCATTGCCTCTTCCGGACTCATACAATTCATAGAGCTGTATTTTTGAGTTTGGATTTGTAAGTCTTTTTACGAATAATAACCTATGTATATTATTCGAGTACACATCGATTTTTTTGAGTGCAAAAAAATCAGACCCGATTGCATAACCTGCAATATCATTAAGACTTATATTTTCTACTTCTTTCTTTCCGTCCCGTATAAACTTTACAATTGGTTTGGTGTCAAAGTCTGTATTGAAGTCTTCTTCAAAAGAAATATTGATTTCGCCCGCAATCTTTTCATCATTCCTAAAAAACAGAACTCCTTTCATCCGGCTCACTTGATTGGGACTCAGAAAATAGGAAGTCGGTTTGCAACCGCAGATAAGAATGAAAACAAGAAAAGGCAATGTTTTCATACGTTGTATTCCTCACTTCGATTTTTATCGGTTTTGAATAAATGAATCAATACTCCATGTATCCCAATTCCTGGGTAATAAAAACAATGCCGCCAGCAAAATGGCTCTTGGCATTACGTGACTTAAATCCCAGATAGGTTCCATCAATCCGTGGCCAAAAGAAACTATTAATAAATCCACGGCTAAAAAATACATGGCAAATTTTTGGAACAAACCAGCTAATAATAATATTCCGCAAATGAATTCCGAATAGGAAGTGTAATAAGCCGTCGAAACGATTAACCATTTGGGAAGAAAACTTGTTTCGAAGGATTTGAAAAACATGTCGTACACTTTGGCTATGCCAATACTGAATATCTTTCCATAACCCTGCATCAAAAAAATAATGGCCAGCAAAGAGCGGATAAAAAACATACCCGCTGCTTTTGTCATAATATTTTCGGAAGTCATACCTCTCAAGATAAAGATTAATCGTAAATTAAAATCTTCCTTTATCACTGAGAAGTTACCGCCCATACAGATTTCGAATTCGCACGTTGGAATTTCGAGACTCCTCGGTCAATGATTGTGAGTTCTTTTGAAATATATTTTTGTCACCGAGGAGTCACCGCCATACGGATTTCGAATTCTCGGGCTGTAATTGCGGGACTCCTCGGTCGGAGAGTATAAATTTTATTTCTATTAAAGAAGTAGCGATCGAGATTTTCTAAAAAGTTGGGAATATATCATGTGAGAAATTATGTGGAACCCGTTGACTTCAATCTTACTAACAGTATGGTTGATCGTAGACCGAGGAGTCCCGCGTTAACAACATCGAGGTGCGAATGCGTGTGGCGGTGACTCCTCGGGGACCGAAAGAGCGGATAAAAAACATACCCGCTGTTCTTGTCGTAATATTTTAGGAAGTGATGCCTCTCAAGATAAAGATTAATCGTAAGTTAAAATTTTCTTTTATCAACGAGAAGTTACCGACCATACAGATTTCAAATTCCCACGTTGTAATTGCGGGACTTCTCGGCCGGTGATTACGAATTTTTTGTCACCGAGGAGTCACCGCCATACGGATTTCGACTTCTCGGGCTTTAATTGCGGGACTCCTCGGTCGGAGAGTATAAATTTTATTTCTATTAAAGAAGTAGCGATCGAGATTTTCTAAAAAGTTGGGAATATATCATGTGAGAAATTATGTGGAACCCGTTGACTTCAATCTTACTAACAGCATGGTTGATCGTAGACGGAGGAGTCCCGCGTTAACAGCATCGAGGTGCGAGTGCGTGTGGCAGTGACTCCTCGGGGACCGAAAAGTAGTATTTAGTTGGTCCTCGAATAACTTAATATGGTTTAATAATCTGGCCCGTATTCGCGCCAAAAATACTTTTGCGAAATCCATATTCGAGCTGTTGCATGGTTACAGGAATATCACCCGGGAAATAGGGAAAATATTGTGGAGAATTTTCAATGACTGTTGGGCTAACTGCATTTATCCGTATTCCATTTCCCAATTCAATCGCTGCTGCACGTACAAAACCTTCCACTGCGCCATTCGCTGCCGATGCATTCGCGAAATTCAATTGCGGATCATGCGTCAAAGCGCCGCTGATCAATGTAAATGATCCTTTTGGGTTGATATAATGTTGTCCAATCAAAACCAAATTGATTTGTCCCATCATTTTACCTTCAACACCTTTTCTAAATTCTTTGTCGGTAAGATTTTTCCACGGACCCACATAAGTTGGACCTGCGGTTGATATCAACGCATCAAATGAACCAACTTGCTTAAATAAATTTTCTATAGAGGAGGTGGAAGTGATATCTACATGGAAGTCTCCATGCTTATTAGCAACTCTTATTATTTCGTGTTCTTTTTCAAACGCGCTTGCCAGGTATTTACCCATTGTTCCATTTGCACCAACAATTATAATTTTCATTTTGAGATGTATTTTATTTGATTAATATTTTTTTATTTGGTTTCACTCTTGCGTGAAATCATGCGAATAATGAAATCGAGAAACGGCATACCAATAAACATTAGCCAGGGAACAAGCGAAATGGTTAAAATAAATGTTCGTTGATACATTGGAAGGGCCGACAATTGCTTTCCAAATAGGAAATAGAAAAGTGTAATAGAAGGATAAATAACCACCCAGGTTTTTAGCGACGCTAACAGTTTTTTTCTTGATTTCATTTTGTCTATTTTTTGAGCTGTAATCTTATTCGCTCACAAAAATAGATTGATAGAGGGGTGGTATGATAGCACGATTAATGAGTTAAACAGGACTTATTTAAAGTTCTGTCGAAACTGTTCCGGTGAATACCCTGTATGCTTCTTAAAGAACCTTATAAAGTAGGAAACATCTTCATATCCTAAATGGTCGGCTATATCTTTTATTTGATTGGGCGTGGCTAGTAAATATCTTTTTGCTTCAAGAATTATTTGTTCATTGATTAAATCCGAGACCGTTTTCCCAACAGACGTCTTTGTGATTGCATTTAATTGGTAAGACGAGAGATTTAATAAATCCGCATATTTAGATGCACTGTTTAAACGCCCAATATTCTTTTCTAATAATGCCATAAAGTTTTCGAAACGTTCCTGTATATAATTATCTGTGTTTGTAGAGGTATTGTTTGCTTTACGGCTTTGCCTTAAATGTGCAATAAAAAAAAGATCAAGATTGGCTTTAATGGCTTCAATATATCCCTCTTGTTTCAAAGTGTATTCATCAAAAATATTTTTCAAAATAGATGACATTTTTGAAAACGCACCCGCTTCCACTTCACAAAAATTTTTATTGATAGATTTTTTCCATCGCTGGTTAGTGATATTATTTTTGGGTTGATAAAATGCTGTATCAAATTCCATCAGGTATCCCGAGGAAGATGCATTTAGTTGAAGCTGGTGCACCTGCCCGGGACGAAGAATGAAAATACCATTGTTGCGTATCTCGTATTTAATAAAATCAATTTCATGTACACCCTTTCCCCGCTCCACTGCAAGAATAAAAAAGAAATCGTGTTTGTGTGGTGCTTGGTTTAATTCATTTCCGCCGAGTATTGTTTGAATATCACGAATGGTAAATCTCCCCGTATTATTTTGGTCCTTATTATTGGAAGCAATATGTCTGATCGGGATTTTTTTCATCCAAAAAATATTACAATAAAAATTTATGATGACGTTCCTCGCTCTGCATAAGTCGCATGTCCCCACGGCACTGGAGCCATTGCGAAGGCATTTCCTTCCCGACGAACACGAGTGAATCCCGGGAAGTAAAGATGCATACCAGCGACCAGAAGTCCACTCGATGCAACTTTATTCAGAATATCCCAACGCGTTGCAGTAGCCTTCACCGGATCAACATCGTAGCTCATCGCTGCATCAGGCAATGCAAACTGTACAACAGGCCAGTGAATAATATCTCCCCAAATTAAAATCTCTTCACCCTGCGAACTGATTAAATATCCTGTATGTCCGGGTGTATGTCCTGGTAATGCAACAGCGTTTACACCAGGGAAAACTTCTCCACGCTCGAAGCGTTCTATTTGATCGAAGTAAGGAGTCATGAACCGGATGACGTGATCAGCTTCATGTTTCACATGCGCAATCTTTCTCGACGGTGGATCTTCCGAAAGCCAAAATTCAAATTCCGCCGCATGCATTTTTAAAACTGCCTGCGGAAAAATTTTTTTCCAGTTTGCATCCATTAGACCACTGATATGATCTGGATGAATATGCGTAAACAATATTGTGTCTATATCTGAAGGTGAGATTCCAGCAGCCGCAGCATTCTCAAGCATTTTGCCCGCCGTGTCGATGATAAAAGATCCGCCACCGGTATCTACGAGTGCTGTATGGCCTTGCGAACGGATGATATAGTTGTTCGTTGTGCAGCGAACTTCCGATGGAAAAAATGATTCATCAAACAATGCGCGCACTTGCTCGATGCTGACGCCCCTGACAGCATTTATATCTCCCGACAATATGCCGTCGTTTATACAAATCACTTCGATATCACCGGCCATGAACCGATAAAAACCCGGCGTCTTTGGGAGACCTTGCATATTCATTCATTTTACCGTTCAAAGTACGTGTGATTTTCGGAAGAACTGAAATTGAGAATAAATATTTCGGATCATTCTGCCATTTGAATTTTCAGCCTTCGCAAATCAGAAATATTCGGGAAATAAATTTTCACACAAAGGCACAAAGAAAGTTTTAAGACCCTTTTTCTCTGGTTGCGCGAAATATTCCTGAATTTTCCTGATCATACATCACTCAGCCCGGAAGATGTACACATTTTTTAATTTTTCCACCCACACTCATCCTTCCGTCCACCCTCCAAAATTTCTCTAACTTGGCAGATTGATTGAAGTTTGCCTAAAACGTTTATGAAAAAATTAGCTTGTATTTTTATAATGATGGTGATTTCGATTTTTGCGAAATCGCAAAGGATAATCGAAAAAAATATCAGGTGCCAGGATTCTTCTATTAATAATGATATAAAAATTATTGTCGAGAAGAACGATTCCAAAATGGATTACATGATCAAAGGGCATTTGTCCACTGGAGTTTTCAAAGCAATTTTATATGACCCGGAAGGCAAAAAGGAAGAGGGCTTTCAATTAACGGCCGATCCAAAAATGGATGGTCCTCGCGGTGCAAAAGGGCAGATGTCGGGCCCGGTTAAATTGCCGCTTCAAGGCATATGGCGATTGCATCTTGAAACGCAGCACGCAACAGGTGAACTGAGTTATCAAATTTATTTTAATAAACCTTGAGAAGGTATCTAATATTATCGGTAATCTTCCTGGTCTTTTATTCAAAGACATCGCTAAGCCAGTTTGCTGAAGTTCATGGCAACGCAAATCTCGATTCTTCATGGGCAAAAAAAGTTTATATAAGCAGGATATCGAACTTCAACCAAATGTTTACGGCATCGAGTATTTTGATCGTCGCACAAGGCGATATCGACAGCAATGGAAATTTTAAAGTTAGTTTCCCAACTGACTCTGCCGAAAAATTATACCGGCTTCACTTTATAAAAAACGGCGATCCGGTGTCAACACTTATCATCGGTAGCAAAGATGCCAACCACCTTTTTTTTATTGCGAGTGATCGCGATCAGTTGATCTATCAAAATAATGTGTCTGTAAACATTATTCGGCAATCTGATATTGTTGGTAACAAAGCCACTGACGAACTCAACGCGCTGTTGAGTGTTGTTCACAGCGATTCGCTGCCACGCGATAGTATTAAAAATAAACTAATAGATATCGCGCGAACATCGTCTTCTGAACTGGTCGGACTTCTTTCAATCTATAACGAGTTTGGTTTAAATCATGAACAGCGAAAAACACTGCGGGATATTGTAAAAAGATTCAACCCGGATAATCCTTATGCGGGCAGAATATTTGAAGATTATAATCAACCGCCGAATGGCTGGTTTCTTTGGGCGGCCATTATCTTCGCTTTAATCATCGCATTGATCGCAGCACGAAGGATATTCAAAAAAAAGCGACTCTCGAAAATTCAGCAAAGTCTCAGTCAGCGTGAAATAAAAATCGCCAGGTTGATACTTGAGGGAAAATCCAATAAAGAAATTGCGATGGACTTAAATATTGGGTTGAGCACTGTAAAAACGCATGTAAACAATATTTACTCGAAATTAAAAATAAACAGTCGAAGGGATCTTCAAAAGTTTAAAGATATTTTGGTGGAATCGTCCGCATAGCACCCAAAGAATTTTCATTACATGGGGGTGGAATTTGGAATGACTGAAACTTTCCACCTTGTACGGACCATTTCTCATCCCATCGATTCTTTTCCCGCGATAGGCATGGCGATAGATTGCAACAAAAATTCTATTCGTGTATTTTTTAAAATCAATCACCATGTTCAAATTTATTTTTGCAGTTTCTATGTTTGCTTGTCAATTTGGTTTCGCACAACGTCAGCATCACTATGTCCACATCACGGGCACATTGAATATACACGATGATGTTGAATTTGTCTATTTACATTTTTTTGTTGCGGGCCAAACTTATATTGACAGTTGCCGACCTAAGAATAAAATATTTTCCTTCACAAGTGATATCGGCGAACCGGTGGAGGCGGAAATTTATCCGAAATATGGAGGTCACTCACATGGAGTGAAACATTATAATGATTATGTAGATTTTTTTATTGAACCGGGATCGATCAGCATCACCTGCACGGATTCGTTTTCGAATGCTATAGTGAAAGCAGGTGAACTCAATAAAGATTATAAATATCTAAAAGATCTCGAAAAGTTCTACCAGGCGCAGGTTACATCGATGAATAATTATTTAAGCGAGGCTGAAAAAATGAAAGATGAACAGGCGATAAAAAAATGGCAGGCATCAATTGATTCTGGGATGAATCTTTCGCATGAAAAAGTATATGGCGAATATTTTAAAAAAAATCCCGCCGCTCCATTAGCCTTATTTGCACTGAATCAATATGCGGGCATGGGCAGTATCAATCCATCAATTGCCGAACCGCTCTATAAAAAACTTGCCATTGAACAAAGAAATACAAAAGCGGGCAAAGATTTGGAAAGCAGGATTCAAATAGCAAAAAAAACGGCGATTGGTTCGAAGGCACTGGAATTTTCTCAAAAGGATACCGCAGGAAAATTAATATCACTATCGTCTTTCAAAGGGAACTATGTATTGCTTAATTTTTGGGCGAGTTGGTGCGGGCCGTGCAGGGAAGAAAATCCAGGTCTCGTAAAAGTGTTTCATGAATATGAAGACAAAGATTTTAAAATTCTGAGTGTCTCGTTGGATAAAGCCAACGGATACAAAAACTGGATTAACGCCATTCATGCCGACGGATTAAGCTGGACGCATGTGTCTGATTTGAAATTCTGGAACAATGCAGCAGCGAGACAGTATGGAGTTTTAATGCTACCGCAAAATTATCTCATCGATAAAAATGGAGTGATCATCGCAACAAACCTTGAACCGGAAGCTTTAGGGAAGAAGTTAAAAATTTTACTGGGCGAATAAAAATTTCTTGTTGCATGTGTCAGTAATGTCTCAAATTTAAATTTTCTATGTGCTCCTATGTATCTATGTGCCTATGTGGTAAATTTTTTTTCACCACATAGGCACATAGATACATAGGAGCACATAGAAAATTCAAACTGAGACGCCACCCATTTATCTCCACCGTCTTCGAACGAAATGACTTGCGTATATAGAGACAAATAATAAAAGCAGAAGTATGCCGACAGAAATAATAAATCTATCTAATTTTTCAGTTTTAATATAGCGATTGCTAACACTATACAATATCAATCCAAGAAAACCTCCAACTGTATTTGTAATTACATCTGTTATGTCTGTCGCTCCAATAGCGAAAATATATTGAGTGATTTCAACAGACAGACTAAAAATTAACATAAAAACAAGCTTAGGGAAAAATCCGGTTTTTTTGAAATTGACATCCAACAGCAATCCGAATGGAATAAATAATACGCAATTAAATACCATCTCGCTGTAATTAATTCGTCCACCTATCATAGAAGGAGCAGCGAATGGAACCAGGTTAAGACTCCTTTGATGATGATGCGCAACTAGTGTCGAAATACTAAATGAAGTTTTGAATAACACCAGCCAGATCAATATCATTACATATAAAGTCAGCAATCCCCTGGATAATATTTTTCCCATATATCACCTTTGATTCTTTTTTCGGCTGATAAATTTCGAAAACCACAACAAATATTAGATGAAGTGTTTACTCCGTTCTCAAACTCTTCACTGGATTTGCACTCGCCGCTTTTATTGCCTGGAAACTGATTGTTGTAAGTGCAATAATTATTGCAGCAAGTCCACCTGCAGCAAATAACCACCAACTAATGTTGATGCGATATGCATAATCTTGCAACCATTGGTGCATATAATACCACGCAATGGGTGTAGCTATTGCAAAAGCAACGGTGATAAGTATGATAAATTCTTTTGAAAACAAATAAACGATATTGCCTGAAGAGGCACCAAGTACTTTACGAATGCCAACTTCTTTTACGCGTTGTACTGCCATGAATGATGCGAGCCCATATAAGCCAAGACAGCTAAGGAATATCGCGATTGCTGCAAAAATTTTATACAACTGCGATAATTGATTTTCTTGTTTATAAAAACTTTCAATCTTATCATCAAGAAATTTGTAATCATACACATAATTGGGAAATGTTTGCTCCCATATTTTTTTAACAGATTGCATCGTAGAAGACATGTTATTCGTTGCAAGTTTTATTGCAGCCTGGCGATACATCGTGATGTTTGTGGTAATCAGCAGTGGCGCCACATTCTGTCGAAAAGATCTGTCATTAAAATCTTTTACTACACCAACAACAGGACATTTTATGAGACCATTCCAGATGCTTACTTCTTTGTTTAATATATCTTCTGGTTTTTTAAATCCCAAACTTCTCACGAGCGATTCATTTACCAGGAATTCTTTCGTCGGATCTGATTGCTGCAAGTTTCTTCCGGCTACCAGTTGTAATTTATAAGTCGACACATATTCATTATCCGCGAATTTAGTGATGGCCTGAAAATCTTCTTCTTTCGCTGCATGATTAAATTTGAATGTGCTCCACATATCGTTATCATCTTCCACCGGAGTGTGGGAGCTAAAACTTACTGCCTGCACGCCGTTTACTGACAACAACTGTTGTCGTAAATAATTCGCAAGCTTGCTGGCGGTACTATCCGGACGAAAAGGAACATTTACAATTGCCTCTTTATCGAATCCCAATGGCTGATTCATAAAAAAATCCATCTGCTTTACGATGATCAATGTTCCGATAATAAGCGCTTGCGCAATGACAAATTGAAATACAACCAATCCTCTTCTTAAAGAAATTCCTTTTGCATTACCCGTCGCACGTTTACTTTTTAAAGCATTGACGGGATTGAACCGCGATAAAACAATCGACGGATAAAAGCCCGCGAGCAAGGTTACCACGATTGTTACAGTCAAAAGAAATAAAATAATTGCAGGATTGTTCAATACGTTGAATGAAAGCGAGAGTTCCAAAAGCCGGTTTACTGATGGCAATGCAAAAAATGAAATACCTGCTGCAAGCACTACGGCAATTGTGACGATCAAAAATGTTTCAACGATGAATTGCATTTGCAATTGGGATTTATTACTCCCCAATACTTTTCTTACACCAACTTCCTTTGCACGATTTACGGCTTGTGCAGTAGAGAGGTTAATAAAGTTTACGCAGGCAATTAACAGGATGAACGCTGCGATCAGCCACAGGACATTAAGAAGTTGCCGGCTTATTGTTTTATTACTGTAATCTCCGGTTTGTGTATCATAATGCACCGCACTTAATGATTGTATAATATAACTATCCTTTTTTTCTGGGGATTGTACTTTTCGGGAGTACTCTTTTAATTGTTGATTTAAATTGTCGACAGAAATATTCGGCGGCAACAACACATAGCAACCATAATCAGGCGCTGTTCCGTTCCAGTCAGGATTTTGGAATCCGTATTCTTTATCTCCTGTGAAATCTGTTCCGTAAGCAACCACAAGTTTCAACTGAAAATCTGTATTTGCCGGTATGCTTGCGAGAACGCCTGAAACTTTTAGCACTATTGGCGGGAATTGAAATAATCCCGCACCCACGCGATATGTTCCTGTGAGCTTGATAGATTTACCGGTTGCTGTTTTCCAATCGCCGAAATATGTTTCTGCAATCTCTTTTGTAAGCAATACATTGTTTGGATCTTTTAATGAAGCATAAGAACCTGCGAGCAGCGGAAAATCAAACATGCTGAAGAATGAAGGGTCAGTATAAAACACACCAGTCTTCTCTTTGAAATTTTTTACAGGAGTTCCATTATCATCAAGCACTTGAAGCTCGTCGTTGTGACTTGCATAAATTGGAGTGACTTGTTCCAACTGGGGAAAAGCTGTTTTCAAACTCGTGGGCATTGGAAAAGGAACATTTTTACCGTAAGAAATAGTTGCTGCATCTGCATGATGATATTCTGTCAACACACGATAGATGCGATCTTTTTTTGAATGAAAATTGTCGAAACCAGATTGAAATTGTATAATCATAAAAATGATCGTACAAACTGCTATCCCGATAGCGAGCCCGGCAATATTGATGAAAGCATAGTTTCTGTTCCGTACTAAATTTCGGAATGAGGTTTTGAAGTTATTACGAATCATAATTGTAGGATTATACCGTGGTTTTAATTTGAGAGATTTGATAAACTCAGGTCTGAAATGTTTTAGCACGTTCCAAAAAAATTGTCGACGTGCCTTTGCTGGAGAATGTTCGTGCCGGGAAATAAAAATTTCGGTAAGGTCACCTTCAATCTCTTCGAGATAGTCTTCACTACAGAACCAGCGGAGAAACCGCAGTGGCCAATTGGGTGGTTTCACATTCATCTGCCAAAGGATATTTTAGGCATCATTTTATAAAGTTCGGTTCGCAACTCATATTGACTGTCAAGCATGCGTTTTCCAAGAGCAGTAATCACGTAATATTTTTTCCTTCTGCCACCGCGGTCTTCGGTAATACCTCCGAATCGCGATTTGACAAATCCTTTATCCTCCATTCGCTTAAGAGCAACATGAATGGCGCTGATATTGATATTTTTTGATAATTTTTCGACAAGCGCATCCTGTATACTTACTCCGTAGGCTTCGTCGTGCAAAGCCGCAACCATTAAAAGTACCAGTTCCTCAAATTCACCGATAGAATGAAGTTTCATGATAATATTTACTTAACGAAAGTAAATGTAATGGATTACTTTCACATTTGTTAAGTAAATTTTTAACAGATATTTATTCATTGGCGATGCTGAAGTATTCTCTACAAAATTCCTACAGATTCTCCTGCTATGTTTAAAATCTGGAAATCTCGTTTTGCCATTTTTTAAAATAAATAAAGAGAATATTCAAATGAATAAAATTATTTTCCTCCTTGCAATCCTTTTCACAACGGTATTCACATCCATATACGCTCAATCTGAAAACAAATATAGAATTACTACAGTTTTCCATATTAAAAGCGGTGGTGGTTATGATTATATTACTGTTGATTCTGCATCCGATAGACTGTATGTATCACACGGTTCGCAGGTAAATGTGCTGAATAAATTAACAGGTGATTCGATAGGCGTTATTACCGCAGAAAAAGATGTGCATGGCATTGCGCTGGTGCATGCGTTGGGCAAAGGTTATATTTCCAACGGCTCATCGAACAGTGTTCTAGTATTCGATCTAAAAAATTTCAACGTACTCGCACATGTTCCCACCGGACAATTTTCTGATGGAATTTTTTACGATGATTTTTCTAAAAAAATAATCAGTTGTAATGGAAGGAGTAAAAATTTAACGGTTATCGATCCGGAAACTGATAAAGCAGTTGCTACTATTACGTTGACCGGCTGGCCTGAAACTGCGGTAAGTGACGGAACTGGAAAAATATATGTCAACAACGCGGAAAAGGCCGAAGTGGATGTGATTGATGCGAAGACATTTAAGATTATCCATACATGGCCCAACACTCCGGGAAAGGGCGCATCCGGCTTGGCGATCGATCGAAAAACAATGCGTCTATTTGCTGGCTGTGAAAACAAAGTGCTGATCGTAATGAATGCCCTCAACGGAAAAATTGTAACCAGCTTACCAATCGGTGATGAATGTGATGCAGTAGGTTTCGATTCAAAATTAAAAACTGTCTACTCTTCAAATGGTGATGGCACGCTTACGATCATAAAAGAATTGTCGCCCGACAAATATGCCGTAATTCAAAATCTAAAAACCAAAACTGGTGCAAGAACGATGACGGTTGATCAGGTAACGCATAATTTATATTCGCCTACCGGTGAGTTTGTGCCCAAAAAGAAAGGTGAGTTTCGACCTTCTTTAATACCCGGTTCGTTCCAAGTTTTAGTTATGAGTGGATTGTAGAAAACGAAACGGATCTGATAAATCGCACGACAAAAAATGACCTCTTCAAAATTTGAGAGGTCATTTTTGTTAACGAAGAATTTTACATTGATAAAGCTTATGGGAGTAAAGTCGAAAACTGAATGTATGAACTTGCAGAGCGTTACCTTAGCGATGATTTCAATAAACAAGCTTGAGAAAAAAGATTATCATGGACCAATTCAACCAAACAAAATTATCAAGACGAAAATTCTGGGGCGCCGCGGTGGCAGCAACTGGTGCGCTTGCATTGAAGCCGTTTGTCTCGGAATCTAAAATTTTCAAAGATTCGGAAACGATAGAGAACTCATCTAGTCTACAATCAAAAGAAGGACTTCAAATCGGCGCGATAACATATAGTTTTCGCGACATGAAAAACAGAAGTGTACAAGACATTTTACAATATTGTAAAGATTCGGGTATCACTTCCATCGAGTTTATGGGAGGAGCTGCAGAAGTCTTTGCAGGTATTCCCGGTGGTAATGGACCTGATGCTAATACAGTGGAAAGAAATATTGAAAGCTACCATGTAAAAAATATTCCTGGCACTACAACTGTTGAAAGAAATAACAGGCCTCCATTCGACTACAGCAAAATGACTATCGGTGCCAGTGGTGGATGGGGCTCACTTCCCGGTAATGAAGAACAGCGCAAATGGAGAAAGTCTGTTCCAATGACAAAATTTGAAGAGTGTCGTAAGTTATTCAATGATGCAGGTGTCGAGATCCATATGCTAAAAGTTTCGCCTGCTACATGGACAGACGATGAAGTGGATTATGCTTTTCGTATGGGAAAAGCACTTGGCGCAAAAGCTTTATCTGACGAACTCGATTGGGTTGAAGGTGGCGTTCCGAGGCTCGCGAAATTCGCAGAAAAGCACGACATGTTTGTTGCGTTTCATTTACATCAACAATTTGGATTTCCAAGTTTCTCCATTGATCCTTATCTCGCAGCATCACCCGCAATCATGATAAGTTTTGATATTGGTCACTATTATGGGGCAACTGGTCAAAATCCATGTGTCTTTTTAGAAAAATATCATGACCGCATTTTCAATTGTCATCTTAAAGATAAGACGGGGCCAAAAACAACTCCAGCCAATACTAATTTCGCATGGGGCCAGGGTGAAACTCCGATAAAGGATGTGTTACTGCTGCTTCAAAAACATTCGGGAGAAAAAGGTTGGCCAAGATTTGCCGATATCGAATTAGAGTACCCGGTGCAACCATGGTCGGACGCAGTGAATGAAGTTAAAAAGTGCAATCAGTTTGCGAATGCGGTTTTGAAGTGCGGCATGTAACGAAAAAATTTATCGGAAAATGCATATCAGAAATTGATCGATATTTTTCTGATTCTTCAATTTTTGACATGCTTTCTTATCGGCATTTTCCTCGGTGTATCAATCAGGTTTTTCGCCTTTCAATATCTGCGATTTGAAAATAATTAATCCAATAAAAATAAGAATTGAAATAAGAACAGCAACCTCGAGGATTTTAATAACCGTGCATAAATTTCCATTATCAACTCGCGAAATACTGTTGCACCAGTCGTCTGCCATTGCGTAACCAAAGGCCGGTATTGCCGCAATGCTGAATACTTTTTTCATTTTATTTTTCCTTTAGCGATTAACTTATGATTCAGGCGCTTGGGAATTACATCCATTTATTGAATACAATTATCATTTCGGGTGGTATATACAATATAAATTATCTTCCACCCATCTGCGGTTTTCATCAATTGAATAACATTGACACCGCAGTGGCTGAATTGATCACCGACATAAAATTTGTAAGGCGTCCAAACACAGGCAAGATCGCCGTCAATTTTTATAGTACCATACACAATTCTTTCGTCGTAAATCGCTGTGTGAGGTGAACTAATTTTTTTTACAAAATCATCTGCGGTTCTGGTTGATAATATCGCATTTCCGTTTTGGTCATTTGCGATGCTTTGCAACACCGTGCCTTTTGAGAAACCAGATCTCAATACCATGCTATCGCCTTTGCGCATGGCATCGAAAAAGTTATTGATAGTTTGTTTGATGGCGACAGTGTCCGAGTTCCCCGAAATGTTTTGTGCAATACTCGTTTTCGAAAAAATAAATATGGCAATAATGGTTAATCCTTTTTTCATTTGACTTTTTGTCTTATGGTTAATTTATAATAGAGATTTTAATAAAATCAACTCGCCCAGCAAACGGGTTTGGATAACAGCTTGTTCTGTTGCGGCCATTCCGGCAATGGCCAGGTTCAGGGTTTCTATTTCGGTGAGCCTGCGGTTGCGGATATCTTGTAAGGTGGAGATAAATTGCCCGTCAGAAGATCTGCTGACTAGCAAGAGGGTATCGATCACTTCTCGTTGCTCAAGATTAACGCCTTGTTCTTTTGCTACGCACAAACATTCGGTCACTAAATTTTCCGCGATCTGCAAAGCCTTTGGGTTCCGGTAAAAGATGCCATTGTCAGTTTCAAGCAAGGGGCAAACCGAATTGAACACACTATTGATGATGGCCTTTTTCCAAATGACGGGCTGAATATTACTTTCAGCTCTAAATTCAAAATACGGGGTATTAAGTAAACCGACGATATTGCTAAGTGAAGTGTCATCGCCGCCATTGATCTTTCCAATGGGCGATACGGCTACCGGCTTGAAATTTATCTTCGTGTCTGAGATCGGTTGGCTGGTAACAAAAAGTACACAACGGTAAACAGATGGAAAGTCCATAAATGGTTGCTCCACACCCAAGCCATTTTGCAGGAGCACAAGCGGAGAATTGCCGATCTTGTCTTTCAACGCAGCTGCTAAAGCTGCATTACCATAGGATTTATTACACAGCACTATCAATCCTTCGAGACTAGGATAGTTGCTAAGCATATCAATTGTTATCACTGCTTCAATTATTTTATCTGACGCGAGCATCACACGGATATTTTCTCTGTGTGTTTCGCCATTGTCGACGCTGCCGCGCAGTAAGACGACTTTCCTTCCGTCGTTACTCAAACAAACAGCCAACACCTTACCGATAGCGCCGGCACCAATAATATAGACGGGTTCCATAATAATGGATTGAATGATTTAGTGGTAAACAAAACAACGAATCATATTCACTCCCTCCTCAATGACTTAGTTGGATTTTCCCTAGCTGCCTTAAAAACTTGATAGCTTATGGTCAAAAAAGTAACGATTAATATGATCACTAAACTTAGTATGAATGCGATTGTACCAATTGGCGCCCGATAGGCAAAATCGGTTAACCACTCGCGTGTTAAAAACCAACTAGCGGGGATACCGACTACAGCAGAAAGCAATATCAGGATGATAAAGTCTTTCGAAAGTAAGGCGAATATTGAACCTGAAGACGCTCCTACTATTCTTCGAATGCTGATTTCTTTTCTCCTTTTTTGAACTGAAAAAGCTGTCAATCCAAATAATCCCATAACTCCCAATCCAATCGCGAGCGCAGAAAATATTGTAACAACTTTGCCAAGTGTTTCTTCTTCTTTATAAGTATTATTTAACTGTTCATTGAGAAAGAAAAATTGAAACGCGTTTTCACTTGCAAATTCTTTCCACGTTTTTTCAATAAAAGAAATTGTGTTGTGTAGGTTACCGGTGTTTACTCTTGCATATAAAAAATTTGTCATTCCCGTTTCCATATAACTACCAGTCTTTGCCCTTACGATAATCAATGGACCAACCGATTGTTTCAAAGAAGCATAATGAAAATCTTCGCAAACTCCCACGATTGTAACCCTTCCTTCAAGAGCTGCATCAAGATCCTGGTGAATTGCATCTTCAGGGTTTTTCCATCCTAATGCCTGGAGCATACTGCGATTGATTACTACATTCCACGACGTATCGGTATATTCTTTTTTGAAACTGCGACCCGCTATTAATTTGATCTGCATTGTTTCGAAGAAATCATTTCTTGCAGCGAGGATTGGGAAAGTTACCATATCATGTTGCTCTGGCCTTTTGTAATTACTGGTTTGGAAATCTTTTCCAATTACAGCATGGCATCCGGTGATTGCCGTAATGTTTGAATTCAACAGCAAGGCCTCTTTAAAGATATCAAACTTTGGTACAATGGAGGTTTTCTCAACGGGCACTACGAGGACTTGCTCTTTGCCAAATCCCAGGTCAGCATTGCGCATAAACGATATTTGCTTGAACACGATAATAGATCCTGAAATAAGTATCACTGACACCATGAATTGAATCATCACCAGACTCTTTCTCAGGTAGGTGCTTCCGGATAAACCTGCACCTTTTGCTTTTAATACTTTCACCTCACTTTGTGATGACAAGACGAATGCCGGGTAAATTCCGGAAATCAAACCCACCAACGAAATCATCACAATAAATAAAATTAAAAACGTTGGATCCAATAATGTGGTTAAGCTAAGCTCTTTGCCAACGAGCAACCCCATTCTCGGCAGCGCCAGAACTGTAAGTGCGATAGCAATTAAAGCTGCGAGTAACGTGATGACCATTGACTCGATGATAAATTGAAGTACCAGATTGTATTTTAGTGCACCCATCACTTTCCGAACTCCAATTTCTTTAGATCGTTCTGCTGAGCGCGCGGTGGTTAAGTTTATAAAATTCATGCATGCAACCAAAAGTATCGATAGCGCAACAATTGAAAAGATATAAACATATCGAATGCTACTTAATGGGCCGATCTCGCTCAAAAGAGGTTTTGAATGGAGATAAATATCTGTCAGTGGTTGTAAAGAATATTTTGTTTGACTGGCTAATATTGGTTCATAATATTTCTTTACCACAAAAGGCATTAGCTTTTGGAGAGCAAGAGCATCTTCTTTTTTCTTTAATAAAACATAAGTCCACACGGGATTCCAGTACCATCGCTGAGGAATGGTCGCTCTTGGGAAATCTTTGACAATCGTAGGTGATTCCAGCGATTTGAACGACGCAATAAAATCAAATATAAAGTGAGAATTTTTCGGAACATCTTCTATTAACCCGGTGACGGCGAGATCTTGCTTTCCTTCATACCGCAATATTTTGCCTATAGGATCATCGTCACCAAAGTATCGCTTTGCTGTTGATTTAGTGATGACAACTTTATCGGGTGCATCAAGACAAGTTAAAGGATCACCTTTGATAAATTGGAAATGAAATACTTTGAAAAATGTCGAATCTGCAAAAAAGAATCTCGGCTCGTTAAAAATTTTTCGATCGCCTGGACGGTCATACATAATAGAAAGACTGGTCGCTTGCCAGTTAAACAAGCGCACCACGGACTCAACTAAATGTGGGTAATCATTTTGGATAGATGGTCCGGCCAAAAATGGTAGACTTGCAGATTGCTCCCCAGTTCCTCCTTGAATGACTCGGAAAATGCGATCACTATTTGGATGGTATCTATCATATGATAATTCATCCTTCACATACACTAAAATGCACAACACCGCAGTAATTCCAATTGCCAACCCGCTAATATTAATGATAGAATAAATTCTATTCTTAATTAGACTTCTCCAGGCAGTGACAAAGTAATTCTTTAGCATATCAGGGACTATTTATGAAGTATGTGACCATTTGCAAACGACCAATTTTCCCAGGCCGTTTCCTGAAAGCTAACCATGATGTCGTTTGAAGATATACCAGCAGCTTGCAAATGTTCAAGCAGATCGCTTAGTATCTTTTGTTTAACTTTCACACTTCTCCCAACTGAAAAAAGTATTTCGATCAGGACAAAACGAGTTGTGCGGGACTCTGACAAGTCAGGATAATGAAGGTCATAGTTGAAATTCTCACTTTCGAGTTCCAGGAATCTCTGAAATCTGTCAGCCTTTGGAACGCCGGCATTTTCCAGTGCAAAATGAACAGCTTGACCAAGTTTGGTCTTCAGGGCAGCTGGTTGACCTTTGAGCAAAGTAAATGTAACTAAAGGCATAATCAGTGAATGGTTAAGGCGGTGAAAGTCATTTCAACATTGGCTTTCAGCGGCAGTTCCAAAACCGCGATACACGTTCTTGACGGATAATAACCGTTGAAGTAAGTCTTATAAATATCATTGAGTCGTTTAAAATTCTGCATGTTCTTTAAATATATCGTAACAGTCACAACGTTGTCGAACGTCAGCATTTGTTCCGACAATACGGCTTCAATATTTTTAAATATCTGCCTCACCTCGAGATCAAAATCATTGGCAAGCTCACCATCCTGGTCAATGCCGATCTGGCCCGATAGGAACAAAAAACCGTTGGCCTTTACGCCTGTGCTGAAAGGCCCGGGCGAAACAGCTAATTTAGCTGATTGAATAGGTGCAATCTTTTTCATTTGAATGTGCTTTTTTGCCGGCAATCAGGAAACAGACAAGCGATGCCGGCGTTGTGATTTTATTTTTTTAGTAACTCAACAATTTTTTGATTCCATTCACTGTCGGGATGAAGAGTGTGTTTGTTTTCCTTCAAAAACTGTATGCCCCACTCGCGTAACAAAGCCAAACCAGGTAATAAGGTCCTGCCATAATTCGTCAATTCATACTCTACCCTGGGAGGAGTTTCGTTATACGCTTTACGGCTAATCAACTTATCCTCTTCCATTTCATTAAGTTGTTCTGTAAGTACTCGGGTCGAAATGTCCGGGAGGCGTAACAAAATATCTTTAAACCGCAATGGTTTTGTTTGTAAATGCCAAAGTAGTAACGGTTTCCAATGACCGTCTATAACACTCAAATAAGCAGTAACCGGGCATCGAATCGGATATTTTTTCATTAGTTTATTTTATAAACTTTTATTAGTTACAAATATAAAGTAATATAAATTAGATTTCCAAATGTTGCGACGTATTTTTTTCATTTAACCGCGATTGCAAATACTTATCATCATTTCCAAATATCTTTTTGCCGTCAAATAGCAAGATGTACGCTTAATTCTCCAAGAAATGCGGTATGCTGAATATGGCTTGTATTCCAAAATCCAGCGTCGTAAGCAGATTTGAAAAAAAAGAATTAGAACTAAAACCGTCTCAGAGAGTATTCAAAAAAAAAATTCCGAAGTGTTACAAAAGAAAAATATGCCGACAGGAGGTTGTAGTCCCGACAGGACTACTTTTTATTTTTGAAACTCGCACTGGTGCTGCGTTTGAGCAATGTGGCTAAGTCTGTTAACCTCGTTGTTAACCAGAATTACTGGATTGTGAGTAAGAACTTAGCGCAAAAATAATCTTCTTCGTGATAAATCGTTTTGGTTATTTTTTCGGCAAATTCTTGGATAATGATATGCGCTAAAGTTTCGCTAACATTTGAAATCCAGATCATCTTTTTAATAGCTAAGCGCGTGAAGGTTTTCGAAAAGCAAATTTTTGTTGCAGTGGATTATTCCAACAATAGGAAACAAACGGTACAGTAAAGGAATTGAGGCTGCAAATGTAGATGCAATTTATGATTTGGCGTGGATGTTTGAAAAACTGCGAAGGAGTAGACACAGTTTGCTTAAATCCTCGGCGACCACTATCTTTTCAACATATTATTTCAGCTTATGAGCGTTTGATATTTTTGCATAGCAAAACTAATCTAGATAGTATTAAACTTGAACAACATGGCAGGATGCACAGCCCCAAAATATGGACATCGCACACAAAGTGGAAGAGACGCCTGTCCCGTATGTAGCAGACGCGGATATCGCAGCTACAACTCATATCCATCTTATTCAAATTCCTATTTGTCTTCCAATTCAATGGGAAGCACTTCGAGTGGTGGAAGGAGTCGAATAGCCAGAAATTCAAAGCCTCGCTGGTCACGATCGAGTTCACCAGTTTATTATACACATGCCGAGGTGCAGGCTCTTACACCTATCCGACACACAATTGAGAATCTTGCAACAACTCCTGATCTTCGGGACGTCTTTCTATGTCATGCATGGGACGATCGGCATGGAGTTGCGAAGGAGCTGCATGACTTACTTGTGTCCAAAGGTGTTTCCGTTTGGTTCAGTGAGAAAGACGTAGCGTTAGGAGTACCGCTAATGCGAGCCATCGACAGAGGTTTGGCGAATTCGCGGATAGGGTTGGTTTTGGTAACGCCTGCACTAATTCGACGCCTCCCGCAAGAGCGCATTGCAGATAAAGAGCTTTCAGCGTTGCTAGCTCGTGACCAATTGGTTCCCATTGTTCATAACACGACATATGAAGCTCTTCGAGAAGTTAGTCCGCTGCTTGCATCACGGACAGGTCTTAGCACAGCTGAAGATCCAATGGCAGACGTGGCTGCCAAACTTGCTGAACTGGTTACCCTCGAGCCAAGCTGCGGAAATGTGTAGGCGTGAAATATTTTGAAGTGAGATGCGGGCTGGTACCGCTAACCTTGCATTGCAATATGGCAGGGCGACGAATATATTCTCTGCTTTTTGTTCGCTAATCAGCCTCAGTTTCGTTGGACGAATAATGCTGAGTAACTGAATAAAAAATTAAAAAAAATTCAACTTTTATGAAGGAAGGCAAACTAAAAGTATATTTAGTAAATGCTCATTAATCAATTCTATTTTTTACCGCCATTTGATAATAGTGCAATGATGGCAAGTAGCGCTGCGCCTCCAAGTATCCACCCCAGCCCTTCATTCCCTGCCGGTCGCTGCACGGACATCCTCCTCCTTATTTCTTCAATTGCCGGATGTGGGTTGCTCCTGTTGAATCGAACAAAATTACCTTGAAAGTTGGGAGCTATAATCACATTTTCCTCAATCAAAAGTATCGCAGGGATATTATTCGACAATGCAATTTCGTATTCCTGCAAAACCCGGTTCCATTGTGCGCCGTTATAAGAGATAAGGCCGACAAAAAGCTGGGTTGAAAACATTTGATAGGTGGTTGTAATATCTATTTCATTCTGGAAATTACTATTTAAGATTAATGAAAATCCTTGTTCTCTCAGCCTGTAGGAAAGGAGTGTTGCAATATATTGCTCCTGATCATTTAAAGAATATGATATAAACGCTTTCATTTTATTATTTCGCTTTCAACTTTTTTTAGACCTTCAAAATATTGTGGGAAGAACTGTTGATGTATCGACGGGTGTCCCAGGATCAATTTGTTTTTAAATTCTTCTCCTGACCATATTTCATATTTATACTGAAAATGCATTGTCTGTTCTTTTAAGTTTTGAAATAATTTGGTTAAAGAAGTTGTTGGCCTAGATTTGCAAATTAATAAATAGCCACAGGCATTATTTGAATGAATAAGCGTGGGTATATTTATCTCGGATATTTTTTTGGGCGATATGGGCTCATTGTGAAATTTGCATTGGATGACCCAAGTTCGTGTGAATTGATTGATATAATCAGAAAGTATAAAATCAACAAGTATATCAGTACCACCATCGGGTCCTATACCGGAAGGTTTTACCCGGACATCGACAATATGCGTTTTTTCAGCATTTTTTAAGCTTCGAAAAAAAGCAACAGCCAATTCCTCAAATTGACTCCAGTTTTTTATTTCATCGAAGCTTAACTCAGGCATAGAATCTTGTTGTTGTTTGTTTTTTTAATTAATCAAACCAGATAAGGCTGATCACATAGCCGTAGCTGTCGGAAAAATAACACTGCTCATGCATTTGCGTTTTTGGCTGCCACCTTGGGTAAAACCAATTTTCTGGTTCGACATCTTCAACACCTGTGTACTTGGCATCCGGTTTCGAGAAAAATTCTCCGGCAACAGTAGAAGGTGGTAAGGCTTGATGTACCTTAAAACGGAATGCCCAGTCGGGAAATTCGGAATTTTTTGCAAACCATTTCGCAATATTTTTTTCAGAGACTACCACGCATATTTCATGGGTGCCGATTTCAACAAATCGCAACACGGTAGCAAGTACGCTTGTATGGAAGGCGCCCGATAACGTTAAGATGGTGTCGAGTGAAAATTTTTTCCCTGTCGGGACTTTGCGAAAAAGTTTTTCCGGCATCAACAAACATCCCGCAAAATAGTCAGCCTCATCTTCGACCAGACCCCGGTGTTCAAAATCATGTAATGACCCATGTGGTGCGGCTTCGCCTTTAAGCAAAGGTATCCTGTGTTCTTCGATAAAATAATGAGCCAGTTCATGGGAAAAACTAAAACGCCCACGCGGTGAATCAGGTGTATTTCCTCTGTCAATATTGAGATGTATATGAAAATTATTTTCTTCATCACAAACCAGCATGCCGTCGAAATTATTTTCGTAGTGATCATAATACACGGATATATCTTCTGACTCCGCAATTTTTTCCAGTTGGGTAATATTTTGCGAAGTAAAATCCTCAGCGATAAAAGCCGCCAGTTTATGCAGGTTTGTCTTTCTCAGTGCCGTGATCATCCTTTTTCTTTTTATCCTGGTTTGCTTTTATTCTATCCATGATATGCTGCGGTATATTGCTGTCGCCTTTTCGGGCAACCATCTTGTACTTTGGCTGATTTTGCGCTTCAATTTTTCCGTCGATCGAAATGATATTTGTTCTCGTTTTTCTCCCCAAAATAATTTCAGGATCAACAAGAGAATTGCTCAGGTCTTCCTCCACCTCAGCATACAATTTTTCGAACCGGGCCAGCTCCAGTTCATTGCGGGGAAACAAAAAACCGGTGGACGCCATCCACTCTGTCATAGTATCGGGGGTAATATGTAAACTATTTCGAGCCATAAATTTTAAGGTATTCGGCAATCTTATCAAAAGCCTCTTTTTTATAAACCCTGATCGTTGCCTGGCTAAGTTCCAGTTCATCTTGCATACGCTTCAAAAAAGAACGTTTGAAATAAAATCCCTGGTTTAAAAAATACTCATATTGCTTATAGGTAAGGTAAATGGTTTTGTGTTTTGGGGTCAATCGTTCCAACGCACATTTTATAATTTCATATTGTTTCGTCAATATTGCTTTTCTCTCAACTGTTATATTCATTGCCTCAATATCCGGAAATTCAGTTATGATTTTTTCGTCGCCTGTAAAGGGGCTCGGTGGTTGTTTTTCGGCCTTTCTATGATCTGCGAGTAAATTACCCGCAAAGCCGTACAAATAAAGCCGCACACATTTTTCTATATCTCCGCTTTTGCATTTAGCGTGTTTATATTTCGGGTATTTTAAAAACCTCGCGAACGCTTTTTCCGCAATTTCATCAGCCACGCTGTTGTCATAACCCCAATTACGGCAGATAACCCGGCACTTTCTCTGCAGATCCTCCCTGAACCTGAAACAAAATGCAATAAAAGCATCCCCTGCCGTATCTTTGTATTCCGGCTGGTTACCCCATTTTATATACTCAATGAGGTCTGCTGTTGATTCATTTTCGAAGTCCTTCCAAGCCATTTATCCCTGTCATTGCATATACTGAAAAGCGTTAGTCACGCTTTTAGTAGGATGATTATGCACAAGGTAGAAAAAAAAATATCCGTGGGATTGAACAAAAAACACGTAATCACACTATTTATTATATATGACACCAGAACAAAGAAAACAGTACAATGAGATTTTTGACGGACTGGGAAAATCTCTTGATATCACCAAAGCGCAATATGATGCTGCGGTTACCAGCTACCAGTTTGCCGGTGATTGGTTATCAAAACCGGAGTCGCCCTTGGCGCCATACAAGCCGGAAATCAGGCCGCAAGGCTCATTTCTTTTTGGGACTATGAATAAACCAGTAAATGAGAATGACGATCTCGACGTTGACTTGGTATGCCGTCTGGAAGGGAAAAAACAGAGCTGGACCCAGTCTGACCTGAAAAAAATTGTCGGTGACCGGTTAAAGGACCATGATACCTTAAAAAGGATGTTGGATGAGGAAGGCAGGAGATGCTGGACTCTCTTGCACCGGGATGAAGCCCGTTTCCATATGGATATATTACCTGCGATCTTAAGCAGCAAATATACAGTGATGCTGGAAAAATCGCTGTCCGCCGGTGATACCAGTAAAGTAGGCGAACTGGCGATACGGATAACGGATAAATTAACCAGTAATTACGCAACGGCCACCAGCCCGGAGGAATGGTTGAAAAGCAACCCATTCGGGTATGCCGCCTGGTTTAAACTAAGGGCTTCACTTGATATTTATAAGTACCTTTCCTTGAATGAAGCCGTTCGGCCTGTGCCCCGGTTTGAAAAAGAAAAGCTCCCGCTGCAACGGGTGGTTCAGATACTGAAAAGGCATCGCGACATTATGTTCAATGGTGATGAAGATAAACCTATCTCGATCATCATAACTACCTTGGCGGCAAAGGCATATCGCGGTCAAACGGATGTGGTAGAGGCCCTTATAGCTGTGGTACACGATATGGAATCCTATATTGAGGAGCGCTATGATTACAGATTGCGGCGCTATATCAAATGGGTTGAAAACCCCGTGAACGCTGAAGAAAATTTCGCAGATAAGTGGGCGGAAACTTCAAAAAAGCAGGAGAACTTTTACAAATGGATTAAACAGGCCAAATCTGATTTGACGAATATCATCGGCCAGCGTGGTTTGCATAATATTCAGGGGGCTTTGTCAAACCCGTTTGGAAAAAATGCGGTAGATGAGGCTTTTGGAAAAATCGGTGACAACGCTAGGATACTACGTGAAAACGGTTCAATGAAAATGGCTGCTGGTACCGGGATTCTAGGACAGTTAGGCAGAACAGGTGTAGGATATCATAATAATTTTGGAAAAAATGGGTAATCGGGTTTCCCTGATCCATCAGGAGGGCGCATTGCGTTCCTACTTCCCCGGTTCGGAAATCACCCGAAGGGGTGAAGATGAGTTGCTATGGGTGGGGGAAATATCGCCAACCCCGCTCAGTGGAAAATATAAAATAAAGCTGCACTACAAACGGCGGGAGTTCATAAGTGTATTTGTCCTTTCGCCAAAGCTAAGGTTGGCGGAGGGGGCTACGAAGTTACCGCATGTTTACTCAACGTTAAGGCAGGAGCTGTGTCTTTACTATCCAAAAAATAATGAATGGAACCAGGGGATGTTTTATGTAAAATCTTTGATCCCCTGGGCAAGTGAATGGCTTTATCACTATGAAATATGGGCCGGTTGCGGTAAATGGTATGGAGGTGGGATTGATCATGAAGGAGAAAATGAAGAAAAAGAGCGCAGTCGGAATGAGATAAAGGTTTAAAAAATATTAAATAAAAAAAATATTCACGAATGAAGAATGAAAAGAAAGTAATGGTGATCATCGCGCATTACGGGCTGGATAGGAAAATTACAAAAGAAGAATGTGAAGCTGCGCTTGAACCAGGCGACACCTATAATATCTTTATTGATTTTGAGGCAGGCAACGCAAAACTGGGCGAATTGTACGATCTGCCATTTGAGAACTTGGCATTGGCGCAACAAAGGAAATTTCTGGAAATCGTAAAACCGGTACTGGATGAAAACCCCTCAGCGCATATAGCGTATTTCGGGTTTACGCCAATATCAATAGCATTTCACTTCGGATACTTAATCGGGAACACACACCCTTATACAATATACCAGTGGCATCACAAAAAAAGTACATGGTTTTATGAAACTGAAGCCCCATATGATGGGTATGAGTTCATGATAAAACCAATCGCGCTGCCACAGGAAATGCAAAGAGGTAAAGGCAACGTGGTGATACGGATCGGCACTTCTTTCAGTGTTGATCGGCAGTCAACAAATGAAATTATTGATAATCCCGAAAATGAATTTGATATTGAGCTTTTCAAGCCAGATATTGACTCGCTATATTCTCAGAAAAATATTGGTGCTGTCGTGGACGCTTTTCAGGAGGTATTAAATACATATTCAAATAAGCTAAGCGGCAGGGAGCAAATACATTTGTTTATTTCTTCGTCTGTTGGGCTCCCATTCGCATTGGGTACGAGGGTCAACACCAATATTTATCCATTTATCCAAACCTATCAATATGACCGCAGGCAGGCGCCAAAGCATATTGAAGCGATCCTCATTTCAAAAGAAGAGGATCTAAAAATAAGGTTAACGGAAGACGAAAAGAATGAAGCAGATAAAATCCGAAAAGAATTGGACGAGCAGTTGCAAAATAGGTTAAAACCTTTTATAAAGGCAATCACTGGGAATAAAAGTGACAACTGGCTTCAAACAGTATGTGGGACTTCTGAAGAATATCAGAGAGTAAATAAATTAGCGAGCGCGTCCTGGAGCAAAGTAATCGACATCGGTGCAACTTCTTTAAAAGATGATAGTATTGACTTAAATGTAAAAAATATTGATGGCGGCTTTGAGTATATTGAAAAGACCAATACATGGTCGCTGGACGACGGCTTTTTGGCGGGGTTACAGAAAAGGTTAGCTAAAAATAAGGACACTGATCTGATGCAGGCAGGAAGACTTTTTTTCTTTCATGAATCGCTCCATTACAGCAAGGATGGTCACCGGTTGACGAGTGAAATTGCCAATGGGATTGGGCAATTTCCGAAAGTGATCGAGGAGGCGGATTACCAGGCGGATGTTTGGGCGCTGCTTACGGAGTATCGTTATGGTTGCATGTACCAGCCCGAGAAATTGAAAAAAGGGATGAAGGAATTTTTTTGTAACGCCATCGATACGGCAGTGGAAACCATGTGGAGCTTTATGGATACCGGCAGAGAATTAAATTCAATTCAAATCCGCTCAATGAACAGGTTCATAAACTGGTATTGGCAATGGGTGCTGATTGAGGATCTACCGGCAGCGGCAAAATTGGAAGATGTGGCTTCTATCTTGTTCAATAAGCCGGCGATTGAATTTGCGGGCGCAACCATGGAGCTGCGGGGGCACAAGACTTTTTATAAATTAAGTATCCGGCAAAAGGGAAACCTGCAATTGGCCGCTTTTGTAAATAACAGGGTCCACCGGTTTGCGCCTGCGACTATTGATGATATCGTTTCAGGGTTCAGGTCCTTGAAAGGCGAAAAAATAAAATCCGGTTTAAAAAGTTTTCAGGTTTCGGTATAAGACACAGCCTGATTGAAATACATTAAAATAAGGATATAAACCTCGATGAATATGGTTTTGCAAAAACAATTGTCCGAGCGCAGTTAGGTTATCGGGTATTTAGTGACTAACGATTTAGGGAGCCCTGGTTAAAACTCGGGACGCTTTGGAGTTAATCAGACAAAAAGAATACTATTTTTGCCAACGCCATAACATAAATTAAAAACATGGAACCCAAAGAAAAAAAACCGTCTATTAAGACTTTTGAAGAAATGGGTGTGAATTTTTCCGAAGGGAGCGGCTGCCATACGTGCCGCGACAATTCATGCCATAATACCGTGCCGTTGCGAAGAACTGGCGAAGATTACAATGTTCATATTTCCACAGATCCTGGAAGAACTACGTTTAGGGTTCACGCGTCTGTGCAAGCCAATACGGTGACAGATGACGAAATATGTCAAGATTTCACTAATGAATCCGATGCCGTAAAATTTGTTTGCGACACTTTTGAATGGTTTCAATGTTTTTAACATTCAACGATAAATGAACCTGAGATAAAATATGAACTTTGAATGAGTAATTTTATTTTTTGTTACGCTAAATGAGATTGATTCTCGCAAATTTAGTTAGGAAACTAGCGAAAGCAATATGCAGACTTGGTTTTGTTCTTGATTTCCTTAACCCATTTTTGAAACGAATAATTCCAATGCTTTTCACTCACCTATCGCGGTATCAATCATTTTCATTGTCTCGTTTGTAAAATTGAACCTGTAGTAATTTTGTTAACCTCTTTATTTGATGTGTTTAATTATTCATTGCGGCCCCTTCACTGCACACTAACACTGCCCGTACGCGGGCTACGCATTTCGGACGATATTTCAGTAGTCTCGACAAAACTATACTTTGGTGATTTAATATAATGATAGCAACGGTCTACTCAGATCTTATTCCAGTAGGTTCAAAACCTACAGTTGAATCCTTTGGCAAATCGGAAATTGACACTGAATTTAAAAATAGGCCAACGCCCGCCAGCGTGAATTTGAACTGAGGCCAGTCAGGAAGTCGCCAATTATATTTTGCCATGAGCCGATCGAGTCGAATATTCGGCTCAGATATAGGCAAAAAATGAGCCGAATATAGATACTATTTGGCTCACAAAATCTTCCGTATTACCGCGGCCTGGACTTTATTGAGATGTATCGGACAATGGTATAATTTATGAATATCTGTAAACCTCTTTGATGCGACTTCCAAGTTCAGTATTTTTTTATGCTTGTTTCTTTTTCCACAGCGGGACAAGAAAATTATCTACGAAAGTGCTCTGCAAAATCGCCGCTACTTCATTTGTTGAGTCAACAATTGAGCAGTAGTGGTTCTGCGCGACGGAGTATCCAGGAAACCATAGAGAATTTCCACAAACCATTTCTGACGATCTTCATACACAAAGTGAGTGGTCCCGGGCAAAATGCAGAGCAGCGAGCCTGTTATATTTTCGTGCATCTCCAACAGATGCTCATTGCGAATAGCATCGCGGTCACCTCCCATGATCATGACTTCTGCTTTGATTTTTCGCAGATCGGATGTCCTTATGTGAGGCTGATCCACCACGAGTTTGAATTGCTTGCTTCTGATGCTGTCGTTCTTAACAACCGCCCACATCTTGTCCAATAGAGGAAGCAACGCCGGATCTATTGCCGTGGTGTCCGGTCTCAGGTTGGCACCGGAGGCAAGAAGCTTTTTCACCTTCTTTGGATAATTGATCGCTATGAGCAAACCAACAATACCGCCGTCGCTATGACCCCAGATGTAAGCGGAATCAATTTGCAGATGATCTAATAAAGCATTTAAATCCGAGGCCATTTGCTCATAGGTGAGATACCCCGATGGACAATCACTTTTTCCATGACAACGGCTATCCAAAGCGATAACCTTGTAATGTTTGGCAAACTCAGGAATCAAATTGGCGCGACTTCGGATCGAGCCACCATTTCCATGTAGTATAACTAGTGGCTTGCCATCACCATATATTTCGTAATAAACTTTTACACCATCGTGGTTATAAAAATTGCCTGCGTTTGGATCGTTGCCGTAATTAGGCGGAATGTTTTGCGCACACAGCGTACCAAATGAAAGAAGCGTGATCGTAATAATTATCTTAAGTGACATTATTGAATGTTTGGTAATCAGACGTCGCCTTTTTCTATTTGGTTACACCGTACGATAATACCAAGATGTTTTCAGGGTTCAAGCATCGATTACAAAACATGAACTTATTGGGCGTGATATCAGGGGAACAAATTTGTTGACGGTGAAATCAAAAATCAATTCAACTCATTTGCAAATCCCAAAATTGAAAAAATTCAAAATTGGTTTGTCGAGACATAAAAATATTGATCTTTGGGAGGTACTTCTATCAAGGAATGTGCACTCACTATATAAATTGAAAAGGTAGATATAGCGGGTTACTTGAGCAGAAAGTTCTTGATAATTATTGGCGTGTTAAATCAAAACACATATTGGCGCTGCACCGTACGCGTGTCAAAATTTCAAGTACTATTTGATTCGTGTTAATTTGTGTTGGCGATATAGTGCATTAAGAAAAATGATTTTCTTTTAATCGCAAACCCAATTTGCCCATCATTCATTTGAAAAAAGTATATTTAAAAATGATAAGAATAAAATTAATATTAATTGCCGCTCTCAGTTTTGTTTCCGCATTGAGCCGAGCCCAAACAGATAGTAATACTGCAACAAAAAAAATGCCTAGTAGGGACACGACAATTTATTCCAAAGTCGATATCGAATCAGAATATCCTGGCGGGAGATCGATTTGGCAACGCTATCTCAATAAATATAAACGTAACCCCAGTGAAAATGAAACAGGGCAGACTGTCAACGTACAATTCATAATTGACTTCGATGGGCACCCAAGCGACATAAAAGCGATAAGCGGTCCAACTGAAGGTGGATACAGGGAAGAGGCAATAAGACTAATAAAGAAAAGTGGCGTTTGGACTCCTGCGATTCTGAATGGGCGTCAGGTTCGGGCGTATAAAATTCTAGCAATTGAATTTTAGGAAGGAGCGGCCGGGTCCAACCCCTTCAGAATTTGAAGGGGTGATTTGACGAATCACTTGTTTGTTAATTTTAAGTTGGATTGCAGTGTGTGCAGTTGTAAAAGACACATTCGAAAAAGTGATTTATGAGTTTGCAGAGCATGAATTTAATAATGATTCCATCCGAAGAGCTTGAAAAAATAAAATCAACACAGTTAGAAATTCTTCAACAACTAAAACAACTCCGTTGCGAAAAGTCAGCGTTGATATCTCCAAAAAATATTACAGCAAAAGAATTTATGGGTGTGGTCCGGATTTGTCGTTCTAAGTTTGATCAATTGGTGATCGCGGGCAAAATAAAAATCATAAAAAAGCGGCGAAAGATTTATGTACCGGTGTCAGAAATTGATCGTTATTTTTCTGATTCGACTATCCTATGAATATCTACGCCGAATTCAACTTCATTGAATTTAACAAGGCCTCTTTGATTTCTTGGCACCAGCCCAGGTGCAAAGAAAATTTTCTATTTGATATGGCTTAAGTTGTCGAAGTTCTCTGGGGAACATATCTACCGGCAAACTCCTGCCCTTAGGAATTCGGCCGTTAAAAATTTTCTTTACGCCTTCTCTAACTCCGCATTGAACAAAGACAGTATCCGGAAGCATGTTTTCGTTGTTGTGTTTGTTGAACGCTATTCGTAATGCCGTGTCATAACTCCATAAATCACCGAGTTTATATGTCGCCAGTCGTATTTCCTCAGTAACCGCAAAAATGTCCATAAACGTTTTTGCCTTGTGGATTCTAATTTTATATTCCTTACTCAAAATTATTTTACTTGAAAGGTCACACAAATGATATCCGAGACGATGTTGATGACTATTTAGTTCTCCATCCGGATCCATTCCCTGCGCGGCTTTCTTTATTGCTTCGTCGGGAGCCAACGATTCATAATATTTTCTTATCCGATTTAGATTAACTAGCGAGGTATTTTTATAGTGTCCGATGTCTTCACTTAACGACATAATCTTTTAAGCTTTTTAGATGCTAAATGGTATACGATTTCAATTGAAGTTTATCCCAACGATTTTTAAATCGCTCATTATTTAAAATACCAACATTCATAATGCCTCTAGTACGATACTGCTTCATATTTTTTTTGGCTTCCACGCTGGTACAAATAAAATAATCCGGAGCACTCATTTTTGAAATAATAGGATTGGCGTTTAGGTTTACAAAAATGTAAATGCAATTCATTTTTATTTTATTTTTCATCATAGGCCATCCACTATTTTTTCTCCAATAAATTGCCCTGACTTGGATTTGCACGACTGTATCATCTTTCTCTGCAAATAGATCCACCGCTTTTGCGTTACCTATTGTCATACCAACAGACCAGCCTCGCCGATATAATTCAGCGGCTACAAAGTATTCCCCTGATAGTCCGGTATTGTTGGGTGATATTTCAGGCATATTTACAAGTTTCTGAGGCGTATTGATGTTGGACTCACTTGTTCAAACAAATGACGGTATGCTCCGTTTGCTTTTGTAGATCGCAGCATCACTTGTGTAGCAAGGTCAATATTTCCTCGTCTCTCAGAGTATAAATTTCGTTTGACAATAAAGTCTGCAATTTCCGTAAACGTTGCAGATCTAACACCTCTATTTATTAACGCGATCACAATTGCTTCATGGAGTGAAAGGAGATTTTTACGGGGCATGATCGACAATTTTCAGTAAGATATTCCAAGTTATGAGTGCTTCGAAAAATTCATTCATTAAAAGTAAAACTAAACATGGGATAGTGTAAAACTAATTTGAATAAGGTTCGCTTAAAATCTTTGAAGGTTAGCCAGAAAAATAAATGTTTATACTTAGTTTGCTTAATCACAGCTCCAGGGTGCGATTAAAAGTCAGTTTCATCTCGCTGGCAGTGTTACTTATCGACTCAGTCTTGTACGATAATTTTTTTATTTGCCGAGCGTTTTACTAAGTGACAACTTAACAGACAATATTATGAATAAACACCTTGTTAATAAATGGATTCATTTTTGGGAAAATCAGTCGATTCAGTCTGGTCAAGATTTTGAAGACGATGTCGCAGATGAATTCTTTCCTGACAATATTTATGAAATGCTGCATCGAACTCACGACTTTCAAACAAACCGTAAAAGATTTATTCGTTCTTCGCTAGATCCGGATTTTAGATTTGAAATTCGAGGAAGCAATGTCAGCTTTTGGGTTGAATGTAAGCATCGCGAAAACAATAGAAACGCATCAGAAATAAATATTTTCAAATCCGGCCAATTAGAACGATATCACAAATATGAAAATGCTTTTTTATTACTGTGCACCTATCGTTATGATGAACAAATGCTTTATCTCGTTCCCTTCATCGATATCAAATGGAATAATCTTTTTCTGTCATTTTTGCGACCTTACGAACTAACTCTTGAGCCGCCTGTCATGCCCGGTCTAATAAGGAAATATTTGGGCTAGGTAAGTTTAATCAGCATAGTCCTAAGGAGTTTTTTCGGCCTTCGATAGAGCTTTATCCAACATATCGCAAGTGCAATTACTGCGACTGCCAATCCTCCTTGCTTTTCTAACTCAACCACCATAAGCGTATCGTGATCTGGATGATTACGGCTACCTATGGAGTCAGCCCAATTTATAAATGCCAATCTAGCTGATAGCAAAATGCAACTGCAAACAATGAGTCCGGAAACTGCAAACCAATTTCTCATTTGAAATCGTATACTCGCCCAATCAACTGCCATTACCAAAACAAATGGAAGTAAGAAAATTGTAAATAACATCTGGAGCTCCGCTAAGAATGTATGGTCGTCTGATTTTTGAAACCAAAACGGTCTTAATAAATACTCGAACCCAACCGTAGATCCATAGCAAAAAATCAAAACAAATGACCAATATTTAAAATGACTTTTCATTCAGAATTCTCGTTTCATCCCGTGCTTTTAAAGGTCGCGATTTGTGTAAGATGTCAATCGTGCGAACGTCTCAAGCGTAAACGTTTTTTGGACAATCGAATCAAAATTGAGTTGCCAGGACGGTCCGCAGACATGAAACCCTATCATTCTCGCCGATTTCTCAACGAACATAAATGCCATAGTAACGTCTTGTATTCAAAAACATCCCACCAGTTTTGTCTGTAAAGAATTGAATCAAGTAATCCTTCGGCGTCGCCCAGACTAGATACTGGGTAAAATTTGCGGGCCTTTGGTCCTTGTCAAATTTCAAAAATACAGTGTCCCAGTTTTCTCGATAAGTCCCACAATAAAATTTCTTTTTTTCACGTGTAGGCGTTTTTTCGACAACAGCATACCCAAATTTATTTTCTGTGCACAATACTATTTGATATGAATTGATGCCGTCATCCTTCCAGGCAACCGCCAAGGTTTTACTTTTTCCAATACACTTCCGAGTGTGAGAGCAGCCTTCACCTAGAACAAAAATGCTGACAACTACTATGAAAAAATTCTTTAGCAAGATGACTATTTAATATTGAATTGATATTCTATACGACAATAAAAAGAAATAGAAATCGTGACACGTTTAAGCCGCTAATTTCGATCTCTACAGTTCTCTATTTTAAATCGCCGTCAAAAAAAAAAATTTCCTGTCGCATCGATTCTTTACGAAAATCAATCTAAAAATGTGGCACAAATCAAATCAATTGTTGGACAAAAACGCTCCGGGATTTTTCCATACTTTATCAGCAATATTAAAATCTCATTTCCAAATTTTGCATTCACGGCTTGGTAAAAAAATGTAAAAAAAACCAAACGGATTTACTTTCACATGTTTCGTTGTTTTCAGTTCTATGTCGCTGTTTCTTATATAAAACGATCTGCTAAAACACGTTTCGTTTTTAAAAATCCGTCTCGGCACGACTTCGGAGTGGCGGTCAAAATTTGCCCTGGCGACTCCGGAGCCATGCAGCATTTCAAACGCGGCCGTGCCACGTTTGTACATCTTGCTAACCGCTCCGAAGTAGGCGGTTTATTTAACCTATCTCGAAAAATGGCTGAATTTTTATCAAGGTCATGTATCTGCTCGGAAAACCTTTTTAGCAGGTGCAAATGCTTTCTAATTGCTTTTAAAGTTATCATTTCGTTCACCGTGATAGACTAATTTCAATTCAAATTTTCAGAGCACCCTAATAAGAAATTGACTTACCATGCCACCAGGAAAATAAAAAATTAACAAAGTCTGAGTACAAGTCTCATCGAGAAATACATTGTTTAAATGACTACAAAAATCGTGTGAGTGAAATTTTTTTGTGCCACAAAATCAAGGAATAATAGTTATCCAGAAGAAATTCTTTCTGAAAAAAAGAATAAATAGTTTTCCAAAAAAATTTCTCAGGAGATGTTTTGAGGCGGCGAAAACGTGCCACTTTTTCTATTTGAAAAACCGATCAAATGGTCTCCAAAATTCCAATTTTTTGAGTAGGGGCTAAGCAAAAAAAGAGGAGAAAATTTTCCTGTTCAGCATTTCAGATTTATTTCGCACTCAATTGAAAACTTGGACACGATTTTCTGCCATTCATTCACATAGCAACCCGCATTGAACCTGTAAAGGAAGGAGAAAAATTTTCGTAAAAAAATACTATCCGCACATAAAGCGGATGGAGATTTTTTTGTGAAAACCTCCGGCGAACGCAGCGAAGCGGAATGAAGTTTTTCGTATGACTGAGCAGGTCAATAAATTTGCAGGAGGGTGGATGTACGGGCAAATAATTTAATTTCGATGTGTTGACACAAACGAATCGTTTGTGAACTATTCTTCAAAATAGTAGTTTACATTTAACAACGATGATGAATATGTTTCAACAGTTTTTTAAAAAGAGAAAACGAAAATGCCCAGAGGACGATTATATCGTGACAATCACCGACACATTTGTAAGAGTTGAACACCCAGAAATGAAATCCCAGGTAGTCCTTTGGCAAAGCTTAAATGAGATCCTGCTCATTAATACAGACGAAGGTCCTTGGTTTCCCGATGTTTGGTTGTGCTTGATCGGAAATAATAGTCAGTGTTTCATTCCTCAAGGCGCGAAAGGATTTGAAACAGTATACGAGATTGTATCAAAGTACAACGGATTTCAATTTGAAAACGTTGGGAAATCTATGGCTTGCACAAACAATGCTAAATTTATATTGTGGAAAAAAGCGGAACCTCCGTCTGAATAAATTGCTGCTTGATGTTAAACTTTCCTAAATACCATTTCTTGATTACAATTTTTTTGTTGATGAGTTGCGGGGATGCTCATAACAAAAAAATCGCAACAACGGATTCAATTAAAAAATCGCGAGAAATAAATCAAAACGATACAATCAATTTCAAGCTCGGTCATTCGCTTTTTATCTCTGATTGTTCGGCTTGTCATATGCCGAAAGGTGCAACTGACAACCTTCTTTTGGGGATTGTCCAACGACTCGGTACTGATTACTTGAAGGTATTTTTAACCAGGCAAGACTCCCTTATTAATGCAAAAAATAAGTACGCGATTGATTTAAAAAAAGTATTCGGCAACCAATCAAATTGGCACAATTTCAAATATTCTGACAAACAATTGGACTATTTAATTGAATATCTAAAGTGACGCGGCTGTCACCATTAATACTTTCTTCGTGGCTTGATAAACCACTTATTAAACCAGTACTCGTAGTTCTTTTCTCTCCACGCTGAATAAATGTCTATCATTTCGTCGTCACCATCTTTCGGGAACAGCAAACCAACGGCGTCCATTTCCCTGAACATTTGTCTGATGTCTTGGACAGAATAGTAATGCTGTCCATAACCATGTTCTATAAAATAATCAATCAATTTTTCCTTGGCGTAATCGCGGCTATCTCTATTTCTTGAAGCGCAACTTAGATTGTCCATAAAATCGTTTAACAGAGTTTCTGGTTGCACATCCATAAGTTTGCATAACAGAAGAAATGGCGCGGGGATGGTCAAACCAACATTGCAATGTTTATCAAATTTTTGTTTCTTTTCACTAGCTCCCGAATTGAGGTTTGACTTTTGCATAAATAGCATTTTATACCCCCAACATTTCATATCGATAGTTGGCGTCAACACAAGTTACTGAAAAATATCGACTGTACCCGTACTTGGGTACAGTATTTCTTTCTAGATGTTTGAACTTTCCGTACGTATGAGTTCCAAAAACGACAAGCTACTTAAAGAGTTTGGCAAGAACCTCGAAATGCTGCGGAAAAAAAGAGGTCTAAGCACGCGGCAATTTGCCGATGAAGCAGAAATTTCTCACAGTTCTGTTGGTAGATTAGAAGCCGGTTTGTCAAATCCCACATTAACGACTCTTATTAAAATTGCCGATGCACTTGCTGTCGATATCAATACATTAATTGGAGCAAAATAGCTTTCCGGGATGCACTTTTGAACGACAATTAGTTTTAGCGATCGCTTACCAGTATGCTTAAATTTATAAGAATGTACGAACTAACAAATAGCCAACGGAAATATTTTGGTTTGAATCCTATCGAAAAGCATTGGGACAAGGTTGTTCTTAAAAGTGATAAATATCGAACGGAAAGTATTCTCTACTTTGATAAAAACACGATCAAGAAACACATTAGCTCATCAGAAATCCAATACTTCGAAAAACAATATGACGAACTGACGAGAGACAGAGTAATTCTCTTACCCAAAACTGGCAAAGGCAAAGAAAAAAAGTTGACTGCCTCAGTACTAGAACAAAGACAGCCCACGGGCGTCTATTTAAGTGTCTCTTGTGGGATCCTAACCATTGGGAATTACAATACTCAAACGACTTTTTATTCCAGTCGCTGGGACAACGAGGAACAATTTCGCATTCCAATTCCCGAGATTATTGAGGATTTTATTTGCAAGTCAACTGAAAAACATTTATTAGAAATAAATGACTTTGCCAATTCCAAACGAAAAAACGTCGCATTTAAATCTGGGGACTACTTCTGTTTTAAACTTAACAGGACAGAATATGGGTTTGGTCGACTTTTGCTGGATGTTAATAAAATAAGAAAGAAAAGACTAATTAATAGTTATCACGGATTGGGTTTGCTGATGGGGCCACCCGTGATAGTTGAATTGTTTGTTTATAAGTCACCTGTAAAAACGATAGACATTAGAATTTTAGAAGGTCAACCAAAATTGCCATCGGATGTAATGATGGACAATTTGCTTTTATATGGAGAGTATGAAATTATTGGACACGAGGAAATTAAGGATGAAGAATTTAGTTTTCCGATCTCATACGGAAGTAGTATTGATCGAAGACCAATCGTTTTTCTGCAATGGGGTTTAATTCACAAGGAGCTGCCGCAAGATGCTTTCAAAAAGTATATCTATACTGAAGAGACTCAAACAGGAAATAATCCGTATGGTTATTACTCAATTGGATTTCGACCCAGTTATGACAGCATTGAAGTTCTTAAAACAATTTCGAGAGATGGCGAATATAACTTTGACACAGCGAGGCATTACCGCGCTAAATGGGATTTACGAAATCCTAAAAACAGCTCAATCAAAGATGCAATATTTAATGCATTTGATCTTGATCCAAACAAAACTTATTTTGAAAACTCATTGTTAACAAACACACCGTTACCAAGTGAAATCAATAATCATTTGAAATAATTTACTACTAAATAAGTTGCAGCCAATTTAAATAATATTTTGATATGGGAATGTTTCTTTCAATTACAAGCGTGGTAGGCAAACTACAAAGCGAAGTGGCAAACAGCCTATCGAATTATGCAAAATCAGTTGGCGGCGGACTCGAACAAGGGGATATTGATATAGATAGTGAAAATTTCTGCGTTATTGAAGAAGCAGACAGCAACACAACAATTTTTAATCCGAATGCTTACCTAGAGTGGGACGATTCATCAAGATTTATTTCAACTGAATTGAATGCGCCTGTTTTTTCTTTTCATATTCACGATGGCGACTTGTGGATGTACGTTCTGTTTGTAAATGGCGAGATTGTTGACCAATTCAATCCAATACCTGACTACTGGGAAGAAAACATTACTGAAGAAGAGATACAAAGCTGGAGAGGTAATCCAACAATCGTTGCCAAATATGTAAATTCTTTAAAGCAAACAGAAATTGAAAAATATTTAGTCCGGTGGGATTCAGAAAGTGAGGGATCTAAAAAAGCTTACTCAGACGACGAGTTTGCGCAAGAAGACTGGCAGTTACTTGACTTTATGAAAAAACTGAAATTACCTTATCCACTTTACGATGATGGAAAACCTAAAGGGCAAGTCTATAAACTTTGGACAAAGCAACTGCAACTAAAACCAAAGAAACCAAATCCGCCCGAAGCTAAATTTTTACCAAGTGCGGCGAAAGAAAAAAAGCCATGGTGGAAATTCTGGTCCTAACTATTTTGTTTTTTGACCTCGCAGATTGAACCGTGTATTTTACTTCGCAATTCTAACATGTTGTTACTAATCTTTCGTTGTGTTACTTTCGCATAAATTTGAGTGGTCCGTATACTCTTGTGCCCTAACATTTGGCTAACAGTCTCTATCGGCACATCATGCTCCAGCGTAATCGTTGTTGCAAACGTGTGTCTGGCAGTATGGGTGGTCAAATACTTATGAATTCCACAAACACTCGCAATCTCTTTCAAGTAACCATTAAAGAGTTGATTTGTATTTACGGGCAATAGTTTTTTCGTCTCAATTACATAACGATGATTTTTATACCGATCAATAATTTCCAATGGAATCGGCAGCAGCGGGACTCGCTCCGCATTATTTGTTTTTTCACGATGTTTGACAACCCAGTCCCCACCATCGATGCCCTTCACAATATTGTCTTGAGTCAAATTCAAAACATCCTGGTAAGCATAACCAGTGAAGCAACAAAAAATAAAAACGTCCCGTACTTCGCTCAACCTGTCAATCTGAAATTCTTTTTTATATAACATCATCACTTCATCCCAAGTTAATCTTTCTCGGTGCGGTTCGATATAACTGCATTTAAAACCGTTTAATGGATTATTAGCTAGCCAATCTTGATCCGTTGCATACTTCATCATTCTTTTTAAAATTCGGATGTATTTCATCGCAGAATTATTGCTCAATCGATGTTGTGTCAATAGGAAATGTTCGAGATCAGGAGCGAATGATTTTTTTATTTCCCCAAGCGTTATATCGGTAACACGAAATTTAAACTTTAAAAACGCTTTTACTTTTTCATGAGTGGTGTAAATGGATTTCAGAGTATTCACGGCTTTCCTCCCAATCGAAACTTTTTCTTTGAATCGCGAATAATATGAATCGAATAATTCTTGCATCGTGCGATCCTTCTCACCAACACCTAAAAAATTATTCTTTAGAATTTCTGCGGTGATTGGTTTTTCCAATGCAACCAATCGATCATAATGCTTTTGCAGATCTGCTTTAATCAGCAACAATTGCCTGTTTATCGACTCAGCATTTGGTGTCGTCTCTTTTACGCATTGTACTTTTTTATCCCAAAATTTCACAGCGATATGCTGGCGCGTTACGATTTCAACTCTCTTCCTGTTGAAAATGATGCGTGCGTAAATTGCTGGTTTGCCGTTTTTTGAGCGCTTCTTGCAGAGCCAAAAAAGAACAACCATTGTCTGAATTGTAGGTTTTTTAATTGTCGTCATTTTGTTCACCGGATTTAAATGTTTTTGAATCATTGTTCACAGTTCTTTTTCACACCATCCTCCGGAAAACCTTTACAGGCAAGGATTTCAGCGAACGCGGTGAACAAAATTAAAATTTAAATCTGTTCACCGATTTGTTCACTCAAATCGGGTCTTTTTAGCTCTTTTTGGTTCGTTTTAATTTTCACCAAAAATGAAAAACCCGCGCCAATACTGCATTGTACGCGGGTTTCAAATTTTTAAAAACTATTTCAGTAGTCCCGACAGGAATCGAACCTGTATCAAAAGTTTAGGAAACTTCTATTCTATCCATTGAACTACGGGACCATTGAATTTAAAAGAACAAATCGCCGATAGCGGACCGCAAAAATAAGCGTTTGACCGATTCTTTTCTATGTAATATGCCGCCACAAGTTTAAAATATTTATATTACCGTCTATTAAAAAATAAATTATGAAAAAGGTTTTCGCAGTGGTGTTGCTGCTTATTGTTTTCAATGGCTGCTTATTGTTCAATGCTTCTGCACAAACTACTCCCAGGGTAAATCATATGGCTTTTTATGTGGTGAACCTACAGGTGAGTACGCATTTTTATAGAGACATTGTTGGATTGGATACGATTCCCGAACCTTTCCATGATGGACGACACACCTGGTTTCTTATTGGTCCAAAAACTCATTTGCATATTATTTCGGGTGCGGCTCAAAAAACTGATCACGATAAAAATACCCATCTCTGTTTTACTGTTCCATCCGTTACGGATTTTATTGAAGTATTGAAAAAGAACAATGTATCCTTCGAAAGCTGGACTGGCGAAAAAGGTACATATACCAACCGCGTCGATGGCGTAAAACAAATTTACTTTCAGGACCCCGATGGATTTTGGATCGAAATAAATGACGCCAAATCGTAAAAGCCAAGGAATAGCCTAAGCTAAGCCGTAGATACTCCCTACATACTCCTCACTAAATGCGTTCGAGACTTATCAATGAGCCGGGTGGGATCTGATACTAAGTGTCGCCAAAGACGGACATAATACGAGTAACTTGCTATACCTTATACCGTTAACCTTCCTCCTCACAAAAAATTAAACTGAGGTTGTACCCGTCGCTTCAACCATTCAACTTATCAACCAATCAACCTATCTTTGCCGTCCCAATAAAATAAAATGAAGTTCTACAATATCATCATCAAATACAGACTACAGATCGGGCTTGTCCTAATTGCGCTCGGCGTAGTCACAAATATTTACAGTAGCTTTTGGCCTTCATTTCCTCTTTACTTCGTTGGCGTTATACTGATTTTTGGACATTTCTTTTTTGGACCATTAAGATTGATCCAGGAATACATGGAGAGTGGAGACGTGGAAGGTGCTGAAAGAGTGTTGGCAACCATCAAATTCCCGGGTCTTTTATACAAACCGATTCGCTCAGTCTATTATACTTTGAAGGGCAACCTTGCCATGATGAAACAGGATTTTGTAGGTGCCGAAAAACACATGAAAAAAGGTCTGGATCTCGGTATGCCAATGGCAGAAGCAGAAGGGGCAAGTCTCTTGCAAATGGGAATGATCTCAATGCAAAAAAATGATCTGCGACAAGCTGAGAGCTATATCCGCCAGGCCTTACGGAAAGGCCTACCCGATAAAGAAAATCAGTCGGCTGCCTATCTGCAGTTGTGTTCTATCATGATGACAAAAAGAGAATTTCGCGCGGCAAAAGATTTCTTCAGAAAAGCAAAAGCGCTAAAGCCGACCACACCACAGATTGTCGACCAAATTAAACAGGTGGAAAAATACATATCACGCATCCCGGGTTAATCGCGGGTCGAAAGATTTACGAGATTTTGCGGATAGTTTTGAAAGATCTGAAATTGATTCTATTTACTGCTATATCGTTTCTGCACCGGCAGCATACGAGATGCTTACCATTTTTTTCAAGAGCTGAAATGATTGCTCTTTCTTCTCGATAAAATTAAAAGAACCATATTGACGCCTGTTTTCATTTGTGTTTAAATTTTTCTGATTAGAGAAAAGTATCACACAAATAGATGCATCAAATTTTCTGATTTCCTGCAACGTATCAAGACCGTTCATGTCTCCGTCGAGATTATAATCAAGTATGATGATAGACGGATTTTGATGGAGATTTTCTACACAATGTTCGCCTTTTGTATAAAAAGAAATATCGCTGGATATCGATTCCATTTCTCGGGCAATCAACTGCTGGTAAAGCAGATTGTCTTCCACAATAAAAATTTTCGGCTGTTGGGTTAGTAACATAATTCCTTGCATTTAGGCATATTATAGTATCAAAATAATGCCGGAAATAAAAGAAGGACAACTGGTTGAGTTTGACTTACTTGCCTTTTGCTCAAAAAATCAGTCTTTCCCAAATTTGGAATCGCGTATCACTAAGAGAGAACTATAACCCGTTTCGCAGAAGATTACAAGATTAGTAGGGTTATTACTGTAATGAATATACGCTGTTGTCGTCGAAAGTCCGTCGAGGCATATTAATAGCAAATTGATTTTTTAAAAACCCAAAGCAACCATGCATTGCCGTTAGTCTGCAATTTTTTTCAATTGCTGAATACAGTCGTGGATAACTGTTTCTATTTTGAAAACCAGGGGAGGAATTTGTGCGAGATCTTGTTGCTGCTTTGCATTGGATTCTACGAGACGAATATCTGCATGAATGGATTTGATGCCCATTGAATCTACAGTCGACTTTAATTTATGTGCCATCTTCGAAGTCTGTTCCCAGTTTTGAGTAGATACCGCTGTAGTCAATTCATTTACATTCTGCGGAACCGTTTCTATGAAAAGCCTGATCATTTTTTTTATGAATCCACCATCACCGCCAGACATCGACTGTATCATCGAAAGATCGTACAATTTTTGTCCGCTGGTATCGACATGTGATTGTGATTCCTTTGCATTTCCCATATAAAGTTGGTTTCGCAGAATGACGAGAAGAAGTCCTGATTCATCAAATGGCTTCGCGAGATAATCATTCATCCCGGCTGCCTTGTATTTTTGAATATCATCCCTATGAACATTTGCGGTTAGTGCAATGATCGGCACAGAAGCCTTCATCGGATCAGACAATTGCCTGATACATTGCGTGGCGCGGATACCGTCCATTTCAGGCATCTGCACATCCATCAAAATACAATCGAAGGAATTATCTCTCACCAACTGCAAAGCTTCATTACCGTTATTCGCAATGGCAACAGCCGCTCCGCGTGCTTCGAGGATATGTTTGGCGAGGTGTTGATTCAACTCCACATCTTCAGCAACCAAAATTTTTTTGGCATCCAATCTTTTAATATCGGTTGTCGATCCCGGCATAGAACGTAATGGATAAGGCTTACCAACCCATAGTATGGAAAACAGGTTGCGTTCCTGATTATTTATTTTTTAACTCTCCGTTCTGAATCATTCTGTAAATAGTGGATTTACCAATGTCCAGTTTTTTGGCTACCAGCAACACATCTTTATTATACTTATCAAGATAGTGTTGTATAATCTGGTTCTCGAATTCCTGCAATGTTGTTTCTTTATTCAGCAGGTCGTTGATGCTGGTGGTTGCATTCAACGTTATATGTTCGGGCAGAATATTCTCACTGTCACTCATCACAACAGCCAATTCCATAATAGATTTCAATTCACGCACATTTCCCGGAAAGGAATAAGAAAGCAATTTTTGTTGTGTTTCCGGCGTCAATGTTTTTTTAACCATCTTATTCTCCTTGGAAAAAGCATCTATGAAATTTTTTGCGAGAATAATAATATCATTACCGCGATCTCTCAATGGAGGAAGCATAATCGGCAAACCGATCAAACGATAATAAAGATCCTCTCTAAAATTTTTATTCTTCACTTCTTCAATCAGGTTCTTATGGGTAGCTACAATGATTCGCACATTGATGGGCGTTACAGTATTGCTGCCTATTCTTGTGATCTCTCTCTCCTGCAACACGCGCAATAATTTTGCCTGCAGGTTAATATCGAGTTCCCCGATTTCATCAAGGAATAATGTTCCTGTATTGGCTTCTTCAAATTTTCCGATACGACGTGTTACCGCTCCTGTAAATGCGCCCTTTTCATGACCAAAGAGCTCGCTTTCTATCAAATCTCTCGGAATCGCAGCAACGTTTACAGTAACAAATGGCTGCTTGTGACGATCGGAATTATAGTGAATCGCTTTTGCCACCATCTCCTTACCGGAACCTGTTTCACCAGTAATAGAAACTGTGATATTGGTCCGCGATGCTTTTTCAATCAGAGCAAATACTTTTTCAATGGGTTCGCTTTTACCGATGATCATCTGCGAGAAATCGTATTTGCGTCCAACCTGTGTTTTCAGGCTTTCTACTTCTTCCTTCAAATTTCTTATTTCACGCAAATGCAAAATGCTGTTCCAAAGTCGGTCTTTGGTGTCATCATCTTTTACAATATAATCGAATGCTCCATTCTTGAGGAGGTTGATTGCAGTAGCAACATCTTCTTGTCCGGAGATAATGATGACGCGTATATCAGGATTATGTTCTTTGATTTTTTTCAATACTTCGGTACCATCCGCATCCGGAAGAGAATAATCCAGTGTAACCACGTCGGGAGTTTCGTGGAGATGGGAAAAAAAATCATTGGGATTTTCAAAACGCCTCACTTCATATTCTGGATTCAGTGCCAGATAATGTTCCAGCATCGAGCCATACCAGGCATCATCTTCTACAATAAAAATTTTAAAGGGTTGGTGGTTCTTCATATTTGGATCTTCATAATTCGGATTATACCGGTATATAACGACAAAACAGTTAGAATAATATTCCGGAATTAAGAAAGTTTCCACATTTTGAATAACTTTTTTTAATCATCGATTGTTGTACTAACGGAGCACCGCATGAAACCTTTATCCATAGCCATTTCGCAGGCATACACGCTAATAAACTTATCTTTGAATCATCCAGAAAAATCGGGTCTTAGATTGCATGAACCAGAAAGATATTTTCGATAAACTTTACAATGGTCTCAATGAACAACAAAAAAAAGCTGTCGATACCATCGACGGCCCAGTGATGGTTGTTGCGGGACCTGGCACTGGAAAAACGCAAATTCTCAGTGCGCGGATCGGAAAAATACTAATCGACACCGACACAAAACCTGAAAACATATTGTGCCTTACTTATACCGATGCCGGTGCCGTGGCTATGCGCAGAAGGCTTGTAAGTTTTATTGGTCCCGATGCATACAAAGTGAATATCTCAACCTTCCACGCATTCTGCAATGATATCATCCAGGAAAATCTTTTTCTATTCGACAAAACTTCTATGGATGCGGTTTCGGAATTGGAGCGCATAGAATTTTTAAAAGAACTCATAAACAAATTCCCCAAAAACCATCCTTTAAAAAGATACAGGGGCGATGTATATTTTGAAACGAACAATCTGAAGTCACTCTTTAGTACTATGAAGCGCGAAGGATGGACGCCGGCTTTCATCAATCAAAAAATCGATGAGTATTTGGCAGATATCGAAACACGCGATGAATTCATTTATAAAAGAGCAGCCGGTAAATTCAAAGCAGGCGATAAAAAAATAGATAAGATCAATGATGAGAAAGAAAGAATGGGAAAATTACGAGCAGCAGTAAACGAATTTGACCGGTTTCAACAAATCATGCATACGCGTAACCGTTATGATTTTGATGACATGATCAATTGGGTGATAGCAAGCTTTGAAGAAAATGAATCTTTGCTTCGCCGCTACCAGGAAAAATTTTTATACATACTTGTCGATGAATTCCAGGATACCAGCGGAACGCAAAACCGCCTTGTGCAATTACTGATTAATTATTGGGACAAGCCAAATGTTTTTGTTGTCGGCGACGACGATCAAAGTATCTACCGATTCCAGGGCGCGAATGTTTCAAACATGCTTGATTTCAGGAATAATTATAAGAAAGATTTGCTGACGGTTGTTCTTACACATAATTATCGTTCCACTCAACCGATCCTGGATATTTCAAAAACGCTCATCAATAGAAACGACGAAAGACTGATCAAAAAAATTGATGGCCTAAGTAAGGAATTGATCGCAGCCAATACGGCTATCAACCACCTGACTCATCCGCCGTTTATCCGTGAATACGAAACACCGCGACAAGAAATGGCGGATATCACGATGCAGGTCGATAGGCTGATCACTGAGGGCGTGCGGCCTGGAAAAATAGCAGTCATCTACAAGGAAAATAAATATGCCGAAGAACTGATTCAATATTTCAAACTGAAGAAAATTTCTTTCTTCAGCAAGAGAAGCCTGGACATTCTTGAAATCCCGCTCGCCAAAAAAATTATCACCATTATCCGTTATCTCGCATCTGAACATGAAATTCCTTATAGTGGAGATGAGTTGTTATTCGAAATTCTACATTTTAACTGGTTCAATATACCCGCTATTGAAATTGCAAAGCTTAGCATCGAAGTGGCCAATAGACAATTCACCGAAAACAAAATTTCCTTAAGAAGGCTATTGCATGAAAAAAGCAATGAACCTCCAAAGGATCTTTTTTCGCAGGGACTACATCAGCAATTAAAAAAAGCTGGAACCATTATAGAAAATTTAATCAGTGATGTTCCCAATGTTACTTTACAGATTTTGATAGAACGAATCATCCGCAAGGCAGGTGTTATCAATCAAATCATGATCGACGAAGAAAAGATTTGGTTGTTACAAGTGCTGACCGGTCTTTTCGATTTTATAAAAGAAGAAACGCACCGAAATCCAGGGCTCACATTACACAAATTGGTGGAGCTGATCGACCTGATGGAGAAAGAAGGAATTCCATTGCCATTGATACAGGTTACCGGCAGCTCTGAAACAGTGAACCTATTAACCGTTCACGGTTCCAAGGGACTCGAATTCGAATATGTATTTTTCGCAGGTTGTAATGCGCATGTATGGGAAAAGAAACGTGCACCCCATACCGGGTACAGATTCCCCGATAATATTTTTTCTTCTCAATCAAAGTCCGTGGAAGAAGAAGAATTGAGACGGCTGTTTTATGTTGCCCTCACACGAACAGAAAAACATCTTTTTATTTCGTATAGCCGTTACCGTAACGATGGAAAAGAACTGGAACCCTCCATGTTCATTGCCGAAATACAGGAAGGCCATGCATTACAAGTGGTGAACGATCCGGTTCCTCCGGAATTAACCGCCGAATTCCAGTTACTGGAATTGGAGGAACAATCGCCGGAAATCGAAAAAATCGAGGAGCAATTCGTCAGCCGCTTGCTGGAAACATTTGTAATGAACGTTACGGCTTTGAATAATTATCTCAAATGTCCGCTTGAGTTTTATTTCAAAAACCTATTACGCATACCCGCTCCAAAAAACGAAGCGACTGAATTCGGGTCTGCGGTTCACTCCGCGCTGGAATTACTTTTCAGGAATATGCAATCCAACGAACAACAGTTCCCGGACCTCGTTGCTTTTCTTTCTTATTTCGATAACTATATGCACCGGCATCGTGAGAGTTTTACAAAAGAACAATTTGAACGAAGGATCGAATATGGCCATATTGTATTGCCGGATTACTATAATAAATATGTCGGCAGTTGGAATAAGATCGTGGCTATTGAAAGAAATGTCCGCCATGTGATGGTGAACAACGTTCCGTTGAAAGGCAAAATGGACAAACTGGAATTTGATGGAAAACACGTGAACGTTGTTGATTATAAAACCGGCGATCCTGAAAAAGCAAAACCAAAACTCGCGCCTCCTAATGAAAAAAATCCGAATGGCGGTGATTATTGGAGGCAGGCTGTTTTCTATAAAATATTATTGGATCATTATGAATCGAGGGGCTGGCAGGTGATCAGTTCGGAGTTTGATTTCATCGAACCCGATAATAAAAAAGATTATAAAAAGACAAAATTGGTGATCCGGCCGGAAGATATTACTACAGTTACACATCAAATTACCGATGTATGGCAAAAGATACAACGACATGAATTTTATGTTGGATGCGGCAAAGCCGATTGTCACTGGTGCAATTTTGTTAAGACAAATAACCTGGTAGTGGAAACTTCTGATAGCATTGATGATCCCGATTATTTCTGATAATTTAAATGAATTTTTTATCCATTGGAATTTATCAGAATGATCAGTATCATCAGAAGTTCAAGTTTAGAACATTATTATGATTTGACTACCGCCTGATTCCCCGAAACAACTTAAGTTTGTCGATTAAGCAAATAAAATCAACCAGAACAGGTCATATTAATCAGCATTTAATGAAACGCTTTTTACATTTTTTTGCCTTTGCTATTATTGTTATCAAAATGCTGGCGATTTCTGGTTGTGCGAATATTATTCCACCCACCGGAGGATTGCGCGATTCACTGCCACCAACGCTTGTGAAAGCCACGCCTGATAATAACAAACTTCATTTCAATAGCAAAACGATCGTTTTTAATTTTGATGAATATATTGACCTGAGAGAAGTTCGTAAAGAGTTAATCCAATCACCTGTTGCAAAATCAGATCCAACTGTAGAGTCAAAGCTGAAAGTTGTGACGGTAAAATTTAAAGACACGTTGGAGCCGAATACAACCTACTCGTTAAATTTTGGTAAAGCGATTCGGGATATCAATGAAGGAAATATTCTTAACAATTTCACCTATGTTTTTTCTACCGGAGATCATATCGACTCTCTGACTTTTTCCGGAAGAGTAGTTCTGGCGTCGACGGGTAAAGTTGATAGTACATTAACCGTAATGCTGCACCGGCATTTTGATGATTCAGCCGTAGCCAAAGAAAAACCAAGGTATATTGCACGCCTCGACACCACCGGCAATTTCAAGTTTCATTATTTGGAGCCCGGAACTTACGCGATATATGCTTTAAAAGATGAAGGTGGTCAATTGAAATATACTTCAAAAACGCAGTTATTTGCTTTTGCTGATTCTCCGATTGTCGTCAAAGAAAATTACACGCCTGTAATATTGTACGCGTTTATGGATACCGCAGGATCAAAACCGGTAAAAAAATCTACACCAAAAGCCGCAACATCAAAAAAAGCAGATAAGGAGAAAGAAAAAGATAAACGCCTGGTTGTTCAACTCGGACTTTCAAATGGTTCACTCGATTTATTGAGTGATTTTGTTTTGACATTCCCCGTTCCAATTAAATTTTTTGATTCATCGCAAGTCAGATTTACCGATGAAAATTTTAAAGACATAACACAGTTCCAGTATCTGCGGGATACGTCCAATAAAAAAATCACACTCATATACAAATGGGTTCCTGACACAAAATATCATATGATTGCCCAAAAAGAATTTGCGGAAGATACAACCGGTGCCAGGTTATTGAAAACAGATACGATTACTTTTCAAACAAAAAGAGAATCGGATTATGGATCACTCCGGCTACGTTTCCCCAATATCGATCTCAAAAAAAATCCTGTATTATTATTCATGCAGGGCGAAACGATCAAAGAGACATTTATTTTCGGCTCCAATAAAATATACTATAAAAAACTCTTCCTTCCTGGAGAATATGAATTGCGCATTTTATATGACGACAATAAAAATGGCATTTGGGATCCGGGCGAATTCTACGGAGCGCATCGACAACCGGAAAAAGTAATTCCGATCCGCCGGAAATTAAATGTGAAGTCGAATTGGGACAATGAGACTGATATCACACTTTAATGTGCGGATGAATAGTCGATTAGTTGAGAAGTTGATAGGTCGATAAGTATATCGTCGCTGATCAATTAAATTTTATTTGAAAACGTGCTTTGCCAATAATTAACCAATCAACCTATCGACCAATCAACTTTTCAACCAATCGACTATTCATCGGCATATTTGCTAAATTTGCATCATGCAATTCTCTTCGGCCTTATTGGAAAATGCTGTCAACGAATTTGCCAAACTTCCGGGTATTGGCAAGAAAACCGCCTTGCGATTGGTTTTGCATTTGTTGAAGCAAGATGCTGAAATGGTAAAAGGTTTTGGTGATATCATCAGCAAGATGCGCCAGGAAATTAAATTTTGCCAACGTTGTTTTAATGTTGCAGATGCGGATATATGCTCGATCTGCGCCAATTCAATGCGCAAACAGGATACCGTTTGTGTAGTCGAAAATATCAGGGATGTTATTGCAATTGAAAGCACACAGCAGTTTAGCGGTACCTATCATGTATTGGGCGGAATTATTTCTCCGTTGGATGGAATCGGGCCGGATCAGTTGAATATTGATACACTTGCCGGTCGCGTTCAAAAAGAACACATCCAGGAAGTAATTTTTGCGTTGAATCCAAATATCCAGGGCGATACTACAATCTACTACATCCAAAAAAAGCTTCAGCCATTTCATATAAAAATCACAACCATCTCCCGCGGCATCGCTTTCGGTGGCGAATTGGAATATGCGGACGAAATGACCCTTGCCCGTTCTATCACTAACCGCATGCCGGTAGAGAGTTATATGTCCAATGGCTAGCAATCACCCCAAATGACGCTTTGAAGTTAGCCTCAGATGTTTTAAATTTGCACTTGCAACAGGCGGATTTGTTTATTGTTCGGCCTGGGCAAGAATGAGAGCGAGAGAATGAAGAGTGGTGAGCGAAATCGAGAAAAAAACTGAACTAATAAACGCTAAGGAAGCCTCCTGGGTTTTTATCTTCCCCAAACGTTTATACAGTTTAACCACTCCGGCTCATTATCGCCATCAGCTAACAATTGCCCATCTCCTGTTACAATTATTGTTGTATCAACAAAAATGTGTTCTATGAATGATATTAAAAAAGAACTGGAAAAGCGGATACTCGTGATCGATGGTGCAATGGGTACGATGATCCAACGGTATAGGTTAACCGAAGAAGATTATCGCGGTGAAAGATTTAAAGACTGGAAGTCTGATATCAAAGGAAACAATGATCTTCTTTGTCTGACCCAGCCAAAAATCATCAAAGAAATTCATAAGCAATATTTAGAGGCAGGCGCAGATATTCTTGAGACGAATACTTTCAATGCGCAAAGAGTTTCATTGGCCGACTACCATATGGAATCGCTCGCCTATGAAATCAATCTGGCCGCTGCAAAAATTGCCAGAGAAGCAGTGAATGAATTTCTCGAGTCACCTGCAGCTGCCGGTAAAAAAGTTGCTTTCGTCGCAGGTGCAATCGGTCCGATGAATAAAACACTTTCCTTATCGCCAGATGTAAATAATCCCGGATTTAGAGCCGTTGGATTTGATGAAGTGTCCGATGCATACTATGAACAAGTAAGTGGTTTGGTTGATGGTGGCGTTGATGTATTATTAATAGAAACCATTTTCGACACGCTCAATGCAAAAGCCGCCATTTTTGCTATCAAAAAGTATTTCAGAGATAAAAACAAACCTGAGTTACCGATAATGATCAGCGGAACGATCACAGACGCAAGCGGACGTACATTGAGCGGACAAACCCTCGAAGCATTCTACACTTCCGTGATGCATGCAAGGCCTTTAAGTATTGGGTTGAATTGTGCATTGGGTGCTGCACAGATGAGACAGCATATCGAGGAATTGTCGCATATAGCTACCTGTTATACTTCGGCATATCCAAACGCAGGACTTCCAAACGCAATGGGCGAATACGACGAGCAGCCTGAGCAAACAGCTCATTTCCTGGAAGACTGGGCACAGGAAGGATTTGTAAACATAGTCGGTGGATGTTGCGGCACTACGCCAGATCATATTGCACATATTGCCGAGCACGTAAAAAAATATCAACCAAGGCCGTTACCCATTTTGGAAGAGGTGTTCTGATAATGAGCAGAATGCATTGGAAAATGTTTTGGCATAAAGTTTAAAAAGCATGAAAGAAAACATAATTATCAAACCTTATTTGCGCTTAGCCGGATTGGAACCACTGGTGGTTAGACCGGAGACAAACTTCGTGAACGTTGGTGAAAGAACAAATATTACCGGTTCCAAAAAATTTGCCCGCCTCATCAAAGAAAATAAATATGAAGAGGCATTGAGTGTCGCAAGGCAACAAGTGGAAAACGGCGCGCAGATATTGGATGTAAATATGGATGATGCTTTGTTAGATGGAGAGAAAGCGATGACCACTTTCCTAAATCTTATCCAGAGTGAGCCCGATATCGCGAAGATTCCAATCATGATCGATTCTTCGAAATTTAATATCATAGAAGCAGGATTAAAATGTGTGCAGGGGAAATGTATCGTGAATTCAATTTCGATGAAAGAAGGAGTCGATAAATTTATTGAACAGGCTGTGATTTGCAGAAGTTATGGCGCGGCTGTAATTGTAATGGCTTTTGATGAAAAAGGACAAGCCGACACCATGAAGCGAAAAGTAGAAATTTCGCAAAGAGCTTATGAAATACTTACAAAACAAGTAGGCTTTGATCCGCAGGATATCATTTTCGATCTGAATATTTTTGCCATCGCAACCGGCCTTGAAGAGCACAACAATTATGCTGTTGATTTTATTGAAGCCACCCGTATCATCAAACAAAAATATCCCCTGGTAAAAATCAGCGGAGGTGTTAGCAATCTTTCTTTTTCCTTCCGTGGTAATGAACCGGTGAGAGAAGCCATGCATAGTGTCTTTCTATACTATGCAATTAAAGCTGGTATGGATATGGGCATTGTTAACGCAGGGCAACTGGTAGTATATGATGAAATTGAACCTTCGTTGAGAGAATTATGCGAGGATGTAATATTGAATAAACACAACGATAATAACGAAGCGACGGAAAAATTAATCGCGTTTGCTGAAACGGTAAAAGGAAAGGAGAAAGAGGAGAAAAAAGATGAAGCATGGAGATCAACTTCTGTGGAAGAACGTCTGAAGCATGCGCTGATTAACGGAATCACTGAATATATTGATGAGGATACTGAAGAAGCACGGTTAAAATATCCAAAACCATTAGATGTTATCGAAGGTCCTTTGATGGCTGGGATGAATGTAGTGGGTGATCTTTTTGGAAGTGGAAAAATGTTTCTGCCACAAGTTGTGAAGAGTGCGCGCGTGATGAAAAAATCTGTTGCTGTGCTTACTCCATATATTGAGGAAGAAAAAAAACAAAATCTACTTAAGTTTCCCGACAAGGAAGGAGAACAAACCGAAAAGAGAGTAGCGAAGATTTTATTGGCTACCGTTAAAGGCGATGTGCACGATATCGGAAAAAATATCGTCGGCGTTGTGTTGGGATGTAACGGTTATGATATTGTTGATCTCGGCGTAATGGTTCCAGCCGATAAAATATTTGATGCGGCCAAAAAAGAAAATGCAGACATCATTGGGCTCAGCGGGTTGATCACCCCGTCACTTGATGAAATGGTTCATGTGGCCCGGGAAATGAAAAGACTGAATTTTAATGTGCCATTGCTTATTGGCGGCGCCACTACTTCGCGTATGCACACTGCCGTTAGAATTGCACCGGAATACGAACATGGCGTGCTGCATGTGCTTGATGCCTCGAGAAGCGTGACCGTTGTAGGTTCTCTATTGAGTAAGGATCAAAAACCAGGATTACTAAAAACGATCAACGCAGAATATGCAAAGCTGAAAGAGGATTTTGCCAATAAGAAAACAACCAAGCAATATCTCTCATTTGAAAAATCGCAACAGAATAAAGTCAAAATAGATTGGGATAATTTTTCTCCCATCAAACCAAAATTTACCGGAACAAAAATTTTCGACAATTATTCATTGGGAGAAATAGCAAAATATATCGATTGGCAACCTTTTTTTATTGCGTGGGAAATGCACGGAAAATTTCCGCAACTGCTGTCTGATGATAAAATTGGAAAGGAAGCAACCAAACTGTATAACGATGCGCAAGCATTATTAAAAAAAGTTATTGAGCAAAAATGGCTGACTGCACGCGGCGTTGTTGGTTTCTGGCCGGCTGTAGCCTCAGAAGCGGATACGGTGGAGATTCAAGAGTCATCGACATCTGTTGTCAAATTGGAATTTCTTCGTCAACAAATAAAAAAAGCAGCGGATCAACCGAATATTTCGCTCGCGGATTTTATTGCACCGAAAGAATCGGGTAAGCAGGATTATATCGGAGCATTTTCGGTAACTATTCTGGGTATCGAAAAACATATCGATGCATTCATGAAAGAGAATGATGATTACAATAAAATCATCTTGCAGGCATTGGCAGATCGCCTTGCAGAAGCATTTGCCGAATTGTTGCATGAAAAAGTGCGCAAAGAATTGTGGGGATATGCGAATGATGAAGCGTTGTCGAACGAGGATCTTATCAAAGAAGAATATTCGGGCATTCGTCCGGCACCTGGTTATCCGGCATGTCCTGATCACACAGAAAAATATAAACTTTTTAATTTACTCGGAGGCAAGGAAGCCACAGGCATCACGCTGACAGAATCACTTGCGATGCATCCCGCTTCTTCTGTTTCGGGTTGGTATTTTGCCAATCCTGAAAGTAAATATTTTGGCGTCGGAAAAATTGAAAAGGACCAGGTGGAAGATTATGCGCGTCGCAAACAAATGTCCGTGGAAGAAATTGAAAGATGGCTTCGCCCGATCCTTGAGTACGATATCTGATTTTACAATTTTTCCGGGGATTTGCTGTAGCTTTGCGCCGATTTCATAGTCGTGAAATATAAATATGTGCTTATAAATAGAAAGGCGAGTAGCTTGTGGTAAGTAGCTAGTGCTACCAGCAAATTATCACTAGCCACTTACTACTAGCCACTAGCCATTCACCACTCACTTAAAATATGATGAGGAATTTAAATCGCAGTGCAAGGATTATTTTGTTATTGGTGGTATCATGGCCACTTCATACCTACGCTCAAAAACAAAAAAAGAGTACGCGGAAACACGAATTTTATTTTTCCTGGGGATATAATACGGAATGGTTCACTCCCAGTAATGTATCCGTATCGCAACCGGAGCTAGGAAATAATTACACATTCAAAAATATTTCTGGGCACGATCACAAAGGATGGAACGAATCTTTGTTCACTTCTGCACTGACCATTCCTCAATACAATTATCGAATTGGATATATTTTCAATAAGAAAAAAGAACTTGGCTTTGAAATTAATTTCGATCACACAAAATTTATTTTCAGCGAAGGCGATGCACATATTAAAGGGACTTTGGGCGGTAAACCTGTTGATAGCACCATCATGTTTAACCAGGCAAATGGCTTTTTCTACTACCTAAATAACGGCGCGAATTTTTTGCTCTTCAATATTGTTAAGCGTTGGCATCTGTATGAATCGAAAAATGAAAATCTGAAAGTCGATTTCCTGGGAAAGGCCGGTATTGGACCTGTAATTCCTCATGTTGAGAATAGTTTTTTTGGGAAGAAAAATGATCCGCATTTTCAAATTGGCGGATGGAATATCGGCGTGGAAGGCGCACTGCGCGCAACATTTTTCAAGTATGTATTTCTTGAATACACTAACAAGCTCGACTATGCGAGATATTCTGGCCTGAAGATTTATAAAGGAACAGCGAGACAGGCTTTCGGCACTTATGAAATGGTTTTAAATCTCGGACTTACTTTTCCTGTAGGCAAGAAAGAAGCGGAATAAATGTGCGAATGAGGAGTTGAAAAGCTGATTGGTCGATAAGTTGATTAGTTTTTTTGTGGCAGATCAACTGGATTTTATTTGGAATCGTGCCTTCCCGGTCAGTCAACATTTCGACCAATCAACTTTTCAACTCCTCATTCGCACATTTGCACATTGGTAAATTCGCACATTAACTTTTCATCTTTTCTCAAATAACCACCACAGTCTTTTTCGTGGTTTAATCTTGTAGTTTGTCGTGATATAGCTTTTGATATAATCCATCGCTTCATCAATACTATCGGTAAATAATACCAGCGACATATCATCTTTGGATATAGTTCCTTCCTTTGACATTGTTTCTATGGTTTCCATCAGTGGCGCATAATATTTCTTTCCAAATAAAACGACAGGAAATTGTGTGATGCTTTTTGTCTGAATCATTGTTATCGTATTAAACAATTCATCCATCGTACCAAATCCCCCGGGCATTACAATGAAAGCATAGGAATATTTCAACAACATCACTTTGCGGATAAAAAAATATTCCATCGTGATCCATTTCTGCATGTAAGGATTTGGCTTTTGTTCGAAAGGCAATTTTATATTACAACCCACTGAAGTGCCGTTACTCTCAAACGCACCACGATTTGCTGCCTCCATAATTCCCGGTCCGCCACCGGTCATTGTTGTAAAACCAAAAGCTGCAATTCTTTTTCCAAATTCCCTGGCAGCGATATAATATGGATGATCTTCTTTAAATCTTGCCGAACCAAAAACTGTGATGCAAGGACCAACAAAATGGAGCGTTCGAAATCCCTTGATAAATTCTGTAAGAACTTTCCAGGCAAATAATAATTCGTATCCACGGCTCTTTGGACCTTCCAGGTAAACTGGTTCTTCTGCGGAAATAACACGCTCAGCTTTTTTCATAATAATCGAATCGTATATTGACAAATACTAAATTGCACGTGAATTTAATATAAACATTGTTATGTCTTCTATGCGTATTATCAGCTACAATGTTAATGGCATTCGTGCCGCTGTCAAAAAAGGATTTATCGACTGGTTGAAAACAAATCCGGCCGATATTGTTTGTTTGCAGGAGACCAAAGCGACAAAAAACGATTTGTCTCTCAAAGAAATCAATGACCTGGGATATTCTGATTATTGGTTCAGCGCACAAAAAAAAGGATACAGCGGCGTTTGTGTATTTACAAAAATAAAACCCGATCATGTTGAGTATGGAACAGGTCATAAAGTAAGTGACGATGAAGGACGTGTTTTACAGCTTGATTTTGGAGATATGAGATTGATCAACGCATATTTCCCTTCGGGAACTTCCGGAGATGAGCGCCAGAGTTTCAAATACAAATGGCTTGATGAATTTATATTGTATCTCAATAAACTTCGCGAAAAAAATCCAAGGCTCGTGCTTTGCGGAGATTATAATATTGCACACAAAGAAATCGACATACACGATCCGAAAGGAAATAAAAATTCATCCGGGTTTTTACCTGCTGAACGCGCGTGGCTTGATAAATTTTTTGAAGAAGGATGGATAGATAGTTTTCGCCACGTGCATCCGGAACCTCATCGTTATAGTTGGTGGAGCCAACGTTTTCCTACAGTGCGTGCGCAAAATAAAGGCTGGAGAATAGACTATATTAATGTTACAGAAGATCTCAAAAAAAATATTAAGGACGCGGAAATTTATCCGGATGTAAAACACAGTGATCATTGTCCGGTGTATTTGGAAATAAAAAATTAAACCGGGATTCTAAACGATTTTTCTGACTATGCTAAAAAAAATCCGGGCGAGTAAATTTTCCTTTATCTATGTGAACCTATGTTTCTATGTGGTAATTTTTTTTTATCACATAGGCACATAGAAACATAGGCTAACATAGAAATTTCAAACTAACTTAATTTTCTTTTTCAGTATAATCAGATAAATCGATCGAAATCCCCATTCAGACATTTATGCTATCATACAATATCACTACAAAAATTTCATGGACCATTGCAAACGAATGGTTGCGATGGCAGAAGGAAGAACACATACCTGAGATGATGTCTTCTGGTTTGTTCGATAATTACAATGTCTACAGATTAATTGAACAAGATGATCCCGAAGGACCTACATACATTATTCAATATTTTACTTCTACTGAAAAAAAATATAAGACATATGTCGAAGAATTTTCTTTACGTATGCGAGAGAAAGAATTTGAAAAGTGGAATGATCAATTTATTGCACATCGTACGATCATGGAACTCGTGCAATAGCTGTGGAAAAAAATACTAAGCCGCTGCAATCCCTTCGCCACACTGTGTTTCACGCGATGTCGCTGGAAACATGCGCCCACATTGAGTTTCATGAGCTGATATATTTTTTTATTTTTCACAAAAAATATCGGATCTCGTAAAAACCTTGCCCCGCCTGACTTATAACATATCCACAACCCAAAAAAATTTTGCTGGTTGCAAAAAGCGGCTATATTTGTTGTCGCTTAAATAAAAAACAATTACACTATGAACAAAGCTGAATTAATCGCGAAAATTGCCGATGATGCAGGCATTACAAAGACACAGGCCAATTCAAGTCTTGATTCTTTTGTGGAAGCGGTAACTAAAACATTAAAAGGTGGTGGAAAGGTTACATTGGTTGGTTTCGGAACTTTTTCTGTTTCTAAGAGACAAGCCCGTAATGGCCGCAATCCGCAAACCGGCGCTGTAATTAAAATCAAAGCAAAGAAAGTGGCAAAATTCAAAGCAGGTAAGGAACTATCTGCAAAATTATAATGCTGCACGAACTGCATTCAAAAAGTTCCGGTATTTACTTATCGGAGCTTTTTATTTTATTTTTTGATCAATCTATTTTTTACACTAAAAAATTTTTTACAAATGGGACGTGGAGATAAAAAAACGAAAAAAGGAAAAATATTTAAAGGCTCTTTTGGAAAAAGCAGACCTGCAAAAGTGAAAAAAGCAACAGCTAAAAAAGAAGAGAAAAAAAGCTGAACTTCTGATTAAATTGATTTGAATGATTTACTATGTAAGCCTTTTCTTATTTCACAGGGTAAATCATCGAAATCATTTCAAAGGAAAAATACTTAAAGGCTCTTTTGGATAAAGTAAAGAAAAAAGCTGAACTTCTGATTAAAATGATTTGAATGATTTATTATGTGAGCCTCTTCTTATTTCACAGGGTAAATCATCGAAATTATGGTAGTGGGTCAATTTGAAATGTAATTTCATCTTTAGATACTTCAACTATGTGTAACTATGTGCCTACTGTCTATGTGGTGAAAAAAATTTAACACATAGACACAGTAGGCACATAGTTACACATATAAATTTCAAACTGACCCACCGCCGAAATTATTTAAAGGATAAATTAAAAGACTCTTTTGGAAAAAGCAGAGAAAAAGGCTTGAACTTCTGATTAAAATGATTTCAATGATTTAGATAGTCTCACATAGTAAATCATTCAAATCATTTTAATCAGAAGTTCCCTAAGGCGCCAGTCGTTCAATCACCCAACCGCCATTTTCCTGTAGCGAATAATTGACGCGGTCATGCAAACGATTTGTTCTTCCCTGCCAAAATTCAAAATCAATTGGCATTACACGGTAGCCACCCCAATGTGGTGGTCGGGGAATATTAGTTTGCGCAAATTTGTTTTGGAATTTCTTTTCATTTTCTTCAAGCCAATCTCTACTTTCAATAACCTGGCTTTGTGGTGAAGCCCATGCACCGATTCTACTGCCTTCAGGCCTGCTATTGAAATAATCATCACTCTCTTTCTCGCTTACTTTTTCAACTACACCGGTTATGCGCACTTGTCGTTGCAATTCTTTCCAGAAAAAAACGAGACAAGCGCGAGGATTTTCCGATAATTGTTGGCCTTTGAAACTATTGTGATTCGTAAAAAAAACAAAACCTCTTTTATCTACTCCCTTTAACAAAACAATTCTTGCAGAAGGTATTCCATTATTTGAAGATGTTGCAAGTGTCATCGCGTTTACTTCTTCTATATCACTATCGATTGCTTCCTTCCACCACTTTTCAAATTGTTTAAACGGATCGGCGTTAACGTCTTTTTCAGAAAGTGATTTTAATTTATAATCCTTTCTTATATCGGCGATTGTTGTCATATTGCAAAATTCTCGCACAAAATTAGCAAAAAAAAAATCGTGAGACGTGAGATGTCAAACGTGGATACTAATTCACGTTTGACGTCTCACGTCTCACGATTTTTAATTCGTAATAACTGCGATTATTGACCTGGATCGCTATGAAAATCTCTTTTTTCAGTAGAGCCTTTTGACAATAAAGATTCCATTTCGCTAATACGTCTTAACTGGCTCTCTAGTTTTTTGTTATGCTCAGATACTTCCTGAAGATCTTTGTTTAATTCTTCGAGAAATACCGTTTTTTTCTGCAGTTGTTGTCGCTGGAAATTAGCTTCGCGCAATTTATCTTCTGTGTCGGCAAGTATTCTGCTCAGGCGCTGGTTTTCATCCCACAATGATATTTGCCTGTTTTTTGTTTCATCAAATTCTTTAGTGAGCCTGAAATATGATTCATGCAACTCGTCGAATTCGATTTTTTTGCTGTGAGGTTGCGCGAGGTATGTTTCCAACTTCTGAATTTTCTGCTGCAAAGCATTGTATTCTGTATACGCCTTATCCATTCGCTCAGTGATTTCATCCGTAAGTTTCTGTTGCTGGCGAATATGAACGATCTCCGCTTCTTTGTTGCTGATTGTTTTGCGAAGGCTCGTTACCAGGTCGTTTAATTCGCTATTTGTTTTCTGAACATCAAGATATTTCCTTTCTGATTCTTTTAATAATTGAATTTGTTCGAGTAAACGATTTACATGTTGGTTATGCTGAAATAAATTTTCCTGTGCGGATCTTAATTGTGTTAAATAATCGTCTGTGGTGGAAGAAGACTTCGAAACTGTTTCTGATTTTATTTCTACATTCCTATATTTTTTCTGAAGCTCTTCTATTTCGATAGTAAGTATTTGCTCATTTTCTTCCGCTTCTGCCAGACGTTCCCGTAATTGCTCCAATGACTTTTCCTGCATGTCCATATCATTATAATACTTGAGTTTCCAGTTATCATTTTCACTAATTCCTTCTTCACCAGAATGATCAATCCTTATTGATTTTCTTGCGCTCCAGAAATAATGAATAGTGAACCCAAGGATGAGAGCACCCATCAGAAAAATAATTATCTCCGGAAGCCGGACCGTAAATTGTATATCAAGTATTAGGGGCAAAGTTTTCATAATCTTCAAATGCTTTAAGCAATAGGGGTTGCCGAATCAAAACTTGTAATGAAGGCTTTTTAAGGGAATTTGGACGGAGGTATGAGTATATAAAAAAACCACTCGTGCAAGTGGTTTTCCGAATCAACAAAATACCAAACATTTTGCAGATATACAAGTACGCCGATCAGATTGTGCGAATAGCTTATTTTCAGTCAGTTACAAGGGTGCCGACTTTCTCGCCCATAACTACTTTTCGCAGGTTACCAGGCGTATTCATGTCGAACACAATAATAGGAAGCTTATTCTCCATACACAATGTAAAAGCTGTCATATCCATCACGCGGAGATTTTTTGAAATACACTCCTGGAAAGTAATGGTATCAAATTTTTTTGCGGAAGGATCTTTCTCCGGATCTGCAGTATATATCCCGTTCACACGTGTTCCCTTTAATATCACTTCTGCATTAATTTCAATTGCACGCAATGATCCGGCGGTATCTGTCGTAAAATATGGATTACCTGTACCTGCTCCAAAAATAACCACTCTTCCTTTCTCAACGTGACGAATTGCTCTTCTGCGAATATAAGGTTCTGCAATCTGTTCCATTTTTATAGCACTTAACAGTCTCGTATATACGCCGATTTTTTCCAGTCCGGCCTGCATAGCCATTCCATTTATCACGGTTGCAAGCATTCCCATATAATCTCCATGAGCTCTCTCAATGCCTGTTTCTTTTTCATTCATGCCACGATAAATATTTCCGCCTCCTATTACTAATGCGACTTCTATTCCAAGATCAACAATTTCCTTTACATCTTTCGCATACTGAGCGATCACATCAGTATCGAAACCAAAACTTTTATCACCCATTAGGGCTTCTCCTGATAATTTAAGTAATACGCGTTTGTACTTTGCAGGCATGGTGCTTTTGTCGTTTCTACAATTTTTGTTTGAAAAGATATTCTAGATCGAACCTATTCTTCAACCAATTATTTCCTCAATTTTTCTGTGCAAAGAAAAGATTTTTTTCACGATAATAAACAGCATAAAAAAAGGAGAGCTAAATAACTCTCCTTTAAATTTTATCGTTCTATCCTAATTGAACGCGTTTAAACTGGGTTACTTTCACACCCGAATCTACGCTCTTCAGGTAATCGCCAACTGATTTACTCTGATCCTTTACGAAAGGCTGAGCCAGCAATGTATTTTCTTTAAAGAAAGCAGCCAATTTGCCCACGGCAATTTTGTCAATCATTTCGTCGGGCTTGCCAGCCATTTTCGGATCATTTTTTATTTGCTCCGTAACAATCGCTTTTTCCCTTGCAACCGTTTCTGCAGAAACTGAATCAGCATCAACAGCCACCGGATTCATTGCAGCGATTTGCATTGCCAAATCCTTGCCGGCATCCAATATCGAAGAAGTGTCTTTTGTCAATCCAACCAACACGCCCATTCTGTAAGCGCCATGAATATATGCCACCACTGCATCGGCATCAACTCTTTCAAAACGAGTAAGCTGAATTTTCTCGCCAATTTTTGCAACCTGGTCGTTGATCTTATCAGCAACTGTTACTCCATCAAGTTTAGCAGACGACAATGCTTCCAATGACTGCACATTATTTTTGACGGCAACGTCCATGATACTTTGAGCAAACGCTACAAAATCTGAATTCTTCGCGACAAAATCCGTTTCACAAGCAAGCGTAACAATAAATCCTGTTTTATGATCGGCAGTTGTTCTGGCGATAATCACACCTTCTTTTGCTTCACGATCGCTACGCAATGCAGCCACCTTTTGTCCTTTCTTTCTCAAATAATCAATGGCTTTTTCAAAATCACCATCACTTTCCACGAGGGCCTTGCGGCAGTCCATCATACCAGCACCTGTGGTTTGACGAAGTTTATTGATATCTGCTGCTGTAATTGTTGCAGTTGACATATAAAAAAATTTTTTGTGTTTTTAAATTGGTCGGTTGGGCCGGAGTTCTAATTGAATATTGAGCATTGAGTGTTGATTATTGAAATANNNTCAATAATCAACACTCAATGTTCAACAATTATCGTGCTCCTGTACTACGTCTTGGAGAATTAGGAACGCGGCGTTTAGGCTGATTGCCTCCTCTCACTTTATTACCGCGTGCACGCGCAGCCTCAGCTTCGGCTTCCGCCAGCAAGCGTGCAGCTTTCTTTTCATTATCGTCAGTAGAAACTTCTTCTACTTCTTCATCTTTTGCAGCCATTCTTTCAGCGAGACCTTCTGCGATAGCAGCCGTAATATAATTTGCAATAATTGCAATTGATTTTGTAGCGTCATCATTTGATGGGATGGCGAAATCAACTTTATTCGGATCACAATTGGTATCAACCATTCCGAAAGTAGTAATGCCAAGACGTTTTGCTTCTGCTAATGCAATATGTTCATGACCGATATCGATAATAAACAACGCGGCAGGCACACGTCCCAGTTGTGAAATACCACCCAATACTTTTTCCATTTTATCTTTGTCGCGCGCAAGGGTCAAACGTTCTTTCTTCGTGATATTATCAAAGCTGCCATCGTTCAGCATTTTGTCAATGCTCTGCATTTTCTTCACACTCTTACGGACAGTATTGAAATTAGTAAGCATTCCACCTAACCAACGTTCTGTAACGAAAGGCATGTTTACTTTTTTTGCACACTCGGTAACGATTTCTTTCGCTTGTTTTTTTGTGCCGACGAACATTACCTTCTTGCCTGTTTTGGCAATTTGTTTCAATGCAGCAGCGGCTTCCTGAAGAGCTTCTGTAGTTTTATTCAGGTCGATGATGTGAATACCTTTCTTCTCAGCAAAAATATAAGGCAGCATTTTTGGATTCCATTTTTTGCGCAGATGGCCAAAGTGAACCCCGGCTTCCAACAATTGTTGCTGTAATGAAGTATTTTGTTCCATGTTATTTTTATCTTTTAACTAAAGGCGTTAGCCATGATTAATATGAATGATTGTTGCAGCATTTGCTGAAACATGATCTTAACGTTTGCTGAACTGGAAGCTTCTTCTTGCTTTCTTCTTACCTGGTTTCTTACGCTCAACCGCTCTTGGATCGCGACGTAATACACCAGCAGCTTTCAATACTGGTCGAAACTCGGGATTGATTTCAAGTAATGCGCGAGCAATCGCTAGTTTAGTCGCTTCAGCCTGGCCTTTCATTCCGCCACCTGCTGCATTTATTTTCACGTCGAATTTGTCGAGAGACTCGATCGTTTTTAATGGCAGCTCAACCTGATTCTGAAGATAGGTGAGCGTAAAATATTCTTTATAATCTTTGTCATTCACAACAATTTTGCCATTACCCTTTGATAAGAATACGCGGGTTACGGCTTCCTTGCGACGACCTGTTGCGTTTTTTTGCTTTTCCATTTATTGTAGTGAATTAAAAAGTTAATGTTTGAGGTTTCTGTGCTCCATGCGGATGCTCTGTTCCCGCATACACAAATAATTTCTTAAACAGTTTGCGACCGAGACGATTTTTTGGCAACATACCTTTAACTGCTCTTTCAACAACTACTTCAGGTCTGCGTCTAAGAAGATTCTTTGCAGTTTCTTGTTTTTGCCCACCTGGATAACCAGAGAAATTCAGATAAACTTTTTCTTCCAGCTTGTTACCTGTAAACAATACCTTATCAGCATTAATTACAATTACGAAATCACCACAATCTACATGCGGTGAATAATAAACCTTGTTTTTACCGCGCAATACAGCGGCAATCTTTGAACAGATGCGACCAACGGTTTGATTAGTACCGTCCACAACATACCAGTTGCGTTGAACGGTAGCCTCGTTCGCATGCTTGGTGGTGAAATGTAGTTTGCTCATCATTTTTGTTTTTAAGTGATATCCCAATCCCGAAAGACCAGGAATTTGATTCGCCATTGCTATCCCAACAGCATTTAAAAAATTGGATGGCAAAGGTAGGTGAATCGATGATTGATTTCCAAACAAAAGCAATGCTTTTTTAAATAGCACCTTTATAATGAATTGATTTACAATAAAAATTTTGACATCAAATTTTCATTATTCGCTCATTCCAACAAAATGCGTCGCCGAACCTATGCTTCCTTGACATAAAATCTCATAAATTGCCTGATCAAAAAATCAGGATGGCTATTCATCTTTTGCAAAGAAATACTTTTGGTGATCCAAAGGACGCTGATAAACTTTTGACTTCAGAAGAAGCAAACGCTTTATTGAATGAGTGGGTAAGCAACGACCGGTTGAGATTACACATGCGACAGGTAGCTGCCGTTATGAAAGCCTGGGCATTGGAAAAAGAAAACGCGGATGAAAAGAATGCGCTGAAGTGGGAACTCGCAGGATTGTTACATGATGCGGATTGGGAAAAACATCCCGATGATCATTGCCGAATTATTATCGAACATCTTGAATCATTACATATCGATCCTGAAGTCATTCATTGCATCGCTTCGCACGGACCAAAATACTTTGGCGTGGAACCGCAAAATAAGATGGACAAAATGATTTATGTCTTTGATGAACTTTCCGGATTTATTCATGCTGCTGCGTTGATACGGCCCACGAAGTACGATGGGATGGATGTAAAAAGTGTTATGAAAAAAATGAAGACACTTTCATTTGCTGCACAGGTAAACAGGGATGATATTACAGATGCGATCAGTAGAATCGATCAATCTCTGGAGGAAATTATCGAATTCATTATTGAACACCAGCGAAACGTACAGTAATTTTTACTTTTTCTTTCTTTTAAATAAATTCAATTTATCATTGTTCACCGCAGCAAGGATATAACGTTCACCATTAGCCGATTTTATATTCTGAATATCTCTTACTTCTCCTCTTAAAAACAGCCCACTTTCGATTGGCCTCATTTCATGAAACTGGTGTTTTTGATCCGCAAGAAGCGTTGTTCCATAACTGGCATCAAAACGTCCCATTTGTGGCTCGAGCCCGAAGAAATTTCCTGCAAGAAATAAATCTGTAAGGCCATCCTGGTTGATATCTGCTGCAAGAATTCCAAATATGGGTGATAATTGTGATTTTATCGGCAATGGTTCCGCGGTAAAATTGCCTTTGCCATCATTGATATACACCATGGACCGAACCTCATCTACTGTTAATACGGATGCATGTTGCAATTGTTCAGGTGTAAATACTTCTTCGATTGTTTTTCCAGCGTAGTCACTGAAATGCAAAAATTTCTTTTTAAGTAAAGGCATTTCCTGCTCCATATCTCCTTTCAAAAAATACGGATATGCCTTACCGTCAGTTTTATAATAAACAGGAATACACTTTGCTTTCCCGTTTTTATCAAAATCATCAACATACAATTTAGCAGGATGCTCCGGATCAGCCTTTATTCTTGAATTCATTCCGAAATTCCCTGCAACCAAATCAATATCGCCGTCGCCATCGATATCAACTCCCTTCACGCAATTCCACCATCCCGAGGAATGCGGAATTGTATTTATTTTTTGCAATTTCCCTTCGTTAAATTTTGCAATCGTAACAGACATCCAGTCTCCAACAACAATCAGTTCTTTCTTCCCGTCGCCATCTATATCTGCCCATTGTGCATCTGTGACCATGCCCAATTTTAAAAAATCCGGTGCGAGTGATTTTGTAACATCCGTGAATTTTCCACCACCATTATTCTCTAACAAAATGCTCGATGGCAATGCACCATAATTACCCGGAACATTCCTGGCGCCAATAAAAATATCTTGTTTGCCATCTTCATTGAAATCGCATAAGGTTACGCACGACGCATTCAATGACATCGCGGGCCATCCTTCGCTTGCACGGGTGAAATTTCCTTTTCCATCATTGAGATATAATCTTGGCGCGAGCGAAGTAGAACCCACCCTGGCCTGGCTTCCACCCGAGGCAACTATCAGGTCAAGATCTTTATCATTATCGACATCAATAAACACAGCGCCAATATTTTCATAATCCTTATCTTTTTCAAATGCCGATTGCGCTTTTTGAAAAAAGTGTCCGTCTTTGGTTTGTATAAAAATTTTAGCTGTATCATTAATAGCACTTCCAAGATAAAAATCTTCAAGACCATCACCGTTTACATCACCGACAGCAATTTTCGGCCCCTCAGTAGAAAGCATTTTCGGCATCAGTCTTTCAACATCAAAATCAACAAAATCATTTTCTTTATGCCTAATATTTCCCTTAATTATCGCTGATGCTTCATTGGCAAATAAAGATTTTATTTCTGCAGGAGGTTGCACTTCCGTTAAAGCATCTTTTTGATAAAGTACAAGACTTGTGTCAGACTTTATATTCCTTAGCACTTGCAATTTCTCATTCGGCCATTGCACAATGATGCTGTCGATCACAGCGACATCGCCGATACCAAAATGCAAAACGGGTTCTACGCTGCTTTGAAATCCGCGGCTGGGCATTTGTTCGAGCAGTTGCTGATTTCCTCCTGCAAATAATTTTACTTTGGTTCCATAACCTTCCCTATTCAGGCCGTCTCCATTTAATTTCACTTTCAAAAAATGATGATGGAGTTTTTCGGAAGCAAAATTTCTATAAACGAACGCATCCATATTCTCGTTGTTGATAACAAGATCAAGATCTCCGTCTCCATCTAAATCCGCATAAGCAGCACCGTTACTAAATGTGGGAGTTGCAAAACCTAAATTATTGGATTCATTTTTGAACAAAAGATTTTTCTGATTAACAAACGCGTAGTTTGCAATTGGCGTGGAAGGAATTCTTTTTAGTAAATCAGTGTATGTGAATTCTCCGCTCATCACCAATTGCCTGGCTTCATCACTTCCAAAAAATTGTAAAAAATCCTGATCAGTGAGATCTTTGTAAATACCATTACAAACAAACAAATCCTTCCACCCGTCATTGTCAAAATCAAAACTCAAAGCCCCCCAGCTCCAGCCAGTAGCGTCTACTCCCGACAGTTGGGAAATTTCGCTAAAGGTTCCATCGTTATTATTCAACTGAAGACAATTGCTTGTGAACTGATGATGATAATCGTTTTGAAGTTTTGCGTTATATACATTGTACTCATCGAATTTGATCGTGGTCTTCAACCGATAATCCGATTCGGGCAACATCTCTGTTGTAAAAATATCGAGCGCTCCGTCATTGTTGATATCGGCAATATCAGATCCCATAGAACCCATACTAATATGACCCATTGCATCATTGATGGTCTCCTTGAATGTTCCGTTACGCTGGTTAATATATAAATAATCGCGTTCGAAAAAATCATTTGAAATATACATATCATCCCATCCATCATTGTTCACATCACCAACGGTTACGCCCAATCCGAACCCGATTTCACTTCCATATATCCCCGCCTGTTCACTTACATCCGTAAATTTGCCGTTGTCATTTCTGTATAACCGATCTCCATTTTGCGGGTCTCTAATATTTCTTACGTTGGCACTATTATACCCGAAACTTTCAACGGAACGCGGACCATTATTTAGAATGAAGCAATCCAGGTCGCCATCATGATCATAATCAAAAAAAACAGCTTGCGTGGAAAGTCCTTTATCATTCAAGCCATATTTAGCAGCTTCTTCCTTGAAAGTGCCATCTTTTTGATTTATGTACAACTCATTCGCGCGATCATCGCCCGCAACCTGTCCGCTATTACATAAATAAATATCCAACCATCCATCTCCGTTAATGTCCACCATCGTGGCGCCCGTGTGCCATTGATGTGGGCTGATAAGTCCAGCCTTATCCGTTACATCTTCAAATTGCCAGTTGCCTTTATTTATATACAGTTTATTTTTTTGTTGATTAGAAGTAAAGAAGATGTCGGGCCTTCCATCATTGTTTACATCGCCGATCGCAACACCACCACCATTATAAAAATTTCGATATTTAAAAATGTTGAAGTCTTTTGTATCGGAAACGATATTGGAAAAGTTGATTCCTGTTTCGGAAGAAGGCATCAGTTGAAACAAATGATCACCCTCGGTTTCCTGTTTCCCTGATTTGCATGAAACAAACAGCAAAAAAATAAGAAGAATGGGAGAGATAGATCTGGCAAACATACAATGAGGGATCGTTATCTTCATTTGATATCAATGGGCTAAATTACTACCATAGGGCGACTGACAAAAATATACTTATCATCGGGGAAAATGATGTTAAATTTAAGCTATATCGCCACCGAATATTTTTTAATTTGCAACTCGTATTTGTAGGTTTGCACCGCATGAAAAAATGGATAATTGGTTTATTGGCTGTTATTATTTTGGCATTTGTAAGTGTTTACATTTTTATTCCCAGAAATATTATAGTATCAAAAACTGTCGTCATTAATTGTACGGTAAACGGAGCCTATAGGTTTTTAGCGGATGAAACCAAATGGAACAAATGGTGGCCATCAACGGAGCTTGACAAAAATGCCAACATCTTTATTTATAAAGAAAAGAAATATCGAATCGAGCAGAGGTTATACAATAGTGTTCAAATATCAATACAAGACAGCGTTGAAAAGATTGGAAGCAAGATAAATATTTTCTCCCTGCCAAATGGTCTAATAGCAGTTGAATGGGTTTGCAAAATCGATTCTTCATCAAATCCATTAAAAAAAATCTTTTCTTACAGGCAAGGAAAGATTATTCAGAATGATTTTACGGAGATCCTTGAAAGGTTGAGACTGTTTTTAGAAAAAAAGGAGAATGTGTATGGATTTCAAATTCATCAGACCTCCACAAAGGATACCCTTTTAATATCTACGAAATCTGTTTTTCCAACGAAGCCTTCAATAACCGAGATTCACAATCTCATTGAGGTTTTAAAGAAATATATGACGCAGGAGGGCGCCAAACAAACAGGTTTTCCCTTATTAAATATCACCCAATCAGAATCGGGTGAGTTTCAGACAATGGTTGCACTTCCAATAGATAAAACTTTAAAAGGAAACAAAGAGATCAGTCCAAAAAGAATGATCCCTGGCAATTTCTTGTTATCAGAAATAAAAGGAGGTGATGCCAGTATTGAAAATGCATTTGTGGAAATGAACTTATATGTGGGCGATTATGGAAAGGGAATTGTAGCGTTGCCGTTCCAGGTGATGGTTACAGACAGGTATGTCGAAACCGATACCAGCAAATGGATCACCCAAATTTATTTTCCAATTTATTAGCTGATTACTAGCAACGATATTTATTTAAACCGGATCACCATTGCGCTATCGTTGTTCTTTGCGAGGAGAAAGGCCTCTCTTCCTAAAATATTTATTTTAGCAACATGTCTTACCTGGCCGCGAATCGGCAAACCATTAATATTTTCAGCGCTCAATTTTCCGTTGCCGTGATTCAATATGATAGTTCCAAAATCGGCATCGTTTCGGCCAAGCTGAATACGGTTTTCATAATAATTTCCTAATAGTAAAATATCTGGCAAACTATCGTTGTTCGCATTTACCACGATTGCGTCTCTGTAAGTTGATAATTGCGCCTGCCAGGGTAGTGCTTCTATATTAAAATTGAGATCTCCTCTGTTCCATAAAACTGCATTAGAAAAATAGTTTGCTGTTAGCGTATCTGCCTTAGTCAATTTATCCGTAGAAAAAATATCTTGAAGCGAAGCTTTTGCATAGTCCTCTGCGTACAAAAATTTCTTTTTTAATTCCGGCATTTGCCTTTCTAATTCTTCTTTATTTGCAAAAGGCAATTCATTATTGTCAACATAATATGTCAAAACCTGTTCCTTCTTACCATTGCCATTGAAATCATAATAGTACAATCTTACAGGCTCTTTTTCAGAAGCTTTTAATTGACCATTCAATCCAAGGTTTCCAACAACCAGATCAATATTTCCATCATTGTTTAAATCTACAGGCAATATAAAATTCCACCATCCTTTTTTATCGGTTAATATTTTCTTTGTAAAAACATTTCCTTGATTGATAAATGCTATGATGCCGCCCCATTCCAAGGAAATCAATAAATCTTTTTTCCCATCCTTATTAAGATCAAACCAAATTGCATTTGTTACAAATCCAATATGACCAATTTCATGATTATATTTTTCGGTGACGTCTGTAAACTTACCTGTCCCGTCGTTCTGAAGTAAGTATGACCGGGGAACCTGGCCGTAATTATAAGGAACCGATCTTCCGCCTATAAACAAATCGACAAATCCGTCTCCGTTAAAATCGAAAGGTATAACCACTGAGGCATTTATGAACAAGGAATCAAATGCCTGTTCTCTTCTTTTCAAATTTCCCTTTCCATCATTAAGATAAACGCGTGGAGTTAGGTGTTTATCCTGTCCATAAAATTCATTTCCGCCGGAAGCTACGATGAGATCTATATTGCCATCATTATTTACATCCGACCAACATGCACTTACATTTTCCCAAGTACTATCGTCTTCAATATCGGGTTGGTTTGTCTTAATAAATTTGCCGGATTTTTGTTGCAGAAAAACCGCACTTTTTTTCCATGAAGATGAACCGATAAAAACATCTTCCAGGCCATCATGATTAATATCAGCAACAGCAAGGGCAGGGCCTTCGGTAGAAAGCATCCTGGGTATTAGCGTTTCTCTGTCGAATTCATGGAAATCGTTTTCTTCATGCTTGAAATATAAATTTGTTTCAGCCGTTATATTTTTCATAGGCGTCAATACACTTTTCCAATGGGCTGTTATCTTGTTATAGTCAAACTTTGGAAGATTTTTCTGATAGGTAAAAGTCACCCACGGGTCAGATGCAGTCAATTTGATATTTTGAAAAGTATTATCCGGCCATATCAAGAAAGCAGAATCAATTTTTGTTTTATCCAGGCCGATATGAATTGGTGTTTCTATACTAGACAAAAATCCCCTGACCTGGAATTTCTCATACAGACGAATGCTGCTATCGGCGTATATTATAATTTTTGAACCGATAGCATTGATATTTTTCTCTGGTCCCTTTAATTTAATTTCTACAAAATCTTTATGCTTTTCATCATTCGTTTTGTTTTGATATAACAATGCGTTGTCGTTTATATTATTTACCAACACATCGATATCGCCATCATTATCAAAATCCGCATACACGGCTCCGTTAGAATACGTCGGAACATCATTTCCAATTTCATCCTTTAAATCTTTAAACTCAAAATTGCCGTTATTCTTAAAAAATTTATTGGGTGTTTTTATTTCGAGCGATCTCGCGGCTAAATCTGATTCGTTTTGACCACTGCTACCAGGCTTTACCGTTTCAAGTATTTCCCGGTTGGAAATGTAATTGATGTAATCAATGTCATTTAATTTTTTTGGAATACCGTCGGAGATAAATAAATCTTTTAGTCCGTCGTTATCGAAATCAAACCACAATGGTGACCATGACCAATCCGTAGCATACACTCCTGAATAAAATCCTATCTCACTGAACATACCATTTCTCCTATTGAACTGTAGATTATTCCGGCTGTATTGATAGTTATATCCATATTTAATCTTCAGGCTGAATATGTCATAGGCGTTTTCCACCTGTGATCTCTTCAACACATATGGATCATTTGGCAACATATCCACTGTCATGATTTCCGGATATCCATCATTGTTAGCATCTGCAATATCAACACCCATCGAGTAGCGGCTGGTATGCATTATCATTTCATTGATATCTTCCTTGAAAGTACCATCGTGTTGATTGATGTAGAGATAATCGTTTTCATGGAAATCATTACTGATATATATATCCGGATAACCGTCAAGGTTAATATCCGACACTGCAATTCCAAGTCCGTATCCAATTACCGAACTATTAATCCCCGCTTGTTTTGTAACATCAGTGAATTTATTTCCGCCATCGTTGCGAAACAAGTGGTCGCCCGATAAAGGATTGTATGCGTGGAGTTTTTCATTTCTTGGACCAAAAGTTCCATTTTGATGAATAGAATGGTTGAGCAAATACATATCCAAATCTCCATCCATGTCGTAATCGAAAAAAACTGCTTGCGTACTGAATCCCGAAAAATCCAAACCATATTCTTTCGCTTTGTCTTCATAGAACGGCACGCCGTTTTTATCAATTCCCTGGCAGATCAATAATTGATTGTGACTGTGCAAAGTTTCATGATTGCCAACCCTGCATATATAAATATCAAGTAGTCCATCATTATTAATATCCACGATGGAAACACCAGTTGACCAACCGCCGTCTTCTGGTATTTTCGCTTCTGCTGTTACGTCTTTAAATTTCAGATTACCTGTATTAAGAAATAATTTATTATTGGTTTGATTGGCTGCAAAAAAAACATCTATTTTACCATCATTATTAAAATCAGCGGCACCCACGCCTCCGCCGTTGTAATAATACATGTACTTGAACACATTAAAATCCTGCGTCGGAGTTAATTTATTATTGAAGTCCAAACCCGTTGTTGAATTGTCTAACGCTTCAAAAGCAGGATGCTCAATTTTTTTCCTGGAAACGCTATTACATGCGTATAGAAAATATATTCCGAAGATCAAACTGATCAGAACAAGCTTGCTCCATATTTTAATTAAAGACAGCCTCATTAAAATTTTTATATCACATGAAATAAAAGAGAAATTAAGTATTCTCTACTTCACAGAAATTAAACTATGCATATTAAGTTTATACAAAATGGGATATTCATTGTTTTGAAGAAATAATACAAACGTTTCGTTTTTCCCTCTTACAATTGATATGTCCCTGATCTGGCCGCGCAACTCAACGCCTGATTCACTAGTTCCAAGCAAGCTAAACTCTCCTTTACCATTATTTAATAAAACATGCCCAAAACTTGCATCAAGCCTTCCGAACTGCGGAAGAAAACCAAATTCATTGCCACCGGCAATGATGTCTTCGTAACCATCTCCATTCAAGTCAGTGCATCGTATTGCATTTACGGAAGACATCTGCGTCATTAGGGGTAATTTTTGAATCTTGAATTGGCCGTTGCCCTGATTAATGGCAATAACAGAACTACAATAATTAAATTTTTTTACCAGGGAACTATTTAAAAGTTGTGAAGGAAACAATTCCTGAATCGATTTTTTTGCAAACTGTTCATTTCTTAGATTTTGTTTTTTTATCGAAGGAATTTGAATTTCCATTTCATGTTTGAGAAAAACTGGCATATCTTTTCCATCAACGGTTCTTGTCATGATGATATCCGGGATATCATTTTCATCAAAATCATTGATCCATAATTTCACCGGATTTGCGGAATCAGGACGTAAATAAAAATTCTCGCCAATATTTCCCAATATTAAATCAATTTTACCGTCGTGATTTATATCTGTTGCCGCAACAGTTTGCCACCAGCCAAATAAATTATTGAGGTTTGTATTGATTTCCTCGAAATGATCATTCTTATATGAAAATATTTTTGGCGCCATCCATTCTCCAACAATAACTAATTCTTTTTCCTTATCACCGGTAACATCTTCCCACAATGCGCCCGTCACCATTCCAATATTTGCAATGTCAGGATTTTTTGTTTTTGCGATATCCAAAAAATGTCCCTTGCCATCATTTACAAATAAAAAGCTCCTTGGAGATTGACCGTATTCTCTCGGCACACTTCTTCCACCAACAAAAAGATCAAGATAACCATCATGATTAAAATCGTATGCGGTTGCAACGGCGGTATTCATTCCTTCGGTATTGGATAGAAAAGCCGAAGAATCAAGTGTGAAATTTCCTTTGCCATCATTCTTAAATAGTCTGAATTGCATTTGCCTGCTTATCGGCGGATTATTATTTCCTCCAGGTCCGATAAAAAGATCGAGGTCACCATCATTATCTGCATCAAAAAAAAGTACGGCCTCGTCTTCGAAATCGATGAATTGATTAAAAACAGGTTCTGATTTTTTGATGAATTTATCGGTAGAGGTTTGTAAATATAATTGACCGGGATGACCAACGGTGCCTCCAATAAATATATCCGCGAGTCCATCGCCATTAACATCTCCAACTGCTGTTTTGGGTCCTTCACGCGAAAGCATTTTTGGCAAATTGCGTTCATAATAAAAATCTACATTGTCGTCTTCATTATGCTTGTCAAAATTGCTATTGACAATGCTTAGGAGGCTTGCAGATGAATCATTCTTTTTTATTTCCGGATTCAAAGATTTTGTATCGCCTTCTGTAATTGTGTGTACTTTATTTATTTCGGGATGATCAAATTTTGCAACTGACAAATCAGGCCATATAATTATCATTGAATCGACCTGAGTAATTTTACCTAAACCAATTATTTGTTTATAGTCCATACACGACTGAAATCCTCTGCTCGGCACTAATTCGCGATAAAATAATTCGCCATCTTTATAAATTTTTATTTTGCTTCCGATGGCGTAAAGATTTTTTTCTTTCCCTTTTAGAAATACACCGATATAATTATTTTTATTCAGTTCACGGGATTCGTTTTTGTAAACAAACGCGGGACCATTTTCATTATTAATTATTAAATCCAAATCACCATCATTGTCGAGGTCTCCGTAAGCGGCTCCGTTTGAAAAAGATTTTTGGGTAAATCCCCACGATACACCTTCATCTGAGAATTTAAGATTGCCTAAATTCTTATAGGCTTTATGAAGCATTGGCGTAACAGGTATTTTTTTTAATATCTGGTCTATACCTTCTTTTTTTCCGTCCAACACCATTTTTTCGAGAACATCATTGGCAAAATAATTCATGAAGTCGAGATTGGTTACATCTTTATTAACTCCATTGCAAACATAGATGTCGTTTAAACCATCGTTATCCATATCAAATATCAATGCGCCCCAGCTCCAATCAGTTGCTTCTACACCGCTATAGTTAGCGATATCTAAAAACTTTCCATTTTTATTATTGAACTGGAGACAGTTCTTCATGTATTGATGATAGAATCCTGCCTTGACTTTTGCATTATACAAATCGATATTATCAAACGCACCAAGTGTTTTGAGCCGGTAATCATCGTCGGGCAACATGTCTGTTGTAAATATTTCAGGATATCCATCATTATTAATATCGGCAATATCCGCGCCCATCGACGAGAAGCTGGTGTGTCCAAACCAATCTTCCATTTCATCTTTAAAGGTTCCGTTTTTCTGATTGATGTATAAATAATCGCGTTCGTAAGAATCATTCGACACAAAGATGTCCGGGTATCCATCACCGTTAATATCTCCAATTGAAACGCCTAAACCAAAACTTATCAGACTGCCGTGAATACCTGCTTCTTTGGTTACTTCGGTAAAATGACCATTATCATTCCTGAACAAATGATCTCCTCCACCTTTTAAAAAATTTGCAATTGGCCACTCCGCATCCGGAAGGTCGCGCCTGTTTGAATTATTTAAAGTGTTTACGGGAATGGGACTATTGTTGATCATGAAGCAGTCCAAATCGCCGTCATGATCATAGTCGAAAAAGGAAACCTGGGTAGTATATGCTGAAATATTTAAACCATAAGATGCCGCGGACTCTGTAAAAGTAAGATCATGATTGTTGATGTAAAGTTTATTTGTGCGATGGCCGTCACTCATATGACCGGAGTTGCATACGTAAATATCAAGCCAGCCATCGTTATTGATATCTACAAACACAACACCTGTACTCCACATGCTATCCTGTTTAAACCCTGCCTTATCGGTTATATCATCAAATTTAAAATTGCCTTTGTTGAGATAGAGTTTATTACTCCCCATGTTTGAAGTCATAAAAACATCTGCCAACCCATCATTATTGATATCGCCGATGGCAACACCTCCTCCATTATAAAAATTGCGAAATAAAAAGCTGTTATCTTTTCTTCCATCCACAACTTTGTTGTTGAAATCAATACCGGTATTATCCATCAATGCAAACAGAGAATCGTGTTCATTCGTCTTACATGATTCGAATAAAATCAATATTGACAAAACCGCAATTATAATTTTGGAAATTATTTTCATGCACTAAAATCTATTCGGCCCCTAAGTTATGATGCAAAAAAATTTGAGGTTGTTAAAATTGCAAAAGGCCATTTGAAGATGGCCTTTTGCATGAAATATATTTAAGATAATTGAAAGCTATTAATACCCGGCATTTTGCTTTAGATTGGGATTAGCAGCCACGGCATCACTTGGAAGTGGGAACACAATATAGTGTGCGTCGTCTGTAGGTTTGTAAGCCCAGCTAACCAAATAAACTCCAAAGCGAACTAAATCTGTTCTTCTCACACACTCCCAATATAATTCACGTCCTCTTTCTGCCAACAAGGTAGTTGGATCATATACGTTCGAAGAATTAACGAGAGTCATTGATCCAAGTGCAGGTGCACCTCTTGCAGCTCTCAAATTATTTACCAATGTTAATGCACCTGAATTATCAGGAGATGCCGCTCTCATTTTTGCTTCGGCAACCATTAACACAACATCTGGATACCTGAACATGACGAGCCAGTTACCAGGTGCGCTATAAGTTGATACACCTTGTGAATAATCTGGAACATACTTAACAATTCTTATTCCTTTATCTTCCAAAGTGTTTCCAGTTTCTTTTAAACTTGCATCGATATTAGGATCTAAGATTAACAGGTTTCCTTTTCTATCATTTATTTTAGCGCCTGTTTCATTGTATTGTTGTCCGATCAACAATCCTGGTCTTACACCTGATTTGTCAGTAGCACCAGGATAATATCTTCCGCCAAGTCTTTTATCAAGCAAAGTATCCGCAGGTGTTTGTGTGGTAGTTCCAGTAAGACTAAAGCTATTATAAAATTCAGCAACAGTTGAGAAACCGTTCCAACCGGCTTGCGGATTTAGCGGTGTATAGTGATTGTAGTGTAAAGGCGCCCACCATCTATTTTGAATATTAGATTGTGGGTTACCAATTTTTCCCGCTACGTTCGGCAATGCGAAAATACTTTCTGAAGCAGTAGAATTGGAAGCATTGAAATTGTCGAAGAAATTTGAGCTGTAAGAATAGCCTGCTCCCATTAACTGGGTGCCCAGCGTAATCACTTGCTGCATGTCTGCATCATCAAATGTAGGAGATGTTCTGTTTATGAATGCTCCTTTATTGAGATAGCATCTCATCAACAAAAACTTCGCAGCGTCTTGTCCAGCTTGCGCTTTGCTTGCAGGAACTGCAGGCAAATCTGGTAAGGCAGCGTTCAAATCATCAATGATTAAATTAATTGCCGTTGCTCCCGAATCAACTGGAGGTGCATTTAACAGGTTATCGCCTGGGTTACGAAGTGGGAATTTGCCGTACAAATCCAGAAGCTGATAGAGTGCAATTGCTCTTAAAAATTTTGCTTCTGCTGCTTGTTGTTTAGTTGGACTAAAAGACAGCACGTTTGTAGCGTCGAAGTTTAATTTATTCAAACTGTTAAACTGATTTCTGATTACGTCAACGCCGTCAGACGTCCAGGTGTGAAATTTCAATGCACGCCATTTACCATTGTCATCCCAGTCTCCAAGGCGAGTAGGCACCACACACTCATCGGCAGCAACTTCTTCAAGCGAAAAAACGTTGCCTGGATCTGAGTAGGTTGATTGCAAATCGCCGTAAGCGGTTTCCAATAGTAACTGAGTTCCATTTGCTCCCAAAGCGCTTGTCGCCTGACTACGTGTTAATGTACTGTTCAGGTTCTGATCAAGCTTCGTACATCCCGTGATCAAGAATAGTACTCCCAGGGACGTCATTATAAGTTTTATATTTTTGTTACTCATATGCAAGACTTTAATATTATTTTTTTATAATGAAAAATTAACCCCCAAAGTAATTATTCGTGGTGTTGGGAAAGGGATATAATCAATACTCAAAGATGGATATCCATCATTGTTCTTGTCAACATTCACTTCTGGATCCCCTCCTGTATATTTCGTAATAACAAACAAATTGGTTGCGCTTACGTATGCGTTAAGATTCTTAATATATTTTGCTACGTTACCAAATGCATAACTAAAGGTCACATTTCTCATCTTGAAATAGTTTCCTTTTTCAAGATATCTTGTTGATGCCGCGATGCTGGCAGCGCCGAGTTTTTCACCTGTGTTCAACTGTCCATCAGCGATATTTTGTCCCTTGCTAAGCTGGTACAAAGGTGTAACGCCATTCAACGTGTTATTGTAAATCAAGAATCCGAAAGATCCATTCATGTTAAAGTTCAAAGACAGCTTTCCATATCTGAGCGTGTTACTAAAGCCAACGATTTCATGTGCGTTTGGATCACCTGCATATACAGGTTGATCGCCGATAATTTGCGCACCCGTTGTTTTATCAAAACCAGAAAATGGTTTCAGATAAAATACATCAACAGGTTGATTATTCGCAATTGCTTGTGCTGTTGCACCGCTTAAGCTCGGTCCGCTGATTTGACCTGTAAGAATTGGAGGTGCGTTGAAGTTTTTAAGTTCGTTGTGGTTGTATGCAATATTGAATCCTGCATCCCAGGTAAATTTCTTACCCTGAATAATACTTGCATTAATCGAAAATTCGAAACCGGTATTAATCAGATTAGCAGGAAGGTTTTCAAAGAAAAGCGCTGTAGGAGCTGGCTGAATTGCATTCTGCTGGATCAGGAGATCAGAAGTATTTTTGTAATAGTAGTCGAGTGTACCAAAAATTCTATTATTCAATATAGCATAATCCAATCCAATATTTGTAGACTTAGTTTGTTCCCATTTCAAATCCGGATTGGCTACGTTAATCTGGCCAAATTGAAAATATCCACTGCTACTAAATTGTTCCAATGAAGCACCTGCCGGGAATTCCTGGTTACCTGTGATACCCCAAGATGCGCGTAAAGCCAAATTAGAGAAAATCGTAGAGTTTTTCAGGAACGATTCGTTGCTGATTAACCATTTTGCTCCAACTGAAGGGAAATAACCATACTTGTTATTGGAACCGAATTTATTTGAACCATCAGCTCTCAAAGTTCCAGTGAGGTAATACTTATCAAAAAAGTTAAGATTAACTCTTCCGAAATAAGATTGAATTTCCACTGTAGGATCCGCATTTGTTACAAGCGGATATTGCTTCTGTGCATTTTGGAAAAGGCTTGTGTACAAAATAGAAGTTCTGGCAGTCTGATCTAAATTCGTATTGAAATTAGTTGCGTAAATAGATGAATTTGAAAAATCAGTTTTCCAATATTCATAACCAGCTACCGCATCCAATGTGATATCACTCGATAAACTAGTATGATAATTCAAAGTATGAGTAAATGTCTGAGACGATAGCGTAGCATCACCCAAAACTCCCAAACCAGCTCCAGATATTGGTTGTAATCCGGAGAGCCATCCGTCCATACTCATAGCGCGCGTTCCTGATCCATGATTGATTGCGTACAAAAATTTATACTCAAGTCCTTTAAATAATTTTAGAGAGGCAGAGATGTTCCCTAAAAAGACATTCACATTTGCCACGTCATTGTAGGCGTCATTCACTGCAACCGGATTTGGTATTGAATATGAAATCAGATTATAAAGACCATTCTTATCTCTGATATTAACAGTCGGATTCCAGTTCAATGCATATGCCAGCAAATTACCACCCGCACCTGCCGTGTTACTGATGTTTGTTAAATGTTCAGTAGTATGTCCAGCGATCAAATTAAAATCAAGTGTCAATCTTCTGTCAAAAAAGCTATACTGCGCAGAAAGATTTGCGAGATACTTGTTCAACGAAGTTTTTTTCAAAGCACCCTGATTGCTTGAAGCCAACATTGAGATCCTGAATTTTCCGAATTCATTACCCTGGCTTATTGCCAGATTATAATTTTGCGATAAAGTGTGTTGAGTAATTTCATCCAATGCGTTCACAGAACTTCCCGAATCTAAACCAGTAAGGCTATTAGCTTTGACAGCATCTCTGAATTGGCCTGCGGTAAGAACTTTGTGCTTTTTCATGTAACCGGCAAATGCTCCGACACTCGCACCTGCTTCCAATTTAAATGCGCCGGCAGAACCTTTTTTAGTAGTGATTACTATAACTCCATTCGCACCACGAGAACCATATATCGCTGCTGACGATGCATCTTTAAGTACATCAATCTGCGCAATATCTGCCGGATTAATATATAAGAGCGGATTTGATTCTGGTGTTGGACCAAAAGGCAAACCGTTTGCACCTAAATCCAGTGGTGGTTTCGCTGTCCTTCCATCCAAAGGAACTCCGTCAACTACATAAAGCGGATTGTTTCCAGAACGAATTGAATTATTTCCTCTGATTTTTATGGTGGTAGCTGCTCCAGGCTGGCCACTGTTGTTGATGATTTCTAAACCTGGTACTTTTCCTTGAAGCAATTGGTCAGGCGATGAAATAACACCCTGGTTAAAGTCCTTCGCTTTTACCGAGGCAACGGAACCAGTTACATCCTTTTTTCTGGCGGTTCCATAACCCACCACAACTACTTCATTCAAGCTGGCATTTGTGGTAACTAAGGAAACGGTGATATCAGTTTTACCAGTGATATCAATTTCCTGTTTAGCATAACCAACTGAACTTATTACCAAGGTAGTGACATCGGATGCCACTGTGATTCTAAAAGAACCTGTTGCATCTGTAGACGTTCCAGACTTAGATCCTTTCGCAGTTACAGTAGCGCCCTGAACCGGAGCACTCTTGTCATCTGATACTTTACCTGTGATAGTCTTGTTTTGAGAAAATGCGAATTGTGTAAGTATTACACAAATGGCGACAGACGATATTCTCGTCAGCAATCGTTTAATGGTCATAGTCGATGATTTAAGCAATTATCGGTCGAAAAATAAAAAATGGTTTCCTCTAACTAATGAAATTCCTTATTTGTGACGATGTCGAAACAAACCGTAGACACACCTACCTAAGAAAAAGCTGCATAAGCTTCTAATTTCAAAAAAATTAGCCTGTTTACCAAGAACTTTACAGTACCTCCCTTTGATAAAGTCTATCTAACTCAATTATTCACCACTTCAGGTGGTAAATTTATATGATAAACATGTTAAATTTTAAATTTTTTTTAAAAATCATCTCGCAAAGGTTTCCGCAAACGTTTGCGAAATTGATTGCGGTTAATAAATTTATATGATATTTGAGGGATGTTCCAAAAGGCAACACTTAAAAATATTTCCGCTCAACTTAGTATTAGCATATCTACAGTATCAAGGGCGCTCAAAAATCATCCTGATATTTCGCCAGAAACAAAAAAACGAGTTACAGATTTGGCTAAGTTGATAGAATACGAGCCAAACGGGCATGCGGTCAGTCTTCGAACCAGCAATAGCCGTGTAATGGCGATCATGGTACCGGAAATTTCAAATTATTTTTATCACTCTTTTATTTCTTCGGTTGAAGAAGAAGCAAGAAAAACAGGTTACACAATTATAATTCTTCAATCGGCAGACGATCATGAAATAGAAACGGAGAACCTGAGGCTGTGCAGGCTGAACAGGATAGCAGGAATTTTTGTTTGTCCAAGTGCTTCAAATACTAATCTTTCAGCATTTCTGAAATTGGAAGAATACGGCATACAGGTAATTTTTTTTGACAAGGTTCCAGATTATGAAGCCTGTAATAAAGTAAGTCTTGCAGATGCTTCAGCCGCTTCTCTTGCTGCAGATGTTATTCAGAAAAAAAAGAAGAAAAAGATACTTGGCCTTTTCGGAAAAACAAATTTATCAATTACACAAAGGAGATTAAAAGTTTTTGAGGATCGATTTCCCAAAACTGATCGCAACACGACACTTTATATCGAACACGTGCACTCTTCAGATGATGCAGAAAAAACGGCCTCCAAATATCTTTCGAAACGATCCCTGGTAGATACTATATTTTGTATGAGCGATGAAATCCTTACCGGTGTGATGAAAGCAATCAATAAAAAAAATTTAAAAATACCTGATAAGGTTTCAATAATAACAATCAGCAATGGTTTTATGCCGACATTATATTTTCCCCAGATTACTTATGTAGAAACGAGCGGTTACAAGCTTGGTAAACTCGCCTTTTCGCGCATGATATCCTGTCTGAACGGAGGAAGCTTTAAGCAGGAGGTTTTTGCAAATGCCGTGTTGATAGAAGGAGGATCTATTTGATGCCGGCATCAGAAATCAATTCCGAACCATTTCTTTCTTTCTTTCTTTTGATACTTGTCGTAGTTGAAGCGATAAAGTTTTCCGGGACGATGAGGAACATCTGTTTCGAATTCATTAATATCTTCCAGCAATTCCATCGAGAAAAATTTCTTCCTGAAATTTCTTCTGTCAAGTTTTACATCCAGGATTGCCTCATATAAATTCTGTAATTCGCGCAATGAAAATTTTTGTGGAAGTAAACTAAATCCAAGTGGATGTTCCTGGATTCTTCTTTGTAACCACTCATGACACACATCCAGAATTTTCTGATGATCAAATGCCATTTCAGATAATGTTACTACCCTGTGCCAATGCAATTCATTATCCAATATTTTTAATTCATGATGCTGGATATTTATCAGCGAACAATATGCAATTGTTACAATTCTTCCTGCCGGGTGACGATTAAGCTCTCCGAAACTTCTTACTTGTTCAAGATAAACATCATCCATTCCCGTTCTTTCTTTCAGAATGCGATATGCTGCTTCATCTAGGTCCTCATGATTATTTACCAAATCGCCTAACAATGACCACTTGCCTTCAAATTTTTTCAAATCGGATTTAATCAACAAAACTTTTAATTCATTCTCATCAAAACCGAATATCACACAGTCCACCGAAATACCAATAACGGCATCATTTTCCAGTTGATGCAATATCGTCTTTATATCTTTTTTATCGGATCGTTTGCTTGTATCAACTGTCATCTTATGATTTTCTTTATAAATAATTTATGCTGTAGTAGAATTGAAGAAATTTACAGAATTTATTTTGAATATAGCTCGAATTCTCAGATTTTGGTAGCGGTAATAGTTTTAGTGGATTGGTGGAGGGATTGAGAAGTGGATTGGTCTGTCACGGCTGAAAGCGTGGACTTTATTTACAATCATTTTCTATTAACTTACACAATCGACATATCAACTTTTCGACCAATCAAACTAATTGAGACTAGATACCGCGTTGTTCTTACCATACCGGATATTACTGACTTACCTTATTTTTATAAACCGAAATCAATACTATGTATTCGTCCGAACAAACCCGAAGTCTTCAGCTGACTACGAAGGCGTTGCTGGAAAAAGTAAAAGCAAATACGGTTAAAGTAAAAGACATCGACGATCTGAGATCTGCACTTCGTTTTCACGAGCACCGTTATTATATATTGAACGATCCGTTAATATCCGATTTTGAATATGACAGTTTATATAAGCAACTGGAAAAATTGGAAGAGGCGAATCCCGGCCTTATCATTCCCGATTCTCCCACACAAAGAGTAGCAAAGGGACTTACAAAAGATTTTCCGACTGTGCAGCACCTGGTGCCAATGCTATCTCTCGAAAATTCATACAATGCTGATGATCTCATCGATTGGGACCGAAAGGCAAAAGAACTGACCGGCGAAAAAGAAATTGAGTATTGCGTGGAACCTAAATTCGACGGCGCCAGTATTTCTTTAATCTATGAGAATGATATATTGGTGCGCGGCGCCACTAGAGGCGACGGCGTTGAAGGAGATGATATCACCACAAATATCCGGCAAATTCGTTCGGTTCCACTCTCAGCAAAATTTTCATCATACAATATTCAGCAGATTGAATTGCGCGGGGAAGTGTTGATGAATAAAAACAGTTTTAAAAAATACAATGAGCAACTCGCTGAGCAAAATCTTCCGCCGCTGGCTAATCCAAGAAACGCAGCTTCGGGATCACTTAGAATAAAAGATCCTCGCGAAGTGAGTCGCAGGAACCTGGAAGCATTTCTTTATCACGCGAGTTATTTTACATTGAAGGATGAAGGTGGCAAGAAAAAAAAATCGAGCAGTGCAAATAATCCTCCGGAAACACATAGCGCTTCCCTTGAAATGCTTTGGGATCTTGGCTTCAGAAGTCCGCAAAAAGAAAAAAAAATATTAAACGGAATACAGGCGGTTATTAAATATTGCAACGAGTTTGAATCTACGCGCGATGGCCTGCCATATGAAATTGATGGTATGGTTATTAAGGTGAATGATTTTGCAATGCAGGATAAGATGGGTATGACAACACATCATCCGCGTTGGGCCATTGCTTTTAAATTTAAAGCCCGGCAAGGAACAAGCAAATTACTAAAAGTCGAATTTCAGGTAGGCAGAACCGGTAGTATCACACCTGTTGCGAAAATCGAGCCCGTACCAATTGGCGGTGTAACGGTAACGTCTATCTCTTTATTCAATGAAGATGTAGTTCGGGAAAAAGATTTGAAAATAGGTGATACAGTATTGGTAGAGCGATCGGGCGATGTAATTCCTTATATTGTAAAACCACTGATTGAACTACGGAATGGAAAAGAAAAAAATATTGTTTTCCCTACTCATTGCCCGATATGTGGTAATAAACTTGTTAAACCCGAAGACGAGGCCGTATGGCGATGCGTTAATAGAAATTGTCCTGAACAAGTGATTGCACGAATTATTCATTTCGTGAGCAAGGATGCCATGGATATACGAAGTTTTGGCGAAGCTAACGTGCGTAAATTTTTTGAATTGGGATTTTTGGAAGATGTACCTGGCGTATACGGACTTCCCTTCGACAAAATTAGAAAGCTCGAAGGCTTTGGAGAGAAGAGTATAGATAATTTACAAACTGCTATTGAGGCATCTAAGAAGCAACCTTTACATCGTCTTGTATATGCACTGGGCATTCGATATGTTGGCGAAACCACTGCAAAAGTGTTGGCAAAAGCAATCAGCTATCTCCCGGATTTCAAAAACTTTTCATTGGAAGATTTGCAACACCTCGAAGATGTGGGTCCTAAAGTTGCGGGAAGCATTTACCAGTTCTTTCATGACAAAGACAATATTCGCCTGCTTGAAATGCTTGAAGCAAATGGATTGAATTTAAGAACCACAAAATCCAAAAAGAATGCTGCTGGTAACCTTGATGGACAAACGTTTCTGTTCACAGGTACACTATCCAAGCTCAAGCGAACCGAAGCGGAAGAAAAGGTGGAAGAGCATGGAGGAACAATACTTGGAGGCGTTAGTAGCAAACTGAATTACCTTGTGGTTGGTGAAGATGCAGGTTCCAAACTCGAAAAGGCTAAAAAGATACCGTCTATCAAGATTTTGTCTGAAAACGAATTCCTAGAGTTTATTAACGGATAAGAATATTTATTTTTTACTTCGTTAATTCGAAATTCTTTTTTGTAACTTTAAGAAAATTGCAAGTCAATGATTAAAAAAATCCCCGGCGAAACATGGAAACCATTAGAGTTTCCGGGCTGGAAACAACTTCGCAAAAAATATGCATTATCATCTATGGGTCGCGTTGCCAGTTATTCCAAAGATGTTGCTACTGATGGAAAATTATTAAACGGTTCCCTCACTACTGGTTACAAAACATTAAACCTGCATCGCCCCGGTAACAACGGTACACTTTATATTCATAGGGAGATCGCGAGATTATTTCTCAAAAAATCTACTCCTAAACATAAATATGTTATTCATGTCAATCACAGGAAAGTTGACAACTCGTCCAAAAATCTAAAATGGGCAACGCTTAAAGAGATGATCGATCACCAGCAAAAAAGTCCCGCAAAAGTTGCTTATAAAAGAGTGCAGGCAAATAGAACTGCCGGATTGAAACTCACGGCTGCACAGGTGAAATCCATCAAAAAAACATTATCCAGCAACAACCGTCAGCTTACCATAAAAAAATTAGCTGACAAATACGGCGTCAGTGAAATGACTATGTACCGCATAAAGAGTGGCGAGAACTGGAGTAAGGTATAAGAAAATAAAATATTTTTTTAAAAAGGAATCGTTCAAACGATTCCTTTTTTATTTCACGTAAATTGTGCGTCAAAATTTTTTTGAATGCTACAACAATCGACCATTAAATTTTTAAAAGATTTAAAGAAGAATAATAACAAACCATGGTTTGACAGTCACCGCACTCAATACGAAAATGCGAAGCAGGATTATGCAAACCTGATTCAATCCGTTATCGATCGTCATTCAAAAACAGATAAGACCATTGCTTCATTAACGGCAAAAGATTGCATGTTCAGGATCAACCGTGATGTCAGGTTCTCAAAAGATAAAACGCCTTACAAAATAAATTTCGGCGCCAGCATCAACAGAGGTGGTAAGAAATCAATTTTCGGAGGATATTATTTTCATTGCGAGCCTGGCGGAAATAGTTTTGTCGGCGGTGGACTTTGGGTTCCTATGCCTCCCGAATTAAAAAAGGTGAGGCAGGAAATTGATTATTGTTTTGATGAATTCAAAACAATAATCGGATCAAAAAAATATAAAAAAATTTATGGCGATCTGTATAAAGAGGACGATGTAAGCCTGGTAAAAGTACCGCAGGGATTTGAAAAAGATAATCCTGCTGCCGAATATATAAAACTGAAAAGTTTTATTTCGATGAAACAACTAAGTGACCAGGATATTCTTTCAAAAAACCTGGTGAGCCAAATTGCAGAAGCGTTTGAAACACTGCAGCCGCTGATTGAATTTATTAATAGGGCGATTGGCTGATTAGTTTTGAACCATGATTAAAGGATTGAAGGATTACCATGAAGTTTACAAACCACAATGCGTACGTTGACCTACACTTTAGCAATTAATAGAATTTCATGGTAATCCTTCAATCCTTTAATCATGGTTCAAAACTTCTCAACCAATCAACTTCTTTTTCATCAGGTACTCCGCAATCTGCACCGCATTTGTAGCAGCACCTTTACGAAGATTATCACTCACGATCCACATGTTCAAAGTATTTGGCTGCGTTTCATCTCTGCGCAATCTTCCAACAAACACGTCATCTTTTTCATGCGCATCCTTTGGCATCGGATATTGTTGAGTTGATGGATCGTCAACCAATACCACACCTTCTGATTTTTGTAAAATTGATTTTATCTCATTCAATTCGAAATCTTTTTTGAATTCAACATTCACAGATTCACTATGGCCACCGACTACCGGTATGCGAACTGTTGTGGAAGTAACTCTTATCGAATCATCACCCATGATCTTTCTCGTTTCATTCACCATTTTCATTTCTTCCTTCGTGTATCCATTTTCGAGGAACACGTCGATCTGCGGAATAACATTCAGATCAATCGGATATTTATATGCCATTTCACCCGCTACACCCTTGCGTTCATTCATCAGTTGTGTTACCGCCTTTACACCCGTGCCGGTTACACTTTGATAAGTGCTCACAACGATTCTTGTTATCGTATATTTTTTATGTAATGGATTCAACGCAACAACCATTTGAATTGTCGAGCAATTCGGATTGGCGATGATCTTATCATCCTTTGTCAAAACATCGGCATTTATTTCAGGTACTACCAGTTTTTTTGAAGGATCCATGCGCCATGCAGATGAGTTATCGATCACCGTTATACCCGCCGCTGCGAATTTCGGCGCCCATTCGAGTGAGGTACTTCCACCCGCAGAGAATAATGCAACTGCAGGTTTCGCAGCAATGGCATCTGTTGCGCTAACTACCTTGTATTTTTTTCCTTTGAACTCAACTTCCTTGCCTATTGATTTTTCGGAGGCCACCGGAATTAATTCGGTTACCGGAAAATTTCTTTCCGCCAATACCTGGAGCATTTTGGTTCCAACAAGTCCTGTGGATCCCACTACTGCGACTTTCATTTTTTACGTTTCTCTTTTAGGTTAAAAAATCAAAGGCCTCCCCGTTTTGGGAAGGCCTTTATTATCTTGAAATACAAAACAATTATGCAGCTTCCCGCTTCAGGAAAAGTTTCTTTGTTTGCTTTGTATAAATATTTTTCATTTTCATAACGAGCCGCAAAAATAGGTATAAAAAATTTCGTTCCAAATTTTTATTTTTACCTAAACCTTATCTTATCGCATGGCCATCCGCCTGGTGACAATATCCTATTTGCTTTTATGTACCTGTTTGAATGCTCTGTCGCAAACAGCTTCCCGCTATGATATCGTGATTGATGAACTGTTTCCTGATCCTTCTCCTTCGATTGGTTTGCCCAATGCTGAATTCATCGAATTAAAAAACGTTTCGAATACCGCTTATAATATGCAAGGGTGGAAAATTAGTAATCAAAACGCTATCGGAATTATCAAGAGTAATTTCATTTTGCAACCGGATAGTTTTGTTGTGATCTGCTCATCTGCTTCCGCAGATTTATATTCTGTTTTCGGATCTACAATTGGCATATCGGGCTTTCCATCGCTGGCTAACGACGATGGAACAATAAGTCTTATATCGCCAGAAGGAATCACCATCCATGCAGTGTTATATAATAAGTCATTTTATCAAAATGATATTAAGAGTGATGGCGGCTGGAGTCTTGAAATGATCGACACAAGAAATCCCTGCAGCTATAATAATTGGAAAGCGAGTATTGATAACCGTGGTGGTACCCCTGCTACAAAAAATTCTGTCGACGCAATCAATACCGACCAGGCAGCGCCTTCTTTACTGAGAACATATACGATCGATTCAATAACGATACGAGCAATTTTTGATGAACCGATGGATAGTGTGAACGCCAGTGTCGTTACCAATTATCAACTCGATCAGAATATTGGTTCACCAGTTTCAGCAACACCGGTAGCTCCTTTATTCAATGAAGTCGAATTGAAATTCCCGGTGAAAATATCTGCGAATTTGATTTATCAATTGACTGTAAATAATATCACCGACTGTGCAGGAAATATGATTGGAATGATGAATACTGCAAAATCAGGTGTTCCTTTTGTTGCAGATACCGGCGATATCGTATTTAATGAAATTCTCTTTAATCCTAAAACTAACGGTTATGATTACGTGGAATTATATAACCGGAGCAACAAGATAATTGACATGAAACAATTGCTTGTAGCGAATATGAACGCAGCGGGAAGTGTTACTAATAAAGTCCCACTAAGTTCTCAATCAATTTTATTTTTTCCGGGAGAATATTATGTAATATCAGAAAATAGTCAATGGGTAAATCAAAACTACATAGTGAAAAGTCCGGAACATCTACTGGAGCTTTCATCGCTTCCTTCTCTACCAGACGATCACGGAAATATTGTACTCTTTAATTATAGCGGAACTGAAATAGACGCGCTCGAATATGATCATAACTGGCAATTCCCTTTGATAGATAATGAAGAGGGTGTTGCGCTTGAACGATTGGATTATAATGCGCCCACACAAAACAAATCCAACTGGAGTTCCGCAGCTTCTACATCTGGATTTGGTACTCCCACTTATCAGAATTCACAATTCAAATCAGGCGAATTGGCAAAGAGTGATGTGAGTATTAATCCGAAAACATTTTCACCGGATAATGATGGACATGAAGATTTTTGTTTTATCAATTATAATATGCCTGCCGCTGGTTATGTAGCAAATATCACCGTATATGATGCAGCGGGTAGGCCAGTCCGTTATCTTGCCAAAAATGCTATCCTCGGGTTGAACGGAAATTTTCGATGGGATGGTTTGAATGATAACCAACAAATATTATCGGTTGGAATTTACATTGTGTTTGTAGAAGTTTATAATCCCGAAGGCGATACAAAAAGATTCAAGCGTCCTGTTGTATTGGCAAAAAAATGGTAGTGCTTCAGTTTGAAATTTCTATGTGTAACTATGTTTCTATGTGCCTATGTGGTGAAAAAAAATTTACCACATAGGCACATAGAAACATAGTTACACATAGAAATTTCAAACTGAAGCACTACCCACTGTTACCATATTTTGATTCTATCCTTTTCTTCTTTGTACATTTTCTCTCCCGGCTGCACATTGAATGCGGTATAGAAAGGAGTGAAATTTGACAGCGGACCATTTATCCTCCACATTTCCGGCGAATGTGGATCTATATTGATGAATCTTCTCGTCAGCTCGTCTTTCTTTTTGCCTTTCGAGATTTGCGCATACGCCATGAAAAATCTTTGATCGGGTGTGAACCCATCGATCTTTTCATTTCCTTGTCCCTGTTTTGTCATCTTGAATGCATCGTAAGCAATATTGAGTCCGCCGAGATCAGCAATATTTTCTCCTGCCGTTAATGCTCCGTTTACATGCAGCGTATCGATCACCACAAATCCATTATACTGATCAACTACCAATTTTGTTTTCGCGGCAAATTTCACGCTGTCATCTTTCCCCCACCAGTTTTTCAAATTTCCGTCCTTATCATATTGTGCACCCTGGTCATCGAAGCCGTGTGTCATTTCATGTCCGATTACCAAACCAATGGCCCCATAATTAATCGCATCATCTGCATTGAGATCAAAGAATGGAAATTGTAAAATGCCTGCAGGAAAAACAATCCTATTGAACGTGGGATAATATCCCGCATTGATCGTCGGCGGCGTCATGTCCCATTCTGTTTTATCAACCGGTTTTCCCTGTTTGCCAATCTGAAATTGATATTCATTTTTGGAGGCCGACACCAGGTTCTCAAAATACTTGTCGCGTTCAATTGTGACTTTGGAATAATCTCTCCACTTGTCGGGATAACCGATCTGTTTTAAAAATGCATGCAGTTTTTCTTTTGCTTTTGTTTTGGTTTCATCGCTCATCCAATCCAGCTTACTGATTCTTGCTTCAAATGCTGTTTGCAAATTATTTACAAGTTCGAGCATTCGTTTTTTTGCATCTTCGGTAAAATATCTTTTCGTGTACACCTGTCCGAGAGCTTCGCCCAGGTTGTTATCAGTTGCGGTTGCCATTCTATCCCATCTTGGTTTCATTTTTTGTTGACCATTCAATGCCTTTCCATAATAATCAAATCTTGTGTTTACAAAATCAGTAGTTAATCCGCCACCGTAAGAGTCGATGGTATGAAAACGTAAATAATCTTTCCAGGTATCAATAGGAACCGACACCAGCAATTCATTTAACTTCTTAAAAAATTTCGGTTGTTGCACGTTGATCGAATCAATTGTAATTCCCATCGCTCCTAACGTTGACTTCCAGCCGAAAGCGGGCATCTCTTTGTCCATTTCAGCAACAGTAACTTTATGATAGTTACTTTGCGGATCACGCAGAGCCACTTTGTCCGTATGGCTTTCTGCAATTTTCTTTTCAAGATTATATACCGCCATCATTTTCTTCGTTGCCGCCACGGAATCGTATCCGATAAACTCAAACATTTTTTGAACGTAGATCTGGTAAGCTTTAACTACTGCCAATGTGGGAGGATCATTTTTAAAATAATAATCACGATCAGGCAGTCCTAATCCACCCTGCGTAAATGCTGCAATATTGATCGCGCTGTTTTTATCATCTGGAACAATGCCAACCGAAAATAAAATTGAACTCAATTCTAACTGTTGCGATGCTGCATATTGCATAATATCTTTTGGATTTTTAATTGCATCGATTTTTTGGAGATATGGTTTTACAGGATCATATCCTCTTTTATCGATCGTGGCTGTATCCATTCCTGAAGCATAAAAATCGCCGAGTTTTTGTTCGATACTTCCAGGCGTCTGGTTTCCTTTCGCGAGATCTTCGAGTATGGAATGAAGATGATCCTTCGTCTGATTTAACAGCGTAGGAAAAGATCCAACCCTCGATTCAGTAGCGGGGATCGGTGTGTTCTTCAACCAACCACCGTTCACATAAAGAAAAAAATTGTCGCCGGGTTTAACGGAAGAATCCATTCCTGACACATCCAAAAATTTTCGATCCGGAGTGGACTTCAACTGCTGCTCCTGGCAACTCTGCAATGCTGCAATCGTGATGATGGAGAATACTCCCAACAGTATTTTTTTCATTTTTCAGATTTGATGATATGTAAAAAAATTTACCAGATTTTAATTTTTGCGCTGTCTGCCACATACATTTTATCGCCAGGCTGCACATTGAATGCCGCGTAAAATGGTTGGAAATTTCTCAACGGCCCGAGCACTCTCCATATATCGGGTGAATGCGGATTTGTATTGACGATAAATCTTGTGAACTCATCCTTTTCTTTACTACGCCAAGCCTGTGCGAACGAAAGAAAAAACCTTTGATCCGGAGTAAGGCCATCGATCTTTGTAGTATCCTGTCCTTGCTTTGTCATTTTAAATGCATCGTAGGCAATCGCGATTCCGCCAATGTCCGCAATATTTTCTCCATTGGTCAATGCACCATTCACATGTACGGAATCAAGAACAACAAAACTGTTATACAATGCAATTACTTTATTTGATTTCTCAACAAATTTTGCGCTATCCTCTTTCGTCCACCAGCTTTTCAGATTTCCGTCTTTGTCATATTGCCTTCCCTGGTCATCAAAGCCGTGTGTTATTTCATGACCGATGAACATTCCTATTGCGCCATAATTGATAGCATCATCTGCATTCAAATCAAAAAATGGAAATTGTAAAATGCCTGCAGGAAATAAAATTTTGTTGAAAGTTGGATAATATCCGGCATTGATCGTTGGTGTTGTCACATCCCATTCATTTCTGTCGACTGGCTTTCCAACTTTGTTCACCTGGTACTGATATTCGTTTATTTGTGCGGAAATTCTATTTTCAAAATACTTATCCCGCTCGATGTTGACCTTGCTATAATCCCTCCATTTATCCGGGTATCCCACTTGTTTTAGAAATGCATGCAATTTTTCCTTTGCTTTTGCTTTTGTAACATCGCTCATCCAATCCAATTTATCGAGGCGTGCATCAAATGCCGCCTGTTCATTATTCACGAGTTCCAGCATCCGCTTTTTTGCTTCTTCAGTAAAATATTTTTTTGCATATACCTGTCCCAAAGCATCACCCAAATAAAAATCCGTAGCGGCGACCATTCTATCCCACAAGGGTTTCATTTCCTTTTGTCCATTCAATGCTTTTCCATAAAAATCAAATCGCACATCTTTAAAATCACTACTCAATCCTCCTCCAAAAACATCAAGCGTATGAAAACGGAGATAGTCTTTCCATGTGTCGATCGGCACAGTTGAAAGTAATTCGTTGATTTTTGAAAAAAATGCAGGCTGACTTACATTCACCGAGTCCGAGTGAATACTCATTGTCTCCAATGTAGATTTCCAACCGAAGGCGGGCATTTTTTGATCGAGATCTTTCACTGCTAGTTTGTGATAGTTACTTTGCGGATCGCGCAACTCAACATTCGTTCTATGACTCGACGCCAGTTTTTTTTCAAAATCATAAACTGCAATCATTTTTTTTACAGCAGATGCTGAATCATATCCTATATATCGAAATGCTTTTTCCAGGTATTGCTGGTACGCGCTAACAATCGCTTGTGTAGCAGGATCTTTTTTAAAGTAATAATCTCTGTCAGGCAGGCTAAGTCCGCCTTGAGTATACACCGCAATATCCATGTGACTATTCTTTTCATCCGGCGCAATGCTCTGCACGAATAAAATTCCATTGTTCTGCGATTGCAATAGTGCCACATATTGCGTGATATCTTTTGCATTTTTGATCGCATCAATTTTTTGCAGGTAAGGCTTTACCGGATCGTATCCTCTTTTGTCGATAGTAATCGAATCCATACCAGATGCGTAAAAATCACCAACCTTTTGTTCAACGCTTCCGGGTGTCTGAGTTGTTTTGGAAAGATCTTCAACGATTCCGTGTAATTTATCCTGTGTACTATTATATAAATCCAAAAAAGATCCAAGTGAAGATTCTGTAGGTGGAATAACAGTTTTCTTCAACCATCCGCCATTTACGAAGAGGTAGAAATTATCAGATGGCTTCACGGAAGAATCCATTGAAGCAGGGTCTAGAAACTTTTGTGTAGTAGCAGGAGGTGGCGCTGGTGTGTTGCATGCGATTAAATAGATGCATGTTACAATCAGTACTGCAAATGCCCGTATCATGATTTTCATGAAAGAGTTTTTATTTAGCAGGAAAACTAAATAAAACTTTATGAGCGTAAAGCATTTTTGTGAAGAAGAAAAGATAAAGCTGATGAATGGAGCGAATCACACAAGGGCGATATCAAATTGCACCAATTGTACGAATTCCTGAATCCTTGCATCAATCTCTGCTTTGGATACTTCTTTTAATCTTTCAGTACCGAATTTTTCTACGCAGAACGAAGCCAAGGCAGAACCCACTATGATTGCAGTTTTCATGTTTTCAAAAGAAATATCTTTTGTCTTTGCAAGGTGACCCATAAATCCACCGGCAAAAGTATCGCCGGCTCCGGTTGGATCAAATACGTCTTCTAGCGGCAACGCAGGAGCGAAGAAAACATTATTACCATGAAACAATAAGGCGCCGTGCTCCCCTTTTTTGATGATAAGATATTTCGGCCCCATTTTCATTATGGATTTGGCAGCTTTCACCAATGAAAATTCTCCAGTCAATTGGCGTGCCTCGCTATCGTTCACCATCAATGCATCGACCATTTTCAAAACCTCTTTCAAATCATCCATGGCTGATTCCATCCAAAAATTCATGGTATCCATTGCAATTAATTTCGGACGCTTCTTCAGTTGTTTGATCACATCGATCTGAATTCTTGGGGCCAGGTTGCCGAGCATTACAAATTCACTACCCTGGTAACTGTCGGGAACAACCGGATTGAAATCAGCTAGCACATTCAGATCTGTGATCAATGTATCTCGCGTATTCATATCAAGATGGTACTTGCCGCTCCAGAAAAAAGATTTTTTATCGGGAATTATCTTAACGCCTTCGAGGCTGACGCCGCGGCTCTTCAAAGCTTCCATTTCTTCCTTGGCAAAATCATATCCTACAATCGAAATCTGGTTAATTGGACGAACGAAATTGGATGCAGCATAAGCTACATAAGTTGCCGATCCGCCAATTATTTTATTTGTTTTACCAAAAGGAGTTTCAATGGCGTCGTAAGCCATGGTACCGACTGCGATTAATGACATATAAATAAATTGATGAACAATGCCCTTTCGGGAAAAATCGTGCAAACCTACATGAAATTTTGCTTCTAAAGATATTTCGCGGAGAGAGCGGAGAAACAGGGCGGAGAGCGAAAGGTTCTTCGCTCTCCGCCCTGTTTCTCCGCTCTTCTTCAGCGTTAGTATCCATAAATATTATTAGACAATAATCAGGCAATGATATATTAGTTGGGACTGGTGGGAATGTTATGAGATTTGGGAATTGAAATTTTTTTCCTTTCATCCTGTCCATATTGAATAGAAGGAAAATAAAGAGACAGGTAAAAAAGAATGTCTTTCCAATATACATATCCTTCAATAGTGAATTTTCGCGCAATTAGTTTAAAAAGAAAAACGGCCTGTTAAGCCGTTTTTCTTAAAAGTTTTATTTCTCCAGACTTCCGCTACCGGGATCAAGGTTTTTATCTTTCTCTACTATTGCGGACTTTGCTTTTGCTCTTGCTTGCGCCCATTTTTCTCTTTGAGCCATATCCTGATTGTATGCAGAATTACAGGATTCGTAATCTTGTTTATATTCTTCGGGAATATTCGTAATCTCTAACATTCTAAACCTCTTTATCACCTCGAGATAGTCATACCGCTTTTTTAAGCGTATAACGAATGTGTGACCATCTTTTCCAAGAACTATTCTTTCAACACCTTCCAAATCCCAATACTTATCAGTAAGAACTTCGTAACCGTTGGCTTTTAATATCGCTAAATAATCTTCTTGATTCAACCCTGCTAATACCATAAAAAATATTTTTAATCAGCATAATTGTTTCACGTTAACACAACATCAAATTTATTTCTTTTTCTGCATATCCGTCAGATAATTCCGCTTTTTCAATTTTATACTCTTGCAATGGAGTTATTACACTTTCAATTAGCCCATCAAACTCGATTCCCAAGTCATAGGCCAATTTCACCTTTAATGATATTAGCAATTCTTTCATAGCATCTTCCGGCGTATTAGCCGTTTCAACCATTCCCTTAATGCTGTCAATGTATGCGAGATACCCTCGATCTCCATGGTCTTCGATTCGCGCGATTAATTTCAATGACATAAAAAAATTTTTAGCAAATGAATTAAATAGTTAATTGTGAAGGGTTTACGAAAATTTGACACCTTTTTGGGCACAAAGTTACTCTAAATTTACAAAATTAATGCCACTACAAAATTATTTTGTAAATAACAAATTTTAAATTCAAACGATTTTTTTGCAAAATTATTGACAATGTTTCCACACATTTTGCTGCAAACACTTAAATAAAATAGCGAGACTACTCATGTCGCTAATCTATCCTTTTTATTCACCGCAATTCGTTAGGACTAAAAAACATGAGAAAATTATCGATTGAAAATAACTGTGCGGTTATTTCGATAGAGAAAATATTTCTTCTTGTTTGAGACTGTAAATAATTGTTTCCTGTGACTGATGCGTGAATAGAAGCATTTTGATTATTGGATTTCCTGCTCGATCTTTCGCGTTAAAAAATTGCACTTCGTGGTGATTGTCCAGTACATAAAACATATACTTCACATTTCTATATTTTTTGTTCAATAATTGTTCGGCAAGGGAGGTCGTATCCATGTGAAAGGTTTCAGGAAAGTTATTACAAAAATATCAATAAGGCAAATTTGCTCTAATATTTAAATTGCATTTGCGTCACCTTGCGCGGATGAAATACTACCGCGACGATAAGTTTGTAAAAAAATTTGGGAAGCGTCTCAAAGAAGTTCGTCAATCCAAAAAGGTAACGCAGGAGGAACTTGCCTATCGTACAGGATTTGAATTGAGTCAGATCGGAAGAATTGAACGAGGAACTGTAAATACCTCTATCAGCCATATATCGGCAATTGCGAAGGCTCTTAAAATAAAACCCATTGATCTTTTTGATTTCGAATAAAAATGATCTTATTACACTATTCTATAAGGATGCCATTATCGGGTTCATCACCTTTGGATTCTTTCCCCTGCGCAATAAGATCATTGTATTTTAGTCTCCCGTTGCTGTTTTTAATTGACAATTCAAATCTATCGGCATCGCTTATTTTTCGCGAATTGAAGCGTGCCGCAAATTCGTCGCAGTATCGTTGTAAATGCCAGGGACTAACTTGATGAAAAATTCCAATGATTCCCCTTTTAAGTAAACTCCAAAAATTCTCTATTGAATTTGTATGAAAGCCGCCATTTACATATTGGCCGTGGGAGTGATCTACAACAACATGCTTGAATTGATTTTTCTTTGACAAAAAAGCATACATAGAGTACCCATCTGTTACCATAGTGGACTTATCCTCGACATGTCTCTTAATAATTTCCTGTGCCTCTTTTTTTGTTACCCAATCTGAAACTTTTACTACAACTTTACCACCAGTTTCAGCAATTCCAAACACGGGAGTCTTAGTATCATTTGCTTTTCCGCTCTCACCTCTCCCTTTCGCAGCTCGTTTATTAAGATGTTTATTCCTTTCCAAGCCTCCCACGTAAGTCTCGTCCACCTGTACGATTCCTTTCAGCATTTGCGGCGCTTTATCTCTCAGCATTTCACGAACGCGATGTAAAAGAAACCATGCCGTTTTTTGTGTAACTCCCAATTGGCGACCGACTTGATGTGAGCTAATACCCTTTTTCGAAGAAGTGCATAAGTATATAACGGCGAACCATAACCGTAAACTGATTTTTGAATTTTCATAAACCGTTCCAACTGTTACGCTGAATTTTTTACCACATTGTTTATCGCGACATTTAAAACCTCTGTTAGTTCTATATGGATTGATAACGCCACAAAATGGACAAGCCGGAGTGCCACCCCAACGCTGATGCTCCAAATATTGGCGACATACCTCTTCATCACTGAAGTAATCCAAACATTCCGGTAAAGTTTTAAAATTTGCTTCCATTAAATTAGGTATATAATGGGACAAAGTTATATAATATTGCCATAAATTCAAAATTTTTTACTGGAAAGTTCCAGTTTTTTTTGGATATATTTAGAATTAAGGCTTAATTTTGCTGTAAAGTTCCAGTAAATGACCAAAAGCAAGAATATAGTATTACTCGAAAAGTCTTTCATCGCGCCCCCGAACTTGCGGGACGTATTTGAGGAGAAACTGGAAGAATATGAAATTAGCAAAACTAAGGCTCTAGCCTTGCTAAATATTGATATTCGAACTTTCGATGACTTGGTGGATGGAACAGCCGCGCAACCTAATCTTGTTAATGTAATGAAGCTGGCCGATTTCCTTGAACTAAATGTTGCCGACATAATTCCAACAATTTTATCGAATCAACCAGCCGAAAATTTCAAATCTATACAACGCGCCGGGAAAGTTGCTTTCATTGGAAAAAATTTCGACATCAAGAAATTAGTAAAGGTCGGATTTCTGCCAGACACCGATGACATAGATACAATCACATTAAAAATATTATTGTTCTTTGGATACAGTAGTCCCGATGAATTTGAAAAGAATTTGGCCACTCCACTATATAGCAGAACCAAAAGAAAATTTTCGGACAAAATGAAAAACTTTTGGATTGCATCAGCTTATCAATGTTTCAAGGCAATAGATAATCCGAATGATTATGACAGAGAAGCACTCAAAGATATTATCGTTAAAATCAAACCCTACTGTCAAGACGTTGAGGACGGCCTTTTTACTGTGTGCAAAGCTTTGTATAATGTCGGCGTAACAGTAATAGTGCAAAATCACTTGACACTAACCCAAGTTCGCGGTGGCACATTTGCTGTAAATGGCAAACCTTGTATCGTATTAACAGATTTAAATAAAAGATATACTACAATTTGGGAAACTTTAATTCATGAGTTACATCACGTTCTTTTCGATTTTGATTCAATTCAAAAAAACATATATCATATTAACGGGGACGCGGATTTGTTTTTGATAGAAGATAAAGCAGAAGATTTCTCAAGGGAATATTTTTGCGGACTGGAAAGGTACAATTTCATAAAAGCCCATATTAATAATCATTTTGTTGTTAGTAGGTATGCTAAAGAATGGGAAATCCATCCGTCATTTATTTATTCCTCCTTTAGATGGTTTCAAGACAAGTTGAACAATAAAAAGTATTACGGAGCTTATAATGATTATTTTCCTGATATCCAGATTGCAATAAAAAAATTAAAACCGATCGTTTGGAAGGAAAGTACTTTACCGGAAGTTTCAGCGTATCTAAAATCTATTTTCGAATTAAATAAAGAATATGAAAGACAAGATTAAGAAAGATTCCAGCTTATCCCCTGAAGATATGGAAAGCCTTGAACTGCTAAGAAAGGCAAATGAATCCAAAGGCAAGCAGTTGCGTGTTGATGTAAATAAAGGCGACCTGACAGAGGTGAATGAATTGAAACAAATTACCGAAAAGTCATTTGACAATCCAGAGGAAAAATATAACATTTATTATAAGGGATTACGAAATCTCCTTATGAAATATCTACCAAAAGGAAAGGAATATGCAGAAGGTCGGCAGATTATTTACGATGAAAAAAATATTTTCTTGAACAGAGGAAAAAAGAAGTCCGACAATGATGGAATCAGGGGAAGTGATGGACGAATGACATATCAGGAAAAAATGAATGAGATGCTAGAAGTCGTTACAAGATGGGTGTCAGAATCGCAAGACCCAATAGACCTCTATAATATGATTTATGATCTTAATGAAAAGCATGGGTACGGACACGAAGTTTATGATGAGACGAGTATTAAATTTCAGAAACAATTTCAAAAAGAAAAAGGGCAGTAAGCCCTTTCTTAATATTGGCCGGAAATAACAGTATCAATATATGTACTGTGAACCCTGTGAAAATTTTGCTCTCATGAGGCAATCATTCATGGGGATTTCCTATTTGTAAAGATACGAAATGGTGTAACTTTACACAATGGCAAAGACAAGCAAACCAAAAAAGAAACGCGCTAAAAAATACGATCAAAAACTTTCAATAAATGGAAGTTTTGCGGATGTAATAAAAGTATCTGTATCCGGCAATTCTTCTCCCAAGCAAAAGAAAAATAAAAAATCAAACACTTGAGATTTATAAGATTCAATTCGTTCAACGGGGTTTCAAGATTAGTCTTATTAGATCAAATGGGCTATGTTGAGACAGGAATATTGGATACGCTTAACGTTTTTCCGAATGCTATCAGTGGAGCTTCATTCCAATTTCGCTTCGATATAGAGGAATTTGTTGCTACTGTATTTTCAGATGAACGCGATGGAGAATATGAATTGATTGAGCTCGATGAGATTCCTCCGGGTCAAGTTGAAGTCCGCGGAGCTGCCTTGAATGAATAATAAAAATTCTCCCAGTCCCAACTAATATATCATTGCCAATAATCAATGCTAACACCCGTTAGTTTATATTTGCACTTCACATGGCAAAAATCAGGGGAAAGAAAAACAGCACTAAAAAAGAAGTGATCATTGAAAAAGCATCAAAGCTTTTTAAAGAAAAAGGTTTTGGTGCGTCATCAATGCGTGACCTGGCGGTGCATGTTGGTGTAGAAGCAGCGAGCCTTTATAACCATATTCAATCCAAATCTGAAATCCTCCAGGCAATTTGTTTTAAAGTAGCTAATGAATTCATCTCTCACCTGGATGCTGTTGAGGCAAGCAAAGAACCTGTTTTGAAAAAAATAGAAATGATAATCCGTTTTCATATACGCATGATGATGGAGCAATATGAATACGTATATATTTCGGATCATGAATGGCGCCATCTTCCTGAACCGTATCTTTCAAATTTCCTGAATCAAAGGCGCAGTTATAGAAAAAGTCTGGCTGATTTGATAGAAGATGGGATCAGTAAAGGAGAAATAAAAAAAATCGAGCCTTATGTTGCAGTGTTGATCATCCTCTCTGCCATCAGTGGAATTGAATCCTGGCAACGCTCACGTAAACAGATAAGCGCAGAAGTATTGGAAGAAAATATGGTGAAATATTTGGTGGAAGGGTTGAAGTAAATAGGTATCAAAGTACAAGGCACAAGATACAAGGGGCAAGGCATGATCTAGCTCGCTCCTTGTGTCTTGTTCCTTGTTTCTTGATCCTTGCACCTTGTTTCTTTTTGTTCAACTAAATCTAAATCTTTGGCAAGTCATTTCAGACCTTTGAAAATAAAAAATATCCGCACAGAAACTGCGGACTGTGTATCTGTTTCTTTCGACGTGCCGGAAGAACTGAAAAATGAATTTGAATTCAAACATGGACAGAACATCACCGTGAAAGCAGTTATTGATGGTGAAGAAATCCGCCGCTCTTATTCTATTTGTAGCAGCCCACTTGAAAATGAATTGCGCATCGCGGTAAAAAAAGTCAGCAACGGAAAATTTTCTTCTTACGCCAATGGATACTTGAAAAAAGACCATGTGCTGGAAGTACTTGCGCCATCAGGACAATTTTTTACAGAGTTAAATCCATCTAACAAAAAAAATTACCTGGCATTCGCAGCGGGAAGCGGTATTACACCTATCATATCTATTATCAAAACCACATTGGCCAAAGAACCGCAAAGCAGTTTTGCATTGATTTACGGCAATCGCACCCACCACTCAATTATTTTCCGGGAGGAATTGGAGGCCCTGAAAAATTCTTATATGGATCGGTTCAGCCTCCACTACATTCTCAGCAGGGAAAAAACAGACGCGCCGCTGAACCAGGGAAGGATCGACACTGAAAAATGCGAAGCATTATTCAAAAATTTACTGAACAAAAATGCTATCGATGATTTTTTTATTTGCGGACCTGAAGAAATGACGTTCTCTATAAAAAACTGGCTTGAAGCGAAAGGCATTGACAAACGAAAAATCCATTTCGAATTGTTTACCGTGCCTGGTCAGCATGCTGCGATGAATAGGGGCTCCGCGAAAGGCAAATCATCCGCTGACAAGGATACAAATAATATTTACAATTCCCCTGTCAGTAAAATAAATATCAAACTGGATGGTATCACATTTGGATTTGATCTCGCTTTCAATGGCGAACCAATACTCGATGCTGCACTAAAACAAGGCGCCGATCTTCCATTCGCCTGCAAAGGCGGAGTATGTGCCACATGCAGGGCAAAACTACTTTCGGGAAAAGTTGAGATGGATAATAACTACGCACTTCAACCGGAAGAATTAGAAGCCGGATTTATCCTTACCTGTCAATCTCACCCGAGAACAGAAGAAGTGATGATTGATTTTGATGTGAAGGGATGATTTTCGTCCACCACTCCACCCCGTCGGCGGTCGAAGACCCCGACGGCGGTGTATCCAAATGCGTTAATTGACAGGACCGCCGTCGGGGTCTTCGACCGCCGACGGGGTGAGGGTGACAATCACCAAACATAAGTCGCCACTGCACCACCGGGTATTGTCGCGGTTGCCCATTTTCCGTTAAAGCGTATATTGAAGGCCGTTACATCGCTTCCATCATTCTCAACGATCAACACTTTTTTACCCGCGGCTGTTTTAAATGCGACGGTGTTTAGATTTCCGGAATTATTACTTGCGATCCTTATTGAACCGGCATCCACAAATTTAGAAGCATGCGCAATGATATAATAAGCCACATTACGAGTAACGACATTTGCATTAATCGTGAGCGCACCTTTGCATGTTGTGCAGCCACCTGGCGTATGTGGTCCGTAAGATGGATCGTTGGCAAGATTCCATTCCAAAGCGGTTTTGCTCCAGTTACGCATCGATCCGATAATTACATTTTTCAAATGCCATTTCAGATCACCTCCAAAATCACCGGAAGACGCTGTGTATTGTTCTGTGAAGTATAAATTTTTATCTGGATAAGCATTATGTACAGTTGTTAAAGCGCCGATATCACCAGCATATAAATGAAATGCTGAACCATCAGTAAAGGCTTTCGCTGATGCATCATTCAATACGGTCATTGGATAATCCGGATGATCGCAATTGTGATCGTAAGCAACAATCTTTGTAGCAATACTTGCCGATTGAAATGCAGGTCCAAGATTATTCTTAATGAAATCGGCTTGTTGCAAACCCGTCATCACGAGACTCGGATTATTATTCGGATTCAGCGGTTCATTCTGCGGAGTGATCGCATCGATCACAATACCTTCGGCTTTCATCGCCTGGATATATTTTACAAAATACTGCGCATATGCATTGTAGTAAGCAGGTAACAAACTTCCGCCTGCTGAATTGCCATTATCTTTCATCCATACAGGCGCACTCCAGGGGGCTGCGATGATTTTTATTTTTGGATTGATGAGTAGAATTTGTTTTAATAGTGGAATCAAATCAGTTGTATCCTGGGCGAGACTGAAATGAGCAAGATTGGTATCGGTTTGTCCAGCAGGAATATCATCATAACTAAATACAGCAGCATTGAGATCAGATGCGCCGATACTAAGACGCAAATAGCTTATGCCAATACTATTATCTGCTGAGCCAAATAATTCATTCAGCAGTGTTGATTTATTGGCCGGACTCATATTATTAATTACAAATGCACTTCCGCCTGTTAGCGTGTACCCGAATCCATCGATTGCCTGGAATGTAGTTGTTTCACTCACATCAATAAAAGGAGAACTATTACTGACGGTACCAAAAGAAAGTATCGCAGTTTGCTTTTGTAATAATTGCGATTGATCAGATTTTGTCATCCAGCAATCGATATCATTAGTCCCTTTAACCGGAGGTGTTATTGGCGGCGTACTTCCTGAATTTTTGGATTTATCGCAACCTGCCTGCACAGATAAAAACCACATCGCTAACAATAATAAATTTTTATACTTCATATATCTGATTCTATGATTCAACAATTGACAACCGTCTGCAAAAATATCTAAACCTTTTGTGATGAAAGACGAAATATCATGTTAAGAAAAAATCCTACAAAAAATGCAATATATACTAACAGTTGTTAGTTTTACTATAGAAACCGTTACCTTTGGAAATTAAGTCACAGCCAATGGCCGAACAACAAGAAAAAATTTTCCAGGATAAAGTCGATCATGAAATCAGGATCGAACCAAAGGATTGGATGCCCGATCAATATCGCAAAACGCTGATCAGGCAAATGTCGCAGCATGCACATAGTGAAATTGTCGGCATGCTTCCCGAAGGCAATTGGATCACACGTGCTCCATCATTGCGAAGAAAAGCAACGCTGATTGCAAAAGTGCAGGATGAAGCGGGACATGGATTGTATTTATATTCTGCCGCAGAAACGCTTGGTATCAGCAGAGCGGAAATGATCGACCAGTTGCACAGTGGTAAAACAAAATATTCGTCCATTTTTAATTATCCGACATTGACATGGGCAGATATCGGTGCTATCGGTTGGCTCGTCGATGGCGCTGCAATCATGAACCAGGTTCCTTTGTGCCGCGCATCATACGGTCCATATGCAAGAGCCATGATCAGAATTTGTAAGGAAGAAAGTTTTCATCAGCGCCAAGGTTTTGAAATTTTACTTACACTCAGCAAGGGAAGTGAAGAACAAAAACGTATGTGCCAGGATGCGATCGACAGATGGTGGTGGCCTGCGGTGATGATGTTCGGTCCAAATGATGAATCATCTCCTCACACAAAACAAAGTGTTGCCTGGAAAATAAAGCGCTTTACAAACGATGAGCTCCGGCAAAAATTTATTGATGTTTGTGCGGAGCAGGTTCATATTCTGGGTATGAAAATTCCTGATCCAGATTTAAAATGGAACGAGCAAACAAAACATTATGATTTCGGCGCAATCAATTGGGATGAATTCTGGAATGTAGTGAATGGAAATGGACCATGCAATAAAGAACGCCTTGCTGCAAGAATAAAAGCGCATGAAGAAGGCGCCTGGGTGAGAGAAGCAGCAATCGCTTACGCCGAAAAGAAAAAAAGAAAAGAGAAAGTCATCGCGTAAAAATAAAATTTATGTCAAACAAAGATTGGCCACTTTGGGAAGTATTTATTCGCAGCAAACAAGGGCTGGATCACAAACACGCGGGAAGTCTGCATGCAGCAGATGCGCAGATGGCTATTGAAAACGCAAGGGATGTTTATACACGTCGCATGGAAGGGATTAGTATTTGGGTAGTGGAGAGCAAATACATTCATGCGTCGAATCCTGCGGAAGGATCTTCATTCTATGATCCTGCAAATGATAAAGCATACCGGCATCCGACGTTTTATGATTTACCGGATGAGTTGAGGAATATGTAGTGGCGTTGGGAGTTGATTGGTTGAAAGGTTGATTGAGTTGAGAGGTTAAGGAGTTGATTGGATAAATATTAGTCCAATGAGTGAAAAACCACATCAAAGTTTTACAAATCTGGAGATTTGGAAAAGAACAAGGATACTGAAAAATGAAATTGAAGTATTGGCCAAAAGGTTTCCTATAGAAGAAAAATATCGATTAGCTGATCAGATTATTCGTTCTTCACGCTCAATCAATTCGAATTTAGCGGAAGGTCACGGCAGGTATACATTTAAAGACCAAATGTATTTTTGCATTTTGTCAAGAGGTTCACTAAGTGAAACTTATAATCATTTGATAGATGCATTTGATTGCAATTATATAAACAAAGAAGAGTTGATCGGCTTTAAAATAAAAATCGATCAGATTGAAAGAATGCTTAACGGGTATATTTCTTTTTTAAGAGCTCAGTCATAATTCATGCCAGTCAACATATCAACATATCAACCTTTCAACCTTTCACTTCATCTCGCCGACAACGCCCTCATCCTCGGTCATCGCAACAGCGAATGGACGGGACATGGCCCGATATTAGAACAGGATATTGCTATATCAAATATTGCGTTGGACCTTGTTGGACAGGCAAGAAACTTTTATCAGTACGCAGCAAAGTTGATGAATGAATCATCTGTTGATGGCAAAGAAAATATTACAGAGGATACACTGGCTTATCATCGCGATGCTTGGGATTTTAAAAATTGTTTGTTGGTTGAACAGACGAATGGTGATTGGGCAAAAACAATTTTGCGACAATTCTTTTTCAGCCTTTATCAATTTTATTTGTACGAACAATTACAAAATAGCAAAGATTCAACGATAGCAGCAATCAGCGAAAAAGCATTGAAAGAAGTAACTTATCATGTGAAATGGAGTAGTGAATGGGTGATTAGATTGGGTGATGGAACGAACGAAAGTCACGAACGTATTCTGAAAGCATTGGATGATTTATGGAAATTTACGGAAGAACTTTTTATTCCGGCCGATTACGAACTGGAAGCGGCAAATAAACACGTTGGTATTGATCCATCCTTATTAAAATCAAAATGGTTTCAGAAAGTGATTGAAATATTTGAGGAAGCAACAATTCCGATTGATAATCTTTCGGGATTGCATTCTATCGGGTTTTATGGCAAAGAAGGAAAACATTCCGAGCATCTTGGTTATATTCTTGCCGAAATGCAATTTGTGCAGAGAGCTTATCCTAATTGTGAATGGTAATTATGAAATCATGACGATCACCAAAAACGATATAGTAAAAATCTTAAGCGAAGTAATGGATCCGGAAGTGCCGGTACTCTCCATTATTGATCTCGGTATTTTAAGAGACGTAAAAATAATTGATGATCGCGTCGAAGTAATCATTACTCCTACCTATACAGGATGCCCAGCGATGGACATGATACAAACAAATATCAGATCTGTCCTTGAACAAAATGGTTTTTTAAATTATAAGATTAGCACCATACTCTCACCTGCATGGACAACCGATTGGATGAGCGAAAAAGGAAAAGAAAAATTAAAATCATTTGGCATTGCTCCGCCGATGCCAAAACAACATATTTGTAATCCTGCCTTGTTTCACGAAGAAGAAGCGATTCAGTGTCCATTATGTCAATCTTACAATACAAAAATGATCAGTCGTTTTGGTTCAACAGCTTGCAAAGCGCTTTACCAGTGTAATGATTGTCATGAGCCGTTTGATTATTTCAAATGCCATTGAAAAAAATTTCTGATTAGGGGATGTACAGATTTTGAGATTGAGAAAATTTTTCATCTCCAAATCCCGTAATCTCAAAATCAGAAACCGTAAATTGTAACGCTTAAAATAATTCCCAATGAGTTCTTCTATATTGCTTGAGGTGAAGGCCGGAGTTGCATCGATCATACTCAATCGCCCGGATAAATTAAATGCGTTCAATCGTGAAATGTCGAAAGAGTTACAAAAAAAATTGGATCAATGTGCCGCAGATTCTTCGATACGTTGTGTGTATATAACAGGAAATGGAAAAGCATTTAGCGCCGGGCAAGATCTTGCTGAAGTAGTAGGTCCGGATATGCCTGGCTTCGCAAAAATTCTGGACGAGCATTACAATCCCATTGTTTTAAAAATCCGGCAACTTGAAAAACCCGTAGTGGCTGGAGTAAACGGTGTGGCTGCTGGTGCGGGAGCAAATATTGCATTGTGCTGCGATATTATTGTTGCGGCGAATTCCGCTTCGTTCATTCAAGCCTTTTCAAAAATTGGGTTGATTCCCGATAGTGCCGGCAGTTTTTTTCTTCCGCGATTGATAGGATGGCAAAAAGCGTCTGCACTGATGATGCTCGGTGAAAAAGTAAGTGCGCAAGAAGCAGAGAAAATGGGAATGATTTACAAAGTTTTTGCTGACGAAGATTTTAATGCGTCAGCGTTGAACTTAGCTACAACATTAGCAGAGATGCCAACGAAGGGGCTTGCATTGACAAAATATGCATTGAATGTATCTTTTAGTAATCGACTGGAAGATCAATTGTCTGCGGAAACACAGTTGCAACAGTTTGCGGCAAAAACACAAGATGCCAAAGAAGGAATAACAGCCTTTGTAGAAAAACGCAAACCAGTTTTCAAGGGTCAATAATTTTATTCTTCAATCAAATTATACAATGACTCCAGCAAAAACAAAAGCTACTGCGATTATAGATGCGATGATGGAAAAAGACTATTTCAGTCAGTGGCTCGGCGTGGAAAGATTGGAAGAAAGTGAAGGATATTGTAAATTAAAAATGGTGATAAGAAAAGAAATGTGCAATGGATTTGAAATTGCACATGGAGGTATCACATATTCTTTTGCCGACAGCGCACTCGCATTTGCGTCGAATAGCGGCGGACGCAAATCGGTATCAATGGAAACATCTATCTCTCATATCAAGCCTTTAAGAACGGGAGACATTATTATTGCAACCGCACGTGAAAAAAATGCAAGCAATCGCATCGCCATTTATGAAGTGACCATTGAAAAAGAAAACGGAGAATTAGTTGCTTTATTCAAAGGCACTGTTTACATCAAACGTGAGCAGTAAATAAAATATAATTACATAAAACCGTCGGAAACTTTTTTAGCCTCTTCCATATAGTCGATCACCTGGGGATTTAGTGGCAGAACGGGTACCTTGTTAGCTTTCAAGTTCGATTCTAATGCTACATATTCCTTTTGCAATTCAAGAATCTGAGCGTGGTTCCATACAATTTCTTTTCTCAGCTCCAGAATTTTCATTTGTTTTTTCTTCAATTGGAGTTTTCCGAAATAATAACCAGCTAATATAGCGACGGATATTATTCCAAGAAGGACGACCACATTAATCGTCAAATCGATACTGTCTAACATAAGGACGCGGTTTAAGGGTTAACGTTATTTGTTTAAAAAAAATTATATCGGTTTAGGTACTTGCTTGTTAATTAACCAAAGGTTTATTTTATTACCTCTTCAATTCTCGTGAGCTTTCCATCTTTGTTCATTCCTTCAACTACAATTCTGAATTTATTCGTGATATCATTGTTATAAAAGACCAGTTTTATTTTGCGATTATTTTTATCAACTACGACACGAGGATTCCAATAAATAGTTGAACGGAAATCAGTAGCTGCAATATCAATAGGTGTTTCTGTGTATTGCGGAGAATAAAACTCACGTGCTGGAGTATAACCCGCCACAACTGCATAACCAGTTTTATTATTGATGATATTATTCTCATAAATTGAAAGTCTGCTCGTGATCGCCAGTGTAGGCAAATCTTTAGGATTTGTTTTCTGCAAAAATTTAATAAACAAAACTTCCTTCATGCTCACCTGCTTCAAATCATCCATGGTTACCTGTACTCCGTCTAGTTGAACGTTCACATTATTTTTCGGTGCAGGAACAGTTGAAGTTGGCGTTGAACCAGTATTCACAACATACGACACATACCTGCTGTCCTGGTTGTTACTTGTATTCGATTCTATGGTTCCGTAAGGGAATTTCAAATCAGGGAAATTGCTTTGCAGATAATGCGAAGCTGTTTCAGATCCGATTTTCGATTGATCATTTTTTGCAATCACCGGGCTAAACACGTAATTCATACCGGTTGATGCCCTCGAATAATTATGATCTTCCGTGATCAATCCGTTTGATTCTTTCTCCAGGATAACATCTGGCACTCTGTTCCATTGAAACACTGGTTCGGTTGCGCGAACATTTGATAAACTCGCAGGCATCAAATTTGTCTGCAGGCTTATTGCACCGCTGGATTTAATTTTATTTACATGATTTATCTGGTAAAGAACTTGTAGTGAATCATAAAAGAAAATACCTTTTTGTCCAAATGTTCCATTTGCATTTAAAGGCAAATTCAAAATATGTTTTTTCCTATCTCTTGTCATTACAAGTAATGCGATTGAATCGCTTGCATCAAATGAAGATTGCGCAGGATCTACTCTTCCTTTAATAGACATATAATCGTTATCCGCTGGAAATTGAATGGAAGGAAATCTTCCGGCAACAGCTTCTTCCCAATTAAATCTTCTCCATCCATGCGTACGCATTAATAAATCCAGGTGCGCATTTGCTGTATCAGGATTTCCTGTAAAATAATATGCGGGGTTCACGATATTTCCTTTAAGGTCGCTGCTCAGTAAAAGATCGGTAATGATATTACTTGCAGTGTCATATCCCATTCCACCATCTGTTATCGATACAGAAAGTGTGGCTGACAAACTATCCGGAACTTCAATTGAAATTTCATTTCTTCCTCTTTTGTTTAAGTTCACAACTTCTTTTTTCACTTGCGCCGTGAAACGATATTGATAGTTATTTACAAAAACAATTCGCTCAGCAAACGGAACCATCTTAGCATCAAATACCGTGATCTGCACAATACCATCGGGAATAGATCTTGTCGGAATGGTGCCATCAGCATTCATTTTTGTAGAAAGATCAACAGTAGATTTATAAACTACCTGCTGGTGACTTGTAACTATAATGGTCAATGATTTATAATTATCTCCGGCATCTAATGCACGTTCCAACTGAAAATGAATTGAATTATCTCTCGCGTTGTTGACGCGCATCGCGGCGCCTGTTGGCTTTACTGGTGGCAGATTACTTGTATGTGCATCTCCAAATTCATCTTTCCAATATGCCGTATATGTTTCATTACTATGGGGAACGAATTTTACAAAGCCCATACCTTCATGAGCGGTTGCAAAAGAATCGACTATTTCGTCATTATTTTTTTTGATAACTCCTTTGACCTCTACCGGTCTTCCACGTTGATCGGTTGCTTCAAAAGCAAGTGCAGAAGCCATCCCATTTATCATATCACCACCTTCAGGAAAGAATTGAATGTTTACGGCATGTTTATCCGGACGAACACTTCCATCCCAAGAAGTCAGAACCGCAATATTTTTATTAAAGAGAAAGCTACTGTCGAAATTGAGCATCCACTGCGTATATGCCTTGACGTGAACAGCGTTGCCTACGATTGCAAATCCGGGAGGCAATGTAAATGAGCTGGTAGAAACTCCCTCCATTACAGGCGATACGCTGTGCGAAAGAATGTTTCCGTTGATGTCGGTCCAATCAAAATATATGTTCTTGCTAAGTGTAGAAGGTTTTGAACCAGAAAGGATATAAGCTTTCATCCAAATGGTTTCCCCAGGCAAATATGCGTCCTTGTCAAAATGAATATGTATTTTTTCCTGTTCGTATTGATCGGCATAAGTTTTCAAAGTTGCATCTAGCGTTTGTGCCTTTGACTGGTACAAGAGAAAGCAACTGACGAAGGAAATGAGTAAAGGTCTACGGATCATATTGCTAGGATTTGGATTAACGGGTACTATTGCACACTCACAAACCGGCTTCACATGTAACCAATAAAGGGCCAGTTATTTTAACTGCCCCTTTATTGAAGATTTATATCAAAACACCATTTTGCTTAACCATTGATAACTGTTGATTCATTCAAATACTTCTTTGTCGGGTGATAGATAAAAAACAGACTACCATTCTTAATACTCTTAATAATTTTACCGTTCATTGCATTTGGAATAGCTGTACATCCAAGACTTCTTCCCATTTCACCATTATTCTTCAAGTAGTCATAGCTGATATAATCAGAACCATGCAACACGATACCACGTTTAGCAGCCAGGTTATTATATCCTTTTTCCAATCCTGTAACTTTCAAAGAAAGACCATTTCTTCCTGTATAAGTTTTTGTTGTCAAATAAAATCCAAGACTTGTTTTAAAAGATTCAGGTCTGTTAGAAAAAGATGTTGCGTATTCAACACCTGAGTTCATCCCGTGCGATACATAAGTATTGTACAACAATTTTTTGTTTGCAACATCAATTACGTACAAACGTTTGCGACGCGATGATTGTGTAAAATCACAAATCGATAATACATTTGTTTTAGTTACTGTTCCTTTCTTCACGAGGTTATGATATCCTCTCCACGCATATTCAAAAGCCTTCTGGTTCAAACCAGATTTGCTAAGTTTCATTGACTCATAGATGCTTGTCGCTTCTATAATAGTCATTTTAAGTTCCATTGCTTTTTTTGCGGCAGCGTCCATCGCTACATCAGTTTCTTTTTTAGTTTCAACTGTTGTAGTTGTGGCAGCTACTGCAGCAGAAGCAGTATATTTAAAGTTACGTTCTGCCGATGTGTTTGTACTATGTGTATAGTTTGAAGCAGCTACTGTAGCAGTAGCGTTCGAGAAATTTATTTTCTTGTGACTTCCGGAAATTAAAACCGGTGAAGTAATAACCAATAGAGAGATACTACTGGTGGATACGAGTTTAGACAACGTTTTCATGACGAAGGATTTACAAATTGTTTTCAAAAAGGGTCGTTACCAAAAAATATATAATTAATACCGAAGTACTAATATCAAGTGTACGGTGCGATTTTTCATTCACGCAATATCAATCCAAAATTTCTTTCGAATCTCAATTGATTTCAATCACCAGCGATGTTTTTCTCAGGATTATTAATGAATACTCTTAGACAGTCATAACGAAGAATCTTCTGCGGATATTGCATAACTAAAATCAGGTCAGGTGTTTAGTTATATCCTTTACAAAGATTACTTTTCTTTTTCTTTATTCATAGCTTTTTTCGACGAATAGACTTTTTTTTCGACGAATAGAAAAAAACATCTTCTCAGTAATCACACGGTATTTGAAAGATCTGCATAGTAATTTTCAATACACATACCAGAAAATAAAAACAGGAAAGTTTAGAAAAAAATCGGTTATGGATGGTTGTTAGTCAACCTCTTAAAATCCACAAATGTGGACAACTCACCATGCCACAAAATCTGAAAAAAATAGAAATCCTTCCAGCATTGGGAAGAATTTTCCAAAAATTGGAAGGATAGTGAAGTGAATTATGATGTAAACATCGGCAGATGATTAAAAGGATCCTCGAAAAAATTCTCTATACTTTTTCATTAAGCCTTTGCGATAAATTTTCTATGATTTGAGTATGACATTTTATTCTGCCTTAAACAAATCAAGTATCTTTTTCTGTTGATTCGATTCTGCCAATTCTTTCGGCGATATCCCCGGCTTTATTTTTTTTATTGAAGTCGGCTCCAAACTTTAGCAACAACTTTACTTGCTCAATTTCGCGTTTTCTTTTTACCGCATAAAAAAGTGCGGTGTTTCCCTGGCCATCTGTTGCATTCACGTTTGCTCCGTTTTTAAGAAACCACTCTGCCACATTAAATTTTTTCCAATTGAAAGCGCTGAGAAAAGGTGTTTCGCCAGCCGATGCATCATCAATCTTCGCCCCATGTTTCTTAAATAAGGCCGCTGATTTATGATCATCATACCATGCAATGGCATACATACAATGATCCGGATTTGCTTTTTTTGACAAAAGATATTTTACAATGGCGTCGTTTCTTCCGCGCGCGTATGCATACCAGAGAGGTGTAGCAGGAAAAAATCCGCAATTCTTATCTGGAATCTGGTGAATGGAATTTATATCCATCTCTTTTTTCACAAGTAATTTTAATATAAGTAGACTGGCTTCTATCTTCTTTGCATCATTAGATATATTTACCCCACATAAATAATGGAGTGCATTTTTCCCATCGTCTTCTAACCTCAATCCATTTTGAATCATGAAGCATCTCGCTCAGAAGCGAGAGATTGAGATCTTTGATTGCCTGGATGAACTTATTCATAGATCCATGTTTAATAGACGACTAACTTAAATATAAAACAATTTGATCAGCATCGTCTGTTTTCAGAAGCGGCACATTTAACATTTTATCTTTACCGAAGCCTATCGCTCACCCTGGTTTTCAAGATTTTTTATCTAATTTTGCCGTCGATGAATTTGTACTTTTCGACTTTACTATCGTTTGGCAAACGATTTCTATTGCTGATCATCTATGTTGTATTCTTCATAGTACAATTCTTTTTTAATTTCAGATCTGATAGTTCAATTTCATTTAATGAGATCTCATATCACAATTCTTTGACGGGAAAGCAGAAAAATTTCCTAGCCGCCAAACCTGATCATAATCACAAACCTGGTTTCCGTCTTAACAAGAGATTCCAACCCGCAATTGTTCCGGATATCGTTTGCTCTGCAAAAGAAATCCCGGTAAAATATCTGAACCGTAGTAAAATAAACAAACCGGATGATTATCTTCTTATATCATTCATCCTTGCCACTTCTCTCCGTGGACCTCCTGCGTTAAGCTGACAACTCGCTTAACAACATTTTCAAAGATTAAAATAATAAAATGACAACTTTCGAAAACAGGAAGTTGTATTGGCTATTTATCACAGCATTGCTTTTACCGGCATTTTCTGTATTTGCGCAGAATAATAAATATTCATTGCGCGCATTGACAGATAGTGCGAGATCATTCTTGCCGTCTCTTTTGGAAAAGCAGTACTTAATGAAAGCAGCCGATGCAACGGTTACGGATACACGACATAGTTTTTTACCCAGATTAAGATTTAGTGAACAAGTAAATATCGGATCGGATAACTCTCTTGCTGGAAGCTACTTCACCTACGGAATTACGCCTTCTACTTCCGCGGGAGTAAGAGATGAAAATAATTTGCAGGCTGTTACCGGTAATGTCGGTATTCTATCAGGAGAATATGAACTTGTTAATTTTGGACTGAATGAAGCCAGGATTAAAAATGCAAGGGCCTATGTGGATCTCCAGCAAGCCGATATTCAAAAAGAAGAATACCTGGTAGAATCTTCCATCGCCAGATTATATTTCTCCATCCTGAAAAATCTTTACAGGCTGGGCGCCGATCAACAGAATATCGATAGATACAGGGAAATTTTCACGGTTATCAAAGCGCTTACTGCAAGTGGTATCAATGCAGGTGTCGACTCTTCTCTCGCAAAAGCTGAATTATCAAAAACAATAATCAGTTATAACCAAACAAGAGGAAAAATAAATCAGCTGAGAGAAGAACTTGCATTCTATACGGGTATCCCATCTTCAAGGTTAGAAATTGATACAATCGGACATGATTTCATTCACGCAAACCCATCAAACAGATTATTTAATGCGGATACTATCAACAACCCTGTTATCAATTATTACCAGCGATACCAGGATATATTTTCAACAACGGACAGGGTTATACGAAAATCTTATCTTCCAAAAATTCTGTTAAACAGTGCAGTATGGGTTAGAGGGTCCAGTATCCAGTATAGCGATCAATACAAATCACTTGCTACCGGCCTCGGTTACCAGCGTTTCAATTATGTTGCCGGAATCGCACTGACTTACGATTTGTTTAATGGTGTTCACCGAAAAGATAAACTAGCCATTAATCGATTTCAGCAAATGGCCGCGCACGCGCAACTGCAGCAGCAGAAATTATTACTCAATTCGGTTTCGGCACAAGCAGACCAAGAATTATCCACCATTCAATCAAACCTCCAAGAACTTCCGGTACAACTATCGGCGGCCGAAGTGACATACAGACAAAAGCTCGCGCAATACAAAGCGGGAATTATTTCGCTGATCGATCTCACAAATGCGTCGTTTGTTTTTTATAGATCACAAACTGATTTCATCGAAGCAAGAAGTGATTGGTATCTCGCGCAGGTTGATAAAGCAGAAGCAAACGGTAACCTTATTCAATTTATTAATTCTATAAACTAATTACAATGGTACGCACAGCATTGAGAAGACCTGTTACTATCATTGTTCTTTTTACAGGACTTCTTCTTTTTTCAATCATCGCGATTCGGTCGATTGCGATTGATATTTTTCCTAAACTGAATTTGCCGGTTATCTATGTGATCGAATCATACGGAGGCATGTCGCCGCAACAGATGGAAGGTTTTTTCTCGACGGGGATGCAAGATCAATTCTTATACGTAAACGGAATAAAAAATATTGAGAGTAAAAATATCCAGGGACTTACGCTCATCAAACTTTCGTTTTATGAAAATACGGATATGGCGGAAGCATCCGCTCAGGTTGCCTTGCAGGTAAATCGTGTTTCAAAATTTTTTCCTCCCGGCGCACTTCCTCCACAGGTGATTCGATTTGATGCATCATCATTGCCGGTTGGACAATTGGTATTCCGAAGCGATAACAGATCATTAAAAGATATCAATGATCTCGCCGCAACAAGAATACGGCCCATGTTTGCCACTGTACCAGGCTTATCTGCTCCGCCACCATTTGGCGGTAATTCAAGATCTGTTATTATTAATATCGATCCTGAGAAATTAAAAAGATTCAACCTGTCGCCGGATGAAATCGTAGAGGCCATTTCAAAAAATAATGCAATGACTCCCTCGGGTAATCTGCGCGTGGATAGTTTAATGTATGTAACCACTGTGAATTCGCTGGAAGAAAAAGTAGCACATTTCGAAGACATCCCTATCGTGAATAATGGAACAGCAACTGTTTTCATTCACGATATCGCGTCGGTTGCTGATGCAGCAGACGTGACAGTGGATTATGCACTGATCAATGGGAAACGCTCCGTGTATATTCCTGTTGTAAAAACTGCCGACGCATCTACATGGTCCGTGGTTCAATCGTTGAAAGAAAAATTGCCGGAGATGCAAAGTCTGTTGCCTGATGATATCACCCTGAGTTATGAATTCGACCAATCCGTTTTCGTAATGAACGCAGTAAAAAGTTTATTGACCGAAGGCGCACTGGGAGCAATTCTTACCGGCCTGATGGTTTTGCTTTTTTTGAAAGATTGGCGAAGCAGTCTTGTTGTTGTTATCACAATTCCTGTTTCGATATTGAGTGCAGTGTTGATGTTGCGACTCGCCGGGCAAACAATCAACATCATGACATTAAGCGGACTTGCATTGGCAATCGGAGTTTTGGTTGACCAGGCAACTGTAACCATTGAAAATATTCATCAGCATCTTGAAATGGGTAAATCAAAACGACAAGCGATATTAAATGCATGTGAAGAAATTTCATTTCCGTTATTGCTGATTTTACTTTGCATTCTCGCAGTTTTTGCACCATCATTTATTATGACCGGTGTACCGAGGGCAATGTTTCTCCCCTTATCATTATCTATTGGGTTTGCGATGATCATTTCATTCGTCGCGGCACAAACACTTGTCCCTGTTGTCAGCAATTGGTTATTGAAAGAAGATATGTTCAGGTATCATCACGGTAAACTGCACGCGCATGCGGGCATGGCACTGGATGAACAAGAACAGGAAGAAGTTGACATGCATAACCGTGAGGATAAAAAACATCCTGAAGAAAATAATCTTTTGCAAAGGATGAAGCTTGGATTGGCAAAACGATTGGAGCAATGGATGCCAAGACGAAAAATGATCGTTGGTATTTATCTCTTCTTTACATTCATTGCAGCGGGATATTGCTTTGGAATTATCGGTAAAGATCTTTTGCCAAAAACAAATAATGGGCAATTGCAATTAAGAATAAAAGAGCCGGATGGAACAAGGCTTGAAAAAACAGAACGTGATACAAAGTCAATATTAAATACGATCGATTCAGTTGTGAATGGCCATCTGGATATTAGTTCCGCTTATGTCGGTTTGGTGCCGAGCAGTTATGGATCCAGCAATCTTTATATTTTTAATAGCGGCACTCATGAAGCTGTTGTACAGATAACGTTCGATGAACATTACAAAACAAATCCGGATCAATTAAAAGATAATCTTCGCGCAGCGATCAAATCAAAATACCCTTCAATCAATATTTCATTTGAGCCAATCGAGCTTACGGAAAAGATCATGGCGCAGGGTGCATCAACACCGATTGAAGTAAGAGTTGCAGGAAAAAATTTTGACGAGCTGAAAGAATATGCAAGTCGATTGACCAGCGAATTAAAAAAAATCGATTATTTACGCGATGTACAAATAGCTCAGCCATTAAAATTCCCTACTCTCAAAATCGATATTGATAGATTTCGCCTCGCACAATTGGGGCTTAATCTGAATGAAGTTGCAAGAAGCATTACCGATGCGACTTCCTCGAGCCGGTTTACAGAAAAAGTACAATGGCTCGATTCAAAAACTTCTTACACCTATCTCGTGCAGGTGCAAGTGCCCGAATATATTATGAACTCCGTAGAACAATTGCAATCTATTTCGCTGGTGAAAGGAAAAATGCGGCCGGTACTATCAGATATCGCCACGATAAGTTTTGATCAGTTGCCCGGTGAATATGATCGCTCAGGTCCGCGAAGATTTTTAACTGTAAGTGCCAATATTTATAAAAAAGATTTGGGAACCGCAACGACTGCAGTAAAAAAGGCGATCGCTGATTTAGGAACTCCGCCCAAAGGATTGATAGCGGAAGTAAAAGGCATGTCGTCGTTGCTAACAGAAACACTTGGTTCATTACAAAATGGTTTGCTAGCAGCAATTGTGGTAATCTTATTGTTGCTCGCTGCAAATTATCAATCATTCGGTGTGGCAATATCGGTGTTATCAACGGTACCAATGGTTTTACTCGGCTCCATGATTTTATTATTGCTTACAGGTTCCACATTGAACCTGCAATCTTATATGGGAATCATTATGAGCACGGGTGTTTCCGTTGCAAATGCAATTCTGATTGTGACGAATGCGGAATCATTGCGACTCGAATATAAAAATCCATTCAAAGCAGCAACGGTAGCTGCAAGTATTCGTCTTCGTCCAATATTAATGACGAGTCTGGCGATGATTGCTGGCATGATTCCCATGGCAAGTGGATTGGGTGAAGCCGGCGATCAGTCGGCACCGTTAGGTCGCGCAGTGATCGGTGGATTAATTGCATCCACATTCGCCGCATTATTGATTGTTCCGTTGGTGTATGGATGGGTTCGTCAAAAATCATCTTTCTCTTCCGTGTCTCTTTTACCTGAAGATTCAAACATTAAAACTTTAGCATCATGAAATATTTCAGCTTATTTATCATCATAATATTTTTTGCTATCGGCTGTTCGGATAACAAAGCAGAAAATAAAAAAACAGCTTCAACTATATCTGCTCCCGAATATAAAACAGCAATTGTAGAAAAAGCACCCGTGTCATCTATTGTAAAATTGCCTGCGCAGTTGGCGGCATATATGGAGATAAGTATTTTTCCAAAAGTGAATGGGTATGTAAAAACAGTTTTTGTCGATATAGGATCAAAAGTTTCAAAAGGAAGTTTATTAATGGAACTCGAAGCACCCGAACTTGACCAAGCCGTTATGCAGGCAAAAGAAAAATACGCGCGTAGCAAAGCGGATTTCTCCATCGATAAAGAACATTATAACCGGTTGCTCGAAGCTGCAAAAACAGAAGGCGCCGTTTCTCCACTCGACCTTTCTACTGTTAGATCCAAAATGGAAGCCGATAGTTCTTTGTGCAATGCAGAAAAAACAAATTGGGAAATGCAGGAAACGATGATGGGATATTTAAAAGTCAGAGCGCCTTTCAGCGGAATTATTACAGATCGGAATATTCATCCCGGTGCACTCGTGAGCGCTTCCGCAAAAGATAAACCGATGCTTGAGCTAAAAGAGCTGGATCATTTGAGGTTGCAGGCAGATGTTCCTGAGGGCATTTCTGCCAACCTAAAAGATAAGGACTCCGTTTATTTCTATGTCAGCGCGCTCCAAGGAAAAAAGATGACGGGAACGATCACACGAAAATCAGGGAACATCAATCTTCAATATAGATCAGAACGAGTTGAAATCGATGTGCCGAATAAAGATGGCGTTTTATCTTCAGGTATGTATGCAGATATTATTCTTCATCCAAAAGGAAACATAAATGCATTGTCGGTTCCGAAATCCGCTTTGGTTATTTCTACCGAAGGAAAATATGTTTTTAAAATCAATGATCAAAAAATTAAAAAAGTAAATGTGAGCACGGGTAATGAGTCTGTTGAGAAGGTAGAAATTTATGGAGACCTTCAAGCCGGCGACCGCGTAATTGCCAATCCAAATGACGAAATAAAAGAAGAATAAAAAAGCCGCTTCATCCAAAAACGTTTCGCGCAGAGCACGCAGAGAAAAGGAGTGTACAGAGAGTAATTACTCTGCGCACTCCTTTTCTCTGCGTGCTCTGAGCGAAATACTCGCCGATTTTCAAGTCGGCGCACTAACTAAAATTCTCATATTTTTATATGAGAATTATTTGCCTTCCATCTTCAGATATTGATTCAACATAAATTCAAATCATGAATTTCAAAAACCTAACGACTGCACTAGTATTATTTCTTGTTATTACGACAATTTTTCTCAGTTGCATCGAAACCAAAAATGAGCCTGTAATCGATCAAAATAAACTTGCGCGTGAATATTACCAAGATGATGCGCAATGGTATCTTGATAATATTCCCTTCTTTGAATGTTCAGATAAACAAATAGAGCAGGTATATTATTATCGTTGGAAAATGTATAAAGCGCATATACGTAATGTGGGACCAGATCAATTCGTGATTACAGAATTTATTAATCATGTTGGTTGGGATAGAGAACCATATTGCACCATCAACGCCGCATCAATGCATCATATTTATGAAGGAAGATGGTTGAAAGATCAGCGATATATGAATGGATATATAAATTATCTTTTAATCGGCGGAGGCAATGATCGCCGTTATAGCGAAAGTGTTTCAGATGCAGCATATGCGAGATATCTTGTCAATGCGGATTCAAATTTTTTGATGAATCAATTGGACAGTATGAAACAGATGTACAATGAATGGTCTGACCATTTCGATTCCTCAAAAAATCTTTATTATATACCAGCAATGCCGGATGCAACAGAATATACAATTGCATCCATCGATGCATCAGGAGGAACAGGCGGATTTGATGATGGTGAAGCATTTCGCCCAACCATCAACAGTTATATGTATGGAAACGCAAAGGCAATCGCAAAAGTTGCGGCGATAAAAGGCGATACAGCAGCCGCAGCATTATATTCTCAAAGAGCAGCCAATTTAAAAAAGAATGTCGAACAAGATTTATGGAACGATTCTTTACAACATTTCACGGATCGTTTTAAAGTAAACAACCGGTTTGTACACTTCTGGAATTTTATTCGAGGCCGCGAACTTGCCGGTATGGCGCCGTGGTATTTTAATTTACCTGCCGATACAAAAAAATATAATGCAGCATGGAAGCATGTAATCGATACGAGTTATTTGCTCGGTGCATTTGGAATGAGAACGAATGAACCTACTTATCAATATTATTTCAAGCAATTCGTTTATTTTGCCGGACAAAGAGGAAGTCAGTGGAACGGGCCGAGCTGGCCGTATCAATCCAGCCAGGAACTAACGGCGATGGCTAACTTCATTAATAACTATAACCAGGATGTTCTAACGAAATCGGATTATGTAAAAACACTGCGGCTATTCGCTCAACAGCATTATCTTCCTACAGGGAAATTAGACTTGGTTGAAAATTATGATCCGAATCTTGGTGGACCTATTGTCTATTATTATTGGAGTAATCACTACAATCATTCTTCATTTAATAATCTTGTGATCAGCGGCCTTTGTGGAATTCGTCCGTCTGAAGGAGATACACTCACGTTGAATCCAATCGTTGACAGCTCCATTCAATATTTTTGTCTTGCTGATGTATTGTATCATGGACATAAACTAACGGTGATCTATGACCGCGATGGTGAAAAATACAAAATGGGAAAGGGATTAACGGTTTTAGTAGACGGTAAGAAAACTTCTCTATCGAACGACGGAGAGAAATATAAAGTTTTTGTAGGCACGCCAATTATAAAAGAAGCCGTCAGGCAACCGGCTAATTATGCGTTGAACATCTGGCGCAAGGATTTTCCAAAACCTTCTGCTTCTGTAAATTTTTTACCGGATACTTCTATGTACCAGGCATTGGATGGAAAAATCTGGTATTTCCCGGAGATCACGAACAGGTGGACGACCGCCGGTTCAACATCAAAAAATGATTGGTACGCGGTTGATTTCAAAGAACCGCATGAAATTTCATCAGTCAAAATATACCTGGTGACTGACGACAAAACTTTTGCTGTGCCTGATGGCATCGCGATCGAATATCAGCATGAGGGAAAATGGTTACCAATAAATGCAAAACCGGTTAAACTTATTGGCAATACTGTAAACAAAATTGATTTTGACAAACTAACGACATCGGGTATACGAATTAATTTCGCGCACGGAACAAAACAAGTCGCAGTAACAGAGTTGGAATGTTATTAAATTTAGTTCAATCCCATTTTTGTCACGAGCGCTTTGAAGGAATTATCGTCTCGCAAAGGGTCAAATAATTTATTAACCTTAATACTGATCAATTCGTAATCGAATAAGCGATATGCAATTTTAATATACTTCATCGCTTTTTCCTTGTCACCCATCCAGGCATATATGATTCCAATGGTAGCAGCGTTATCGTCCTCTCCGGCATTCCGGAGTGAATCGATTATTGCCTGGGCCTTTTTTATTTGCCCGGTTTTCACAAACGCAATCCCTTTCTCTGCGAGATGGTATCCATCGTCAGGACAATTCAAAATGCTATCATAGTTATCAGTTAGAAAGAAGTAAGTGATTCTCGATCCATGTATATTTTTGCTTGGAATTAATTTGCTATTCTTATCTGCAAGTTCTCCGAATTTTTTTGCATTCCTCGAGTAATAATAAAACAATCCCCAAGCCGCTTTCATAAACATAGACAAAGGATCGAGTTGTTTCGCCTTGATTAAATTTTTTTCCGCCTCTTGAAATCTTCCCAATTCACTCAATGCAAAACCGAGGTAAACATAGGCTTCTGCATTATTTGGATTCAACCTGATGGCCTTGTTCAATTCAGGAATAGAATAATTTGAATTAAGCGTAATTGTCTTTAGCACATCGCCGAGTATCATATGTGTTTCCGATAAATCCGGTCCATAGTTTATTGCTGTCAATGCCGCGTCAAGTGATTTCCTAATATAATATGGTCGGTCGGTAGAATCTGTCATCGGCATTTTCGAATATAAAAACGCAAGAGCCGACCAGGCCAACGCGAATGTTGAATCTTTTTTGATGGCGCTCAGCAACAATTTTTCAGCATCAGTTGGTCTGGCTTGACGTGCCAGCAAATAGTCTTCATACGCTGCAGTATTTGCCGTTGCTTTATTTTGAATTCGCCTTCCTTCGTCACTGGTTAACTTCACATCCAATTCAGTGGCGATCTGTTGAGCCACTTCCGTTTGAATCGCCAACACTTCGCTAACATCACGGTCATAGTTATTCGCCCAAATATTCTGGTTACTATTTGCATCGATTAGTTGCGCCGTTATTCGAACCTGGTTTCCCTCCCGGCGAATACTTCCTTGCAGCACAGACGCGACATCCAAATCATGCGCAATTTGCTGAATGTCTCCTGGGTTGTTTTTATAATGCATGATAGACGAACTGGATATCACACGAAGTCCTGCAATTTTTGAAAGTTGTGTAATGATATCTTCGGTGATGCCATCGCTGAAATATTCCTGCAAGGAGTCGTTACTGATATTCTTAAATGGAAGCACCGCGATTGATTTATCTTTCCCGGTAAATCTTGCTTTCATCGAAGTGGTAAATATGAGTATTCCAACAATTGATAACGCGATGAATGATATAAATGCGATCCATTTTAAACTAAGATTCTTTCCAGAATTTTTTGGAAGAAATGCTCCAGTCATTTCTTTTTTGTCGGGCACTACGATACCTTCATTCGAAACTGCCAAAATTTCCATGGGTTCATCCACATTTTTCAACATGAAGTATCCCATTGAAACGGCTTTGAATTCATGACGATTCCTGATTTTTTCAAAAACGTCTTTCGAAATAAGAATGCTGCCGGCTTTGCCCAACGCTTGAATCCTTGAGGTAACATTAACCGCATCGCCAACAATTTTACTTTCTTCAACAATAATTTCTCCAGTATGAATTCCAATACGCAACGGAACTTTTATATCCTTTGATAAAATTTCCTGTATCTCAATTGCACATTGAAGCGCATCGGTGATGCTTGAAAACATACTAAGGCTTCCGTCGCCATAATAAGAAACCAATTGTCCGTGATGTTCTTCAACTTTTTGTTCAAGGATTGACTGGTGGTGTTGGAGTGAAGATAATGCCTGCTGTTCGTTTTTCTGCATCATCGCCGTATAACCGACGATATCAGTAAACATGATGGCGGCAAGTTTGCGATGTTCAGGCATAGTAACAACCGGGTTAATGGGCTTCGTATCTAAATTAAGATTTTAAAGTGAAAAGATTCTGGTATTGCCTTTATATTCGTACCATCTCTACAAACGATTTAACAATTGACCATGCATGATAAATCAAACCTTACAATTTCTTTAAGAATATTCACCAGACATATCAAAAATTTTCTTGTGCGGGATCTAATTATCCTCACAGGTTTTCTATTTAGTTTTTCTATTCATGTAACAGCACAAAACAATAGCGATATATCACCGCGTGCAGTCATAAAAAGTTTTTTAGAGCTCCAGGCAACTGTACATTATATCTACCAGTGCACATTAAATCCCAAAGCAACTGCTATCGCATGGAGCGCGGATGGTGATCATGGACAAGCTATCTATTCAAAATCGTTGACGGATCCGAACACCGAAGCCATTCATATTTCTGCAGGTTCTCCCAATCAATCCTGCAATGAAAAAGAACCACAATGGTCGCCAGATGGAAAAGAAATTGCTTTTTTATCGGATGCACAAACAGAAAAGCAGCAGCAAATATTTATTGCGGATGCAGCAACGGGCGCTTTGATCACAAAAAAACCTTTGACGAATTTTTCCGGGTATATATCACACCTTCATTGGTCACCGGATGGAAAATGGTTAAGTGTTTTATTCGTAGAGAATGCAAGTCGGGAGCCATCGCCAATGGCAGCAGAAAACAGGGCGACGGGTTTGATCGATTCATCCATTAATAGAAATGTGCAGAGGCTTGCGATTATCAATCGCGCGAATGGAGAAATAAAACAAGTGACACCGGCGCAGTTGTATGTTTTCGAATATGATTGGTCGCCGGATAATAAAACCTTTGCTTACCTGGCCGCTCCGCCACCCGGTGATGACAATTGGTATATTGCTAAATTATATACCCAGAGTATTTCGAGCCAGGATACGGTTTTAATTTATTCGCCGGAAATGCAAATCGCGTTACCACATTGGTCGCCCGATGGAAAACGAATTGCATTTATTGCAGGATTGATGAGTGATCAAGGTGGAACCGGCGGCGATATTTTTACTGTTGCCGTTGAAAAAAATAGTCCTGCAAAAAATTGCACGCCGAATCGCAAATCAACTCCATGCTGGTTTGCATGGCAGCCGGATGGAAATATTTTGTTTTCTGAATTCGTCGGCGGTTCTATCGCGATCAGTTCTTTAAATACAAATAATAATTCCACACAAACCTTATGGCGGGGAGATGAATCGATTCGCGCTGCTGACGAGCAGTCGAGTTTTTCTATTGTCTATAATAAATCATCTTTAACAATCGCCTTTATACGAACTAGCTGGAACCGTTTGCCTGAAATATGGTGTGGAAATATTTCGAAAATAAATCAGCTCACACATTTGAACGATCATATTCATAAACCAATATTGAGAAGCGAAAACATTTTATGGGAGAATGACGGACTGCATGTGCAAGGCTGGTTATTATTTCCAGAAAATTACGATTCGACGAAACATTACCCGATGATAGTTTGTCCGCATGGCGGTCCCGCATGGGTGATCACTCCAACCTGGAGCGCTCCGGATTTTAACGCCACTGTATATACGCAGTTGGAGTATTTTGTTTTTCTTCCGAATGCAAGGGGAAGTCACGGACAAGGTGAAGCTTTTACCATGGCTAATCGTCGTGATTGGGGATTTGGTGATCTGCGTGATATCAATAGCGGTGTTGATGCTGTTGTGAAAAAATTTCCTGTTGATAATAATCGTGTAGGCATGATGGGATGGAGTTATGGTGGATCGATGGCGATGTTTGCCATCACGCAAACTAATCGTTACAGAGCGGTAGTTGCCGGTGCTGGCGCATCCGATTGGTTGAGTTATTACGGACAGAATTCTATTGATAAATGGATGTGGTCTTATTTCGGCGTTTCACCTTATGATGATCCCGCGCCATATATAAAAGTTTCTCCAATCACTTATGTAAAACAGGCGAAGACGCCGATATTGATTCTTGTTGGAGAACGTGATGGTGAAGGACCGCCGCCCCAGTCATTTCAATTCTGGCACGCGTTGAAAGAATTGAACGTGCCCACACAGTTATACATATACGCAGATGAAGGACACAGCTTTGAAAAATTTGAAAATATGATTGATGTCGTTGCGAGAACTGGTGAGTGGTTTGAGCGATACATGAAGTAGCTGATCAATCGGAAACAAAGAATCATTGCTGAACGCAAAACGCTGAACGCGGAACGCTGTAAGCACCCGCGTTCAGCGTTCAGCGTTCAGCCTTTAAATAATTTTCGGAAAACAATAACATTCTTACATCCTACATTGCTCCCGTCGATAAATAAAAAAGAATGATTAATAAATTCAGCAGAAAAAAATTTCTTCAGACAAGCGGTTTGGCGACAACAGGATTGTTATTAAACTCAAATATTTTCTCGATGGATTCCTCCGTTCCAAAAATAAAAGCTATAGCCTTTGATGCTTTTCCCATATTTGATCCAAGACCAATTTTTAAAACAGTGAGTGAATTAATTCCTGAAAAAGGAAAACAGGTGACAGATGTTTGGCTATCCAAACAATTCAGTTACCAATGGCTGAGATTTTTGGGCAACAAGTATAAAAACTTTTGGGATATCACGAAGGATGCGCTTGATTTTTCGCTGGCGCAATTTGACATCAACCTTTCTGAGAACGATAAGAATTCCATTTTAAAAAAATATGAAACGATTACTGTCTGGCCCGATGTGATTCCTGCGCTTGAATTATTAAAAAAAGAAAATATAAAACTGGGATTTCTTTCAAACATGACGAAGAAAATGTTAGACCAGGGAATTCAAAATTCAAATACAAAAGATTTTTTTGACTTCGTGATAAGTACAGATGAGAAGCAAACTTATAAACCAAGCCCAGCCGCATATCAAATGGCAATCGACAAACTCCAGCTTAAGAAAGAAGAAATTTTATTTGCAGCATTTGCCGGTTGGGATATGGCAGGAGCAAAATGGTTTGGCTATCCAACTTTTTGGGTTAACAGGATGACCGCACCGATTGAAAAACTTGATGCAGTACCCGATGGAGTAGCAAATAATTTGAATGAGCTTGTGCAATTTGTTACAATGAACAATGCGAGAAATAGTCGTACGAATTAATGCTCGCGAAATATGCGCTATTGAGGAACGTTAGTAGTTATTTTTGGCAAGTTAAAAACAGTGAGTCATTTTTCAGACTCACTGTTAATGCATCAGACATTTGCAATAAATGGAGATTTTTTGTAAAATTTATCAGAAGACAATTGCTCTATAATAAACAGTGCTAAATTGGTTGCACTTATTTTATCGCCAGGACAATCTTCTAAACTGATATTTATTTTACTTACTGTTTCCGTTTGTTCAATCAATGGAAGCCTGATTAAGGTCCAGTTGACGTTACTTTCTACCAAAAGATCATATTCTATTTGCTTATCTGCGGTTGTTTCCGGGTAATTTGTTTTCATCCATTCAGTCGCAAATTTTACTTGTGGGTTTTTATTGTCGTGAGGAGTATCGACGTTTAAACCCGTTATTAAAATATAACGTTGAATATTATTTTCATTCATTGCCCGCAAAACATTTTTTGTCGCATCACTAAAAATTGTTCGTTCGCCTTTCGGTTGTCCCAGCATACTAATTACAGCATGACAGTCTTTAGTTAAAGCAAGGACAGATTTATAATTCCTAGCATCACCTGCAATGATATCAATCAATGGGCTTGAAACTTTTAGTGAATCAGGATTTCTGAGAAGTAGTTTAAAATGACATTCCTTTCTTAGTAATTGTTCAACGAGGTATTTTCCTGCCTTATCTGTTCCGCCGATGATGGCGATTTTTTTTTGTTCCATTTTTTCTCTTTATAAAATTAGAAAATACAATACAGATTCATATTTGTCTGAGCGACAAATGCAAAAGCATTTTAGCTTTTGTGAATAGAAGAATCAATATTTTATAAAGAGATTTTAATAGTGTAAATGTATTCGATTCTTAGAACAAATAAGCCCAGCATAAAATTACTTACAATGATTTCGCTTCGTTGGCTGGACGAAATGAAAAAGTTGCCACACCGCATTGCTTTGAAAATATTTTAAAAAAAGTTTTTGACGCTCTGAAATCCGTTTGCTGTTAGCTCTAATAAGTGTTTGCGCTGGTAAAGAATAAATACTAAATTTATAATCAATCATTTTTTATTTAACCACATTAGATATGACACTCATCGCTATCCTTTTACCTTGGGTTTCTTTTCTTTTGAGAGGAAAGTTGTTGTCAGGCATCATTTGTCTTTTATTGCAGCTTACGCTGATTGGCTGGGTACCTGCTGCAATTTGGGCGGTAATATCTCTACAAAATGGGAGGGCGGACAAGCGTAATGAAAAATTAATAAGAGCATTACAGAAGCGCAATTATTAATGCTTCGGCGAAGTTTGAACATGACCTCAAAACTTATTTTTATTAATAACCTCCATAAATCGCTCCCTGAATTTCTCACTTACAGGTATGCGTTTATCGCCGATATAAATATGATTGTCCTCAATTTTACTAAGCTGCTCATAATTGATAATATAAGAATTATGTACGCGGATGAACGGAGATTTAAGTTGTTCTTCCATGTCCTTTAAGCGGCGGTATACCAGGATCTGTTCCTTGCCTGTCGCCATCCTTACATAGTCCTTATCTCCTTCAAAATATAGGATATCCTTTAATAAGATCTTCTTTAGCGTCTTCCCGGATTTCACGAAAAAAAATTCCGGGGCCTGTTCAACATTTTGCAGAGACTCCGTTCCGGGTTTTAAAAAATGCTGTTCTATCTTCTCAACGGATGCCAGAAAACGTTTTAAAGTGATCGGCTTAAGCAAATAGTCGATGGTCTGAAAGGAATAGCTTTCAAAAGCATATTCGGAATAAGCCGTGGTAAAAACAATTTTGGTTCGGGACGGCAATAACGTTGCAAGTTCCATTCCTGTTAGCTTTGGCATATTAATATCGAGGAAAATAAAATCAACCTGGTTCACTTTTAAGAATGTCAGCGCTTCCAATGCATCGTAACATTTTGCTTTCAATGTCCAAGTTGTATTTTGCCTTATTAGCAGTTCAACCAGGTTGACTGCGTCGGGCTCATCATCAATTATTATGCACGTCAAATTCATTAAAGCGGGATTTTCAAAATCGCGTTGAATAATTTTCCTTCGCTATCAATAGTCAATTCAAATTTGTCTCCATACAGCAACCTTAGCCTTTTGGTCAAATTAATGATTCCAAAGCCGCCGGTTTGATGTTCAGTAACCGGATCGATCTTACGATTACTAGTTTTAAAAAGTAAATAATCATTTTGTTCAATTAGCGAAATCGTTACCCGGTTTTGCCGTCGCGACTTGTCGATGCCGTGTTTGAAAATATTTTCTACAAATGTCATGAGCAGCATGGGCGGGATGCGAAGCTCCGGGTTGTAAGCTTTCTCGAAGTAAATGCTTGCACCGTGCCGGATGCGAATTCTTTCGAGCTCCATGTAATTTTCGATAAATGCTACTTCTGTCGACACAGGTACCGCATCTTTCGGGCTTTCGTCAACGAAATAGCGCATAATATCTGAAAGGCGTTCAATCAGTCCAGCAGACGCGTGATCAACTTTATAAACCCTGTAATAAATATTGTTCAGCGCATTAAAAAGGAAGTGCGGTTGAACTTGCGATTTCAGAAGATTAAGTTCCGCCTGACTCTTTTGCAAAAGAATCTCCTCAGTTTGTTGTTTTAAAGTAAAATAGGCAAGGGCTATACGAAAAACAAGGCTGAGGACATAGATAAGAACGCCGCCGGGAACATAACTAAGCAGCTCAAGCAAATCAGCCGGAGGTGTTTTTATGAGCAGAACATACTTATAGAGAATAATACCTGCATAACCCTTCAGCATTCCTACTAAAATTAAGAAGACCGCTACTGAAATACCATACTCTACGAATTTTCTCTTTTGATAAAATGCCGGGTATAGGAACAGGATATTCCCGTAAATAATGATGGCATACGATGCTGCATTGACAGCTGTAAAGATGGCTGATTTCAGCAAGCCGTCCATCGGCAGCAGTGAAAAAAAAATCAATAACAACACGGCTGTCCATGTCAGCAACTGGAGCTGAACTATATTAGGCGGTTGCCTCCATAGCTTCATGTTCAAAAATACTAACGTTTTACTTTCTCATAAGCTATTTTATACTGTTGGGCCACTTTTCACGGCCATTGCCAGAGATATTTAGATAGTTGGGCGAAAACTCCAGAAAAGCCCGAGCATCGAATAAATATCATTCTCGATGGGAAATAAAGGTGACAGCGTCGAAAAGATTATTTCGGCCAGTTTGCAAATAACATCTTTGATCATCAAAACAGACTAATTATGAAAAGTCTATTCATTTTAAGTTTCACCTTTTTTTTGTCGGCGACGCTTTTCGCTCAGCAAACATCGGCTGACGCCATCAAGCAAACTATCAATACCATGCTTAGCGCCATGCGCAAAGGTGACAGCAACTTGCTAAGATCAGTTCTCGCAAAAGATGTGGAACTGCAAAGCGTTGCCGCCGACAAGATGGGAAAAATTACGTTGTCCACTACAAGTGCTAATGATCTTGTGACAAGCATCGGCACTCCCCACGCAGATGTTTACGATGAGCGGATCATTTTTAGCGACATCAAAATTGACGGCCCGCTGGCCAGTGTCCGGGCGCCTTATAAATTTTACCTCGGTAACACCTTCAGCCATTGCGGTGTCAATTTTTTCCAATTGACTAAAACCAAAGATGGATGGAAGATTATACATATAGGATATACCGTGGCAACAGATAATTGTAAAATCTAAATAAATAATACTATCATGAAAAAGGTATCACTATTGCTTACAGTCCTGGCATCAATTTTTGTCCGCGAGTCGGCACTTGCTCAATTCACGCAATCACAAATGGTAGCTGAATGGCAGCGTGCAAAAGCATACACGAAGGCCTACCTGGATGCTATGCCCGAAGATGGTTTCAGTTTTAAACCTACACCGGAGATTCGCTCATTTGCGCAGCAAATGCTTCATATATCGGATGCCAATTATGTTATTGTTAGTGTCGCAAGTGAAAAACCAAACCCTATTGGTGAAAATCCTGCCTCTTCTCATAATCTTAATGAAACAACTGTATCACCAACGAAGGAAGCGACAACGAAAGCGGTAATGGATAGCTATGATTGGGTAATCAGCACCCTTCAAAATATGGCGTCCAATCAGTTGCAGGAAACCACCAAGTTTGGCAAGCATGATAACATTACCAGAAGCGGGTTATTCGGTAAGGCATTTGAACATCAAACGCATACGCGCGGCCAAACTACCATTTATCTGCGCCTAAAAGGCATTACCCCACCGGCAGAAAAGTTGTTTTAGCTTATGAAGTTCATGAAATCCTTTCAATTGGCGGTAGCCGTAATCGGCCTAACAATGCTTATCACTAGCAATGGATACTGCCAGCGAAGCAAAAAAATATCCGGAACGGTTCGTGACTCGCTTACGCAGGAACCTATCCGCTTTGCAACAGTAATTTTATTAAATCAGCAAACCAAAGTTCCTGTTAAAGGAACCAATACCGACACAAGCGGCCATTTCGTACTTGAAAACCTGGATGGCTCGATGTTTACACTTCGGATAACTTACATTGGTTACAAGGATATCTTCAAAGAAAACATCCTGATCAATCCCGCAACGGGCGAGCTAAATTTCGGCGCGCTCGATATGACCGCATCAAAGAGCGGCTTGCTAAAAGAAGTCGCCGTCACCGCCAAAAAGGAGGCGTTACGAAATGTCAATGGAAAAAAAATTTTTTTGGTTAACCAAAGCCTCGTCAGCAAAGGAGGTAGTGCGACGGATTTATTAAGGAACGTTCCAACCCTGCAAGTTGACGTTGCTGGCCGTGTAAGCCTTCGCGGATCTGTCAATATTAAAGTACTTATTGATGGAAAACCCACCATTATTGCAAATGGCGATATAACCCAAATACTCCAATCCATACCGGCCAGCGCAATCGAAAGCATAGAAGTAATCCCCAATCCACCGTCTAATTATGACGCGGATGGCGAGGGCATTATCAATATCATTTTAAAAAAGAACAGCAGACCCGGGTTAAACGGATCCTTAGCCGTTGGCGGCGGCACGCTCGATAATTATAACGCTGATGCCAGCCTGAATTACCAAAAGGGAAAAGTAAATCTGTATGGAAACTATAGTTTCAAGGATGGTAAGACGCTTGAAACCGGGTTTCAGAACGTTACTTATTTACATCCTTCGGACTCCATTATATATGTCAATGAAACCTTTCCAGCAGTTACCCGAAATGAAATACAATTTATAAAAGGCGGCATTGATTATTCACTCACACCCAGGAGCACATTAGGGGTATCCGCCAGTTTTAATTCGAGTCGCGAGCATGAGAATCAGGTGATACCGGTGAATGAGTATTCTGCTGCGGATGCGCTTCTCGAATCCTTTGCCCGCTATATTGCTGTGAACAACAATGGCAACAGTTATGAATTGGATCTGGACTATAGCAGGCGTTTTAAAAAACCTAAAGAGGAATTGTTGCTCAACTTCGCCTACGCATCCGGCAGCTTTAGAGATTATGAGCAATTTACCACCCAGTATAATCCAATTAATGGCGTGCAATCATCCAAAATCGATACTCCTCTAATCAATGATACCAGGCATCATTCCATTAATTATAATATACAGGCTGATTATATATTACCTGTTGGCAAATCAGGACAATTCTCGGCTGGTTACCGCAGCCAGATCACTCTCGGAAAGAATGATCAGTACGCCTATTGTGTTCTACATAACGAGCAAGTTCCGCTATATGCATTTACCGATTTTTTTACCAGCAATAACCAGGTGAACGCTGTCTATTTAAACTTCAAGGGCCAGTCAGGCAAGTTAACTTACCAGGCAGGTGTAAGAGGGGAAGATAGTCGTCTTCACGCCACCATTACGAGTTATAATGCAGCCAATGTCTTATTTTCCGCCCCGGTAATAGTGCCGGTCAAGGGAATATACCCAAGTTTGCAGCTCACCGAAAAACTTAAAGACAGCAGCCAGTTGCAGTTCACCTTTTCCAGGCGACTTTCGAAACCATCGGTAAGGCAATTGAATTCTACCACGGATTTTTCCGACCCGTCAAATTACAACAAGGGTAATCCCGAATTAAGGCCTGAAAGCGTTACTAATTTCGAATTGGATTATAGTAAAACCTGGCATAATATCTCCGTTATCTTTGGCATCTACATTAATATAATCAATAACGCCATTCAAATTATTGAAACCAGCCCGGTTAATAATGAAACAACCACGATACCTGAAAATTTAAACCACTCCCTTACCGCCGGATTGGAGATGATCGGCCACGTTGACCTTCTAAAAGGATGGAGTCTAACCGCGAATGCCAACGTCTTTAATAGAGATAATGCCGCGGCTCCGCAATTTGGTATAATCGCAAATCATGGGATCAGCTGGAATGCGAACATCACCAGTAATGTAACCCCCTTGAAAAGAGTATCATTCCAAATCCATGCGGATTATAGCGCACCGAATTTGTTTCTGCAATTTCAAAATCGTTCTAATTTTGGAATGGACGCGGCCGCAAAATTTGACTTCGCCGGAAACAGGGCTTCTTTAAGTTTTAATGCCACTGACATTTTCAACAGCCGGAGGCGGGCATTCCTATCAAGCAGCGAAGACGTGCTACTCAATTTTCAACGACACCTCGAAAGCTCCAGGGCTACACTAATTTTTTCCTATCGCTTCGGCACGAATTCCGGTGCCTCAAAACGCGCCAAGCAAGAAAAGCGAATCGAAGACGCTTCTTAAATCAAACGAATCAGAAATTTGGGGTAATTATCCCGTTTAATAAACCATGCATGTCCGAATATCGCCTATGCCGATCAATAACTGGTCGCTGTAAAAATGAATTTGGAAAAACAGAATGATTTTTGGTTTTTGAACGCCGTTTGCTTCATCACTACAAATTCATATTTCGTCGGATGTTTTAATATCTGAAATGGCCATACAAATATTAAGACAACGGAAAATTATTTAGACAGTTTTGAGAAAGAAGTTAAAAAAGAATTTGCTAGTATACTGCTTTCGTTTAAAAAGCAAACATTCTCGTAGCAAAAAATTTAAATTATCATTCAATGTAGAAGCAATAAATTTATGAATATGGAAGAGAAAGGTGAAATTCTTATATATCAGACCCCTGAAGGCGATACAGCTATTGAGGTAAAAGTCGAAAATGAAACCGTTTGGTTGCGGCAGGAACAAATTGCCGAGCTGTTTGACCGAGATCGTACTGTGATAACAAAACATATCAATAATATATTTAAGGAGAATGAATTGGATAAAAGGAGCAATGTGCAAAATTTGCACATTGCTAATTCCGATAAACCAGTCGCATTCTATAATCTGGATGTGATTATATCCATCGGGTACCGAGTGAAATCTGCCCGAGGTACTCAATTTAGAATTTGGGCCAACAAGGTATTAAAAGAGTATCTTATAAAAGGATATGCCATAAATAGAAAACGTTTACAAGAACAATCCCTGCAATTAAAAGAGTTAAAGCAAACAGTAAGGCTATTAGGGAATGTTGCAAATAGTCGACAATTAAACTCAGATGAAACATCCGGCCTCTTCAAAGTCATAACCGATTATACCTACGCTCTTGATGTTCTCGACCAATACGACCATCAAATATTGGAAATCCATGATACCACTTCTAAAGCGTTGTTTCAAATAACTTATGCTGAAGCAATAAAAGCTATCAAGGGTTTACATAACAAGTTTGGTGGAAGTACTCTTTTTGGCAATGAAAAAGATGAATCATTTCAAAGTTCGCTTGCGGCTATTTATCAAACATTCGGAGGAAATGATCTATACCCAAGCGTCGAGGAAAAAGCCGCACATCTATTGTATTTCGTAATAAAGAACCATTCATTTTCTGACGGCAATAAGCGAATAGCAGCATTCTTATTTGTTTGGTTCCTTGAAAAAAACGGTATCCTGTATAAAGCTGATGGGGGCAAACGAATTGCGGACAATGCGCTCGTAGCTTTAACATTGATGATTGCCGAGAGCAAACCGGAAGAAAAGGAAATGATGGTAAAGGTTGTAGTTAATTTAATCAACGTTAGAAACTAATTATAACAAACCGAGTGTTGGGATCGAAAATTTTCCGGGCCAACAATACAAACGTCGATGACGGAGTTTGGCTTATTTGAATCAGTAAATTAGAATAAAATTCACCGCTTGGTTACCAGCCAAGTTTTTTGGTTATAATCATCCCTTGTAATATTAGAATATCCTGAATTATTAAAATAAAAAGCCAACACTCATCTTTGGATCTGTAATAATGCTGGCCATATCGCGTTTTTACATATTCCGAGAAATGTCGAATTTGATTTTATAACCTTGTTCAAACAACTGAATTACTTTCCGTCTGAAATCGCAGATGAATAACTATAATTATAAATTTAGAAATAGAAATTTAACTATATGGATTCACTTTATGAAATTCAAGTTGTAGATAGAGTATCGTTCGCAAGATTTCTTGAACTACTTCATGAAGATTTTTTAAACAATGAATCCGAATGGGAAAATCCGACTATTGAAAGATTTCTTGAAGCTATGACTAGATATACGGAAGACATTCAGGGCTACTATAATAATACCAATCAAAACGTCGACGCAAATATTGCAAGCTGGAAAGTATTTGCAGATATTTTAAGAGGGGCAAAGATTTACGAGTAATGATTTATTGATTCATTTCCCCTCCGCAAATTTATTGCCCTGCTCCGAGCGTACGAAAGTCATCGCCTTCGCTTCGCTGCGGCTCGCCCTCGGGGTTTTGAAAAAAAATCTCCACCTAACCTTCAGTAGTCCATTTGCATATCTACTAGTGATAAATTTCATCGCATTAATCACCTAGATGCCTGGTTGTATTTTCTTTCAAAAACTTTCTCCCGCCTCCGCAGGTCAATGGCTGGTCGCTATGGGAAATGAATGAAGAAAATAAAATGATTTTGTTTCGCGACCCACCCGATTTGGCTTTGACATGAAAATCAAAAAGCGGTTTCGAATCAAGAATGAAACGTAATTTTGCATCATAAAAAGTTCTTTAAAATGATTTCGCTTCGTTTACTGGCAAATTTGCTGGCAAAAATGAAAAAGGCTGCCTCACAAATCGTAGACAGCCTCTTCAAGCAATTGAAATTCAACGCTCCCCCTGCTGGACTTGAACCAGCGACCCTCTGATTAACAGTCAGATGCTCTAACCAGCTGAGCTAAAGGGGAATCGCGGATTTTGAGATTTGATAAGATTTCGCAGATAAGTATTCTTCATCCTTACTCACAAAATCAAAAATCTCCCATTCCGTAAACGGGCTGCAAAAATAGGGATTTTCTTCTTTCAATAGCTATAGAAATGATTGAAAAAAATGAAAATAGTTTTGTTTTAAAACCAGTTGAAAAACCCCTTTTCTTCGAACCCGACATATATCCCGTCTTCTCTTTGTTCAACGGGCCAGTTTTTTAATTGAAAACCTTCTTCGCTACGGCTGCGGCCTGTTTGCAAGCTGAACTTGTAAGCATGAAGCGGACAAACAATATGCCCGGCTGAATCAATATATCCACGATCCAGGGGTCCGCCGGCATGAGGGCATTTATAGGCAAAGCTGTAAAGTTTTCCATTCCATTTCGCGATACAAATTTTTTTTTCTTCCACCTCCATTACCGCAATGCCATTGGGTGCAAAAACAATTTCACTTTCGGAATTCGCGAGCTTATGCCATTTGTATCGCTTTGTCATCAGGATAAAAAATGTTCTGTTCGGTATGGATAACGCTGACGATACATTTCTTTCACGTTGTTCAAAATGATTTCTCTCAATTCGTCAATATTTCTTTTTTCTGTAGCGGATACAAATACACAATTATTATTGGTTTCGTGCTCCCATTTTTCTTTCAGCTCTGCAAGAATTTCGCGCTTCACATTTTCATCGAGCCAGGGATCGAAAGTATTTTTTTCGTACTCATCCATCTTGTTGAAGATGGTGAGTATCGGTTTATCAAATGCTTTTAATTCCTGCAAAGTGGTATTCACCACGCCGATTTGCTCTTCATATTGTGGATGAGAAATATCTACCACGTGTAATAAGATATCCGACTCTCGCACCTCATCGAGTGTACTCTTAAAACTTTCAACAAGATGGTGAGGTAATTTGCGAATGAATCCAACTGTATCACTCAATAAAAACGGTGTCGTTTCAAAAACAACTTTGCGCGTAGTAGTATCGAGCGTTGCGAATAATTTATTTTCTGCAAACATTTCATTTTTGCTGAGCAAAGTCATCAATGTCGACTTACCAACATTCGTATAGCCAACAAGTGCCACACGAATAAATTCGCCCCTGTCTTTTCTTTGTGTAAATGCCTGTTTGTCGATTTCTTTTAAGCGTTTACGCAACAACGTTATCTTATCATTTACGATACGACGGTCAGTTTCTATTTCCGTTTCACCTGGCCCTCTTGTACCGATACCTCCTCCTAGTCTCTCAAGGTGTTTCCACATACCACGCAACCTGGGTAAAATATATTGGTATTGAGCAAGCTCAACTTGTAATTTTGCCTGCGCCGTTTTTGCACGGCTCGCAAAAATATCAAGGATCAGATCTGAGCGATCAATCGTTTTTATCTCGAGAATTTTTTCAATATTGTTGATCTGTGAACCGGAAAGTTCATCATCGAAGATGATTATATTGATATCCTTTCCCTGGATATAAGATTTAATTTCTTCCAGTTTGCCTTTACCAATAAATGTTTTGCTATCGGGATGAGGTAATTTTTGGACGAATCTTTTTTTTGTTTTTGCGCCAGCAGTCAATGCGAGAAATGACAATTCATCCAGATATTCATTAACCTGTCTTTCATCCTGTGGCTTTTGTATCAATCCAACCAGCACTGCATTCTCTTCCCCGGTAATTCTTTTAGTAGATATCAACCTTTAAATAATTTGGATGGCAAATTTAGGCTTTTTAAGCTACTGTCTGAACCGGGATTGTCTGAACTGAGATTTTTGGGATGCATGGGATTTTTGAAAATCGAGAAGCATTTGATTTTCTCAAAAATCCCATGCATCCCAAAAATCTCAGTTCAGACAATCCCGGTTCAGACAACTACAATCCGCTCAAAGTGATCCCTATCGAATAAGGATTGATGGACGGACCATAGGTTGTTTTTATAAATGGAGTGAGTGAATATTGTACGAAAATGCCGACTACGCCATAGCTGATCCTGGCTGTACCGGCGAATCGTGTGCCGTTAAAATATTTTTTGGAACTCTCCTTCTCGATAGAACTGTTGATGGTTTGTCCCGCGGAGTTTTGTAAAGTTTTTCCTTTTGTGTAAGTACTCAATAATAATCCCAATTTACCTCCAATTGCAAACTTCCAGCTCTTGTTGGTATTCTCCGGGTTCAATGCAAAACGCAATTCCAGTGGAGCCTCCAAATAGGTAGAAACGAGTTTATATTTTTTAAAATGATCGGAGGCCGTTCTATCTGGGAAAGCAAGCGTAGGGTTTAATGCCGCCACCAACACTTCCTGTTTATCAAAGAAAATATTGCTACTGCCGATTCCTAATCCTGCACCCACGCTGAAACGCGGATCAGATTTAAAAGGGAAATCGAACATGAAATAGAAATTGAAACTTCTTGAAAAACCTTTGGTTCGAATAGTATCGGGCGTACCAAACCAGTTGTCATATCCGATCTGAAACATAAAATGATCATTCGCGCGGTTACCCAGCAGCACTTTACTCCAATCTTTTTTCTTGTGTTTGGTTGAGATAGAATCTTTTTGTTGTGCAAAAACAGCAGTTGTGGTAAAAATTATTAACGCAAAAGCGATAAATTTCTTCATATTTTCAATTGATTGACAAATGTATTTTTCTTAGGGTTAATAAAAGGTTAAAGAACCTCTCATAAAAAAGCCCATAGTATTCGCCATGGGCCTGTAGTCGATCGTTGAACCTTGAGTGTTGAATATTGATTATTGAATATTTCTCTCACGACTTCCAAATATTCAATAATCAATATTCAACACTCAAGGTTCAACGATAAAGTGGACCCTGCTGGGCTCGAACCAGCGACCCTCTGATTATGAGTCAGATGCTCTAACCGGCTGAGCTAAGGGTCCAAACCTCCGGAGAGGTCAAAAAATTTATTTCAAAGAAAAGAAGTTACGGATGACTTGAGACCGGTTCGTTTTTGGCGCTGCAAAAATAGAAAATTCAGTTCAAGGGAAGAAATATAATACCGTTCAAATTAAAAGCGCTTCCCGAAAGCAGCAAACAAGTCCCGATAGTTGTCAGAAAAATAATAAGAGGGAATAATTTATGCTTAATATTGTTTAAGGTTTTATAAATCGTCTAACGGACTTGTGTTATCATATCTAACGGACCAATGATTGCTGCCACCAGAATTAAATATTTGCAGAACCGGATTGCTAAGTACTCAGATCAGTACGCATATAAAGAGCTATTTACTTCGTTATACTCTTACCTATATCATTTTGCTTTCAGCTTTATTAAATCGAAACAATCGGCCGAGGAAATTCTCTCTGATGTATTTATCAAGATCTGGGAAAAAAGAACTGAGATGGATGAGATCGCTAACCTGAAAGTTTATTTATATGTTGCTACCCGTAACACTGCTCTTAATTATGTAGAAAAACAAAAAAGAGATGCCACACATAATATCGATGAGTTTACAGCAGGCATCAAAAGCCTTTATTTCGATCCTGAGCAATTAATGGTTACCGCGGAAATGATGAACCTTATCCAAAAAGCAATCGACGATCTTCCTATCAAATGCAGAATGGTTTTTAAACTGGTGAAAGAAGATGGGATGAAATACCGCGAAGTAGCCGAGATCATGGATATCTCTACAAAAACAGTAGAAAATCAACTGGCAATCGCCCTTCGGAAAATCGGAAGCGCCGTTGATTTCGATATCAAAAGAACAATTCCTGCCATGGGTCACACCCGTTAATATTTTTTTAACTTCTTTAGGGGTTTTTATCTATTTGCCTGTCCTGTATTTATCCAAAACTAAAAGCCCTGGAACAAATCTGGAATTTGATTGCTAAAAAGCTTTCCGGAGAAGCCTCCGAAGAGGAAATCCGTGAGCTCGAAAAATTGCTTCGGAGCAATCCTGAATTGCATTATTCAATGCAGACCATTACAGATCTCTGGCATTCCAAACTACTACAAAATATTAGTAAGGAAGACCCGAACAAGGCCTTCGAAAAGCATCTTGAAAGACTTGAATCCGTCGACGAAAGTTTTTTAGTCAGGAAAGAAGAGATCATCCCGGAATTGCCGAAAAAAAATCGCAGGAAAATATTATTGGTTTGCCTGTCTGCCGCAATTGCTGTTTCGATCTTTTTTGCCGGTGTGAAAATTTACAATGGTTCAGTCTCTGATCAGTCAGCTGCATCAAAAATCAATAGTGAAGTTTCCACGCGTTATGGATCAAAGACCAACCTCGTGTTACCCGACGGAACAAAAGTTTGGCTCAATGCCGGAAGTAAGTTGAACTATGATAAAAATTATGGTAATAGCATTCGTGAAGTTGGACTTACTGGCGAAGCATATTTTGATGTTGTAAAAAATCCGGAAAAGCCTTTTATCATCCATACATCGAAGATTGATATCAAGGTATTAGGTACTGCCTTCAATGTAAAATCCTACCCTGGCGAAAAAACAATTGAAACCAGTTTGATAAGAGGAAGTATCGAAATTACTTTCAAAGACAGGCCTTCTGAAAAAGTAATTCTGAAACCCAATGAAAAATTGGTAGTAGCAAATGACGACGCACCTGTTGTAGTACAAAAAAGACAATCCTTCAAACAATCCAACGAACCAATCGTTGCCATCAGTCATTTGAGTTACGCAAGACGCGATAGCACTATTATTGAAACTGCTTGGGTGCAGAATAAACTTTTTTTCCAGGATGAATCATTTAGAGAATTGGCGGCAAAAATGCAGCGCTGGTATGGAGTGAGTATCCAGTTCGATAATTCAGAAAGAGACACATTACATTTTACAGGCAGTTTTGAAAACGAAACCATTCAACAGGCGTTGGATGCGCTTCAATTGACGGCTCGTTTCAATTATGATATTCAAGGAAACCAGGTATCAATTTTTAAATAAACCAAACTAGCTCATGTACAATAGTTCATAACATAAAAAACGGGAAATGTTGGCGCATTTCCCGCAAGGTTACAAAAGAAACTCACTTGCAGCGTCGCAGAACAAGTTTCGATTTCTATAACCCACTAAGATTAAAAGTATGAAAAAAAAATTAACGATTGGGGGCAGTCGCTCTCATGCCGTAAAAAAAGCTCTTTTGATTATGAAACTAAGTTTTCTTCTGATACTTGTAGGGGCATTACAAGTATCGGCAAAGGTCAATGGGCAAACTGAGATCACACTGAAATTAGATCAGGTAGAAATCTCGCGGGTACTTTCATCAATTGAAAAACAAGGTACCTATCGCTTTCTATACAACAGCAGGTTAAAAGACATCCACGAGAAAATAAGTATCGATGTCGACAAAACCCCGATCAAAGACGTACTGAAAAAGGTATTTACCGGAACTGATCTCACTTACAAGCTGCTCGACAATAATCTCATCGTCGTAGTATCGTCCGCCCTTACATTACAAGACATCCAGGTTACTGGTAAAGTAACAGGTGGTAACGGTGAAGCACTTTCTAACGTGTCTGTTTCCGTAAAAGGAACGTCAAGAGGAACAACAACAGATAACAGCGGAAATTTTACGCTGACAGCTCCGGAAAATGGAACATTAGTTGTTTCCTATATCGGTTACGAACCGCAAGAAATAAAAGTGAACAGCCAGTCGGTGATTAATGTAAAACTGGTTCAGTCAGTAAAACAGATGGACCAGGTAGTGGTTATCGGTTATGGTTCTGCCAGTAAAAGAGATCTCACTGGTTCCATTGTAAAAATAGAAGGTAAGGAAGTGCAGGATAAACCTAACACAAACCCAATATCTTCCCTACAGAGCAAAGTGACTGGTTTGTCTGTTGTGAATGACGGTACACCAGGTTCCCAACCGGATATTCGCATACGCGGTACCGTTAGTATTGGCCAGGTGCATCCTTTGTATGTAGTAGATGGTATTTTCAATGACAATATCGATTACCTCAACCCTAATGACATCGAATCCATTGAAATCTTGAAAGATCCTTCATCACTGGCCATCTTCGGTGTGAAAGGTGCGACAGGCGTTATTGCAATTACAACGAAAAAAGCAAAGCTCGGTCAAACAGTGATCAACTTCAATACAGCACTTGGATTTAAAAAGCTGGTTGATAAAATCAAAATGGTAAATGGTGAGCAGTTTAAAGAACTTTTTGCTGAAGAAAATGCCAACAATGGAATTACAACGCCATTCGATTATACCGGTCTTACCGCTAATACAGATTGGATAGCTGCCGTTACGCAAACTGGCAAATACAATGCAAACAACTTAAGCATCTCTGGAAGTACTGATAAAAACAGGTTCAACCTTGGAATCGGTTACACTTTTGATGAAGGAATTGTGAGGCATGAAAAATTAGATAGAATGCTTGTTTCTTTCAGTGATGAATTCAAGGTAAACAAGGCAATCAAGATAGGCGTCAACTTAAATGCAACCAGGCAAAATAATCCGTATCAGGCGATATATCAACTAGACAATGCAAGAAAAGCAGTGCCGCTTGTATCATCCGGTACAAAAAGATTTCATGTTCAGGATCCTTATGGCACCGATAGCTTAGATCTCGACATATATTCTGGTTTGAATACTGCGTTGCAAAATTCAGGTGTTATCAATCCCGTGTTGGAAATTGAAAACACATGGAATAAACGAATCAACATCGAATACAGAACAGTGGGAAGTGTATATGGAGAATTTAATTTTCTTAAATACTTTACACTTCGCTCAACCTGGTATGGCGACGTGAGCAATATCAGTGATCGCAAATACTCACCGTTGTATTATGCATATAACCCGGTTGACAATACGCCATATTTGTACAATCAGACAACTTCACTCACTGAAAATAATGAGGACTACAAAAAATGGCAGCAGGATCAGATCCTGACATTTAAAAAAGCATTTGGTGATCATAATTTAACAGCCACTGTAGGTTTCACAACTTATTATTTCGGTCATTTCCGCAGACAGGTTTATGTAAAACAGGGAACCGGCGCGAATGGCACTCCAATACCTGACGACAAAAGGTTTTGGTATATGAACTCTGGTTTCGGAGTAATCGATCCTTCTATCGATCAAAATAATGGCGACGATGGAAAAACTTATTCCCAACAGAATGAATACACCACTGCTTCGGTTTTGGCGCGCGTACTTTACAATTACAAGAGCAAATATTTCATCAACGGTTCTTTCCGTGATGATGCTTCTTCCCAGATACCAGATAAAAATAGACATCAGCAATTCTGGGCGGTTGGTGCAGCATGGGATATTTCTAAAGAAAATTTCATGAATAACCAACGCATTTTTGATTACTTAAAATTGAAAGGATCAATCGGTGTTTTAGGAAACCAAAGTGCGTCGTACCTCGATGGTACTCCGATCAATTATCCTTTCTATCCTAAATTAAATACTGGGGTAAATGCAGTTTTCGGAACAAATATTTATTCCGCTGCAAGAGCATCATATATTCCCAATCCAAACTTGAAATGGGAAACAGTTAGCGCTAAAGAAATCGGTGTTGAATTAAACGCCTTCAGTAACCGCTTACATTTCGAATTCAATTATTATAACAAAACAACCGATAACCTGATGACTTACGTGAGCCGCGCTTCATTAGGTATCGACGATGAATTGATCAACGGAGGTAGTATAAGAAATTGGGGTGAGGAATTTGCTGCAACCTGGAATCAGAGTCTGACGAAAGATCTCTCTATTACAGTTGGCGGTAACATTACTTTCATGAAAAATAAAGTGCTTAGCTTAAGCTCAGATGTTCCGAACGGAGTATTACAGGTTACGAGAGAGAATAACGGCGAAGCCATTAGTGAAACAAAACCTGGGCAACCCATCGCCTATTTTAAAGGTTATAAAGTAGAAGGCGTTTACCAAAGCTATAATGACATCCTTAAATCACCCAATGCATCCGCTCTGGGAGCTTACAGACCTGGGGATTTAAAATTCAAAGATGTGAATGGCGATGGAAAAATTACTTCTGACGACAGAACGTTTATTGGTAATCCTACACCAGACTTTATGTATGGTGGTACGATTGCTGTTAATTACAAGGGGATCAGTTTAACATGTGATGTCGGTGGTGTGTATGGAAATGAAGTTTACAGAGTATGGGGTTCGCTCGAATCACCATTCCAAAGAGTAAACTATCCTGCTTTCAAATTGAACAGGTGGCACGGTCCGGGTACTTCGAATTGGGATCCATTGTTGAGCCAGGCAGACAGATTCAACTATCAAGGCTCCTCTTACAATATTGAAGATGGAAGTTATTTCAGGATCAGAAATCTTCAATTGGCATATAGTTTTTCCAAGAGGATGATCTCGAGCGCAAAAATGAAAGATCTGCGTGTGTTCGTCAACGTTCAGAACCTTAAAACATGGAAACATAATTCTGGTTACACTGCCGAATTCGGTGGTAACGCAACAAGCTTTGGCTATGACGCAGCCGGTGGCGCAATACCTGTCGTAACTACGTTTGGTTTAAATGTAACTTTTTAACGATTAAAGAAATTTTGATTATGAAAAAGATTAAGAAAACATCATGGCTTTTGCTCATCGCTGTCCCGATGTTGTTGCTGACGGTTGCAGGTTGTAAAAAATTTCTCGACCGCAAACCGCTGACCGCAACATTAGACGATTTGCATCAGGGAGGTCTTGAAGCGCAGAGTTTGGGATTGTACAGCACTTTAAAATATGCAGGATATTCAACGCTGCCATGGCTCGACTTCAACAGTATCAGAGATGATGATGCACAAAAAGGAAGTAGCCAGACTGATGGTGCGGAAATCAATGCAGAATTTGAACATTTCAATTATACAAAAGATGATTGGGCCACCAACACTTATTGGAACGATCACTTTTATATGATCAACCTTTGTAACAAAGAGCTTTTCACAGCCGATTCATTAAAGCTTACTGACGACGCTTCTCTCGTAAATATTGGTGAAGCATGTTTCTTCAGAGCTTATTCTTATTTTGAATTGGTGAAAGCTTATGGACAGGTTCCTCTGATCAATTTTTATTACACGAATGCTGCTGCCGGAATTCGTCCAAAAGCATCAGTCGATGATTTATACAAATTGATTGATTCAGATTTAAATGTTGCTGTAAGATATTTACCACTCAATTGGGAAGTTGCAGGCGTCAACAGATTCCCCGGTCGTTTAACACGCGGCGCAGCAAATGCATTGGCTGCTCAAACGCATATTCAAAGACAGCATTGGGATTCGGTAGTTGCACATTGTAACGCAGTCATAAATTCGGGACAATATCAACTCGCAACAAATTTCACAGACATATGGAAAGATGGATTGAATGGCGTGGGTAAAAATGGTCCTGAATCAATTTTTGAAATGCAGGTTACCATTGGTGAAAATGGTACAAACAATCAGGGCGTGCAGTGGGGAACTTGTCAAAATGTTCGCCAGGGTGGTGCAACAAATGATTGGAATCTCGGTTGGGGATGGAACACACCAACAGACAAACTGGTTGCTGATTGGGATAATGCCGATCCCCGCAAAGCTGCTACCATTCTATATTCCGGTCAGTTCGATGGTGGTGCTGCAACGGGTGGTTATGGCGCTACGCTACCCCCTTACGATCCGCTCGGTGCCGCGGGCCATATTGAGCAAAAATATTGGAATAAGAAAGTTTACTCGGATCCCGCTATGCGTGCCTTCACTGGTCAAATCGGCGCATCAGGTGGGGCAGATTGGATAAACCATAGGATCATCCGGTATGCTGATGTGATACTAATGTTGGCAGAAGCATCGAATGAACTTGGTGATGGTGCAACTGCTGCAACAAACCTCGAATTAATCAGGAACAGAGCCAGTGGAAATCTCGGAGCAGGCCGTTCTATTGTTCCGCCGATTCCATTTACAGATCAGGCAACGATGCGAACTGCAATCAAAAATGAAAGAAGATGGGAATTTGCAATGGAAGGATATCGCTTCAACGATCTTGTGAGATGGGGCGATGCAACAACAGTTCTTTCAGGATTGGGATACACACCGAAAAATGCACTGTATCCGATCCCGCAACCGGCAATCGATTTATCCGGAAATGTATTGGTTCAGAATCCTGATTATTGAGAATGTTTCATTTTAGTTTAACTCAAAAAAAATTATCCATGTACTTCATAAATAAAATATCCAAAAGCGGAATGCTTGTTTTGACAATGGGTATTGTAATTGCAAGTTGTCAGAAAATGGACCGTCCCTCATTAGGAGATTATCCAAAGGATTCAAATCCTCCCGGTGGTCCGCTTAAATTCTATGCCGCGATGGATGGAAGCAATGTAGACAGCATTCGCGCAAATTTCGGAACAGATAATAATGCATCATACGCAGCCGGCGTATCGGGTCAGGCAGTTCAATTTGACGGATCGCAAAATGGCTATGTCGATTATCCTTCGGCTAATGATTTTGGAGGATCAACTGATTTTACCATTTCATTCTGGATCAATATCACGCTTGCACAAAAAGACAATAACCACGCAGTTGGTGTATTGGCATTCGCCAATTCAAATAACTTTTGGAGCAATATTGTCTTTTATGCTGATAACAATACGAAGGGAACTACCGACTCGATGGATTTGAAAATACATTTTGGCGATAAGAACAATGGTGACAACTGGAATTTTGCAGGCTATAATTTTACGCATGCATGGCCGCACATGTATGATGGCCAGTGGCACCAGATTGCATTTACTTACAGTGTTGCCGATTCAACAGGTACAGTTTATCGCGACGGAGTTCAATTCGACCAGAAGGCGCACCAAAGTATCGTGTTTGAAAATTCTTCTAAATTAGTACTTGGAGGATTTCAACAGGCCGCGGGCATCAAGGGCGATTATCCTGGCAATACCTGGATGGCAGGATTTCCCGGACTAATTGACAACGTCAGGCTTTATGGTACAACATTGTCTGCCGCTGAGATATCAGCTTTGTACACCAATCATCAATAAATAATATTTACAAAAAAATTATTAAGGGTTGCAGATTAATTTGCAACCCTTAATAATTTTATCCTTCTGCTTTGCCACACAAGAGAACAACAAATAAAGAATGAAGGAAATTAAAAAATATTCCCGTTACATAATTACTATTTCCATCATAGTTTCATTTGTTTTTTTATTTACAAAATGCATCGATAAAGAAAAAGAAAAAACAGTTTCAGCTCCTCCAACCACCAAAGTAAATTTTGATGAATTCGCTGGCTCTGATGCATGCATCAGTTGTCATAAAAATATTTACAACAAGCATATCCTCACCGCACATTATCTCACCACAAGACCTGCACTTGAGAAATATATCAAAGGAAGTTTTGAACCGGGAAAAAATAAATACGTCTATGATTCTAACATGACTGTAATGATGGAGAAAAGGGACAGTGGATTTTTCCAGGTCGGATATTACCAGGGAATCGAAAGAATCACCAAACGGTTTGACATTATTTTCGGTTCGGCGTCGAAGGGACAAACCTATGCAACTCGTTTTAAAAACAGGATCTATCAATTACCAGTTTCATATTTTACCGCAGCGAAACAATGGGCAAACAGTCCACAGTTTCCAACACATCCCGTGATTTTCAACAGGCCCATCACATCACGCTGCCTCGAATGTCATAGCACATTCGCACAAAAAATTTCAGCTCCGGGAGTTGAACCGGAAGAATTTAATCGCGATCATATCATCTATGGCGTCGATTGTGAAAAATGTCACGGTCCCGCTGCAAAGCATGTTGCTTTCCAAACACAAAATCCAACCGACACAGTTGGAAAATATATTATCAACCCGGCAAAATTTACAAGAGAACAAAAACTGGATTTATGTGGCTTATGCCACGGAGGAAGATTGCAAAAAACAACAGCATCTTTTCAATTTACTGCTGGTGATAAATTAACGGACTATTTTAATATCGATCAAACACCTCCTAATCCTGATAGCATTGATGTACACGGAAATCAATTTGGATTGCTTAGGGCAAGCAAGTGTTTCAAGATGAGTACTACGATGACATGCATCACTTGTCATAACACACACGAAAATGAAAGAGGACAAACTGCTTTGTTTTCTCAAAGATGCATGAGTTGTCATAATGATCAAACAGCGCACACCTGTAAAATGACAGCAACAATCGGCAATGCCATAAAACAAGACTGTATCAATTGTCACATGCCGCTAAAATCTTCAAATTCTATTACTGAATTAATAGCTGGTCAAAAAAATCCTACTGCTGCTATGATACGTTCTCATTTTATTGCCATCTATCCCGATGAAACAAAAAAAATCATGACGACGATAATTTCGCATACGAAAAAAAATAAACATTAATCGCAAAATGAAATCGACGATTGCTTTTTTGTTACTGCTATTCACCTTTGTCTCCTGCAATCATCCGGATAGTATGTTTACAAATCTTTCATCTTCGAAAACAAAAATTGATTTTGCCAATACCCTGGAAAAAAAAGATCGTTTCAGTATTCTTTATTATCTATATTATTATAACGGTGGCGGCGTAGCTGTTGGTGATATTAATAATGATGGATTGCCCGATATTTATTTTACTGCCAATAGCAAAGGTCATAACAAACTTTATCTTAATAAAGGCAATTTCGAATTTGAAGATATCACTGAAAAGGCCGGCGTTGCAGGTACGTCTGATTGGTGCACAGGAGTAACGATGGCGGATGTAAATGGGGATGGATATCTCGACATCTATGTGTCTGCTGTTGCAAATACACACGAATTAAAAGGCCACAACGAACTATTCATCAATAATGGCGCTACTCCCTCTCCTTCAGGAAAGGGCCGGGGTGAGGTCACTTTCACCGAACAGAGCGCTCTATATGGATTAAATTTTTCCGGCTTTTCAACACAAGCAGCATTTTTTGATTTTGATAATGATGGTGATCTCGATTGTTATGTATTGAATCAATCCCATCAGCCAAACGCAAATATTGTTGATACAAGCAACAGAAGAAAATTCGATCCGTATTCCGGTGATAAGTTATATCGCAATGACCTTGTAAATGGTCAAAGAAAATTTGTTGATATTTCTGCGCAGGCTGGCATTTATCAAAGCAATCTTGGTTATGGATTGGGAATTGCTGTCGGTGATTTTAATAACGATGGGTGGAATGATATTTATGTTGGCAACGATTTCCACGAAAATGATTATTACTATTTGAATAATGGCAATGGAACATTTACTGAGTCAGGCGCACAACATTTTAATCACTACAGCAGGTTTAGTATGGGCAATGATGCTGCCGATTACAATAATGATGGACAATTAGATATCGTTACTGTTGATATGTTACCACCAGATGAAAAAACGCTGAAGACTTATGGCAGCGATGAGCATTTTGATATCTACAATCAGAAGATTACCAAGAACGGTTACCAGCAACAGGTATCAAGAAATTGTTTGCAAAGAAATAATGGAGATGGAAAAAGTTACAGCGATATTGCGTTGATGGCGGGAGTGTTCGCTACCGATTGGAGTTGGTCGCCTCTGTTTGCAGATTTCGATAACGATGGAAATAAAGATCTTTTTATATCCAGTGGAATCGTCAAGCGCCCGGTCGATCTCGATTATGTCCGCTTTATTTCTGATATCTACAATCATAAAGTTTTAAACAGCTCAGATAAATTAGATGATGAAGCTTTAAGCAAAATGCCCGATGGCGCTTCTCATCCTTTTTTTTATAAGGGAGATGGAGATTTGCATTTTACCGATGTCAGCGAACCCTGGGGAACACAAGGCATGAAAGGATATTATAACGGTGCCGCCTATGCGGATCTGGATAATGATGGAAAACTTGATATGGTCATTAATTGCCTAAATGCTCCGGCCATTATTCTGAAAAATAATTCTCCGGCAAAAAATTATTTATCACTTGCATTCAAAGGTGATAGTTTCAATACTAACGGCATCGGCGCGAAAGCTTATCTCTTCGCAGGTGGCAAAATGCAATACCAGCAACTGATGCTTACCAGGGGATTTATGTCATCCTCCGATACCAGGCTTCATTTTGGCCTGGATAGCATCAACCATATCGACAGTTTGATAATCGTTTGGCCCAATCAAAAATATCAGCTCATCAAAAATCCGGCGATCAACAAACAACTATCAATAAATCAAAAAGACGCTACTATAAATTTCAACTACGAATCATTTTTTCCGAAACACCAGGAAATATTTGAAGATATCAGTCAACAAATTAATATCGGATGGAAACACCGGGAAAATGATTTTAATGATTTCGGTTATCAATATCTCATTCCACATATGCAATCTACCCGTGGACCGAAACTTGCCGTTGGCGATGTAAATAAAGATGGGCTGGATGATTTTTTTGTTTGTGGTGCAAAGGGGCAGCCCGGTGTACTGATGATTCAAACAAAAGATGGAAAATTTATAAGTTCCGATACCGCGCTATTCAAAAAAAATATAGCTGCTGATGAAGTCGCCGCAATTTTCTTCGACGCGAATAATGACAACAATCCAGATTTGTATGTTGTAAGCGGAGGCAATGAAGATGAAAATGGAAATCCTGCACTCGCGGATCATTTATATATCAATGATGGTAAAGGAAATTTTCATGAATCTGTGAATGGACTGCCTGCCATTCTCGCCAATAAATCATGTGTTACTATAGCAGATATTAACAAGGATGGCAGTAATGATATTTTTGTCGGCGGACTGGCAGACGCTCGCAAATATGGATACCCTCAATCTTCTTATCTGTTGCTGAATGATGGTAAAGGAAATTTCAGAATGGCTGATGAATCTGTTATTGGGCTAAAAGATATTGGGATCGTAACCACATCTTCATTTGCAGATTTAAACAATGATGGATGGGTGGATTTGATTGTAACGGGAGAATGGATGCCCATGAAAATATTCATCAATAACAAAGGTGTTTTCAAAGCGATGGATATTCCGCAATCCACCGGTTTGTGGCAATCACTCTATATAAAAGATATTAACGGTGATGGATATGCGGATATACTAGCCGGCAATTGGGGACACAATTCAAAATTATTCTCCGGCAAACAGGGACCATTGAATTTATATGTGAAAGATTTTGATAACAATGGAACTGTCGAGCAGGTGATGACCTACAAGATCAACGGAGAGAAATATACTTTTTTACAAAAGGATGAACTGGAAAGAGCTTTGCCGGTTTTGAAAAAGGCATATTTAACCTACAGTGAAGTAGCAGGAAAAACTGTTGACTATATGTTCTATGATTTATTCAAGGATTATATGGAATTAAAAGCAGAAGTTTTGGGCTCTTCAATTTTTCTAAATGATGGCAAAGGAAATTTTGTAAGAAAGGATCTGTCAGATCCTATGCAATTATCGCCCATATTTGCCTTTCAGTCTATTACATCTTCACACACACTTATCGAAGGTGGAAATTTCTTTGGTGTTTTACCTTATGAAGGACGCTATGACGCGGCTTCCTTGCAAATTTTTGATATTGATAAAAGAAACAATAACTATACAATTCAACAGGAAAAATTATTGGACACGAAAGGCCAGGTGCGCGATCTTCAGTGGCTGCATACAGAAAAGTTTGGAAATATTTTAGTAGAAGCTAAGAATAATGACAGCCTCGTTTTTCTCAAATACAAAAAATGACATCTATGAACTTGTATAAGTATGCAATTATTTTTCTCGCCTCACCGATAATTGCGGGATGTTCAAAAAAATCATCAACGCCTCCGCCGGTGGAACAGGTACCTCAGCCTTTTATTCTTTCTTCCTTGAAAGTGGATGGTAAAAATGATGGTGTTGTTTATTATAATGTGAACCGATCAGCCGTTATTAAATTTTATTTCCCTGTTGCAATCGATCATAGTTCTATTGACAATGCGGTCAGCTTTAAAGACAATGCAGGATCATCCGTACCCTATACTCCTACTTTTGAAAACAACGACAGTACGCTGGTGATTCAATCATCATCAGCCCTGCAACCAATTTCAAAATATGCTCTTGCTGTTTCAACAAGTTTAAGATCACAAAGCAAAGGACTATTGCATTCCGCTGTCAGTTTATCATTGACGACTTCGATTGATTCTTCGGATAAATTTCCGCAAATCACAGACAGTGCATTGCTGACCTTAGTGCAACAACAAACTTTTAAATATTTCTGGGATTTTGGTCATCCTACTTCCGGAATGGCAAGAGAACGAGATCAATCAAACGATATAGTAACTACTGGTGGCACAGGTTTTGGTGTGATGAGTATTCTTACTGGTATTAGCAGAAATTTTATTTCGCGTGTAGACGGATTAAATCGCATAACCCAGATCGTGAATTTTCTTCAAACAAAAGCGCACAGCTATCATGGTGCTTTTCCGCATTGGATAAACGGAGCTACTGGCGACACACAACCTTTCAGTCAGCAGGACGATGGCGCTGATCTTGTAGAAACTTCTTATCTTCTTCAAGGACTACTTTGCGCAAGACAATTTTTTAATAGCAATTCTGATGCTACAGAAATAAGTCTGAGAAATAATATCAATCTAATTTGGAATGCTGTTGAATGGAATTGGTTCCGTCAAAATAACCAGGATGTTTTGTATTGGCACTGGAGTCCGGATTATAACTGGGCAATCAATATGGGAATAAGAGGATGGAATGAAGCGATGATCGTATATGTGTTAGCAGCTTCTTCGAATACCGATTCAATTCCTAAATCAGTTTACGATAATGGATGGGCAGTAAATGGAAGTATTCAAAATGGCCAATCTTATTTTGGAATTCAATTACCGCTCGGCCCGGAAATGGGCGGCCCATTATTCTTTGCACATTATTCTTTTCTGGGCATCAATCCAAATAATCTCAGTGATGCATATGCGAACTACTGGACACAAAATACAAATCACACAAAAATAAATTATAGCTATTGCGTTACCAACACGTCTAAATTTAATGGATATAGTAATATTTGTTGGGGACTTACAGCCAGCGATCAGCAAAACGGATATGATGCGCATTCACCAACAAATGATAATGGAACGATATCACCTACCGCCGCGATATCTTCTCTTCCTTACACCCCGGTGGAGTCGATGAATGCATTGAAATTCTTCTACTACAAATTAGGAGATAGAATTTGGGGACAATATGGTTTCAAAGATGCATTTAATTTAACCGATATCTGGTTCGCAAGTTCTTACCTGGCTATTGACCAGGGCCCGCAAATCGTGATGATTGAAAATTATCGCTCAGGATTACTTTGGAATTTATTTATGAGTTGTCCTGAAATAAAAAAAGGAATGAAGAGACTCGGATTTCAAAGTCCAAACCTCTGATAAAAAATAAGATCAAAAACAACCGAACATGATAAAGGTTTTATCCAAACGATTGCTCTTTGTTTTTTTATTGATGAATAACGTTTTCTTTTTTGTTTCTGCGCAGGCACCAGCAAAAACAAAAAATAAGCAAGCAGTTCAATTAGCAATAGTCCGTCCAAAAAATTTAAGTGATGATGATCTGCTTGACCTGGTTCAGAAACAAACTTTTAGATATTTCTGGGATTACGCGCATCCTGTAAGTGGACTCGCAAGAGAACGAAGCAATAAAGCATATAATTATGGCGACGAGGCATGCGCGATCGGCGGTAGCGGTTTTGGTATTATGGCAACCATTGTTGCAACAGAAAGAAAATGGGTAATAAGAGATAGTGCGGTAAACCGATTATTGAAAATGGTAAATTTTTTATTGACAGCAAATAGTTACCACGGCATCTTCCCACATTTTATAAACGGAGGCACAGGTGTAACAATTCCTTTCGGCAGAAAAGATGATGCTGCAGATCTTGTTGAAACATCTTATCTCTTCGAAGGATTATTATGCGCTCGTCAATATTATAATAAGGATGTGCAAAATGAAAATGAATTGCGCAACCGCATCACCTGGTTATGGGAAGGCGCTGAATGGAATTGGCATACTCGCGGAGGACTCGATCTTTTATATTGGCATTGGAGTCCGAATAATGGATGGAGTATGAATTTTGAAATTCGCGGATGGAATGAATGTTTCATCACGTATGTGTTGGCTGCATCTTCGCCTACATATGCCATTAACCGAAGTGTGTATGATCATTGCTGGGCCGAAAGCAATCACTTTAAAAATGGACGCGAATATTATGGCGTCAAGTTGCCACTTGGCTTCGACTATGGGGGACCGTTATTTTTCACGCACTATAGTTTTATGGGAATAGATCCTCATGGATTGAAAGACCAATACGCAGATTATTGGGAGCAGAATTATAATCATACGCTCATCAACTATAAACATTGCGTGCTCAATCCAAAACATTTTAAAGGATATGGAGAGAATTGCTGGGGACTTACAGCGAGTGACACGTATAACGGATACAACGCACATTCACCCGATAATGATTGGGGAACGATTTCACCTACAGCTGCATTGTCGGCATTTCCTTACACGCCGGAATATTCGATGAATGCATTGAAACATTTTTATAATGATCTCGGCGATAAAATCTGGGGACAATATGGATTCAAAGATGCTTTTAATGAAACACAAAATTGGGTAGCAGATTCTGAACTCGCCATCGACCAGGGGCCGATTATCGTGATGATAGAAAATTATCGTACAGGATTGATGTGGAAATTGTTCATGCAAATTCCAGAAATACAACAAGGATTAAAAAAACTTGGATTCCAAAGTCCTTACATAAAATAATTTTTCTTTGCGCCTTTGCGTCTTTGCGAGAAAAATATGTTCTCGCAAAGACGCAAAGGCGCAAAGAATAAACTTGAAAAACACATTCATTATGCATCGCAAGATTTTATTTCTCCTCTCAATACTTGTCAGTTGTCATTCTCTTATTGCACAAAAGAAAAACATCAAAACAACCTACCCGGATTCCATCGCTCCGGTAGGAATCATTAAAGATTTATCCGACTCCGCGTTATTGGACGTTGTACAAAGGCAAACCTTTCGTTATTTCTGGCATTTCGGACATCCTGTTAGTGGTCTCGCGAGAGAAAGAAGCAACACCATCAGAGGCGAATATTTCTGGGACTATGCCAACGAAGCATACAACGAACCAAACCTCAGCACCGGAACTTACGGACCAGAAGCATGTGCTATCGGTGGAACAGGCTTCGGTATTCTTTCAACCGTCGTTGCCGTCGAAAGAAATTGGATCGGAAGAGATACTGCTATCCGAAGATTGAAAAAGATGGTGGATTTTTTATTGCACGCCGATGCGTTTCATGGAATTTTTCCGCATTTCATGAATGGCGCCACTGGAAAAACAATTCCTTTCGGCAGATTGGATGACGGCGCCGATGTTGTCGAAACTTCTTACCTCATGATGGGCTTGCTCACCGCACGCGAATATTTTAATAGGGATACTGAAATCGAAAAATATTTTCGCGCACGTGTGAAGCAATTATGGGAAACGGCAAACTTCAACTGGCATGCAGCGGGTGGAACAACAATTTATTACTGGCATTGGAGTCCTTATAATGGATTTGATATGAATTTTCCGATCCGCGGATGGAATGAATGCCTGATCACTTTTATCATTGCCGCATCTTCACCCAATCATTCAATTCCTTTCGAAGTGTATGGAAACAGTTGGATCAACAGCGCATCTTTTTTCAATGGCAAAACTTATTATGGAATGAAATTGCCATTGGGATTTGAATATGGCGGACCATTATTTTTCTCTCAATATACTTTCCAGGGAATCGATCCGCATGGACTTAAGGATTGGGCGGCTGATTATTGGGAACAAAACAAAAATCATACGCTTATCAACAGAGCGTATTGTATCGACAATCCAAAAAAATTTAAAGGATATGGGGAGAATTGCTGGGGACTAACCGCCGGCGATAGCTACAAAGGATATGTGGCACATTGTCCGCAAGAAGATCTTGGCGTGATACAACCGACTGCGGCCTTATCTGCATTTCCTTACACACCCGAATACAGTATGCAGGCGTTGAGACATTTCTATTATGATTTGGGTGATAAGATATGGAGTGAATATGGTTTTGTAGATGGTTTTAGTGAAACACAAAACTGGTACGCCAAGTCGCACCTCGCAATTGATCAGGGACCGATCATCGTGATGATAGAAAATTACCGGACAGGGTTGATATGGAAATTATTCATGCAAATTCCAGAGATACAAAACGGATTAAAAAAACTCGGTTTTTCAAGTCCTTGGCTCAAAAAGTAAAATCATAAAATTTTATTATCCTTAATATCTTTGAATAACCTGACCACCACGAAGAGAATATTAATTTATTCTTGACATTCACCTAACAAAAATTGCTTATGAAAAATTTCCTTTCACCAAATCCGATATGGCAACAATCTGGTATCGGACTGCTTAGAATTATTGTTGGTGGTTTTATGATCTATCATGGCTGGGAAGTATTCGACGCTGCAACAATGAAGGGTTATGCCGGCTGGGACAATTTCAAAAATTCTTCGATGGGATTATTGCTGGTCTATTTGGGAAAGACTGCTGAGCTCTTGGCCGGCGTGATGCTTTTGCTTGGTTGTTTTACAAGAGTTGCATGTGTCGTGTTAATTGTGACGATGCTTTATATATCGCTTTTTCTCGGACATGGAAAAATCTGGTATGAAGATCAATATCCTTTCCTGTTCGTGTTATTAGGATTCGTTTTTATTTTTTCCGGTCCAGGTAAATGGAGTGTCGACAGATTATTATTTGGAGAAAGCAAATAAGTATATCCGATTTTTTAAACATCGAATAATGAAATCAAGATTCGCTTTTTGTGGATGGATTTTTTTTCTTTTATTTTTTGGAAATAACGTGTGGTCGCAGCAACACACTTATTGCAATCCCATTAATATCGACTATGGTTATACGCCGATTCCTAATTTTTCCGAAGCCGGCCGCCATCGTGCAACTGCAGATCCGGTGATCGTACTCTTCAAAGGTGATTATTATCTTTTTTCTACAAACCAGTGGGGTTATTGGTGGAGTCACGATATGCTTCACTGGAATTTCAAAAGCCATTCTTTTTTAAAACCATATCACCATGTGTACGATGATCTCTGCGCTCCCGCAACGCTGGTGCTTGGAGATACATTGTTGCTCATTGGTTCAACCTACACAAAAAATTTCCCGCTGTGGATGAGTACCGACCCAAAAAAGAATATGTGGAAGGAAGCGGTTGATTCTTTCCAGGCTGGCGCGTGGGATCCTGGTTTTTTTCTGGATGATGACGGAAGAATTTATCTCTATCATGGATCAAGCAATCTTTATCCATTGTATGGTTGGGAGATCGACAGAAAAAGTTTACAGCCGTTCGGCGAGCACAAAGAATTAATAAAACTTCATGATGATCTTCACGGCTGGGAAAGGTTTGGTGAATATAACGATAACAATTTCCTGAATCCATTTATAGAAGGTGCGTGGATGAATAAACATAATGGTAAATATTATTTGCAATACGGCGCACCTGGTACAGAGATGAGCGGTTATGGAGATGGAGTATATATTTCGGATCATCCATTGGGACCATTTACCTATCAATCACACAATCCATTTTCATACAAGCCCGGTGGTTTTGCAAGAGGAGCGGGACATGGAGCAACGTACCAGGATCTCTTTGGCAATTGGTGGCATATATCATCGATCGTTGTGAATATGAAAAATAATTTCGAGCGGCGCCTCGGTATATGGCCAGCAGGGTTTGATAAGGATGACCTGTTATACACCAATACCGCCTTCGGCGATTATCCTCAATATCTTCCTGCAGAAAAAAAAGATCATCTCGATGGAAATTTTACGGGATGGATGTTACTAAACTATAACCGGCCTGTACAGGTTTCGTCTACTTATGGTGGTTATGAACCTAATTTTGCAGTAGACGAAAGTATCCGCACTTATTGGAGCGCCGCTTCTGCAAAAGCAGGAGAGTTTATTCAATCTGATCTTGGAAGCGTAAGTACTGTTCGCGCCATACAAATCAATTATGCTGACCAGGATGTGGACAGCAGTTTTCTCGGAAAAATAAACGGCATTTATCACCAATATAAATTATGGCAATCTGTTGATGGCAAAAATTGGAAAATATTGGTAGATAAAAGTCAGAATAAAACGGATGTTCCGCATGATTATATTGAATTGCCCCAACCAATAGAAACACGTTTTATCAAACTCGAAAATATTCATATGCCCACCGGAAAATTTGCGATCAGCGGATTGCGTGTTTTTGGAAAAGGTCATGGAGCAAAACCTGATACAGTTAAAAATTTTATCGTATTACGTAGTGAAAATGATAAACGAAATGCTGTTATAAAATGGTATGCTGTGAATAATGCCTATGCATATAATATTTATTATGGTATTGCGCCTGACAAATTATACAGTTGTGTGATGGTACACGGAGATAATCAATATTATTTTAAAGCAATGGATAAGGACCGCGCATATTATTTTTGTATTGAAGCGATCAATGAAAATGGATTGTCTGCAAAAACTAAAATTTTCAAAGCCGAATAAATACATCACCACATGATCAAGTTTTTTTACAAATTGATTTTAATATATCTGCTCGTCATTACCTGCAGCTCAGTTATTGCACAACCATTTATTGACGATATCAGGGCTTTCAAAAAGCAGGATAGCATTAGTGCCCCACCAAGGCAAGCCATTCTTTTTGTAGGGAGTTCTTCCTTTACAAAATGGAGAGACGTAGCCGATTATTTTCCAAGTTATACGATTATCAATCGCGGTTTTGGTGGATCAACACTGTTGGACGTGATTCGCTATGCCGATGATGTGATCTTCCGATACGATACAAAACAAATTGTTATCTATTGCGGCGAAAATGATCTCGCTTCCTCCGATACAGTAACGGCAAAAATGGTTTTTCAGCGATTCAGAAAATTATATTCAATGATCAGGGCAAAACTTCCTTCTGAAAAGATTGCTTTCATTTCGTTGAAGCCGAGTCCGAGTCGTGCGAGATTAAAATCAAAAATGCTTGAAGCAAACAGTCTCATCAAAAAATATATTTCAAAGCAAAAAAATATTTCTTTTATTGATGTCTATCCAAAAATGCTCAATGCGGATGGAAAGCCGAAGCCGGAAATTTATGTGGAAGATAGTTTGCATATGAACGCCAAAGGATATGCTATCTGGCAAAAAATCATTCAGCCGTATTTAGTAAAATAAAAAATTACCTTAATAATAACTTGAATCACGAATAAAAAATTGCCACATGAAAAAAAATCAGCTATTGTTTTTAGCGATTATATTTTTTGTTAATCAACTGCATGCGCAGGATGCAAAAATGAATGCGTTCATCACCAACCTGATGAGCAAAATGACACTGGAAGAAAAAATCGGCCAGTTAAATCTTGTTACGCCAGGCGGTGCTGTCACGGGATCTGTAGTTAGTAAAGATGTAGATGATAAAATCCGGAAAGGATTTGTTGGAGGCTTGTTTGGAATCACTACTGGCCCCGATAAAATTCGCCAGGCGCAGGATATCGCGGTAAAAAATTCGAGACTGCATATACCACTCATTTTTGGATTGGATGTGATACATGGACACAAAACAGTTTTCCCGATTCCACTTGGATTATCCTGTTCGTGGGACACGACATTGATTGAACGATCTGCGCGTATCGCGGCAACAGAAGCAAGTGCTGACGGAATTGACTGGGCTTATTCGCCGATGGTTGATATCGCTCGTGATCCGCGTTGGGGAAGAATTGCAGAAGGTGCGGGTGAAGATCCTTATCTAGGTTCACTCGTTGCGCGCGCAATGGTAAAAGGTTACCAGGGAAATGATCTTACGAAAAATGACGCGGTGATGGCCTGCGTAAAACATTTCGCATTATACGGTGCAGCCGAAGCAGGAAGAGATTATAATCCTTCTGATATGAGCCGCCTGCGCATGTATCAATTTTATTTAGCGCCATACAAAGCAGCAATCGATGCAGGCGTGGGAAGTGTGATGAGTTCTTTCAATGAGATTGATGGCATTCCTGCTACTGGTAACAAATGGTTATTGACCGATTTACTGCGCAAGCAATGGGGCTTTAAAGGTCTTGTGGTTTCGGATTATACTTCGGTTAGTGAGATGATCGCGCATGGCATGGGCAATTTGCAGGAAGTATCTGCACTATCATTGCGTGCCGGACTCGATATGGATATGGTTGCTGAAGGTTTTTTGAACACGCTGAAAAAATCATTACAGGAAGGAAAGGTTACGCAACAACAAATAGACGCAGCCTGCAGAAGAATCCTCGAAGCAAAATATAAACTCGGTTTGTTTGATGATCCATACCGCAGAATGAGTACAGACAGAGCAGCGAAAGAAATTCTCTCTGAAGAACATAGAAGAGCCGCAAGAGAAATCGCTGCTCATTGTTTCGTGCTTTTAAAAAACAATAATCAAACACTTCCTTTAAAAAAATCCGGAACCATCGCATTGGTTGGACCACTGGCAAACAGTCAAAGAAACATGCTCGGAACCTGGAGTGTGTCCGGAGATTTCAGCAAAGATGTAACGGTGATCGACGGAATAAAAAATGTTGCCGGCAGTTCGGTGAATGTGATTTACGCAAAAGGCGCGAATTTATCTGATGATACAAGTTTTATAAAAAGAGTAAACGTATTCGGACCCGAAATAGAAGTGGATAGTCGTTCTCCCCAAGAAATGATTAATGAAGCCGTTGATGCAGCTAATAAATCAGATGTTGTTGTTGCAGTCGTCGGCGAAGCAGCCGACATGACTGGCGAAGCTTCCAGCATGTCTAATATCGGCATTCCTGAAAGCCAGGAAAATCTTTTACAGGCATTGGTGAAAACTGGCAAGCCAGTAGTTGTCGTTTTGTTTAACGGAAGACCAATGACATTGACTTGGGAAAATGATCACGCAACTGCGATACTCGATACATGGTTTGGAGGAACAGAAGCAGGTAATGCTATTGCAGATGTTCTCTTTGGAAACTATAATCCATCAGGGAAGATAACAGCAACTTTCCCTCGGAATGTAGGCCAGATTCCGATTTATTATAGTCATAAAAATACAGGTCGCCCTTATGATGGAACAGGATTTCCAAAATTCAAATCAAACTATCTTGACGTATCAAACGATCCATTATATCCGTTTGGATATGGATTGAGTTATACTACATTTTCTTATAGCGATATCACATTGAATAAAAAACATATTATACCCGGAGAAACTTTAAGGGTAAAGGTAACGGTGACCAATACCGGAAATTATGATGGAGAAGAAACAGTGCAGTTGTACACCCGCGATATGGTGGCAAGTGTAACGCAACCTGTAAAAGAGCTGAAAAAATTTCAAAAGATATTTTTGAAAAAAGGTGAAAGCAAAGAAGTGACTTTTTCTATCGGCCTTGATAACCTGAAATTCTACAACAGCGATTTGAAATATGTTTATGAAGCCGGCGATTTCAAAGTTTTTGTGGGTACGAATTCACAAGATGTGAAGGAAGCGGATTTTGTTTTAGATAAATAGTTTTAATGTGCGAATTCTTGTTGAAAATTATTTAAAAATAATTTGCACATCCGCACATTGGTAAATTCGCACATTCATTCGTCATGGTTCACCACTAAATTTTTATGGGAAAAATTGATACCATCATCTTCGATCTTGGCGGGGTTATTATAAATCTCGACAACAATCTTACTGAAAAAGCTTTCGTAGATCTCGGTGCAAAAGATTTCCATCATTATTTCGGTCATGGTTTTGCGGCTTCTTTTTTCAAGGACTATGAAGTAGGAAAAATCAACGATCGGCAGTTTATCGATAATCTGAAATCCCTTATAAAAATCGATGTGCCCGACTACACAATCATTAAAGCATGGAATGCCTTGCTGCTCGATTTTCCTGCGAAGCGTATCAAACTTTTAAATGAATTGAGAAAAAAATACAGGCTCTTTTTATTCAGCAATACCAATTCGCTGCATATGGAAGAAGTTGGAAAAATTTATAAAGAGACATTCAACGACGGAGAATTGAATGATCATTTCGAAAAAGCATATTACTCTCATTTGCTAAAAATGCGCAAGCCAGATAAAGAAGCTTTTGAATTTATTATCCGTGAAAATAATTTAACCGCCCCTTCAACTTTATTTGTTGATGATGCAATGATAAATGTAGAAGGCGCAAACGCAGCAGGACTAAAAGGTTTTTTTCTAAAGCCCGGAAAAGATATCACAAATATTGAATGGAATGATTTATAAAACGCCCTCTATGTGAATCTATGGTTCTATGTGCCTGTGTGGTGAAAAAAAATTTGCCATATATGTAGATAGAAGTTTAAAATCATCACGGTTCCTTCGTCTCTTCAAAATCGATATACTCTCCAACCTTAGATTTGGAAGTTGGCCGATTGGCTTGTGTATTCGCAGTTTGTTGCTGCTGATTATTTTGATGCATTTGATCATGCATATTGCTGAATTGTTGCTTCATGTGTTTGCCGGTTTTATAGACAGGTAAAATCAGATCGAACACGAGTCTGTATGCAAGATAGAATGCTATCGCTATGAAAAAAATCCTTGCCATATGACCCAAATTTACAGGAACCTCTAAAAAAATACTGTTAAAACAATAGTACCTGTTTTTTAACAGCGTATCCAGCGAATTGTTTTACTTTTTTTTGCCGTCGATCTTATCTACAATAAATTCTACGCCATCGGAAACCTTGTCAAATAAGCGTTCAGCCAATTTGAGTACTGAATCCTGCAGACGGTCATTCTGGAGAACAAATTGTAAAATGCCACCGGCTATTCCACCTTTCTGAACCAACGAAGGAAGAAAGGATTTCATCATCATGGATGAATAGTTATCCTGCAAATAATCCAACTTCCCGTCGAGTTCCTTTTCCAATTCTTTGGTCCGGACACGCAAACGCGAAATTTCCTGATCAAGTGACTCGAGGTTATTAATATTTTTTGCCATATAGAAAAATTTGGGTGGAATCAATCCTGCGTGTCGTCAAACGAATCACTGGTTTTACTGATAATAGCCTGAATAACAGGATGAACAAAAAGTTTTTTTCTGAAGACCGCCAATAAAATAAAAATCACAATCAATATCAACGTCGTCAATCCAAAACCCAATACATAGCTGTTTAAAAGATTTGAGAGCCAGCAGCCAAGTACGATGCCGGAAAAAATCATGATCAGGAATAGAAGAAAAAGAGAGATCAGTATCCATACCAGGTAGCCCGCAGACTGAGAAACGACCCGGATAGCTTGTAATCGGAATAATTCCAGCCGGGTTTCAATATATTCTTTGAAAAGAGGTTTGCTGTCTTTAAAAAATGAACTCAGGTTTTCTGATTGGCCCATAATGTTTTCGCTTTCTTAAAATTACTTTGTTAAAGTTTCCAAACAAAATAAATAGAAATGGGTTGAATGGAACCAATGAGGTGTTGGGCATAAGGTACAAGGTACAAGGAACAAGGTACAAGGTACAAGGTACAAGGGTGTAACACATCTTGTAACTTGTATCTTGTTCCTTGTTCCTTGTTCCTTGTGCCTTGTGCCTTATACCCGACACTTCATGCATCAAAGCCAAAAATATTTCAGCCGTTTGGAAGTAATTAAGTATTTACCTTACATTTGCATTGGTAAAAGAAACAGCAGAAGGGAACGAAATCGTTCCCTTCTTTATTTTTCGTATGCATAATGAAGCAACTGTCGGACTGATTGAATCAATGATGCAGGCAATATTGGCTGGAGAAACCTCTTATTTCCTGGTCGAAATACGCATCAAACCGACAAACAATGTAAAAGTTTTTCTTGACGGCGATAGTGGAATCACCATCGAAAAATGTGTTCAGTTCAATAGGGCTCTTTACAAAAAAATTGAGGAGGCAAATATTTTTCCTGAAGGAGATTTTTCATTGGAAATTTCTTCTCCCGGTTTGGACGAACCTTTAAAATTGAAACGTCAATATTCAAAAAATATCGGGCGGAAAATTGAAATTGTGTTGCTCGATGGAACAAGAAAAGAAGGAAACCTCCGGGAAGTAAGTGAAGATGGCATCATTGTAGAGGAGGTTACCGGCAAGAATAAAAATAGACAGTTGAACAATCACACATATCTATTTAATAACATAAAAACAACGAAAATTCAAGCAGTTTTTTAACAGGTCTATCTTTATTTACAGGTAGATATTAAACTTATCGATTATGGCAAGTATAAACCTCATTGAAGCTTTTCAGGACTTCAAAGAAGCCGAAAATATTGACCGCCCAACTATGATGAAGGTGGTAGAAGACGTTTTCAAAACATTGCTCCGCAAAAAATATGGCAGTGATGAAAACTTTGACGTGATTGTGAACGCAGAAAAAGGCGATCTTGAAATCGTTCGTCGACGTACCATCGTTGATAACGGTGAAGTGATAGATCCACTCGCGCAAATTGCCTATAGTGATGCGGTAAAAATCGAACCCGATTATGAAGTCGGTGAAGAGTTATATGAGGAAATAGAAATACTTGACTTTGGTCGTCGCGCAATTTTAGCGGCGAAACAAACACTTGCCAGCCGTATCGGTGACCTGAAGAAAAATGTGCTTGTAAAAAAATATAACGAACGCATTGGTGAAATCATCAGTGCCGAAGTGTACCAGGTTTGGAAAAAAGAAATTTTGTTATTGGATGAAGAAGGAAGTGAATTGATTCTTCCAAAATCAGAACAGATTCCACAGGATTATTTCAAAAAAGGAGAGAATATCCGCGCAGTTGTTAAGAAAGTGGATATGAAAAATAACTCACCGGTAATTATTCTTTCCCGTACAAGTCCGTCTTTTCTGGCTAAATTGCTGGAGATAGAAGTTCCTGAGATCTTTGATGGTTTGATCGTCATTAAAAAAATCGTTCGTGAGCCAGGCGAAAGAGCAAAAGTGGCTGTAGAATCTTACGATGATCGCATTGATCCGGTGGGAGCTTGTGTGGGTATGAAAGGAAGCCGTATTCATGGAATCGTTCGTGAATTGAAGAATGAAAATATCGATGTAATCAACTGGACCAACAACATTCAACTCCTGATCCAACGTTCATTGACTCCTTCGAAAATTACAAGTATGGAAATAGACAGCGAAAAGCTCCATGCGAATGTCTATTTAAAACCTGACCAGGTTTCACTGGCAATTGGCAGAAAAGGTGTGAACATAAAATTGGCACAAGAACTGACGGGTTATTCCATCGATGTGTTCCGTGATAATGAAGGAGAATCTGAAGAGTTCGATATCGACCTGGATGAATTCAGCGACGAAATCGAAACATGGATCATTGATGAATTAAAACGCATCGGTTGCGATACGGCTCATAGCGTTTTAAATCTTACTGTCGACGAATTGGTAAGGAGAACAGATTTGGAAAAAGAAACTATCGAAGACGTAAGACGTATATTAAAAGAAGAATTTACAAAAGAATGATAACCTGCCATTCATATCGCATATGATGACGGGGCGCATAAATACTTTTAAAAACTCATGACCATGGTCCATGGATTGGATCACGGTCCATGGACAAATTTAATATGGCAGAAACAACGACACCACGATTAATGGCTGCTGCTAAAGAATTCAACGTCGGCAAAGACACGCTGGTTGATTTTTTAGTCGGCAAAGGATTTAGTAAAGATGATCTTAAACCTACATCTAAGCTCACAGAAGAGATGTACAGGTCGCTGCAACAAGAGTTTCAGAGTGATAAAGTAGCGAAAATTAAGAGTGACCAGATCGATTTACCAAAGGGTAGTGTAGAAGCAAAAAAGAAAAAAGAAGAAGAGACGATTTTATTCAAAAAAGATATTAAAAAACCTGTAAAAGAAGAACCGGCTGTAGTTGAAGAGCCCGTGAAACCAGTTGTTGTCGTAGAAGAAAAAAAGAAAGAACCCGAAGTCATTAAAATAGATGCGCCGGATATCGAAGGACCCAAAGTACTGGACAAAATTGATTTATCTGCCATCGATTCTTCAACCAGGCCAAAAAAGATAATTAAAAAGAAAGGATCAGAAGAACAGGAAGAGAAAGCACCAAAGGTTGAAAAAACAGAAGAAGAACCAACTGTAATCGCCGAAGTTCATACAGATGAAGTGGCAGGTGTTGAAGACGAAATAAAGGAAGAAGACAACAATGTCGTTGAAAATATTCGCGCTGAAAAAATAGAAGGACCGAAAATCTTAGGCAAGATCGATCTTCCTGCTAACAGTGATACCAGGCCGAAACCCGGTGAAGAAAAAAGAAAAAGGAAAAGAATTCCTATCGAAAAAAGAGATTCCGGAGGCACTCCACCTAACCAGGGATTTCAGAAAGATAGAAGACCGCCCGGAACATCGGCACCTCATTTCGTTCCAAAAAAAGACAATCGTGCAGGCGGTGATAATAGAAATAGAAGACCTGATACAAGAACGCCGAGAGAAATAAAAGAAATCGATAAGAAAGAGATCCAGGAAAAGATCAGGGAAACTCAGGCGAAATTAGCGGGTACTGGTGGCCGTGGGAAAAGTTTAAAAGCCAAATATCGCCGCGCAAAACGCGAGGAAGCCGCTGAACAGACCGACACCGAACAATCTACAGATAATAAATTACAGGTTACTGAATTCGTAAGCGTGAGCGAATTGGCAAACCTGCTTGATGTGAGCTATGCGGATGTAATCAGTAAATGTATGAGTCTTGGCATGATGGTGTCTATCAATCAACGCCTCGAGGCGGACGTGATAGAACTAGTAGCCGGAGAATTCGGATATACAGTAGAATTTATCGGCGTGGAAGATGCAGCCGTTATGGAAGAAGAAGAGATTGAGGACGATCCCGAAGATATGGTGCCACGCTCACCGGTTGTTACGATCATGGGTCACGTGGACCACGGTAAAACATCTCTGCTCGACTATATCCGTAATGCAAACGTAGTTGCGGGTGAAGCGGGCGGTATCACACAGCATATCGGTGCATACCAGGTGACTACAGCAAACGGTAAAAAAATAACTTTCCTCGATACACCCGGCCACGAAGCATTTACGGCTATGCGTGCCCGTGGTGCCAAAGCAGCGGATGTTGCTGTAATTGTTGTTGCGGCTGATGATGCCATCATGCCCCAAACAAAAGAAGCCATTTCGCATGCACAGGCTGCAGGATTGCCGATGGTATTTGCGATAAACAAAATAGATAAGGACGGAGCCAATCCTGAAAAAATAAAAGAGCAACTAGCATCCATGAACCTGCTTGTTGAGGACTGGGGTGGTAAATATCAATCGCAGGAAATTTCAGCAAAGAAGGGATTGAATATCGATCTTCTGCTTGAAAAGATTTTGCTCGAAGCAGAAATTCTGGATTTGAAAGCAAATCCACATCGTGAGGCATCAGGAACAATTATCGAAGCATCTCTCGATAAAGGACGCGGATATGTGGCTACGGTGTTGGTACAGGGTGGCACATTAAACGCAAGTGATATTGTTGTTTCCGGGCAATTTTATGGCCGCGTGAAGGCAATGTTCAATGAAAGAAACAAGAGGCTCGATGATGCACCGCCATCATCACCCGTTTTATTATTGGGATTGAACGGAGCACCACAAGCCGGTGAAAAATTCAAAGTGTATGAGGACGAAAGTGAAGCAAAAGAAGTGGCGAATAAACGCGCTCAGATTTTACGTGAACAAGGTATCAGAACCAAAAAACACATTACACTCGACGAAATCGGCCGCCGCCTCGCCCTCGGTAATTTCAAAGAACTTAATCTGATCATAAAAGGTGATGTGGATGGATCTGTCGAAGCATTGAGTGATTCATTACAAAAATTATCGACAGAAGAAATTGCAGTTCGCGTGGTACACAAAGGTGTTGGTGCTATTACAGAAAGTGATGTGTTATTAGCAACTGCGTCAGATGCGGTAATCGTAGGATTTAATGTGCGTCCTTCTTTGCAAGCTTCTAAGCTGGCAGAAAATGAAGGAGTGGAAATAAAGACTTATTCCATCATCTACAATGCTATCGAAGAAGTGAAGAGTGCGATGGAAGGTATGCTTGAACCGAAAATTCAGGAAAAAATTGTGGCGAATGTCGAAGTGCGCAACGTGTTTAAATTCGATAAAGCTACAGTGGCAGGGTGCTATGTACTGGACGGAAAGATTTATCGAAATGCGAAGATCAGGCTTGTACGCGATGGTATCGTAATCTATCCAACTGGCGAAGGCGCAACTGCAGAACTTGGATCATTAAAGCGATTCAAGGATGATGCAAAAGAAGTTGTATCCGGAATGGAATGCGGTTTAACAATCAAAAATTATAATGATATAAAAGTCGGAGACATCGTTGAAGCGTACGAAGAAGAGGAAGTGAAGAGGACATTGTAAGACTCAAGGAGCAAGGTACAAGGTACAAGGAGTGAGGCGAATCGTTGTGCCTTGTACCTTGTTTCTTGTATGTCGTCTCTTATTCCTGTCTCTCTTATCCCGAAAACTTTTGTTAAAATCCCGGCTTTACTGGCTACACAAAACTTATCAAACTACATTTGATATTGATTCAGATATGAGAATGAAGCAAATTATACTCGGACTAATTTTTTTGATGACAATATCATTTGGTTTTGCGCAACAAAAAGTTGTAGCAGATAAAATTGTTGGAATTGTGGGTGATAAGATCATTCTCAAATCGGAAATACTTATTGCCAACGATGATATTCAACGTCAGGGTGGACAACCCATGGACAATTGCAGTTTACTCGACCAGATGCTTACACAAAAAGCGCTGGTGATGCAGGCAGAAAAAGATTCTATCCCCGTTACGGAAGAAGACATCGAAGCTGAAATAGATCAGCGCATCCGTTATTTTATTTCCCAGTACGGAAGTCGTGAAGCGTTGGAGCAAATTTCCGGACGCACGGTTTACCAAATCAAAGAAGACTTTCGTCAGCCAATTCGGGAACAGCGCCTCGCGGCGGGCATGAGAAACAAAATTGTAGAAGGAATCAAGATTACTCCAACAGAAGTAAAAGAATATTACGAAAAAATTCCAAAAGATAATCTCCACTTTTACGAATCAGAATTGCAGATAGCTCAAATTATTTTATATCCTAAAGCAAGCAGAGACATAGAAGTATTAGCTATTGATGAATTGAATGATTTCAAAAAACAAGTTGAGGCAGGAACAAAAAAATTCGAAACACTTGCTACACTGTACACTGATGATCCTGGCAGTAAAAATAAAGGTGGCATGTATGAAGTGAATAAGAACGATAAGCAGTGGGATCCTACATGGTTTAATGCAATCTGGAGATTGAAAGAAGGACAGATATCACCCGTTATCAAATCAAAAATGGGTTATCATATTGTTCAATTGGTAAGTCGCAATGGAGATGATGCAGTTGTAAGACATATTCTCAGAATTCCGCAGGTAACCGAAACGGAAATAGGCGAAACTGTTGCAAAACTTGATACGATACGCAGTCAGCTAATGTCCGGCGCGCTTGGTTTTGGTGAAGCAGTAGCAAGATACAGCGATGATGATAATGCTAAATTTACAGCAGGCCGTTTGCTTGCAAGAGATGGTTCAACCTATTTAACCATTGAAGAGTTAGACAAGGATATGGTTTTATTATTGAAGAATGAAAATTTAAAACCTGGTCAATATTCCAAGCCGACTCCTTATACAGATGAGAGAGGAAGAAAAGGAGTACGACTTGTTGAATTGGTTTCTCAATCCGAACCTCACAGAGAAAATTTAAAAGACGATTATAATAAAATTGCGCAAAAAGCTACAGAAGAAAAAAAGATGGACGTGCTTCAGAAATGGTTCCAATCAAAAATTCCTACTTACTACGTCATGATCGATAGCGAGTTTAAAGATTGCGCTAATATCAGCAAATGGAAAAGTGCAACAACAGCTAGCAATTAACGCTACATAGAAACACTTAGCAATCAAAGATTTTAATTCTATTTCTCTCTTTTTATACTCATAATACCTAAATTGTCGGAGGCTTTCAACAACTAATCCGTAACCGATAATTTTTTTTCTTACGAATGTTTATCTGTAGTTAATATGCTAACGAGTGCAAGAAAATTTAAGCATATAACTGACCACTTCATTGAGCCGTATTTCATTCAGACAGACTCATCAGGAATGGTTATTGCCATTTGCGAAAAGTTCAGAAAATTGCTTTTGGGTTTTGGCATTGAGCAATATGTCGATAATAATATCATTTCAATTTTTTCAGAGATCAGTGAACGTCTGCCGATCGATTATCATGTAATCGAAACAAACGAATGGCCAAAAGTTTTTGACTTGCATATTCAATCAGCGTCAGAAAAAAATTTAATCATACGTTGGGTAACTAGTCCTTTGGCAGGAGATTATAATATCAGGGATGGATGGCAATTAACAGGCATGCGCGTTCCTTCGTCAAAAACATCGCCGCATATGTTGACCGTAGGAGAAGCGATTCAGTTACAGAAAGAAAAAAATTTATCGGACTCCATTATCAACAGCATGCCGGGTATATTTTATCTAATTGATCATAATGGAAAATTTTTACGTTGGAATAAAAGAATGGAAACTGTTTCAGGATATAATTACAATGAGATTGCCGATATGCACCCATTGGATTTTTTTGAAGATGGAGAAAAAAATTATATCGCATCCAGGATTGAAAAAGTTTTCATCGAAGGAATCAGCGATGCAGAGGCAAATTTGTTTACAAAAAACGGGCGGAAGATACCGCATTTTTTTACCGGGCAATTGATCCAGTTTGAAAACAAACCTTGTCTCATTGGAATGGGCATTGACATAAATGAAAGAAAAAAAGCAGAGCAGCTAATAGCATTAGAGAAAAAGGTACTTGAAATAAATTCCGACCAGGGCGCTTCATTAAAAAAAACAATTGATTGCTTTTTATCCGGTATAGAAAAAATATTTCCTGATATGATTTGCTCAGTGCTTACACTCGACGAAGATGGCGTTTCGATCAGACCACTCTCCTCACCGGGCTTACCTTTGGAATATTCACAAGCACTTGATGGAATTCGTATTGGTGCAACTACAGGAAGTTGTGGAACTGCAATGTTTCTCAAAAGAAAAATTATTGTAAGCAATATCGAAACGGATCCGCTATGGCACGAATATAAAAATTTGCCTCTTGCGTTTGATCTGCGAGCATGTTGGTCTCTCCCGATAATAGATTCAAAAGACGAAGTACTGGCATGCTTTGCAACTTATTATCGTTTTACCAAAACGCCGACGATTGAGGAATTAGCTTTTATTGAAAGAGCTGCCGATCTTATTAAAATAATTATTGAAAATAAAAAAGCTGAAGAGAAAATAAAATTTTCAAACGAAAGATATGTGCTAGCAACCAAGGCGACTAACGATACCATTTGGGATTGGGATTTGAAATCGGGACACTGTTTTTGGGGTGAAGGTTTCTATACGCAATTTGGATATAAAAATTCTGACGGCATTCATGAAAGAAAATTTTGGGAAACACATATTCATCCGCTCGACCAACAAAGGGTGATAAACAGCAAAGAAAATTTTATTTCGAATAGTAGCGACGGCGTATGGTCCGAAGAATACAGGTTCGAAAAAGCTGATGGTAACTATGCTGTGATATCAGATAGGGGTTTTCTCGTCTTAGATAAAGAGAAAAATGTATCGCGAGTTATTGGATCCATGCAGGATATTACGGAGAAAAAAAATATGGAGAAAAAATTGCTGCAACAGGAGTTGAGCAAACACAAATCGATTGCGCAGGCAATGATTCATGCCCAGGAAAAAGAACGCGCTGAAATAGGCCAGGAGCTTCATGATAATGTAAACCAGATTTTATCAACCGGTAAACTTTATCTCGAACTCGCCAAAGCAAACGAGTCTGAAAAATCTGATTTACTCGAAGTATGTGTTGAAAATATCAATACGGCAATCAATGAAATTCGTAAAATTTCCCGTGCGCTCATCCCATCAAGCATCGAAGACCTGGGATTGACAGAATCCATCAATGATCTCGTTGAGCAGATCAATTCCACAAAAAGCATGAACGTAGAATTTTATACGGTGTGTTGGTCCGATGAACAACTAAACAGTGCGCAGAAATTAATGCTGTTCCGAATTATCCAGGAGCAAGCCAATAATGTTTTAAAACATTCCGGTGCACACAATCTTATTATCGAACTTGAATTGGATGAATATGAAAATACAATTAGGCTGAACATATCTGATGATGGACAAGGTTTCGATCCGGAAAAAATCAAAACGAAGAAAAGCCTTGGCTTTTCAAATATATTCAGCAGGGTGCATGTATTCGATGGAAAATTATCGGTAGTGTCTGCACCAGAAAAAGGGTGTAAATTAAATGTACAAATCCCACTTCACAACTCACACTTAAATAAACTTTATGAATAAGATCAGTATATTGATTGCAGATGACCACAAGTTGATAAGGGAAACCTGGTCGTATATTCTTAATAACGATCCTAGATTCAAAGTGGTAGCGGCTTGCGGAAACGGTGAAGAAGCTGTTGAGTTAGCCAAAGAAAAACATCCGGGCATAATCCTGATGGATATCAATATGTCGCCTTTTTCCGGTCTCGAGGCGACCAAACAAATCCGCAAAATAATCCCGGATTCAAAAATCATTGGGGTTACTATGCACTCACAGCCTGCATATGCGAAGAAAATGCTGCAGATTGGGGCAAAGGGTTATGTAACAAAGAACTCATCGAAAGAAGAGATGATCAAAGCCATTCTTGAGGTATATCAAGGAAATAAATATGTGTGCGAAGAAATAAGGAATATTCTTTCTGATCAATCGCTTGAAGAAACAGCGGATTCTCCGAGTATCAATACACTAACTGAACGCGAGATGCAAATCATCAACCTTATTAAACAAGGTTTTTCTTCTAAAGAAATCGCCAGCAACCTCGAGATTTCGTTGAAAACGGTTGAAGTTCACCGCCATAATATTTTGAAAAAGTTAAAACTTAAAAATTCTGCTTCGCTGGTGAACTTTATAAACAACAGTTCAACCTATATCTAAAAATTAGTCTTCGCTCGTTCCTTTAATTTCACTAACTTCGCGCTTCATTTTTTTCCATGAGCGATGAAATAAAACATGAATGCGGTTTGGCATTCATAAGACTTCGCAAACCGTTTTCTTACTATTTGCAAAAATATGGAACGGTACTCTATGGCCTAAACAAGCTATACCTGCTCATGGAAAAGCAGCATAACCGCGGACAGGACGGCGCCGGGGTAGTGGCCGTAAAGTTAAATGTAGAGCCTGGTCACCCCTTTCTTCATCGTATTCGTAGTAACGAGAATCAGCCCATAGCAGATATCTTCTCAAAAATCGCCGCTGAATTAAAAGACCTCGAAAAATATCAGCCTGATATAACCAAACATCCGGGATTGATGAAAGGTCATCTTCCTTTTGTGGGTGAGTTATTATTAGGGCATTTGCGTTACGGAACGCAGGGAAAGAACAATGTTGAGTTTTGCCACCCTTTTATAAAAAGAGACACCATTCCTTCCCGAAATCTTGCACTTGCAGGAAATTTTAACCTGGTTAATACCGACGAACTTTTTGCGCTTATCAATATTGATCCGGGAGAATTTCAAAAACAAAGCGATCTGGCTGCCATGATGGAAGTGATTCATCATTTCATGGTAGATGCAGATGAGGAATATCCCAATCACCCTGATGTTGTCAAAGTATTGCAGAAAGCATTGCCGCTTTTCGATGGCGGGTTTACAGTTGGTGGCGTAATTGGCAACGGCGATTCTTTTGTATTTCGTGATGCCAATGGAATAAGGCCGGCTTATTATTACGTAAATGATGATGTGGTAGTAGCGGCATCGGAACGCTCAGCTATCCGGACTGTCTTTAATGTCGGCGAAAATGAAGTTTTAGAATTAATGCCGGGCACTGCGCTTATCACGAAATCCGATGGAAAAATTTCTGTTGAGAAAATACTTGAGCCCAAAGAAAGAAGGGCCTGCAGTTTTGAAAGAATTTATTTCTCACGCGGAAGCGATGAAAAAATTTATCGTGAACGAATCGCTCTTGGCTATAACCTCAGCGAACAGATTCTGAATGCAATCAATCATGATTTGAAAAATACCATTTTTTCTTTTATTCCAAATACAGCAGAAGTTGCATTCTATGGTTTATGGAAAGGAATGGATGACTATTTGAAAAAGGTAATGATCAGCCGTATTCTTTCTTGGGGAAATGATGTATCCGAAGAGAAACTATCGGAAATGATCAACCGAAAAATAAGGATTGAAAAAATTGCGATCAAGGATGTTAAGATGAGAACCTTTATTACGGAAGATGTAAGCCGTAATGAAATGGTTCAGCACGTTTATGATGTCACTTATGGCACAGTAAAAAAAGGAGTTGATACATTGGTTGTGATCGACGATTCCATTGTTCGTGGCACTACATTGAAAGAAAGTATCGTTCGCATGCTGGCTCGATTGGAACCAAAAAAGATAATTATCGTTTCATCGGCTCCGCAGATTCGTTACCCGGATTGTTATGGAATTGATATGAGCAAACTGCGCGATTTCATCGCATTCCGCGCTGCAATCGAATTGATGAGAGAACGCGGTAAAGAAGCATGTCTGGAAGAAATGTATAATCATTGCAAGGAGTTGCAACGAACAGGACAGTTGCATACAGAAAATGTTGTAAGGCAGGTGTACAAAACATTTACTACTGAGGAAATCTCAGACAAAATCGCTCAGTTAATTACTCCACCCGAAGTAAAAACTCCTGTACAGGTAATTTATCAAACCATCGAATCATTACACGCCGCTTGCCCAACCAACACCGGCGATTGGTACTTCACTGGAAATTATCCAACTCCGGGTGGCAACAAAGTTGTCAACAAAGCATTCATGAATTACATGGAAGGCAAAAATGTTAGAGGATATTAGTCTGAACCGGGATTATCTGAACTGAGATTTTTGGGATGCATTGGATTTTTGGAGAAAACCAAATGCTTCTTGATTCTCAAAAATCCCACGCATCCCAAAAATCTCAGTTCAGGCGATATACTGCAATATCACCTTGTGCAAATTGTCCGGATTAAATGGTTTTACGATAATATCGGTTAGTCCGGCTGCATAAGCTTCTCCTTCTACTTCCTGTGGTGTGTTAGCAGTAAGAGCAATGATCGGAATAGTTTCTCCTTTGCCGCGTAAACGTTCTGTTGCTTCAAATCCGTCCATTACCGGCATATGCAAATCCATTAATATCAATTTGTGTTTTTCCGCATTGAAAGTGTCCAATGCTTCTTCACCATTTGTAGCAACATCAATTTGTGCTCCACTGTTTTCTAAAATTGTTTGCGCAACAAGAATATTAAAAGGATTGTCTTCCACCAATAATATCGAAACACCTTTTAATCGTTGATCATTTGTATGCTGTTGTGAAACCGAATTGTTATGGGCGACGATTTTTTCCTTGCTCAAAGCAAAACGTTGTTCAAAATAAAATGAGGATCCTTTGCCTTGCTCACTTACCAGTTTCAATTCTGCTCCCTGTAGTTCAAGTATTTTTTTACTGATTGAAAGTCCTAATCCTGTTCCTCCATAACTGCGCGAGGTTGACGAATCTGCCTGTGTAAATCTTTCAAAAATCAGTTGCTGTTTTTCAGGAGCGATGCCAATACCCGTATCCTCTACTCTAAAATTTATGACAATCGATTCATCGGAAATATTTGTAGCCTTCAGTGATAAACAAACCCATCCTTCTTTCGTGAATTTAATCGCATTGTGTACCAAGTTATTGATCACCTGGCCCATACGCGTTGGATCACCGATCAACTCCTGGTTCAAACTACCGTCGATATCTAACCGAAGATCAATTCCTTTATCTTCGGCAGACATTTTAAAACCGGCGACTATATTACGAGCTATTGTGGCAGGATTCATTGGTATCTGTTCAAAATGAATTTTTCCCTCTTCGATTTTATTATAATCAAGAATATTGTTGACAATGGATAAAAGATTATTTGCAGAAAATAACAACACATCAAGATCTTTTTTCTGATCCTCGCGAGGTTTTTTGTGCAGCAGAAGATGTGTCAACCCGATTACCGCATTCAACGGAGTGCGTATTTCATGTGACATGGTTGAAAGAAATTCTGATTTCACTTTTAAACCTTGCTGCGCCTGCAAAGCAGCTTGCTTAAAAGTAAATGCAAACCGATGCGACAATGCCAGTGATTGCAGGAAGAAGAATCCAATGTATCCTACAAATACGATTCCCTTCGATAGTGGAAGAATATGGAAATAATCGAGATTGATCAATAGAAAAATCAATAACACCACTCCGGTGCTTAATAGCGCATAGATAGAACCGCTTCGTTTGTTTCGCGCTGCTTCGATATTCACATAAAAAGCATAGGCCAGGCATATGAACATTGCTCCAAGAAAGACGTTGATCAGGCTGGTAAACACTATAGGTGGTGTGAATATCGCAATAGCCGCAAACAAAACACAGAATGAAACCATGATTCGCATGATCAGCGGATTCGCATCATCGGGGTATAAGTAACGCGTGTATTGCGCAAATAAGGCAACACCCAGTGACAATGATAAATATTCCAGGTGAATAGTTAGAAACCAATTGAGACCGGGAAATAGAGTGTGAAGCACATAGAGATCGGTCCCGATCATTCTATAACTGTATACGATGCAGAAAAGAGAAAAATAAAAAATTGTCTTGTCTTTTTTTCCAAAAAAATATAATCCTAAAAAAAACAAACCTCCCATAAAAAGGCAGCCGGTAAGAATAAGATCATATGCAGTATCTCTTTCTCTTTTCAGATATAATACTTCTTGTTTACCCAGCAATATTTCTTTGTATGTTCCTCCCTTCGAATGCCAGAAATTACTTACCTGCAGCAGGAGAGAAATCGTATCAGGTTCCTGTGGTAAATAAATTGTACTTGTGGTCCAGAAAGGGCTTGCTTCTCTTGCTGATTTTCCTGTTTGTCCATTTTTTGCGAGCAGCGTTCCGTTTACATACAATGCATAAGCCGCGTACACATCTGGTAATTCGAGAGCAAGCTGAGGTCTTGTTTTTGGCAGAATAATTTTTAGAGAGTAAGTAGCATATCCTTGTGCAGAGATTTTTTTTCCATCGAGACTGTATTCGTTCCAAAGAGATGGAAAATTTATTTTTCGAACATTCATTGCCGAATCGCCGGGAAATAACATCTGGTTCCAATAAAAAAGCCATTCGCCTTTCAATGAAACAGGTTCGCCATATAGATTATATTCACGAAGATCAAGTATTCCATTATTTGCTTTTGGTGTAGAAATATTTTGCGCAAAGCAGAAATGGCAGTAAAAAACTCCGTTGAGAAAAAAAGCCAAAATGAGCAGATTGCGTAAGATTGCTTTCATATAAAGTGACGGCTATTCATGGGAGTTTTCATCACGTATATACAACGCTGATCAATAAATAAAATGATGAGAAAGTAACAAAAAAGAAAAAAAAGAAAATGTGATAATGGGAAACCCGTAGGAGAAAAACCAATATCTCGTAAAAAAGAAGGCCACCCGTTTGAGGGTGGCCTTATAGTTATAAAAACTTAAAAGATTAAGATTTTCTTTCGAGTAAATTGAAGAACTGATCAAGCTGTGGCAATATCACGATACGAGTGCGACGATTTGCAGCGCGACCTTCTTTAGTATCGTTTGAAGTAACAGGTACGTATTCGCTACGGCCGGCTGCAGTTAAATGAGCTGGGGGAATACCATATTTCTTTTCGAGCAATCTAACAACAGATGTAGCACGTTTCACACTAAGGTCCCAGTTGTCTTCCAAACCTGCTCTGCCTCTCAATTTAACATTATCAGTATGACCTTCTACCATGAACTCGATATCAGGTTGCGCCTTAAGAACTGTAGCTACTTTGCCCAAAACTTCTTTTGCATTTTTTGTAACATCAAAGCTTCCGCTCTTGAAGAGTAGTTTATCAGAAATATCTATGAAAACAACTCCTTTGTCAACTTTGATATTTACATCAGAATCGGCCATATTGCCAAGAGCACCTTTCAAATTCATAACCAGTGCCATATTTAATGAATCTTTATGAGCGATTGCTGATTGTAAGTCGCGGATGTAAGCATCTTTTGCGCCAATATTTTCCAACGATTTTTTGATGCTCTCTGCTTGCGCACCGGAAATAACTGAAAGATCTTCCAGTTGTTTAAGAGCCTGAGTATTGTTGTCTTTTAGGAAAGCGATTTGTTTGTTCAAATCATCAATCTGGCCTTGAAGAGCGGATTTTTGTTTACCGAGATCAGCAGTCTGATCATTACAATTTTTAAGATCACCCTGCAATTTGTTGTATGCATTCATCAGTGAATCAAACCTTGCTTGAGCCGCAGCCTGAGCAGCTTTGAATTTTTTTGTGCTTACGCATGAAAACATCATAACTGAACAAAGGCCTAATAGTAGAAAATGCCTAAACTTCATAAGAATTGTTTTAAGTTTTTAGTTAAATAATTAAAAAATAGTCTTTTTGGTCCAAGTATTTAGGAGTTTACCCCATGTTATACTTGGATAGCAATTGTTATACCAATAAGTCGGACAAGGTTAGTTAGCAAATAATAATTTGTTTTATCAGCCTCGCACCATCAACCACCAAAAGCTTCAGAGTTGAATATTTTAATAGGGAGAATAGGATGGCAGGCAAATCTTGCACGAAACTATGAAAAAACTAAAATCCAGAAAAAAATAACTTTTTGGGCAAATACGCTCAATTGCGCGCCCATACTGCATCCGTTCATCAATCTATTCTCTACCAAATCCTATTTGAGTTTTTTTGAGTGAAATAATTTTTAGCTTTATCGTATAATCTTTTTTAATGAAACTATTTCTTTACATCTCGATGATCGCAGTATTCGCATCATGCAAGCTCATGCCCAAAGATGAGCCCGTTAGAGACAACACAAGATTGGCCAAATTATTCGACGACTACTATGAAGACAAATTGAAACTCTTTCCGATTGAAGCAACACAAATCGGGGACGTTCGCTATAATGATTTGTTGCCGATTGAGTTTACCGACAGTTATGTTGAAAAACTTCAACAGTTTTACAATGATTATCTCAACAGGCTTGCTGCCTTCAACAGGGATCACCTGAATGAGAAAGACAAAGTGAGCTTCGATATTTTTAAAAGAGAGATGGAAATAAATCTGGAGGGTTTATCATTAAAATATGTTATCACCACTTTGTTTGGCCCGAATATGCAATACATTCCCTTCAGCCAATTTGAAGGTATTCCTCTGATGTTGGGTCAAATGGGAAGTGGATCTTCTTTTCAACCTTTTAAAACCGTTGAGGATTATGACAACTGGATAAAACGCGCCACGGCATTTAGTGTGTGGACAGATAGCGCCATTGTGTACTTTAAAAAAGGCATCGCTGCAAATTATGTGTTACCAAAAATACTGGTCACAAGAATGATCACCGAGATGCAGGCAATGGTAACTACGGATGCAACAAAGAATTTATTTTACGGACCGATAACGCTTATGCCTGCTTCTTTTGACAGCGCCAGCAAAAAAAGACTGACCGACGCGTACGTAAAACTTATCAATGAGCAATTGGTTCCATCTTATAAAAAGTTTGCCGATTTTTTTAGCAACGAATATTTGGCAAAAGCACGTACATCACCAGGTATAGATAGTTTGCCTAACGGAAACAAATTGTACGAATTCCAGGTTCATTATTGGACTACCACAAATAAAACGCCCGATGAAATTTATAATACCGGATTGGCGGAAGTGAAACGAATCAGGGATGAAATGGAAAATATAAAAACCCAAACAGGTTTTAAAGGCGATCTCAATGCATTTTTTGAATACATGAAAACAGACAAAAAATTCATGCCTTATAAAACTCCGGCTGAAGTGCTGGCTGCGTTTAGTAATATTCAAAAAACGATAGATCCCAATTTGAAAAAAATGTTTGGACGGGTTCCAAAGACTGGTTTTGAAATAAGACAGACAGAAGCATTTCGCGCGGCCAGTGCAAGTGCAGAATATATACAAGGCGCACCTGATGGAAGCAGACCAGGAATATTTTATGTTCCCATACTTGACGCAACCAAATTCAATACGACTTCCGGAATGGAATCATTGTTTTTGCATGAAGCGATTCCTGGGCATCATTACCAGGTTTCACTGCAACAGGAAGATACTCTGCTTCCAAAATTCCGTCGCTTTTCCTGGTATGGTGCTTACGGCGAAGGTTGGGCGCTTTATTGCGAATCGTTGGGAAAAGAACTCGGACTCTATACCGATCCTTATCAACACATGGGCGCACTTGGTGATGAGATACATCGAGCAATTCGGTTAGTGGTTGACGTTGGTATGCATCAGAAAGGAATGACCAGGGAGGAAGCGATAAAATATATGATGGATAATGAACCCATCAGCGAACAAGGAGCTACTGCAGAAATCGAACGTTATATGGCATACACTGCACAAGCCTTGAGTTATAAAATCGGCGCGCTAAAAATCAGAGAGCTGAGAACCCGCTATCAAAAAGAACTGGGAGATAAATTCAACATCGCAGCATTTCATGATGAATTCCTCGATGGTGGTTGTATGCCATTGGAAGTAGTGGAAAGAAAAATGGATCGCTGGGCGCAATCGTTGAAATAAAGCCTGAACCAAGATTTTGACAAGGATTTAAACGAT
>JAFDYD010000004.1:182677-210369 GCA_018267615.1 Bacteroidota bacterium | reverse complement strand
ATCGTTTAAATCCTTGTCAAAATCCCATTTTCATAAAACGGAAGAATATTGGCAATATCCGGAGTTAGGCAATAACGAATATCTTTTTCCAATCCATAACCGGACAACCTTAAATAATGCGAAGCATTTTGCTTCTTCATAAATTCATACATATCATCTTTCGCTTCCAGATAAAGCGTTTCTGCGATCATCGAAGAGTCGCAGTTAATTGAAAAATGATTCTTTACACGATTAATAACAGCACCTGCAAATAATGTATCCTCGATATTGATCTTGTCTTTCCACGCAGCACATCCAAGAATCACATTATGATTTTGAGAAAGTAAAAAGTCACATGTCGCGCTGAGGTTGGCGAAAGAACCTGTTACGATATAGCGGGCGCCTTTGTCGAGCGCCATATGCAATAATTTTGTCCCGTTGGTAGTAGTCAACACCAATATCTTTCCTTCAATAAAATCACGTGAGTATTCAAACGGAGAGTTTCCGTACGCAAGTCCCTCGGCTATCTTACCATCTCGTTCACCTGCTGTAATGCAATTAATTTGTTTGCCCAACTCAATGCATTTTGCTACACTGTCAACCGGAATAACGTATTTCGCACCATTGTTCAATGCGGTTGCAATTGTTGATGTTGCTCTCAATACATCGATAATCACAACTACGGCGTTTGATGCGTCGTACAAATGCAATAACGCAGGAGATAAGCAGGTTGTTAAAAAGGGTTTGGAGTCTGTCATATTTATTATTCTGAAAGATCAATCTTGAATAGGCCAAGATTGATCTTCGATTATTTATTTAAAATAAATTTCCATTTTTCTGACTCAGCATATTCTTTGATCACCTTGTTGCGATACTCAAGCAACTTTTTCATATAGCCTTGTAAAAATAATTTTTCGGCTATTTTACCGATGGCGCCATAAGGTATTTCAAAAGAAAATAAATCAATCAAAAAAGTACCGTTATTAATTTGTTTGAAGTGATGTTCATGTTTCATACTTTTAAAATCACCTTCAACCATTTCATCAGTGAATAGCAGCGGTTTTTCCATCGCGGTTATTTTCACTTTCATGATCCGCATTTTCATCAGGTGTTTGGCTTTCCATGTTATGGTATCATTCAGTTCGATAAGCCCTGTTGTTGTACCTGCTACGGCCTGTTCCTGCGTATGCGCCATGGATTTTTTATGAAGATCAATACTTCTGCTCAGATCAAATACTCTTTCAGCCGGGGCGCTGATAAATGTGGTAAGATGAATTGTGGACATGATTTTCGCTGGTTTATGGATTCGGGGATAAATACAAATTATTCAATCTTAAGTAGTTTCTTAGTTTGATTTTAGAGGTGGAAGGTATGGGGTGTAGGGTATGGAAGAGCTTATTTCAATGCACGATTTTTATTTTTCACCCAAAGCAACACTATTAATTAACTGCTTGCCATACCCTACACCCCATACCTTCCACCTCTAAAATCAAACTAAGAAACTACGCAATCTTACACATCCTCTTCCTAACTAAAAGGCAGTTTAACCACTTTAGCTTGCAAAAGTTTATCCCGCACCTTAATAAATATTTTTGAATCGAGGTTAGCGAAAACCGTGCTTACATAACCGAGTCCGATTGCCTTGCCCAACGTTGGAGATTGTGTTCCCGATGTTACAGCTCCGATTGTCATTCCCGCAAAATCCTTGATTTCATAATGAGCGCGCGGAATTCCTTTCTCTACCATTTCAAATCCAACGAGCTTAGTTTTGACCCCTTGCTTTTTTTGTTGCTCCAATATTTTTTTTGCGGTAAAGTCTTTACTGAATTTAGTGATCCATCCCAATCCTGCTTCTAACGGTGATGTTTTATCATCAATATCGTTTCCATATAAACAATATCCCATTTCAAGTCGAAGCGTGTCTCTTGCACCGAGGCCGATTGGTTTTAATCCTTGGGGAGCACCAATTTGAAAAATCGCATCCCAGATTTTTTCGGCATCATCATTCTTATCCTCAAAATAAATTTCAACACCACCTGCGCCTGTATAACCGGTCGCGCTTATCAGCACATTATCCACTTCGGCAAATTTACCTTTTACAAAAGTGTAATATTTTAGATTGAGGATATCCATATCCGTTAGTGGCTGCAAAATTTTTGCGGCATTCGGTCCCTGGATTGCGAGCAAGCAGGTTTTTGCAGATATGTTATGCATCTCTGCCTTGTTCGTGTTGAATGAAGAAATCCAATTCCAATCCTTCTCGATATTCGAGGCATTCACCACAAGCATATATACTTTATTTTCCTCGATACAATACACGATCAAATCATCAACAATTCCACCTTCTTCGTTTGTAAGGCAACTGTATTGTGCCTTGCCAGCAGTTAACGCAGAAGCATCGTTTGTTGTTACCCGTTGTATCAGGTCAAGTGCATGCGGTCCTTTGAGAATAAATTCTCCCATATGACTTACATCAAAAACTCCGGCGTTAGCACGCACTGCATTGTGCTCATCATTGATACCACTGTAACTGATCGGCATATTATATCCTGCGAATTCAACCATCTTCGCACCCAATGCAATATGCTTTTTTAAAAACGGAGTACTTTTCATCTGCCTTGCTGAATTTATCAAATGTAGCGCGAAAATAAACTTTGCTATGCAGGCCGCCAAATGGCGAGTGGTGAATAGCGAGTAACAAGTCGTTAATGGCAAGTGGTGAGCGATGCAAAAAATTGCTGTGCATTATGAATCGTGCACCTACTAGCCACTTGCTACTCGCCAAAAAAGGGCTCCTACTTTTCAGTAAGAAGCCCCTGTTCCAACTTCAACCCTGCCTGCAACCTGCGGTTAGCAAACCGGCGGGCGGCTATTACTACATCATCTTTGATAAAATATCGAAAGGAGAATATAAATTTTCTTTGTCATCATTCTTTAGTGATTTGTTTCCAGATGCACTATCCCATTCTTTTGTTATGCTAAATGATTTTTTATTTTTTACGGTGACAGGCTCTTCTATCACTATCAATGCCGTGGTTTTTATTTTCGTTGTGTCTTTTGCTTTCTTGTGTTTGGAAGAGTCTGTTTTGTTTTTATAATGATACCTGTTATCAGATTCCTGGTTTTTGTTTTCATCACCTCCATCTTCAGAACTTTTTATTTTTTCATCCGTCCTCTCTATGCCATGATTTGTCATGATATAATCTACATTGCTTTCCCACGAATATGAATTGTCCCATTGGTCATCCCAGTCAAAATTCCAGCCTCTGTGGCGACGATTAATATTTATAGAGAACCAATGATAATCCTCAACACTGCGGTCGATATAAATTCTCTTTCCAACAGGTATTTCAACTACAACCAGCACTTGTTGATTGCGAAATTTCTGACGGGGTGTAATTGTAAATCCGGGTGGCAGGTATAAAATACTGTCTGTTTGTTTTGGATTGAACTGAATTTGACCAGCGAGATCTTGTGCAATTCCGGGCGTGTTACCGTGACTGAATTTAACTCGGTGCACATGGAAAGCAGAATCTTTACTCTTTGTAATACTTACTCTTACTGTATTCATCACCACACTGTCTTCACTGATACTATAGAATGGCGCATCTCCATCCCAATGAAAACCGAACCAATCGCTTCCATAGTAGTTTACTTTTTCGTCAGCAACACTGATCACTATTTTTCCACTCGCAGGTTGGATCAAATTGATATTATCATCAACACTTGCCTTTGTGCGAAAATTATTCAACAACATGCTTGCAAATATTATGAAACTAATAAGGCCGATTACCCAAAGACTACCGAAAGCATATCCCAAATAATTGTTTTTTGAATGCACTCCCATTATTCGTCTGATCAACCACGTTAGTAAAGCAATTGCAGGAATACAGAGGAATAAAACAAGACTTGACCAAGCCAGGAAATTCTGCCAGAACCCGCTCAATAAATAATTCCTGAAAGGAAAAAATCCTGCTCCGCTAAATAACAAACCAATCAACACCATAATCAATGCGAACGCAATGATACCTGCTATGAACAAGAAGAATGCTTTAAATAATACGCCGATAGCGTGGCCAAATCCTGTTCCTGTTTTGCGAACCATCGGAGCAGTTTCAGAGGCAAAGTTCCTGGTGGCTTGTTTCATTTCTTGTCCAAATTGTTGTGCCCTGTCTCTCACCTCCGCACTCACTTGCGTGGCGCGCCCTTTAAATCCTTCAAGGTCACTTTTGATGGTATTTTTTATTGATTCGAGATCTACTTTTTCACCGCGCATTTCTAATTTTTCCGAAGCGGTTGTTGCTTCCGGTAAAACGATCCACAAAATGATATAAGTAATAAATAATGTACCGCCGAATCCGCCAGTCACGAATACTGGTGTGGGATCAAAATCAAACCATGCGTTGCGGAAGATCGATGTAACGATGCCAAGTATCAATGGTAAGGCAAATATTAAGCGCGGTACCCAAACGTCGATATGAAAATAAGCTGCAAGACCACTTGCAACACCTGCAAGCACTCTGTTATCCGGGTTTCTGTAAAGACGTTTGCGGATATTTGTTGTTATAGATTTTGATGGAACCGCAATCCACAAAACGATATATAATAATATGCCGGCGCCGAATCCTCCGAATGAAATCAGTGCAAAAATTATTCTGACTATCGCTGGATCAATTCTTAAATAAGCTGCGAGCCCACCGCAAACTCCGCCTAAAATCTTATCGTTTTCCGAACGATACAAACGATGCGGTTCTTCGGGTATGTATGACTGTTGGGAAGAGCTTTGCGAAGAAGTTCCGCTGCTGCTACTGCCGGTGCTGGCAGAGCTGGCAGACATTTCATCCTGCTCGAAATCTTCCGGGCGGCCCATACTTAAAATGATTGCATTTACATCCTCGTCGGTAATGCAGGTAGATCCTTTTTGAAGTCTTTCAGAAAAAAGTTCTGCAAAACGATTTTCAATGTCATTGATAATTTCATCGCGCCCTTCCTCGTTTGCAAAATGTTTTCGCAGACTTTCAATATACTGCTTCAGTATATCGTAGGCGGTTTCCTCAATCGGAACAACCCTTCCGTGAAAATTTATGTTTATAATCTTTTTCATTGTATGCGTATTTGAAGGTTGAAGTTTAGAAACTTGGGTTTTGGTTTGTAGTGTCGGGCATACTATCGGTTTTATTAGCCAACGCATGCACTGCATTAGCCAATTCATTCCAGGTAGCTTCCAGTTCTTTATAAAATGCCAGACCTTTTTCAGTCAGCGAAAAATATTTGCGTGGGGGTCCTGAATTGCTTTCAACCCAACGGTAAGTAAGCATGTCAGAATTTTTCAATCGCGTCAATAAAGGATAAAGTGTTCCTTCCAGTATATGCAGGTTGGCCGTTCTCATTTCTTCCACGATATCACTCGGATAAGCTTCACCTCGCCTGATGATGGAAAGAATACAAAACTCCAGGATCCCTTTTCGCATTTGACTCTGGGTGTTCTCGATATTCATAATTATATTTTTTTTAAAAGCAGGATTAAAAGAGGGTGGTCCTTGGATAAGCTAACGTCTCACAATTACGACCACCCACTACCAATCATCGTCCTTTTCCTGCTACGATACAAATATAGGGTGTTTTTTAGTACTATGCAACACAAAGTACCATTTTAAAAATGGTAATCCATATAAACTGCTAATCAGTTTTAGCTGAGATACAGTGTGGACAAGCGTTTCAGCGGTCGGACGCTATTTGAAAAAAATTTTTAGGATTTGATAAATGGCAAAAATGGTTTATGGATGGTGGCAAATCCAACCTAAACCTGGTCAAAAAAAGACTTTTTGGCCTTCCTTTATTTCTTTAAACCGATTTCTCGCAGTCTTTCATCAAGGTATTCGCCCGCCGTGGCATCGGGATAAGCTTTGGGGTGATCCGCATCTACACAATTTTGAAGACATGCCAGGCTCATACTACTTTTTGGATGCAGAAAAAAAGGAATTGAAAACCTGGACGTATGCCATTTTTCACGTGGAGGATTGACGACGCGATGTGTTGTTGATTTTAATTTATCATTAGTGAACCGTTGCAACATGTCGCCTACGTTCACTACAATTTGATCGGGAAGCGATGTTACCGGCACCCATTCATTTTGCCTGGTAAGAATTTCCAAACCATCTGCTGATGCACCAACTAACAGAGTAATTAGGTTGATGTCTTCATGTTGTTCGGCCCTGATTGCAGATTTTGGTTCTTGCGTAATTGGCGGATAGTGTATCGCTCTTAAAATAGAATTGCCATTGTGAATATAGTCATCGAAATAATGTTCATCAAGTGCAAGATAAATTGCTATCGCTTCCAGCAATGCTTTTCCGGACTTTTCGAAAGCACGATACGCTTTAAAGAAAACCGGAGTGAATGCTGGGATCTCGGCAACAGAAACATTTGGCGGATATTCTGATTTCACAGAATCGTTATCATTAACTGTTTGTCCGAATTGAAAGAATTCTTTCAGATCCGGTGCATCACTTCCTTTCGCATGTTCCTTGCCAAAAGAAGTGTATCCTCTTTGTCCTGACAACTCTGGTTTTTCATATTTTCTTTTTTGCTCCTGCGGCATCGAAAAAAACTGCTGCACACATTTATATAAATCAGCAATCAGCGTATCCGGGATGCCATGATTTTTCACGGCTACAAAACCGACGTCTTCATACGCTTTCCCGAGTTGCTGAACAAACTCTGCTTTCTTTTTTGGATCCCCTGATAAAAAATCAGCAAGGTCCACAACAGGAATAGCCATAAGAAAAATTAATTTTAGTTGACCGCTACAGAAACTTCGAAAATAAATCGACTTCGTTTTCGTAACAGAATAAATTTTTTTCAACCGCTAATGCGGCTGATATTAGTCAGAATTTATGAGTAGTTTTATCCGGTAAAATTAAAAATTTTGATAGAAAGAATTGGCTTGCTTCGTTATTTAATATTGGTGTTTTTTATTTCCTGTTCCCCGGCTTACAAAAAATACGTTTCAGATTATAAAACTGATAACAACAACCAGGTTCCCGACTACAGCAAATTGGAATATTGGGCAGCTCATCCATACAAACACAATCCATCAGACAGTGTGCCGGCTCCGCTACGAGCCACCACCATCAAGGATTCGGTAGTGGACGTATTTTTTCTTCACCCGACAACCTTCGGCTTAAAATCTGATACAGCCTGGAATGCCGATATCAACAGTGCGGAAACAAATGCAAAAACCGATTATACAACTATTTTATTCCAGGCGAGTGCGTTCAATGAATGCCGCGTATTTGCGCCTCGCTACCGACAGGCAAATATCGCAGCATACTTTACCCAAGATACCGTTGCTGCTGCAAAGGCTTTTGATCTTGCATATGAAGATCTGAAAACGGCGTTTCAATATTATCTGGATCATTATAACCAGGGCAGACCTATTATCATTGCATCCCATAGCCAGGGAACGACACATGCCGAACGTTTGCTAAAAGAATTTTTTGAAGACAAACCGCTCAAATCAAAACTAGTTGTTGCCTATATTATCGGGATGCGTATTCCGAAAAATTATTTTTCTACGCTTGCTCCTTGCAAAGATTCAACACAAACTGGTTGTTATGTTGGTTGGCGCACTTATAGAAAAGGATATGAACCCAGTTATATAAAAAACGAAGATGAAAGTGCGCCTGTCACGAATCCATTAACGTGGACAACCACTTCAGAATATGCAGCGAGAGATTTGAACCGTGGTTCTGTACTTTTAAAATTCAATAAGCTGCCAATGAATGTTACCGATGCTCAAACCAACGACCATGTGTTGTGGATTAATCGGCCGCATTTCCCGGGAAGCTTTTTTTATCGCACAAAAAATTATCATATCGGTGATATCAATTTGTTCTACGTTAATATTCGCGATAATATAAGAACACGTATCAATGCATTTTGGAAAAATTGATTGTATTTAAAATCCGATTTGAAAATGACAGTCTATGTGTAACTATGTGCCTACTGTGTCTATGTGGTAAATTTTTTTTCACCACATAGGAGACACGGTAGGCAAATAGTTACACATAGGTGTTCTGCAAAATCTATATTGATTTTCTAATTCGCGATTAGTTTTTTTTCGGCAAGAAATTGTTTTTCTTCTTTACAGATATCAACCAGTGCATATTTCCCAACTCGATTGATAAGCATCTCATCGAACGTCTTAATTACATTTTTGAAATCTGACTCGGCTGTTGGTTTTATCATTATGATCATTTCCTTTCGGCCTGATTTAAATATTCCGCTTTTGTCGAGCTCCGATTGTTTCTTCCTGATAACATCTCCTATTCCTTTGTCAAATGAAAAATCACAAGTACCATATTGCTGATATTGAATTGCACTTTCGAGCGATCCATGATAATAGAAAACCTGGTTGCTTTTTAAGGGCATTATCGTTAGTGAAGCACTTATGGGCGCAGGTGTTGGAGGTCCATCTGCTGGCAAATAAAAACTCAAAGCTTTTGACTTACTTAAGGTGGTTGAAACAATAAAAAAAGTGATGAGTAAAAACCCAAGATCAACCATGGGAGTCAGGTCAACGCTGGTTGATAATTTTTTTGAGCGGCGCGCAATTCCTTTTTTCACACGCGTGTGTGAATGTGTGGTCAATTCTGCCATAAATAATCAGATTAAATAATTAATGGATTTCGCTAGATGAATTTGCCAATTCGTTATAAGGTTTATTCATCCTCGAACAGAAAAAACAATACTGGAAAATAAGCGCTCAATAGATAGATTCGGCATACTTATTATTCCATACAGGATTAAAAAGATTTATCCGCATATAAATTTTGCGAGAGAGAAATATATTTCCGCGCTGCGAATTTCACCAGACACCGTTATCAAAATTCTGCGCTGCCCGGAGTTCTTGGAAATGCAATCACATCGCGGATGTTTGTCATGCCGGTAACAAAAAGTACCATTCTTTCAAAACCAAGTCCGAAGCCTGCATGCGGCACGGATCCAAATCTCCTTGTATCAAGGTACCACCACATTTCTTCTGTAGGAACATGCATATCCTTCATGCGTTGTTCGAGTTTTTCCAATCTTTCTTCTCTTTGCGAGCCTCCAACAATTTCGCCGATACCCGGCGCAAGTATATCCATTGCCGCTACTGTTTTTCCGTCCTCATTTTGCCGCATATAAAAAGCCTTGATGTCTTTTGGATAGTTCGTTACTATTACCGGCTTCTTAAAATGTTTTTCTACCAGGTATCTTTCATGCTCGCTTTGCATATCAATCCCCCACGTCACTTCAAACTTGAATTTCTTCTTTTTGTAGGCAGGCGAATTCAATAAAATATCTATTGCTTCGGTATATGTGATCCGTTGAAAATCGTTATTCACAACAAACTCCAGTTTTTCGATCAGTCCCATTTCACTTCTTTCTTCCTGGGGTTTTTGTTTTTCTTCTTCGGTGAGCCGTTGCCCTAAAAATTCCAGATCCTCCTTGTTATTTTTCATCGCGTAACCGATCAAATATTTGATGAAAGCTTCCGCGAGGTTCATATTATCTTCCAGATCATAAAAAGCCATTTCCGGTTCTATCATCCAGAATTCCGCAAGATGTCTTGGTGTATTTGAATTCTCTGCGCGAAATGTTGGACCGAAAGTATAGATATCGCTAAAAGCCATCGCTCCAAGTTCTCCTTCAAGCTGTCCGCTCACCGTTAAATTTGTTGCACGACCAAAAAAATCTTCTTTAAAATTTACAGAGCCATCGTCATTGCGCGGCGTTTTGTCAAATGGTAAGGTGGTCACCTTAAACATCTCACCGGCACCTTCCGCATCTGATGCTGTAATAATCGGAGTATGTAAATAAACGAATCCCCTCTCATTAAAAAATTGATGAATAGCAAAGGCAAGTGCATGACGAACGCGGAACACCGCCCCGAACGTATTGGTACGAAAACGAAGATGAGCCTTCTCTCTTAAAAATTCAAGACTGTGTTTTTTGGGTTGAAGCGGAAATTTTTCCGGATCGCAATCGCCCAAAATTTCAATTGATTTTGCTTTCAGCTCTGATTTTTGTCCTTTGCCCAATGAAGGCAATAATTCGCCGGTAATTTTCAACGATGCACCGGTTGTTATCCTTTTCAATAAGGCTTCATCATACAAACCCAACGCTACCACAATCTGCAGGTTACTGTTTGTGGATCCATCGTTCAATGCAATGAATTGATTATTTCGAAAAGTGCGCACCCAACCCATCACTGTAATTTCCTGGTTGTTCGGCTCCGTTTCCAGCACTTCTTTTATTTTAGTTCTCTTGTTGAACATGATATCCTATTATAATTTCTTAAAATTAGTGCGCAAAGATAAAACAACCCGTGAAGTATTCATACAAGCATAGAGATGGAAAATAGATTTGTTAATGGATTCCGTAAAAACTCAGCGTCATGTCGAATTGAGGTGTATCGGCCATTTCAGGGCATCGTTAAGAGCCCAATATTAAATAAGGCTTTAAAATATTTTTTTGCTTTTTACGTTTTTATACTAACATTGCATTGGATTTAAGCTGATTAGTTCTTATCCTTTGCTCACAATTATCAGTTTTAGCCATTCCGTTCATAGTAATCAAAATTCAATTTTTTCAAAATCTTTTCAACGAAAACAGGCCATCTGTTTAATTTGATTCTAACTCTCAAGTGTTTTTATGTACGACATCCTTCAACTAAACGACATGCTCGTTCCTGAACTGCTGGATATTGCAGATCAGTTAAAAATCCAAAATGCAAAAAAACTCGACAAACAAGAACTTGTTTATAAAATATTGGACAAACAGGCTTTGTTATCCAGTGAAAAAGGCGATGGTGCCGATAAGCCAAAAAGAAAACGAATTATAAAAACCACGACAGCAAATTCAAGTGAAGAAGCTTTTGTTGAAAATGATGATATGAAATCTAAAAAACCAGAATTGAAAAAAGACAATAAGAAAAAAGAAGAAAAGCCTCTTATTAAAAAACCCAGAAAAAAAGAAGAAGAGATTTCCGAACCAGTGCAACAAGGCGCGCAAGAAATCGATGAAGAAGAGGAAGATGTTCCGACAATAAACGGCGATCAGCAGGAAAGCAGTAACGAACTTCTTGAAGAAACGGAAAACAATGCTGAAATAAACAGGCAGGGAGGAAATGACCAGCAGCAAAATAAAGTGTACCCACAACGTCGCAATGACGCGTTCAATATTGAGTTTGATGGTATCATACAGGCAGAAGGTGTTTTAGAAATGATGCCGGATGGATATGGATTTTTGCGCAGCAGTGACTACATGTATTTATCTTCTCCGGATGATGTGTATGTATCTCCGTCGCAGATTAAATTATTCGGATTAAAAACCGGCGATACGGTATTTGGTGCAGTTCGTCCGCCTAAAGAGGGAGAAAAATATTTTGCCTTGTTGAAAGTAGAAACGATCAATAACAAAGGTCCCGAAGAAGTTCGTGATCGTGTTCCTTTCGATTATCTCACACCGTTGTTTCCATATGAGAAATTAAATCTTTTTAATTCTCCAACAGATTATTCAACCAGGATCATAGATTTATTTACGCCGATCGGAAAAGGCCAGCGCGGTTTAATCGTGTCTCAACCGAAAACGGGTAAGACGATGCTGTTGAAAGCAGTTGCAAATGCGATAGCGGCCAACCATCCTGAATGTTACCTGATGATTGTGCTCGTGGATGAACGCCCCGAGGAAGTAACGGATATGGAACGCAGTGTGAAAGCAGAAGTGATCGCATCTACTTTTGATGAACCTGCAGAAAAACACGTGAAAGTTTCAACCATCGCATTGCAAAAAGCAAAACGATTGGTAGAATGCGGACATGATGTGGTGATTCTGCTTGATTCTATTACCCGCCTTGCTCGTGCTCACAACACAGTAGCGCCGGCTTCCGGTAAGGTACTCAGCGGTGGTGTTGAAGCAAATGCAATGCAAAAGCCAAAACAATTTTTTGGTGCTGCCAGAAAAATTGAAAACGGTGGTTCACTAACCATTCTTGCAACAGCACTGATCGATACCGGTTCTAAAATGGATGAAGTAATCTTTGAGGAATTTAAAGGAACTGGTAATATGGAATTGCAATTGGATCGTCGTTTGTCTAATAGGCGTATTTTCCCTGCCATCGACCTTGTTGCTTCTTCTACACGTCGCGATGATTTGCTGCTCGAAAGAGATATTCTGCAACGCATGAATTTGTTACGTGTTTATTTGAATGATATGAATACGGAAGAAGCGATGAATGAATTGTTGAAACGTATGCGCGGAACGAAAAGCAATGAAGAATTCCTCGCAAGTATGAATAGTTGAAAAAGCTTAACGCGAAACGCTTAACGCAATTTAGATCGAACTTCGATTTGAAATGCGTTCAGCGTTTCGCGTTTTGCGTTAAGCTTTCTGCTCAGCTTACTAAAGAATCAATTTTCTGAGCAAGCTTTCGATCTTTATCAGTAACAATATCGCCAGCATCGTGCGTGGATAGCCAGAATTCAACACGATTATATACGTTTGTCCATTCAGGATGATGATTCATTTTCTCCGCCTCGATAGCGACTCTCGTCATAAAACCAAATGCTTCCGAAAAATTTTTGAATTCAAATTTTTTGTACAACTTGTTTTTCTCTTCTTTCCACATAAAAAATAATTTAGAAATGAATCGATACCGGTTTTGGAGTGAAGGAGACTAAAATATTAGGTGTCCTTTGTTCTTGATCTTTTCATTAGTCAGTTCCGTTACCAGTTGAATACTATTCACTTTTTTAATGGCGCTCATCAATTCCGATAACGATCTATCATCTACCATATCACCTTTTAGTAACCATAAAAAATCAAGATGCCTGAATTCAGGAAGCAAGTATTCTCCTTCAAAATGATTGCTATACAGATAATGGGTTAGTGCGCTATAAGTTTGGGGACATTCATACACACAAAAAAAATATTTCCTTTTCTTCTTATCCAGTTGAATTTCGATTTGGTTATTGATCCGGAAATCAAATCGAAGCTGATTATTCAATTGCCAGCATAGCTGATATCCTTTGAGCGGCGCCACGATGCCAAGCAATCGCGCGTTCTCAAAAAAATCATTTGCCAGTTCATCTATGTCGAGTTTCAGCTTCATGCTATGAGGAAGAGTTTGATTAGTTGAGTCAGTTGAATAATTGAGCGAGTTGATTGGTCGATTAGTCAACTAATCAACTCGCTCAACTATTCAACTCTCCTCATAATCTTTTTTTAAATCAGTATAATCAAGGTTCATTGGTTAAATTGTATTTCCGCCTGCCCATTCTCATTCCCTCGTTTATACGCCACAGTTGTCTTATCTCCTTTTTTAAATGTAGAAAGCGCCTGCATGTAAGTTTCGAGAGAGGAGACAGGATAATCGCCAAGCTTGACAATAATATCTCCAATTTTCAACCCCGCTTTCTGTGCCGGTCTTCCATCACTCACACCATCAACCCGGACACCGCTTCCAGAAAATGTATAGTCGGGCATAATGCCAAGAGTTACGCTAAATCTCGTGGAGCTCATCGTTTGCGTCTCTCTTGTCTTGGTAAATGCAAGTTTGCCTTTCTTATTAAGATCTTCTAACAGGCTATAAATATATTTTACTACTTGTAGTTCGCCCGCATAATTTATTTTATCAAAATCGTCGGTTGGTTTATGATAGTCGCTGTGCAAGCCAGTAAAGAAAAACAGAACAGGTATATCCTTTCTATAGAATGAAGTATGATCACTGGGACCAGTTCCGCTCGAATCGAATTTTATCGTGAAAAATTTCTTATCGTCATTCGCGCTGAACAATTCGCCCCAAACAGGTGAGGTGCCATAACCGCCAATAGTTAATATATGTGAGCTATCATTCAATCTACCCACCATATCCATGTTCAACATATAATTCACCTTTGAAAGATCAATGGTTGGATGGTCAGAAAAATATTTCGATCCGAACAATCCAAGCTCTTCACCCGAAAATGCAATAAACAGGTAATTGTTTTTTTTCAATTTGGATTTTTTCAGCATCCGTGCGAGTTCGATCATTGCTGCAGTACCACTTGCATTATCATCCGCTCCATTATGAATCATTTTTTCTGTGCCCTTATAAAGAGAATTTCCATCTTCTCCATAACCAAGATGATCGTAGTGCGCTCCGAGAATAATGGTGTTTGCTGCTGCATTGTCAATGTATCCAATCACATTATGTCCTGTTCTCAATTTATCACCAATGTCAACCACGATTTTTAAATCAACAGAAGCTGACTCATCTCTCATGTATTTTCTCTTGGCCTCTTTTGTAATGTATAATACCGGAAGATCGCTGGTGGGCAATTTATCTTTCGGATCAAAAGCAATATCGTCTCCTTTTTTTGAGCTGTTAAAAAACACAACCGCCGTTGCTCCTTTTTTCTGATAGTCTTTTACTTTTTCACTAAGAGTTCCGTAAACATCAAAATGTGGATTGTTTAAATTGGGTTCAACAATCTCTTTGATATCTATAAACCAGGGAACACCGCTTTCTTGTAAGGCAATTGCTACGCTTCCCTCAACAGTTTTTATTGCACTGAACGCGAGCGGAAAAAAATCTTTATTAAGCAGGAGCTCTTTATCGTTTACAATAAAATGTGCATCTTTTATTTGCTTGCCATCATAGATAACAAATGATTGCAGCCACCCGCTGTTTTCGCCTTTTGGCTGCAAATTTATTTTTTGAAATTCGCCGGTAATAAAATCGCTTGCGAGTTTTTCTCCATTGGTACCAGCTCTTCTTCCTTCAAGTTTATCGTCTGCCAGGTAATGTATTTCCGATTCAAGATTATCCAGTATTTGTTTGTCAGCTTTTTTTATTTTTTGTGACAGGGCAGATGGTAAACAAGTATAAAAAGACAGACATGCGAGCAGAATGCAACGGACCATAAATACTGTTTTAGAAAAACATCTTTGTATACAAAGGTATGTGTGGCAAATGCTATTCCAAAAAGATAAAAATAGTAGTGTTTCAGTTCGATTTTTTGAAAGGTGTAAGGTTAAGGGTGTAGGGTATAGCATGCCCAATTTCAATTATCGTTTTTATTTTTCACCGTTACCATTATTAACAAACAGCTCGCCATGCCCTACACCCCTAACCTTACACCTTTCAAAAAAATAAAATTAAAGAGCTACTAAAAAAATAATATAAGGTTACGACCTGATAACCGCGCACTATGAATAAAACCGTATTTTCGGTACTCTTTAATTTAAGCCACTTCCTAATGAATATATGAGGGGAATTATCATCATATTTCTTTTCTCAATCTCCAATTCAATTTTTGCAAAAACGGTAATTATTGGAAACGGTAAGGGTATTGTCAGTAAAATAAACATGACTGGACTGGAACCGGGTGATGTGCTTGCCGTTCAATCGGGCAGATATTCGGGCGGAATATTTTCAAATCTGAATGGCATTACGATTATTAATAATGGGGGACTGGTAACTTTCGCCGGAAAAGTTGAATTATCCGGTAACACCGATATCACTATTTCAGGTAAGGGTGACAGTAAGATTACGTATGGATTCTATTTTACTGATGGTGGCTTTGCAATTACAAAAAGGTCTGTTGGATTGAGAATATATAATTGCCAGGCGCGTGATGTACATCGGTTTGTTGATGCATCGGAAAATCAAACCACACTGATTTATACTGGCGATACTTCTTCTATTCTTCTTCAACGTGTAGCCATTGCCAATATCAAACTGAACAATTGCGGCACTCTTTTGTGCGGATCATTCGGTATGCCGCATGATCTTCATAATGTAATTGACAGTGTCGCGATTTTCAATGCGACATATGATTCAACAAACGAAGAAGGCATGGTGGTTTTTGGTGCAAATATTTACCGATTCGATTTTCATGATATCCGAATCCATGAAATTCCTGTTTACAATAATCATGATATAGGAATGTTTAGTGTGTATGGTGGAAATGGGCAGGTGCATAATATTTATCGTAAAGGTGGCTGGGGCTGGCTATGCCGCATGTACGGCGGAAGCCTTGGAGATATTGTGCGTGATATATGGATCTATAATAATATTGATTTAGCTTCTACCTGCTACGGAACGGCCGATATAAGAGTTGAAGCTGCTCAATGGGGAAATTCAAAATTTTTTAAAGGTGTCAATATTCATATCATCAACAATACTTCCGGTGATAAAAAAGACAATCTCAATTACACAACGGCTGTTGCGCTTATTCCGAATTTAGAGCCCGGGTATTCTTGCGAAATAAAAAATAATCTTTCATTCAATAATCAAAATCCCGGTCGAAGCGGAACAGGTTTTGAATACTGGAACATTTCCAATCCGCCAGATACCGGAGGCAATTTATATTTCAGCAGTGCGTCTGCCGCGGGTTTGAAAGACAGTATAAATTGTTACCTGTTGCCAGAGAGTGCAGCTGTTGATCAGGGTCTAACTATCGGCCATATACGCAGTGATATCGAAGGATTGCCGCGGCCGCAAGGCAACGCATTTGATGTAGGTGCAAGGGAATCTTCATTTACTGCTGTTGCTTTTTCCGGTTTTTCAAGTTTGCTAAGCTGGGAGAACAAAAAAAAATACTTAACTCTTGGAGCTATTCTCATTATTATCTTGGCCGGGATATTTGTTTTACGGAAAATGCGTACGGAAAACAGTAATAAAACCGGTCATCGGTACAGTAGCCGGCACAATGTTAAAAGATGATTTAATTTGGTTGGCAAGATATTTACATGTGTTAATTTTCCTTTACTTTTGCAGATTAGTCTTTTCCGATCGGTTTGAGCAATCTAATATCCGGTTGGAAAAAGGAGAATGGTAAATTGTACACCTGAATGGCGCTACCGCACCTTATTAAGTATGTATATACAAATGGAACCGACGAAGTAATTCGCCGGGGAAAAAAAATCCATGCTATCGGCTATGTGGAACTGATCGAATATGATGAGCTATTCGAATCCGTCACATTTCGTATCAAAGACGATAGCTATTCCACTTACTACAAAGTGTATGTACAAAAATTTAAAGATCCCAAAACATTATCGGTAAGATGCAGTTGTCCTTACAATCTTGGCGACATCTGCAGGCATGAAGCAGCAGCACTGATTCAACTGCAGGAATTGCTCGACAGAAATCTGCTGAAATCACAAGCCGTTGAATATAATCAACAGCACACTGTGGTTAAAATGAAATTCATCGACCTAAAAAGTATACGTCTTTTATGTTCTCCTCAAAGTTTTGAGGAAGCTGAAAAATATTTGCGGGTTCAGCGTCCTGTAATCGAATATGCAAAAGATGAAACAGTAAAAGCTGTTGTAGAAATCGACGGAGTTTCTCATAAAGTGATCATTCGGAAAAACGAAGAAAGAAATTTTGATACGAGTTGCGACTATGATGATCCCACGCATCCTTTGTGCCTGCCAAAAGTGATTGTGTTTTTACAATTGCTTCATGCGCATGGTCCGTACTATTTTGATAGCATCAGGAACTGGGATAAGGAAAAAAATAAATTACTCGAAGCCTACGGATATTCTCTTTCAGATAATCTCGAAGGGAAGTTTGAATTTTCATATAAAGACGGAAAACCATTTTTAAGAGTACTCGATACTTCCATAAAAAGAGTTGCACCTATCGCAAGCATGCCGAAACAAAAACCAGTTCCGGAAGTGGAGCCGGTGGCAGAAATTGCAGAGAAAGAAACGGGCGCAATTCAACGCCTCGGCATCGTGTTCAATTTTAATCATAACGCGTATCCCGGTTTTGCTGTTGAAGCTGTAAGTGGGGAAAGCAATGATGAACAAACATCTTTTTCCGGCAAAGTGGAGAAGATGGAGCTGATCAAATTCACGAATACGGATTCGTTCAATGAAAATGATAAGCAACTGATTTATTCGCTAAGAAAAGTACAGGAACAGGAAATCAATAAATACCTCAACCGAAATTCTCCTTTTAGCGGAATGTGGGAAAATATCATTCATCATGAAGAAGACGATTTGCCCGAGGAAACAAAGGCATTGATGATTGAATATCTTCACCCAAGATTCAAAAAATTATTTACTGAATTAAGCGATAATCCATTTGTGTTTTTTCTGAATGGACACAAACCATTCAAAACCGCAAACCTGCAACCGATTGGGATTTCTACCGATCAGCTTACTCCTTTTTTCAAAATTGTCCCTCTAAAAAATCAATACGAAGTCAGGTGTTTTGTAAAAATAAATGGGCAGCCGATTGAAATTACAAACAACGAATGCAAGAGTAGCGTATTGTTTTTTTATAATAACAACCTTTACCAATGGAATAAGCAGGAAGATATTGCGATCATTGAAAAATTCATTACAAAGAAAAAATACATCATCGACAAAGACGACTGGACAAACCAACTAAAGAGTTTTATCCTTCCTTTGACGAAAGATTATCATGTAGAGTTTGACCAGGAACTTGTGAAAGAAGTGAAGAGTGGTGATCCTGAAAGAAAATTATTGCTGCAGGAGAAAGGTGATTATCTTTTATTCCAGCCGATTTTTTCTTACAAAGGTTTTGAAACGATGTATGGCGGCAAAGATGAGATCATCGTACCCGATGGCGACAAGGTACTAATCATTCACCGCAACAAAGAAATCGAAGCAGAGTTCGTAAGTAAACTGGAATCGCTGCATTCGCAATTCATCCATCCACAAGGTTCAGCGAGCCTGGCTCTGAAAGGAAATGATGTATTGCGTAACAACTGGTTTTTCCTTTTTACAGATGCGATGCAGGAAATGAAAGTGGCCGTGTATGGTTTTGAGGCGCTAAAAAATTTCCGTTTCAATACTGCAAGACCACAAACAAAAATTCATATCAGTGGCAATACCGATTGGTTTGATGCGAGAGTGGATATTGTTTTTGGAGATCAGAAAGTGACGATTGCCGATGTAAAAAAAGCGCTTGCAAATCGTCAGCAATTTGTACCGCTCAACGACGGTACGCTTGGTGTGTTGCCAGAGGAATGGGTTAAAAAATATTCTCTGTTATTCCGCGTCGGCGAAGGCAAATTGAATCAGTTGCGTTTGTCGAAATATCACATGAGTGTGATCGATGAATTGTATGAAGGACGTGATGAAGAGGAATTGATCATTCACCTCGAAAAAAAATACGAGCAGCTTAGAGAATTCAAAACAATAAAAGAAATTCCACCGCCTTCGCATCTTGATCATATACTCCGGCCCTACCAGGTGCACGGATTTCATTGGTTGAATTATTTGCATGAAGTGAATTGGGGTGGAATCCTTGCGGATGATATGGGTTTGGGTAAAACAGTGCAGGCCTTATCTTTTCTGGATCATTATAAAAAAACTCATGAGAAATTAAGAGCATTGGTAGTTTGTCCAACGACTCTAATCTTCAACTGGGAAAATGAAATTAAAAAATTCACTCCTGCCCTCACTTATTATATTCATCACGGTGGAGATAGGATTCGCAATAAGCAGCAGTTGGATCAATATGATGTGATCATCACCACATATGGCACATTGAGAAGCGATATCAAATTACTCATCGAAATACCTTTCGATTATGTAGTGCTTGATGAGTCCCAGGCGATAAAAAATCCAGGGAGCAAGGTTACAAAAGCGGCTTGCCTGCTGCATGCAAAACATCGTTTGTGCATGAGCGGTACTCCTTTACAGAATAACACGTTTGATATTTTTGCACAGATGAATTTTCTAAATCCCGGTATGCTGGGAAGTCTTGAATTCTTCAGACAGGAATTTGCAATTCCGATTGATAAATTTGGAGAGGCGGATCGAAAAGATCATTTGAGAAAATTGTTATTTCCTTTTATTTTAAGAAGAACAAAAGAACAAGTAGCGAAAGATCTTCCCGAAAAAACGGAAACTATTTTGTATTGTGAAATGGAAGACGAGCAACGTAAAGTGTACGATGCGTACAGGAACGATTATCGCGATAAAATCCTTGGCACCATCGAATCGCAGGGAATACAGAGATCGCAGCTTACAATTTTACAAGGCTTAATGAAGCTTCGGCAAATTTGCGATTCACCTGCTATTCTCAATGAAACAGAAAAATATCCCAATCATTCCATCAAACTCGATGAGCTGGCGAGAGAGATCACGGAGAATATCGGCGATCATAAAGCGCTTATCTTTTCACAATTCCTCGGAATGTTGGCGCTCATCAAAGAAAAACTGAAATCATTGGATGTAAAGTTTGAATACTTTGATGGAAGCACTTCCGCACCCGATAGAGAAAAAGCCATCCGCGCTTTCCAGGACGACGATAGTTGTCGCGTGTTCCTGATCTCTTTAAAAGCCGGTGGTGTCGGATTAAACCTTACTGCTGCTGACTATGTCTATATCGTTGATCCATGGTGGAATCCTGCGGTAGAACAGCAGGCCATTGACCGCACACATCGTATTGGGCAAACAAAAAATATTTTTGCTTACCGCATGATTTGTAAAGACACTATTGAGGATAAAATTCTCGGACTCCAGGAAAAGAAACGCATACTCGCCAAAGACCTCATCGTGGATGATGATGGATTTGTGAAGAGTCTTTCCAGGGAAGATGTCGAGTATTTATTCAGTTAACTTATCAAAGATTATAAAGAAAGGAACAAGGTACAGGACACAAGGCACAAGGTATTGTAACTCCTTGCCTCCTGAACCTTGCACCTTGTTTCTTGTACCTTGTTTCTTGTACCTTGTTCCTTATCTCTAACCTATCAGATTCACCCTGCCGGCCATGTCTTTTTACCATTAGCACATCGGGGAAACCGGCATCCTTTCGTTATACGTTATTTTGATATCAATCCATGTGGATAGATGAGAAATGTAATTATGATATTTCTATGCCTGATCGGATTCAGTCGGCCGACCTTTGCGCAGGATAAAACAATTGGATCCGTACAGGGAAAAATTATCGATACTACCGGAAAACAAAATCTGTCACAAGCCTCTGTTTCAATTTTGCATGTCGCCGATTCGAGCGTCGAAGCATTTACCGTCACCAATAAAGACGGTGTCTTCATTTTTAAAAATCTTCCCGCAGATAATTATCGTCTCATCATTACTTTCCAGGGTTATCAACGGATCGTAAGAAGATTCTCGGTGTCTGCAGAAAAAAAAGACACCGACTTTGGAATTTTATATATGCAAAAATCAAGTGAGGTGTTGGAAGAAGTAATTGTTGAGCGACCACCAATACAAATCAAGGAAGACACTGTTGAATACAATGCTGGTTCTTTCAAGGTAAAACCAAATGCGTACGCGGAAGACCTGCTAAAAAAATTGCCCGGCGTTCAGGTCGATAAAGATGGAAATGTAACTGCGCAGGGAGAACAGGTTCAAAAAGTATATGTTGATGGAAAAGAATTTTTCGGAACTGATCCGAAACTCGCCACAAAAAATATTACTGCCGATATGATTGAATCGGTGCAGGTATTCGATGATATGAGCGACCAGGCAAAATTCACAAAGATCGATGACGGTAGCAGGCAAAAGGCAATTAACATCAAACTAAAAAAAGATAAAAAGAAAGGATATTTCGGGAGAGCGGTTGCGGGATATGGAACCGATGATCGTTACCAGGGGAATCTTTCATTCAATCGATTTAATGAAGATCAGCGCATTTCCATAATCGGCGCATCAAATAATATCAATCAACAGGGTTTTAATTTTTCAGACGTAGTAACATCGATGGGAGGATTTGGTGCGCGCAACGCAGGTGGAGGTGGCGGAGGAGGAAGTAATACTGGTGGAAGAGGTGGTGGCACTTATCGCGGAGGAAATACCGGACTTACAACATCAGTAGGAACCGGAAGCACAGCAACCGGAATTACTAAGACAACATCCGCGGGAATAAATTATGTAGATAAGTTCGCCGACAAATTGCAACTCACCAGCAGCTATTTTTTTTCGCACACGGATAATGGACTTCAACAGAGCACATATCGGCAATCATTTTTTCCTGGTGATTCGGTGGCAAATCAGTCGGACCAGATTTCATCCAGAAATATAAATCAGAACCATCGATTCAATATGCGGTTAGAATATGCGCTGGATAGCATGACTTCTATTTTATATATTCCTAGTCTCACACTACAACATTCCGAAAGTAGCAGTTACGATTCTACCTATACCCAAGCTGTAAAAAATTCAGAGAACTACAAAGCCATCAATGGTTTTACAAACAATACATCTCTGCGTGATGGTATAAATTTTAATAACAATTTACTTTTTCGCAAGCGATTCAAAACTCCCGGGCGCACGATCACACTTGGATGGAATAATACGATTAGTAATAGCAATGGAAGTGGAACAAATTATTCTCCGCTTTCTTTTTATCATCCCGACGGATCTCTTGACAGCGTACTCTTGCAGGATTTGAATTCATCACAAAAAACAAAAGCGGATAATAATGTTTGGAGTTTATCATATACCGAGCCTTTAGGTGTCGGTAAGTTGCTCGAGTTTAATTATGCATACACACACAATTTCAATACGTCCGATCGTAAAGCATTCAATTATGATTCTACAACAAATGAATATGACAAGCTCAATGTTCCGCAAACAAACTATTTTGAAAATGGATTTTATGCCAATCGTTTTGGTGCAAATTTCAGAGTGGCCAAGCAAAAATATAATTTCCAGCTCGGTGCAGGACTACAATATTCAGAACTTTCGAGTAGAACCAGGCAGGCATCTACCGGTAAGGATACCACGCTGAAATATTCATTCGTAAATATTATTCCAACCGCAAATTTCAATTACAGTTTCAGCAAAACAAAAAACCTGCGAATCAGTTATCGGGGGCATACCAATCAACCCAATATTACACAACTACAAAACGTAGCGGATGTTACCAATCCTTTGCAGATAAAATTGGGTAATCCAAACTTAAAAGAAGAATTTGAAAATAATTTCAATATCAGGTATAACAGTTTCAATCCTTCTACATTTCAATTTATTTCTGCAAATATCATTCTTGACAATACGTCGAATGATATTGTTAATAGCATCGATTCTATGGGGCATGGAATACAGGTGATAAAACCCGTAAACATGAATGGAACATTCAGCGGAAGCTCGTTTGTTACCGTAGGATTTCCTTTGAAAGGGAAAATGAAAGGCAGCAATATCAATTTCAATAACTCTGTTTCGTACAACCGAAGTCCAAGTCTTTTATATCAGCAGAAAAATATTTCAAATGCCTGGACTGTCACTCAAACTGCAGGTATCAATCTTGTGTTTAATGATAAACTGAATCTCGGATTGAATGGAAGTATTTCCTATAATAATGTCACTTATTCGGTGCAGCAAAATTTGAACAATCATTATTTTTCTCAAACATATACGGCCGACATCTCTTATACATTTATTAAGGATTGGATTTTATATACAGACTATAACCAGTATATTATTAGCGGACGTTCGGATGGCTATAATCAAGCCATACCATTATGGAATGAAAGCATAGCGCGACAAGTATTCAAAAAAAGAAATGGCGAGATAAAATTATCTGTGAACGACATTTTAAACCAAAACAAAAGTATTACCAGGACCATCGGTGATAACTATATTCTCGACAGCCGCTCGAATGTGTTGCAGAGATATTTTATGTTGACTTTTACATTCAATCTTAATCGCGCCGGGATTAATAATAGAAATAATAACGGTAACGGACCAATGCCGAGAAATATGCAAAGGCAAATGGATCAACTAAGGGGAAACACTCAACCGCAGCCGCCTGCAAAATGACATAAAATAAAAAGGCCGCAGTATCATGCGGCCTTTAATATTTTCAGAAATAAGCACAGCGAGATTACTCGTCTATCTTCTCTTTTTGTGATAATGCATATAATTTCCGGAAGGTGAGTGACCATCAACGATCACAGACATCAGGCTTTTAAAGAAACGATAGATATTGGATGAAGGACGGTAAATATCCTTATAAACCTTCGCCCGCTGCGTATCGAAATACATGTGATTCTTTTTCACTGATATGAGTTTATAATGAATAATGGGGTTTGAATTGTAACGCTTTCCTTCCGGGATTATTATGTAACGCTTTGTTAAAACACCTCGTAATTTCCCTATTGCATCGGCCCGTAAATTGTAGTATTTTGATGTTAAATCCTTTCTATGAGAAGCATCATAACAACGCTTGCTTTCATCATCCTTTCCAGCGCCGTCATGGCCCAGGAGGATGTGTTCTCCAACAAGACGAACATAGCGTTGGAGAAAGTTGTAAAAGATTTTCCAAATCGTTTCCATAATATCAAAGGTGATGTGATTGTTCAACAGGCGCAAACTGTAGAATACAAATCAACAGTTCAGGTTCCTGGCGCAACTTCCTGCGTCGTTACAAAACATGTTATCTCAAATAATGATAGCTACACCTGGAGCTGTACCGCTTTTACAAGTCGCGATTTCAATATCGCAAAAAACAAATACAAAGAAATTTACGATCAGATAGCAAATACAATCATCAAAGTCGATGGACAAAAACCTTTTATCATAAGTGGTCAATACCGCACGCCTTATGAACAAAGAAAATTGACTGCCGTAGTTTTTGAATTGTTGCCAGCCGTTGGAGAAATGAAAAAATTAAAAATTGAATTGGATCTGCAATATGTAGTTTCTGACTGGAAAGTTACATTGAATGTATATGACAATGATCATAAGGAAGAGCAGGCAACTGCTTCGACGAATTAGTTCTCCCTTTTTAACCTTGCTTAACATTAAATCAAACCAAATTAACCTCTTTTTCTAACCGCTACGGATATTTTCGTTGACCTGTGTTATACAACGAAAATAAACCGTCATGAAACGTTTTTACCTCCTCACGATTTTTATTTTTTGCAAGCTTATGGTTAGTGCCCAGCACGATGGGGCTATTCATGGAACTCTTATGGATACTGCGCTTCGTCAACCAGTGCAAAACGCTACTATCACCGTAATGGATTCCAAAGATTCTTCCTTAGTTGCTTTTTCGAGAACAGAACAAAACGGGAAGTTTTCGATCAAAGGACTTACTAATGGAAAATTTCGTTTGTTGATTACGCATATTGGTTACCGGAATATCAGTAAAAATTTTGTTATAGCAGACTCTGTCCGTGAAATTGATTTTGGTTTTCTAGTTCTCAATAACAGAGCTGATGTCTTGAAAGAAATAACCGTAACGCAGGAAGCCGCACCAGTTACCGTCAAACAAGACACTATCGAATACAACGCAGGATCTTTTAAAACAAAACCCAATGCAGTGGTGGAGGATCTGTTAAAAAAATTGCCCGGAATACAAGTCGATAAAAACGGAACCATCAAAGCAAATGGTGAAGAAGTAAAAAAAGTTTTGGTGGACGGAAAAGAATTCTTCGGCAATGACCCAAAGATCGCTTCTAAAAATCTTCCGGCTGATGCCGTAGATAAGGTCCAGGTGTTCGATAAGAAATCAGATCAATCGCAATTTACCGGCTTTGATGATGGCAATAGTCAGAAAGCAATCAACCTTACCATCAAACAAGATAAAAAAAATGGCGTATTTGGAAAGGTGACTGCAGGAGCGGGTGATAATGACCGTTATGAAGGAAGAGCGAATATCAATGAGTTCAAAGGCAGCCGGCAATTGTCGTTTATTGGAATGGCGAACAATACCAATAAACAAGGATTCGCTTTCCAGGATGTGATGAATTTCACAGGAGGCATGTCGGCGCACGGTGGCCGGGGAACATCTGCCGACCCCATAGGATCAGGAATTGCTATCCAGGGTTTGACGGACAATAACCGCGCAATCACAACCACGCTTGCGGGTGGACTTAATTTCAGCAATACCTGGAATACAAAAACTGATTTTACGGGAAGTTATTTTTATAATCGGACGGATGACAAGATTGATCAAAATGTCTTGAGCCAATACCTGGTGCCCGGTAATGCATTTACACAGAAACAGCATAGCGTAACTGACAGCTATAATGAGAATCACCGATTGAATACAATCGTAGATACAAAAATTGACTCGTCTAATTCATTTAGACTGTCTTCCACCTTTATTTATCAGAATAGTAGCAATAATTCCCTCTCAAATTATAATTCCACTGCTGAAAGCGGAACATTGATAAACGATGGGTTCTCTAATTCATATGCCAAAGGCAATGGGTACAACTGGAATAATTCGATGTTGTTCCGCCACAGGTTTTCAAAAAAAGGAAGAACACTTTCTGCAAATTTTTCTTTTATTACAACCAATAGCTCAGGTTCAGGCAGCCTCTATTCGATCAACAATTATTATCAACCCGTAAATATAGATACACTGAATCAAGTGAATAATCAGAATGGCAAATCGAATAACTATGGAGTTAATTTAGTTTATACAGAGCCCTTATCAAAGAAAACTTTGATAGAATTCAATTACAATTTCGTGCATAACGATGCGCAGTCTGACAAAAAAACTTTTGATGCTGATGCAAGCGGCAAATTCAATATTCCAAACGAACAGCTTACAAATGATTTCAATAACAGTTATACTTATAACCGCCAAGGTCTTCATCTGCGCAACCAGCAAAAAGATTATAGTCTCTCCTTCGGAGCGACAATGGAAGAGACCAATTTTAAAAATGATTTTAAATATTTGTCATCAGACAGTTTGCTAAAGCAATCATTCTTCAACATTTTGCCGGATGCGGAATTGCAATACAATTTCAATAAATACAAGCATGTCCGCCTTTTTTACAATACGTTTACACGACAGCCTTCTACTACACAACTACAGCCCGTACCGGACAATTCAGATCCATTGAATGTAAAAATTGGAAATCCGAATCTTGAGCAGGAATATCACCACGTACTTCGAATGAATTATGTAACCTTCGATCCTTTCCAACATACCAGTTTTTTTGCGATGATTAATTTACTGGCTACACATAACAAAATCGTCAATGACGATAGAATAAATAGCGATGGACAAAGGCTTTCGATTCCCGTTAATCTAAATGGACTGTACACGGTGAATGGCAGTCTTTCCTGGGGTTTCCCAGTTAGAAAAATAAAAAGCAATCTTAATCTCAACAGTAATGTTTCATATGACCACAACGCCAATCTTGTTAACAATGTAAGGAATAACAGCAACGGATGGACGATTTCACAAGGTGCGGATTTAAATTTCTATTACAAGGAACTCCTGGATATTACAGGCAGCGCTAAAATAAGTTATAACGATAACCGCTATTCGCTGCAACCGGACCAGAATGTGAGGTATTGGACACAGAACTATACACTCGATTTCAATATCTATTTGCCAAAAGGATTTAGCATCGCAACTGACGTGGATTATATTCGCCGGACCGGATTGCCAGCAGGATATAATACAAATCCGGTAATATGGAATGCCGGTGTCGCCAAGCAATTATTCAACAATAAAAAAGGAGAAATCCGCTTCCAGGTATTTGATATTTTGAAACAGAATATTGGTTTCAGCAGAAATACCAACGAGAATTATATACAGGATATATCCTACAAAGTGCTGAACCGTTTTTGGCTTTTGAGTTTTACATATAATATCAATCGCTTCGCTGGAAAATCGATGAATGTTGGAGGACGCCAACAAAAGTTAGACTTGAAGATTATGAATTAGGAATAATCTGAACTGAGATTTTTGTGATTAATATGATGGG
>JAFDYD010000004.1:179587-182662 GCA_018267615.1 Bacteroidota bacterium | reverse complement strand
CCCATCATATTAATCACAAAAATCCCGGTTCAGACAACTTAATCTCTGATTATCCTGATCATCCTGCCACCACTACCAGCACCCGGACCAAATTGTTCTTCGATCATTTTCTGAAATTCTTTGTTGCTTACTTTCTTCCCATTTGTTGGAGCTCTCACCAGCGTTTTATCCAGGTCTTTTGTGCGAATGTCGATTGCAGAAAAAACAATTTCTTCATCATTCACATTTAATTCCAGGATTGCGCCAGGTAATCCCCCATATTGCTCAGGACCTGATGGACAAAGAATATCTTCCGAATACCATGCAATGACATCTTTGCTTTCGCGATTTTTTGTAGTAGCTTTTTTGCAATTGTATCCGTTGATGGTTTTTGTTTCGTCATTCATCTTCCAATTCTGTTTGCGAAGTGTGTCTTCAACAATATATTTTTTTGGACCCAGTTCCCTGAGTTCAATAATTTTCTCTGTGGTGAAATTCTTATAAGTTTCATTATCCGGTCCGCCCATATTGATGACAATACGATTTCCATCATCGCCTGCATGATCCCGGATATCATTTTCTTCTGGCAATTTTTTAAAAATAGATTCATTTCCTGAAAATAATAGCTGTACTTTGGAACTGTCGAATCGTGGCACCATTGCTTTCATGTTTTCATCTGTCATACGGCGATGAACATCAATTTTTCTTTTGTAAATAATAGTACCTTCTTTTACCTGCGCCGAAACAGATTGCAACACAATTACTGTGGACAGTGTAAATAATAATGTTTTCATGTTTTGTAATTTTAAAAACAAATCTATTTCTGCTGCGCGCTGAATCAGGTTAACATGCCTTGCTTTAATGTTAATTAAGGTTAAAGCTTCTAAAAGAAGGACGGAGATTTTTATACTTTTGTTCGGATGAACAAGCAGAGATTGTCCATATTACTCATGACGATCACGATTGCCGTAATTGTAGCTTTCCAGGCATTCTGGTTGCATAAAAATTTTGCCGAGGAAAAGAGGTTGTTTGTTCTTCATAGCAATATACTTTTTCGCGAAACGATTTTCAGGTTGCAGGCTTCCAAATTACATCTTGATACAAATATCCATATCCGGATTCCCGACAGAGCCGGCCTTGTCAGTATGACCAATGTACTACAGGAAGAAGTAAGAGATACATCCCTTCAACATCGTCATCGTAAATCTTCTTTTATTCTCTCGTTGAATCACAATGGTGAAAATTTTGGCAAGGATACTATAAAAAGAATTTTTTTCAATGATACATTAGCAATTAAGCAGCGAATTGGACCGACGATACAGGAAGACGACAGCAATGCCATGTATAACAATCCTGTGTACGATTTTTTAATTGGAGTCGATTCTTTACAGGATTCAATTACGGTGAAAGAAATAGAGCACAATTACAAACAGATATTGGCCAAAGAGAATGTATCAACGCCATTTCATATTATAGCTTTTAACAGCGAACTGAAAGAAATACGACAACCCGATCCTACTGATAACAAAGTGATGGTTGGATTTTCGAAACCGAGAACTTATCAATTGGAGTTCGACAATTTACCTTGGTATATAAGCAAAAGATTATTCCCGCAAATTATCTTTTCAATATTGCTTGTAGGCATAACCATTGTTTCATTTTTATTATTGTTTAGAAATTGGCAACGCCAGAAGAAACTTACCCAGCTCAAAAACGATTTTATCGGAAACATCACTCACGAATTGAAAACACCATTAGCAACAGTGAGTGTGGCCATTGAAGCGCTGAGAAATTTTAATGCTTTGCAAAATCCCGACCGCACCAGGGAATACCTGGATATTTCACAGAATGAATTGCAACGATTATCGCTACTCGTAGATAAAGTTTTAAAATTATCCATGTTTGAAAAGAACGAAATAGAATTGAACAATGAATATTTTGATATCCGGCTATTGATCGAAGAAGTGATATCGTCGATGCGATTACAGTTCGAAAAATATCAGGCTTCGATAAATATGGAGTATGTTGGAGTTGACTTTGGTATAAGAGCCGACAAATTACACCTCACCAGCGTAATTTTTAATTTATTGGACAACGCGCTGAAGTATAGCAAGGCGAATCCATCAATACAAATCAGGTTGGAGGAAGCGCAGCAGCAACTGAGGATAACTGTTATAGATAACGGAATCGGAATTCCTGAAGCTTATAAAGATAAAATTTTTGATAAATTTTTCAGAGTTCCGACGGGTGATAAACATAACGTGAAAGGATATGGACTGGGACTTAGCTACATCGCATATGTGTTGAAGCGGCAAGGTGCTTCTATAGAAGTTGAAAGTAAGGAAGGCATTGGCAGCAGCTTCATGATTTTAATACCAAAAGGCAATGAGTAAGATCAAGATATTATATGTGGAAGATGAATTGTTCCTCGGCAAAATCGTCAAAGAAAGCCTGGAGAGTCGTGGATTTGAAGTGTTGATGGAAGCGGATGGATCCAAAGTGATTTCATTATTTAAAAACATTCAACCGGATATATGCATTTTGGATGTGATGCTTCCAAACAAAGATGGATTTGAAATTGCAGAAGAAATACGTGAACTGAATGAAACAATCCCAATAATTTTTGTGAGCGCAAAAACACAAACCGAAGATGTTGTAAAAGGATTTACACTGGGAGCAAACGATTATATCCGTAAACCTTTCAGCATGGAGGAATTAATTGTTCGGATCCATAATGCACTCAGAAAAAAAGAAGAGTACTCGTCGAAGATCATGAGTCATTCGGTTAATATTGGAAAATTTTTATTTCATGTTCATCGACAGGTGCTGGAAAAAAGTGGAGAAGAGAAAAAATTATCCTTCCGCGAAAGTGAACTGCTAAAAATATTCTACGAAAACAGAGATAAGATCATTGAACGAAAAGATATCCTGAACCTGCTTTGGGGAAATGATTCTTTTTTCAATTCCCGCAACCTGGATGTGTATGTTACCCGCCTCCGAAGTTATATCAGGGAAGACGATTCGCTTGAAATTTTAACCATTAAGGGAATTGGATATAGATTTGTAATCCCCACTTGAGCAATGAATATTGTGTGT